>CAWBVV010000011.1:0-385884 GCA_963792345.1 uncultured Alphaproteobacteria bacterium
AGGACGCCGCCAACGTATCCCTTCCTAGCCTATTCAAATGTCAAAGAACCAAAGCGGAACAGAGCCCATAGCCTACACTTGTAGGCCAACAGGCTAAGTTTGCTTTGAAGAGCACCAAATCCGATGCAGACCGGAGAAGGTAATCTAAGAGACGAACCAAAGCAAGAGAAACCGTCCGTCTCGGTGAGCCGCGATGTAGGCCCAACCCGGCGGACCGTCAAGCGGGTTTTTTCGCCAAATCGCGAATCATCCCGGCCGCCACTCCTGGAACCATCTCACAAAACGAGGAATACCCTCCGATATCGGCGTGCTGGGAGAAAATCCGGTCAGCGCTCCTATCGCATCAACCGACGCGAACGTCGCTTCGACATCCACCGCGGGCCGCGCCGCCGATACAATGATCGCCTTGCGGCCAAGCGCCTCCTCCAGCAGGCGCACCAACTCGCGCACCTCCTCAACCCGATGATTGCCGATGTTCAGAAGTCGCGGCGCATGCCCGTCCTCCGGAGGCCGGTCCATGCTGCCCAAAATCCCCGCCACGATGTCGTCGATATAGGTGAAATCGCGCTTCAGACGGCCTTCGTCATACAGCGTGATCGGCTTGCCGGCCACGATCGCCTCGGCAAAGCTGAAATACGCCATGTCCGGCCGGCCCCACGGCCCATACACCGTGAAAAACCGCAGGCCCGTCTGCGGCAGGCCGAACAAATGCGCATACGCATGGCTCATCAACTCGTCCGCCCGCTTGGTCGCGGCATACAATGAAACCGGCGTGTCCACGCGGTCAGTCTCCCGGAACGGCAGGCTGTCGTTCATCCCATAGACCGAGGACGTGCTCGCATACACAAGATGCCGCAGCGATGGCAGGCGCCGAGCAGCCTCCAGCACCACAAGGTGCCCCATCACGTTCGCCTGCACATACGCATACGGGTCCACCAGCGAATGACGCACCCCCGCCTGCGCCGCCAGATGCACGATCGCCGCGATGTCGCCGTTCGCCGCCACCAGGTCGCCGACCGCCTGCCGGTCAGAAATATCAGCCTTGTAAAACGCGAACCCGGCATGCGCGCGCAACCGATCCAGCCGCGCCGCCTTCAACCTCACGTCATAATAATCGTTGATGCTGTCGGCCCCGACAACCGCGTCACCCCGCGCCAGCAGCGCCTCGGCCACGTGGTATCCGATGAAACCCGCGCAGCCGGTAACGAGAACCTTCACTGGTACGGCCGCGCGATCAGCCGGTCCTCCAGCAACTCGAGAACGCGCATGGCCCAACGCGATGTGGCATTCCTGGATCCGCGCGGTTTCGGTATCCGGCACAACCAGGGCAAGGTCGCAATGACCAAGCGCCGGCTCGCCGCTGCCGCCCAGCAGGCCGACGGTGACGATCCCCATCTCCCGCGCCGCCTCCAGCGCCCGGATCACATTTGGCGAGCGCCCCGACGTGGTGATTCCGAACAGCACGTCGCCGCGCCGCCCCAGCCCACGCAGCGGACGCTCGAACACCCGGTCGTAGCCATAGTCGTTGCCGCAGCCGGTCAGCATCGACGCATCGAGCGTCAACGCCAAAGCCGCGATCGACGGACGTTCGGATTTCGGCCGCAGCCGGATCAGCATTTCGGTCGCCAGGTGCTGGCTGTCGGCCGCTGACCCGCCGTTGCCGCAGAACATCAGCTTGCCGCCGCCGCGCAGGCTGGTTTCGCACGCATCCACCACCCGGATGACGGCATCGGCCAGTTCCGTGGCGATCCGCCGCTTCAGGTCGGCCGACTTGGTCATCATCGCCGTGAAGCGGGCCATCTCGGAAAGCTGCATCGAGCCATGCCTTACATGTGCTCGGTTTTCTGCGCGACCGGGCGCCTCCGGATCAAGCAAAACCGGCGCCGTGCCTGCATCAGCGCGACGCTACTGTGCCACCCATCCGCCGTCGATCGATAGCGGCGTCCCGGTAATCGTGCTCGCCGCCTCCGAACACAGGAAAACCGCCAGCCCGCCAATCTGCTCGGGCGTGGTGAACTTCACCATGGGTTGCTTCTCCGCAACCAGGTCGTGGGTTTCCTGCTCCACCGTCTTGCCGTCCTTTTCCGCCCGGTCATGCAACTGCTTCTCCACCAGCGGGGTCAGCACCCAGCCCGGGCAGATCGCATTCACCGTGACGCCGGCATTGGCAAGCTCGATGGCCGCCACCTTGGTCATTCCCAAGCACCCCGTGCTTGGCCGCCACATACGCCACCTTCTGCGCGCTGGCCACCAGCCCATGGGCGGAGGCGATATTGATGATCCGCCCCCATCCCTTCGCCTTCATCCCCGGAATTGCCGCCTTCATGCCGTGGAACACGCCCGACATGTTGATCGCGATGATCTGGTCCCAGCGCTCATCCGGAAAATCCTCGACATTGGCGGTGAACTGGATGCCGGCATTGTTCACCAGGATATCAACCGAACCCAAACGCCTTGATGGTCTGCTGCACCATCGCCGACGATCTGGTCGGGCTTGCTGATATCGGCGCCGCTGTAGCCCACCTTCACCCCGTGCGACGCCGCTATCTCCAGCCGCAACGCCTCGATCTGCGGCGGCATCGCCGAAACCGTTCAGCATGATGTCCGCGCCCGCCGCCGCCAACGCGCGGGCGATGCCCGAGCCCGATGCCGCTCGTCGATCCGGTGACCAGGGCGACTTTATCCTTCAGACCCATGGCTTCATCCTTCCACGAAATCCCACTAACCGTGTATGCCGCACCGCATCATGAACCAGCCTTGTCGACCGTCATAGGACCCCCTAATCACGGCGCCGGCTCTCGAACGAGGGAACATCATGGACGCACTGGCAACATCCCCGCCGCTGCCCACCGCCATCGATCCGGCCCGCGCACCTGGCGCCCGCAGGGATGCGACAATATCGCCCTGGTCCTGCAGGGCGGCGGCGCGCTCGGCGCCTATCAGGCCGGCATCTACCAGGCCCTGCACGAGGCGGGACTGCAGCCCGATACCGTCGCCGGCGTCTCGATCGGCGGCATCAACGCCGCGATCATCGCCGGCAATCCGCCCGACCGCCGCGTCGCAGCGGCTGCGCGAGTTCTGGGAGGGCATCACCGCCCGCCCCGTCGCCTTATTCACTTTGGACAGCGACATCGCCCGCAAGGCCACCAACGCCTGGTCGGCCCTGCTGACCACCACGCTTGGACAGCCCGGCTTCTTTACTCCGAACATGCTCAGCCCATGGCTCAGCCCACGCGGCGCCAAGACCGCGACCGCCTTCTATGACACCGTCCCCGCTGCGGGAGACGTTGCTGCGGCTGGTGGATTTCGACCTGCTGAACAGCGGCGCGGTGCGCTACGCCGCCGGCGCGGTCAACGTGCTGAACGGCAATTTCGCCTACTTCGACAGCATCGCGGACCCGGATCCAGCCCGAGCACGTGATGGCGAGCGGCAGCCTTGCCGCCGGCCTTCCCGCCGGTGCAGGTCGGCACCGACTTCTACTGGGACGGCGGCCTGGTCTCCAACACGCCCCTTGCAGCATGTGCTGGACAACGCGGCGGACCACCACATGCTGATCTTCCAGGTCGATCTGTTCAGCGCCCGCGGCCCGCTGCCGCGCGACATGGACGACGTGCTGGCACGCCAGAAAGACATCCAGTATTCCAGCCGCACCCGCCTGGTCACCGACTACTTCCGCGAGAAGCACGGCCGCGACGTGGTGGTGAAGAAACTGCTGGCGAAGATCCCCGACGAGCAACTGGACGCGGATGAACGCAGGCTGAAGGCCCGCCTCGCCCATATGCCGGAGGCAACGATCCTGGAGATGATCTACCAGCAGGCTGCCTACGAAACACAGGCCAAGGACTACGAGTTCAGCCCCGGATCAATGCGCGAGCACTGGAACAGCGGCTATCTGGATCTGCAACGCACCCTGCGGCACCGGGATTGGCTCACCGTGGCGGAAAGTGCCGCCGGCATAAGCGTGCATGACATCCACCGGGTCGACGATTGAGCATTCTCGCGCCGGAACCGGAAGGCTCCGACATCATCCAAAACCGCGGACCTGCCTTGCCTTGGGATGTCCGCCGGTTCATATGGCGGCAATGATCGCAGACCTTCGCAGACGTGGCAGCCCTCGAAGCATCGTTGACACATCAGTGACCCAGGACGCTCCATGCCAACCTGCCTGATCACCGGCGTAACCGGCCAGGACGGCGCCTACCTCTCCCAGTTCATGCTGGAGAAAGGGTATCGCGTCGTCGGCATGATGCGCCGGTCGGCCTCCTCCGATCTCGTGGGTGAGCGGCTGCGTTGGCTCGGCATCCTGAAGGATGTCGAACTGGTCGACGGCAATCTGGTGGACCTGTCCAGCCTCATCCGGCTGCTGCAGGCCCATCAACCGGATGAGGTCTACAACCTCGCCGCTCAAAGCTTCGTCGCGGCGTCCTGGAACCAGCCGCTGCTGACCGGTCAGGTCACCGCCATCGGCGCGGCCAACGTGCTGGAGGCTATGCGGATCGTTCGCCCGGATGCCCGGTTCTACCAGGCCTCCTCATCCGAGATGTATGGACGCATCCGCGAACCGCGGCAGAACGAGGACACGCCTTTCTACCCGCGCTCCCCGTATGCGGCGGCCAAGCTCTATGCCCACTGGATGACGATCAATCACCGTGAGAGCTTCGGCATGCACGCGTCCTCGGGCATTCTCTTCAATCACGAGAGCCCATTGCGCGGCATAGAATTCGTTACCCGAAAGATCACCGACGGCGTCGCCCGCATCAAGCTTGGCCTCGCCAAGGAACTGCCGCTCGGAAATCTTGATGCCAGGCGCGATTGGGGACATGCACGCGACTATGTGCGCGCCATGTGGCTGATGCTCCAGCAGGACGTCGCGGACGACTATGTCGTCGCCACCGGCCGAACCACGACAATCCGCGAATTCTGCCGCCTCGCGTTCAGCTACGCCGATCTCAATTTCGAAGACCACGTGGTGACCCGCGGCGACTTGCTGCGTCCCGCCGAGGTTGACATCCTGCTCGGTGACGCCAGCAAGGCAATGCAAAAGCTCAACTGGAAGCCCAGCATCACGCTCGAGGATATGGTCGCGGAAATGGTTGATGCCGATCTGGCACGCCATCGGGCACGCCTGGCGATCTAATGACGGCCGAGCCGGGGACAATCCTAGTAACGGGCGCGTCGGGCTTTGTCGGCCGCCACCTGATCCCGGCGCTGACGGCGGCATTTCCCGCCGCCATCATTCAGACGCCTGCCCTCGACCTGCGGGATGCAACGCAGGTCGAGGACGCCGTCAGGACCGCGCCGCCGGATGCCTGCATCCACCTGGCCGCGGTATCGGCGATCGGCGCGGCGCGGCAGGACCCGGATCTCGCCTGGAAGGTCAACTTCCAGGGCACGATGCACCTCGCCTGGGCGCTGCAGAAATTCTCCCCCTCCTGCCAGATGCTGTTCGTCTCCAGCGCCGACGCCTACGGCGCTTCCTTCCAGGCCGGTCAGAAGCTGGACGAGACCGCCAGGCTGGCACCGCTGAACGTTTACGGCCAGACCAAGGCGGCCGCTGATCTTGCGCTCGCCGGGATGGCCGCGCAGGGGTTGCGCGCCGTGCGGCTGCGTCCGTTCAACCATACCGGCCCAGGTCAGTCAGCCGACTTCGTCATCCCCGCCTTCGCCCGGCAAATCACCCGCATCGCCGCGGGCCTTCAGCCGCCGGTGCTGGAAGTGGGAAATCTGGAGACCTGGCGCGACTTCCTCGACGTTCGCGATGTCTGCGACGCCTATGTTGCCTGCATCGCCCGGCATGACACGCTGGCACCAGGGACGATCCTGAACCTGTCCTCGGGCCAGGCGCGCCGGGTCGGCGAAGTGCTGTCGGAGTTGGCTGCCCTCGCCGGCGTCGAACTGACGGTCAAGGTGGACGCCTCGCGGGTCCGCGACACGGACATCCGCCTGGCCTGTGGCGATGCATCCCTGGCGCGCGAAGTGCTCCAGGTGGACGCCAACGATTCCCTGGTCAACGACCTTGCGGGATGTGCTCGACGACTGGCGAGGCCGGATCAACAGCGACCCTGGCCGAGCGTAAATTGTCGCCGCCATAGGGGTTGTCTCTTCGGACACTGGCGGCGATGCCCCACAAGCACAATCGGTCACCCTGGGGGCAACGTCCTCACACCGGAAACCGCTCCCGGTAAGCATGCGGCGGCACCGCGAGAATACGCAGGAAACTACGCCGCATCGTCTCCTCGGAGCCAAAACCACACTCTCGCGCGACCCGCTTCACCGAAATGCTGGTCGCTCCAAGTGCCTGGCGCGCTGCCTCGACCCGCACCCGTTCAACCGCGCGGGCGGGGGTTGTCCCGGTGATCTGCCGGTAGTGCCGCAGGAAACTGCGCTCGCTCATGCCGGCCTGCTCGGCCAGGACCGGAACAGCCAGGTTTCCCCGCAGGTTCTGCTTCATCCAATCGTGCAACCGGTCGAACGTCGCATCCGAACCGGCGAGGGCCAGCCCGGTGCTGAACTGCGCCTGTCCGCCCGGCCGTTTCGCGAATACCACGAGGTGCCGCGCCACCTGCGTCGCCACCGCCCGCCCCAGATCCGCCTCCAGCAACGCCAACGCCATGTCGATCCCCGCGGTCACCCCGGCGGAGGTCCACAGTTTGCCGTCGTTGACGAATATCGGGTCCTGCTCCACCCGCGCCGCCGGGAAGCCGGCTGCAAGGTCAGCGCAGCGGGACCAATGGGTAGTGGCTCGCTTGCCGTCCAGCAGCCCCGCCGACCCGAGCAGGAATGCTCCGGTACAAACCGAGGCAACCCGCCGCGCCACGCCGGCGCGGTGCCCGAGGTAATCCACCAGGGCATCATCACCGCACGCCGCGGTAACGCCGACGCCGCCCGCGACGATCAGCGTATCAAGCGGCTGCTCCGGCGGCGGCAACCGGTCCGCCAACAGGGTCAGTCCGGCTGACGACACGATAGGACCAGGTTCTGAAGCCACGATCTTCAGGTCATAGGGCCTGGGCAGCCCGGACTCCTCGACGAGACGGTTGGCGCTCGCCAGCACCTGGAACGGCCCCGTCACATCCAGCAACTGCACGTCGGGAAACGCCAGGAACTCAATGATGCGGCCGATTGGCGGGTTCTGTGGGGCATTTGGCATTTCCGCCAGACCCTGCCATGCGAGAACGCGACTGTCCAGGAGAGGCCGACCCGTTTCCTCACCTGTCGAACAACCCGCTTTTAAACCAGAAAAGGAAACTCACATGGCCCAATACAACATTGGCCTGCTGGCCTTCCCGGCCATGACGCAACTCGATATGACCGGTCCGCTGCAGGTTTTCGCCAATCTCCCAGGGGCGGACGTCAGGGTGCTGTGGAAGACGCTCGATCCGATCCAGACCCACGGCGGGCTGCGGCTGCTGCCCGACACGACATTGGATAATTGCCCAAGGCTCGACGTGATCTGTGTACCCGGTGGCGCGGGGGTGCTGGATTTGATGGAGGACCCGGAAATCCTGTCGTTCCTGCGGGATCGAGCCGAGCAGGCCACCTTCGTCGGCTCGATCTGCACCGGATCACTCGTGCTCGGGGCCGCCGGATTGTTGCGCGGCAAGAAGGCTACCACCCACTGGGCCTGGACTGACCTCTTGGTGCCGTTCGGAGCAATCCCGACCAAGGGACGCGTGGTGCGCGACGGCAAGTTTTTCACCGGCGGCGGGGTCACCGCCGGGATCGACTTCGCACTGACTATGGTCGCCGAAATCGCCGGCCGGGACGTGGCGGAGACCATCCAGTTGGGAATTGAATATGCCCCCGCGCCGCCGTTCAACGCCGGTAGCCCCGACACGGCTCGTCCCGAACTGGTCGCCGCGGTCCGGGGCCGCATGGCCGGATTGCGCTCGGAACGCGAGAACAGGGTCGCCAAAGCAGCCTTGGTCTCATAGCAGCACACATCTCGCTACGGCATCCGCTGGCCATGCACGCGCCGGCGGGTGATCTATCACGCGGCTGTGATCATCTGTCCTGGTTTCGTTCGGTCCGAAAAGCAACGCATGTTTGATTCGGCGGCGCGAGCCCCTATAGGGTTCGCCGGCAAGCCCCTCGAGAACAATGTTACGTCTTTCAACGGTCAATGCCAGTGCCATAGGGCTGTTGCGATTACTGCTCGCTTCGTCCCTCCTTGTGCCACTCGCACTCTTCTGCGCCATCTCGTGGCTGAACTACCGCGCCGCGATCCGGGACGCGACCAACGATCTTGAACGCACCAGCGAGGTTGCCCGCGAGCAGGCCGAAAAGGTCTTTGATAGCCAGGCGCAACTCGCCGACCGGGTAAACGACGTGACCAGGGGCATGGATGCGGGCGTCGTTGCCGCTGACGAGGCTTCCATACACGCCGTCCTCAATGCCATGGTCGCTCGACTGCCGCACGTATCGAGCGTCATGATCGCCGCCAAGGCGGGAACGCCGCTGGTCAGCGCCGAGGTGTTCCCGGTTCCGCGAAAGCTCGACCTGCACGGCCGCGACTATTTCGACGCTATCATAGGTGGCGATGAAGGCCCGTTCATCAGCAGCCTTCAAACGGGCGACGTCTATCGAAAGCCCTTCTTCGGTCTGGCACGCCCCTGGGCCGGAACCAGGAACGCCCTCAAGGGCGTCATAGACGTCGCTGTCGCGCCCGCTTACTTCGTCGAATTCTACCGCGCTCTGGTCGAAGAGGGTTTAGGCAGCGCCAGCGGCAAGGTAATGGGCCTGGTCCGCGACGGCGGCCAGGTCTTGGCCATGTATCCGCCGGCCAAGGACCCGCCGCCAGCCCCATTCGCGCCAAACATCTTCCTGGCGGCGATCGCCAAGTCGCCCGAAGGCGGGATCAACAAAAGCAAGAGCTTTATCGATCCCGGAGGCCCGCTACGGCTGTTCGTGTACCGAAAGGTGCGCGGCTACCCGATCTATGTCACCGCCGGCCGGGCGTGGGATGCAATCCTGTCCGAATGGCGCTGGACCGCGTTCGGTCATTTGCTGTTCGGCGTCCCGCTTACGCTGCTGCTGTTCACCGTGACGTGGACAGCGCTGACGCGAACCCGGCGTGAGGAACAGGCACTTTTACGCTCGAACCTTGAAATCGAGCGGCGCCACGTGGCCGAAGCCGCGCTGCTGAGGGCGCAGCGGCTAGAGGCGGTCGGCCAGATGACCGGCGGCGTCGCGCACGACTTCAACAACCTTCTGACGGTAATCGCCGGCAACGCCGCGCTGATCGATAAGCGCGCGGATGACCCCGCGGCGTCGCGCCGCTTTGCCGCGAGCATCACGCTCGCGGCCAAGCGCGGTGCCGAGATCACTCATCATCTTCTCGCCTTCGCGGGCCGGCAGACCATCCGTCCGGAGACGATCGGCCTCAATGCACGGCTGCTTGCGTTCAAGCCACTGCTGGAACGGGCGGCAAGCGAGGCGGTCACCATTCAACTGGATCTGGATGAAGCTCTGCGGCCGGTCTCGATCGACCCTGGCCAATTCGAGGCCGCCATTCTTAATCTTGTCGGCAACGCCCGCGACGCGATGCCCAGCGGCGGGACGATCGTGATCAAAACCCGGAATTGCGACGACGCTGCGGGCGCGGCGTTGCGTTCCCCCTTGGGCAGCGTTGTGGTGACGGTGGCCGACGACGGCACGGGAATGGACGACGCGACCGCGGCAAAGGCGTTCGAGCCATTTTTCACCACGAAGGCCGTCGGCAAGGGGACCGGTCTCGGCCTCAGCCAGGTCTATGGGTTCGCACGCCAGGCGGGTGGCGACGCATCCCTCACCTCGATCGAAGGGGCAGGCACAACCATCGAGATCCGGCTGCCTGCCGCGGCTGATCAGCCGCTGATCGAGGCCACCACTGGCAGCAACGCGAAACGCATGACCCGACGGGACCGTCGTCCTGGTGGTGGAAGATGAGCCGAACGTGCTGCGGATGGCGGTCGAAACCCTGGAGGACCTTGGGATATGAAACGCTCGCCGCGGCCGATGCGCCAACCGCGCTGGAACGATTGGAGGAGACGGATCGGGTCGATGTGCTGTTCACCGACATGGTCATGCCGGGAGGAATGAACGGGCTGCAACTCTCCAGGGAAGTGCGGCGCCTGCGTCCGTCGATCAAGGTGCTGCTCACCTCGGGATATACCGGCCTGGCAGGCGATGCGCTGCCGCGGGACATGACGCTGCTGCCCAAGCCATATAGCCGTGAACAGTTATCCCACCAGCTTGAAACCGTCATGGAACGCTCGCTGGAGGTCCAAACAGCCTCCGAATCCTGATCCTCGGGACGGCCCGGCCGGGCCCCCCCTTCAGGCATAGCCCCAGGTTCTGGCATAGCCCCAGGTTCTGGCGTAGTCCCGATTCGGGCATGATCCGCGCACCGTCATGCTCCGGATACCGACTTCGAAGCGCCGGCATTGGTCCTTGCCACAAGGGCAGGCGTGGCGTTTGAATATCCGGACGCAACGGAGGGGAATCATGGAACTCGAGCAGGTCGCCTATGAGGTCAGGGGCACAACCGCGGTCGTGACGCTGAACCGGCCAGAGCGGCGCAACGCGCTGAGCGGGCAGGTTGCTGCGCGAACTGAACGCGGCGTTGAAGGAGGCGGACGAGTACAATCCCGTGCATTGCGTGGTGTTGCGAGGCGCCGGTCCGCATTTCTGTGCCGGCGCGGACCTCAACGAATATTCCTCGGGACGCGGACCCGAATACCGCAGCCGGGTGGAAATCGACGACGACATCTGGCGGCTGGAGCAGGGCCAAAGGCTGCGCGTGGAGCTTTTCGACATGCATAAGCCGGTGATAGCCCAGGTGCATGGAACCTGCATCGGAATCGGAACGGAACTCGCGTGGTTCTGCGATATGGTCATCGTGGCCGATGACGCCCGCATCGGGTTTCCTCCGGTGCGCGACCTGGGGACGCCTCCCGGCAGCATGTGGCTGTATCACTGCGGCCCGCAATGGGCGAAACGCCTGCTGCTGACTGGGGATTCACTGACCGGCAAGGACGCGGCGGAAATCGGGCTGGCGCTGAAATCCTATCCGGCGGATGAGCTGGAGACCGAAGTCATGCGGCTGGCTGACCGCATGGGCCTGGTGGACCCGCATCTGCTTTCGGCCAACAAACGACTGGTCAACCTGGGGCTGGAGTTGATGGGCGCGCGCACGATCCAGCGCATCGGCGCGGAAATCGATGCCCGCGGCCATCTCGCCCCCAAGGCGATGGCATTCAAGGCGACGATGCGCGAGCATGGCGTGAAGCACGCCTTCCGCGCGGGATGCCGCGTTCGGGAGCGGCTATGCAGCAGTTCGGGGAAGTGACCCGGACTGAGCCGATTCCGGCCTGCGGCCTCTTGACCAATCCTCGCCTGCAACCATCCAGCGCGGCTGCCTGAACGGCAGCAGGCTCTTGTAGTGCTGGATTTCGGCGGGCAGTGCCTGACCGCACCGGCCAGAACAGCGCGCGAGTCCGACTGTCGATGACCTGGTCCAGCGGATACACGTGCACCCGGATCCCGAACAGGACGGCCTGCGTCATGGGCAGACGGCCGCAGGGTCTGGCGTTCCACCCGCAGGAAAATCCGGCGGCCGGCGTTATCCGGCCGTAATGTCGGTGCTGGCCTGCGTCGCGCCATTTGCCGCCCGGCTGGAACAGCGCCGGATCATCCAGCAGCGACCAGTTCAGGCGCGAGGCAATGTGCCCCGGCTTCACGTGCCGCATGAAGCGGTCAACCGGCTTGGCGAGCCGGTCGGCGTAAAGCGGCACCGGCCCATGCACGGCGCGACAACGGCTGCCGATTTTGTCCAACAGCCGCCAGCGGCTTGGGAAACACAGCGACGCCGCGGTGAAGACCGGGCCGTCCGCACTCGTCCTGGATAAGACACAGATCTTCCTGCACCAGGCGCCCGGCAAGGTCCAGCGGATCGATCGAGCCGCCGGTCCCAGACATTCCCCCGTGAGATGGTTCCGCAACATTGCGCCGGTCGGGCTGAACCAATCCGGATGATGCGCCGTCAGCGCCGCTACAATCATGCTCCAGCGCCTCCGCCCGCGCCGCATCCGATCGCGGGGTCGCGGCGAAGACCTCGCCATGGCCGTTCGCCAGCAGATGCCGTTTCTCCGCCATCTCCGGCAGATAGCGAGTCGTCGAACTCGAACCATTCCGCCTCGGCACGGTGACGAGGTCCATCGCCATCCGATAGGGACCAGGCTCGAACGGCAGATGCACTGCCTGCGGTGGCAACGGACGCATCCGCTCAACTATCCAAAAAAATCAAAACCGCCCAGCACCCCGCCGCTCGGTAGTTGCGGATGAAACCATTTGGATTGATGGCGATGCGTGACCTGGGCGCTGCCATCATCCGGGCGGCACGGGCGCCGCCTCCGTCAAATGATGTTCTTATCGCGTAATGCCGCCAATGCCGCCGCATCGAGCCCCAGCCTTTCCGACAGCACCGCGTCGGTGTGTTCACCCAACAGGGGCGGCGCAGATTCGGTAGTCGGCCGGAGTTTCCGACAGCTTCACCGGGTTGGCGATCACCTTCACCGTCTGCCCTGAACTGTGGGCCATCTCCAGCACCATGTTGCGGGCGATCACGTGCGGATCCTCGAATACTTCTGCAAGCTTGTTGATCGGGCCGCAACCGATCTTCAACGCCTCCAGCCGTTCCACCCACCAGCTTGTCGGTTGCTGCATCATCACCGGGGTCAGGGTGTCGGTCACCAACTGCCGATTGCCGACCCGAGCGGCGTTGGTCACGAAGCGCGGGTCTTCCAGCATGTGGGTCAGGTTGAACGCTTCGCAGAACCGCTTGAACGTTGGATCGTTGGCGACCGACAGCACGATATGGCCGTCCTTGGTCGGGAACACCTGGTAGGGCGCGATGTTCGGATGCTGGTTGCCGAGACGGGCCGGATTCTCATTGGTCGCCAGAAAGTTCATGCCCTGGTTGGCCAGCCACGCCACGTGCGTGTCCAGCATGCCGATATCGATCTGCTGGCCCTGCCCGGTCAGGTCGCGGTGCCGCAGCGCGGCAAGAATGCCAATACAGCCGTATAGACCCGCGAACAGGTCCGCCACCGGCACGCCGACCTTTTGCGGCAGCCCATCCGGCTCTCCCGTCAGGCTCATGACGCCACCCATGGCCTGGATCAGGCTGTCGTATCCGGGGCGCGGGGCATACGGCCCGGTCTGCCCAAACCCGGTGATCGAACAGTAGATCAGGCGCGGAAATCTCGCGTGCAACTGCTCGTAGCCAAGGCCATACTTCGCCAGCGCGCCGACCTTGAAGTTCTCCACCAGTATATCGCAGCTTGCGATCAGCTTCAGGGCAATGTCCTGGCCCTCCTTTTGACCAATATCCAGCGTGACCGACTGCTTGTTGCGGTTCACGCCGACAAAATAGGCGCTTTCCTTGGTGCCCGGCATCACCGGCGGAGCGAAACCGCGGGTATCATCACCGGCGCCCGGACGTTCGATCTTGACCACATCCGCGCCGAGGTCCGCCAGCATCTGCGCGCAGGTCGGCCCTGCCAGGACGCGCGTCAGGTCGAACACCCGCAAGCCCTTCAGCGGCCCGGACGGTGGGTGCCCGCCGGATTTTGGACCTGATTGCTGGTGCCCGGTCGGTTCGGTCATCTCGATCTCCAGGTTGCCGTTGATATTGTCGGCCGTTGCTCGATAATGGGTTATAGATCGGCCCCCGGCACAAGCAAACGGCGGCCGGCGGTGGATGGGGAAACGATGCAACGAGACGCGGCCGGCAGTATCGAATCTGCACGCTCCTGGCACGCCGCCTTCCTCACGCTGGCCATACTGTCCATATCGTTCGGATCGCCGCTGCTGACCATCGTCGGCCTGCGCGACATGCAGGCCGCGATGCACACGGATCGCTCCGTGCTGTCGCTTGCCAGCGCGCTGGTGTGGATCGGCAATGGCGTCGGCGGCGTCCCGATGGGCTGGTTGGCGGACCGCATCGGTATCCGCAGGACTGTGGCAATGGGCGCGGTGATGATGGCCGCGGGGATGGTGGTGTCCAGCCTGGGCACTGTCTGGGCACTGTATATCGGGCACGGATTGCTGATCGGTTTCCTCGGCAACGGGGCGATCTTCGCGCCGCTGATGATCTATGTAAGCCGCTGGTTCGACCGGCGCCGAGGCACCGCCCTGGCGCTGATCTCGTCGGGCCAATACATCTCCGGGATGATCTGGCCATCGGTGCTGGAACTCGGCATGAACCGATTTGGCTGGCAGGCGGTGATGCTGGCTTACGGCGCTGTCGTGCTGGCCATCCTGCCGATGCTGATCCTGTTGCGGCCGGCACCGGAACCATTGGTGCCAGGCCCCGGCCAAGCCGGCCCGCGCCCCGGCGGTCAGGTTCTGGGCCTGCGCCCGAACGTGGCCATGATATTGATCTGCGTCGCCAGCTTTTGCTGCTGCGTGCCGATGGCCATTCCGGCCTCCCATCTCGTGGCCTTCTGTGGCGATGCGGGGATCACACGCGGTCATGGCGCGGCGATGTTGTCGGTCATGCTGGCCTGCGCCTTCGTTTCCCGGCAGTTCTGGGGCGCCTTCGCCGACCGGTTCGGCGGCCTGTGGACCGTCATGACCGGATCAGCCTTCCAGATGCTGGCACTCGCTGCATTCCTGCTGACGACAAGCGAGATTGGCCTGTTCGCGATCGCCAGCGCCTTTGGGCTTGGTTTCAGCGGGATCATTCCGGCCTACTCTGTCACGATCCGCGACCTGTACCTGTCCAGGGAGGCATCCTGGCGCATCCCCACGGTGCTGATGACAGCGATGTCGGGCATGGCGTTCGGGAGTTGGTTCGCCGGCCGGCTATTCGACATGTTCCTGTCCTACCGCCCGGCGTTTGCCGCGGGTGTGCTGTTCAATCTGGCCAATCTGGTTGTGATCCTGTTCCTGGTGAGCCGCATGGCGCGTCGCCCGCTGAGGCTTAATGTAGATACAGTTGCATTTCGTTCGTAGATACAACACTAAACCAGCCGTCCCTCGCGCAGTGTCACCGTCCGATCCATTCGCGCCGCTAATTCCGGATTGTGGGTTGCGATCAACGCCGCCAAGCCGTGGTCACGCACGATCGCAAGCAGTTCCGCGAACACCGCCTCGGCCGTCGCGACATCGAGATTACCGGTCGGCTCATCGGCCAGCAGCAGTTTCGGGCTGTTGGCCAATGCCCGTCCGATCGCAACACGCTGCTGTTCACCGCCGGACAGTTTCCCCGGCAGATGGCCAAGCCGCGACGCCAGGCC
The DNA here is from genome assembly GCA_963792345.1 of uncultured Alphaproteobacteria bacterium. Classification (GTDB taxonomy): domain Bacteria; phylum Pseudomonadota; class Alphaproteobacteria; order Acetobacterales; family Acetobacteraceae; genus Rhodopila. The sequence continues at coordinate 15,283 of CAWBVV010000011.1, forward strand.
GAAGGAAGTCAGCAAAGACCGGGCCCGATCCTCGGCGGCGCGTCGAGCGCGTCCGGCGATCATCTGCGGCAGGACGACGTTTTCCAGCGCCGTGAACTCCGGCAGCAGGTGGTGGAACTGATACACGAACCCGATGGTGTCGCGCCGGACCGCGGTACGTGCGGCGTCCGGCAACCCACCGGCATCGCGGCCCTCGATCAGCACCGACCCGCCGTCGGGCCGGTCAAGCAGCCCCGCGACGTGCAGCAAGGTGGATTTGCCGGCGCCGGATGGGGCCACCAGCGCGACGATCTCCCCCGCGCGCACGGTCAGGCCGGCACCGCGCAGCACCGGCAGATCACCGGCATCGCCGCGATAGATGCGGGTGACCTCACGCAGCACCAGAGTGTCACTCATGCCGCAGCGCCTCGACCGGATCGGTGCGGGCGGCCCGCCAGCTTGGATACAGCGTAGCGAGCAGGGACAGGATCAAACCCAGCGCCACGACGCGGATCACGTCCCCCCAGTCGATCGTGTTCGGCAACGCCGTCAGCATGAACACCGAGGCATCGAATACCTGGCCGCCCGTGATCCGTTCGACAAAGTGCTGGATGGCAGCGATGTAGTGGCAGAACACCACGCCGATCACGGTGCCGATCACGGTGCCGCTGACGCCCACGAACGCGCCGCACATCAGGAAGATGCGCAGGACGGCGAAGCTGGAGGCGCCGATGGTGCGCAGCACCGCGATATCGGCGCGCTTGTCCTTCACCAGCATGATCAGTGATGAAACCACATTGAACGCCGCGACCAGCACGATCATGCCCAGGACGATGAACATGGTGTCCTTTTGCACCTGCAACACACCGATGATTGTATCGTTGGCGTGCCGCCAGTCGCGAGCGTAGACCTGCCGCCCTTGCAGCATCGGCGCCAGTTCGTTGCCGACGACGTTCACGCGGTCGGCGTCGTGCAACCTGATTTCGACGCCGGTCACCGCGTTCGGCTTCTGGAAGAACACCTGGGCGGCCGCCAGCGGCAGGAACACGACGTTGTTGTTGTAGTCACTCAGCCCGGCGTCGAAGACCGCGACAACCTTGTAGGCCCGCACGCGGGGGATGGTCCCGAACGCGGTTGCCGCACCCTCGGGTGAGATGACCGTCAGCGGGTCCCCGACGCGCAGACGATAGGTGCTGGCCAGCCCGACACCGACGACGATCGCATCATCGCCGGTGAAATTCGCCAAGCTGCCGGCAATGATGTGGTCGCTGATCGAGTGCAGCGCCCGCAAATCCTCGAGCCCGATGCCACGCACCAAGCCGCCCCTCGCGCCGCCACCTTCGGTGCTGAGCAGCGCCTGGCCGTCCAGCACCGGCGTGGCGGACTCAACATCCTTAATGCCGCGGATCTGAGTGATCAACGGCTGGTAGTTGTCGAGCCTCTGGCCGGCATACGCCTCGATCGTGATGTGTCCGTTCACCCCCAGGATGCGGGATACCAGTTCGATCTGGAAGCCGCTCATGACGGACGTCACGACGATCAGCGTCGCCACCCCGAGCGCTATGCCGATCAACGAAAATATGGCGATGATCGAAACGAACCGCTCGCCCTTGCGCGCGCGCAGGTAGCGCCCGGCGACCATGCGTTCGAACGGGCCGAACATTCAGCCGATCCGGCTGATGGCTTCTTCGGGTGTCACCTCGACCCGTTCTCCGGTCGCCCGCCGCTTCAATTCAACCCTGCCGGCGGCGGCGCCACGTGGACCGACGACGATCTGCCACGGATGTCCCATCAGGTCCGCATCAGCGAATTTCGCCCCGGCGCGGTCGGCCCGATCGTCGTACAGCGCGTTGCCCGCGAACGTCGCGTAAAGCTGTTCGCATATCGCGTCACAGGCCGCGTCGCCGACTTTCAGGTTCAGGATCGCTGCCTTGAACGGGGCGATGCTGTCGGGCCAGATAATGCCGGCATCGTCGTGGCTGGCCTCGATCACCGCGCCGACAAGACGGGACACGCCGATCCCGTAACTGCCCATCTCCGGATGCACCGGCTTGCCGTCGGGACCGGCGACGGTCGCATTCAGCGCGGCGCTATATTTGGTGCCGAAGTAGAAGATGTGGCCGACCTCGATGCCGCGGCCCTCGCGCCTGCGATCCGCCGTCACCTGGTCCCATCTGGTTTCATCATGCTTTTCGTCCGTAGCGGCGTAATGCGTGGTCATCTCCTGAAAAAACCGAGCGAGTTCGTCGGGTTTGTCGTGGCTGAAGCCGCCGGCGCCGGACGCGAGATAGATCATCTCCTCGAATGCGGCATCGTAGTAGACCTGACTTTCGCCGGTGGGTGCGAGGATGATGAACTCGTGGCTCAGATCACCGCCGATCGGACCGGTGTCGGCCTCCATCGGAATTGCCTTCAGCCCCATGCGCTGGAACGTCCGCATATAGGCCAGCATCATCTTTCGATAGCTGAGAACGGCACCGTCGCGATCGAGATCGAACGAGTAGGCGTCCTTCATCAGGAACTCCCGCCCGCGCATCACGCCAAACCTCGGCCGTACCTCATCGCGGAACTTCCACTGGATGTGGTAGAGAATCTGCGGCACCTCCCGATAGCTTTTGATCGCCTGTCGGAACAGGTCGGTCACCATTTCCTCATTGGTCGGGCCGTATAGCATGTCGCGGTCGTGACGGTCGCGGATCCGCAGCATCTCCTTGCCGTAATCCTCGTACCGCCCGCTTTCGCGCCATAGATCCGCTGACTGGATCGTCGGCATCAGGATTTCCTGGGCGCCTGCCCGATCCTGCTCCTTACGGACGATGCGTTCGATGTTGCGCAGCACCCGCAGTCCCAGCGGCAGCCAGGCGTATATTCCGGCCGACGTCTGCCGCACCATTCCCGCGCGCAGCATCAGCCGGTGCGACGTGATCTGGGCCTCGTCCGGCGTTTCCTTGAGCGTGGGGATGAAGCCGCGGGACAGGCGCATCGCGAGGGAGTTCTGTTCGCATTTGTCGGTGAGGGTATTGGGGTATCGGTTTAGGGTAGCGAAGGTTTGTGCGAAGCCGTGCGATGGAGGCGTTTGCAGTGGCAGGCGAGCGTTGTTCGTGAACGCGTTTGGCGCGCGGGCGGCTGACGCGGCCGGCGGCCGGGCATCGCGCGGCCGGGCATAACTGACAATACGCACTAAGTGCAAAAGATCTGCAGCATTGTAATTTTTGTGCGTTGCACAACGTGTATACGCAATAAACTCCGCGTGACCATTCGCAAAAGTAACAAAACTCCGTGACTCTATACCGAACATTGGTTAACAAAGCAGCGGGTTGCTTACTGATGAGTAGGGAAGCCAGGTTTGGGGAGGAAACGCCATCCGCCCGACGGAACGAGGACACCAATCCTCCGTCCGTCGAGGCGGGGCAGTTTCCCCTTCTGACGTACTGAAGGGGCTCAGAGTTGCGCTGCAGCCGATGGAGGCTGCGGCGGCTTTAGTATGTGCGGGGTGAACCTGGCGGGATAAATCAATTTTCGGGTTCAGCGAAAAATCCGTGACGGAAACTGACGTAGTCGCTCTGGATCAGCAAGAATGATCCGGTCCAGAGGATACATGCGACTATAGTCGTAATGATTACTTTCTTTAAAATGCGCGGCTGCTCCGGGGCGCCGCGCCATCCGCTTTTGTTGTCGGCCTGCTCCACCGGCTTTGTGCCGATGGGCAGGACAGCGAACAAAGCCGTCCACCAAATGCACAGGAACAGCACGATCCCGGTAAACCAATTCATCGTCGCCTAGACCCGAATAAGATGCACATCCACCATTGGGCGCTTGCCCAGCTTGCGCCCGAGCGCGCGCCGCAGGGCGGACCGAGCGGCATCTTCCAGTCCGGCATCATCGCGGCGCAGACTGGAAGGTAGGTCCCGCAGTGTTTCGGCAAAGTCATTGGCGACGCGGTCGGTGTCCGGGATCATCGGGGTCGAGCAGGTCCGGGCGCGCTGATCCTCGGCCTTCCCAGCAGGTGCCGGATTGATCGACGGCGACGCTGGCGACGACGATGCCGTTGAACAGCATGCGGCGGCGGGCGGACATGACCTCACCCTTCAGCGGGACGATGCGGGTGCCGTCGAGCACCAGGCGGCCGACCGGGGCGCTGTCGGTGATGGCGGGACGGCCTGGCGACAGGGTGATGATGTCGCCGTCCTCCATCATGAACGGGGTCGAACCGGCCTCGCGCGCGAGTTCCGCGTGGGCGGAGAGATGCCGCCATTCACCATGCACCGGCACGGCGTAGCGCGGCTTCACGAGCCGGTACATGCGGCGGAGTTCATCACGCGCGGGATGGCCGGAGACGTGGACCAGATGGTCGTCGTCGGTCATCAGCCTCACGCCGCGGCGCACGAGCAGTTGTCCTGCACGTTGCCGATGGCGCGTTCATTGCCCGGGATCATGCGCGAGGAGTAGATGACGGTGTCGCCCTCGCCCAACGAGACGCGCGGATGGTCGTCGCGCGCGATGCGGGACAGTGCGCTGCGCGCCTCGCCCTGGCTGCCGGTGATCAGCAGCACGATGTTGTCGTCCGGGACGTCGTCGATGTCGTCCTCGGTCAGGAAGGGCGGCAGGGTCTTGAGGTAGCCGCATTCGCGGGCGGCGGCGTCCATGTTGCGCAGCGAGCGGCCAACGATGGCGACGCTGCGGCCGGCGTCCTGGGCGGCGAGGGCCACGGATTTCCATGCGCGCGACGTTGCTGGCGAAGCAGGTGACGGCGACGCGTCCGCGCAGGTCGCGGATCAGCGCCGACAGGGTGCGGCGAACATCGAGTTCGCTGCCGGAATGGCCTTCGACCATCGCGTTGGTGGAGTTGCAGACGATCGCGAGCACGCCTTTTTCGCCGAGTTCGGCGAGTGCCGCCTCATCGGTCGGCGGTCCGAGCAGGGGGTGGCGTCGAGTTTCCAGTCGCCGGTGTGCAGGATGGTGCCGGCGGGGGTGTCGATGACGAGCGCCTGCGCCTCTGGGATCGAGTGGGCCATGCGGATGAAGCGCAGGGCGAAGGGTTTAAGGTCGAAGCTGCCGCCGGGCGGGATGACGTTGACGCGGACCTGGTTGGCCAGGCCGTTTTCCGCCAGCTTGCGGCGCAGCACGACGGCGGCGAACGGCGTGCAGTAGACCGGGCATTTCAGTTGCGGCCACAGCCACGCCACGGCGCCGATGTGATCTTCATGCGCGTGGGTGATGACGAGACCGAGCAGCTTGTCCTTGCGGTCGGCGATGAAGCCGGGGTCGGCCATCATGACCTCGACCTCGGGCAGTTCGCTGCCGCCGAAGCCGATGCCGCAATCGACCGCGATAAATTTTTCGCTGCCTGCCTCGCGCCAGCGGTACAGGTTGAGGTTCATACCAATTTCGCCCGTCCCGCCAAGCGGCAGGAAGGCCAATTCGCCAATTTCAGAGTCCATATTTACGTTTTCGTTCCGTTATTCAGGTTCAATCAGTCGCGTTCTTTCCCGGGGCAATGTGGGCGCTGGGTTGCGCTCCGCCAACATCCTCAGGCCATCCAATGTCAGGTCGGGCTCGATATGTTCGATCATCAGTGTGCCCTCGGCGAACAGAGGGGCCAGTCCGCCGGTGGCGACGACCTTCATGGGTTCGCCGAATTCAGCTTTTATCCGTGTCAGCAGGCCTTCGATCAGGCCGACATAACCCCAGTACATCCCCGACTGCATGGCGGGCACGGTGGACCGGCCGATCACCGCCTGGGGCCGGCCGATGCCGATTCGCGGCAGGCGGGCGGCGGCCTGGTGAAGCGCCTCAAGCGAGAGGTTTATCCCCGGGCATATGACGCCGCCGAGGTAGGCCCCATTCGCGTCTACCACATCGAATGTGGTCGCGGTGCCGAAATCGACGACGATCATCGGGCCGCCGAAATGCTGGTGTCCTGCCATCGCGTTCAGCAGGCGGTCGGCGCCGACCTCATTGGGGTTGTCGATCTTGATCTCAAAGCCCCAGTCGAGGGCGGCGCGGGCGATCAGCGGCTCGACATCGAACCAGTCGCGGCAAAGGCGGCGCAGATGATAGAGCGCGGCGGGCACGACGGTGCCGATGACGGCGCGGCTGGATCATGTCGCGCTTCAGGCCGGAGAACGTGAGGAGGCTGTTGAGCCAGACGGCATATTCATCGGAGGTGCGCTGTGCGTCGGTGCGGATGCGCCAGACGCCTCGCCAGCCGGAGGAATCATGGACGGCGAACACGATATTGGTGTTGCCGGCGTCGACGACAAGCAGCATGGCTAGGTGGCCATTTCCGGGCCGGTTGCTGGTGTGGCGCGCATGACCCCTGGGACCGGGCTGTGGTTGAAGCGGCGCCACATGATCGATTGGGCGGCCCGGAGTCAAATGTGAGCGCTGATTTACCGGTGCGGGGGCGGCGGGCGTTGGGGGCCGGAGGTTATAATACGGGTGGGCGGACCAGATCAGATGGCGTTGGCGATCGTCGGCTGTGGATGGTTGGCGATGGCGCCGGGCGTGACCTGGGCGGCGGCGCGGGCTTCGGCCCGCTTGAGGCCGGCGGCGATGCGGGCGTCGCGCTGGCGCTGCTCATAGGCCTGGGTCCAGGTCAGGTTGTTGGCCTTGGCGGTTGCGGCGATTGCGCCGGTGTCCTGGATGAGGGCGAGGGCTTTGTCGATCCGCGGGTCCTGGGGGGCCTCGGCGTTTTGGATATGGGCGTTTTGGGTATGGGCGTTTTGGGTGTCGGCGTTTTGGGTGTCGGCGGGGGAGGGCTGGATGCCTTGGCGGCGGGCTTGCTGAAGCCGGTCGAGGCGGCGTTGTGCCTTTTCGGATTCGCGGCTGAGGCTGACGGCGCTGCCGCGGAGGCGGAGGATTTTGTTCAGCGACATGTCCGGGGTGGTGGCCTGAGCGAGCGCTTCGAGCGCGTGGAAGCTGAAGCTGATGATGTTGGCGGCGAGGCGGAGTTCGCTTGGTGTTTCGGGTTGGTAGGCGGCGAGCGTCCGGGACGCGGCGTGTCGGGCGGCGGTTGGGTCACCGCCGGCGCCGTTCAGGAAGAGTGGGGCGAGTTGGGCGAGGATGGTCTGGGTGATGGCGGCCGGGAGGTTGTTTTCCGGGGTCATGGCGCGGCCTGCATGTTCGATGTTTGTTCCTGTTGGTTGTAGGCGGATGTTCGTTCGGAGGCAAGAACTTTTTTTGGTGGGGGGTTGGGAGTGGGGTGGAGCGCGCATTGGCGGTGTCGTGGGGAGCCTTCGCTGGAACCGGCCTGGCTACCAAAACTCAAGGATACTGCCTTGGAGTAATAATTCTATGGATAAGGCGAGAGAGAGGCTGAACGAGACCGGCGGGTCCAGGGTAGATTCCGGCTATGTTAGTCACTCGGGAGGTGGCCGAGTGACCTGAGTATTTTCATGTTATCCCACGTCACCCACCACTCCGCGATCTTTCCGCCATCGATGCGGAACATGGCGCCGAAATCGAATTGTGCCTTGCGGCCTGAAGGTGGCAATGGACCCATCGGTCCCTGCTGCGTGCCCTCATAGCGGACCCATGCGGCGACGTGGTTGTCCTCCGCGACCAGGAGCGTGATCGTCTGCACGGAGTCAGGAAAAATCGCTGTATCCTGTGCCAGAAATTCCTTGATCTGGTCGAGACTTCGAGCCTCGACCCCAGGGGTTGCGTCGCAGTGGCGGACAACGTCCGGCTTGATGAGGTCGTCGAAGGCCTCGGGACGACGGCTGTTCCATGCGTCGAAGAATCGCTGGATCACTGCCTTGTTCTGCTCGACGCTCATGGATGAAGCTCTCGTGCTGTTTCGATCGCGTGCAGATGCTGTCAAGTGACCTCGCGATCCATTGGACACTGGAACCTGTCTCGTCCCGCCTTAAAGGGTTTCCGGAGCGCGGTCTATGAGCAGAGCGGCCGCGGCAGGCGCAATCGCGGCCAGGAACAACGAACGGGGCTGCGACAGTCCCAAGTTTCGGAAGCCAAGTCCTGAATGAATGGCGGGCCGATATAAGTGCAAAGCTCCTGTCAGCAGGTATCGGCATGAATATCGAGATACCCGCCGACTACTCCCGGTGCCACGAATTCCGCACGCCACCCGAGCGGCGGGGGGTTATTTGAGAAGCTTGTCCGGGGGCGGCGCGGACACAGCGGCGCCATAGACCCAGACCACCCCGCCATGACCTGCGCTGTCCATGCCTTGAATGATCGGCAATCCGGTGCCGCGACTGATCCATATATCTTCGGATGACGGATCGGCGTGGCTGATCGGAGTGCCACCGCTCACGTTGAAGCCGACAGCCGGCTCACCGCGTAGCGTACGGCTGGCCAGTGGCTTGCAGCTAGCTTCGCCATTGTGCTCGTGACGCTTGAGCGAATCGCTCAGCACTCCCTTCAAGAGACCGGTTAACTGGTGACTTGCCTTTGAACTTGGCCCCGCCGCCAACCGGCACATAGCTGTCGTCGCCGATGCTGACCATGATCGGATCACCAGTCGGCGCCTGGTTGACGTCGACCACCTCGAACCAGGCGAAGCGTCCGGTGGCGTCGGCTTTTTCGAAGGCGGCGATGACCGGGCCACAATCGGCCCGCGCGGCGCCCGCCATCGTCATGCCGAGGGCGGCTGCGCAAAGTGGTACCAGCACCTGGGGTTTCTGTACCGTCACGATTGCTCCTGCTTACGCGAGTGGATGAACTTGCAGCTACGCCAGATCACCGGCGACCGCCGAAAAACATTTCGACGAGTGTGCGGAAGGGGGTACGCATCGCGCAGACGACCGCGGCGATCGTTGGCAGGGCGATGTAGACTGGCGAGAAGTGCAGAACAGCAGACGCAGCAGCCGTGAGCAGCGCGAGGACACAAAAGCCGAGCGTAGCGCGATCGTTGCTCAAATTCTTGTCTTTCGGGAGGGCAGCCAGGTCTTATTCCTGTTGGAACTGACGAACACTACTACGCCTTCTTCAGGCAGTCGAGTCGCTGCCAATCCTGATGCATTGCGCTGTTCAGTATATGCGCGCCGTTATTCTACACTCGATAGGCCTGACACTCGGGGGCCGGCACCATCCAAGAAATCCGCCATGCGCGGCGATGCGGGCGATGTCGCGTGGGCCGAGCAGCACGCGGATGATGACCATGGCATTCCCGAGTGGCCGGTAGTTGATTGTGCAGGGAGCATCGCAGACCGGGGGCAAGCTGTTCACGCGCTGGCGCTGCCAGCGGAAAATCAAGCCTTGGTCACGTTCCAGAACACCGGCACGGCGCCTTTCAGCAGCCCCGTCACGTTCGACCGCCAGGCGGCGGGCGGCAGATACTGGCCCAGCGGGATGAAGGGCACGGTTTCGAAGGCGCGGGACTGGATCTCGGCGTCCAGGCGACGGCGTTCGGCTGGGTCGGTGCTGTCCATCCAGGTCGTGCGCATTGCCTCCATCTCGGGGTCGGAGGGCCAGCCGAACCAGGCATCCTGGCCGTTGCCGCGCAGGTTGCTGGCGAAGATCGGGTCGCGATATTCGGCTGCGGGGAAGCCGGCGGGAAACAGCGACCAGCCGCCTTTCTCGATCGGCTCCTTGCTGGTGCGGCGCTCGACGACCGTGCCCCAGTCGACCGTCTGCTCATCGAGGTTGATGCCGATGTCGCGCAGGGCGGCGGCGACGACGCCGCTCATGGCGTGGTAGTATACCTGGTCGGTGGGGTGCAGCAGCACGACGCGCTCGCCGGCATAGCCGGATCTGGCGAGCATCGCCTTGATCGCGGCGGTGTCCAGGTGCTTGCGGACGCGGTCCATTCCGGCATCATTGGCGGACGGGGTTCCGGGCATGAAGAATCCGACTGGGGCGCGGTACAGGGACGGATCGTCGCCCATCACCGCGGTCATCACGTCCACCTGGTTGATCGCCGCCAGCATGCCCTGTCGGACGCCGGGGTTAGCGGTGGCGCCGTGCAGGTGATTGGGGCGCAGGCCACCCAGCGTGCCGTAGAGGTCGATCGGCTCCACAACCACGCCGTTCCGGGCTTTCAGCAGCGGCAGCAGGTCGGGCAGCGGGGAATCCAGCCAATCGACCTCACCGTTCATCAGCGCGTTCGCGGCGGTCGCGGCGTCGGGCATGATGCGCCACTCGACGCGATCCACCAGCACGCGATAGCCGCCGGCGGCAAAGCTGGCGCGTCTCGTCGCGTGGGGTGTAGCGGTCGAAGCGGGCGAAGACGGCGCTGTGGCCGGAGACATATTCGTCCGGGACGTAGCGGAACGGGCCGCTGCCGATAACCTCCGGGATTTGCTTGAACGGGTCGGTCAGCGCCAGGCGCTCCGGCATGATCACCGGGGTCGGCTGGGTTTTCGCCAGGGCGTAGGGCAGTGACGCGAACGGTTTTTTCAGCCGCCAGACCAGGGTGCGGTCATCCTTTGCCTCCAGCGCGTCCAGCCTGGCGTCGATCGTCTGGCCGATCGGGTCGCGACGCATCCAGCGCTTCAGCGACGCCACGCAGTCGCGTGCCAGGACCTTGGTGCCGTCATGGAACAGCAGGTCCTCGCGCAGGGTCATGGTCCAGCGCAGGCCAGCCGTCCTCGGTGAGTGAAGCCTTCCAGCATCTGCGGCTTCGGGCTTAGTTGCTCGTCGCGGCCGAACAGTGTCTCGAAGATCATCCCGGCGCTGTTGCGGGTGACCAACGCGGTCGTCCAGACCGGGTCGAGGCTGGTCAGGTTGGCCTGCGGGACGTGGATCAGGGTCTTGGCGGTGCCGCCGATCGCGGGGCGGCAGAGGCCGATCGCGGCGGCGCCCGCCAATATGTGACGACGTTTCATCTGGCTTGTCTCCGGCGTTTCCTCGTTGCCGCGGAACATGCACGCGCCGGAGACGGTAGGCAATCAGTTCGGGTAGGTAAGGTGGTAGGCTTCCAGCAGCGTCTCATCGAGACGGCGGCCGTCGCTGGTAGCCTTGCATTCCCTCCGGTATCTGGAGGCCTGGCGATTGCCGAGGGCAGGGTTCCGGCTCCCCGAGCACTTGGCGCACGGGGATGCGGGCGGTCCATACCGGGAGGGTGTAGTCTTCCTCATCGTCGATGACATGGGTGGAGCGGATTTTGCCCGAGGCCTCATCGATCGGCATGACGATGAAGCTGGTTGCCTTCATCTCCTGCCCGTTCGCGGGGCGGATTTCCTTTGAGCGGCCCGGAAAGAAGCGGTCAACGAAGCCATCCAGCGCGCGCAATTTCTCTGCCGCGTCGGTGACCAGGCGGGCGGTTCCGAAGGCCATGACGGAGCGGTAGTTGACCGAGTGATGGAAGCCGCTGCGGGCGAGGACGATGGCGTCGAGATGGGTCGCGGTGAGGCAGACCGGGACGCCGGCGGACTGGCTGCGGATCATCCGGCTGGCGGAGGAGCCGTGCCAGTACAGCGTGTCGTCCTCCCGCCAGAACCCGGTCGGGGTGCAGTAGGGCTGTCCGTCGATGGTGTAGGCGATGTGCGCGACCATGGCTGAATCGAGGATGTCGTAGACGGTTGCCCGGTCGAACCGGCCCCGGTCGGGCATGCGCCGCACCCGGTTGCGGTTGGTGATCGGGAAACTGTCGTCGGTCATCGGCTGCATCGGCGCGTCCCAAATTGAAGTCCGCCGCATCAGGCGGACCTCAGTCTCGCACCACTCGCTGTTTGTTTTCAGTGGCCTGCTGACCCCTGTGTCCGCCGCGTGCGGCGACCTCCGGGGGCAGGACACTGACGAAATTGATCCAATGGTTCTACTCGGATTCGAGAAAACAATTGGACCAATTGGATGGGCGGCGATTCCAATATCAGGACGGCTGCTGTTTCTCGGCCAGGGCCGCATCTTCCTGCTTGACCCGGATCGCGGCGGGGCGGGTGGCGATGCGGTCGACATAGGGCTTTGATCACCGGGGCGACGCGGCACGAGTCCGAAGGCGGTCATCCACGTAAGCGCGGTGCCCCACAACACATCGGCGGCGGAGAATTGCTCGCCGAGGATATAAGGGCCGGCCGCCAGTTGGGTGTTTACCGTGGACATCACGGTCTCGAAATGCCGTAGGGGGACATCATCGCCGGACCCGGACTCGCGCTTCATCGCCTTATCGATCATGCGGGCTCGAAGCAGGCGGCATAGAAGGCCATCCAGCGCAGATATGGGCCACGCCGCTTATCGTTCAGGCCGGGCGCGAGCCCAGCTTCGGCGAAACAGGTCCGCCAGATACAGATAAGCGCGACCTGTTCGGTCACCAGGACATCGCCATGCAGGATCGCCGGCACTTTGCCCATTGGATTTACCGCGAGATAGGCGGGTTGCCGCTGCTCGCCCGCCTTCATGTTCAGGACGTGCAATTCGTATGGGGCCCCGAGTTCCTCGAGCAAGGTCGATACTCCGGTGGAGCGGGTGTTCGGCGAATGAAAGAGCGTGATTTTGTCGGTAGCGGTCATCCAGGCACCCCTCGATATTTTCTCTGTGCAAACGTATGGCTGCAATCTATGGTTGTGGGCATGCGACGAAGTTCCTAGCGGCGATTGGTCTTCCTGGTCGTGGCTGGTCCCGCCGCGGTTCAAGCCACGCCTGTTGGCTATTCGCTGACGGTCACGACCGCCTATGCCGCCGGCGATCCTTTCCCGTCGCGCATCGACACAGCCTTTACCGGGGCGGCCACCGGCTTCTTCCAGATCCAGAACAGCGGTGACACCATTTTCGCCGGCACCGTGGGGACTATCGCATTGTCTGCGTTCGCCGGCGACCTGTCGTTCACGTCCGGCGCCCTGGTGCTGGAGCCGGGGGCATCGATTTCGGTCGCCATTCCGTTCAACGCCGAGGTGGTGGGAGGGTTCAACGGCCCAGCCTACGAATTTCGGCCGGGCGTGCAGATCACGTTGAACGGCACGATATCCAACGGCCTCACTTCCGAACCCGTTGCGCTGCTGGTGGCGGACGCGGACATCCACTCGGGGGTAACGCGAACCGACGGCTTTGGCCTGTCGTCCGACAGCTTCGTGCTGCAAGGCGGCGACCCCTGGGGTTTCCAGACGGATGATCCGTTCGCGCTCAGTCAGGCCGATGGCGTGTTTACGTATTCGCCGAAATCGGCGGCCGAACCGAGTCCGGCGCCGTCCTGGCGGGGGGGCTGCGCCGTGGCTGCCGGACCGCCTGGCGGGCAGGTCCGGCGCGCGCAGGGAAAGGACGTTGGGGGTCAGGTCTCCAGCGGGGTAACCCACAGCGTCAGTAACTCCGTGCGCCGCAGCAGACCGAGCGGCACGGCGATTCCGGCACGCTCCTGCGTCAATGTGCGATGCAGATCGTCCACGCCGGTCACCGCCGCGCCATCGAAGCGACACCAGGACATCGCCGGTTCCAGACCCGCCTGGCTGGCTGGCCCGTGCGGGACAACTTCCGAGATCATCACCCCGGTGGCCTGGTGCAAGCCATGGAACCGGCGCACCCGGGTGGAGATCGGCACCGTCTGCGCCCCGAGGCCAAGCCGAGACCGACGGACGCGGCCGTCGCGCATCAGCCGGGTGGCAACCCAGATCGCGGTGTCGATGCCGATGGCGAAGCAAATTCCCTGCGCGGGTGCGATCATCGCGGTATTGATGCCGACGACGCGGCCCGTTCCCGAGACCAGCGGGCCGCCGGAGTTGCCTGGGTTAAGTGGCGCGTCGGTTTGGATAACGCTGTCGAGCAAGCCTCCGCCGCGGGTGCGCAAGGTGCGGCCGAGGGCGCTGACGATCCCCGCGGTGACCGTGCAGGTGAAGCCAAGGGGATTGCCGATCGCGATCACCAGTTGCCCGACCTTCAGCGTGGCGGAAATGCCGAGTTCGGCGTGTGGCAATCCGGTGCCGGACAGGCGCAGCACCGCGATGTCGGTGGCGGGATCGTCGCCGACCAGCGCGGCGTCATAGCTTTGGCCGTCGGTGAGGCTGGCACTTAGACGGGCGGCCTTGGCAACCACATGGCTGTTCGTCAGGACGTAGCCATCCGGCGTAAAGATCACGCCGGAACCCTGGCCGGCTGGTTGCCGTCTTTCGCGAACGCCATGACGTGCACGACCGCCGGCCCGACCCGGTCGAATGCCTGGGTGACCTGCGCGGAATAGGGGTCGAGTTCCTGATCCAAGACATCAAGGGGCATGGAAGTTTTCCTTTCGCCGCCCAAATGGGGTGGCTCGGCACAAAGCTGCACCCGGCCATCTGGCGAGGCGTTCTCCTGGCCATCCGCCCGATGCCGAAAGCGATTTGAACGGCTCAGTGTGCCGGCCTGCAAAGGAGACAAGACGCATGGACCTGATCGAACAGATATCTTCCGGTCTCGCCGACCGGATTGCCGCCGCCGCCGCCTTCACCGTCGCCATTCATACCGGCACGCGGCAATCCAGCGGCATATTGTGGCGGCCGGACGTGGTCGTGGCGTCGGAGCAGACGTTGCCGGAGGATGGCGCGGCGCTGCGGGTCGTGCATGGCGGCCAAAGTTCAGTGCGACGCTGGCGGGGCGCGATCCCGGCACGAATATCGCGGTGCTGAAACTGGATACGAAGCTGACGGCGGCCGCGCCGGCTGCGGATACCATCCGGCCTTCGCGCGGGGAACCTGACGCTGCTTGCCGGGGCGGACGCCCAGGGCCGGCCGACCGCGCGGCTGGCGATGGTGCACGCGGTGGGGGATCCCTGGCACAGCATGGCGGGCGGGCGCATCGACGCACTGATCCGGCTAGATTCCCGCCTGGGAAACGACGAAGGCGGCCCGGTGCTGTCCCTGGCGGGGGGACTGATCGGCATGTCAACGTCCGGGCCGCGCCGCCGGACCATTGTGATCCCGGCGGCCACTCTGGTTCGGGTGATCGATCCGTTGCTGACCGAGGGGCGCATTGCGCGGGGTTGGCTGGGGATTGGTCTGCAACCCGTGGTTATTCCTGACAGTCTACGTCAGCCCGCCGGGCAGGAGAATGGACTGATGGTCGTGGGTCTCGCAGGCGGCGGCCCGTCGGAGACCGCAGGCATAATGCCCGGCGATATCGTGCTGGACATCGATGGGGCCCCGGCCGGAAGGCCACGCGCGCTGACCGCCCTGCTTGGGTCTGACCGCATCGGGCAGGGCGTCGCCTTGCGTGTGCTTCGGGCCGGCGCGGCGCACACCATCAACGTCATCATAGCCGCCCGACCGCATTCATGAGCAGCGGCCTGCGCATTCGGGTCCACGCCACGGACCCGGTCCGTCGCCGTGGCCTGGCGGCGATGCTGCAGGCCGCCGGCCACGTGCTGACCGAGGAAACGCCGGATGTGGAGTTGTGCGACCTCGACCGGTCTTCTTCGCCACTTCCGAAAGAAGCCGAGGCACCTGTCGTCGCGCTGTCGAAGGGGACGCAGAGCGGCGACGCTCCGGCGGGGGTGCTGATGCCGGACGCCACGGCGGAGCAACTGGATGCGGCGCTGCGGGCCGTGTTTACCGGCCTGCTGGTGCGGTCATCGGCCGCGCCGCAAGCCCGTGGATTCGCGCCCGCCGAGGATATGCCGCTGCTGACCCCTCGGGAGCGTGAAATCCTGGCCCTGATCGGCGAAGGCCTCAGCAACAAGGCGATGGCGCGCCGCCTAGGTATTTCGGTCCATACGGTAAAATTCCACCTGGAGGCCCTGTTCACCAAACTGGATGCCACCAGCCGGGCGGAAGCGGTGGCGAAGGGGCTGCGCGGGGGCGTGATCGAGCTTTAATACCGGCCCGGAGGGTTGGCCAGGCGCGTGGGGGTGGATTCAGACCGCCTCGTCCAGGTCCTCGCCCCACATCTTCTCCAGCGCGTACATCGTTCGGGCTTCTGGCTTGAACAGGTGCACGACGATGTCGCCGGCATCGATGAGCACCCAGTCGGAACCGCCGGCGCCCTCGACCTGAACCCGTTTCAGTCCGGCTTCCTTCAGTTTCTCGCTCAGGTGCTGCGCCATCGCGGTGATCTGGCGGTCCGCGAGGCCCGAGGCGATCACCATCCGGTCGCAGAACATCGCCTTGCCGGCGAGGTCCATCGTGACGACGTTCTCGGCCTTGTCGTCCTCCAGGCTGGTCACGATCACGGTCTGCAGCCGATCCAGTTCGGTGGTTTCCGTCTTTACCTTCTTGGCGCGCGTGGAAGCGGTCTTGTTCGGCCCGGCGGCGATGGTCTTCTTCCGCGGGCTGCCTGGAACCACTCCGGCCTTCGGCAATTTGGGCGTCGCGACGGTCTTGCGCGGTGCCGGCTTATGCCTGGCGGGGGAAGCGGCGATCTTCGGCGGCTTGGCTATAACACGGTTCCTTCGGCGGCTTGACGGATGGCGGTGGCGGACACGGCGGTCTGCCGGCCTGGCAGGAAGACCCAACCCGGCGCGGCGCCCGGCAGCAAGGGAGCCTCCCTCGCCGGCCTGCGGGCTGCCCGTAGCCGATGCGCCGCCTGTCCCGCAAGCGCCTGATTGGTGTAGCGCGGCCGAGGCAGCACGACAAACGCCAGTTGGCGGACGATGTCGGCCCACCGGCGCCAGCGCGGAAGCTGATGCAGAATGTCCGCGCCCATGATCCAGACGAACCGCACGTTGGGGAATCGGCGCAACAAAATCCCCATTGTATCAATCGTGTAGCGAGTGCCGAATTCGGCCTCGATACCGCTCGCCACGACCCGCCGGCGATCGCCGATCCGCGCCGCGCCGGACAGCCGCTCGGCCAGCGGCGCCATTCCGTTACGAGATTTCAACGGATTTCCCGGCGACACCAACAGCCAGACCTGATCCAGCCGCAGCCGCTGCAATGCGAGTTCCGCGACGTGCCGGTGCCCCTCATGGGCGGGATTGAACGAGCCACCGAGCAGCCCGACACGCATTCGGCGGCGGTCGCCGAAGCGCGGTATCGGGTCCGACGACAGAGGCATCAGGGCAGGGTCCGGCTCAGGGGCGCACCTGGCCTGTCCCAAGGACGAGGTAGCGATAGGTCGTCAGTTGCTCCAGCCCAACGGGGCCGCGCGCATGGATGCGTCCCGTGGCGATGCCGATCTCGGCGCCGAAACCAAATTCCCCGCCGTCGCAGAACTGCGTGGAGGCGTTCCACAGGGCCACCGCGCTGTCGACGCCGCGCAGGAACTTTTCGGCGGTGGCGGCGTCCTCGGTGACGATGGCGTCGGTATGCTCACTGCCATGCGCCGCGATGTGGGCCAGCGCGGCGTCCACGCCGTCGACCACCGCGATGGACAGGATGGAGTCGAGCCATTCGGTATCGAAGTCGGTAGCGGTTGCGGCCGGCAGCCATGGAACGATCGCCTTGGCCGCGGCGTCGGCGCGGAATTCGCAGCCGAGCGTTTTTAGGTCATCCGCCAGCAATGGCAGCAGCCCAGGGGCGATCGCCCGGTCGATCAGCAGGGTTTCGGTTGCCCCGCACACGCCCGTGCGACGCATCTTGGCGTTCGCCAGGATGCGCCGTGCCATGGCCGGATCAGCCTTGGCATGGATGTAGGTGTGGTTCAGACCTTCGGCATGCGCCAGGACAGGCACCCTGGCCTCGCGCTGCACCCTCTCGACCAAGGACTTGCCGCCGCGCGGGATGATCAGGTCCAACAGCCCAGCACCCGCCAGCATCGCGGCCACGTAGGCCCGGTCGGTGTTGGGCGCCACCTGAATGCAGGCCTCCGGCAGCCCGGACCCCGCCAGTCCGCGGCGCAACGCGACATTGATCGCCCGTGCGCTGTGCACACTGTCGGAGCCGCCGCGCAGGATGACCGCGTTGCCGGACTTCAAACACAGCGCCGAGGCGTCCGCGCCGACGTTCGGGCGGCTTTCGTAGATCATGCCGATCACCCCGATCGGGGTGGCGATCCTTTGGATGCGCAGGCCGTTCGGCCGCGTCCAGTCGGCCAGCGTGCGCTGCAGCGGGTCCGGCAGCGCGGCAACTTCCTCAAGGCCGCGCGCCATCGCCTCCACACGGGCCTCGGTCAGGGTCAGCCGATCCACGAACGCCGCGGTGCCGCGATAAGCCGCCACATCGAGCAAGTTGGCATCCAGAATATCGCGCATGCCGGCGCGCAGCGCGTCCGCCATCGCTGCAAGCGCGGCATTTCGAGTTGCCTCACTGCTACGGGCGAGCACGCGGCCGGCCGCGCGCGCCGCGACCGCCGCCTGCCTCAGATGCTCGGTTGCGTCCGTCAAATCGTCCATCTGGCCAATGTGCCCAAGAAACGGCCAGAGTTCCAGTGCCCCGCCGTCCGAATTCGGCAATGGAGCCATGTGAAGGGAGGCCGAAAGGCACCAAGACCGCGCACGGCAGCGTCCGGGCCGGCGCGAAGGAGTGACACCCTGATTTTCAACCCTGGGTTGATCAAGATCAATGCCGCAATCGTTGAGGAATGAAATTGATCTTGGAGCGCGACGCGTGATTGCCTGTCGCGGAGGGATCCCATGGCACTACGTGAACGGATAATCTGGATCGGCGTCACCCTGCTTGGGGTGCTCTCGTTCGCCACCGTCGCGCTGGCCCGAGATGAGCCGGTGAATGCGGCGTGGCTGGTGACCGCGGCGGTGTGCATCTATTTCATCGCCTACAGGTTCTATGGCCTGTTCATCGCCCATCGGGTGTTCGGCATTGAACCCCGCCGGGTGACGCCGGCCTATCGCCACAATGATGGCCTCGACTACGTGCCGACCAATCAGTACGTCCTGTTTGGCCATCATTTCGCGGCGATCGCGGGGGCGGGTCCGCTGGTGGGGCCGGTGCTGGCGGCGCAAATGGGCTACCTGCCCGGCACGCTATGGATCCTGGCAGGGGTTGTTTTCGCCGGCGCGGTGCAGGATTTCACCGTGCTGTTCCTTTCGACCCGGCGCGACGGGCGTTCACTGGGGGACATGATCCGCGGCGAACTGGGTCCTGTCGCCGGCAGCATCGCCGGCATTGGCATTCTGCTGATCTGCACGATTGTCCTGTCAGTCCTGGCGCTGGTGGTGGTCATGGCGCTGAAGGGCAGCCCCTGGGGCACCTTTACCGTCTTCTGCACGATCCCGATCGCGATGCTGATGGGGGTCTACAGCCGGTACATCCGCCCCGGCCGCATCGCCGAGATGTCAGCGATCGGCGTGATCCTGCTGATGCTCGCGCTGATCAGCGGACAATATGTCGCGCAAAGCCCGACGCTGGGGGCGATCTTCGACCTGCCGGCCGGATCGTTGGCGCTGATTATCATCGGTTACGGCTTTGTCGCCTCGGTGCTGCCGGTATGGCTGTTGCTTGCCCCGCGCGACTACCTGTCCACGTTCCTGAAAATCGGCACCATCACCCTGCTGGCGATCGGGATCATGGTGGTTCGGCCTGACCTGCAGATGCCTTCGATCACCCGCTTCATCGACGGCAGCGGCCCGGTCTGGGCGGGCAGCGTGTTCCCGTTCCTGTTCATCACGATTGCCTGCGGCGCGGTTTCCGGCTGGCACGCCCTGATCGCCTCGGGCACCACCCCGAAAATGATCGAGAACGAGGGGCAACTCTGCTTCATCGGCTATGGCGCGATGCTGATGGAATCGTTCGTCGCCATCATCGCCTTGATCGCCGCAACCGCGATCCAGCCGGGGGTCTATTTCGCGATGAACAGTTCCGCCGGCTTGATCGGCGGGGACGTTACGCATGCCGCGCAGGTGATCTCCGGCTGGGGGTTCGCGGTGACCCCCGATGTGCTGACACAGGTGGCGCACGACGTGGGTGAGACCAGCATCCTGTCGCGCACCGGCGGGGCACCGACCCTTGCGGTCGGCATGGCGAGCATCCTGTCCGGCATGATCGGCGGAAAGTGGCTGATGGGCCTGTGGTACCACTTCGCCATCCTGTTCGAAGCGTTGTTCATCCTGACGACGGTCGATGCGGGTACGCGGGTCTGCCGCTTCATGATCCAGGACCTGGTCGGCAACGCCGTCCCGGCGTTCAGGGCGACGAAGTCCTGGGCCAACAACCTGATCGGATCGGCGCTGTCGTGCCTGCTGTGGGGGTATTTCCTCTACCAGGGCGTGATTGATCCGCTCGGTGGCATCTGGACCCTGTGGCCGCTGTTCGGCACCGCGAACCAGATGCTGGCCGCGATCGCGCTGATCCTGTGCACGGTGGTGCTGTTCAAGATGAAGCGGCAGCATTATGCCTGGGTGACGATCCTGCCGACCTCATGGCTTGTGCTGTGCACAGTGACCGCCGGCATCGAGAAAGTCTTCAGCCCCAATCCGTCCATTGGCTTCCTGGCGCACGCCAGCAAGTTCAGCGACTCGCTGGCGGCCGGGAAGGTGCTCGCGCCCGCCAAGAGCCTGGCCGAAATGAGCCGCGTTGTGTTCAACGACTATGTTGACGCCAGCCTGGCTGCGTTGTTCGCCATGATCGTCGTTACAATGGTGGTCTATGGCGTGCTCGCGTGCCGGCGTGCCCTGAGCGACCCGCATAATTCGGCGGTGGAAGTCGGGGGCATGGAGGCCGGCGTCGCGGGGGCCGGTGGCGTGGCCATGGGAGTGGGCAATGACTAAGTTCAAGCTGGTGTGCGAGCGGGTGACGCAAACCGCGCGCCTGATGGTTGGCGTGCCCGACTACAAGAATTACGTGGTGCATCGGCAGACGGTGCACCCCGACAAGGAGATCATGAGCTACGAGGCGTTTTTTCGGGAGCGGCAGGACGCCCGCTATGCCATTGGTAAGGGCCGCTTCCGCGGTTGTTGTTGAAATATTCGGCGCGGTGATTTGCAGCTTGTTGCCAGTGCACTGCTGGATCGGCGTTGGATGTCCGGTCGCTTTCCGGCTGTTGGTTGGATGGTGAAGGAAGGGTTTCAGGGCGGATCTTTCGGGATGCGGGCGGGTCGGGGGGATGCCTGGCTTCCGAGCCGGGGGCCGGGGGGAAAGTGATTGGTTGGTGCTTACTTGTAGCGCCGTGCGCTGAGGATCGCGGTTTCCGTTGACGGTGCGGTCCGATGGGTGTTGGCTTGCTGAAAAGCAGGGAGGCTAACAATGAACGCACCCGTCCATGTCGATCCCACTAATTCCATTGATCCCACGGGCCCGGCGGCCATGATGCCGTTGGCGCAGTTCGATGTCTCGGACCCCAAGATGTACCAGGATGACGCGTGGCGGCCGTATTTCGACCGGCTGCGGCGCGAGGACCCGATCCACTGGGTGCCGGACAGCCCTTACGGACCGTATTGGGCGGTGTCGAAATACAAGGACATCATGCACTGCGAGGTGCACCACGAGGTCTTCTCCAACGAAATTGGCGGCATCCAGATCGAGGACCAGCCGAAGGACCTGCAGCGCCCCAGCTTCATCCGCATGGACCCGCCACGGCACGACGACCAGCGCAAGGTGGCCAGCCCGATCGTTGCGCCGGCGAACCTCGCGAACATGGAACCGCTGATCCGCGAGCGCACCCGCATGGTGCTGGACGCCCTGCCACGCGGCGTTGAACTTCGACTGGGTGCAGGAGGTGTCGATCAAGCTGACCACGATGATGTTGGCCACCCTGTTCGACTTCCCGTTCGAGGAGCGGGCGAAGCTGACCTATTGGTCCGATGTCGCGATCTGCAACGTCAATGCGCCGGACGCACCGGTTCACTCCGAACAGGAACGGTTCGAGGTGTTGAAGGGCATGGCGGAATACATGGGCCGGCTGTTCAATGAGCGCCGCGACGCCCCGCCGAAGTTCGACCTGCTGTCGATGCTGGCGCACGGCGCGGCGACGCGCGACATGCCGTTGCGCGAGTTCATGGGCAACCTGGCGCTGCTGATCGTCGGCGGCAACGACACGACGCGCAACTCCATGAGCGGAGGCCTGATGGCGCTGAACCAGTTCCCCGATGAATACAGCAAGCTGCAAGCCAATCCCGGCCTGGTTGATGGCGCGATTTCCGAGATCATCCGGTGGCAGACACCGGTGATCCATATGCGCCGCACCGCCTCGATGGACGTCGAACTCGGCGGCAAGCAGATCAAGGCGGGGGACAAGGTGGTGATGTGGTACATCTCCGGCAACCGCGATCCGGAGGCGATCGAAAACCCGGATGGCTTCGTGGTCGACCGCGCCCGTCCCAGGCAGCATCTGTCATTTGGCTTCGGCATCCACCGCTGCGTCGGCAACCGGCTGGCGGAGTTGCAGCTCAAGATCCTGTGGCAGGAGATCCTGGTGCGCTTCCCGAAGATCGAGGTGGTGGGGGAGGCGCAACGCATCTACTCCAACTTCATCCGCGGGATACGCTCGATGCCGGTACGCATCCCGGCCTGATCATTCACCGCCCGCCGACGGTGGCGGCTTTGCTCGCGCCGGGTTAAAGGACGTACAGAGAGGACACGTCCATGCCCGATACCGCGATTCCCGCCACCAACCTGCTGGATGCCATCCGCGCCATCGTCGGCGATCGAGGCGTCCTGACGGAACCATCCGACACCGCTCCGTTCAGCGAGGACTGGCGCCGCCTGTATCAAGGGCGCACGGAGGCGGTCGTCCGGCCCGCTACCACGGAAGAGCTTGCCGCGGTGGTCACGCTGTGCGCGCGGTCGGGGACGCCGATCGTGCCGCAGGGCGGCAACACATCGATGGTGGGCGGCGCGGTGCCGAACGAGGACGGCTCTGAACTGGTCCTCTCCACCGCCCGGCTCAACCGCATCCGCGACCTCGATCCGGCCGACATGACGCTGACGATCGAGGCCGGCGTTACGTTGAAAGCGGCGCAACTCGCGGCAGCGGAACAGGGCTGCCTGCTGCCGTTGTCGATTTCCTCCGAGGGGACGGCGCAGATCGGCGGCGTGCTCGCGGTCAACGCGGGCGGCAACAATACCGTCCGCTACGGCAACGCCCGCGACCTTGTGCTCGGCCTGGAGGTGGTGCTGCCGGATGGCACGATCTGGAACGGGCTGCGCCGGCTGCGCAAGGACAACACCGGCTATTGCCTGCGCCAGTTGTTCGTCGGGTCCGAGGGCACGCTGGGCATCATCACCGCCGCCGTGCTGAAGCTGGCCCCGCAGCCGAAGGAAATCGCTGTCGCCCTGTGCGGCGTCCGGTCTCCCGAAGCCGCTTTGAGCCTGTTCACCAAGTTCCAGGCGCACGACGCCGCGTCCATCAGCGCGTTCGAACTGATGTCGGGCCTGGGGATGTCCTTCGTGCTGCGGCACATTCCCGGCGCGGTGATGCCGCTGGAAACGCCCGCCGCCTTCTATGTGCTGGTGGAGCTTGCGTCGCCGCGTCCGGGTGCCGGGCTGCGCGGGATGCTGGAGGCGATCCTCGAGCAGGCACTGGAGCAGGATATCGTGCAGGATGCCGCGATCGCCGAGTCCGAAGCCCAGCGGGCCGCCATCTGGAAACTGCGCGAGGAACACTCCGAGGCGCAGAAACGCGAAGGCGCCAGCATCAAGAATGACGTTTCTGTGCCGGTATCAAAGGTGCCGGCGTTCATTCGCGAAGCCACTTCGGCGTGCGAGGCGCTGCTGCCGGGCGTCCGCGTCGTTCCGTTCGGGCACATGGGCGACGGCAATATCCACTTCAACCTGGAGCAGCCGATCGGTTCGGACGCGGCGTGGTTCCTGGCGCAGGATCACGTGCTCATGGATGCGGTGAATGAAGTCGTCCGCGAATATGACGGCAGTTTCTCGGCCGAACACGGGATCGGCAGACTGAAGCCATACATGATGCCGGACTGGCGCGGCGGGGCTGAACTGGCGCTGATGCAGCGGATCAAGGCCGCGATCGACCCCGACGGGATCATGAACCCGGGAAAGGTCCTGCCGTAGCGCGCTCGTGGCTTCTCCGATGGCTGATTGTGCCTAGGGGTCGGTATCGGATGTGTCGTGAGGTTTGGTCAGCTTCGGAGTCCTTGCCGCAAGGACAGCCCTCCTTGGCAGCGACGTCTAGTTTGGATTGGCGTAGAAGTAGGTCCGCACCCCCGACCACGAGGCATCATCGACGGTCACGTCCAGGCCCTGCGGGTTCTTCGAGAGATTGAGCAGGAAGACGCCGGGTCCGCCGACCATCTGGATGGTGTTCATCGCCCGCGTCAGCCTGGCGGAAAAGGGTGGCAAGCGCGGATAAGTGGCCGTTACGTAGATGGTATTCGGGCCGGTCTTGACCACGGTCAGGCGGACGTGGGACCGGCCGGAGCCCCGCGCGTCGGAAATCACATCCCCATCGTAGATGCCCGCTGCTATGTCGGCGAGATCCGGGCGTGGCTTCTGGGGCTGGGCGAATGCGCCAGCGGCGGACGCCGCCAAACCGGCCACACCCAGCACCCAGCAGCTTCGACGCGATAACATGCTTTTACCCCTGAAAGTTACGGTTGCCACAGGTTATTGCGCCACCGCGTCCAATGCCACCTTTGGATGCGGCCGGGCTTCCCGAAAGGCGACGGCGGCGTCCGTCCAGCCCAGTGACCCAAAGGTGATCACCGGAAAGTAGGGCGCGGCCCACCCCTGGCCACCCTGGCGAAACATCCCTGCCCTCCCACATCGCAGAAGATCTCTCCACAATGGAGGAAACATCAAGGACAGCCCGTGACCCAAGCTTGGATCAATCGCATCGGTTCGGCTGTCCCCCCGCATGACATTCACGCCGCCTTCGTGGAGTTCGGCCGCGACACGCTGGTCAACTGGCACCAGCGGATGCTGTTCGACCGCATGGCGAAAATGGCGGAGATCCAGCACCGCTACGCGATCTTCGAACCCGGCCCAAAGCCGCGGGACAGGATCCTCGACGCCACCGGTTTCTACCGCCGTGGCGCGTTTCCTTCGACCGCCGCGCGGATGGCGCTGTATGAGCCGCATGCACTCGACCTCGCGATGCAGGCCGTCAAGGCGCTGGATCCGGACCGGATCACCCATCTGATCGTTGCCAGTTGCACCGGTTTCACCGCGCCGGGGCTGGATTTCCAGATCATGCGGGCGGCCGGCCTGCCGGACAGCACCCAGCGCACCATCGTCGGCTTCATGGGCTGCTTTGCCGCGGTCAATGCATTGAAGCTGGCGGACCAGATCGTGCGAGCCGATCCGGCGTCGCGGGTGCTGGTGGTCAACCTGGAACTCTCCAGCCTGCATCTGCAGGAAGATTTCCAGAACGTTCCCAAGATGCTGAGCTTCCTGCTGTTCGCCGATGGCGCCGCCGCGACGCTGGTGACCGCCGAGCCTGTCGGGATAGAACTGGGCCGGTTCCAGGCGACGGTGATACCGCGCAGCCACGACCTTATTACGTGGCACATCGGCGATTCAGGGTTCGAGATGCACCTGTCCGGGCAGGTTCCCGGGCGCATCCGGCGCTGGCTGCCGGAGCATGGTCCGAAGCTGCTGCCGCCGGACAAGCCGGCGCTTTGGGCGGTGCATGCCGGTGGCCGATCGATCCTGGACGCGGTGCAGCAGGGACTTCACCTGGAACCCGACGCGCTGCGATACTCACGGGAGATCCTGCGCGACTATGGCAACATGTCCTCCGCTACCCTGATGTTCGTGTTGAACAAGATCCTGTGCGACCGCGACGCGCGCGGCCCCGGCATGGCGATGGCGTTCGGACCGGGCCTGACGGTCGAAACATTCGCTTTCCGCCGGCTTCATGAGCTCTCGCCCGGCGCAGCACCCAGGCGGAGCACGATGGATACCGACTGCGTCGATTTCGACGATTACAGCGCGTGCCTGCGCGACCTGTCCCGGCTCAATGTCGTCACGCTGACCCACCGGCCGATGTTGTCCTGGCTGGCGAGGCGGGCGACGGGAGAGTTTTCGGTGCTGGACATCGCGTGCGGTCATGGCGACGCACTGCGGAAGATCCGGCGGCGGTTTCCTCGGGCCAGGCTGACCGGCATCGACCTCAATCCGTGGGCAAACCGAGCGGCGAGGGAGGCGACTGATGCCGCCGACCGGATCGAGTATATCAATGATGACGCCTTCGCCTACAAGCCGGCCAGGAAATTCGATTTCATCATCACCTCGCAGTTCACCCATCACCTGACAGACGAGCAGGTTGTGACGTTCCTGCATTGGCTTCAGGATAATGCCGCGCTGGGCTGGTTCATCAGCGACATTCACCGGCATGCGGTTGCGTATTATGGTTTCCCGATCCTCGCGCGGCTGGCCTTGTGGCATCGATTTGTGCGCGAGGACGGCCAGATCTCCATCGCGCGGGCATTCACCCGCGCCGAGTGGAATGGGCTGCTGCGCCAGGCCGGCATCACCGGCCAACAGGCGTTCGTGGCCTGGCATGTTCCGTTCCGGCTGTGCGTCGGCACACGCTGATCATCGGCGGCGGTCCGGCCGGCGCGGCCGTCGCCATTACGCTGGCCCGAGGCGGGCATCAACCGATCCTGCTGGAACGATCGGCGGGCGCAGCCGACAAGGTCTGTGGCGACTTCCTCAGCATCGACACCATCCAGCGTGCCCGTGCGCTCGGCGTCGACGTCGTGGGCCTCGGGGCGGCGCCGATCAGCAGTGTTCGCCTGATCCACGGCGACCGGATTGCCGAAGCGCCGCTTCCCTTCCCGGCGCTGGGTTTCTCCCGCCGGGCGCTGGATGCCGCGTTGCTGCGCCAGGCCGAGGTCGCGGGCGCGATCGTGCGCACAGGCCAGACCGTCCGTCGCCTGACCCGGGAGGGCGAGCGATGGAGCGTTCTGACCGCCGACCGCATGACCCTGACGCCGGAAGCCGTGTTCCTTGCGACGGGCAAGCACGATCTGCGCGACGTTCCCCGCCCACGCGGTCCGCATGACGCCGTGGGGATGAAGATGTATTTCGCGCTCGCGCCGGGACCGGCCCAGGTATTGGAGGGTGCCACGGAACTTACGCTGTTTCCTGGCGGGTACGCTGGTATGCAGTTTGTCGAGAACAGCCGAACCGTGGTGTGCATTGCGGTCAGACGCACCGCGTTCCAGTCCGGCGGCGGGTGGGCTGGGCTGATCGCCATGATCCAGCAGCGCAGCCCGCGGTTCGCCATGATGCTGGCCGGGTCCCGCCCATTGCTGCCGCGGCCGCTCGCCGTGGCTGGGATTCCCTATGGTTACCAGGCGGGCCGGGCGGCGGCGGGTTTGTTCCGCCTGGGCGATCAAGCGGCGGTGATTCCATCGCTGACCGGCGACGGAATGGCCATTGCGCTGCACAGCGGGCAGCAAGCCGCGCGGGCATGGCTGTCCGGCACTGACGCCGCATCTTATCAACGGACCCTGGCGCGCAATCTTGCCCCCCAGATGCGCCTGGCCGGCCTGCTGCACACCGCCGGCCTGAGCGGTCCGGTGCAGGCCCTGGCGCTGCCCCTGATCCGCCGGTTTCCTGGCCTGCTGCAGCAAGCCGCGCGGCGCACGCGGCTGCCGGCCGCATGATCACGCGGCGTCAGGCCCGGGCCGACGGAGCCGGATCGGTTGCGGCCCAGCGGCCTCCGCCAACCCCCACCCGACCATCAGAAACACCCAACCCGCATTCGGTACCGTGAACAGGGATGTCGCGGAAGCGATCGGCCACAGCGCCACAAACACGATGATCAGCAGCCCGGCGCGCCGGTCGTTGATCAGAGCGTTTCCAGGCTGGCCGGAAAGGTCAGCGCGCTCTACCTGATTGTTTGAGCGGGCAACTTCATGCGCCGGACTGGTCCAGTCAGGCTGATGTTGCTGTGATGTCCCTGCTGCATCGCGGATCCGCCGGAGCCAGGCAAAGGCGAGCGCGGCGAACAGCAAGATGCCGGGAAGTCCGGCACTCGTTCCCACCTGAAGCCAGTAATTATGCGGATGGATGTTGCAGCCAAGCGGTTGGCCGGGTCGGTGACCGGCAGCCACGGCACACCGCTGCAGATAGGCAGGCTGCAGGCAACCGTCCCGATAGCCGTCCCAGCCCAGCCCGAACCACGGATGGGCCTGGATCATGGTAACCGCGCGTCCCAGGATGAACGCATACGGCGTTGACCAGAAATGCTGCATCTGGTCACTGAAGTGCAGCACGAGCTTGGCGAAGGTCGGCGGCGAGAGCACCGGCAGCAGCGCCAGCACAACGATGCTGACGGCGATGGTGAGGACCACCGGCAGGCGGAACTGCCGGAACAGCAATCCGCTGACGCACAGCCCCAACGTCATCAGCAGCGTCGGCATCCGCTGGCCGATCAGGATCATCGTCGCCGCCGCGACAACGGGCATGGCCACCCGCCTACTCGCGCGAGAACGCCGGCCGGCGCAGCAGCAGAAAACACAACGGCAGGAACGCCGGAAAGAACACAACCAGGTAGGTGCCGCCGGCGATCGGTTTCCAGAATGGCCCGGTCAGTGAACCATCCTCCCAGCGCGGATCGCCGAACAGGTTCATGCCCAGCAGATACTGTTGCCATGCTTCGATGAAGATCCACAACGCCACCGCCAGGATCACGTACCAAAGCCTTTGGCGTGTGCGCGGATCGGCCAGTACCCAGTTCTCCAGCGCCGCCACGAACAGGTAGAACCGCAATGCCAGCAAGGCCTGCAGGATCGGCTGCTGGCCCCGGAGACCAGCGTGCAGAGCAGCATCCAGCCCCAGAACAACAACATCAACCGGGTCCAGGGAGCGCGCAGCCAACTCCAGTCGCGGGTACCGGCGCGGCTGGCCATGAACAGCAGTGCGATCAACGTCAATACCGCGTCGCCGATCGCCCTCGCGTACAGTAGCGTGACCGGCAGCAGCAGCACGGCACCGGTCGCACCGGCGAGCAGCCATCCTTGTTCGGCCGGCCATCTCGGCCTGGCGGCTACTCCCTGGTGGGCCGCGGGCGCCGGCGAGGCTCCTATTTCATCGCTGTTCCGTGTCACACCGGCACCACGCTGCACTCCAGACATTGCTCAGCCGGCCGCGAGTTGGCGGCCGGGCCCATCCGTCGGGCGAGGGACCGAACATGACCGCACCTCCTGGTCAAGCTTCAGCGGTCCACTTTCGACGATGGGCCCGCTTCGCGGGTCATCAGACCGGACTCGCCGGCCGATAAACCGTGTGCGCTGCCGCTGCGCGCCGGATCGGCCCAGATGTGTGACAGCTAGGGGGTGTGACAGCTAGGACGCGTGACAGCCAGGACGCGTGACAGCTAGGACGCGTGACGACGAGGGGGGTAAATCGCCACGGCAACCGGGCAAGGACGGACCGGGCCGACGCACCGGAAAATTTGCCCGGTTGCATCGTGCCCTTGCCTGCCGCAGAAAGCGGCATGCGACTCCGGCAAGATGATCTCCCGGCTGGATATTTATATCTTCCGTCAGGTGCTGCTCGCGCTGGTCGTCGCCACGGGCGGCCTGACCGTGCTGATCTGGCTGACCCAGTCGCTGCGCTTCGTGGACCTCGTGGTCAACCGCGGCCTGTCATTTTTCGTCTTCATGCACCTGACGGCATTGCTGATTCCCAGCTTCGTCGCCGTGATGCTGCCGATCACCACCTACGTCGTGATCCAGTTCGTCTATCAGCGCATGGCCACGGACCGCGAACTGACGGTGATGCGCGCGGCCGGACTGTCGCCCTGGGCGCTGGCTCGTCCCGCCCTGGCGGTAGCGCTGCTGGCCACCCTGCTGGGCTACGGCCTCAGCCTGTATGCGGTGCCTGCCTCGACGACCAACTTCAAGACCTACCAATGGGAAATCCGCAACCGGCTGGCGGCCTTCCTGCTGCAGGACGGGGTATTCACCCCGCTGTCCGACAAACTGACCGTCTATGTCCGCTCGCGCGATCCGGATGGCAGCCTGCTGGGTATCCTGGTGGACGATGCCCGCGACCCGACCGCGCACGCCACCATTCTGGCCGAACGCGGACGTCTTCTCGATGGCCCCGGAGGGCCACGGGTGTTGCTGCTGGACGGCAGCCGCCAGGAGATCGACCACCAGACCGGCCGGCTCGATATCCTGACGTTCAAGCAGAACGAAATCGACCTCGCCGATGCTGCCAAGGAGAGGCGCCACCCGCCCGATCGACATGTCGGAGCTTCCGCTCGGCGCCCTGCTGGACCCGCATCCGTTCTTCGAGCGCGACCGTGCGAAATGGCAGGCCGAGGGCCACCGGCGGCTGACCGAACCACTGACGACGCTGTCCTATGCCATGGTCGGCCTGTTCTCCGCGCTCGGCGGCATTTTCCGGCGCCACGGCGGCATCGTCCGCCCGCTGGTCACCGTCGGTGTCATGGTCGGGCTTGCTGGCCCTGGGCCTCGGCTTCGGCAACCTGGCCGCACGCGACAGCGCCCTGCTGCCGCTGATGTGGCTGCACGCGACGCTGCCCGGCATCGTCTGCGCCTGGCTGCTGTTCGCCCCCGCGCTGCGCCTGTTCCACAGCCGCCGACAGCCGGCTGAAGCCTGACCCGATGACCGCCGCCCTGACACTCTCGCTGTATATCGTTCGCCAGTTCGCGACTTGTCGGTAGCCGGCATGCTGCTCGCGCTGTCCGGCCTGGTGGCGATGTTCGACTTCATCGAGCTGTTGCGCCGCTCCGCCAATCATCCGGAGGTCAGCTTCGGCCTGGTCAGCCAGATCGCCGCGCTGCGCCTGCCCTTCATCGCGATGCAGATCCTGCCGTTCGCGATCCTGCTGGGCGGCATTCTCTGCTTCTGGCGGCTGACCCGATCCTCGGAACTGATCGTCGCCCGCGCCGCCGGGGATCTCGGCATGGGAGTTCCTGACCGCGCCGACGCTGTGCGCCTTCCTGTTCGGCGTCATCGCCACGGCCCTGGTCAGCCCGGTCTCCTCGGTGATGCTGGGCAGGGCGGAGACCATGGACAATGCCTATCTGCGCAGCGGCGGCGGCCCGCTGGCGCTGAACGGCGGCCAGCTCTGGCTGCGCCAGTCGGACCGGCAGACTTCGCCGCAAGGGCGTCGCGATCATCCATGCGCAGCAGGTGGAGCTGCACGGCAAGCAACTGACGCGCCCAGCAGGTCAGCGTGTTCCGCCTCGACGGCTCGGACAAGCTGCTGTCGCGAATCGAGGCGACGAGCGCCACCCTGGCCAGCGGCAACTGGGTGCTGGAGAATGCCCGCACGATTCGGCCCGACCAGTTGCCGCAGCCGCCGGAAGCTGATCAACCTGCCGACCGACCTGACCGTCTCACGCGTGCAGGAGAGCTTTGCCTCCCCCGACACGCTGTCGTTCTGGGCGCTGCCGGGATTCATCGCGCTGCTCGACCGGTCGGGATTTTCCTCGATCCGCCATCAGTTGCACTTCCAGGCGCTGCTGGCCCTGCCGCTGCTGGCGGCCACGATGACGCTGGTGTCGGCCGGCTTCTCCATGCGCCCGGCGCGCCGCGGCGGCGTTGCGAAGATGATCGGCAGCGGCGTGGCCGCCGGGTTCGCGCTGTTCGTGATCTCCAAGATCGCCGAGGAAATCGGCCAGTCCGGCGCGTTGCCGGTGGTCCTGGCGGCCTGGGCACCGGCCGCATCCGGGCTTATGCTCGCGGTTGCCCTGTTGCTACACACGGAAGACGGCTGAGGATGGACGACGTGAACCGTTTTTCGCGACCGCGGCCGAAGCCGCTTCCGTCATTGCGCTGGCCGCGCTGTTGGCCTGCTGACCGCGATGCCGGCGCTGGCCCAGTTCGGTGCGCTGGCGCATCAGCTCAATCCGGCCATCAGGTCAACAACAACGAGCCGGTCACGTTTTCCGCCGACGAGGTGGACTACGACAAGGACAAGTCGCTGGTCACCGCCACCGGCCATGTCGAGGCCTGGCAGAACGGCCACGTGATGCGCGCCGACAAGATCACCTTTGACCGCAACACCGGCGTCGCCGCCGCCATCGGTCACGTCGTGCTGCTGGAACCGGACGGCGAGGTGATGTTCGCCGACTACGCCGAGATGCAGAACAACATGAGCGACGGCATCCTGAAGGACATGCGCGCGCTGCTGCAGCAGAACGGCCGGCTGGCGGCGAACGGCGCGCAGCGCACCGGCGGCCAGATCAACGAGTTGTCGAAGGTTGTCTACACAACCTGCAACCTGTGCGCGAAGGACCCCAGCACGGCCGCCGCTATGGCAGATCCGGGCGTCTTCGGCGGTGCAGGACCTGGAGCACAAGAAGATCGAATACCGGGATGCGACGCTGGAGATGTTCGGCGTCCCGGTCGCCTATTTCCCGTATTTCTGGCATGCCGATCCGTCGGTGAAGCGGGAATCCGGGCCTGTTGCCGCCGGTTGTCGGCACGTCGTCGAATATCGGCTGTCTTTACGGACAGCCTTACTACCTGGTGATCGACGACCAGTCCGACGCGACGTTCCTGCCGATGATCACCACGCAGGACCGGACCGCAACTCGACGTCGAATATCGCCGCCGCTTCAACGCCGGCACGCTGTCGACGAACACCTCCGTCGGCTATCGTCGACAAGTCCGTGCAGGGGTCGTTCGCGTCACAGGCGCAGTTCAGCTATGACGACACCTGGCGCTGGGGCTTCAACGTCAACCGCGCCAGTTCGGCCAACTATGTGCGCGACTTCCACCTGGTCCAGGGGCTGTCCGGCGACCAGAACGTCCTGACCAGCCAGTTCTATGTCGAGGGGTTCGGCGAGGGCTCCTACACCCGGCTCGATTCGAAGCTGTACCAGGGCCTGAACACCGTCATCAACACCAGCACCCTGCCGCTCGTGCTGCCGCGCTACGAATACAGCTATTTCGGCGTGCCGGATTCGCTGGGCGGCCGGTTGTCGGTCTCCACCAGCGCCTTCAACCTGATCCGCTCCACCGGCACCAACACCCGGCGCGCTGCCCTGACGATGGAGTATGAGCGTCCGTTCAGCGGGCATGTTGGGCGACCAGTGGAAAGTCACCCTGCACGGCGATGCCGACGCCTACAACGCGTCGGAATTCACGGCAGCTGCCGAATTTCGGCCCGCTACAGCAAGCGTGGATGCGGCCCGCGCGCTGCCGCAGGTGGCGGTGGATTTCCGCTGGCCGTTTGCCCGCGACGGCGGTGCCTGGGGCACCCAGCTGATCGAGCCGATCGCGCAGTTGATCGTGGCGCCGCAGTCCGGCGACAGCCAGATGCGCCGCTATCCGAACGAGGACAGCCTGGATTTCGAGTTCACCGACGCCAACCTGTTCGGCTTCAACCGCTTCACCGGCACCGACCGGCTGGAAGGCGGCGTGCGCGCCAATGTCGGGTCTGCACGGCGCCTGGTATCTCGGCGGCGTGACGTTCGACGGGCTGGTTGGCCAATCCTACCGCACCAACAAGGACAACCTGTTCCCCGATGGCCTCCGGGCCTGCACGACCAGGTTTCCGACATCGTCGCCCGCGGCACCTTCGCGCCGGCGCAGTGGCTCGACGTCACCTATCGCACGCGCCTGTCGACAAGCTCGTCCTGGCCACGCGTTACGCCGAAGCGGTGGCGTCGGTCGGGGTGGAGAAGCTTCCGGCTGTCCGGCGGGTATATCTATACCACCTTCAATCCCTACACCTATTACGACCAGCCGCCGCCGCCGCCGCCGGGCAACCCGTATTACTTCCCCCGCAACGAGGTCACCATCGGCGCTGTCGTCGAAGTGGGGCGACTACCGTTTCAGCGGCTATGCCCGGCGCGACCTGGCGACCAACCAGATGGTCGCGGTCGGCGCCGACGCGATCTATGAGGACGAGTGCTTCATCTTTGATCTGAAGCTTTATCGCCGCTATACCAGCATCAACGGCGACAGCGGCTCGACGACCGTGCTGTTCCTGTTGACGTTCAAGACGATCGGCCAGTTCGGCTATCGCGCCCTTTGAGATGGGCCATCCTGACCCGTTCCGGACCCTATGAAATCAGGAGTTCCTGACATGCCGATCCCTTCGCCCCGGCCATGTCTCATGGCCGGGTCATGCCAAGTTGGGGCCTCGCCGGCGCATTCGCCGTGCTGTTGGTGCTGGCCTTCCGTGGCACGCTTTCGCCGCGCCAGCCGGCAAAACCAGCCGTCACCTTCAGCCGCGCCGCCGGCCGAACAGGCGCTGACCGGCGGCAGCCGCATCGCCGCCGTGGTCAACGGCGATGTCATCAGCGAGGCCGATATCGCCAACCGAGCGCGGCTGTTCGCCATCTCCACCGGGCTGCCGTTGTCGCCGGAGGTGATCGACCGGCTGAAGCCGCAAATCCTGCGCCAGTTGATCGACGAGCGGCTGCGGGTGCAGGAAGCCCAGCGGCGCAAGATCGTCATCCAGGACGCCCAGATCGCCGCCGCGATCAAGGACATCGAGGCCCGCAACAACATGCAGCCCGGCGCACTTGCGGGCGAAGCTCGCCTCCGACGGCGTCAGCACGCGCACCCTGATCGACCAGATCCGCGCCCAGCTTGCCTGGTCGCAGATGCTGCGCGACGTGGTCGGCGAAAAGGTCATCATCTACCGACGCCGATGTGGCGGAACAGCAGAAGCTCGCCGCCCAGCAGGTTGGCCAGACGGAATACCGCCTCGGCGAGATCTTCATCCCGGTCGACGATCCCGCCAACAGCGCCGACGCCCAGCACTTCGCCGAAACCGTGATCACCGAATTGCGCGCCGGCGCGCCGTTCGCCATGGTCGCGGCTCAGTTCAGCCAGACCCAGACCGCGCTGCGAAGGCGGCGAACTCGGCTGGCAGCAGACCAATCAGCTCGATCCCGCCGTCGCCCGGATCGTGAGCCAGATGCCGGTGGGCGCGATCAGCAACCCGGTGCGGGTTCCGGGCGGGTTCTCGGTCGTCACGCTGCAGGCCAAGCGGGAGATCGGCAACGACATGGCCACCGATCGCGACCTTGCGCCAGGCGTTCTTCCCGTTCGCCACGCCGCTGACGCGATCCGCAGAATCCGACCGACCAGCAGCGCCAGGCACTTGCGCAAGGCCCGCTCGATCGGCACCACGGTCAAGGGCTGCGAGCAGATGGAGGCGTTCGCCAAGGCCAACAACCCGGCCAACCGGCCGATCGATCCCGGCGAGGTCCGCGTCGAGGGCGTCAACCCGCCGGCGTTCCGCCAGTTGCTGGAGACCATCCCGCTCGGCAAGCCGACCGAACCGCTTGATTTCCCGCGACGGCATCGCGGTGATCACCGTTTGCACGCGCGAACAGAAGAATGTCGGCGAGATCACCGCGGCCGAAATCCAGCGCCGCCTGATCAATGAGCGTGTGGAGATGCTGTCGCGCCAGACCATGCGCGACCTGCACCGCAAGGCGACCATCGACATGCGCGGCAACGGCGTCTGACCGCGGCCAGGCTGGCGGTGCTGCCTTCGATGGCTGATGTCCCGCCGCTTGCGCGAAGTCATCGCCCGCCACGGCCTCGCTGCCCGCCATTCGCTCGGCCAGCACTTCCTGCTCGACGGCAACCTGACGGATCGGATCGTGCGTGAGGCGGGGATCTGGCGGGACGCCATGTCATCGAGGTCGGGCCGGGGCCGGGCGGCCTGACCCGGTCGCTGCTGGATTCCGCCGCCGCCAGCATCACCGCCATCGAACTGGATCGGCGGGCGATCGGCGCGGTGACGGAACTGGCTGAAATCGCCGGCGGCCGGTTGCGGGTGATCGAGGCGGATGCGCTGTCGGTCGATCTTGCATCGCTTGTTGCGCCACCGCGCCAGGTCATCGCGAATTTGCCCTACAACGTGGCGTCGCCGCTGCTGGTCGGCCTGGCTGCGCAAGGCGGCGTCGTTCGAGCGGCTGACCCTGATGTTCCAGCAGGAGGTCGCTGAGCGCATTTGCGCCGAGGCGGACACGCCGGCGTATGGACGGCTGTCCGTGCTGGCGCAATGGACCTGCGACGCGCGCATCGTCATGCGGCTGCCGCCCTCGGCGTTCACGCCTCCGCCGAAGGTATCGTCGGCGGTCGTCAGCCTGACGCCGCACGCGGCACAGCCTGATCCCGTTGTTTTCGCCCGGATGGAGGCGCTTACCGCCGCGGCGTTCGGTCAGCGCCGCAAGATGCTGCGCGGGTCGCTGCGCGGCATGGGCGGAGAAGCGCTGCTGAACCGCGCCGGCATTGCCCCTGAACGACGGGCGGAAACACTCTGCGTAGCGGAGTTCGACCGATTGGTGGCATTGACCTGATGTTGGCGATCAGTCCGATGATGGGATGTCCGCGAATGTGGTTTGGCAGGAAGCCGATCGAGAAGAGGGTGAGGAATCCATGAAATCCACCGAGATCACCGCGGCTTCGCGGCCTCGCTTCCGCGCTGGCGGCCCTGGCGGCCCTGGCGGCCCTGGCGGCGCTGGCGGCGCTGGCGGCGCTGGCGGCGATACGAAGATTTGGGTGCGCTGCGGCGTTCTCAACCGGGTTATCGCGGCGGCCTTCATAGTGGGCATGTTGGCGATGTCATCGACCGGTCACGCCCAGGCCCAGGCCCAAGCGGAGGATTGGAAACAGCAGGTCAAGGAACTCCGCATTGGCCTGTTGGGCGGCGAGAACACATCGAGCCGCCTCGCCCGCTATGACGCATTCGAGCACCTTCTGCATGAGAAGCTTGGCATCCCGATCAAGCTGTATCCGGCGGCCGACTATGCCGGCGTGATGCAGGCCATGGCCGCCGGCCAAGTGGACCTGTCCGAGTTCAGCCCCTCGGCCTTCGCCGGCGCGTGGCTCGACTGCAAATGCATCGACCCCATCGTCGTGCCGAAGGAGAAAGACGGCACGATCTTCTACATCGCGGTGATGGTGACGCGGAAGGATTCCGGCATCACCTCGCTGGCACAGATGAAGGGCCATTCGCTGGCCTGGGCGGACCCCAATTCCGCCTCCGGCTACCTGATCCCCAGCGCGTCGCTGAGAGGGGCGGGCATCGACCTCACTGACGGCGCCTATTTCTCGCGGACCGGCTTCGCCGGCGGCCACGAGCAGGGGATTATCGCTGTCCTAAACAAGCAATACGACGCTGCGGTGACCTGGACATCGGGCCAGGGCGATATCGAGGAAGGCTACAGCCGGGGCGCGCTGCGCGGCATGGTCGACCGCGGCATGCTGAAAATGTCGGACGTCAACATCATCTGGAAGTCCGGCAAGATTCCGAACGGACCTTGGGGCCTGCGTTCGGCGCTGCCCGCCGGCCTGAAAGCCGCGTTCACCGAATTCATGCTGGACCTGCCGAAGTCACACAAGGACATCTACGACCAGATCGAGCAGGGTTCCGGCGTTGGCTACGAGCCCGCGACACTCGACCTGTACAAGGACATCATCGACCTGCGCGAGACCGAACGCCGAGGCAGAAGATGAGCGCCATCAATCCAACCGACGATCCGGCCTACCGCCTGTTCCAGCAACGCTTCGGCGCCTTGCGGCGCACCCGCCAGACTGAATCCCTGCTGACCTTCGCCGCCGTCATCCTGCTGTTCGTCATCGCCGCGGCCTGGACCGATTTCTCGCCGGAGAAGATAGCCGCGGGTATTCCGCGCATCGGCGAGTATTTCTCGAAGTTGTTCTCCATCGAACCGCAACGTGATTCGGCTCCGGTCGCCGTTCTGGCGCTGCCGCACCTGTTCGGCGGGGTGAAGGAGCCGCAGTCGATCGCCTACTGGTTCTACCGAATCGGCACCTACCTGTCGCTGCTGTGGCAAACCATCGAGATGGCGATCCTGGCTACCGCCGTGGGCTTCGGCGCCGCTTTTGCACTGTCCTTCCCCGCCACCCGCACCTTTGTCGGCAGCCGGACCATCGTGTTCATCACCCGCCGCCTGCTGGAGGTGATGCGCACGATCCCCCAGGTCGTGCTCGCCTTCATCCTGGTCTGGCCGTTCGGCATCGGCCCGCTGGCGGGCATTGTGGCGATCGCCGCCCACACCACCGGCGCGCTCGGCAAGCTGTTCTGTGAACTGAACGAAAACGCCGACCAGCGTCCGGTCGAAGGCATCCGGTCTGTCGGGGGGGCCTGGCTCGCGCAGATCCGCTACGGCGTGGTGCCGCAGGTGATGCCGGGATTCCTCAGCTACGCACTGCTTCGTTTCGAGATCAACGTCCGCTCCTCCACCATCATCGGTTTCGTGGGCGCGGGCGGCATCGGCCAGGAGTTGAAGCGGGTGATCGGCTTCAACATCTATGAGGAGGTCAGCGCGATCGTCATCCTGATCCTGCTGATCGTGGTTGCCATAGACCTTGTCTCGGAACAGATCCGCCACCGCTTCATCGGCGCGCAGACTTTTGTCGAGGCCACGTCATGAGCGGCACGACCGTGGATAACGCACCGCTGGACATCGCAGCCGAACGCGCCCGCCACCCCGAGGTGTTCCGCGGCAAGGGCTGGTTGCGCTGGGCGGTCCTCGGCGGGGTGTTCGCCTACCTGTTCTACCTGATGTGGCTGTTCGATTTCAGCCGCGTCTTCACCAGCCTGCCGAAGGTGTGGGTCATTCTACGGCTGATGCTGGACTGGTCGAGCATAGCCGAATGGGATCACACCGAGCTTTGGCGGTCGATGCTGGAAACGGTGGCGATGGCGTATCTCGGGACGATGCTGGCGGTGGTGTTCGCCGTACCGCTGGGGTTCCTTGGCGCCCGCAACGTGATTCCGGCGCGGATGTTCCGTTTCTGCACGCGCCGCCTGTTCGACGGGTTGCGCGGGCTGGATCAGTTGATCTGGGCGCTGGTGTTCGTGCGTGCGATGGGGCTGGGTCCGATCGCGGGGATCATGGCCATCGCCGTGGCCGAAACCGGCGTATTGGCAAAACTGTTCGCCGAAGCGGTGGAGAACATCGACCGCAAGCAGGTTGAAGGCGTCACCTCCGTCGGCGCCGGGTTCGTTGCCAGGTTGCGCTTCGCCGTGCTGCCACAGGTGCTGCCGGTGATGATCAGCCAGGCGCTGTATTCGATCGAGTCCAATTCGCGCGAGGCGACGATCCTAGGGCTGGTTGGCGCCGGGGGGATCGGGCTGCGGCTGTCGGAGCGGATTCAGATCAACGCCTGGGACCAGGTTGCCTACATCATTGTATTGATCTTGATTTCGGTAGCTGTGATTGACACCACTTCACGCTATCTGCGGCTGCGGCTGATCGGGGCGGTGCAGCGATAGCGCGTCGGGGAGAATGTCGGAGCCCAAGGCAGGGGCAAGCGCGGTGGCGCGCGGGTGGGCATGCCGCTCTTTGTACCGACTGCCTTCGCCAAGTGGCCCTATCGGCTCTTGTTGTCTCAACACTCACCGCACCCCTGCGGTTTCGATTGCCGCGCAGGGGTTCCAGATTGTTGGCTCTTGGCGTTCTACCGCCTTCTCAGATAGCCGCCCCGGCACCCTTGCCGCCCCGCCTGGGACGTGGAAGCATCCGGGCAAAGCCGGAGGGACACGGAAATGATCGAGGAAATCCGCGATATCCAGACTAGGGCGGGCGAGATGGAGACGTTTATCGTCCATCCCGACCGCAACGGTCCGCACCCGGTCGTGTTCATCCTGATGGACGCCCCCGGCATCCGCGAGGAACTTTACGACATGGCTCGGCGGCTGTGCACCGTCGGCTACTATGTTGTCCTTCCCAACCTGTATTACCGCGCCGGCAAAGACACCAAATATGGTCCCGACGTCACCACCAAGGGCAGCGCCGAACAGGCCAGAATGCGTGCCGTCCGCACCAAGATGACCATCCCGCCGGTGATGGAGGATTTCGCCGACATGCTGAGCTTTGTCGACACCCAGAAGGCGGCGAAAAAGGGCTTGGTGGGCACGCACGGCTATTGCATGAGCGGGCCATATTCCCTCGCCGCCGCGGCGCGCTTTCCGGATCGGGTTGGTGCGGCCGCATCGTTCTACGGCACCTGGCTGGTTTCCGAAAACGAGGAAAGCCCGCACCTGACGCTCGGCAAAGCCAAGGGCGAGCTTTACATTGGCTGCGCCGAGCACGACGAACTTGCCCCGCTTCCGATGGTGGCGGAACTGAAGTCCCTGTTCGACAAATCGGGCAATAGCGGCGAGTTGGAAATGTATCCCGAAGTCCATCACGGCTTCGCTTTCCCGCAGCGCTGGTGCTACGACAAACCAGCGGCGGAGCGGCACTGGGAACGACTGATCGCGCTCTATCGGCGCCGCCTGGGATAAGCCGCCATGACTGATATGGAACTGTGGAACCACTGCGAGAACCCGTACCCGTTCGTTCCCGCCGAAGTGCTGGATGCCGCCGAATCAGTAAGGGCAAGCCTGCCGAACAAATACTGTGATCCCGAAATAGCCGCCCAGCTATATGATGAGGTATTCGAAGAGTATCAGCACTGCGACGACATCGGGCTGCATATCGTCACCAACGAACATCACTCGGGCATCAACAACCTCTGGGCCGCCAGTCCGGTGATCACGGGTATTGTCGCCCGCCTGACGAAAAAGGTGCGCATCCTGTCACTCGGGACGCTGATCACGGTGCGTCCGGACCCGGTGCGCGTTGCCACCGAGTACGCAACGATCGATGTGCTGTCCCGAGGGCGGCTCGACATCGGCTTCGTCAAGTCGGGTGCCACCGAGATGGTATCGGGTGACGCCAATCCGATGCGCATCCGCGAGCGCGAATGGGAAGCTATCGACCTGATCGAGAAATCCCTTGTTTCGCACGAGGGCCCGTTCAGTTGGGAGGGGAAGTTCTTCACCCATGCGCACGTCAACATCTGGCCGCGACCATGGCAGAAACCGCGCCCCGAGTTTTGGGCCGCTACCAGCGACATGCCGACCTGCGCGGAACTCGGACGGCGCGGCATCATCAACACGTTGCTGTTCGGCGGCTACGACCGCACGCGGCAGGCCTTCGACACTTACAAGCAGGCCCGCCGAAGCGCCGGACTTGCGGCCCCAGGGGAAGACCGTTTCTCCTACATGGCGTTCTGCTACGTCGGCGACACCGATGAGGAAGCTTTGCGGATCGGGCAGAAAATCGCCTGGTTCCTGACCGTCAGCATCAAGAGCGCGCCGCAGATGTCGAAATTCATGCCTGGCCAGTTGCCCCCCGAACTGACACCCGCCGCCTGGCGCGCCGGCAGCTCGAAGCGCCCCACGAATTTGACGGCGGAGGCGTTGATCGCGCAGGGCCAGATGTTCGCGGGCAACCCCGATACGGTCGCCAAGCAGATAAGGATGTTCCGTGAACGCGTGGGCGGGGTCGGACGCATCATCATGATGACCCGCCAAGGCCTGGTGACCCACGCCGAAGCGATGAAAAGCTTCAACCTCGCCGCCAGGGAAGTCCTGCCGCAACTGCAAGACCTGCCGCCCCTGGAACAGAGGACCGCAGCCGAATGATGCGCCACGAACTGGAGATCATGCGCGCCGGCACCGCGTCAGCCGACACGCTGCTGCTGATTCACGGCATCAATCCGATCAGCCCTAAGGCGAGCTTCGTGGCCGAACTCGCGCGCACCCGCAATGTCATCGCGCCATCGCATCCTGGGTTCGGCGCCTCGCCGCTGCCCGCCGATTTCGATACGATGTATGACTTGGTCAACCTGTATCTCGACGTGCTGGACAACCTGCCGGAGGGCGGCATCGCGGTGGCCGGCTTTGGCTTCGGTGGCTGGATCGCGGCTGAACTCGCGGTGGCCGGTCACCCGCGCCTGCAGCACCTGATCCTGGTGGACCCGGTCGGCATCAAGATCGGCGGCCGGGAGGACCGCGACATCACCCACATGTTCAACACCAACCCAGCCGAGCTTCATCGGCGAAGCTGGCATGATCCGGCGATGCGCCCGGCTGGAATCCATGGTCTCGGCTGGCAGGCGACGATCAACGACGACATGACGGATGCCGAGATGATCACCCTGGCGCGCAACTGGGATAGCCTGTGCCTGTTCGCGTGGCGCCCGCATATGTTCAACTCGCAACTGAAGCATTGGCTGCACCGCATCAAGGTCCCGACCCTGGTGCTGTGGGGGGAAAGCGACCGTATCGTCACACCGGATTACGGCCGCCACTACGCCAGCCTGATTCCGGGGGCCATATTCGAAGCGATTCCCCGGGCCGGGCATCACCCGGAGTTGGAGCAGCCAGCAGCCTTCGTCGCCAGCGTTCAACGGTTCCTGCCATGATCTTCATCATCCGCACCGACACCGGCCGCGTGCCGCCGATGGACGTCAAGCTGACCAGGCAGACACCCGGCATCGTCCCGGACAGCGCCGGGCGGATCGATTTCTTCTGTCTCGGCGATCCCGAAGCCGCGAAGGCAGCAGGCTGGCCGGTGGTGCCGGTGCACGACGGCTGGTATGCCGACGACCGCGGTGGCGGCATGGCGATCTGGGGACAGGGCGTGTTCTGGGAGGTTCGCGACACCCCCTTCAGCGTGAAGCAAGCCTGTGGCCCGGAGGCCTGGCCGGCGGAACAGCGCCCTTCCCAGGACCCTGAAATGAACGTCAGGCAGGCGATCTTCCAGGGTTAAACCGTGATCAGCCC
The DNA here is from genome assembly GCA_963792345.1 of uncultured Alphaproteobacteria bacterium. GTDB lineage: Bacteria > Pseudomonadota > Alphaproteobacteria > Acetobacterales > Acetobacteraceae > Rhodopila. The sequence continues at coordinate 57,463 of CAWBVV010000011.1, forward strand.
CGATGCGGTCATCCGAGCCCGCGACGACCGCATCCCCTCGGCCACCGCCAACGCGGCTTCCAATGCCCGCCGGCCCACAGCGGCATCGACCAGCACCGGCGCACCTTCCAGAACCGACGCGACGAACGCGGCATGTTCGGCCGCCAGCGAATCATGGTCCTCCCACGCGACATCCTCGATTCCGAACCCAGCCACGCCGGCCACCGGATGCTGACCCGGCGCCAATGCCCCATCCTGCCCTGGCGCCCGGGCGATCACTGTCAGCTTCCGGGCCGCGAAATCCGCCGCCATATAGGAATTCTGGGCAAATATCCGCATCCGCCGCTCCGTGCGCGGCGAGATGCGGCTGGCGGTGATCGTCGCGACGGCGCCATTGCGGAACCTCAATCTGGCGTTGGCGATGTCCTCATGCGGGCTGGCAACCGGCGCCCCGACCGCATCGACGCTCTCAATCTCGCTGTCCACCAGCGCCAGCACCAGATCCAGATCGTGGATCATCAGATCGAGGATGACCGACACATCCGTACCGCGGGGCTTGAACGGGGCGATTCGCGTCGCTTCGATGTACAAGGGTGCGCCGATGCGTCCGGCCATCGCCTGGTATGCGGCGGAGAATCGCTCGAGATGTCCAACCTGGAGAACCAGTTTGCCCGTCCTGGCGAGACTTCCAAGCTCATCCGCTTGCGCCAGCGTCGCGGCGATCGGCTTTTCGACCAGTACATGCTTGCCTGCCCGAAGCGCCGCGGCCGCCAGGTCGTAATGTGCCTCCGCCGGGGCGGCGATGATCAAGGCGTCCGACATAACCAGCAGATCTTCAAAGCTGGTTTCCTTCGTGCCGGTCTCCCAGCCGACCGTCTTGGCGCGCTCCTGGTCCGGGTCGAAGATCCCGGTGAGGATGGTGCGGGCCGAGGCAGCGACTTTCAAGGCATGGTAGCGGCCGAAATGGCCGGCACCGGCCACTCCGACGCGAAGCATTGATTCCGGCATGACGAACCTCGGCACCTGTATCGGGGTTCAGACACCTGACCTGTCGCGGTCATGTCAAGAGCCAAGCCGGCCTGGTGATGCACCGTTCCGGTGATTCCCCCCGACCGGATCATCGTCTACGTGCAGTTGCCAAGAACTTTGCCCCCTCCGATGGTTGACTGTGCTTGCGTCGGCGTGACCGGCGTGTCGCGAGATCCGGTCAGCTTCGGTTCGCGGTGCCTTCCTGATGCCGCGTGTCTTCTTAATAAAGACATCTGATCACCAGGCTTTGGTATAGTGGTGGCATCCCGCGCCGCCTTGTGCTGAAAGTCGCTGCATTCTCGCGAGGGATTATACAGTGCGTATTACAATGATCGGCGGCGGCTATGTCGGCCTGGTTTCCGGCGCTTGTTTCGCCGAATTCGGCACCGAGGTGACGGTGGTCGAAACTGATCCGCGCAAGTTCGCCGCGCTTCAGCGAAGGCCGGATGCCGATCTACGAGCCGGGCCTGGAGCAGCTGGTCGCGGAGAACGTCAAGGCCGGCCGGCTGACTTTCACCGGCGAACCTGGCGGCCGCGGTGGATGGAACCGAGGCTGTATTCATCGCCGTCGGCACCCCGACCCGACGCGGCGACGGTCATGCCGACCTGACATTATGTCTATGCGGCGGCGGAGCAGGTGGCGCATGCGCTGACCGGCTATGCGGTGATCGTCACGAAATCCACCGTTCCCGTCGGCACCGGCCGGCGCATTCAGGAGATTGTCCGCGCGGCCCGTCCCGGACCTGGAGTTCGATGTGGCCTCGAACCCGGAATTCCTGCGTGAGGGCAACGCCATCGGCGATTTCATGCGGCCGGACCGGGTGGTGATCGGCGCTGAATCGGAGCGCGCGCGGGAGATGATGCGCCGGCTGTACCGCCCGCTGTACCTGATCGAGGCGCCGATCGTGTTCACCGCGCATCGAGACCGCTGAACTGACCAAATACGCCGCCAATGCATTCCTGGCGATGAAGGTCACTTTCATCAACGAAATGGCTGATCTGTGCGAGAAGGTTGGCGCCGATGTGCACGACGTGGCGCGCGGCATCGGCCTCGACGGCCGCATCGGCCGCAAGTTTCTGCATCCCGGGCCCGGCTACGGCGGCTCCTGCTTTCCCAAGGACACGCTGGCGCTGGTCCGCACGGCCCAGGATTACGGCGCCCCGTCCCGCCTGGTGGAGGCCACGGTCGCGGTCAACGATGCCCGCAAATCCAGCATGGCGATGCGCGTGATCGCCGCCTGCGGCGGCTCGGTGCGCGGCAAGACCATCGCCGTTCTGGGCCTGACCTTCAAGCCGGAGACCGACGACATGCGCGATTCGCCGTCGCTGTCGATCGTCTCGCGCCTGGCCGGCGACGGCGCGATCATCCGCGCCTTTGATCCGGAGGGCATGGAGCAGGCGCGTCCGTTGCTGCCGGAGTGGCGTCCATTACTGCACCGACGCGCTGGATGCCGCCGCGGGCGCGGATGCGCTGGTGCTGATCACGGAATGGAACGAATTCCGGGCGTTGGCGCCCTCTCGGCTGCGCGAGCATGCGCGGGCGGGTGATGGTGGATCTGCGCAATGTCTATGATCCGGTGGCCATGCGTCAGGCAGGCTTCGACTACCATGGTATTGGCCGAGCGATGGCGGCAATTTAGCGAATGCGGGCAACCTGGCGAAGGTTGGGGTGCTGATGGCGGACCCGACCCGCGAGTCGGCCTTCGATCTGCTGACCGCGGTGCTGGAACGCCATCGACCGCTGGAGGAAGCGCTGGACGCGCTGCCGGCGCAGGATGCCCGGGACCGTGCCGCGGCGCATCGCATCGCCGCCGCGGTGCTGCGCCGGATGGGCACGCTGGACGCGGTGCTGGAGCCGTTCCTGCGCAAGGAGCCGCCGGAGCCGGTCCGCAACGTCCTGCGGATCGGCGCGGCCGGACTGCTGCTGCTGGACACGCCGGGCCATGCCGCGGTCGCCACGGCCGTTGCTCTGGCCAAGCGGCGCGGCCTGGCGCCGTTCGCCGGCCTGATCAATGCCGTGCTGCGCAAGGTCGCCGCCGGCGGGGCCGATGCCTCTGGCGGACCTGGATCCGCCGCGGCTGGACACCCCGGCCTGGCTTTGGGCCTCCTGGGGGTCGTGCCGCCCGCTCCATCGCCATCGCGCATCAGACCGAGGCGCCGCTGGATGTCACCCTGAAGCCGGGGATCGCGCCGCCCGATGGCGGGGTGCTGCTGCCGACCGGGTCGGTGCGCTTCCCCGCCGGCACCAGGGTCGCCGACATCGCCGGGTTCGAGGCCGGCGATCTTTGGGTGCAGGATGCCGCCGCGGCGCTGCCGGCGCGGCTGCTCGCCGCCAGGCCAGGCGAGCGGATCGCCGACCTCTGCGCCGCACCTGGTGGCAAGACGGCGCAACTGTCGCCGCCGGCGCGCTGGTCACCGCGATCGAGCGTGACGCCGGCCGTATCGAGCGCCTGACGGCCAACCTGCAGCGATGGCAGCTGCACGCGGATGTGATCAACGCCGACGCCACCAGTGGACGCCGCCCGAACCGTTCGATGCCGTGCTGCTGGATGCGCCCGTGCAGTGCCACCGGCACGATCCGCCGCCATCCCGATGTCGCCCGCATCAAGCGGCCGCGCGACGTGCAGACCGTGACCAGGCGCAGGACAAACTGCTGCAGGCCGCCGCCGCCATGCTTCGTCCAGGCGGCCGCCTGATCTACGCGGTTTGTTCGCTGCAGCCGGAGGAAGGCGCCCGCGCGTCGCCGCCGCCACGCCAGTTCGGCCTGCGGCACGATCCGTTCCGGCCGGAGGAACTTGCGGCCCTGCCGGAAGCGCTGACCAGGGAGGGCTTCCTGCGCACCCACCCCGGCCTGTGGCCGGAGCGCGGCGGCATGGACGGTTTCTTTGCCGCGAGGCTGATCAAGGCTGAGTCTGGCGGCATCTGGCGCTAAGCCTGATGTTGCCTTGTATGACATCGGCCACGGTGTCTAGAAACATGCCATGAGCTGCTCCTGAAGTCCCGGCCCGTCACCATTGCCCCAAGTCTGCTCGCCGCCGATTTCGGCCGGCTGAGGGAAGAAGTCGCCGCGATCGAGGCGGCCGGCGCCGATTGGCTGCATCTGGACATCATGGATGGCCACTTCGTGCCGAACATCAGCTTCGGCCCCAACGTCCTCGCCGCGCTGCGCAAGCACACCAAGCTGCCGTTCGACGTCCACCTGATGATCGCGCCGGTCGATCCTTACCTGGACGCGTTCATCGATGCCGGCGCCGACCATATCAGCCTGCATCCGGAGGCCGGGCCGCATCTGCACCGGTCGCTGCAGCACATCCGCGCCGCCGGCAAGAAGGCCGGGGTCGTGCTGAACCCGGCGACGTCGCCGGACGCCATCGACCTGGGCGCTCGACCTGATCGACATCATCCTGGTGATGTCGGTGAACCCCGGTTTTGGCGGGCAGAGCTTCCTGCCGTCGCAATTGCCGAAGATCGCAGCAGCTGCGCAGGATGATCGACGCCGCCGACCACCGATCGCCCTGGCGGTCGATGGCGGCATCACGCCGGAGACAGCGCCCGGCGTTCTCGCCGCCGGCGCCGACACGTTGATCGCCGGCACCTCGGTGTTCCGCGCGCCCGACTACGCCCGGGCCATCAGCGCGCTGCGAGGAGGCGCATGAACGTGGCAACGCCACGAAGCTGGATGCGCGGCGCGCGACGAGCGATGGCACGCCTGCCAAGCCTGCGGATGGGCCGGGTGCCCGACGCGCCGGCGCTTTCGGTCCGCGATCCCTGGCCGGGCGACCCCACCCGCGGCGCGCAGCTGATCAAGGGTGAACTGGAAATCGGCGGCGCGGTGCAGCCGCTGCGGCAGGGCGGCTGGAACCAGATCGGCGGATCCGCCGTGCTTCCGCGCCGGCGCCCACGGCTTCACCTGGCTGCGCGACCTGCGCGCCCTCGGCACCGATGCCGCCCGCCTGCGCGCGCGCGCGCTGGTGTCGGAATGGATCGCCAGCCCGCCGTCCGACCCCATCGCCCACCGCCCCGACGTCGTCGGCGCCCGCATCACCGCCTGGCTCGGGCATTACGATTTCTTCGCCGCCACCGCCGATGACGTGTTCCGCCAGCGTCTCATGGGCCGCCTGGTCTCCGACGCCCGCGGCCTGTCCGCCGCACTGCCGGCCGAGGAACTGGACGCCCGGGCGCTGACCGCGATCAAGGGCCTCGTCGCCGCCGCCGTCGCGCTGCGCGAGCACTCCGGCTTCCTGACCCGCGCGCTGCGGTTTCTGCCGCAGGAGATCAGCCGCCAGATCCTGCCGGACGGCTGCCATGCCGAACGCAGCCCGGCCGCGCAACTTGTCCGCGCTGCAGGACCTGACGGAAATCCGCGCGCTGCTGCAGACCTCGCAGACCCAGCCGCCGCCGGTGCTGGCGCACGCGATCGAGCGCATGGCGCCGGCGCTGCGCATGATGCGCCACGGCGACGGCGGGCTGGCGCTGTTCAACGGCAGCAAGGAAGAGACCGCGACCCTGGTCGACCTGGTGCTGACCCAGGCGGGGCGAGGCGGACGCGGCCCCTCGGCGCTGACCGAAGGCGGCTTCAGCCGGATGCAGGCCGGCCGCAGCGTGCTGATCGTCGATTGCGGCGCACCGGCGCCCGCCGGGCTGGATCGGCTTGCCCACGCCGGCACGCTGTCGATGGAGCTGTCGATCGGCCGCGACCGGCTGATCGTGAACTGCGGCGCCTTCCTGGCCGGCCCGCCGGAGTGGCACGATGCGGCCCGCGCGACCGCCGCGCACTCCACTCTGGTGATCGGCGACCTGAACAGCAGCGAACTGAAGCCCGAGGGCCTAGGCCGCCGGCCCGGCGTGGTGGAGGTGCAACCGCCAGGAAGCCGCCGGCGCGCACTGGCTGGATGTCTCGCATGACGGCTGGAAGCAAGCCGTTCAACGCGGTGCATCGCCGCCGCCTGTACATGGCCGAAAGCGGCGAGGACATCCGCGGCGAGGACCTGATCGAGTCGCCCGACCCACAGCCGTTCACGCTGCGCTTCCATCTGCATCCGGATGTGCAGGCCAGTGTGCAGCAGGACGGCGCGGCGGTGCTGCTGCGACTGAAGTCCGGCACCTTCTGGCGCCTGCGCGCCGATGGCGCCGGCTTGAATCTGGAAGAGACGATCTATCTGGGCGGCGCCGAACCACGCCGCGGCGAGCAGATCGTGCTGACCGGGTTCGCCGACGGGCCGCAGCATATCAAATGGGCGCTCAGCAAGGTCGAACGCGCCGGGTGAGACGGGTCCGGCTGCCGAGGTTGTGCACGGCCGCGTCCGAGCCGACCTGTCTGCACCGCACGCCGATGAAAATCATCGAGATCACCAACGTCGATTTCTCGCTCCGGCACTTCCTGCTGCCGCTGATGCGCGCCATCCGCGACCGCGGCCACGAGGTGGTCGGCGCCTGTGCCGAAGGTCCGCTGCTGGCCGACGTCCGGGCCGAGGGCTTCCGGGTCATCCCCATCCCGTTCGTGCGCCGCCTGTCGCCGCTTGCGCACCTCCGCGCGTTCCGGTCCCTGGTCGCCATCCTGCGGGCGGAAAAACCCGACCTCGTTCACGCCCACATGCCGATCAGCGGCTTCCTCGCCCGTCTGGCCGCCCGCATCGCCGGCGTGCCGAAGGTCGCCTATACCTGCCACGGCTTCCTGTTCAACCACGTCGCCTCCTCGCTGCCCCGCCGCATCCTGTCCTTCGTCATGGAGTGGATCGCCGCGCGCGTGACCGACGTGTTCCTGACCGTTTCGCGAGGCCGAGGCAGGGATGCCCGTCGCCTGCACATCGCCGCCCACGCCGAAGCGGTCCGCAATGGCCGCGACCCGACGGTCTTTCGCCCCGATCCCGATCGGCCGCGCGCGGATCCGGGCGGAACTGGGCGTTCCGCGCGACCGCGATCGTCATTATCGCCGTCTCCCGCCTGGTCTGGCACAAGGGCTATCCGGAACTCGCCGCGGCGATGCGATCGGTGCCGGAAGCCGAACTCTGGGTGGTCGGCGAACGGCTGGCCAGCGACCGGGGCGCGGACATGGAGGCGCTGCTGCGCGCCGCCGGCCTCGGCGACCGCCTGCGCATGCTTGGCTACCGCACCGACATCCCGGCCCTGCTGGCCGCCGCCGACATCTTCACCCTGCCGAGCCGCTTCGAGGGCCTGCCGATGTCGGTCATCGAGGCGATGCTGACCGGCCTGCCGGTCGTCGCCACCGATGTGCGCGGGCCCGCCGAACAGGTGGTCGACGGCGTAACCGGCTTGCTGGTCCCGGCCGGCGATGCGGCCGCGCTCGGCGCCGCGCTCGGCCGCCTGGCGCGTGACTCCGACGTTGCGTGTCCGGATGGGGCAAGCCGGCCGGCAGCGGGCGCTGGACCGCTACGACGAGGCCAAAGTCCTCGCGCGCACCCTGGACCTGCTCGGTCTGTAGGTTTATCCCGCCGCGCGTGCAGCATAACGGGACCAAGCCGCCATGACCGACATCGTTCCCATCCGCCGCGCGCTGATCTCCGTCTCCGACAAGATCCGGGCTGGTGCCGTTCGCCCAGGCGCTGGCGGCGCGCGGGGTCGAAATCCTGTCCACCGGCGGATCGGCCAAGGCCTTGCGGGAGGCCGGGGTGCCGGTCAAGGAAGTCTCCGACCACACCGGCTTCCCCGAGATCATGGACGGGCGGGTCAAGACACTGGTGCCGCAAATCCACGGCGGCATCCTGGGCCGGCGCGATGTGCCCGAGCACATGGAGCAGATGCGCATCCACGGCATCGCGCCGATCGACCTGGTGGTGGTCAACCTCTATCCGTTCGAGGCGACTGTCGCCAAGGGCGCCGCCTATGACGACTGCGTCGAGAACATCGACATCGGCGGCCCGGCGCTGATCCGCGCCGCGGCGAAGAACCATGATTTCGTCGCCGTGCTGACCGATCCCGAGCAATACGCTGACGTGCTGGCCGAAATCGCCGCATCCGGCGGCACGACCCTGGCTGCTGCGCCGCCGCCTGGCAGGCGAGGCCTATGCCCGCACCGCCGCCTATGACGCCGCGATCGCCGCATGGTTCGCCGAACAGCGCGAGGAGGCGTTCCCGCAAGCGTCTGACGCATCTCCGGGACGCTTCGCCAGACCCTTCGTTACGGCGAGAATCCCGCATCAGGCGGCGGCATTCTATGTTTCCGGCGACCGGCCCGGGCGTGGCGAACGGCGGTGCAGGTCGCAGGGCAAGGAACTGTCCTACAACAACCTGAACGACACCGACGCCGCTTTCGAATGCGTGGCGGAGTTTGACGCCCCGACCATCGCGATCATCAAGCACGCCAACCCCATGCGGCGTCGCCTCGGCGCCGCGCCTGGCCGATGCATGGGATGCGGCGTTCCGCTGCGACCCGGTCTCGCCGTATGGCGGCATTGTCGCGGTCAACCGCACGCTGGACGCCGCGTCGGCCGAGAAGATCGCCGCGATATTCACCGAGGTGATCATCGCCCCGGATGCCGACGGCGCCGCAAGAGCCATGCTGTCGCGGAAGAAGAACCTGCGTCTGCTGCTGACCGGCGGAATGCCCGATCCCGCGCCGGCGGCCTGACATTCCGCAGCCTGTCGGGCGGCTTCCTGGCGCAGACCCGGGACAGCCGGCCGGGTCGCGGCGCCGAGATCTGAGGTGGTCACGCAACGCGCGCCGACCGACGCGGAGATGAGCGACCTGCTGTTCGCCTTCCGGGTCTGCAAGCATGTCAAGTCGAACGCGATCGTCTATGCCAAGGGCGGTGCAACGGTGGGCATCGGCGCCGGTCAACCGAACCGGGTCGACTCGGCCCGTATCGCCGCCTGGAAAAGCGCAGGAGGCGGCCAAGGCCGCCGGTGTGCCGGAGCGCCTGACCGCAGGGCAGCGTCGTAGCCTCCGACGCGTTCTTTCCGTTCGCCGATGGGCTGGAGGTTGCCATCGCCGCCGGCGCGACGGCGGTGATTCAGCCCGGTGGATCGATCCGCGATCCTGAGGTCATTGCCGCGGCGGACGCAGCTGGGATTGCGATGGTGTTCACTGGAATGCGCCACTTCCGGCATTGAGGAACGCCCGGGTCACGCTGGTGCTGGTCTCAGCCGTCTGACGAGATCCACCCGCGGATGATCCCTAATGTCGTGTCCGGGTGTTGATCCACGAGGTTTACCACCTTGCGGATCGAGGACGCCCGAAGCTGTCCCTGGATACTGTTCATCGTCAAGGTATCGTCCTCCTCGGCCTCCGCTCTCGCGGCGTCGGATCCGGTAACCGTCAAGCCAAGGGCGCCGCCCGCCTGCTGGGCGATGCGAATGCCGGCCGGGGTGCCGCCGGCGATTTCCTCGGCGGTTCCGCCGGCGATCGCCATGGCCACGGGTGGTTTGTTCAACGCGGCGAAGATCGAGCGCGCGGTCAGAATGATGATGCCGAACCCAACGACGCCGAACGCCACCATCTGGACGAATGTAATGAGGTCGCCATTCGCCTTGCCCGGACGCACCGGCGCCGCCGGGTCGACCACGTCCATTGCCGAAACGAACGGCATGCTGACGACATCCAGCCGGTCCCCACGCTTGTCGTCGAAGCCGATCGCGCTTTTCACCAGTTTCTCGATCTGCTCCAGTTCCGCGGGCTCCCGCGCTTTCCAGGAATGCTTGCCATCGGCTCCCAGCACATCGACGCCATCAACCATGACCGCCAGGGTGACCCGCTCCAACTGAGGCTGATCGTGCACGATCGCCCGGACCGTCTTGCCGATTTCATAGTTCGTCGTCTCTTCCTGCCGCCCTTCCTGATTGCCTGTCGCGGTGGCGCCGGCATCCGCGTTGGGCAGATTGTTCTGCAGCGACACCGGCGCCGCCTTGTCTGTCGATTTGGAATTTGACGTCACGCTTTGCGTGCTGCGGACCACCGACCCGTCCGGATCGTATTTCTCCTGTGTCTCTTTTACTTTGTCGAAATTCATGCGGATCGAGGCTTCGGCATGCACATGTCCCGGCCCAAGACTGCGCTCCAGCATCAGTTCGACCGCCTGGGCCAGCCTGGCCTCGGTCTTCTGACGAAGATCCTCCTCCTTGGCCGACTGCGCGCGCGGATCGTTGCCGTCACCGGCCTGGACCAGCAGGTGCAGGTTGGAATCCACCACCGTCACGTCCTGCGGCCGTAATCCTGGCACCCCCGCCGCGACGAGGTTGACCACCGACTGCACCGCCTCCGACGAAAGCGCCTGCCGCCCCGGCACCGTCAGCATGACGCTCGCCTGGGCATGCTGCCGGTCATGCGCGAATGGCTCGCGCCGCGGGAGCACCAGGTGCACCCGGGCGTGCGTGATCCCGTGCACGGAAATGATCGTGCGGGCGAGTTCGCCCTCCAGCGCCCGCGTCAGCTTCACCTGCTGGTCGAAGTCGGTCACCGCGAGGTCAGTGCCGCGGTCGAAAATTTCGTATCCGGTGATCCCTTCGCCGGCGCCCACACCGCTCATGGTCAGCAGCGACCGCGCGGCCGCAAGCTCGCTGTCAGGGACGAAGACCTGCCTGCCCTCCAGCCGATACGGGATCTTCCGTCCGGCCAGCGCCGTGCCGATCTGCTGGGCGCTTTGCGCATCAAGATCCGACGCCAGCAACGTCATCCGAGCCTTGCTGGGTCCTTGCATTTCCAGCCAGGCGAACGCGCCCAGGATACCCAGCGTGACGCCGACCAGCATGGCGACACGCACCATGCCCAATTTCCGGATACTGTCGATCAAGCCTTTCATGGAAATCTTCAGATTCCTGCGCCGGTCAAAGCATTAGCGCGTAAAGCTTACCTTCCGGTTAACGGTTGCCTTTGCATGACCCCCAGATCTGGCCGGCATTCACATCGCGCGGATCATGTGTTCAAACGGTGGCTGAGTGTGCTTTGGCGGCAACGCCCGCCGACCGCAGGAGGACAACAACCGCGTGGATGGATCTCAGAACCGGGTTACCGGAAACGAGATGATCTTGGTCAGGCACCTGACCAAGCGCTTCGGAACGCCCGCATCGCCCGTGGTCGCACTCAGCGATATCGAGTTCTCGGTCAACGAGGGGGAACTCGTGGTCGTGGTCGGCCCCTCGGGCTGCGGCAAATCCACGCTGCTCCGCATCCTGGCCGGATTGTTGCCCCAATCGGAGGGTCAGGCGTCATTGCACGGCACGCCCATCGACGGCCCTCGCCGCGACATTGGCGTCGTCTTCCAATCGCCCGTCCTGTTCCCCTGGCGCTCGGTCCTCGGCAACGCGCTGCTGCCGGTGGATGTCCAGCGCCTCGGCCGTGAGAAACTCCGCTCACGCGCGATGGAACTGCTCAAACTGGTTGGCCTGGAAGGGTTCGAGCACCGCTTCCCCTGGGAACTGTCGGGCGGCATGCAGCAGCGTGTAGCCCTGGTCCGCGCGCTGATCCACGACCCCGCGCTGCTGCTGATGGACGAACCGTTCGGCGCCCTCGACGCCATGACCCGCGAGCAGATGAACCAGGAGTTGCAGCGCATCTGGATGGAGCGGCGCAAGACCGTCCTGTTCATCACGCATTCGATTGGCGAGGCGGTCTATCTCGCCGACCGGGTCCTGGTGATGACGCCACGGCCCGGCCGGATCGCCGACGTGCTCAAGATCGACCTGCCGAGGCCGCGAGGGCTCGACGTGATGAACACTCCGGAATTCGGCGCCTATGTGAAGCGGATCCGCACCGGCCTGAACGCGTCCGGAGGCATTGAATGAACACCGTCGGGAATTTCCTGCTGCGACTGGCGTTCATCGCGGTGCTGCTGGCGCTGTGGGAGGTTGCGGTCAGGGCACTGCAAATTCCGGCCTTCCTGCTGCCCGCTCCCTCCGCGGTCGGCATGGCGCTGTATCGCGGCACGGTTTCCGGCCTGTATCAGGAGCATATCGGCGTTACCCTGACCGAAACCGCGCTGGGCTTCATCCTGGGATCAGCCGGAGGGCTCCTGCTGGGAACCTGTGTCGCGCTGTCGCGGCGCTTCGACTATTTCATCTACCCGATCATCGTCATGTTCCAGGCAATGCCGAAAGTGGCACTCGCGCCGCTGATTATCATCTGGTTCGGCCTGGGTATCACGTCGAAGGTGGTCAACGCGGCCCTCGTCTGCTTCTTCCCGCTGATGATCAACACCATCGTGGGCCTGCGATCCGCCGATGAGGACCGGGTCAGCCTGATGCGCTCCTTGGCGGCCTCGCCTTTGCAGATCTTCGCCATGCTGCGGGTGCCGAACGCACTGCCCTATATCTTCGCCGGCCTGGAGATCGCCATGATCTTCGCGCTGATCGGCGCGATCGTCGGTGAGTTTGTCGGCGCCCAGGCTGGGCTTGGGATGTTGATCCAAAGCATGAACTTCACCATGGACGTGGCCGGGCAGTTTTCGATCCTGCTGATCCTGTCGGTCGTCGGGCTGCTGTTGAACATGTCGGTGGCGCTGGTCCGCAAGCGCCTGCTGTTCTGGGACCCCGCCAGCCGGCAGGCGGGGATCAAGCCGGACAAGCTGTGATGACTGGCCATCGTCCCGTTGCCGGTGTTGCCTAGCTTGTTTTCAGGCGGCCGACGGCATAGCTGACGGAGGTGTATATGCATTCCCCTGGACTGACCCGCCGAAGCGCGGTCGGCGCGGCACTTGCGACGCTGGCGATTGGGGGCACGGCCGCCGCCGCCGGGCTGACATTGCTGAACGTCTCCTATGACCCGACACGGGAGTTATACCGAGCGATTGACCGGTCGTTTGCCGCAGCCTGGCAGAAAAAGACCGGGCAGACGGTGGCCGTCAACCAGTCGCACGCGGGCTCCGGCGCCCAGGCCCGCGCCGTGCTCGATGGCCTGCAGGCCGACGTCGTAACCCTCGCCCTCGCCGCCGACATCGAGGCGCTGTCGAAGCGCGGCCTGATCAAGCCCGGCTGGCAGGCGCGCTTGCCCAACAATGCCACGCCGTTCACCAGCACGATCGTGCTGCTGGTGCGCAGGGGAAATCCGAAGGGCATCCATGACTGGCCGGACCTGCTGAAGCCCGGCGTCGCGGTCATCACGCCTAACCCGAAGACCTCCGGCGGCGCCCGCTGGAACTTCCTTGCCGCACTGGCCTGGGCCCAGCGCCAGCCGAACGCGACCGCCAGCAGCGCCGAAACCTTCATGCGTGACCTGTTCCGCCAGGTGCCGGTCCTGGACACCGGCGCCCGCGGTGCCACCAACAGCTTTGCCCAGCGCGACCTGGGCGATGTCCTGCTGGCGTGGGAGAACGAGGCATGGCTCGCGCGCAAGGAGTTCGGGGCCGAGACCTACGACATCGTCTATCCGTCGCTCAGCATTCTGGCGGAACCGCCGGTTGCGATCGTGGACAGCATTGTTGACCGGCGAGGCACACGTGACGTGGCGCAGGCCTACCTCGATTTCCTCTACACGCCGGAGGCGCAGGATATTGCCGCGCGCAACTACTACCGCCCGCGCGATCCAGCCGTGGCGATCCGCTACGGCGAACGCTATCCGACGCTGAATCTCGTCTCGATTGAGGATTTCGGCGGCTGGGACACTGCCCAGGCAACCTATTTCGCGGATGGCGGGCTGTTCGACCGCATCTATACACCCGGGAAATGACCGCGGCGCGACGCTCCGCCCTTCCCGGCTTTGCCCCCGCGCTGACGATTACCTTGGCGTGGGTATCGATGATCGTGCTGCTCCCGCTGATTTCGCTGGCGCTGCGTCCGTGGGAACTTGGGGCGGCCGGCGTCTGGCATGCGATCAGCGAGCCGCGGGTACTCGCGGCGCTTCGCCTGAGCTTCGGCGCGGCGGCGTTGGCGGCCGCGATCAACGTGCCGTTCGGCCTGTTGGTCGCCTGGGTCATGGTCCGCTACAAATTCCCCGGCCGCAGGCTGGCGGATTCGCTGATCGACATGCCGCTCGCGCTGCCCACCGCCGTCGCCGGCATTACGCTGACCGCCCTGTTTTCCCCCAAGGGCTGGATCGGCGCCTGGCTTTTGCCGCTCGGGATCAAGGTGGCCTATACGCCGGTGGGAATTGTCGTCGCGCTGGTCTTCGTCGGGCTGCCGTTCGTTGTCCGCACGCTGCAACCGGTGCTGATCGATCTTCCCCTGGAAGCAGAGGAGGCCGCCGCGACCCTGGGCGCCTCTCGCACGCAGACCCTGCGCCGCGTCGTGCTGCCCGCTTTGGCGCCGGCCTTGCTGGCCGGTTTCGCCGCGGCATTGGCAAGGGGCGTCGGCGAATATGGTTCGGTCATCTTCATCGCCGGCAACATGCCGATGATCTCCGAAATCGCCCCGCTGCTGATCGTCATCCGCCTGGAGCAACTCGACTATGCCGGCGCCGCCGCGCTGGGTCTGGTCATGCTGCTGGTGTCGTTCGCCATTCTGCTGCTGCTCAACATCCTGCAGCGGCGCATGGGCGTGAAGCCGCGATGAGATCGACGGATTTGCCGCGGACGGTGCGCGAGGCCAAGTCAACGCAGATCATGCTGACCGTGTTCACCGTGCTGTTGCTGGTCATGTTCCTGCTGCTGCCGCTGGCGGTGGTGTTCACCGAAGCACTGTCCCGCGGGCTCGACGCGATATGGGAGGCTCTGGGTGACGCGGATACAATTGCCTCGATCGAACTGACGCTGCTGGTCGCGGCGGTCAGTGTGCCGTTGAACACGGCCTGTGGCGTGGCGGCCGCATGGTGCATCGGCCGCTTCCAGTTCCGCGGCCGCGGTTTGCTGATCACCCTGATCGAGCTTCCGTTCTCGGTCTCGCCGGTGATCTCCGGCCTGGTGTGGGTGCTGCTGTTCGGCGCCAATGGGTGGTTCGGTCCGCTACTCGACCGCGTTGGGCTGCACGTGATCTTCGCGGTGCCGGGCCTGATCCTGGCGACCCTCCTGGTCAGCTTTCCATTCGTCGCCCGGACGCTGATCCCGCTGATGCAACAGCAGGGGTCCGCGGAGGAAGAAGCCGCGATCACGCTGGGCGCGGGCTTCTGGCAGATGTTCCGGCGCGTGACGTTGCCCAACATAAGGTGGGGCTTGCTCTACGGCGTGCTGCTGTGCAACGCGCGCGCCATGGGGGAATTCGGAGCGGTGGCGGTGGTGTCGGGACATGTGCGTGGCCAGACCATGACCATGCCGCTGCAGGTTGAAGCCCTGTTCAACGACTACGACTGGGTCGCCGCGTTCACCATCGCGGGATTGCTGTCGCTGCTGGCGCTGGTGACGCTGGCGATCAAGACGGTGCTGGAGTGGCGCATCGGCGAGCGGACGGGAGCCTTGCTGTGACCGTCGAGTTGCGGGGGCTGCATAAGTCGTTCGATGGCGTGGCAGCCCTGGACGACATCAACCTTACGATTGCCGATGGGGAGTTCCTGGCTCTTCTCGGGCCATCCGGATCAGGCAAGACGACACTGCTGCGTGTCCTCGCCGGACTGGACTTCCTCGATTCGGGCGACATCATTGTCGGCGGCCAGTCGATGGCGCTGGTGCCCGCGAGGCAACGCGGCGTTGGCTTCGTCTTCCAGCACTATGCATTGTTCCGCCACATGACCGTCGCGCGCAACGTGGCGTTCGGTCTGGAGGTGATGCCGCGCGGCCGGCGCCCCGCCGCGCGCGAAATCCGCAACCGGGTGCAGGCGCTGTTGGACCTGATGGAGATTGGCGGCCTGGGCGGACGCTATCCGGAGCAACTCTCCGGCGGCCAGCGGCAACGCGTGGCCCTGGCCCGCGCTTTGGCGATAGAACCGAAGCTGCTGCTGCTGGACGAACCCTTTGGCGCGCTCGATGCCAAGGTCCGCAAAAGCCTGCGGCTTTGGCTGCGCCAGATGCACGACCGGCTGGGGCTGACGAGCGTCTTCGTCACTCATGATCAGGCCGAGGCGATGGAGATGGCGGACCGCGTCGCGGTCATGAACGGCGGCCGCATCGAGCAGGTGAGCACGCCGGACCGTCTATATGCCGAACCGGCGAATGAGTTCGTGCAGATTTTCCTGGGGGAACGGCGGCCGGCCGAACAACACGCCCGCTGAGCGGCGCCGCGTTTCCCGTGTTCGCGAAAATGCGCTAACCGTGGATCGAGACGAGCAGGGTGGGAACAAATATGCGAAAAGCGATGGCGTGGGGGCTGGCGTTCGCCCTCGGTAACGGGGTCACCGGCGGTTTACCCGCCTGGGCCGATCCCATTCCGGCGGTGCAATCGTCGGAGAATATGCAGATCATCGGGCACAGTGACTTGAAGGGCGCCGGCCATGGCGGCGAGGGCCTGGCGCTGAAGCAGTATCCCGACGGACGCCGCGTGCTGTTCCTGGCGCATGAATCGGCCCCGATGTGCGTTAGCATCATCGACGTCACCAAGCCGGAAGACCCCAAGGTCATCACCCAGATTCCGGTGCCCAACCCGCAACTGCGCTGCAACAACCTGGGCCTGTCGGGCACCACGATGATCGTGGCGCATCAAAGCGAAAAAGTCGGCACGGAAGGCGACGGCATGGAGGTCTGGGATGTCGCCGACCCGGCGCAGCCGAAAAAGCTGTCGTATTTCGATACGTCCGGCCCCCATTCGCGCGGGGTCCACTACCTGTGGTTCAGCGACGGCCATTACGCTTACCTGTCAACCGGCGCGAAGGACTTCACACCGAAGAACCCGCTCGACGACCAGTTCTTCATGGTCGTGGACGTGAGCAATCCGGCTCATCCGAAGGAAGCCGGCCGCTGGTGGCTGCCAGGCACAAGGGTGGGTGACAAGGCGCCGCCGCCGCCGCGGGTATCGATCGACTCCGGCGTGCGAATGCACACGCCGATCGTTTCCCCCGAACGTCCTGACCGGGCTTATGTCGGCTGGATCGACGGCGGCTGGGTCATCCTTGACATCTCCGACAAGGCGCATCCGAAACTGGTCGCGCATCGGTCCTGGCAATCGCAGGATGTCGGATTTGCCCACACCGTGCTGCCGATCACCTCCCGCGGGCTGGCGATCCAGACCGAGGAAGCCGTCGATGTGAATTGCAAGGATTGGCCCAAGCGTGACTGGGTGTGGGACATTTCGAACGAGAAAGCCCCGATCGCGCTGTCCGCGATGCCGCCGCCGGCTGATTTCGATGCGCTGTGCAAGCAGGGGGGCAGGTTCGGCGCGCACAACATCGCGCAGAACCGTCCTGATCCAACCGCGCGCAAATTGGCGAAAACCGTTGTTGGAAGCTTCTTCAATGGCGGCGTACGCGCCTACTCGATCGCCAACCCGTACGACCCAAAGGAAATCGGCTTCCTTGTCGATGCGCCGCCCAAGGGCAATGCAAGCCATAGTATCCAGATCAACGACGTCTATGTCGATGAAAACGGCCTGATCTACGCGAACGACCGGTTCAGCGGCGGTCTCGACATCATCCGCTACACCGGGTCGGTTCCTCTGGAGTAACATCATGCGTCTTGTTCTAGCCGTCGTGCTGTCGTGCATATTCGTTTCGATCGCGCGAGCAGAAACGACTATCCGTGTCGGGTGGTGCGCGAGCACCATCAGCGCCGCCGCCTCACCCTATGCCGTGGCACAGAAGATGGGTTGGTTTGGCGAACGCGGTGCCAAGGTGATCGTGACCCCGCTGCCGGGGTCAACCGATTGCGTCAAGCAGGTCGCCACCGGAGACCTGCCGTTCAGCGTGCCGTCGATAGAGCCGGTGCTGATCATTCACCCGCAGGGCGTGAAGGCGAAGATCTTCTATACCGCATATCAAAGCTTCGGGTACGGCATTGCCGTGCCGGCTGACAGTCCGATCAAGGACTTTGCCGATTTGAAGGGCAAGACCATTGGCGTGACGTCGATGGCTTCGGCCGGCGTGGTGGTAGCCCGGGCGCAGCTTTCGCTGGCGGGGATTGATCCGAATACGCAGGCTCGGATCGTGGTGGCCGGAGAAGGAGCGCAGACCGCATCCCTGCTGCGGGCCAAACAGATAGATGCCCTGTCGCAGTTCGATACGCAGTATGCATTGGTCGAAAACGCCGGGCAGAAGCTGCGGCAACTGCCGCTGGGAGATATGGCGCCATATCCCGGCAACGGGTTCCTGGCGCTGGAGAAGACCCTGGTGGATCGCCGCGCCGACGCGATCACCGTCGCCCGCGGCTTTGCCATGGGCGAGATCTTCGCCATGGCCAATCCCGAAGCAGCCATCCGGATTCTTTATGAGGTCTATCCGCAGACCAAGCCAATCGGCAAGGACGAGGAGACCGCGCTTCGCGATGACACGAAGGTCCTTCGGGCTCGTATCGCCCATTGGGACCTGGCATCGGGCGGGGTGACGAAGTGGGGCCAGAGCAACATGGCCAACTTCAACAACTACATTGATTTTCTTGTGAAATGGAAGCTTGTACCGGTGAAGGTGCCGGCCGACGAGGTCGTCACGAACGAATTGGTGGACGAGATCAACGCGAGCTTCGACCCGGCCAAGATCGAGGCCCAGGCGAAGGCATGGAAGCCGTGATGGGTTTATGAGGCTCTCTTTTGGCGCGCGCCAGGTCAGGAAGCCCTGGCGCCGCTTACATCAGGTCGTCCAGTACCGGGGATCATAGAAGCGCGATACGTAGGTTTCGGCTTGAAGTCGCCGACTCACGCGGCGTATCGCATACATCCTGCGTCGTACATTTCGTTGCGATTTGATATTAGGTTTCCGCTTGATCGTCTGGTCCAGGCTTCGGTGCTTCCCCTGGCCGGATCACGCTTTAATCCCAGGAGATCGCTTCCCGCGTGACTTCTACCGTGCCATTCCCGCGCAAGCGCACGACATTGACCGTCTTGGCCAGGTCAGGAGAACCGGAGTAATAGGCTGGTACAGTTGTTCCGGTTCCAACGGCAGCCGCGCGGTTCCAGTGTCCGAGCGCCAGATAGTCCGCCCTGGTTGCCTCGATCTCCGCGTTGCTGATCAGCCAGGAGGGGCGCAGCGGCGGCACGCCGTCGTCCTCGTAATGGCCGTGCGCCAGCGTTACGTGCCAGCGGGCGGTGCGCGACCTGGGCTCCCGCAGCGGCACCATGTTGTTGTAGTCGACATGCGCATGACCCCAAACCTCCAGATCATGCCGGGGGAAATGCACCGCGACGTCATGTGTAACGCCAATGATATGGACATGCGACAGGGCGTTGAGTCCACCACGCCGCCAGACCGAATCCGGTGTCACCGGGTCATGGTTTCCCGGCAGGACGATGACCGGACGAGCAACTTCGTTCAACAGGGTGACGCATTGGTCAACGATGGCGGGGGACTGCCTGTTATTGTCGAAAATATCGCCGACCAGCAGTACGTAATCCGCGTCGTGCGCCTTCGCGGCGTTCAGCACCACCCGCAATCCTGTCGTGCCATCTACTCCATAGGGACCTTGGTGCGGATCATCATCGACGTGAAGGTCGGAACTGTGCACGAGCACGATATCGGAGGCCAATTCAGTAAATCCATTCAACTGTAAGGGCCATCAGACCGGTCCGCCGTGCCGCCGTCAACCGTTACCGCCCCAACGCGGCCGCCCGCCCCGGAGGCCCGATCATTTGGCCCCGGCCGCCGCCTTGGGCTAGCATGCGGCCAACCATAACCGCCTAACCTGACAGCGAGGAACAAGCGCCATGATCGACCTGCATTACTGGCCGACGCCGAACGGCAAGAAGGTGACGATTCTGCTGGAAGAGGCAGCGATCCCATACAACATCATTCCGGTCAACATCGGCCGCGGCGACCAGTTCACGCCGCAATTCCTGAAGATGAACCCCAACCACCGCATGCCGGTGATGGTTGATACCACCCCCACCGGCGGCGGGGAGTCCATCGCCATCTTCGAGTCCGGCGCCATCATGCTGTATCTGGCGGAGAAAGTCGGCCGCTTCTATCCGCAGGATATCCGCGGCAAATACGCCGTCACCGAGTGGCTGATCTGGCAAATGGCCAACCAGGGCCCCAAGCTGGGCGAATGCGGACACTTCCGCCGGCTTGGCGACAAGCAGGGCGATCAATCCTACGCCGTGCGCCGCTTCACCGATGAGGCCAACCGCCTGTACGGCGTCCTGAACAATCGGTTGCACGAGAGCAAGTACCTCGCCGGCAACGATTATACCATCGCCGACATGATCTCCTACCCGTGGACCGTCAACTGGAAAGCCCAAGGGCAGGACATCGAGGAATTCACGTATGTAAAGCGCTGGCAGGAAGAACTCGCCGCCCGCCCGGCGGTTCAGCGCGGCATGGCGGTGGGCGCCGACCTGTCGGAAGACGTGACGAAACTGCCTCCGGAGGAGCAGGAACGCCGAGCCAAGATCATGTACAACCAGCGTGCGCGCCCAGTTCCGGTAGGGTGAATCCGCAACCGGTGCGCTGCGTCGCGGCGCGCTGAACCGATGTTCCTCCAGACGCCGGGCCGTTGACCGGCCCCCGACAGTAAAGGACTTCTCCCCGATGGCCGAACTGGAATGCTTCTTTGATTGCTCCAGCCCCTGGACCTATTTCGCCTTTGAATCCCTGCTGCGTATGCAGGATGAAATCGGCGTGTCCATCCAGTGGCGTCCGTTTCTTGTCGGCGGCGTCTTCAACGCTGTCAATCAAAGCGTATACAACTCCCGTGACGCCCCGGTTCCCGCGAAATCCGCGTACAGCAAGAAGGACCAGCAGGACTGGGCACGCTATCTCGGCCTGCCGATCCACTACCGCCCGACGGTCTTTCCGGTGAACAGCGTCAAAGCCATGCGCGCCTGCATCGTGCTGGAGCCTGAAGGCAAACTCGTTGCGTTCGCGCGGGCGACGTTCAAAGCCTACTGGACCGACGACAAGGATATTTCCCAAGTCCCTGTCCTGACCGGGATCTGCCAGTCGCTCGACATCGATCCCGCGAAACTATTCGCTGCAATCGAACAACAGCCGGTCAAGGACACGCTGCGCGCCAACACGCAGGAAGCCATCGACCGCGGCAGCTTCGGGTCGCCCACCATCTTCGTCGGCGGCGACGACATGTACTTCGGCAACGACCGCATGCCGCTGATCAAGGACGCCGTGCTCCGCCGCCGCAAATGATCGAAACGACCATAGACGACCGGCTGGTCGCGACCGTAACGGTCGACAACCCGGAACAGCGGAACGCGCTGAGCAACGACGGCAAGCGCGACTTGGCGGAGGCGATCGAGCACGTTGCTGCCACCGAAGGGCTCCGCGTCGTCGTGCTGACCGGTGCCGGCGACAAATCGTTCATCGGGGGCGCCAACCTCAAGGAGATGTCCGGCTTTGTCCGGCACGCGGCGTCGGAGGGTCCCGCGCTGACCCACCGCATCTGCGATGCCATCCGCCGAACCCCGGTTCCGGTCATCGCCAGGATCAACGGGTGGTGCCTGGGTGCGGGGCTGGAGATCGCAGCCTCCTGCGACATGCGCGCCGCCGCCGACACGGCCCGGTTCGGCATGCCGGAGGTGCTGTTCGGCCTGCCGTCCGGCATGGAGGCCTGCCTGCTGCCGCAGCTGATCGGCTGGGGCAAAACCAGGGAACTGGTTTTTACCGGACGTCACATAGACTGTGCCGAAGCCATGCAGTGTCACCTTGTTGAACGCATGGCGCCTTCCGACAAGCTGGACGATGCGGTCGAGGGCTGGATCAGCGCAATCCTGGCAGCCGGTCCCAACGCAATCCGATCTCAGAAAGAATTGATCCGTGACTGGGAGAGGATGTCGATCGCCGATGCGATCCAGCAAGGCATCCGAGCCGTTGCGGCCGCGCATGGGTCGGACGAGACGAAACAGAAGATGAACGCGTTTTTGACACGCAAGGGCCGGTAGCGCCGCGGAGCTGATGTCCGATTGGCGGAGCTCAGATCCGGGCCGTTCAGACTTGTTTCAGTGGCTTGCTGATCCATCGAATGATGCGGCGAATTACCGGGGGGCGCCCCGAGGAGTTTACCGGGGCAGGCGCCCCGAGGAGTTTACCGGGGCAGGCGCCCCGAGAAGTGGCGCCCCGAGGCGACGCCTATACCGCTTCCGCCGATAGCCGCCGCGGTGCGCAGCATCCACACCCGCCGGGATGTGCCCTCGCCGGCGCGGCACTGATTTCCTGCGCGCCTCCGCCCAACGCCGGCGCGGTCAGCAACCGGGGTGCATCGATGCCGCAATCCGGGCAGGGCTGCGGGCGATCGAACTCCGCCATTGGGCGAACCTCGCTGAAGGGTCCGCAATCCGAACACTCATAGTCATAGGTGGGCATCCAGGTCCTCCGTCGTCCGTTGTCGCGATACTGCCATTCCTGGGCGCGATCGGCCAGAGACCTGGTTGCCGTCCAGGAACCGCGACGCCATGTTGCATGGCACAACGGCCTGAAGGACTTTTGCATGAACGGACAAGTGGACCTGACCCAGTTCGCCGAGGAAAAATACGCCGTCGGCCAGCCGGTCCCCCGCAAGGAGGATCCCGTCCTGCTGCGCGGCGAAGGCCACTATTCCGATGACCTGAATCTTCCTGGCCAGGCCCATGCCGTCATGGTGCGATCCAACGCCGCGCATGGGACGATCCGGTCCATCGACACCGGGGCCGCCAAGGAGATGGAAGGCGTTCTGGCGGTGTTGACCGGGCGGGACCTGATAGACGCCGGTCTGGGCAACATGCCATCCGGCATGTCCTTCAAGATGCGCGACGGTTCGGACATGCCGAAGCCGACCCAACCTATCCTTACCACCGACAAGGTCCGCTTCGTCGGCGACCCGGTCGCGATCGTGGTGGCGGAAACCGCCAAGCAGGCCAAGGACGCAGCGGAAGCCGTGTTCGTCGATATCGACACGCAACCCGCCGTGACGGACGCCGCGGCGGCGGCGGCCCCCGGCGCACCGCTGGTCCACGAGACCACGCCGGCCAACGTTATTCTGGATTTCCACCACGGCGATACGCAGGCGGTTGCCGACGCCTTCGCCAAGGCCGCTCATGTCACGCGGTTGAAGATCCGCAACAGCCGCGTGGTGGTGTGCCCGATGGAGCCCCGCTCCGCGATCGGCGACTACGACCGGAAAACCGAGCGGTGGACGCTGCGCCTGGGCTGCCAGGGGGTGTTCAACATGCGCCAGCTTCTGATGGCGCCGCTGAAGGCCCCGGTGGAGAAGATCCGCGTGCTGACCGGCAAGGTCGGCGGCTCGTTTGGCATGAAAGCCTCCTGCTATCCGGAATACCCCGCCATCCTGTACGCCTCGCGCCTGCTGGGACGGCCGGTGAAGTGGACGGACGAACGCGGCGAAAGCTTCCTGTCCGACAGCCACGGCCGCGATCATGACATGCAGCAGGAGCTTGCGCTCGATGCGTCCGGCAAGATCCTGGCGCTGCGCATCACCGGCTACGGCAACATTGGTGCCTACCTGTCCAACGGCACCGTCCTTCAGCCCACCGGCAACATCGTCCGCAACAGCATCGGGGTCTATGCGACGCCGCTGCAGGAGGTGTCGGCCAAGGCGATGTTCACCAATACCAGCCCGGTTGGCCCCTATCGCGGCGCCGGCCGGCCGGAGGGCAACTATTATATAGAGCGTCTGCTGGACACCGCCGCGCGGGAGATGGGCATCGACCCGATCGACATCCGCCGCCGCAACCACATCCAGCCCGACGCCTTCCCTTACAAGACGCCGGCGGGCACGACCTATGACAGCGGCGACTTCCCGGTCATTCTTGAGAAGGCTCTTGCCGCGGCTGACTGGGACGGCTTCCCGGCGCGCAAGAAGGCGAGCGCCGAACGCGGGAGGCTACGCGGCCGAGGCATTGGCCAGTATCTGGAGGTGACCGGCCCGCCGGCGCCTGAGATGGGCGGCATCCGCTTCGAGCAGGACGGCACGGTCACCATCATCACCGGCACCCTCGACTACGGGCAGGGCCACGCCTCGCCGTTCGCCCAGGTGCTGGCGTCCCGCCTGGGCATCCCGTTCGACAAGATCAACCTGTTGCAGGGTGATTCCGATGAACTTCTTGCCGGCGGCGGCACCGGGGGATCAAAATCCCTGATGGCCAGCGGCACCGCCATCGTCGAGGGCGCCGAGAAGGTCCGCGAGGCCGGCCGCAAGATTGCCGCGCACGTGCTCGAGGCCGCCGAAGCCGACATCGAGTTCGAGATCGTCCGCGCCGGCGGTCAGTTCCGCATCGCGGGCACCGACCGGTCGATCGGCATCATGGAGCTCGCGGAGCAAATCCGGTCCGGCGCCGTGGCCCTGCCGGGTGACATCCCGCAAACCCTGTCTGTCTCGCACGTGGCCGAGGGGCCGCCCTTCGCCTATCCCAACGGCTGCCACATCGCCGAGGTCGAGGTTGATCCCGAGACTGGCGTGACTGAGGTGGTGCGCTACCACATGGTCAACGATTTCGGTGTAATCGTGAATCCCCTTCTTGTGGAGGGGCAGGCCCATGGCGGCATTGTCCAGGGTATTGGGCAAGCATTGCTGGAGCACGTTGTCTATGACGACAGCGGCCAGCCGATGACCGGGTCTTACATGGACTACGCGTTACCCAGGGCGAACGACGCGCCGATGTTCAACTTTGCATCCCACCCGGTGCCGGCCAAAACCAATCTTCTGGGGTCCAAGGGGTGCGGCGAGGCCGGATGTGCCGGCGCGCTGCCGTCGGTGATGAATGCCCTGGTGGATGCGCTGTCGGGCTACGGCATCCAGCACATTGACATGCCGGCCACGCCATTGCGGGTGTGGGAGGCGATAAGGGCCAAAGCCTGACCGCGTGCTTCAATTCGCGATTTGAGGCCAAGGGTGGGGGACACTACCGCCCCCCGCCGTCAGACCGCCGCCTGCAACAGCGCTTCCTCGGCGGAGGATCGTGCCATCAAGGAATCCTTGACGCGATTCAGCAACTCGGAATGATCTTCAGCCGAGACGTTGTCGCTGCGCATGACCATCTGAACCAGAGGGTCCTGGAGCAAACTCGCCAAGGTCAGTGTGCTGATCGTCGTCGTGCACATCGCTGTCACCATTCCCGTTTTAAGCACTACGCAGTATAGCCTCTGCTAACAAACAGTGTGGAAATGAATTGTGTCTTAACGTTGCCCTTGCTCAGGCAATTTTTTGCGACCCACCAATCTTTGCAGCGACCAAGTGGCAAATCGGCATCAGTCAGCCAAGTAGTGGCGGCGCGAGATGAAATATCATTCATGAAATGTCGTGTAATAAATTATCAGTGCCGGCGGGTCCGTTTCGAGGCCTGAACGCCGCAGACCGGCTGGCTGGGACAACCCGCGCGAGGGAAAGGCCGCCGCTAACGGCCTTTTGGCACGCGACATCGCAGTGATTGAAGGGCACTTCGCACCCAGGGAGGCGCCTTGAGAGGCAGGAACGTTACTCGGCGGCCTTCGCCTTGTGCGCGGGCCACTCATCCACCGGTATCCGCGGCAGCTCGAAGCGGTCGGTCACCCGTGAATACCAGCCGCCGCCGTGCAGGCGCCCGATCAAGTCGAGCTTCGGCGTGTCGATGTAGCAGCGCTCCTTGTCCAGTACACAATCGTCCCGCACGTAGATCGCCAGCACCTTGCCCAGCACCACGGCCCGGTCGATGCCCACATCCACGATTACCAGCCGTTCGCACTCGAATGAAACCGGCGCCTCCGCGATGCGCGGTGGCTTTACGTGCAGCGATGGCGCGGTCGTCAGCCCGGCCTCGTTCAGTTCATCGACGCCCTTGGGGAAGTCGATCGCGGTCACGTTCATCGGCTTGGCCAGTTCGTAGCTTACCAGGTTGATGACGAACTGCCCGGTGCGCCGGATATTCCCGCCGGTGTCCTTCACGTCGCCGGGACCCCGCCCGCCGATGCCAAACGCCAGCACGGGCGGGTTGCCGGACATCGCGTTGAAGAACGAGAACGGCGCCGCGTTCACCGTTCCGTCGGTGTCCTGTGTTGTCACCCATGCGATTGGGCGAGGCCCGATGGTCGAGGTCAGCAGCTTGTAAATATTCTCGTTCTTGATATCGACGAAATCGAACAGCATTGGCCTTGCCTCACTTGATTGCAAACCAGCAGCGTTACGCGGCGCCCCGCCGCCTGTCCAGACAACGAGGGCCGACGCAACGATCGTCTAAATGTTGCGACTGGCCCGCTTTTCCCCCAGATGGACAGACAACGCGACACCAGGAAACAGAACCGTGAGCCAGACGACCCCAGCTTCCAACGACTTGGCGGCCAGCGATTTCGCGATCATGCGCCACCGCCTGAAATCCATTTTCGGCGGCTCGATCGGCAATTTGATCGAGTGGTACGACTTCTATGTCTACAACTTCTTTGCCTTGTATTTCGCAAAATCCTTCTTTCCGAACGCCAATCCGACGGTGCAGCTTCTCAACACCTTCGGGATCTACGCGCTGGGGTTCCTGATCCGCCCGGTCGGCGGCTGGATCCTGGGCGTTTATGCCGACAAGGCCGGCCGCCGAGCCGCGCTGACGCTGTCGGTGACGTTGATGTGTGCCGGATCACTTCTGATCGCCATCGCCCCGACCTACGCCGTGCTTGGCCTGGGCGCCCCGATCCTGCTTCTCGCCGCACGGCTTATCCAGGGCGTATCGCTGGGGGGCGAGTACGGCACCTCCGCCACCTACCTGAGCGAGATCGCTGTCTCCAAGCACCGCGGTTTCTACAGCTCGTTCCAATACGTCACGCTGATCGGCGGGCAGGTCTTCGGCAGCCTGACCTTGCTGGTGATGCAGCAGTTGTTCACTGGGCCGGAGCTTGAGGCCTGGGGGTGGCGCATTCCGTTCGCCATCGGCGGCGCCTTGTCGCTGTTCGGCCTGTACCTGCGCCGCAACCTGGAGGAGACCGAAGCCTTCAAGAAATCCGCCGGCAAGCATAAAGGCAACCTGATCAGGGAGTTGTTCAGGCACCCTAGGCAGATCCTGCTGGTGTTCGGCCTGACCATGGGCGGCACCACCGCATTCTATACCTACACCACCTATATGCCGACGTTCCTGGTCAACACGGTCAAGCTGACGCGCGACCAGGCTACACAGATCTCGTTCATCACGCTGGTCATCTATGCCGCGCTGCAACCGGTCTTTGGCGCCATCTCCGACAAGGTCGGCCGTCGCCCGGTGCTGATGATGTTCGGCATACTGGGGACGCTCTGCACCATCCCCATCCTGACCACGATCGGCGCGACCCGGGATTACCTGACGGCGCTTGGCCTGATCATGGCGGCGCTGCTGATCGTGTCGGGCTACACGTCCATCAACGCGGTGGTGAAGGCGGAGTTATTTCCCGCCGGCGTCCGCGCCCTGGGCGTCGGACTGCCGTATGCCGTCGCTGCATCGATGTTCGGCGGTACCGCGCCCTATATCGCGCTGGCCTTCAAGGACGCGGGCCACGAGAGCTGGTTCTACTGGTACGTCACGATTCTGATCTTCGCCTCACTCCTGGTTTACACCTTCATGGGCGAGACTCAGCGCTCTTCCGAGATCGACCGCGATTAGGAACTGGGTTGTGGAACGGCTTCGGTTCGCCCTGGCTCGCGGAAACCGTTCCAGTTCATTGGTTGATTGCGTGATTGAGCTTGGCCTCAGCCGAAGTTCAGCTTCAGCCCGGGCGAGGACCATTGCATCGTTCCAAGCCGGCCCGTGTCGGACAAAGTGATGAACGCGGTCCGCATGTCTGCCCCGCCAAAGCAGATGTTGGTGGGATAGGTATCCGGCATCTTCACCGCCTGCACGATGTCGCCAGCGGGCGAAATCTCGGTGATGTAGCCGGTATTCAGGGTTGCGACCGCGATGTTGCCGTTGGCGAGCACCGCCAGGCTGTCAAACCGGGCGTTGCCGGGCAGCCCGGCGATGACGCGCCCGCTGTGATGAGCGTGCGGCGCCGGCTTGCGCAGGACCCCCGGCGCCTCGATGTCGAACGCCCATAAACGCGCGCCCTCGGTGTCCGCGGCATACAGTGTCTTTTCATCCGGCGACAAACCGCAGCCATTCGGACTGAGGATCGGGAACGCGATCTCGGTCACCTTCGATCCATCGGGCAGGGCGTAGTAGATCCCGCCATGGTCACGGTGACGGGCGTAGCGCTTGCCAAGGTCGGTGAAATAGAACCCGCCCTGCCTGTCGAACACGATGTCATTCGGCGCCGACAGTTGGTGCCCGCCTACCTCGGTATAAAGCGTCCTGGACTCGCCGGTGGCCGCATCGATGCGCTGAATGTAGCCGAACTTGTAGTCCGGATGCGGTGCCACGCCCATCGAGTAGCCCTCGACGTATTTGCTGCCGCCGTTATTGCAGAGATAAAGGGCGCCGTCGGGTCCGAACGCCAAGCCATTGGGACCACCGCCACAGCGCGAAAAGACGCTGGTCTTGCCGTCCGGCCGCACCTTCGATAACTGGTTGTTGCGGATCTCGGTCAGGATGATCGAACCGTCGGGACACACCACCGGACCTTCGGGAAAGCCGAAGCCGGTTGCCAAGATCTTGACGTCGCTCATCTGGTATTTCCCCCTTATCTATGGTTAAGCCAGTGTCCTCCGAATGATCGCCGCGTCAAGCGACGCAAGCCGCCAGGAGCCATTCAAATGAAGGCCGTTCGATTTGCCCGCCACGGCAAGCCCGAGGTGCTGACCGTGGACGAGGTTCCGACCCCGTCCCCCGAGCGCGGCGAAGCCTTGGTCAGAATCGAAGCCGCATCGATCAACCCCAGCGACTGGAAGAACGTCGAGGGGTTGCTCGAGCAGACCACGCTGCCGCGGAATGCCCGGACGCGACTTCGCCGGTGTGGTGGAGGCCGGACCCGCGGCGTGGGTCGGAGCCAGGTCTGGGGTGCGGGCGGCGACACCGGGTTCATTCGCGACGGATCGCATGCGGAATATATCCTCGTCCCGGTAGACAGCCTGCGCCGCAAACCGAAGGGATTGAGTTTCGAACAGGCGGCTTCGGTCGGGGTGAACTTCATCACCGCCTGGAAGGCGCTGATTGAAGGCGCCGATCTACGCTCGGCTGAAACGGTCCTGATCATCGCCGCCAGCGGGGGGGTAGGCAATGCTGCGGTCCAGATCGCCGCGCGGCTGGGCGCCACCGTCATCGGGACCGATCGCAAGGGACCTCGTCCGGGCGCGGCGATCACCCAGACGGGCCAGTCCATCATCGCGGACGGGCCGGACATTCCAGATCGGTGCGAAAGGCGACCGGCGGGCGGGGCGCCGACGTGGTGCTCGACTGTGTCGGCGGCGTCATGTTTCGGCACGCGCTGGCATGTCTGGCGCTGCAGGGCCGGCTGGTGGAAATGAGCGCCAGTGGCGTGCGCGAGGTGAGCTTCAACCTGGCGGATTTCTATCACAACGAAAATCGTCTGATCGGCATCGACACGCTGAAGCTCGACCTTACGGCCTCGGCCGAGGTGCTGGAGGCATTGAGGCCGGGCTTCGACGCGGGCGATTACCGCCCGGCGCGGATCGCCCAACGCTTTCCATTGCACCAGGCGGTGGCCGCATACCACGCCGCCGCTTCCGGCCAACCGGGCCGCGTGGTGCTGCAGCCCTGGGCCTGATCAAAACTCGCCGTAACCGCCGGGCTGGACGGGCGCCAGCTTCCGGCAGGTGAGCGAGGCCCGATCACCAGACCTTTGCACGCATCTTTGTTTCAGCCACCCGGGCATCCCTGATCGTCCAGTCCTGGAACGACATGAACCGGGGCGCCAGAAAGCCGTAGGTCCGCTCCACCACCTTCATGAAGAATTCGTCGACATGCTGCGGCGCGCCGGCCCAGTCCTTGAAGACCGGTTCCCATGCATGGTTGGTTCGGAAAAGCCAGTCCCGCTGGCGGCGCAGCCAGGCGACCATCGCGGTGATATCGCGCAACATCGCCAGCACATCCTCAAGCCGAGCGTCCACATCCTTGAAGCGCCGCATGATCTCGGTTGTGCCAAGCCGCGCCAGCACCTGCACCTGCTTGACCGTCTCCTGGTGCATGGTCGGCACCCTGTCGTAATTCATCATCAGCTTCTTGGCCATCGCGCTCATCCCGCGGATCAAGGCCCGGTGCATACTGACGATGTATGCCATCTCTTCGCCGATTGACGCGAGGCGGGTGTTGATCTCCGCCTCATCAATGCCGCCGCCGATCGCGGCCGTCGCACCGGCGATGGCCTGGTCCAGCAATACGCGGTTCCCCGGCTCATTTTCCCAACCTGGCAAGTCGCTATTGGTCGAGGTGTCGGCCTTGCCCAGCAGGGAAAATACGCAACGCAGAAGTTCATGCCGCACGCGGCTGGCCGCGATCAGGCGGTCCTGAGGGTTGGGTTGCCAACTAGCTTCGCCGCTACGCAGTTCCGTTGGCAGGTTGTCGCCAAGCTTCAGTGCCACGACATAGTCCAACGCCTGCTCGATCAGGGTCAGCATCCGGCCATCGTCGGCTTCCGGATCGATGGCAAATTCACGCGCTACCGAGCGAAGCGGCAGGACGGTCTCCTCGTTATCGAGTTGAACCACCATTGAGGCAACGCGCATCCCTTCGCTCAGCCGAAACACAGGCTCCCCGAGCATTCGGAAGCCGGGATGAGACAGTTGGCAGGTCTGCGGAATGCTTTGGGTCATGCACAACGGTCCGGATGGGCAAAAGTACCTGCGGACGATAATCGCGCTGGGAGCTTAACAAGAGGTAAAGAGCATGCGACCAATTTGCGCGTCGTTTGAATACGATTGCAGCTACAGTGCCGCGGTTGCGAACGCGCCATTTCTGGCCGCTGATCGCGGAAGCTGACCCAATCGCCCCACCTAGACAACATGGCGTCAGGTGCGTATGTCGATTGTGTCACTCAGAAGGAATTTGACGCGTCATGACACCGTCAGGACAACTCCTTGCCTGGATCGAGCCAAAGGGCGACCACCGATTTGTCGGCGCTTTCGTCGGAGAGGACAGCATAGCAGGCGCAGGGTCGGATGTTCCGGGCCGCTCGCCCGCGACGCAACTCTGCTCCAGTTCAACCGAAGCGCGTGAATGGGTTGAGGAGCAGGCCGCGGCCTTAAATCTTCCCGTCAAGTGGGTGAGCGACCAGCCATAAGGCGGCGTTTCGGGAAGGAGGCTCATTCGTCACGACCCATTCGAGGCAGGGGCTGGCATCCGCATCAGCGGCTGGCCCATGCGGATTGTGACCCCCTCGTCAACGCCGCCACATAGATCGAATCCTTCAGGGCCGAACATGATGATAGTCGATCCATGTTCAAACCACCCCATTTCCTCGCCCTTGCGGAACAGCGCGTTGCACTGAAAACTTTGTGGGCGGTTTCCTGATCGCTGCAATTCCAGGAACCGCAGCCGTATCCCGGCGACCAGGATCGCGGCCACGGGCACCAGCGTCAGCTTGTGGCCGCTTCCCGCGAGCCTTGTCCTGATCACCGCTCTTTCGTTCTTGCAGAACAGACGCTCCACCCGTCGCAGCGCGACCGGGTTCACATTCCACATATCCCCGGCGACGTGAGTGACCATTTCGACCCGGCAGTCGTAAGGGGCATGAAACCGGTGGTACATGCTCGAGGTCAGCCGCAGGGTCACGTAGCATCCGTTGTGAAAGGATTCAGCGTGCTGTGCATCGTCAAGCAGGTCTGAAAGCGCGTAGCTGAAGCCTTTGACCTGAAGGACCTGGCCGTTCCGCACCACTCCCGATGCACCGACTATGCCGTCGCATGGGCTGACCAGGACCGCCGGATCAGGGTCGATAGGCCGCGCGCCGTCCTTTAACCGGCGGGTAAAGCAGTCGTGCATACTGCGAAACGATGCTTCTTTCGCCTCGGCGAGGTCGAGGTCGGAGAAGAACCGCCAGGCCGCGATAGATGCATCGCGCACCAGCGGATTTTCGATTCGGCTGAACCAGCCGATGAAGCGCGTGAGCAGGCGGCGGGGAAGCCGGTTTGTCAGCAGGAAGTTCAGATCATCCTGTTGCACAATCTTCACTATCGCGGAGCGAATTGTCATGAGATCAGTACTCAACCGCAGTGAAGTGGATGGGGCGGAGCCGGGTGCGGTTCGCCTCGTCCGGCACCGGTGGGCGATACCCGCACACCTCGACAAGGGGCAAGACGATGTCCGCGCAGTTCTTCATAGCAACTTCCGGAGGCGCGGCGGTTTTGGGGACTGCTCATCAAGGCAAAGACGCGCCTGGAACTCTCGCGCGCGAAGCATAGGTCGCTCGCCGGGCACGCCCGGATGGCTCGGCGCATCGCCTCGAATCATCCCGTTCTACGAGTATGATGAGCGGCAATTCTTCCGCTCTGACGACGCGCCGCCCGAAATCGCCATGCGGCGGCAGGACGGGTTCATGCGCCTGTCCGAGTATTACCGAGCGCGCTTCAGCAAGACGGCTGCCTGCACCGCCGAGGCTGCGGACGGCATATCCGACCTGCAGTTCATCAGTGCCTACCGCGTGCCGTTCCAGTACAGCGGGTTCGTTCGCCAGCATCTGTCCGCCGGTTCCTTCCTGGCGTCGTCGTCTGGCGTGACGGTCACTGATCTCGACGGCAATCGTCTTCTATGACCTTACTGGTTCTTACGGCGTCAATCTGTTTGGAAATGACTTCTACAAGGACTGTATCGCGCGTGGCGCTGAACGCGTCAGCGATCTCGGCCCGGTTCTTGGCGCCTATCATCCCACGGTCGCCTACAACGTGCAGCGGCTTCGACAGATTTCCGGGCTGGACGAGGTGTCTTTCCACATGTCGGGCACCGAGGCGGTGATGCAGGCTGTCCGGCTTGCCCGCTATCACACCGGCCGTTCCCACCTCGTGCGTTTCTGCGGCGCCTATCATGGCTGGTGGGGCGACGTGCAGCCCGGATCGGAAACCCTTCACCGGCGCGCGATACCTACACATTGGCGGAAATGTCCGAGCGGACGTTGCACGTTCTGCGCCGCCGCCGTGACATCGCCTGCGTCCTGGTCAATCCACTGCAGGCGCTTCACCCGAATGCCGGCGCACCCGGCCAACTCGTCGCTGGTCGATAGTTCCCGGCAGGCAGAGTTCGACCGGGCGCGTATACAGCAACTGGCTGCGGCAACTTCGCGCGGTGTGCGACGAGCGCAAGATCGTATCTGATATTCGACGAGATCTTTGTCGGCTTCCGGCTCGGCCCCGGATGGCGCTCAGGAATATTTCGGCGTCCAGCCCGACATCGTCACCTACGGCAAGACCCTTGGGGGCGGCCTGCCGGTTGGGGTGCTCTGCGGCCGCGGCGAATTGATGAAGCGCTATCGCGCCGACCGCCCCGTGGATATCTGTTTTGCCCGCGGCACATTTAACTCCCATCCTTACGTCATGGGGGCGATGACGGAGTTCCTGCATCGGCTCGAGACGCCGCAAATTCCAGCCTGTACCACAACCTGGACAGACGTGGAACGACCGGGTCAACCAACTGAATCGCCGTCTGGAGCAGGAGAACGTGCCGGTCAAGATCGCCAATCTCTCGTCGATCTGGACTGTGAACTACACGCAACCGTCGCGCTACAACTGGATGCTGCAATATTATCTTCGCGCCGAAGGCCTCGCGCTGAGTTGGGTCGGCACCGGGCGGCTGATATTCAGCCTGAACTACACCGACAGCGACTTCAATGCCGTTGCGGAGCGCTTTGTCGCGGCCTGCCGGCAGATGCAGCGGGACGGTTGGTGGTGGACCGGTGATCCAGCCGCCAACCGCTCGATCAAGCGCCGCATCCTATGGGAAATGTTGACCAAACGCCGGCTCCGGGTCCTCTCCCGGAAGGTCGTCCAGTAACGACGTATCGAATACGTGGCCCTGCAGAAGCTGAATTGGCGCCCGAGTAGGTACAGCTTGATGTCGTGGAACGGGTCGGTGAGGATCTTCGTCGCCCAGACCAGCCCGGTCTGCAGGTCCTTGATCACGAACAGCTGGACCGTCCGGAACAGCAGACCCGCCAAAGCCGACAACCAGCCACAGGTAGCCGACGTGCCGGGCAAAATCCACCGCCGTCGTATAAGGCGTGAACAGTCCAAGCATGGTTGGGTCGAGCACAAGAAGCAGCGGCGATGCTGCCCAAACCGCCATTAGAACGACCTTGCGGCGCAGGTTGTAGCCAACCTTGATCTCTTCCTTGTAGTCGTGCGTGGCCTGGTTGACGACGTCGTAATCTTTCGGCTCGAAGAAGAAATGGCCGGTCTGCCGGCTGGTCATCGCCACCAGCCACCCAATCAGTGCGGCGAGCGCGGGGTCACTGAACGCCATGGCATAGGCACAGACGAAACTGACCGCACTGAGCAAATGCAGCGACTGATTGATCCGGCTATGGTGATAGTAACGATGGTCATCCCAGCGTTGTACCCTTAGAACCTCAAAAAAGCCCGTCATCGCTGTTCCTTCTGGAGTTTCACTACTCGCGTCTGCTGTTATATTGAAATGACGGCGTCCCGCTACTTCAGGTTTGAGGCGTGAGCACGCGCGGGCGCCAATTTCTCACAGCCTTGCCTCGGCTCAGGATAATCGGCGCGACAGCGCCCCCGCCTCCGGGTCTTGCGTGAGAGACATCATGCACCAACCTGAACCGTGGCTGGTTCGGCACCAACCGGCGCCCATGCGAAGTCTTCGGTGGGTGCTGCGTCGGGCCGGCGCTCCGACCTCGCTGCTGAAACGGATTGCGCGCCGCCACTTAACTTGGCAAATCGTATCAGCGAAAAATGACCCAGCGGCGGCAGTGCGCGCCGTTCCACGAGGCGAACGGACTCTGACCCTCTGCCCAACGCTCATAGCGCGCCCAGGGAAATTCGGTGCGCCAGCCAAGCCTGCTCGTTACCGGCATGAGCCATTTCTCCAATAGTGCCGCGGAACCCTTTCTCGGCGCCGATCCGGCTTGTCAGGATGATCTCGCCGCCCGGTCGGACAACACGAACGAATTCGTCAAGCGCCTTCTCCGGGTTGGGGACGGCGGTGACGACATATTGCGCGACGACAACATCGAACGAAGCATCGGGGAAAGTCAGGTGCTCGGCATCCATGACGGTAATGGTCTCGACATTGTCCAGCCGCAGCCGCTTCACCCGCTCATGCGCTTTTTCAAGCATGGGCTCCGAGATATCGATCCCGACGATCCGGTTGCTTCTGGCATATTGGTCCAGCGAAAGGCCGGTTCCGACGCCGACCTCCAGGATGCGGCCGCCGATGCGTTCCGCGGCATCGACTGCCGCCCGGCGTCCCGCGGCTGAACACCGGTCCGAATACGATGTCATAGACCGGCGCCCATCGTCCGTAGGCCTCAGCGACCCGGTCCCGCTCCAACTCTCTTACTGCAACCAAGCTCTTGTCTCCTGATCAGTAGACGTCTTCTACACTGATTCGCGGATTCCCAAACCACATAGCCACAAACTGTAACAAACACCACATGGTCAACGAAACGATATGGCGATACTTTGAAGTCACGAAGATCATGTATTCTTCCCGCTGTACCGCCGTACACGCAGATCTGCCTGCTCCTTGTGGCCTGCGAAGTTCTCGATCGCGCAAAGTCTGGAACAGTATTCGCCGATCATTGCGGTGGCCTCGGGACTCACCTGCTGGTATGTGACCGTTTTGAGAAATTTGCCAACCCACAGTCCGCCTGTGTAACGAGCTGCCTTCTTGGTCGGCAATGTATGGTTCGTTCCGATCACCTTGTCGCCATACGCGACATTGGTTTCCTTGCCAAGGAACAGCGCCCCGTAATTGGTCATCCGGTCCAGGAACCAGCGTGGGTCGCGGGTCAGCACCTGCACATGCTCGGAGGCGATCCGGTCGGCCTCCGACACCAATTCCTCATCCGTGTCGCACAGGATGACCTGGCCGTGGTCCCGCCACGCGACCGAGGCGATGTCGGCCGTAGGCAGCACCGCCAATTGCCGCTCGATCTCGGCTCCGCGATTCCAATCGGCGATTTTCCTCGACGTGGTGAGCAAGAACGCCGGTGAGGTCGGGCCATGTTCCGCCTGTCCCAGCAGGTCGGTCGCGCACATCTCCACATCCGCGGTGTCGTCGGCGATGATCAGGGTCTCGGTCGGACCAGCCAGCAGATCGATGCCGACGCGCCCGAACAACTGGCGCTTGGCCTCAGCCACGAAGGCGTTGCCCGGCCCGACCAGCATGTCCACCGGCGCGATGGTCTCGGTCCCCAGTCCCATCGCGGCCACCGCCTGAATGCCGCCCAACAGGTAAATCTCATCCGCCCCGCCCAGGGCCATGGCCGCGACCGTGGCGGCGGGCGGCACGCCGTTCAGCGGCGGCGTGCAGGCCGCGACCCGCTTCACCCCCGCCACCTTCGCCGTCAGCACCGACATATGCGCCGAGGCAACCATTGGATAACGCCCGCCCGGCACGTAGCAGCCAACGCTGTTGACCGGGATATTCTTGTGGCCCAGGCGGATGCCCGGCAGGGTCTCCACCTCGATATCGCGCAGCGCGTCCTTCTGAGCCTGCGCGAAACGCCTGATCTGGGCCTGGGCGAACTTGATGTCGGTGATCACCTGGTCGGGCAGGCTATCCATCAGGGACTGGATGTCATCCGGCCGCAACCGGAAGGCGGGAGGTTCCCATTTGTCGAACTTCGCCGACAATTCGCGGACCGCCACATCCCCGCGCGCCGAGATGTCCTCCAGGATCGCCTCGACGGTCTGGCGTACTTTGCG
The DNA here is from genome assembly GCA_963792345.1 of uncultured Alphaproteobacteria bacterium. Classification (GTDB taxonomy): domain Bacteria; phylum Pseudomonadota; class Alphaproteobacteria; order Acetobacterales; family Acetobacteraceae; genus Rhodopila. The sequence goes on from CAWBVV010000011.1 coordinate 94,065, forward strand.
GTCGGCCTCGGTCTTCTCGGCCTCGGTGGCACCTTGCTTCAGAACCTGGATCATACGCTCGCCCTTCTTGTGAGGCATGATCGCGTTCGGCACCGGGCCGGGGAGGCGACCATGCGACAGTCGTTCAGGCGCGATAGGCGGCCTCCGGGATTTTCGCAAGTATACCTTGTCCCAAAGCTGCTTTACGCTGTCTGTGAGCTCTTGCGATGCAAAGCGGTGCACTTGAATGCGCGGTGTGTTTAAGCCGCGCCATCCGCCACTACCATAGCGAGCCACATACGCCTCAATCACCTTAACACGTTGTACCGGACGTAGCGATTGCGGATCACCATAGTCTAGGACCACGGCTGGATCGAGTGCAGCGATATCGTTAACGATTGTGTCGTGTGAGAGGGCGAGCCAAGCGCGGAATAGGCCCGCGCCAGCTTGTAGATTTCCATCCGCTCAGAACCTGCCTCCCGAGGTGCAGGATACGATCGCGCGCGTGGTGCTAAGGCTGACCGGAAACGACGACGAAGCGCCTGTAGCATTAACATCTGACGAAGGTGCCGCCATCGCAGCTTCGAAAGCGGCCGCTGCGCGTGGTGCAGTTTGGCCGCACCGATCTCGGCACCCGCGGAAAGCTCAAAGCCGCTAACCATCCGAAGGATGTTGCGCGGAACCAGAAACGAGGGCGCGAGCGCATGCAGAATCGTCGCTGTCGGCCAGCTCACGCAGCGCCTCGGCTGCCCGTGTTTGCCAGCCCGGACCAAGGGCGCGCAGCCGTTCCAGCACGTCCTGGCTGATCCGAAGTGAGACGAGCCTCTTGGGATTGTCCGAGGGGGGTCTGCCCACGCCGCGGCGGATCAACCGCTCACCACGGTAGAGATGGGCTGTCGCAAAATGTTCCGCCGTCTGTTCCGGCGCGTCGTCGGGATCAACCCAGGGGATCTTCTCTGAACGCTCGACGGAAGTGCTCTGCTTCTTGGCCATTTGCCATCCTCATGGAAATTACCCGCCTTGTGCCGCTGCGCGGGGTCCGAACTATGACCACCGCGTTCGCGCAGCATACCGACGGAGACAAAACGCTTCTCGCTGTAGTCAAACCGCTCATCCGGCACCACGGTGTGATCGCCGAGAAATACCTCTGCGGCGTCGGCGAAATCCAATCCTCGCTCTCGTAGCGTCTTGGCGCGTTTTGCGGCATCGAAAGCGATTTCCATTAATTTATGTAGCTACGTAAATGCTGTTTGTCAATGGCAAGGGCATGCAACCCATGTTTGGTGGGAGCGCACAGTCAGCGCGAAGATGACAATTCGGCTGGCCGCGTTCGACACCACGCCGTAATATTGGCTCAACCTTCGATCCCTTTATGACTTTAAGGCGCCGTCGGACAAACGTCTATTCAGCGGCCCGGCGTTCCGGCGCCAGCGTACCGGGCTGTGCGCCCTGCTTCTCATAAGGTTCGGCGTAGCTCCGCCCATAATAGCTATCCAGCAGCAACTGCCTGATCTCCGCGACCAGGGGGTAGCGAGGATTGGCGCTGGTGCACTGGTCGTCGAACGCCGCTTCGGCGATTTGGTCCACCCGCGCCAGGAAAGTAGCCTCCGGCACCCCGGCCGCCTGGATCGAGGCGGGGATTTCGAGCGTCCGCTTCATCTCCTCCACCCAGTCGATCAGCCGCTCCACCCGCTCATGGTCGCGGTTGCCGCCGAGATCGAGGTGGCGCGCGATCACCGCATACCGCGCCACGCTGCGTGGACGGTCATACTGGCTGAACGCGGTCTGCTTGGTTGGGATATCGGCTGCGTTATAGCGGATGACGTTGCTGATCAGCAGGGCATTCGCCAGTCCATGCGCCAAATGGAATTCCGCCCCCAGCTTGTGCGCCATCGAATGGCAAACGCCCAGGAATGCATTGGCGAAGGCGATGCCCGCGATCGTCGCCGCGCCGTGCACCCGCTCCCTCGCCACCGGATTGCGCGCACCCTCCTGATAGGCGGCCGGCAGGTGTGCCGCCAGCAGCTTCAACGCCTGCAAAGACTGGCCATCGGTGTATTCGTTCGCGAGCACCGAGACATAGGCCTCCAGCGCATGCACCACCGCATCGATGCCGCCCGCCGCGGTCAGCGGCTTCGGCATGTCCATCACCAAATTCGCATCCACGATCGCCATGCTCGGCGTAAGCTCATAGTCCGCGATCGGGTATTTCACACCAGTGGCTTCGTCGGTCACCACCGCGAACGGCGTCACCTCGGACCCGGTGCCGGAGGTCGTGGGGACAGCCACCAGCAGCGCCTTGGTCCCGAGTTTGGGGAACTTATAGATGCGCTTACGGATATCCATGAAGCGCAGCGCCAGGTCCTCGAACGCGACCTCGGGCGCCTCATACATTACCCACATGATCTTGGCCGCATCCATGGGCGACCCGCCGCCCAGCGCCAGGATCACGTCGGGCTCGAAGGCGTTGGCCCGAGCGAGGCCTTTGCGCACGACGGCGAGGGTCGGGTCGGCGCTGACCTCAAAGAAGCACTCTACCTCCAGCCCCAGGCGCTTCAGGATGGCGGTTGTTTCATTGGCATACCACGTTTCGAACAAGAACCGGTCGGTCACGATCAGGCACCGCCGCCGGCCGCGCAGATCCTCCAGCGCGAAGGGCAGGCAGCCGCGGCGGAAATAAATCGCGCGCGGCAGTTTGTGCCACAGCATGTTCTCCGCGCGTTTTGCCACGATCTTGCGGTTCAGCAGATGCCGCGGCCCGACATTCTCCGAGATCGAGTTGCCACCCCAGGAGCCACAGCCCAGCGTCAACGACGGGGCCAGATTGAAGTTGTAAAGATCGCCGATCCCGCCGTGCGAGGCGGGGGTATTGATCAGGATGCGCGCCGTCTTCATCCGAGCGCCAAACGCCGTGATCCGGTCGGTTTGAAGATCCTGGTCGGTATACAGCACCGAGGTGTGCCCAACGCCGCCGAGTTTCACCAGAGCGTCAGCCTTGTCACAGGCGTCCTGAAATCCGGCGGCCCGGTACAGGCCCAGCGTGGGCGACAATTTCTCATGCGCGAAGGCCTCCGCCCCGGAGACATCGGTCACCTCGCCGATGAGCACCTGGGTCTGCGCCGGCACCTCGATCCCCGCCATCTCGGCGATTGTCCTGGCTGGCTGCCCCACGATCGCGGCATTCAGTCCGCCGTTCTTCAGCAACACCAACCGTACCGCATCAGCTTCTTGCGGTGACAGCACATGACCGCCATGTGCCGCGAACCGGTCCCTTACCGCGTCGTAGACCGCATCCACCACGATCACCGCTTGTTCGGAGGCGCATACCACGCCGTTGTCGAAGGTCTTCGACATCAGGATGGAGGCGACGGCCCGCTTGATGTCGGCGAACTCATCGATGACCACCGGCGTGTTGCCCGCGCCGACACCGATCGCCGGCTTGCCGGAGGAATACGCCGCCTTCACCATTGCCGGTCCGCCGGTGGCCAGGATCAGCGCTATGTCGGGATGATGCATCAGGGCGTCCGACAGTTCCTGGGTCGGCGTGTCGATCCAGCCGATGATATCGGGCGGCGCCCCGGCCGCGACCGCCGCGGCCAGCACCAGGCGGGCCGCCTCGCAGGTCGATCGCCGGGCCCTGGGATGTGGTGAGAAGACCAGGCCGTTGCGGGTCTTCAGGCTGATCAGCGCCTTGAATATCGCGGTTGACGTCGGATTGGTGGTCGGAACGATCGCGCAGATCAGGCCCACGGGCTCCATGATCGTAATCGTGCCGCCTTCGCGGTCATCGTCCAGCGTGCCGCAGGTCTGCTCGTTCTTGTAGGCGTTATAGATGTATTCGGAGGCAAAATGATTCTTGATCACCTTGTCCTCCATAACGCCCATTCCGGTCTCCTCGACCGCCATCTTCGCCAGAACGATGCGGGCATCGGCAGCGGCGAGCGCGGCACTGCTGAAGATCGTATCCACCTGTGCCTGCGTGAATGTCGCGAAGATCGCCTGCGCGGCCTTCACCCTGGCGACCATGGCATTCAGTTCGGACAACGTGCTGGTCGGCATCGGGGTCTCTCTCGCGGCAGTGGTTTCTGCCCCGTATCATAGACCGCTGCCCTGTCCGCACATTGACAAGGATCATATGCGATCCAAGCAGCGCGGCGGGAACCTCGCTACTTAGCCAGCCCCGACCCGCAGCGGCTCAGACCGCTCGGGAGCCACCGGCCGCGCCGCCCCAGGCCGCAATGCCAGCGCGGCGGCGCCCAGCATCAACGCCATCCCCGACGCATCGCCCCAGTCCAGTTTCTCGCCGAAGAACGAACACCCAAGAACGACGGCGATAACCGGGGAGATGAATGCATAGGTTCCAGGCCGGCTCGCCCCCCAATCCCGCACCAACAGAAAATACATGGTGGTGGACATCAAGGCGCCGGGAACCAGCAGGTAGAGCCACGCCAGGAAAGCCGGCCACCCCCAATGCAGCTCCATCGATTCCCAAGCCCCCGGCTCGACCCCGAGGGCCGACACCAGCAGCACCACACCGCCGATCAGGTCGGTCAGGCCGGCGAGTTGCACCGGCTCCAGCGTGCGCATGATAGGCCGCGTCATGACCGACCCGGCGGTGTAGCAAAGGCAGCCCACGGTCACCGCCGCCGCACCCATAACCTCCCACACGTCGATGGTGCCCGCGATGGCGCTGGGTCCGAACAGCAGCAGCACCCCAACCACGCCGACGCTGATCGCACCTAGCTGGCGTGAGTTGAACCGTTCCTGCCCGGCCGCGACCGAGAACACCAGCAACGCGATCGGCGTCAGGGCGGAGCTGATGACGGCGCCGAGACCCGCGGTGATATACTTCAGCCCGTAAAGCTGGATCACCTGGTTGAGCGTAATCAAGACGACTGACACGAACACCAGCCGAGGGATCAGCCGGGGCGGCGGCATGACCCTCTGGCCACGGTATTTTCGAAATGCCAGGATGACGGCGCCGGCGATCGTCCAGCGCAGGCCGGCGAAAATGCCGGGCGATACCGTGGCGATGCCGATCTTCATCGCCAGCCAGGTGGTGCCCCAGACGAAGCAGATAAATACGAACATCGCGCGCTGCGACGTGGTCGAAGTAGCGTTCATTGGACCCGAGGACGTGCTCCTGCCGAACGGGAACACTAGCTCATCCAGGTGGCGGCTGCCGCGCCTAACTGGAATGGCCCGTATGCGTTACGTCGCTGTCGTTATGTTTGCTTTTCGGCGGTCATAGGTGGCATCGATCCGGGTCGGACCAAGACGCGCGCGCCGGTTGTCATCGCGGGGAGTGCGATGTTGGCGATGAAGCATTCAGGACGGTGGGAAGGAGCGACCAGGATGACGATGGGCCAGCCCCGCCGCCGCCTGATCGACCTGCCCTGCCCGCGCGGGTTCAGCCCCGGAAGATGGGTGCGCCGGCCGGCGCGCCGGTCGCGCCACCGTCCACCACGATCTCGGCAGCCTGGATGTTGGTCGCTTCGTCGGACGCCAGGAACAGGATGGTGTTGGCGACCTCCTCGGCCTCGGTGATCCGAGCGGTCGGGGTTGAACGCGCCATGCGTGGCTCCAGCGCCGCCAGGGCGTCCGGGTTCTGACTGATGCGTGACCAGATCGGGGTGCGCGTTCCACCTGGAACGACAACGTTCACCCGAACGCCCTGGGGCGACAATTCGCTGGCCAGCACGCGGCTCATGGAGCGGATCGCACCTTTGCTGGCGGCGTAGGCGGACCACTCCGGCATCCCAAGCGAGGCGTGCACCGAACCGATGAGGATCACCGAGGAGCCGGTTCGCAGAAACGGCAGGGCGGCCTGAACGGTGAAGAATACCCCGGTGAGATTGGTGGCGATAATCTGCTCGAAGCGTTCCACCGTGGTCGAGCCAAGCTTGGTGCCGCCGCCGATGCCGGCATTCGCGACGACGATGTCCAGGTGTCCGAATGCCTCACCCGCGGTCCGGATCGCCTGCTCGTTCGCGGCGGTATCGGTGATGTCGGCCCGCAAGGCGAGAACGTTCGGCCCGAGGAGGCGCACAGCCTCGTCCAGCGTCTGCTGGTTGCGGCCGGTGATCGCCACCCTTGCCCCTTCCCGGATGAAGGCTTGCGCCGAGGCGAGGCCGATCCCGCTGTTGCCGCCGGTGATCAGTGCCGTCTTGCCGTTGAGTCGCATGGTCTTCTCCATGTAGTTGCATCATTAAACTTATTGGAAGCTAGGAGGGATGGTCCTATAATGCAACCGAATTGTTGGAGGTACGATGCGCCGAACCAGCCTGAGGTCCGCCAATTGCCCGGTCGCCCGATCGCTGGATGTAATCGGTGACTGGTGGTCGCTGCTGATCGTGCGTGATGCGCTGCGCGGCCTGAGCCGTTTCAGCCAATTTCAGAAGAGCCTCGGGCTGGCGCGCAATATTCTGACGGTGCGGCTGAAGGCCCTGGTGGCTGACGGGGTTTTGGAACTGGTACCGGCGTCCGACGGCAGCGCCTACCAGGACTATGTGCTGACGCGGAAGGGGCGCGCGCTGCTGCCCGTGCTGGCGGCGCTGCGGTTATGGGGGATGGAGTGCTATTCCGACGGTACCCCCTGGAGCACCGAACTGATCGATCGCGAGACCGGCAAGCCGGTGAGCCGGCTGGAGCTACAGACCGAGGACGGCCACGCTGTCAGCCCGGATTGCGTTGAAGTAAGGCCTGCTCGCGGAGCTTGAGGCCTCGACTTCAAGATTCCCCGTTCGATTCATCTGATGCATCTGGAGGAAAACCGCTACGCTGTTAACCGAGGGACCGAGGCGTTGCTGAATTCGCGGGAGGACTGAGCCATGTTCGCGGTGATTTTCGAAGTGAATCCACGTCCGGAGGCATGGGACGAATATCTTGGTCATGCCGCCACACTGCGGCCCGAGTTGGTAGCGATTGAAGGCTTCATCACCAATGAGCGGTATGCCAGCCTGGGACGGCCCGGCTGGCTGGTGTCGCTGTCGATATGGCGCGACGAGAAATCACTGATCCGCTGGCGAACTCACGCCCTGCATCATGAGATCCAAGGCAAAGGGCGATCCTCGATCTTCGCGGACTACCATCTGCGCGTTGGAGAGATCGTGGCCCGCAGCTACCTGGGTACCAGTTCACCTCGCCAACGTCTCGATGCGACGGAGGTGGGGACGGCGAAGGCGGTCAGCCTGACGGAGCGCGCGCTGGATGGCACGCCGGTAAAGCCGGTCCCGGACGGGGATGTTTTCGACAGCATCACGCGGCCAGGGAATGGACTGTTTCTCCGTGCCTGGCCGGACATCGCCGAGGCCGAGGCCGGTATTTTCGGTACAGCCGGGGACGCACCGCGTCGTGCATGTCATCCGGGACTACGGAATGTTCTCCCGCGCTGAAGCGCCGCAGTATTTCCCGCAGTGAAAGCCGCGGCGGCATTTTCCGCGGCGGCGGTTCCGGCGAGCTTGGCGGGATGACGACCCCGGCTCGATGACCGTTCCGGCCGAACAGCAGGAAGTTGCTCGATTTCTGGCTGACCTTGCGGGGGCTCAGCCGAAGGAGACGCACATCTCGGCCGTGTTCATCGGTGAAGAAACGGTCTGGAAGTTGAAGAAGGCAGTCCGCATGCCGTTCCTTGACTTCACGACACTGGGCGCTCGCAAGCATTTCCTGCGCCGGGAGCTTGAGATCAACAAGCCGGCTGCGCCGGAACTGTACCGGGACGTAACTGGGATCGTGCGCCGGGAGGATGGCAAGCTTGATTTCGGCCATGGCAATCCGATCGACTTCGTCCTGCGCATGGCCCGTGTTCCCGAACAGGATTTTCTCGAGGTCATCGCGGCGGACAAACGTTTGACGCCGGCGCTGTTGGATGGCCTGGGTGATGCCATCGCGGCCTATCATGGAAGACTTTCACCGATTGAAGGCGTGGACTTCACGACGGCGATGCAGCGCATCACGGAGGGTAACGTGCGCTCGGCGTTGTCCGCGGGGCTGCCGCGGCCCGACGTCGAGGGCTGGCGGAGAGGAATGATGCGGGCGATCGAGGTTCGCCGCCCCTGGATGGCTGCTCGTTCCGTCGCCGGATGCGTCCGCCGCTGCCACGGTGACCTGCATCTCGGCAATATCTGCCTGTGGCGGGGACAGCCCGTGCCGTTCGATGCCCTTGAGTTCGATGAAGCTCTGGCCACCATCGATGTCGGCTACGATCTTGCATTCTTGCTGATGGACCTGGACCAGCGGGTTGGACGGGCGGCGGCAAACCGGGTGATGAACCGCTACATGGCCCGCACGGGTGACGTCCGGGCGATCGCCGGTCTGCCGATGTTCCTGTCGCAGCGGGCGATGATCAGGGCGCATGTCATGGCCGCGACCGGCCAGGATGGCCACGCATACCTTACCGCTGCCCAGAGCTATCTGGTTCCCGCCAAACCAGCGGTGGTGGCGATCGGCGGGCTGCAGGGTACCGGCAAATCCACCCTGGCGCGGGCGTTGGCACCGGATCTGGGTCCTGCCCCCGGCGCATTGGTCCTGCGCAGTGACGAAATCCGCAAGCGCCTGTTCGGGATGCCGCCCGAGGCACGCCTGCCGCCGGATGCCTATTCCGCGAGCGCCAATGCGGCCACCAACAGCGCGGTAATCGAACAGGCCAGGCTTGCGGCCGAAGCCGGCCATGCTGTGATCGTCGATGCGACCTTTCTGGACCTGTCCGTCCGCCGGGCGCTCGCGCTCGCCATCGGGTCAACCGGAACGCGGTTCGCCGGGATCTGGCTGCAAGCCCCTTTGCCGTTGCTTGAACAGAGGATCAGCGGGCGGACGGGTGACGCGTCTGATGCCACGGTTGCCGTGCTGCATCGGTCCGCCGCGAACGATCCGGGCGCCGGGGACTGGCTTGGTGTCGATGCAACCGACGGGGCGCAGGCGCTGGAAGCTGTGCGGCGGGCGGTCTTCACCGGGAGCGCCGCGAAATGAAGTTTCCGATCCCGGGGTTAGCTCAGCCCCCCGCCATCGTCATGCCGTCGATCCTGACGGTGGGGGAATCGGTGCCGCGCCGGAACACCAGATCCGAAGCGGGCACCATGTTGGCGAACATTTCGATCAAATTCCCCGCGACGGTGATCTCGGCCACCGGTTCGGCCAGCGCCCCGTCGCGGATCATGTATCCGGCCGCGCCTCGGCTGTAGTCTCCGGTCACCCCGTTGACCCCCATGCCGATCATCTCCGTGATGTAGAGTCCTTCCTTGATGTCGGCCATCAGTTCGGCGGGCGTCATCTTGCCAGCCTCCAGATACAGATTGCTGGTGGAAGCCGACGGCGGACCACTGGTGCCTCGGGACGCGTGACCGGTCGGGGACATGCCGAGTTGCCGGGCGGAGCGGCTTTCCAGCAGCCACGTTGTCAGCACACCGTCCTCGATCAGCGCCCGCGCCCGGGTGGGGGTGCCTTCGCCGTCGAAGGTGCGGGACCGCAGGCCGCGCACCCGCCGCGGATCATCATGGATGTTGATGCCGGGAGCAAAGATGCGCTGGCCGAGCTTGTCCTTCAGAAAGCTGGTGCCGCGGGCCACGCCGGCGCCGTTGATGGCGCCCGACAGATGCCCGAGCAGGCCGCCGGCGACGCGGGGATCGTAGACCACGGGGATTCTGGCGGTGTTCGGCCGCGTCGGGTTGAGCCGAGCGATGGCTCGCTCGCCGGCGCTTTTGCCGATTTTCGCCGGGTCGTCCAGGTCGGCGAAATAGACCGTGCTGTGGTAGTCATAGTCGCGCTGCATGTCGGTGCCGCTGCCGGCCAGCGCCGTGGCGGAGATCGAATGGCTGGTGCCGACCCGCCGCCCGGCGAAGCCGGCCGAGGTGACGAGGACGATTTCATTGCGGCCGTAGCCAGCTTCGGCGCCCTCGGAATTGGTGACGCCGTGCACCGCGAATGCGGCCTCCTCGGCGGCGGCGGCGCGGGCCGGCAAGCAGATCGGGCGCGGGTTCGGCCGGATCGGCCATGTCGAGGTCCATATCCTCCGGCGGCGCCCAGGTTTCGGCCAGCCCGGCGAACTTGTCCTCGGGCACCACTTTCGCCATGGCGATGGCGCGTTCGACCAGGCTGGCGAAACCGGCGGGATCGAGCGAGGTGGACGACACGATGGCGGCGCGCTTGCCGACAAACACGCGCAGGCCGAGGTCGCGGCCCTCGGACCGTTCCAGGTGCTCGATCTTGCCCTGGCGGGAGGCCACGGACAGCGAGGTGCCGTTGACCAGCACCGCGTCGGCGGCATCGGCGCCGGCGGCCGGGCTTGCCGGATCAGGTCGGATACGAGTGAGAGGTAGTCGGTCATGCAGTCAGTTCCTCCGCCGCGGGCTTCCGCTGGCGTTCATAGAGCGTTTGGTTTCCCGGCCATAGATGGGGTCTGGCGGGCGGATTGCAGCCTCTTTGGCTTGACACCGCCCTGCCCCGCTTCATCATCGCCGCAACAAGGGGGAGTGGGTATGTCCAGGCTCGATGATTGCTACAACGTTTTCGATCTGCGCGCAAGCCGCGAAGCGGCGGCTTGCCGAAAGCGGTGTTCGAGTTCGTCGACCGGTCCACCGAGGATGAACTGGCGCTGCGCAACAACCGCGCCGCGTTCGAGAAGATCAAGCTGAAGCACCGCGCGTTGGTCGACGTGTCCGGCCGCTCCACCAAGACCACGCTGTTCGGCAAGGAGATCTCGCTGCCGATGGCGATCGCGCCGACCGGTGCCGCTGGGCTGTGCTGGCACGAAGGGGAACTGGAACTGGCCAAGGCGGCGGCGCGGGCGAAGATCCCGTTCACCCTGGCGACCGGCGCGATGACGTCGATGGAAAAGATCGCCAAGGAGGCGAATTTCCGGCTGTGGTTCCAGCTCTATGTCTGGAAGCAGCGCGAACTGTCCTACCAGTTGATCGAGCGCGCCAAGAACAACGGGTTCGAGGCGCTGATCGTCACGACCGACACCATCGTGCCGCCGAACCGCGAATACAACGCCAAGAACGGCTTCCTGCTGCCGTTCCATCCGACATGGCGGTTCACCTGGGACATCATGCAGCACCCGTCTGGTTCAGCACCGTGCTGATGAAATACCTGACCACCATCGGCATGCCGCGGAACGAGAACTATCCGGACCCGTACCGCCGCCCGATCGGCAACGATCCCGCACACCAAGGAGGTGATGCGGCAGGATTCGCTGAACTGGGACGACATCAGGATCTTCCGCGACAAATGGCCGGGAATTCTGATGCTGAAGGGCATCAACCGGGTGGATGATGCGCTGCGGGCGATCAGCTATGGCGTTGACGGGCTGATCGTGTCCAACCATGGCGGGCGCAACATGGACAGCGCCGCCGCCACGCTGGACATGCTGCCGGAAATCGCCGAGGCGGTGGGCGACAAGGCGACCGTGATCCTCGATTCCGGCGTGCGCCGCGGTTCCGACATCGTCAAGGCGGTGGCGCTCGGGGCGAAATGCGTGCTGACCGGGCGCGCGACGCTGTACGGCACGGCGGCGGGCGGGCAGCTTGGTGCGTCGAAGGCGGTCGGGTTCATCCAGACCGAGATGGACAAGACCATGGCCTATACCGGCTGCAACCGGGTGGATGAGATTTCGACCGACATCTTCTTCGGCGACCGGGAGAGCAACCGGATGATGGCAGGATAAGGTCCGGGCCGCGGGTTCGGTCGTCTGGCATCTGCATTGCATGGCCGGGTGTACGGGACGTGTAGGGACGAATCGCCATGGAAGCCTGCCAGTTGACCGCGACCGCAGCCGCCGGGCTGATCCGCGACCGGAAATTATCCTGCGAGGAACTGGTTCGTTCCTGCCTGAGCCGTATCGCGTCGCGCGATCCGGTGGTTCGCGCATGGCTTCATATCGATCCCGACATGGTGATCCGCAACGCCCGCGAATTGGACAAGCGTGCCCCGGCCGGCGTGGAGCCCGACGAGCAGAGCTGCACGGCCTGCCGTGGGGCGTGAAGGACATCATCGACACCGCCGATCAGCCGACCACGCACAACTCGCCGATCTACCCGGGGTGCGGACAAACCGGGATGCCGCCTGCGTTTCCGTGGTGCGGTCCGGCGGCGGCGTGATCCTGGGCAAGACCGACACGGTGGAATTCGCCTCCGGCGGGCGCAAGGCGTTGTCGCGCAATCCGTTCAATCCGGCACCACACGCCGGGCGGGTCCTCATCCGGTTCCGGCGCCGCGGTCGGCGACTTCCATGTGCCGTTCGCGTTCGGCACGCAGACCGGCGGGTCCCACATCCGCCCGGCAGCGTTCAATGGCATCTACGGGATCAAGCCGACATGGGGCACCGTGTCGCGTGAGGGCGTCCGGATGTCGTCGATGACGCTGGACACCGTCGGGTGGTATGGCCGCTGCGTCGATGACCTGATCATGGTGGCGGAGGCGTTCCGGCTGCCCGCGGCGCGGCACCGTTCCGCGCCGGACCGGAGGGCTTGCGCGTCGGAGTGTGCCGCAGCCCGGCCTGGTCGGCGATCGAACCGGCCGGCGCGGCGGCGCTGGCGCTGGCCGCCAAACGCTTGTCCGACGCCGGCGCCATCGTCGAGGAGTATGAACTGCCGGAGGCGTTCAATCAGCTGCATGAGGCCCACGCGGACATCGTGCAGACCGAGGGCGGAGGGTCGTTCCTGCCGGAATACCTGTCTCCTATGCCATCCTTGCCCCTGACCTGCGCGGCAAAGTGGAGAACGCACGTGGCGTGACGCCGGAAAAGCTGTTGGCGAGCTATGCACTGGCGGATTCCTGCCGCCCGGCGTTCGACGCGCCTGTTCGGGCGCGGGCTTGGACGTTATCCTGACGCCAAGCGCGCCGGGCGAGGCGCCGGAGGGACTGCACACCACCGGCAGCGCGATATTCCAGTCGATGTGGACGCTGCTGCATGTTCCCTGCGTGGCGATACCGGTCGGGCGTGGCCCGAAGGGGTTGCCGGTCGGCATCCAGATCGTTGGCCCGCGGATGACGGATATGCGGCTGCTGGACGATCGCTCGTGCCCTCGCGCCGGTGATCGATACCGATCCGAAAGCGCCGCTGCGGACACTGTTCCATTAGGGGGCCGTGATGACCGAGCAAGTGTGGGACAAATTTCTGACGGAGCGCGACAAGGCGGTTTTCGCCGCCGGCGGGTTTGGCGCGACGGCCGACCTCGGCAAGCGGCCGGCTCTGCTGGTGATCGATGTCAGTTGGGGCGTTTTGCGGCGACAAGCCGGAGCCGATCCTGGACAGCATCAAGCGCTGGCGCAGTTCTTGTGGTGCGGAAAGCTGGGTGGCGGTCGATCATATCAAGTCGCTGATCGGCAAGGCGCATGGCCGCGGCTTGCCGGTGATCTACACCACCGGCGAATATCGTGATGACAACTGGGATGCCGGCAGCTGGCGCTGGAAGAACCGCCGCCGGGACGAGGATGTTGACCGGCCAAAAACCGGTTGGACCGCAACGAGATCGTTTCGGCGATCGCGCCGGGACCGCAGGACATCGTGGTGCTGCAAGAAAAAGCCGTCGGGATTTTTCGGCACCGACCTGGCGTCCTATCTGACGCTGCTGGGGTGCGACAGCGTGGTGATCACCGGCACGACGACCTCGGGCTGCGTGCGTGCGACGGCGGTGGATGCGTTCAGTCTGAACTATCGCGTGGTGCTGGCCGAGGAAGGTTGTTTCGACCGCAGCGAGGCCAGCCATGCCGTCAGCCTGTGCGACATGCACGCGAAATATGCAGACGTCATGAAGGTAAAGGACGTTCTGGCGTATTTCGACACGATCCCGGCGGGCCAGTTCGATTTGCCGAAAGGAAGCGGGCAAGGGGAACGCCGGCAAGGACGCTGGCTGCCGAGTAGGAGGCGTTACAGGCAGCCACGCTGACGCTCCGGCTGGTCATCAGGGGCTGGATACGCTCGCCGAAGGCTTCCATTCCGATGATGAAATCGTCGAATGTCAGCATGACGCCGGCCAGCCCTTCGACGCCGTCCAACTGATCGAGCAAGCTGGCGACCGTGGCGTATGATCCGACGACGGTGCCCATGTTGAAGTTCACCGCCGAGACCGGATTGATCATGCTAAGTGCCGTTCCGCCAGCGGCAGCCTTGTCGTCGTTGTTGGCCTGTGCGCCCATCCAGCTAAGCGCATCGAGGTCCTTGCCGGCCTTGTAGCACTCCCATTTTGCCTGCGCCGCTTCGTCGGTTTCATCCGCGATGACCATGAACAGGGCGTAGGCGCCCACGTCCCGTCCGGTTTTCGCGACCGCCTTCAGCAGGCGTCCGATCGTAGCCGCGCACCTGGTCGGGGTGTTGACGCCCTCACCGAGGCAGAAGTTGAAGTCGGCGTACTCCGCGGCGAATTTCATGCCGACGTCGCTCTGCCCAGCGGCGACGATCTTGGGCATCACCGATGGACGTGGACTGAGCTTGCAATCGGTCATCTGAAAATAGTTGCCTTTGTGGTCGGACGTGCCCTTCGCCCACAAGTCCCGCATCACCGTTACGTATTCCGCGCTGTATTCGTAGCGACGCTCGTAGTGCTCCTTGCCGGGCCACAGGCCCATCTGGGTGTATTCGCCCTCCGCCCAGCCGGAGACGATGTTGATCCCGAACCGGCCGGGCGCGATGCTGTCGATCGTGGAGGCCATGCGCGCGGCGATCGCCGGAGGCAGGGTCAGCACCGCCGAGGAGGCGTACAGCTTGATCCGCTTCGGTGACCGCGGCGAGGCCCGCCATAAGGGTGAAGCTCTCCAGCGCATGATCCCAGAACTCACTCTCCCCGCCGAAGCCGCGCAGTTTCACCATGGAGAGGGCGAATTCGAAGCCATATTTCTCGGCCAGCAGGGTCACGTCCCGGTTCAGCGCGAAACTTGTGTTGTATTGTGGCGAGGTCTTCGAAATGAGCCAGCCATTGTTGGCGATCGGAATGAAGACACCCAGGTCCATGAAAAAGCCTCCTGTGGAGCGTGGTCCTTGCCAGGTGTGCATACAGCGTGCCAGCCATCAGGGCCGGTGCGGCTCGCTTGTCCCGGGGTGAGGTTCGGCGCAATATCCGGCTAAAGGAGCAAAGCATGGCGCAGGTTTTGGAAGAGACAATTCCCGTCCTGGATCTTGGCCCCTATTTGGCGGGGGAAGCAGGGGCTGATCACCGCCTGGCCGAGGAACTGCGCTGGGCCAGTGAGAATGTCGGCTTCTATTTCATCCAGAACCACGGCGTGGACCAGAAATTGATCGATGCGACCTTCTCCGAGGCCGCGCGCTTTCACGCGCTGCCGATGGCGCGGAAGCAGGCGTTGCTGATCAACCTGCACCAGATTGGCTACCTGCCGATGGGCGGGGCGAAAATGCGTAGTTCCGAAGTCAACAAGAACACGCGGCACGATCTGAACGAGGCATTGTTCATCCGCCGTGAGCGCAGCCCGGACGATCCCGATGTGGTTTCCGGCAAGCCATGGCGTGGATTGAACCAATGGCCGGACAACCTGCCGGGGTTTCGTGACACGGTATTGAGCTACTGGCGCAGGATGGAAGCGCTGGGACAGAGCATGTTGCCGCTTTATGACCTGGCACTTGGGCTGCCGGCCGGGTTTTTCCGTGAGCGGTTCGAGGGCGCACATATCAACCTTCGGCTGTCACATTATCCGCCGGACCTGACGGCCGAGGACAATCAGTTCGGCATAGCGCCCCATACCGACAGCGGCTTCATGACCTTCCTGCCGCAGTCGGCGGTGCCTGGCCTAGAAATTCGCACGGTGACCGGCAAGTGGATCGCCGTTCCGCCGATGCCGGGGACGTATCTGGTGAACACCGGCGATATCCTGCACCAGTGGACGAACCGGCGTTTTCTTTCCACGCCGCACCGCGCGGTCAACCGATCCGCGACGGATCGATACGCGATTCCGTTCTTCTATGATCCCAATACCGATGTGATGATCGAATGCCTGCCCGGCTGCAGCGGCCCGGACAACCCGCCTCGGTATCCGCCGCGGACGTTCGGCGACTACTACGCCTGGTTCGTGAAAATGAACTACCGGCACCAGGAAGACCAGGCGGCGTAAGCATAGCTAGCGCCGCAGCCCGCGGATGACGCCATAGACGCTGATCGCGCCCCAGAAGCACTCCAGAATGACCGAGGGAAGGTTCCATGCGTCGATCAACGAGACCAGGACCAGCGATGCCCCTACCAGGTTGATGGCCGGAAAGCGCCAGCCGGTGATCGCCAACCAACCCCTTAAGGTGGCGTAATAGGCGGCGATGAAGCAGAAGCTGCCGATGATGCCGATGGCTGAATACGGATCGAATGCTGTCATGCCGACGGTAAAGCACCTCCTGGCCGGCTGTGCATCCTTAACGTCGGCATACGCGATTATCTTCACGCTCGCCGCTTGCTCCCTGTTTCGAGCACGCACGAAGGGCGTGATCCCGGCGAGCCTAGCGCAGAGCCAAAGGGCGCCGCTATAGTTCCCGCCTTTACAACGCGGGAGCGGACCGAATGGCGCGCACAATCTGGGGGCTTCTTGTGTGGACCGCGGTGGCGGGCGGCACCTTGGGAGGCAGCGCGGCGGCGCAGACGTTGAATATCGCGTCCTCCGCCCCGGTCACCAGCATCGACCCGCATTATCACACGCTGTCGCCGAACGAATCGTTCGGCAGCCATATCTACGAACGCCTGGTGGACCGCGACGCCGGCGGGCACATGATCGGCGGCCTGGCCGAATCCTGGAAGCTGCGCGACGACCGCACCTGGGAGTTCAAGCTGCGCACCGCGACATTCCACGACGGCACGCCCTTCACCGCCGAGGACGTCGCCTACACCCTGGCGCGGGTGCCGCGGGTGAAGAACAGCCCAGCCTCCTTCAGCGTCTACAGCCGAGGCCGTCACCAGCACCGAGATCGTCGATCCCCACACCATCCTGCTGCGCACCGACACGCCCTATCCGCTGCTGCCCTCCGACCTGTCGCAGATCTTCATCATCCCGCACACGCCTCGGCCCCGATCCCGCGACCGAGGACTTCAACAGCGGCAAGAACGCCATCGGCACCGGCGCCTATCGTTTCGTCGCCTATCGCCCCGGCGACCGGATCGAGATGGAGCGCTACGACGGCTACTGGGGCGCCAAGCCGCACTGGCAGCACGTCAACTACCGCATCATCAGCAACGACGGCGCCCGCACCGCCTCGCTGCTGGCCGGCGACGTCGGACGTCATCGAGTTCGTCCCGCCCACCGACCTGCCAAAACTGCGCACCGACCCCCGGGTGACGCTGGAGGAAGTGGTCGGCAACCGCGCGATCTACCTGTGGCTGGACCAGTCCCGCACCGGTCCGCACGCCGTTCGTGACCGGTCCGAACGGCGAAACGCTGGCGGCCAACCCGCTGAAGGACCGCCGCGTGCGGCAGGCGCTGTCGCTCGCGATCAACCGCCAGGGCATCGTCGACCGGGTGATGGAGGGTGCGGCGGTTCCCGACCGGCCAATACCTGTCGCCGGGCACCTACAGTTACGTGCCCGATCTGAAGCCGCCGCCGTATGATCCGGCGAAGGCAAAGGCGCTGCTGGCGGAAGCCGGTTTTCCCAACGGCCTGACGCATCACCCTGCACGGTCCGAATGACCGTTACGTCAACGACGCAAAAATCATCCAGGCCGTGGGCCAGATGTGGCAGCGCATCGGCGTGAAGACCACGGTGGAGGCGCTGCCCTGGAACAGCTTCGTCAGCCGCGCCGGCAAACAGGATTTTTCGGCGTTCCTGCTGGGCTGGGGGACCGCCACCGCCGAGGGCACCAATCCGTTGCGCGCACAAATCGCAACGTGGAACGCTGAACGCGGGATGGGGACGGCGAACCGTGGCCGCTACTCCAATCCGGCGGTCGATGCCCTGATCGACCAGGCATTGGCGACGATGGATGACGGCGCCCGCGAGAAAATCATCCAGCAGGCAACCCAGATCGCGATGGACGATGTTCCCGTCATCATGTTGCATCTGCAGAAGAACATCTGGGCGGTCCGCAAGGGCTTGACGTATGAGCCGCGGGTCGATGAGGAAACCAGGGCGATGTCGGTGCGTCCGTAAATGGTGACGTGGCTGATACGGCGCCTGATCCAGGCTGCATTTCGTCGTGCTGGCCATGACCATGATCGTTTTCATCGGCGTACATGTCATCGGCAATCCGGTCGATATCCTGATCTCGCCTGAAGCGGATCAGGCCGAACGCGCGCGGATCATCGCCAACCTCGGCCTGGATCAGCCGCTGTGGCGACAATACGCTGGTGTTTCTGAACGGCGCGCTGCACGGCGACCTGGGACGCAGTTTCGTTTTCAACGAACCCGCCCTGAAGCTGATTGCGCAGCGTATGCCGGCGACGATGGAACTCGCGGTTACGGCGGTGCTGCTGTCGATCGTGTTCGGTGTTCCGCTCGGGCTTGTATGCCGGCATGCGGCCCGGACGGATTCCTCGGCCGCTCCATCATGGCAGGCAGCATCCTGGGATTTTCGCTGCCGACGTTCTGGGTCGGCCTGATGCTGATCATGGTGTTCGCGGTGCAGCTTGGCTGGCTGCCGTCCACCGGGCCGGGGCGAGACGGCCGAACTTCTTGGGCGTGCCGATGGTCGTTTCTGACGCGTGACGGATTGCGCCATATGCTGATGCCGGCGCTGAATCTTGTCGCTGTTCAACATCTCACTGGTGCTGCGTCTGACGCGCGCGGGGGTGCGCGAAACGCTGCCGATGGATTTCATCAAGTTCGCCCGCGCCAAAGGGCTGTCGCCGGCGCGGATCGTAATGGTCCACGTCCTGAAGAACATCATGATCCCCGTCGTGACCGTTGTCGGACTGGAACTTGGTTCCACCATCGCGTTCGCCGTGGTGACCGAAAGCGTGTTCGCATGGCCCGGCATGGGCAAGCTGATCATCGACAGCATCAACGTGCTCGACCGGCCGGTGATCGTTGCCTACCTGATGATGATCGTGCTGCTGTTCATCACCATCAACCTGCTCGTCGACGTGCTCTACACCGTGCTCGACCCGCGGGTGCGGCTGGAGACGAAGGAGTGACCGACCTGATCGTCATCGGTGGCGGCCTGGTCGGCGGCGCCATCGCCTGGGGCGCGCAGGCCCACGGCGCCGAGGTCGTGCTGCTGGACGAGGGCGACATCGCCTTCCGCGCCGCCCGCGGCAATTTCGGCCTGGTGTGGGTGCAGAGCAAAGGTGCCGGCATGCCGCCCTATGCGCAGTGGACCCGCCAGTCCGCCGCGCTTTGGCCCGGACCTCGCCGGATGCGACGCCCCGGCACTGACACCGCGCTGCATCAACCTGGCGGCCTGGCCTTCTGCCTGTCCGACCAGGAATACGAGGACCGCGAATCGTTGCTGCACCGCATGCATAACGAAAGCGGCGACATCGGCACCCGCATGCTGTCGCGCGACGGAGGTCCGCGCCATGGTGCCCGGGCCTCGGCGACGAGGTGACCGGCGCTAGCTTCTGCCCGCTCGACGGCCACGCCAGCCCGCTGCACCTGCTGCGCGCGCTGCACCAGGACGTGCCCGTACCGTCCGAACCGCAAGGTCACCGCGGATCGATGCGCCGCCGAACCATTTTACCGTCCATGCCGGCGGCGAGACATTCACCGCGCCCCGGATCGTCATCGCCGCCGGCCTGGGCAGCCGAGACCTTGCCCCGATGGTCGGGCTGCACATGCCGGTCATCACCGCTGCAGGGCCAGATCATCGTCACCGAACGGATGCGCCCACTGCTCGACTACCCGACCCACCTGCTTCGCCAGACCGCCGAGGGCACCGTCATGCTCGGTGACAGCCAGGAGGATGTCGGGATTCGACACCACCACGAAAGTCGCCGTGCTGAAGAAAATCGCTGACCGCAACACGCGGATTTTCCCGGCGTTGAAGGAGGCCGTCGATCATACGCATGTGGGCGGCGCTGCGGGTGATGTCGCCCGGACGGCTTCCCGATCTATGAGCAATCCGAACGCTATCCGGGCGCTTTCGCCGCGACGTGCCACAGCGGCGTGACGCTGGCCGGCGCGCACGCCCTGGCACTGGCGCCCGCGATCCTGAGCGGGGTGTTACCGGATTCACTGGCCGCGTTTTCGAGCGCGCGCTTCAGGGATAGCGCGACGCATTAGCGCCTGATCGCGGGATCCAGCGTTCCGGTAAATCACCTGCTTGGATCACGCTTTGAACGCGTCCGTACATGCGTTCAGGCCTTACTCGGGCCTCCGATCCGGCTTCAAATCGATCAGCGGGGTGCCATCCAGGCAGTCAAGGCCTCGGACCTGTAGCCTGCCGCCTTCGACCCCGACGAGTGCGACCACTGAGGAGGCGATCAGATTGGGCCGCACCGGGGAGCGCAACGCGAAGGTTCCCGTCGTCTGCCCGGTGCGGATCGGCGTCTGCAGGACAAGGTCGCGGCGCGCGTGGTGCATCCAGTACAACACCTGGATCCGCGGATGATCGGTGATGCCGGTCAGGCCGTGGCGCCAGGGATCATGGATCACGATGGTGCAGACTGGTCCGTCCAGGCTGCCGCGCTTCGGACACTCTCCGCGAACCCGCCAGGGCGTGTGGATGATGTCGATAAGTAGACGCCGGCATCGCTGTCCGCCGTAAGCTTCACCGCGACCTCGCCCGGTCGCGGGTCGCTATCGAATTCTGGCATGAGGAAGTGGCATGAGGAAATGGTCCCAGGCGGTGGCGCTATTACGTCATTCCGCCGGCTGCACAATGGGCTCTTTGGCCGGAGCCGAAATCCTGCTGGGCGAAACCCTGGCCGAAACCCGCGCCGAGCCGGCGCAGAACAGGCTGAGCAGCAGGATCACCGCGACCAGGACGAGCACCAGTTCGGGATGGCCCTTGTCGATCAGGATGCCGAACGGCACCGGCGTGACGGCGCTGCCCAGCGGCAAGCCAGCGCTGACGAAGCCGAACACCTTGCCGATTTGCCCCGGCGGCGCCGCATCCTTCACCATCACGTCCCGCGGGGTCCGGCTCGCGCCCAGCGCCAGCCCGGACAGGAAGGTCATGCCAATAATCGCCACCGCCGGCAGGTTCAGCCAGTCGATGCCGACCATCAGCAGCGCGGACAGGATCGTCAGCCCGGTGACGAACGGCAGGATATGCTGCTTGAACGTGTCGGCGAACCACCCGCCGACCAGCACGCCGGTCGTGGAGCCCAGCATGTACGCGGTCAGCGCGGTGGCCGCGACCTCCAGCTCGATCCCCTTGAAAGTATGCAGCACGGTCACCAGCCAGGACTGCACGCCGCCGCCAGCCATCGCACCCAGCATGAAGAACATGAAGAACAGGATCATGGTGCGGGAGGTGAGCAGGTCACGCCCCGACATCTTCGACCGCGCCATGCGCCGACCTCGCGCACCTGGTCCTTCAGGATGCGGCTCTGCAGCAGGATCGAGATTACGACCGGGATGCCCAGCAGCCCTACCGTCAGCAGCGCGCCTCGCCAGCCGATCAGCGCCATCAGGAACGCCGCCACCGGCGGCCCGGCCGAAAAGCCCAGATTGCCGCTGAACGTGTGCAGCGCGAAGGAGCGCCCCATGCGGTCCTTGTCCACCGATCCGGACAGGATCGCGTAGTCGGCGGGATGGATGACCGAGTTGCCGACGCCGGACAGCGTCGCCAGCACCAGGATCTGCCAGAACGCGTCGGCGAGGCCCATCGCGGCCAGCGACAGCGACATCAGCAACGTGCCCCCGACCAGGAACGGCCGCGCGCCGTAGCGGTCCACCAGGAACCCCACCGGCGTCTGCAGGATGCGCCGTGGTGCCGGACATCAGCATGATCGTCATGCCAAGCTCAGCGAAGCTGACGTGGAATGCGCTCTGCCAGGCCAGGAACATCGGCGGCAGGCACAGCACGTAGAAGTGCGACAGGAAGTGCCCGTTGCCGATAAGGATGTTAACGCGGGTGGTGCGGCTGAGCGCCATGCGACGGAGGCCCCGGATAAACCTCAAGCAATTTGGCCGCGGTCCGGGATTGGGTCAAGAAAATGGAGCCACCCCGACATCTCGCGAAACCCTTCCCGGACTGCATCATTATGGCCAGGCCTCGTTTGACCTTGGCCGGACGGCCTCCGCGGGTCAGCGTCCCAGCCCCCCAAATCGCGCCAGGAACACGCATGAACCTCACACGCAGCAAAGTGCCCGAAGATCACCCTGACCTTCTGGGTCATCAAAATCGCCGCCACCACCCTGGGCGAGACCGGCGGCGACGCCGTCTCCATGACCCTGAAGCTCGGCTACCTCATCAGCACCGCCATCTTCGCCGCGCTCTTCCTGGTCCTCGTCGTCTGCTCAAATCCGCGCCAAGTGCATTCCACCCGCCGCTCTACTGGGCGGTAATCGTCGCCACGACCACCGTCGGCACCACCATGGCCGATTTCGCCGACCGCTCGCTGGGCATCGGCTACCCGGGCGGCGTCGCCATCCTGTTCGTCCTGCTGCTGCTGTCCCTTGGCCTCTGGTGGCGCACCGAGGGCACGGTCTCGGTCAACCGCATCGCCACCCCGCGCGCCGAAGCGTTCTACTGGATCACCATCCTGTTCTCCAACACCCTCGGCACCGCCCTCGGCGACTTCCTGGCCGACGACGGCGTGGGTACCGGAGGCCTCGGGATTCGAAGGCGGCTCGCTGGTGTTCGGCGCCGCCATCCTGCTGATCGCGGCGGCCTACTACGCCACCAGCATCTCCCGCACCCTGCTGTTCTGGGCCGCCTTCATTCTCACCCGCCCACTCGGCGCCACGTTGGGTGACCTGCTGACCAAGCCGCTCGCGGACGGCGGGCTGAACCTGAGCCGCATCGTCTCCTCGCTGGTCATCGCCGCCTTCATCGTCGCCTGTATCGTGGCTGCTGCCGCAACGCGCCGGCGCCCATCCGGGCGAGGAACCCGCGTCTCCCTGACGGTCGGCCGATGCAGCGGTACCGCGTACGGCATGCCCTCGGCATCGCCGCCACTGCGGCACAGCCCGCGCGCCGGACCGTCCGGTGCGGACAGATCACAACCCGTAGCAACAGCCGCCCGCCGAATGGATAAAACGTCACGAACCCGGTCCCCGGCGTGTTGCGTGCCCCCATACCCCATGCTAGACGCCGCCGCGCCGGTTCGGCCGGCCGGTCCCGACACTCGCCCGTGCCACGCCGGTCCCTTGGGGCTCGGCCCAACATATGGAAACCAACGTGGCTTCTGAGGCTACGACCATCTCCTCCGGCGGCGGCCTCACCGACCGCTACGCCGCCGCGCTTTACGCCCACGCCGATGAAGCACCATCAGCTCGACACCGTCGTGTCGCAGATGGAAAATCTCGGCCGGATGATCGACGGCAGCGCCGATTTCCGCCGCCTGCTCGAATCGCCGCTGATCGACGTGAAGACCGCCACCGCCGCCGCCCAGGCCGTGCTGGTGCAGGAAGGCTTCGGCAAGGAAGTCCGCGACTTCGTCGGCGTCATCTCGGTCAACCGCCGCCTGCGCGCCCTGCGCGACATCGTCAGCGCCTTCGCCGCCCTGGTGGCGCAGCGGCGCGGCATCGTCACCGCCCATGTCGCCTCGGCCCACCCCTGAACGACGTGCAGCGCCAGCAGCTGCGCGCCCGCCTGATCGAGGCCGGCTACGGCAACGTCAATATCAATGAGCGGGTCGAACCCGACCTGCTCGGCGGCCTGGTCGTCCGGATCGGTGCCCGCCTTTACGACACCAGTTTGAAATCCCGGCTGCAACGCCTGCAGTACGCCATGAAGGGAGCCGCCTGAAATGGAGATCCGCCCAGCCGAGATCTCGGAGATCCTGAAGAAGCAGATCGCCGCGTTCGATACCGAAGCCAATGTCGCCGAAACCGGCCAGGTCCTGTCCGTCGGTGACGGTATCGCCCGCGTGTTCGGTCTGCAGAACGTGATGTCCGGCGAAATGGTCGAGTTTCCCGTCGGCCGGCCTGCGCGGCATGGCGCTGAACCTCGAAACCGACAACGTCGGCGTCGTGATCTTCGGCGACGACAAGCAGATCCGCGAAGGCGACACCGTCTCGCGCACCGGCTCGATCGTCGAAGTCCCGATCGGCCCCGGCCTGCTCGGCCGCGTGGTCGACGGCCTCGGCAATCCGATCGACGGCAAGGGCCCGATCGCCGACGCCACAATGAGCCGCGTCGAGGTCAAGGCGCCCGGCATCATCCCGCGCAAATCGGTGCACGAGCCGATGCAGACCGGCCTGAAGGCGATCGACGCGCTGATCCCGATCGGCCGCGGCCAGCGCGAGCTGATCATCGGCGACCGCCAGACCGGCAAGACCGCGGTGATCATCGACACCATCATCAACCAGAAGGGCATCAACGCCTCGGGCGACGCCGAAGAAGGCGTTGATCTGCATCTACGTCGCGATCGGCCAGAAGCGCTCCACCGTCGCGCAGCTTGTGCGCACGCTGGAAGAAAACGGCGCGATGCAATACTCCATCGTCGTCGCCGCCACCGCGTCCGACCCGGCGCCGATGCAGTTCCTGGCGCCCTATACCGGCTGCACCATGGGCGAGTATTTCCGCGACAACGCCCAGCACGCGGTCATCTTCTACGACGACCTGTCCAAGCAGGCCGTCGCCTACCGCCAGATGTCGCTGCTGCTGCGCCGCCCGCCGGGCCGCGAGGCCTATCCCGGCGACGTGTTCTACCTGCACTCCCGCCTGCTGGAACGCGCCGCGAAGATGAACGACGCGTTGGGCGCCGGTTCGCTGACCGCGCTGCCGGTGATCGAGACGCAGGCCGGCGACGTGTCGGCCTATATCCCGACCAACGTCATTTCGATCACCGACGGCCAGATCTTCCTGGAGACGGAGCTGTTCTTCCGCGGCATCCGCCCGGCGGTGAACGTCGGCCTGTCGGTGTCCCGCGTGGGCTCCGCCGCCCAGGTCAAGGCGATGAAGCAGGTCGCCGGCCGCATCAAGCTGGAACTGGCGCAGTACCGCGAGATGGCCGCGTTCGCGCAGTTCGCCTCCGACCTCGACGCCTCGACCCAGCAGCTGCTGGCACGCGGCTCGCGCCTGACCGAACTGCTGAAGCAGCCGCAGTACAGGCCGCTGCCGATCGAGGAGCAGGTGGTGGCGATCTTCGCCGGCGTCCGCGGCTATCTCGACAAGATCGACGTCGGCCGGGTCGGCCCGTTCGAGGCGCAGTTCATCTCCGAACTGAAGGCGAAGGAGCCGGGCATCCTGGACGCCATCCGCACCGACCTGGAGATCAAGCCGGACATCGAGAAGAAGCTGACCGCCTTCCTGGACAACTTCGCCAAGTCGTTCAGCTAAGAGCGCTGCGACACATGCCCAGCCTGAAGGCCCTCCGAACCCGCATCAACAGCGTGAAGTCGACGCAGAAGATCACCTCCGCCATGAAGATGGTGGCGGCGTCCAAGCTGCGGCGCGCGCAGCAGCAGGCCGAGGCCGCGCGTCCCTACGCCGAACGGATGGAGCGGATGCTGCGCGCGCTGGCCGCGTCCGTCGCCGGCTCGCCCACCGCCCCGCCGCTGCTGGTCGGAACCGGGCAGGACAAGACCCATCTGCTGATCGCCGTCACCGCCGACCGCGGCCTCGCCGGCGCCTTCAACACCCAGGTCGGCCGCGCCACCCGCAACCTGGCCCGACGCCTGGAAGCCGAAGGCAAGACGGTGAAGATCCTCGCCGTCGGCCGCAAGGGCCGCGATTACCTGCGCCGCGAACTGTCCAGCCGCATCGTCGGCGACATCAGCTATGCCGGCAAACGCCGCATCGACTTCGGCGACGCCCAGGAAATCGGCACACGGGTCGCCGCGATGCTGGCCGCAGGCGAGATCGACGTCGCCACCGTCGTCTACAACCGCTTTCAGTCCGTGATCTCCCAGGTCGTCACCGAACAGCAGATCATCCCCGCCCCGCCGCCGCCGGAAGGCGAGACCGAGGACCTCGGCGGCGCGATCTATGAATTCGAGCCGGACGAGGAAACCATCCTCGCGAAGCTGCTGCCGCAGGCGCTGGCGATCCAGATGTATCGCTCGCTGCTGGAAAGTGCCGCCGGCGAGCATGGCGCGCGCATGACCGCGATGGACAACGCCACCCGCAACGCCGGCGACATGATCAAGCGGCTGAGCCAGAACTACAACCGCGCCCGCCAGGCCAACATCACCAAGGAACTGATCGAGATCATCTCCGGCGCAGAGGCCGTCTGATGCGCATGCGCAAGACAGCCGTCTGATCGCCGACATCGAAGGAAGACACCCCATGGCAAGCAACATCGTCGGTCGCGTGACCCAGGTTCTCGGCGCCGTCGTGGACGTGCAGTTCGACGGCGAACTGCCGTTCATCCAGAACGCGCTGATCAGCAAGATCGAAGACCGCACCCTGGTGCTGGAAGTGGCGCAGGAACTGGGCGAGCGCACCGTCCGCTGCATCGCCATGGACAGCACCGACGGCATGGTGCGCGGCCAGGAAGTCACCGACACCGGCGCGCCGATCACGGTGCCGGTCGGTCCGGAGACCCTCGGCCGCATCATGAACGTCATCGGCGAGCCGATCGACGAGAAGGGCCCCGTCAACACCACCAGGCGCATGCCGATCCACCGCGAGGCGCCGTCGTTCGAGGAGCAGGCGACCTCGGCCGAGATCCTGGTCACCGGCATCAAGGTCGTCGACCTGCTGTGCCCCTACCTGAAGGGCGGCAAGGTCGGCCTGTTCGGCGGCGCCGGCGTCGGCAAGACGGTGCTGATCCAGGAACTGATCAACAACATCGCCAAGGCGCATGGCGGCGTGTCGGTGTTCGCCGGCGTGGGTGAGCGCACCCGCGAAGGCAACGACCTGTATCACGAGATGATGGACGCCGGCGTCATCAAGGTGGACGAGCAGGGCAACCTGCTCGAAGGCTCCAAGGTGGCGCTGATGTATGGCCAGATGAACGAGCCGCCGGGTGCGCGCGCCCGCGTCGGCCTGTCCGGCCTGACCATGGCCGAATATTTCCGCGACGAGGAAGGCCAGGACGTGCTGTTCTTCGTCGACAACATCTTCCGCTTCACCCAGGCCGGCGCCGAGGTGTCGGCGCTGCTGGGCCGCATCCCCTCGGCGGTGGGTTATCAGCCG
Organism: uncultured Alphaproteobacteria bacterium; assembly: GCA_963792345.1. GTDB lineage: Bacteria > Pseudomonadota > Alphaproteobacteria > Acetobacterales > Acetobacteraceae > Rhodopila. The sequence goes on from CAWBVV010000011.1 coordinate 121,154, forward strand.
ACGCTGGCCACCGACATGGGCGCGTTGCAGGAGCGGATCACCTCGACCAACAAGGGCTCGATCACCTCGGTGCAGGCGATCTACGTGCCCGCCGACGACTTGACCGATCCGGCGCCCGCGACCTCCTTCGCCCACTTGGACGCGACCACGGTGCTGAACCGCCAGATCGCCGAGCTGGGCATCTACCCGGCGGTGGATCCGCTGGACTCCACCTCGCGCTCGCTCGATCCGCGCATCGTCGGCGAGGAGCATTATCTGGTCGCGCGCGAGACCCAGCGCATCCTGCAGACCTACAAGTCGCTGCAGGACATCATCGCCATTCTGGGCATGGACGAGCTGTCGGAAGAGGACAAGCTGGTCGTCGCCCGCGCGCGCAAGATCCAGCGCTTCCTGTCGCAGCCGTTCCACGTCGCCGAAGTGTTCACCGGCTTCCCCGGCAAGCTGGTGCCGGTGGCCGACACCGTGCGCAGCTTCAAGGCGATCTGCGCCGGCGAATACGACCACCTGCCGGAAGCCGCGTTCTACATGGTCGGCACCATCGAGGAAGCGGTCGCCAAGGCCGAAACCCTGAAGGCGAACGTCTGAGCTGATAGGGACAGGATCATGCCGACCAACCTGGAAATCGTCAGCCCCGAGAAGCTGCTGCTGTCCCGCCCCGTGGACATGGTGGTGATCCCGGCCTCCGAGGGCGACATGGGGGTGCTGGAAGGCCACACCCCGATGATCGTCATGCTGCGCGGCGGCACCATCGACCTGTACGAGGGCGACAAGATCATCGACCGCCTGTTCGTCGATGGCGGTTTCGCCGAGGTAACGCCGGAGCGCTGCACCGTCCTGGCGAACAAGGCGATCCCGCTCGCCGAGGTCAACAAGGCCGACGCCGAACGCCGCCTGGCCGAAGCCGAAGCCGCCTACGAAGCCGCCGACAAGCGCGACGTAGCAGTCGAGGACGAGGCCCTCGACGTGGTGCAGTCCGCCCGCGCCATGGTCGAAGCCGCCGGCTAGACGGTTAGCGTCCGTCCGCTGTGGCTCGTCGTGCTGCGCCACGAATAGCATCGTCGCCGGCGTCTGAGCGGCTCGCCAACGAACCGCGTGGCCGCCGGACTGTTCCACTCGCTGCTCCTGATCTCACATATATTCCTGGTGACGGATAGCCCGCGCGTTCTCCGGCGGCGTTTGAGCGAGCATCGACACCGAGATGAAGCATTGGCGGATCGAAGATGTTGCCTGGGACGATTTCGATCCCTTGGCGCGTGGACCCGGCCCTGGTGCCACTGGTCAAGGCCGCCGCAATGGTGGAGCGCAATGGCCGCGACTACGCGCTGTATCTCGGCAGCGTCTTCCGCGACGACCCTGATTTCCGCGCCGCGGCCGACTACTGGGCCGAGGAAGAGGTCCAGCACGGCGACGCCTTGGCGAAATGGGCCGAACTGGCCGATCCCAACTGGAACTTCGCCGCTGCATTCGACCGCTACCGCGCCGGCTACAGGGTCAAGACCGACGCCGACGCCTCCATCCGTGGCTCCCGCACCGGCGAACTGATCGCCCGCTGCATGGTGGAGACCGGCACCTCCAGCTATTACACCGCCTTGGCGGAGGCCACGTCGGAACCCGTCCTGAAGCAGGTCTGCAAGCTGATCGCGGCCGACGAATACCGGCACTTCAAGCTGTTCTACGATCACATGCGCCGGTATCTGGCGCGCGAGAACCTTGGCATGATCAGGCGCCTGCGCATCGCGCTCGGCCGCATCGGCGAGTCCGAGGACGATGAACTGGCCTACGCCTATCACTGCGGCAACGAGCCCGAATCCCAGACATATCAGCATGGCCGCTGCACGGCCGCCTATATGGCGGGCGCGATGGGCTTCTACCATTACCGCCACATCGAGCGCAGCACCGGAATGATCCTCAAGACGGTGGGCCTGCCGCCGCGCGGCCGGCTTTCAGTCGGCGCCACGAAACTGGCGTGGCAGCCTGTTGCAATGGCGCCAGCGCCGCTTCGCCCAACAGCTTGCCGCCTGACCGACGGCGCTTCGCTGGCCCCGGTGGCCTGCCTATCCCAGCGTCTTCCGCAAGAACCCCGTCCTCGACTGCGCCCCGGCCAGCATGAAGGACGCATCCTGGCCGGACAGAATGAACCGCGCCCCCATCTCGATATACCGCGGCATGATCGTCTCGTTGTAGATGCCCGCCATGCCCGGGAACTTCTGCGACTTCGCGCAGGCCGCGATCATCGTGCCATAGGCCTCGGCCAGACGGTCGCTGCCGAAATCGCCCGGAATGCCCATCTCGGCGCACAGATCGTTGGACCCGATCAGCAGCACGTCGACGCCCGGGACTGCGGCGATTTCCGCCGCGTTGGCGATCGCGGTCGGCGTTTCCAGCATCACCACCGTCAGGTTCGCCGCATTCAGCGCCTTCACCGCCTCGCCGGTGCTGAGCTTGCGCAACTGGTAGTGCGGTCCCCAGCCGCCGACCGAGCGGTGCCCGATCGGCGGATATTTCAGCCTCTCGACAACCTCTCGCGCTTCCGCCGCCGTATCGACATGCGGCATGACGATGCCCATCGCGCCATTGTCCAACGCCCGCGTGGCGATGGAATACTGCCCGTTCGGCACCCGAGCGATCGGCGCGATGCCGGCATCCAGGGCGGCGGCGGAAATCTGCGCGCAGGCGTCGAGCGACATCGTGCCGTGCTCCATGTCCAGGAACAGCCAGTCGAAGCCGGCGGTGGCCATCATCTTCGCCACCTCCACACTGCGCGTCGTGCGGATGCCGACGCCGAGGGAGAGTTGCCCCTGCTCCAGCTTCTCGCGCGCGACGTTACGGACAGACATGGGCGTTCCTTTTCGTACGGCGGGTGATCGAGACCTGGCCCAGGTCTTGTCAGGAATAGCAATCGATGGCGGTCGCAACCAGCCGGTTCAGCGCGGCCATATCCATCGCGTGATCGGTCTCATTCGACACCGCGACGGTCAGCCGGTGCCGCCGCAGGATGAAGATCTTCTGGTCCGACGCGCCGGCCGCCCAGGCCGTATCCGGCGGCAGGTCGGGGAACACGCGCTCGCTGTTGGTGCGGAAGCAGGCGGCGTAGCTGGTGCCGGTATGCGTCGGCGTCAGCGCGTAATCGACCCAGCCTGCCGGCAGCAGCCGCTCGCCGTCCCACACGCCGTCGTTCAGATACAGCACGCCGAGCTTCGCGTAGTCGCGCAACGTCGCATAACCCGCTCCCGAGGCGATCAGGTTGCCGGCGAGATCAGCCGAATGCTGGTAGCTGCTCATGCCCAGCCGATCCACCAGCAGCCCGTATGCGGTCTCGATAATACGGCAGGCCGCGCCGCTCGATCTGGTCGCGGATGACCGAGCCCAGCACATTCATGCCGCTGTTGACATAGCGGAACACCGAGCCGGGGATGGTGGCGACGATCGACCGCTGCGCGGCCTCGAATGCATCGCAGGCATCCTGGTAGACCGCGCTGTTCTCGAACCCGATCGTGGTGCGGCCGTCGTCGTGGCGAACCGGAAACCCGAGTCCAGAGCGCATCCGCACCAAGTGGTCTAGCGTGATCAGCCGATGGATCGCACCGATCGTCGTTCCACAGCGGCGCCGGGCGCGGGGTCATACACCGACTGCAGCCAGCCCTCATGGATCATCCGCCCGATCACGGTGCAGGTGATGGCCTTGGTCATCGACCAGCTCGGCGTCGCCCGGTCCGGCCGCCGAATGCGCTGTAGCGCTCCGCCAGCACACGGTCCGGCGAGGCGACCAGCACGCCATAGACGCCGGGCGAACTGGCAAAGAACGCATCCAGCGCCGCGGCCAAAGCCGCCGGCGGTGGGCCAGCCGCGCTCCACAGCGTCGCCGATCGGCCAGCCCTGCCGGCGTTCGGCGGATGCCGGGAGATGGCGGCGCGGGTCGAAGCCGGCGCGCGCCGAGGGCGCAACAGCGTGCTGCCATAACCCGGGCGGGAGACGGCGTGCCCGACGATGTCGCCCCAGCGCGCCGGTCACCCGGCCGTCGGCCGGCATCTGTCTCGAGAACAAACTGCCCGGAGGCAAAGCCAGCATCGGCCTCCGGCTGGATGCCTGGCCCGCCGGCGCGGGCGTCCAGTCCCGCACGGCAGCACCGCGGCGCGCAGCCGGAAATGCCGGTCCGCCGTGGCCCGGTCCAGCCCGCTGACCATCATCATGTCGGCATAGCGCCGGGCAGCGAAGTTGACCGTGCGCTGGCGCAGCGCCGCGTCGACCGGCGTCGTACACCACCGGATCGACCGGACCGCTGCCGAACGGGATGCGGCGTGCGGTCGAAGATCGGCTCGATCGAGCCGGCGGGCGGCCGGCTCATTGCGCCGGGACCATGTCGAAGAAGCGCGTTCTTCATGCCCTTCTGGTTCTCATACAGCGAGCCTTGCAGCACCGCCGGCGGCAGCGGCAGGCGCACCGGTGCCGGCGAAAGCCTTGGCTGCCGCGATTCGCCCGCCACCATCAGGGCATTGAATTTCTCGATCCCAGCCGGGAAACCGAGGATCGGCCAGGCATCGGCAGCGCGGAACTGGAACAGCAGCAGCCGGCGGTCGCTGTCGCGAAACATTCGGCGCCGACCCATGCACCGCCCGCACATGATGCACGGTGATCGAGCCCGCCTTGCCGGTCAGCGCGATTGCCTTGCTGAAGTCTACATCGCGGTTCGCCGGGTCCATCGCGCCGCAGAACACGCCATCGGCGTGGTGGTCGAAGGTCGGACCCTTGTGGCTGCCCGGAATGATCATCAGCGGGCCGTTCTCCATAGCCATGTCGTCGAACATGACGCCAACCGCCGCGAGGTTGTCATTGGTATGCGGGTAGAACGCCCAGTCCTGGTGCCACTCCACCGGGCGCGCCAAATCCGGCGCATTTCATGTTCAGTTTGGCGGTATCGAACCGAATGTCCGGGCCCCACAGATCCTGCAGCACGGCAATGATCTTTTGGTGCCGGCTCAGCGCGGCATAGGCGGGATCGTGCAGGTGCGCCGCCTTGATCCGCCGCACACGCGGATTTTCGGCGCTGTGGCTGTCTTCCAGGTCGTAGATGTCGGTGTGGCCGGTCAGTCCCCGGGCGCGCTCGACGAACCCGTCGGTGACTTCGCTCAGGGTGCGCACCTCGTCCGGGGTCAGCACGTCGGGGACGACGATGGCGCCGACCTCATTGTATTCCTCGATCTGTGCCTCTGGTGAGCATGGTTCCCTCCGCTCGTTGAGGAAACGCTACACAGGAGTTGGGCGACGGTCGAGAAGGCGGCGGGCCGCAGCGCTATTTCGACCCTCAACAGACCGAGACATGGTCGATGCAGTCGGCCAATCAGGCGGTAACAAAATAGGTAGACTATTGCCGGCCCGCGTAGTCAGACTGGACATGGGGCGGTGTCCTGCCCTCGACGTTGGGATCAGCGGGCCACTGACAGAGCGCGAACCGAGATGCGCCGACAGCGGCTGATTTCAAATTCGAGACACCAGCGTCAGCAACTAATTCTGGGGGGAGCAACATGGGCCGTAGATATGCGAATATCCTGGAGACGATCGGCAACACACCCGTTGTGCGGATCAACAAGCTTGCGCCGCCGGACGTCAATCTGTTCGTAAAGATCGAGGCATTCAATCCGCTCGGTTCGGTCAAGGACCGCCTCGCGCTCGGTGTCATCGAGGATGCCGAACGCCGTGGCCTGCTGAAGCCGGGCCAGACGGTGATCGAGGCGACCAGCGGCAATACCGGCATTGGGCTCGCTATGGTCTGCGCGGCGAAGGGCTATCCGCTGGTCGTCACCATGGCGGAGACATTCAGCGTCGAACGCCGCCGGCTGATGCGTTTCCTCGGCGCCAAGGTTGTGCTGACGCCCGCATCCGCACGCGCCATTGGCATGGTGGACAAGACCAAGGAGCTTGCCGAGAAGCACGGCTGGTTCTTCACCCGCCAGTTCGAGAACGAGGCAAACGCCGATGTTCACACCCGGACCACGGCGCGTGAGATCATCGAGGACTTCAAGGAGAGTCAGCTCGACTACTGGGTTACTGGCTATGGTACTGGCGGCACGTTGAAGGGCGTGTCCCGCGTGCTGGCGAAGGAACTGCCGAATACCAAGATCGTCGTTTGCGAGCCGGCGGACGCGTCGATGCTGACAGCGGTGAGGGCCAGCAGCGCAACCCGGACGGATCGCCCGCCGGCGCGCACACCGTGTGGAAGCCGCATCCGATGCAGGGCTGGGCACCGGATTTCATCCCCAAGCTGACCGGGGACGCGATGGAAAGCGGCGCGATCCGACAAGATCCTGCGCATCTCCGGGCCAGACGCGGTTACGCTACAGCAAGGAACTGGCCCTGAAGGAGGGCATCTTCGTCGGCATCACCGCTGGCGCAACCTTCGCCGGCGCGCTGCAAATATGCGCCGAGGCCCCTAAGGGCGCGAATATCCTCGCCATGCTACCGGACACCGGCGAGCGCTACCTGAGCACGCCACTGTTCGCCGACATCCCGGTCGATATGACCGAGGAAGAAATAGCGATTTCGAAATCGACCCCAGGTTGCCAGATGCCATAACAACCCGGGGCCGCAGATGGCCCTTGGTGCTCCTACTTTTCCAGGACGTAGCGCCCCGGCGCGTCGTCGAGGACCGGGTGCGCCGAACTACCGGCGGCTTGCGCCTTGACCCGGCGTCCGGAGCGGGCGGCCAGCCATTTTGCCCAATCCGTCCACCAACTGCCGTCGTGGCGAGTGCTCGAGGCGCGCCATTCCTCGGGCGTCGCCGCGGGACCGTTCCCGTCATTGACCCAGTAGCTGCCCTTGCCCCCTGGCGGGTTGATGATCCCGGCTATATGCCCGCTCGATGCCAGAATGAACCGGACTTTTCCGCCGGTCAGTTGCGTCAGCCGCCATGCCGCGTCCCACGGGACGATATGATCCTTCTCTGCTCCGACCGCGTATGCATCCAAGGTAATGCGCCCAAGATCAAGCGCCTCTCCCTTGAGGTTTATCTTGCCCGGCTGAATAAGATTATTCTCGCCGTAGGTATTCCTCAGGTACCAACTATGGGCGGCGCGTGTCATGCGCGTTCCGTCGCTGTTCCAGTAAAGCAGGTCGAAAGCAGGAGGCTTCTGCCCGAGCAGGTAGTTATTGACGACGTTCGACCAGATCAGGTCGTTCGAGCGAAGCAGGTTGAACATGTTGGACATCTCACGGCTGTCGAGATAGCCGCGTTCCATCATCTGCTGCTCGACAAAGTCGATCGCCGGCTCACCGAGAAATACCGCGGTGTCGCCCACCTTCGAGAAATCCTGCAGCGACACCATGAACGTCGCGGAATCAAACCTTGCGTCCTGCTTGGCGGCCAGCCAGGCGAGGGTCATCGCCAACAGCGTGCCACCTATGCAATAGCCCATGACATTGAGTGTGGGGCTGCCGGTGATCTCGCGTATCACATCGCTGGCCTCCAGCGGCCCAAGATCCATGTAGTCCTCGATCGTCGTGCCATCCATCGACGAGTCAGGGTTCTTCCAGGACACGACGAAAACGTTGAAGCCCTGCTCGACCAGATACCCCACCATGCTGTTCTTCGGCTGCATATCGAGGATGTAGTACTTGTTGATCCACGGCGGCAGAATCAGCAACGGGGTCTGATGCACAGTCTCGGTGGCGGGGCTGTATTGGATCAGTTCGATCAGCCGGTTGCGGTGCACCACCTTGCCTGGCGTCATCGCCAGATTACGCCCCGGCGCGAAGGCCGAAGCGTCCACCATGCTGAGCCTGCCTTCTTTCAGGTCATGCACCAGATTGCGAGCGCCATCGGCCAGACTGGCGCCGCCGGTTTCCATCGCCCGGCGCAACGCCTCCGGATTGGACAGCAGCAACAGCGACGGGCTCATTGCGTCAACGAACTGGCGAAGGTGGAAGCGCAGGCGCTGGCGTTCCGCGTCCGCCGTATCGTCCTGTTCAACTTGCTGCAGCAGCCAGTCGGAGGCGAGCAGATATAGCTCTTTCAGCGTGCGGAACGCCGGGTTCAAGTGCCACTCGGGGGCTGCAAAGCGCTTATCAAAACCACCCGGCGGCTTTTTGTCGGGTTCGGCCGCGGCACTCGCCCACCAGCGTCGCCCGGCGTCGTTCCAGATTTCGGTTGCGGCGGTCAAGACGCGGACATTCAAGTCCACAAGGGAGGAGGTGGTCCTTCCGGGCTGACGAAGCGACTGCAGCCAAACGGTTCGCAGCGCGGCCGCGATTTCGGCCCAGTCCACGGGCACCACCTCACGCAGGGGGTTGGCATTCCACATCTGGTCGATCGAACGCAAGATCGAATCCGGTGCTGGAATTTCAGTTGGCAGCATTGCCGCGATTGCCGGTGGCGACCCTTTTGGTCCGAGTTCAGTGTCCGCATCGGGCTTGGCCTGCCACCACCGAAGGCCGAGATCAGCCCAGTTCTGGCCCCATTGTTCGGCCGATCGTGAAGTGGCCTCCAGCCATGAAGACCACACGCCGAGCATCGCGTCCGGCCCTGGAGCAATTGCCTGCGGATCGGCAGAAGTCCCGCCTGCTGACCGGGTGGAAGTTGTTTTGTCCATTGCCGTTCTCCCTTCGCCTGGCCCGCGAGTATTGACGCGCTCGCGGCCTTCGATTTTAGGTCGTTATCGACGCCGCTGAATGCAACCGTGATGCTCGAAAAGCCAGAGCTTAGGGGATAAAGTTAGATTTGGCGGACCAGCGCCGCCTTGATCTCCTCCAGATGTTCGAAGGCAACGCTGTAGCCGGCGGCAATGGCCTTTTGGTGGGCGTTCCAGTCAAACAGCCCCATGTTTCCCACCGGTGGCTTCAGCAACACGTCGCCATCGCGCCGCATCCGGTTCATTTTCATATCGCTACTGATCGTGCCCACGCGCCACAACAGATCCAGCATACTCGGCAGCGCGGGTTCGCCGTCCGCTCGTCCCTGCGCCTCCAGCGAGGACCCGACATCCACCGCGATCACTGATGCGACACCAAACTCACGCACAGCGTCGGTTGGCATGTTGTTGAGGACCCCGCCGTCAACATAGACAGCATTCTGTTCGATTATGGGTGGGCACATCCCAGGAACGGCCGATGTGGCACGCAGCCACGTCACCAACCGGCCTGTTCGATGCACGGTCGAGGTTCCCCTGGTCAGGTTGGTCGATACGCAGAACAACGGTATTGGCGAGTCCTCGATCGCGACATCCCCAAAGCAATGGCCGAGCGTCCTGGCGAAAGCACGCTCCGAATAAAGTGCCGTGCGCGGAACCGCGAAATCCGAAAATCGCCGCCGACTGAATGCGGCGGCAAGCGATCGGACCGTTGCGGCAAGATCCCACTCCAGCGCGAACACAGCGGCCACGATGCCGCCGATACTGGTTCCGCCAACGGCGTCTATCTGGATATTGTTTTCTCTCAGGGCATTGATCACCCCGACATGAGCGAGCGCCTTGGCGCCCCCGCCCGAAAGAACCAGGCCCAGGCCGCGACCGGCCATCAGACGACTGGCACGTTCGATATCGCGGGATGAGCGAATATGATGATGCTCGCTCGGTTTTTGGAATTGCAGCCATGCAGTGGTCCGCGCCGGCGCGATCGCATCATCCCAGAGCAGCATCAGGGACAGCTTAGTGTCGGGCGGGATGTTCACCCCGTCCGGACCCAGTGCCCGACAGGTCTCCGGCTCATGATCACCTCGCGCGACGACCACGATGCGGTCGCATTGGCGGAGACAGAACCTGGTCCACCCGGTGGGGCCAAGGTCAGCCTGGAACAGGACAAAGTCGGAGTTCCGTTCGATCGTCGAATACCATGCCGCATGGCGTTCGGGCGCCTCGTCCGCCGACACGATGGTGACCGTCCCGAACGCCTGGAGGCTACGTGCGACGTTGGCCGCAACCGGCCGCACATCGACGGTCGGGTCAGCCGGTACCAGGCAGAAGGTCCGGCAACATGGGCGGGTTGCGGTCTGGGCGTGCTGAAGCCGCTGCACCGCGGCGGAACTGATCGCCGGCCAGACATCCCGGCGGCGTGCCGCGACCCTCAGGAGGTCTTGCTTCGCGATGCGCAGTAACTCGCTGTTCCGCAGCGCCTTGACCGTGACAGTCGACGCTTCGCCGGTAATGAAGCCAACGTCCCCGATGACATCACCCGGCCCGACCCGGCCGACCAACACGTTCTCGTTGACCGAGACCGGACTGTCGGGAGCCAACCGGAAGGTGCCGAAGCGGCCGGTGACAACGACGTAGACCGCATCCGGTTCGTCGCCTTCCACCACCAGTGGCGTTCCGCCTGGGACTGACAGGATTGAGCAGACATCCGCCAACGCATCGAGTGATTCAGGATCGGCGAGAGGAAACGCGTGGTGCAGGTCTCGGACGCGATCCGCATACGGTATTTTGACGCAGGTTGTTTGGTCATCCGGGGATACAAGCCGCTGGGACGCCCACCATTCAGGCGTCCGAGCCAGTAGCTTCAGGCTATTCAACAGGCGAATTGCCCTGTCCGACATGGGACGACCCTGATCGGTTTCATTTCATCCAAGCTGCTTATTCATGCGAGCGGCGCCGGTTGGCGAGGATGATGCCAATAACATGGACGCCGGCAAATCGTTCGGCGTCCGCGATCAGAACAATGGCAAACCAAGATCAAGAAACCGTGCCTGCGCTACAGCGCTACATGTCATGGCGACACCCACGCCGATGCGTTTTGCTTACAGATGCGCTTCGATGAAGGACAACGCGGAGGGCAAGGTGTGATAAGGCAAGTCAAACTCGGACTTGGTCCAGTCATCGAGATGCATGTTGCCCTCGTAGTCTCGCCAAATACACCAGCGTGTTGATTTTGTTCCCGGCGGACAGATTTCGAGAGCTTCGGGAACAGAACGGTGGTCGGTTGCTACTGTTAGGCGAACCGTAGGACGCCGCGCTACCCAGGCGAGTGCCGTGCGCAGATCCTCCATCGAAAAAGCCAATCCTTCCAATGGGACGGGTTCAGTGGGGGCCGATTCTTCCATAACGTCCTCTGTCAGGTGCGTGTTGCTCTATCGCGCCAGACCAGAGCTAACGGATAATAGTGATCAATGGGGAACAAATATTCGGGATGCCGCTTACTGTGAGCAGTGCTCGCGATGGCATGCTCCGCATTTGGATGAGCGCCGGGAGTTCACGCCGGCGCGAGACAGACCGTGCCCTCACCGTTCCGCCCCAGCAGGACGTCCAGCATGCGGATAAAGATCAACCTTGCGCCGGGGTAGCCGCTGAATACAAACAAGGCCGGGGAAGCGACTGCCTCCCCGGCCGCACACAAACTACTTCCGCGTTGTTCAGTCGCGTTTGTGACTTTCGTGTCCGCCTTTACGCCCGGCCGCAGCCGCCCGCTCCGGGTTGTTGGCAAAATTGTTCGGGTCTTTGTCTTTGCCGCTGCCCACCTGTTCCTGGGTTACACCCTTTTCACCCTTGGCCTTGTCTTCCGAGGTGGAATGCTGAGTCTTGGTGTTCATGTAGAACCTCCTTTCGAACATTGGCTATCCTTGAACGGCAGGCGTCGGATCGGGTTTCACCCGAAAATCCCATCGATCGGACACGCCGGAACCGCCGCCCGTCGAACGTGGTGGCGGGGTGAAGCGTTCAACATGAGTGGGGATGAGCCATATGATTTGTCCGTCCCCGCGACACCATCAGGAAGAGGATAAGACAGTGCCGGATAGCGAGCAGGAGCGGAAAGCCAGGGAAGCCCACATCGAAAAAATCGAAGCGGATACGCGGAAAGAACGCGGGAAGGCCGAGGAGCGAAGCGGGATCGACAAAGAGGTGGAACAAGAACTGCAGACGGTTCGTCCCGGGGCCGACGCGCCCTCCAGAGCCGGAGTCGTTCCGGAGGGCAGCGGGGCGGACGGGGAACGCGGCTGACGGTCAGGAGCGTTTGTCGGTGTGGGTGTGGTGAGTATCGCGCTCTCCACCTCCGCCGGATTGGCGACTATGTGACGAGTTGGTAGGTGCTCCTTGTGGAGGCGGCGTCCCCGCGCGTTGGCCGCCGCCTTTCTTTCCGGTTGGCTGCTGATTTTTCCCGGGATGCTCACGATCCTGATGGCTGCTTCCAGGGCCACCGAACCGTTCGGTCTGTTCACTCTTGGACATGCTCACCGGTCCTGCTGAAGGCCTTTGTTCGTAGTGTTCTGCTTGGTATTTCCCGCCCGTCCCTGTTCGGCGAGGTTGCCGTCCGCGGACCCGGTGCCGGAGGTGTCGGCGACGGAGGCCTTGCCATCGTCCTTGGGACCCGCTTTCGGCCGCTGTTCAGGCGGTATCGGTGGTGGATGCGCAGACATATCAACTTCCTCTACTGGTGCCCGAAGTGTTTGCCGCGCAACCGTTTCATCAAACCTGTTGACGCGGTCTGCATCAAACTCGATCGCGGAAGGAAGGTTTGCCCGACACAAGAAATCGTGGCCGCCATCAGCCCGTGTCGGAGGTTTGTGCTGCTCCGTCACAGAACCGCAAGCCTTCACGCATAGCTGATCGATGGCGCTCTCGGCGCTCTGATTCCCGACGCGTTCACAGCACTGGAGCCTGGCTGGTTCGGGACGGACCGTACCCGTCCCCCGCCGTATGGATAAAGGACAAGACGATGCCGAACGACGACAACCGCCCACAACCGCCGCAGCCGGAACAGCGTCAGGCGCCGCCGGGGGCGACAGCCGACATGACGCCCAAACCGGACCATGGCGAGCAGAGCTACAAAGGCAGCGGCCGCCTGACGGGCAAGGTGGCGATCATTACGGGCGCGGACTCCGGTATCGGCCGCGCGGTGGCGATCGCCTTCGCGCGTGAGGGCGCCGACATCCTGATCTGCTACCTGCAGGAGCACGATGACGCGAAGCAGACCCAGCATTGGGTTGAGCAGGCCGGCCGCCGCGCGGTTCTGATGGCGGGGGATGTTGCGGATGAAACTTACTGCCAGTCCGTCATCGACCGCGCCGTGCGGGAATTCGGCAAGCTCGATATCCTGGTCAACAACGCTGCGATGCAGCGCACCCACGAGAGTATAGACGAAATCAGTTCGCAGGAATGGGACCGCACGTTCCGCACCAATATCTATTCGATGTTCTATCTCTCCAAGGCGGCACTCCGGCATATGCGGCCGGGCGCGGCGATTGTGAACACCGCGTCGATCAACTCCAAGAACCCGTCGCCGAACCTGCTTGCTTATGCGACGACCAAGGGCGCGATCGCCAACTTCACCGCCGGCCTGGCCCAGATGGTGGCGGAGAAGGGCGTGCGGGTTAACTGTGTCGCACCTGGGCCGATCTGGACACCGCTGATCCCGTCAACGATGCCGGCGGAGCAGATCAAGAGCTTTGGGAAGAACACGCCGCTGGGCCGTGCGGGACAACCGGCGGAACTGGCCCCGGCCTATGTGCTGTTGGCGTCGGACGAAGGCAGCTACATGTCAGGCGCGATGATCCCGGTCACCGGCGGCCGGCCGATGCTTTAACCTGGGGCCAGGCCGCCTGCGGCGGCTTGGCGCCGGCCACGACGATGCAAACATGATTCAGATCGCCCCTGACCGCTGCAAAGCCTCGACGCCGTCGCGCCCGAGACCGAGCCATTCGCCGTAGACCTCGTTGTTGTGCTGACCCAGCAACGGGCTTGGGACAGGCGCGACCTGATCGGAACCGTGCAGGCGAAGCGGCGAATTCGGGACGATGATCGACCCCAGGGAGGGATGATCGATCCGCTGCAGCATGCCGCGCTCATGCATATGCGGGTCGTTCATCACCTCCACGGCGTTGCGCACGGCAGCGACCGGGATCTTGTAGCGTTTGGCAGCGGCGACAACCTCCATTTGCCGAGCCCTATGGTCCAGGCGGTCACGAGCGCCTCAGTGGCCTCCATGTTCTCGGTGCGGGCGGGATTGGTGCTGAAGCGCGGATCATCCAGCAGGTCCGGCCGGCCCATGGCGCGGAGAAGATTGCGCCAGTGGCCCTCCGTGACGACATGAATCGCGACCCAGCCGTCCTTGGTCCGGAATGCGTTGTAGGGGGCGCTGGCCAATCCGGCCTGACGGTTGCCGGCGCGGGGGGAATCTTGCCGGTCCGCAGGTGATAATCGTAGCTGGAAGCGAGAGTTGGGTAGACGGTCTCCTGCATCGCCACCTCGACCAACTGGCCTTGCCCGGTCGTCGTTCGCTGCAACAGCGCCGTCATCACGGCTGCATACAGATGTATGCCGCCCATGAAATCGACGAGTGTTGGGCCCGCCTTCATCGGCGGACCGTCCGGATCGCCGGTGACACTCATGATGCCGGAGGCGGCCTGAATGGTGAAATCCATCGCCAGGTTTTCGCGGTCAGGCCCGCTGATGCCGAAGCCGGTTCCGGTGGCATAAACGAGCCTGGAATTGATCTTCCGCAGCACATCGTAGCCGACGCCGAGGCCGTCCAGCGTGCCGGGGGAGAAATTCTCCAGCAGCACGTCGGCCCGCGCGACCATTTGCTTCAACAGGTCTTTTCCGGCGTCGGATTTCAGGTTCAGAGTGACGGCGCGCTTGTTGGCGTTCAGCATGGCCATCGGCAGCGTCGTCTCGCCGCCTTGCGCGATGATGCGGCGGCGCAGAGGTTCGCCGCCCGGTGGCTCGATCTTGATCACGTCCGCACCGGCCTTGGCCATCAGCATGGTGGCATAAGGGCCTTGGAAAATCTGGCCGAAATCCAGCACGGTGATGCCCGCCAGGGGAGTCGTCATCGAAAAGCCTCATGTCGTTCGCGTTGAGGTGCGACGATATGCCGTGGCGCCGGCGTTGGCGAATGCGGAAGCGCCTCAGGGTCCGGCGTGGCGGGCTGCCATGGCCATGGCGATCAGCGAACTACCGGCGAAGATCAGATCGATGCCGACCAGCAAGCCGAGCGCCCAGGCAAACGCCCCTGGCAGTCCGGACAGGATGACGGCGGCCAGAACGAGGTCGATCACTCCGCTGAGGAGCATCCATTCCCACCGGCCTGACTGCTCACGACGATGTTCGATTGCATGGACGATGGAGAGCACGCCATCGAAGACGAAGTAGGCGATCAGGACGTAGGTTAGTGTCACAAGCCCAGCCAGCGGGTTCGATACCAGCGAAGCGCCCGCCAGCAGCGCTACCACGGCTGACAGAAGCGACCACCAGAAGCCGGGCGCATGCCGGGCCCCGTAGGTCGCGACGAGGCCGGCCACGCCGCCAATCAGGAACAGCCAGCCGAGGATGATCGTGATGCCGATGCCGGCCAGCGGCGGAACAACTATCGCCGCCACGCCGAGAAGCAGCAGGATTATCCCTTCGATGAGATACGCCCGCCAGTGCTGTCGCAGAGACTTGTTCAGGTTCGCGATCAAGTCGGCACCGTCTGTTAACGCCATGTGTCGTGACCTTCTGTTGCGCCAGGTTCGACCGCCAGGATCGTGTGTGGGACCTGGGCCTCGGTCTATCAGGACGCAGCGATAGCACGATAATGCAGTATCAGGACACGCGTGGGAGGAAACTCATGACGAACCGCTTACTGGTGCCCGGATGCACGCTCGACTGGTCTTTGATCGACCTCACTCCGCCATGGGTCACCTCGCCCGATACGATCGTGGTTCACCATGGGATCGGTGCCGCTCGTGACATCTTCGCCGGGTGGCTGCCGTCGCTGATCGGCACGCACCGTGTCCTGTCCTTCGACATGCGTGGCCACGGCGCTTCCGGGCGGCCGGATGACGCGACCGGTATCGACATCGATCGGCTGTCCGATGACCTGTTCGCGGTGATGGATGCGGCGGGGGTGCAGCGCGCGCACCTGGTGGGCGAGTCGATCGGCGGGACTATCGTGCTGAATGCCGCACTGAGGGCACCGCACCGCGTCTTGACGCTGACCGTCAGCAATGGCGCCCACCTGGGCGTCTCGATCCGGTCCGTAGGGGGCTGGAAGCAGATGATCGAGAATGAAGGCATGGAGGCCTGGTCCGCCTTCATGATGCGCTCCCGATTTCATGACGACGCGATCACGCAACAGGCGTGGAGGTGGTTCGAGGCGCAGCAGGCCAGGACATGCCCGAAGACGGTGCTCCGGATGCTGGCGGCGCTGGTTGGGGCGGACCTTACCGGCAGGCTGCCCGGGCTGGTTCCGCCGCTGATGTTGCTTCACCCCGATGGTTCGCCGTTTATCCCCGTGGCCGTGATGTCCCAATTCCGGGAGTTGGTGCCTGGCGCCCGGTTGCACGTCATCGGCAATGCCCGGCATGGCCTGCCGTTCTCGCATCCCGACTTGTGCGCAAAACTGCTGGCGGACTTCGTCTCGCGGCCGGTAGCCTGACAACAGGCGGCGGCATCACTGCAGGCCGCTACCGCGGCCCGAGCTTACGCCGGGGGCGGCCTTACCGCCTTCCCCAGCAGACGAAATGGGGATTGTCCCAGCCCGGCTTTCCGTACGCCAGCCTGTGCCCGTCGAGTGTCAAAACCGAGCCGCCGGCAGCCTCCAGCACGGCTTGCGGGGCGCAGGTGTCCCATTCCATCGTGCGCCCCAGGCGCGGTACAGATCGGCCTTTCCCTCCGCCAATCGGCAGAATTTCAGGCTGGAACCGAAATTGACGATCTGCGCCACGGTTTGGCCGGCGAGAAACGCATCCAGTCGCGCCTGATCACCATGGTGCCGGCTGGCAACGACGGTCAGGCCCGCGACAGGCGGACCGCGCGCGGCAATCGGCCGGCGCTGGCCAGCTTTACGAAGCCAGGCGCCCAGGCCGACAATTCCGCCAAAGACCTCACCGGTGGCCGGCACGCCGACCACGCCCAGGGCTGGGTATCCATCCCGAACCAGGCCGATATTGACGGCAAAATCATCGCCGCCACCGGTGAACTCGCGCGTCCCGTCCAATGGGTCGACCAGCCAGAACTCCGGCGATGCGGCGGCGAACTTGCCGGAGGCGACCTCCTCCTCGGCGATGACGGAACATCCGGGCAGCGCCTGGCGCAACCCGTCAGCGATAATCGCCTCCGCCGCGTGATCCGCTTCTGTCACCACGGACCGATCCGCCTTGTGATGGGTCTTGAACCCGCGTTCACGGATCGCGATGATTTCCGCCCCGGCCTTCGCGGCGAGATCAGTGATCAGTGTCAGCAATTCGGCGTCGTCCATCATGCAGGCTCGATGACCGGTTGGCGCCGCGTTACAGACTGGCGCCGCGTTACAGATTGGCGCCGCGGCACAGATTGGCGCCCCCGGGGCCGGGCCGTTTGCGCCGGCCTGCTGAACTCCCGTGTCTCCACATCAATCTCCCCAACTTCAAGCGCCAGGATGCCGCACTGGGACCTGTCGAGCATCCTGTCAGCAGTCTCATATACCATACCGGGTTCAAGGAACCGCAAGCAGGCAAGCGACCGCGGGCAGTCCTCGGCCTTTGCCACGTAACACGGACTACACGACATGTTTCGCCGCAGGGCCACCGCATTGGGGCCGACCGGGCCCCACTCCACCGGATCGACCACGCCGGAATGAATTCCGATCGTGGCAATGCCGACGGCGGCGGCGATATGCTTCGGGCCGCTGTCGTTGCCGATGTACAATGTACAGTTCCTGAGCAACCCCGCCAGATCAGCCAGAGACGTCTTTCCCGTCATGGATGCGATCCGGCTTTTGTGCGGCACGTTTTGCACCAGGCAATCGGCGATCGCGACATCGTCCGGACCGCCAACGAGCAGGATGTTGACGTTGTTCCTCTCGATCAGCAAATCGATCAAGGCGGAGAAATGCTCCTCCGGCCATTGCTTGGTGAGGTTTCCCGATCCGGGATGGATGGCGACGACGGGCCTGGCGAAAAGCAGGCGGATGTCGGCAGGCATCTCCGACAGTTTCATGGCCGGCGGTCCTGGCTGCATCAGCAGGCGATCGTCTTCCATCGCGTGCCCAATCGCGTTCACCAGACCCAGAAGATCGTTGACGACATGGCTGCGCTTGCGCTGGAGGTTGCGATCTCCGTCCCAGTCCAGCGCGATGTCAAGGAACGGAAACTGCCCGAGGTAGTCGAATCCCGCCAGGAAGCGCGCGCCGCAGTGTTTCAGCACGTCCCGGGTTGACGGGTGCTTGCGCAAATCGACGGCGAGGTCGAATCGATATGGCCGCAACTGGTTTGCCAAGCCGGTATAGTCGTCGTTGATCAAGTCCAGTTGCCCCAACTCCGATCGCGGGTGAAAAAAGCCGAACGGAATGAATTCGTCGATGCTCGATTCGAGTGCGATGAGATCCCGGGACGCCGGGCCGGCCAGCACGGTTATTCGCGCTTGGGGGAAGAACTTCCGCAATCGGCGGATCGGCGGCAGGGCGGTCACGAAATCTCCGATGTGGTCCAGCTTGACCACCAGGATGCGCTCGATTTCAGCGGCGTGGAACAATGGGGTGCCGGCTACCACGAGTTGTACTGGCTCATCGTCCGGGCGGTAATCATCCGCCTGCTTCACCAGACGCGGATTGAAGTAAGGATCGCCCGCCGCGAACGTGGTCTTCCATGCTGACCTGAAAAGCGCCAGGTCATAATCGTCCTTCATACGGGCTCGGCTCGCAAGCTCGTGGTGGGTCAGCCTGGCATAAGGCGTATAGACTGTCAGCAGCCCCGCGCGGTGGGCCCGCAGGCAAAAATCCAGATCGTTATTTACAATCTTATGCGCTTCATCAAACCCGCCCAGCCGCTTGAAGGTTTCTCGACGAACCATCATGCAGGCGCCGGTGACCGCCATGACGTTACGTTGGGTGAGCGCGAGGCCAAAATAACAGGGATCGTCGGGTGAGGCGAAACGGAAGGCATGCCTTCCGGTTCCGTTTGCTGAAAGAAACATTCCGGCGTGCTGAACAGTGCCGTCCTGATAAAGCAGTTGCGGTCCTACGATACCGATTTCGGGACGTTGCGCATGTTCCAGAAGTGCTTCGAGCCAGTCGTCGGCTACCGCCTCGGTATCGTCGTTGAGAAACAGAAAATAGTCGCCGGAGGCAATCTTGGCTGCTCTATTATTGAACGCCGACCAGTTGAACGATCCTGGCACGTTCACGACCTTGTCCGCGTTCTGCCTTAGCCACTTCTTTGATATGGTGTTGGACTTCTGAATATTGTCGATGCAGACGATCTCGTAGTTCGAATATGATGTCCGAGCGCGTAACGTCTTGATGCAGGTCTCGATATGGCCGTTCGCGGCGCAGGTCGGAATGATGATGGAGACTTTGCCGTTCGATTCCAGCGCGCGCCTGACCCGCCATGTGCCCGCGACCGCTGCCGGGAGAACAGCGCCAGCCACGCCCCGACGCTCCAGCGCGCGTTCCAGCGCGGCCTGCTCGAGCATCAGGTCATCCAGCGCGGGCGCGGCCCGTTGGCACAACAGCTTCGGAATGTGGTGGACGCCGGCCGCCTGCTCCACGCAGCGCAACAGCAGGTCGTATTCGCCGGCGGCGAACAGTCCTGCAGGCGTTTCCCCGGTGCGGGCCAGAAGACTTGTCGTGGCCACCCAGGGGCGGCCGATGTAGTTGGTTGAAAGCAACAGGTCCGGCGAGAAATCCGGCTTGAAGAATGGCTCGATCTCGCTGCTGACCGGACTGAGGCGGACCTCATCGCCATACAGCAACTCGCGCTCGGGATGCCGGAGGCTGGCGATGGCAAATTCAAGTAAAGCATCCGCTCCGAGTTGATCGCCCTCCAGCAGAAGCCCGTGCAGTACCGGGCGGCCTTCATGGGGCCGGCCCAGGGGCGTATCCCATTCCCCGGCCATCGAGCGGGACAAAACCGAGCAACGAGGGACCATCCCCTGGGGCTGGCCGCTGATGATCATCCGCATGGAGGCGGCCACGTCCTCGTCCGCGGCCAGCACCACCAGTGTCCAATGCGGATATGCCTGCAGGCGCAGTGCCTCCAGCGTCGCATGCATATGGTCGACATCGATCGGCCGGTCCTGCCGGAGAATGAAGCGGAACTCGGGAGGCTGGCCCATGCGGGTAAGCGATGCCAAGAGCATGTCGGTCTCGGCCCGCGGCATGCGCCCGCGGATGCCGACAGCATCATGGTGATTGTCCGGCTTCTTCGCCATGATCCGAAAAGACCGGTCCATCCGCAGGCCGCTGTTCACACGAATGGCAAGCCGCACCGTGTGCTCGCCGTCACGCAGACCGGGTGGCGAACAGTGAAAAGCGAAGCCGCTGCGCAGGGCGGCAGGCGATTTCGGAAAGGCCGCCGCGACGTCCTGACGCGCCAGCCCGTAATGCACGTCACCCAATAGCTGATCGTCCAGCCAAACGTTGAATTCAGCGATCCCGGACCGTGTCAGCACCCAACCCTCGATCGTCAGCCGCCCGGTCATCGGTTCGACCATTGCGCCGTTCGACAGAACCGGCGCGTCTAGCTGGAAACGGAACTCCCGTGCCTGTTCCGGAGAGAGCGGCGGGAGGGCTTCGGCCGGGCGCTCGTCGGAGGAAAGCGTGATGGGAAGCGCGGCGGCTTCGGTGGCGATGACCGGAACCACCGTGTCGTTCTCGCCTCCTTGCGCCCCGCATACGATGATGCGGACCTGATGCTCGCCGGCGGACACGACACCGGTCTGGCGATCGAACCGGAAGCCTGAGAGGTGCGCCATGTGGATGTGGGGAAATATCGCGGCGACATCCAGCCGCTGATGGCCGATTGCCGCGAGGCCGACATCCTGATCGTCCAGCAAGACACGTACCTGCGCGATGCCGGACGCGCACAAAGCCCAGCCGTTAAGCGACAGCAGGCCATCCTCGGTCAGTTCGGCGGTATCGCAACACATTTCGATCGCCTGGGCGGTAGCTACGACCCTTCCGTTCCTGACCGGGCGCCACGGCGTCACCGGTTGCACGGCAACGGCCAAGGGTGAGCCCCGTGCCACTTCGGACTCAGCCGCCGACGGGTCCGGTGGTGCCGCTCGATAATCAATCTCGGATGCCCGCCGCAGTGGGATGCTTTCCTCCAGGCCAAACCCGTTGGGGCACACGATCTCCGCGCGCACCATTTCCGCCGAAGGAATCGCTTCGTCCAGGGGGATCGTCAGGATGAAGCCCGAGGAGGTGGCGCCGGGATAGGCTCGGTAAGCGGTCCCGACATCCTGGCGCTCAACACCGAGCCAGGCATTGGCGATAAATCTTTCGCCGATCGAAATCCGCAGCGCCATGATGGGGTTGAACGACACCGCCCAGCCCTCGACGGCGAGCATGCCGCCACTATCGACCGCCGCACGCTCTATGTACATGACCGCATGCGGCGAAAAGCCCGGAGCAATTGCGGACCATGCCGGCCCTGACAGGAGGGCAACCGGTTCGGCGGAAGCCGGTTCCACCGCGATCGTGAAGGCTTCGGCGTGCTCGAAACCCTCCTCGGTGCGGGCAACAATGTGGAAGGAGCACGGGCCGAACGGGCCATCGACGGGGAGGGTCAGGTTGAAGTGGAATGCACGCTGGCGTCCCACGGTGCCGTCAGGCATGGGGTATGGGGTTGCACGGTCAGGCTTTCCATACGATGCGACGCTGGCTACCCGGTTCTCGATCCGCAGCATGACGTGGGTGACCGGCGCTGCACTCATGACCCGGCCGCGGATCATGATGTCGAAGCGGTCGGCGACAAATCCGCCCGACAGGTCGGGTCTCAGCTCGATCATAATAACCGGGTCGGGCATTCCCGTTTCGGGCGCGCCACCCTCGCCAGAGGCCAGACCCGGCGCATGATCCGGCGCGGCGAGGGGTTGGGTCGCATCCAAGCGGGCTGCTGTGACTCTGGACTTGGAGTGCGCCCGTGATTTTCCGGGTGAGGCTGGGCGTTTACGCATTGTCAGGCTGTCGGCCAGCGGAAGGAATAAGCCGCGCCGTTGGGGTCCGGGAAATGTGCCCAGGCGGCCAGGGGCCGGCATCGATACGCCGGAATTGTTGAAAGCAACACAAGCGAGGTCTCCTCTGATCTTTAGATCTCTTTTGGCTGCACGGCCCACCTTGCCGGGTATTGGGCCAAGCATTGGCCGGACCTCGGTTCCGCGACACTCATTCTTGCTTCAGCATCCTGCCAATCCCAGAAGTTCCGGAGGCGGGACACCAGCTTTCGATTGCATGACCGATCTGTTCGAAAATCGGAAGGTATTTCATGATCTTTCAGGACAGGTGCCATACCGCACAAGGCACACGCCTCGGGGCTGCTGTGCTGGGGGTTTCGTGCCCACGAAGAAACAACCTTGAATTTTTGCAGGTGCGAGGCCGCGACCAGCCTGCTAAGGATCGGTTTTTAACTCTCACTTCCAAACTTGGCCGATCACGGGTCCCGCTGCATGATCAAGAACCTGGCGACAGCACGCGCCACACCGCCGACCGACATTGAGCTTGCGGCGATCGTGCGCAACTTCCACGCGGCGCGCGTGCTGGTGATCGGCGACGTGATCCTGGACCGGTATGTCGCGGGCGCGGTCCATCGGCTTTCGCCAGAGGCGCCGATCCCGGTGCTGCGGCCAGCATCAAACCGGTCCACGCTCGGAGGGGCGGCCAACGTCGCGGTGAATATCGCCACGCTGGGCGGCCGGGGTATCCTTATAGGTGTTGTCGGTGACGATCAGTCGGGGCGGGAGATCGACGCTCTGCTTGGGAAAGCGCCGAATGTTGTCTCTGCCCTGGTTCGGATCGCCGGCCGCCCGACCACGTCGAAAACCCGATTCATCACCGGCTCACATCAACTTCTGCGCCTGGACGAGGAAACCACCGACCCGCTCGATGCGGACGCAGTGGCGGCCGTCATGCATTCGGTCGAACAGCATCTGGACGACGCCGATGTTGTCGTGCTGTCGGACTATGCCAAGGGGGTGCTTTGCGACGCGACGCTGGAAGCGGTTTTGAAGCGCGCCGAGGCAGGTGGAAAGCTGGTGATCGCCGATCCCAAGCGGCCGGATTTCGCGGCCTATCGCGGCGCCACGATACTGACGCCAAATGAGCATGAGGTCCGTATCGCGACGCGCATCCCGGCGGATCAGGATTCCGAGGCCGATCGTGCTGGCCGGGCAGCCTTGGATGCCAGCGGCGGCGAGGCGGTCCTGGTCACGCGGTCCGCCAAGGGTCTGACGCTGGTCTGCCGGGACCTGGACTCACCGCTTCACCTGCCGGCCCGAGCGCTGGAAGTCGCCGACGTCTCCGGTGCCGGCGATACCCTGGTTGCGACGCTCGCGGTTGCGTTAGGCGCCGGGGCGGGATTGCCCGAGGCTGCCATGCTGGCAAACACCACCGCGGGTATATCGGTCAGCAAGCAGGGCACCGCCACGGTATCACGCCAGGAGTTGCTTGATGCGCTGCACCTGGACGATCTGGTCGCCACGGACCGCAAGGTGGCCAGCCTGGAGGAAGCCATCGAGCAGGTGGCCAAGTGGCATCGCCAAGGGCTGCTTGTCGGCTTCGCCAATGGCTGTTTCGACCTGATCCATCCCGGCCATGTCCGCTTGCTCAGTGAGGCCCGAGCCGCATGCGACCGGCTGATTGTTGCGCTGAACACCGACACCTCGGTAAAGCGGCTGAAGGGTCCGAACCGGCCGCTGCAGAATGAGATGGCGCGGGCCACAGTCATGGCGTCGATGTCGCCGGTCGATCTTGTCACGCTGTTCGATGAGGACACTCCGCTGGAAATGATCCAGGCGTTGCGGCCGGACGTGCTGGTCAAAGGGTCTGACTACACTGTCGATCAGGTTGTGGGCGGTGATCTGGTTCAGGGCTGGGGCGGCAAGGTGGTGCTCGTGACACTGCGCGAGGGTCATAGCACGACGGGAACGATCCGCCGGATGACGGTGCCAGCCGGACCGTAGCACTTCACCCGGATGGGGGTGGATCGCGGGGATTGGTTCGCGCCAGGCCGAAGCGTTACCAAGTGCCCTGCCCGAGCGATCAAGTTAGCGTCCCTGTGGTTCAACCCGATCAGGAGACGACAATGCAGAACGCCGACCGGCTCGCGTTCACGGTGACCTGGCAAGTGAGCGAGGGCAATGCGGACAAAGCCGCCGATATCATCAAGCGCTTCGCTCCCGAGGCTCGAAAGGAGGACGGTCTCCTGTTGCTGACGGTCAATCGGTGCGCGGAAGACCCATCGCGGTTTCTATTCTACGAGATATTCCGCGACGCCGCGGCTTTCGCCGCGCACCAGGAGACGCCCCATTTCAGGGCGCTGATCATGGAGCAAGCGCTGCCGCTGCTGCAAAGCCGCCAACGCGTCCAGTATGTAACGCTGTGAGGGAGTGGCTCCAGGGGCCGCCGGCCCTTGGCCGGGTCGAGGGGCAGCGCCCCTCGCCTACCCCAAGGCCTGATCCAGATCCGCGATCAGGTCCGAAGCCGTCTCCAGCCCGACCGACAGGCGGATGACATCCGGCCCAGCGCCCGCCGCGAGTCGCTGTTCCTCCGTCAACTGCCGGTGCGTGGTTGAAGCGGGGTGCAGGATCAAGCTGCGGGTATCGCCGATATTCGCAAGATGCGAGAACAGCCGCACACTCTCGACCATCCTGATCCCGGCCTCGTATCCGCCTTTCACGCCGAAGGTAAACACCGCCCCGGCGCCCCCCGGCATGTACTTTCGCGCCAACGTTCGGTATGGGCTGTCTTCAAGACCGGCGTAGGACACCCACGATACGCGATTATCGCCAGCCAAGAACTCCGCGACCGCCTGCGCATTGGCGCAGTGCCGCTGCATGCGGACGTGCAGGGTCTCGATGCCGGTGATGGTCAGGAACGCGTTCATCGGCGCCATCGCCGGGCCATAGTCGCGCAATGCAACCGCCCGCGCCTTGGTGGTGAAGGCGAAGTCGCCGAAATTCTCGTAGAACCGCAGGCCATGATAAGCCGGCTCCGGCTCTGTCATCGACGGAAACTTTCCTCCACTCCCCCAGTCGAACTTGCCTGACTCCACGACGATGCCGCCCATGGAATTCCCGTGTCCGCCGAGAAATTTGGTGGTGGAGTGCGTCACGATGTCCGCCCCCCACTCCAGGGGGCGGCACAGGTAAGGTGTCGCCAAGGTGTTATCGACGATCAGCGGCAACCCGGCGGAGTGCGCGACTTCGGCGATTGCCGCCAGATCCACGATCACGCCGCCTGGGTTGGCCAGGCTTTCGACGAAAATCGCCTTGCACCGGGGCGTCAGCGCTCGACGGAAGTTCTCGGGGTCGGACGGATCGACGAAATGGCAGGTCCAACCCAGCTTCTTGAACGACAGACCAAACTGCGTCAGTGACCCGCCATAGAGGTTCCGCGAGGCGAGGAACTCATCGCCCTGCTCCAGCATCGTGGCGAACACCAGGAACTGCGCGGCGTGACCGGAAGCCGCCGCGACCGCGGCGCGGCCGCTCTCCAGGCTCGCGACCCGCTCCTCCAGCACCGACACCGTGGGGTTGGTCAGGCGGGAATAGATGTATCCAAAGTTATGCAGGTTGAACAATGAGGCGGCATGGTCGACGTCGTCGAACACATAAGCGGTGGTCTGGTAGATTGGCGTGGACCGCGCCCCGGTCGTGGGGTCCGGGGCAGCCCCGGCGTGCACCGCCCGGGTCTCGAATCCATACTCCACGTTCGCCGCGGGCAGCGGCCGAGGCTTGCTGCGCCGCTCCGTCGGGGCCTGGGCCGGCTTGTTGCGGATGATGCCGCTGTTGACGCCACTCCAGGATAATTCGCCGCCCAACCGTCCGAATTCGATTTTCGGGCAACGGTCCATAATCACCTGCAGGCCGGCGGCCTCGCCCTTGGCTGCCGCTTCATCATTGCGGACGCCTAGTTGCATCCACACCACCTTGGCCCCGATGGCGATAGCGTCGTCCACGATGGGGCCGACCGTGTCCGAAGCACGGAACACGTCGACCATGTCGATAGCTTCAGGAATCTCCCGCAGGTTCGCGTAGATCCGTTCGCCGAGCAGTTCCTTGCCGGCGGTTCCCGGGTTTACCGGGATGACCCGATACCCCTTCCCCTGCAGATACTTCATGACGAAGTAGCTTGGCCGGTTCCAGTTGGACGAAGCGCCTACCAATGCAATGGTCCGCGCTTCGGACAGGATGCGCCTTAGCTTTGCATCGGGGTACGCCAGTGGTTCCGCAGCCATATTTGAGCCTTTTAGCGCGAAGGCAGGCGAGGGCGACGCCCTCGACCCGCAGCGGGCCGGAGGCCCTTTGGTCCCTTTAATGGGACCTTTGCGCCTGGCTCGCAACCGGGCCGGAGTTAGCCGGCGCCGCCTGCAGCACTATTTCCGGCTGGATGCGCGCTTGCCGGTCATCTTCTCGTCGTCCGGATTGATCGGGGCCGGAGGCATGCCGCCCTTCGGCTGCGGGTCCTCGATATACTCGAACGGTGCCTCATTCCACGGCCCGCGAGCATCCTCGCCTTGCGACAGGTTGAAGACCAGGTTCACGGTGTCATCCGCGGGGATCGTCCCGAACATGGGGTCGTCGAGCTTCCCCATCTGATCCAGCGCTTTCATGAACATCGCGGCATGCGTGATCTCACGCGTCAGCAGATGCTGGAGGGTCTTCTTGGTCCCCTCGTCGTCACATGCCTTGATCAGAGCCTCATATGTCTGCCGCGCACCGGCTTCGGACGAGATGTTGGCGCGCAGGTCGCGCACGACGTTGCCGCCTTCCTGGATATACGCGGCCGTCCAGCAGCTTCCCTGGCTATCCAGGAAATGCGGGCCGCCGCCCTTGATCTTGAAAATAGGCGCTTCGAACGTCGCGGTCTGATCGATCTTGCTGGTGTGCTGTGCGATCAGCTTGCCCACCATCTCGAGATGGCCGAACTCCTCCACGGCAATGTCCTGAAGCATGTCGCGGATGGCGGCATTCTCGACGTGAAAGGATTGCACCCAGTATTGCAGCGCGGCGGTCAGTTCGCCGGTGGCGCCGCCGAATTGCTCGAGAAGGTATTGGCCGAAGGCAGCGTTGGGCGTCCCGACGTTCACGGGTTGGATAAGCTCTTTACGATGGAAGAACATGGCACCTCACGTAGTGATCAGGAGTATTCCGCGCCGCACCTCGCATCCTGGCTGTGGTGTCTGGCTTCCGCGAAGCGGCACCGCACACCTGTCGGGGGTTGAGGGGCCGGGTGGCGAACGGCGGCGACTGATACTCGGCGGGGCGATAACGGGAGGATGGACCATGAGTTTCGCGGCCCTCGCCTTTGTGTTGCCCGGCACAGCACCCGAAAGGATAGGATCAACTGCCCAACGTTGAGGGGGCCACAAAGCACATGGTGGCGGTGCCGCCCGCGCTTCGACCGAAGCCGGTCCGTCAGTATAAACCACGGTCACGGGCGGGGGTTAGATCGTCAACTCCCTGTTGACCCGCCAAGCGCGGAACACTAGATAGGCCCGCTCCTGGTCACCGCTGGCCGGGCGTGTTCGGGCGTAGCTCAGCGGTAGAGCAATCGGCTGTTAACCGATTGGTCGTAGGTTCGAATCCTACCGCCCGAGCCACTTCGCAAGCCGGCTGGCGTTGCTGCCTCGCCGCCGCGGCGGTTGGGTTCGGACCAGATGTTTGGAAGTTGGGCAGGTTGCGTCCGGCCGATCTGCTTGGCGGCGCCGCCTTGGGCCCCTTGCTCCGTCGGCCCATTTACGGACGCCCCCGCTGTCTGTTCGCTCGCCGCCTTCGCTGTTGTCGCGCGCTGCCTTCGGTTTGTCGCGCCCCGCCGCCGGCCAAACCCGCGCGCATAGTGACCGACGCTGCTTCGATCGGTATTACCGCGGCGTAGTACCGGCTTCGCGCCAACCTCCGCCAAACGCCAGCGAGCTTGGGTGACCACTGGAATTCGCGTCGAATTTTGATGACGCCTCGGCCCGGCTGGAAGGCATCACCTTCGCCTCGATTGGTGCCCCGGCCTCCGCCACGCCATTATCCCGGTCTGAGTGCAGTGCCGTCAGGATGCGCGCTTGTGCCAATGCCGCATGTTGGTGCACGAGATGGGAGGCGCGGTCAGCATCATGAGCCTGCACCGCATCAATGATCGCTTCGTGCTCCTGGCAAGCGGGACGAACCGCTTCATGGTCGAATTCTCCCTGGACGACCTGCACCACACGCTCAAAATGCTCGATCAGGTCTGACAGGACCGCGGCCATGCGACGGTTGCCCGAAAGGTCGGCCAAGGCGCAATGCAACTGGACATTATTGGCGGCCAAGGAGGAGGCGTCGAAATCGGTATCGGCGAAGCCACGGGTACTGATCGAGCGTACTCAATGCCGCATCGTCCGCCCGCGCGGCGGCCGCGGCACAGACTGGCTCGATCAGCAGTCGCAGGTCGAAAATGTCGTTGACGTCGTCGATGTTAATCGGGGTTACGCGGTAACCTTGCCTAGGCAGCACCATCATCAGTTTTTCCTGCTCCAGACGAAGCAAGGAATCGCGCACCGGAGAACGGCTGACCTGATATCGCTCGGCCAATTCCTGTTCACGCAGGTCCTGCCCCGGCTGGAACTCGCAGGTCAGGATCGCGTGCCGGATCCGCTGGTAGATACTATCCCGCAACAGCATTCTTCTGCTCCTGTTTCATGCATCAGGTTAATCCGCCGGCACCGAAAAATGCGGAAGACCGGTTCGTGGATTCGGAACGCCATCCGTAAGATTATTAATCACTGCCTCATTCGGTATCCGATGGGAAGAGAATTCTTCTCTCAATGGTTGAACTCGTTAACACCTATCAACCTATGGTTGAAATATCACTCAAGAATGCGTTGCGCGCGCCCGCGTCGGCCGTTCCGGGGCGGCAACATCGTTTCGATAAGTGTTGGTCCTTGAACAAAAGTTGTCAGGCGGCGTGCTCAACTGACTTGGTACCGAGCCCGAGGACGGGCTTGAAAAAATTCGATTTCCCGAAAATTTGGCAAATTCTCACATTCCGATTGTCGGACCGCAAAAAAGGGTCCATGTAGTCCTAGTGAAAATCTATCTCTTCTGGTCAGACGGCGATAAAGAGGTATTCGCATTCACGGCCGAACCGAGCGGTGAAAACCTGCCCTTCGAATTCGCACCTTGGATGAAGAACGCGGACGGCGAAGCTATCTATACGGACCAGGATGAGCATCCCGTCGTCAACGCGGTCATTTTAGCGGTTCAACGGGATGGGTTTTATCTGGCAAGGAGCAAGCTGCCCCGAGCCCGGTGCGCGGGTCCCACGATCCATTAGAGCTTGATGCCTGATCGTGTGGCCCAGCCGTTTCGGTGAGCCGAAGGACATCGTTCGTCAATCAGGTTCAAGCAGCACGCAGTGGCTGGTTGCAATGGATAGATAGGCGGTGTCTCCCTCGGCCCATGAAATCCGCGACGGTCTGGCGAATGACGAGTTCGCGGTTGCCCCACTCGACGTGCAGTTGGGTCATGTCACCGAGGAAAACCGAGCGTCGAATCGTCACTGGCCATACGTTCACCTGAGCATCGGGCCTTTTGGCGCTCAAGCGGAGGTGGACGGTGCGGACCGACATCATCGGGTTCGGCCCGGGCGTGCGTCCGTGAGCCACGCCATGAACAATGTTGCCGCCCTCCACCTCCAACGCGACCAGACCGTCCTGTGACAGGTCAGGGCGCAACCGGCCCCCGATAAGGTTGGCGGAACCGACGAAGTCCGCGACGAACTCGGTACGCGGGAAGTTATAGATTTCATCTGGCGATCCAACCTGTTCGATATGGCCGGCCCGCATGACGACAATCTGGTCGGACATCGCCAGCGCCTCCTCCAGGTCGTGCGTCACGTATACCGAGGTCACGCCAAGCCGGTGCTGAAGTTCCCGCAGTTCGATCCGCATATCGCCGCGCAGTTTGGCATCGAGGTTGGACAACGGTTCATCAAACAACAGGACCGTGGGTGAGAACGCGCATGCACGGGCCAGCGCGACGCGTTGCTGTTGCCCGCCGGAAAGCTGCGAAGCGTGACGGTCGGCATAGCCGCCCATCTGCACGAGATCCAATGCTGCTCGGGTTTTTTCTTCGATTTCGGCCTTGGGCCTCCGGCGAACGCGCAGGCCGTAGGCGACGTTTTCGTAGACCGTCATGTGCGGCCAGATGGCGTACGACTGAAACACCATCGACAGGCCGCGCTTTTCCGCTGGCACGTTGATGCCGTTGGCCGACGAATACATGATCTGGCCGCCGATGCGGATGGTGCCGGCGGAGGGCCGCTCCAGACCGGCGATGGCACGAAGCGTGGTTGTCTTGCCGCAGCCCGAGGGTCCGAGCAGCGTCACCTGCTGGCCCGGCTTGACGGTGAAGCTAACCGGACCGACGGCGGCGACCGGTCCATAATGGATCTCGAGGTTCTCAACCTCGATATGCGCGGTGCCCCGGTTGGCCAGAGTCGGATTGGCCGCGTTCAGGTTCGCCGCGTTCGGGGTGGCCACCTTGTGGTCGGCCAACGGCTCTTTGTCCGTCAGGTGGCGCGCCATACGCTGGTCAGTCGACATGATCCCTCAACCTCCGTGTCGCGATGCCCGGCGGGTCACCAGCGTGAACAATCCCACCGCCAGCCCCACGACGAGGGTCTGGATCAGTGCCATCGCCGCCGTCAGTTCCGAACTGCTGCCGAACCAGGCGTCCACGATGGCCGGTGTGAGTACCTGGGAATGCGGCCCCATCAGCAGGATAGAGGCTCCAAGTTCCCGCACGCTGGCAATGAACAGCAGCATCCAGGCGGCCAGCAGCCCCGGGCGCAGCAACGGCATGGTGATGGTGCGCATGCGGTAGCCCCAGGACGCGCCGCAGACCTCGCCGCATTCCTCCAGGCTCTTGTCGAGTTGCAACAGCACGCTGGAGATGGTGCGGACGCCCAGGGGCAGGAAGACGGTCAGGTAGGCGATCAGCAGCAGCCACAATGTCCCGTAGATTGGAATGGGAAACACCAGCCACGCCCACATCATGCCGAATGCGAACACCAGTCGCGGGACGGCCTGTGGGAACATCACTATGTATTCCAGCACGCCGCGTCCCGCCAGGCGGCTGCGGTGGATCAGCCACGACAGCATCCCGGTCAGCGCCACCCCGATGGTGGCCGTCAGCACCCCAAGTATAAGGCTGTTCGACATGGCATACCGGACCGCGTTCTGTGACAGCGCCGCGCGATAATTGGCGAGGGTGAAATTGCCGGCGGCCGGAAACGCGACGGCAAGGCGCTGCACCGAAGCGTAGACCAGCGTCAGTATGGGCAGCACCACCGACAGCACCACGTAGGCGCCGCAGACCGCAAACAGCACCCAGCGCAGGCCGCCGACATCTGTCAGGCGCGGGCGAAATGCCTTGCCGCTGACCGTGACATAGCTGCGCCGCGCAATGATGCGGCGATAGAAGAACAGCATGATGAACATGATAGCGAACAACGACACGCCCATCGCCGCCGCCAGTGGAATGCGCGGCGGATATTGCGCGACGAGTTGGTACATCGCCGTCGTCAGCACGTAGAACCGGTTTGGCGAGCCCAGCACCAGGGCCGCTGAGAACGAGCCCAGCATTTCCGCGAAGACGAAGATGGCCGCGCCGAGCACGCCGGGGGTGACCAGCGGCAGGGTTACCCGCAGCATGGTATAGAAGCGTCCGGCGCCATTGATCTGCGAGGCTTCCTCCAGCGCGGGATCCATCGACTTCATCACGGCGCCGATCATGACGAACGCAACCGAACCCTCGAACAATGCCATGACCCAGGCGATGCCGAGCGGACTGATGATGTTGATGACGGCGCCTTCGCCGCCGAGGGCTCGCCAGACCTGATTGACGAAACCGCTTTCCGGAGCGCCGAGCAGGCCCCATGCCAGGGCGCCGAGCAGCGGCGTGACGTAGTAAGGCACCGCCATCGCCTGCTCCAGCGTGCGCCGGAACGGGACGTTCGTGCGGTTGAGGATCCAGGCCGTCAGGAATCCGAAAACCAGCGCCATCACGGTTGCGCCCAAGGCAACGGACAGCGTGTTGAACATGATCTCCGAGTAGCGCGGCAGTGCCGCGAAATTGTCAATTCCATAGGCGCTCGGCGGCCGGACCTCGGGGTCGCCGACATCCAGGGACGCCTGCACGAGGTAAAACATCGGGTACACAACGAAGGCGCCTGTCAGCGCGATCGTTGCGATGCCCACGGCCGCCTGGCCGGATGGGACCCGGTTCCATAGCCTGCTGATGGCGACGGACATGTGGCGCTGCTCCCGCCTGCCTGTCGTATTGCTACAGCCCGAGCATGCCGTTCCAGTCGTTGTTGAAGGTTTTGCGGCTGCCCAGGAAGTCCGGCATGTCGGACGGGATGAGCAGCTTGAAGTCGCGCAGGCGAAGGCCGCCGGGCATGGCGGGAGCATCGCTTCGGACCGATCCATACAGCAGGTCCGGGTGCTGCTGGTACACCGCCTGGCCACGCAAGGACATCAGCCAGTCGACGAACAGGCGGGCGGCTTCGGGGTGCGGCGCCTTGCTGGCCACCCCTGTCGCCAACGCCGTGGCCGGAAGGCCATCCTCCGGCGCGACGAAGGCGATCGGCGCCTTGCGCTCGTGGTAAAGAACGTATCCGGCCCACTCCGCCAGGGCGCAGATCTTGTCGTCGCCTTTGGCGAGCCGGTCGAACAACTGCGCCCGCGAATCGAAACCGTGCGGGCGCTGCTTGGCGAAGGACTTCCAGAAGGCGTCGCCATACAACTTCCGTAGCTCATACCACTCGACGAACTGCATGCCCGAAGTGGACTGCTTGGTGCTGGTCACGTTGGCCCAACGTGGGTCCAGAAGGTCTTTCCAGGATTTCGGCGCGTCCTCGGGCTTTACCTTGTCGGTGTTGTAGGCGATTCCGGCGAACGTCATGCCGCTGCAAAAATAGTAGCCGTCACCGAGGTATTCGGGCTTGTAGGCGGACGCTTCGGGCGAAACGTAATGTTCGAAACCATCGCGCTTCTGGAAATCGATAGCCGTGCCGACATCGGAGAACTGGATCGCGTCCACATCAAAGCGGCCGGCCGATCGTTCCGCCAGGACCTTGCTGTACAGCGCCCCGGTCTGGGCGCGGAAATAGCTGGCTTTGATCTTTGGGAAGTCCTTGTTGAAGGCGTCCATCGCCGCTGCCGCCCCTGCCTGCCCGTCATGGGTATAAAACAGCAGGGCACCCTCCTGCTCGGCCTTGGCAACATCAGCGGAGGTGGTGAAGTCCAGCACCTTCGTCACCGGGCGCGCCTGCGCGAAGGTTGGCCTCGCCGATAGACCGGCAAGAGGCAGTGCCGACGCCGCCAAGCCGGCCTTCAGGGCAAAACGACGTGTCTTCGATGACGTTGACGTCGGCTTGGTCATTTGTTCCTCCTGGAATGTCTGATTGACGCTATCGGTCCGACTGGTCAGCCCTGGTGTCAAGACCACGATGGAGATGGCGGCGGATGGCTGGGCGCGACAGGCATCAAGACCTGCATCCGCTGGATTGCACCGCTTTCGCCGCCCGCCTAAACTTACCCGCCAGTAGGAGGGACACATCCAATGGATCTTCGCTTCACCCCGGAAGAACTCGCCTTCCGCGAGGAAGTTCGCGGCTTTCATTCGCGAAAACCTGCCCGCGCGACACCCGCGACCGCATGAAGCTCGGTCATCCGCCAACCAAGGAAGACACCGTCCGGTGGCAGCGGATCCTGAACGCCAAGGGCTGGGCGGCGCTATCCTGGCCAAAGGAATGGGGCGGTCCCGGCTGGACCGCGATCCAGCGAATGATCTTCCTGGAAGAAAACCTCATGGCGCCCGCGCCTGAACTGCTTTCCTTCAACATCACCATGCTCGGTCCGGTGCTGCTCCAGTTCGGAACCGAGGCGCAGAAGAACCGCTTCCTGCCGCGCGCGGCCAACCTCGACGATTGGTGGTGCCAGGGCTTCTCCGAACCCGGCGCCGGATCCGATCTCGCATCCCTGAAGACGGCAGCGAAACTCGATGGCGACCATTACGTGGTCAACGGGCAAAAGATCTGGACCTCCACCGCCCACAACGCGGATTGGTGTTTCCTGCTGGTCCGCACCGACCCCAACGCCCGCAAGCGCCAGGAAGGCATCTCCTTCCTGCTCGTTGACATGAAAACGCCCGGCATCACGGTGCGCCCAATCATCTCCATCGATGCCGGCCATCACCTGAACGAAGTTTTCTTCGACGACGTGAAAGTGCCCGTGGACATGCGGATCCACACCGAGAACAAAGGCTGGGACGTCGCCAAATTCCTCCTCGGCAACGAACGCACCGGCATCGCCCGTCTCGGCAAATCGCGCGAGCGTGTGTCCGCCGCCGTCGCCATGGCCCAAGAGGTCAGTTTCGGTGGCGAGCCCCTGATCCAGGACCAGACATTCCGCCAGCGCGTTGCCCAGTTGCAGGTCGATATGAAGGCACTGGAGATCACCCAATACCGCGTTGTGTCCGCCTACGACAAAGCCAAGGGAGCGGGAAAGCCGGATCCCCTGTCGTCCGTGCTGAAGGTAAAGGGCACCGAACTGCTGCAAGCCACGTCAGAACTTGCGGTCGATGTCGCCGGACCGATGGCAACGCCGATGTGGACAAAGGAATTGGAGGCGCTGAACGAACCCGACAACATGCTGGAAGCCAGCAGCGCCGGCACCGGCGGCTACCTGATGCTCCGCGCCGCCTCCATCTACGGCGGCACCAATGAAATTCAGAAGAACATCCTGACCAAAGCGGTACTGGGGCTGTAATGGACTTCGAACCATCCGACGACCAGCGGCTACTGGTCGAAAGCGTTACCCGAATGCTGGGCGACACCTATGGTTTCGCGCAGCGCAAATCGTTACATGGCGCTGCCTGAAGGCTACTCGCCCGAAATGTCTGGTCGCAGCTTCGCCGAACAGGGCTTGCTCGGCCTGCCGTTCGCCGAGGAATACGGCGGCTTTGGCGGCGGTGCGCAGGAAATCATGCTGGTGATGCAAGCCTTCGGCCGCGTGCTGGTGCTGGAGCCGTTCTTCCCCACCGTGGTCCTCGCCGGAACAGCGCTGAACCTTGCCGGGTCGCCCGAGCAAAACAGGCCCTGCTGCCGGCAATTGCCGAGGGCAGCCTGAAGATGGCCTTCGCCCACAGTGAACGGCAGGCACGCTATGACCTGACAGATGTCGTGACAACGGCCAAGAGAAACGGTGCCGGCTGGGTGCTCGACGGCTCGAAAACCGTCGTCTCCCACGGTGAAGCCGCGGACAAGATCATCGTCAGCGCGCGCACCGGCGGTGATCGCCACGACGCGGATGGCATCACCCTGTTTCTGGTCGATGCCAGCGCCTCCGGTGTGGCCCGCCGAGGCTATCTCAGCCGCGACGATACCCGGGCGGCGGATATCTCCCTGTCCAACGTGTCGGTCACCGAGGCCGATGTACTGGGCGAGGTCGGCAAGGGCATGTCGATCATTCAGCGCGTCGTCGAAGCCGGCATCGCGGCCACCGCCGGGGAAACCGTTGGCGCGATGGAAGCGATGAATGAAATGACGCTGGAATATAGCAAGACCCGCGTCCAGTTCGGCAGCCCCATCGGCACCTATCAGGTCGTGCAGCACCGCCTTGCCGACATGTTCATG
The DNA here is from genome assembly GCA_963792345.1 of uncultured Alphaproteobacteria bacterium. GTDB lineage: Bacteria > Pseudomonadota > Alphaproteobacteria > Acetobacterales > Acetobacteraceae > Rhodopila. Next base: position 156,701 of record CAWBVV010000011.1, read on the forward strand.
TCGCAGGAACAAGGGCGCAGCATGGCGATGCTCGCCACCATGTCGATCGACAATCCGGATCCCGCGGCCCGCGCGCACGATATCGCCATGGCCAAGGTCGGAATCGGGCAGGCCGGACGCTACGTGTCGCAAAGTGCCGTGCAAATGCATGGTGGCATCGGCATGACCGAAGAATACGCCGTCGGACACTATTTCCGGCGCTGCATGGTGATCGAGCGTCTATTCGGTGACCCCGCCTATTACCTCAACAAACTGGCCGCCCAAGTGGAATAACCACCGCGCCCTAACCCGGCAGCGTCACCGTCGCCTTCACCCCGCCCATTGGGCGGTTCGCGATCACCACATCCCCGCCATGAGCCCGCATGATATTGCGGGCGATCGGCAACCCAGCCCCACCCCGCCGGTTTCCCGGTTCCGGCTCGGTTCGCCGCGATGAAACGGCTCAAACACCCGATCCAGCTCACTTGCGGGAATCCCGGGGCCGTCATCCTCGATCTCCACCACCACCATGCCGCTCATGAACCGGCGAAAGCCGCACCATCGCCGAACCGCCGTAGTTAATTGCGTTGGCAACCAGGTTGACGAACACCCGCTTCAGCGCCAGTGACCGGGCCCGAACCGTCAGATGCGCCGGGCCGTCGTAGTTCAGCTGGCCAGTGAGATCGGGATGCGCATCCCCGGCTTCATCCAGGATCGTCCGCAGCAGCTCCGCCAGATCCAGCGAGGTCACCGGCTCGGTCGTCCGCGCATCGCGGCCGAACGCCAGCGTGGCAGACACCATCGCCTCCAGCTCCTCCAGATCCGCCAGGATCTTGCCGCGCTGTTCCTCGTCATCAATGAACTCGGCCCGCAGCTTCAGCCGCGTGATCGGCGTGCGCAGATCGTGCCCGATCGCGGTCAGCAATTCGGTCCGATCCTGCACGAACCGCCGGATGCGGGCCGCCATCGTGTTGAACGCCACCGGCGGCGACGGCGACTTCGGTTGGTCCGTTCTCCGGCAACGGCGGCGCATTGACGTCGCGCCCCAACGCCTCCGCCGCTTCGGCCAACGTCCGCACCGGCGCGGTCAGCCGCCGCACCGCCCACAAGGTCAAACCCGCCGCGGCCGCTGTCATCAGACAAAACGCCGCCAGGAACGTCGGCGAGTGCCAGGGCCGCAGCGGTTCCAGCTCGGCCGTCACGTTCACCCATTCGCCATCCGGCAAGCTGCATCCCGATGACCGCCTGGTGCCAGGAATGGCCGCCGTAGATCACCAGTTCTCGCCAGCGCAGTCTGCGGCCCGCCCAGCGGCACCAGGTTCATATTGACCCGCAGCAGCCGCTGCTCCGGCGCCGGCATTTCCGGCAAATCAACCTGCGGCGGCGAGGCACTCAGCGTGGCCGTCAGATCCGGCCCGCGATGCAGTTCCGCCATCACCGCCGCGCGCCTGGACGGGTCGGTCAGCGCTATGGTGCGATAAACGCCCGACCACCCGGATCGCCAGATCCCGCGCCTGCCCAAGCCGCTGAACATCAAGCCGATCCAGCGCATGGATCGTCAGTCCGGCCATCTGCACAAGGGCCAGTCCAAGCAACAGCACCAATGCAGTCCGGGCCGCAGACTGCGTCGGCCAAAAGCGCAATCTTCATGCGCGCTCAACCGTCGCGGCGAGGACATATCCGCCGCCACGAACCGTCTTGATAAGTTGCGCGTTCCGCCCGTCATCCTCCAGCTTGCGCCGTAGCCGGGACACCGCGACGTCGATCGCCCGGTCGAACGGCCCGGCTTGCCGTCCGCGCAGCAGGTCCAGCAGCATGTCGCGGGTCAGCACCCGGTTTGCGCGTTCCACCAGCGCCTGCAGCAGATCGTATTCGCCGCCAGTGAGCGCGACCTCGACGCCTTCCGGGTTAAGCAGCCGGCGACGGGCGGGCTCCAGGGTCCAGTTGTTGAACCGAAAGCCACGCGTCGGAGGATCGTGCCTGGTTTCCGCCTGATCACCCGACCGGCGCAGGACCGCGCGGATGCGGGCCAGAAGTTCACGCGGGTTGAACGGCTTCGCGAGATAATCGTCAGCGCCGAGTTCCAGGCCGATGATGCGGTCGGTTTCCTCGCCCATCGCGGTAAGCATCACGATGGGTATGTCACCCTGGCCGCGGAGCCAGCGCGCGAGGTCGAGCCCGGACTCACCCGGCAGCATCAGATCGAGCACGACAAGCTGATAATGGCCATTCAGCCAGGCCCTTCGTGCCTCCTTGCCGTCGCGCACGGCGGTGACGCGGATGCGCTGCTTTTCCAGGAAGCGTGCGAGAAGATCGCGAATTTCGCGATCATCGTCGATGACGAGGATGTGCGGTGTCTGGTCCATGCAATGTAACATATGCCAGCCGGCGGCCGGGCCGGAACGACCGTTGCAATTTATTGCAATTCGTCGATATTTGAGCGGATCGGACAAATTCCGCTGCGCGTGGTGGTCATGCCACTGGGATAGGCTTGCGGGCTCCGGGTTCATGAGGCCAGTGTGGCCGGCATGGCCCCCGATGAAGCAGACGCCCCTGATCTGGCGGCGGTGGTTGTGGATTTTCCGCACCCACCACCCCAAGCGCTCGCCGGTATCAAGACGCTCATCACCCTCGACCCTGATTTTGCCGGCATTCTGGAACGGGCGGGCCCGTTGCCCTGGCGTCGCCGCACGCCAGGGTTCGCGGGTCTGCTCCAGGCGATCGTGGCACAGATGATCAGCAACCAGGCGGCGGCCGCGATCTGGGGCCGCCTTCGGGTAATTCCGGGTGCCTTGGATCCGGCTGCACTCATGCAGCTGTCCGATGATGTCCTGCGCGCCGCGGGGCTGTCGCGTCCGAAGGTCGTTCATGCCAGGGCGCTGGCCACGGCGTTTCTCGACGGAACCCTCAGTGCGGATCGTCTCGCGCTGCTGGATGACGAGGCGGCGATCGTGACGATCGGGTCGATCAAAGGCATGGGGCGCTGGACGGCTGAAATCTACCTGCTGTTCGCGCTGGATCGGCTCGACGTCTTTCCCTCCGGGGACATTGCACTCGCAGCGGCGTTGGTGGACCTGAAGGCACTGCCCGACAGACCTGCCCCGGCGGCGCTGCGCGAACTGGCAAAGGCCTGGCAGCCGGTCCGGTCGCTGGCCGCCCGCTTGCTGTGGCATCATTGGAGGCATGTTACCGGCCGGCCGGCGATGGACGATTTCAGGCTGCTATGACCGGCGCTTGAGGCTTGCAACGGCACCAGGGCCTGATCGCGTGCCGGCAGAGCCGGTTGGGCGCCTATGTTTCGGCCGTCGAAGGACGACGCTGAAAGCCCGCAAGATGGTCAAAGAAGATTTCACGCCAGCAGTGCAACGCGACCGCGCACCGGCTGTTGCATCTGGAGCGTGACGACCTTGGTTGCGGCCGATGGCCCAGCAGCGTCGCGCGCCCTACCTACCCGAGACGAAGGAGATCGCCATGGGTTTGTTCACCACGCCTATCAAGACGCTGGATGACCTGTTTGTCCATACGATGCAGGACATGTATTACGCGGAAAACCAGATCGTCAAAAACCTGCCGGAAATGATCGACAAGGCGTCCAATCCGGAACTGAAAAGCGCCTTCCAGCACCACCTGACCGAAACCGAAGGCCACGTGCGCAGGCTGGAGCAGGTGTTCCAGATGCATGGGCAGCCGGTGAAAGGGACTGACTGTCCGGCGATGGACGGTATTCTTTCCGAGGCCAGGGAAGTTATCAGTGATTGTGGCAATGCCGATGTGTGCGACGCCGCCATGCTGTCCGCCGCCCAGGCTGTCGAACACTACGAGATGACCCGGTATGGCACCCTGATAGCCTTCGCCAAGCAACTGGGCCGGAATGACTGTGCCAGTGTCCTGCAGCAGACCCTGGAAGAGGAAAAGGCCGCGGACAAGAAGCTGACCACGATCGCCGACGGTCGCGTCAACCAGATGGCCGCCTGACCGAGGCGAGGGCGCCGGCGGCAGAGCGCTGCTGGCGCCTCCACCGACTTTGTCGGTGTGTGTTGGCAGCTTCGATAGACGGTCAATAAAGCGATAGGCCCGAACGCGGCCGCCGGTTACCCGTTGCTTCCTGCAAATGACCGAACAGAACAACCTCCCGCCTGTCATAGCAATCGGCACATCGACAGGTGGGCTTGCCGCGTTGCGCACCATCGCGGCCGGGTTGCCAGCCTCGTTGCCCGCCGCGGTGTGCGTGGTGCAGCACATCGACGGGCATGCGACGCATCTTCCGTCCTTGTTGGATGCTGCCGGCCCGCTGCCGGCCGCCGAAGCCCTGGACGGGAGTTCCGGTCCTGCCAGGCCGTATCTACATCGCGCCACCGGATCACCATCTGCTTGTGGTGCAAGGAAAATTGCGGCTGACCAGGGGCCCGCGGGAGAATTTCGTTCGCCCGGCAGTGGATCCGTTGCTTCGGTCCGCCGCTGAGGCGCTCGGCCGCCGAGCTATCGGCGTCGTCCTGACGGGCCGGCTGAGCGACGGGGCGGCCGGCTTGTATGAAATCAAACGCCGCGGCGGCATTGCCGTGGTGCAGGACCCGGACGAGGCTGAGGCCCCCGGAATGCCTCGGGCCGCACTGGCCTACGTGAACGTGGATCATCGGGTCCGCGTCGCCATGATGCCCCAACTCCTAAGCGAACTGGCGAACCGGTTGGCGGCGAGTTCCGGCCGAACCGCCGACCGAGGATATTGCGACAGTGGAGGAGCCATTCGCGGCCAAGCGCCCGCCCACGTTGACCTGCCCCGAGTGCGGCGGTTCCATGCACCTCAGCGTGTTCGGTCCCTTGCTTAAATATGACTGCCATATCGGACACAGCGTTACGGCGGAGGCGATGGCGTCGGGCCAGTTCGACGCGATGGAAAAGAGCTTCGAGGCGACGCTGCGCCGAATGAACGAAAGGGTAGAACTGTGCCGGCTTATGCGTGAACGCGCATTAGCAGCAGGATGGACCGTGGAAGCCGACAGGTGGCAGCGGGCACTCGACGAGACGCAGCAACGTTCCCTCTTGATCAAGCAGTGTCTTGACGAAGATTGGGTGAGGCCCGAGGGATGATCCGCCAGCGGCTGTGAAGCGCGGCAGTGGGTCAGCGGTTATCCTGGACGATGGAAATCTTCCCATCGCGCGCCGCGACCGTGCTCCGTCGCATCAGGCCGCGTTGCGCTTGGGAAGCGTGAAGAAAGGCGTCGCTTACTGGATCCGTTTCTGGCTGGACCGCAGCCCATGCGTGCCTCGTTGGCGCCACCGGAAGAAGGTTGCCGCCGCGGGAACAAGCGCGGTCAGGGCCAGCGAAGTTCGCGCTTCACCCAATGCGCGTTGCCTGATCGCGAGCGCGTCGCGCTCCGTCCGGCCTGGCGAGGAGCGCGCGGCAAGCAGGCCAAACACGATGGCAAGCAAAAGATTGATGCCAAGTAGAACCAACGTCGCATTGATAGGCGAAAGATACATCCGCAGCACCTGCCACAGCGCGATGCTGGCGAACACCAGGACGGCGACGAGAAAGAACAGCGCGGCCAAGCCGAAGGCCACGCGCAACCCCTGTCGTCTCAGCATCCCCTTGATCCGGAGGATTTCCGCCTCCGCGGCGATTTTGACCAGGTTACCTGCGCGCATAGCGGTGCCCCATGCGACCAACCAGGTAACCAATCTGGCAAGACAGCAGCAGCGTGACCAAGGGCCGTTCAGACGCAGCCCACCGCAGCCCGGCTGCAACCGCGCTGCCGGCAGTAGTCATGCGGGCCATTATTTCACCTAGGACAGTATTAACCGGGGCTGGGCTCTGCCAGCTCAACTGTCTCGACAACTGCTCCAGCCGATCATCAACGTCCATCATGTTCTCTCAGGGATCTCAGCCACCGCCCGGTGGTGGCGTCGAGTCGCTTTGGTGGCAATACTCAGGCTGGTGCAACATACGCCATAAAAGGGTGACCGGTTCCGAGGTGGCGGTTCAAATCAGGCGGACGGTGCGGCCTGATTGGACCACTGTCATTCTGAAGAAAGGATGAGTGAAGAGCCGGGAACCAGGCTAATGCAGCCACGTTTGTTCATCAGGCAACTTTGGAACGGAATCTGCGATGAGCGATGATGGCACGATGGCACCGGGCGCCGCCGGCGAAACGCGTAGTGGTGACACCAGATTATACAGCGCGTCGGGTGAAGCGCTGCGCTCCGGATCGGCGTCAACCCAGACAGACCAGTTGGCGGATTTCGTGAAGCAACAACCCTTCACTGCCGCGCTGGTGGCCCTGGTCATCGGGTATCTGCTCGGCAAGGTCACCTGACACCGGTTTACAGCGGCAAAGTGCCGGCACGGACATCATGGAAGCCGCCGGCGCGTCGGGTCGGCGTTCGGCGCGGCCGCCGCACTTAAGGAAACTCATCGCGATGCGCTTCATCCCCACGAGGATCCATGGCCTCCTGGACTATATTATCGCCGCTGTGCTGGTGGCCTTCCCTTTTGTCGCCGGCTCGGTCGGCCGTGGACCCGTTGAGTGGGGAACCGCGGCCCTGGGCTTTGGGCTGTTGATCTACAGCTTGTTCACGAACTATGAACTGGGTGCGGTTCGACTGGTGCCGCTGAAGGTGCATCTGCTGCTGGACGCGGCCGGCGGCGTGGCGCTTATCGCGCTGGCCGTGGTGGTCACGACGGCGCCGGTCGCCCGATTGATCCTGATACTCATTGGGATCATCGAAATTGGCGGTTCACTGCTGACACGGACCGCCACCAGCGACAGTGCCGGAGAACTCAGCCCGTCAATCCGAACCTCAACGCCCCAGAGCACGTTTGGCAGACCGTCGCCGGCCGGGCCGCGGACCAGCGATGCCCGCCCGGACTATCCGGTCAACACCGGACCCGGACAGACCGTCGAACAGTTGCGCGGCGCTATCGACAGCGGCCGGACCGGCGATAAGGTCGCGGTGGTCGATCCCGCGGCCGCGCCCCTGGGGAGTGATGGCGAGGCGGCCCAGGGGCATGACGAAGCGGGCCTGGCCACGGCCCGGCGGGCATCGCGCCCAACCTGATGCAGCGGGTGACCGGAATGGTGCCGCCGGAATCATGAACAGGCCGCCGAATTTGGTCCATGTCGGTAAATGAAGCAGCGAGCGATGGTATCAATCGAAACGGCTCGCCAACTTTGCGAAGAGATTGAGTTATGAAGATCAGTGAATTGATGACCCCTCATCCGCAGACGATCCGCCCTGACGAGACCCTGCAGGCGGCGGCCCGGTTGATGGACGAGTTGAACGTCGGAGTCCTGCCGGTCTGCGAACCCGGCGGGTTGGTGGGCTTGCTGACGGATCGCGACATCGTGGTGCGGGCCACCTCCGCCGGCCAGGACCCCTGCACGACGACGGTCGCGAGCATCATGACAACGTCGCCCTATACCCTCCGGCCAGACGCCCTGGTGCGGGACGCGCTGGAGGTGATGCAGCGGCAGCAGGTGCGCCGCCTGCCGGTCGTCGACGCTGAGGGCAAGGTGGTAGGTATCGTGGCGCTGGGCGATCTTGCCGCCGCTGGTACGTCGGCCGCCACCGAGGCACTTGAAAATATCTCCGTCCCGGCCGCACCGGATCGTTGAGCACTGCGCTATGGGAGCGGTCGAGCGCTTCGGGCAAATGCGCCGTCTGCTGGCGCGGCAGCGTCCAGACATTTGGCGCCCACTAAGACGTTCATGTCAGGAATGTGACCCTTATCCAGTAGAACGAAGTCTACCGGCAGACGTATCAGTTGGGCCGGCTGTGGTTCTGCCCACGGGCTTCCTCGTGTGATTGTCGAGCAGGCGCACCCAGTCTTCCCTCACCTGGGTGCGCCTCTTCGATTTCCCTGAGGGCCAGATACCAGCTGAAATGCATGTCCCGCTACGCGCTTTCGCGGCGCGCACGCGCTGCGGCGCTATCTCAACGGCGAAACAGCGGTGCATGGCCTGCAAGCTTGTAAGGCGCTGTGTCCGCAACACGGAGTTCGCTACCGGAACGCGAGAGGAACTGTTCTACTAGCTTCTCGACGAAGGCGACCGATTGGGGCCGATGTCAGCACAGCGCCTTGAAATGGATCCAGCGTATCGCTGACCGGTGCTGGAGAGCGGGCGGCGTCGGTGCGCGGAAGCGCACCGACTACAGTTCCGTCAGCGGCCGGCGGTGCGGCCACTATCGGTGCTGATCTCCTGAGCCATCCGCAGATGGCGTTGCAGCACCGGCAGGTATTTCTGCGCGAACGACTTCAGTGCGGCGTTCTGGCCCGAGTTCGCTTCCTTTTCGAAATCCGCAACGTCCTTCTGGTGATCCTGCACCATATCCTTGGTATAGGCGGAGTCAAAGGCGGCGCCCGAACTGGCTTGTAAACGCTTCTCCATTGCCTTGCTGGCAGAATCCGGCGTGCTGGGCAGCGTCAGGTTCTGCTGCTGCGCGATGGCCTTCAGTTCCTGATTGGCCTGCGAGTGATCCGTGACCATCTGCTGGCCGAACTGGCGCACCTTTTCTGATCCCGCTTTCTGAGCGGCGAGTTGGCCGAGCGCGACCTCGGCTTCTCCGCCGGCTGCCGCCTTTGTGGCAAAGGTCCGGTCGGGGGACGAGACCTGTGCCATGGCGCTTCCGGTGGCAAATACGAGAATGCCTGCCACGACGGCGGCGGTGGTCTTTTGCATATCTGTCTTCTCCTGATGTACGGGACGTCCGAATTCGGCGCGTCCATTCAGCCGTTGCTACTTCGACTTTGGCGCCGACTGACTGATCTTCTTCGGGTCGTGTTCCGAGGCCGCATCTTCCTCGAGCTCCTGATGGACGTCGCGGACCGCGGCCTCATTGAGGTTCTTTGCCTGATCAACCAGTTTGCCGCCCGTCTTCTCGTCGCCCTCGACATAGGCATCGAGTGCCTTCTCGGTTATCTCCCGCGCACGGTCATATGACTTTGGTGCCGCACTTTCGTTCTTCGGCATATTCCGGTCTCCTGAAATGTGTTTCCGGGCAAACGCCGACCGGCTCCCCGGGTTGCCGCCCAGCCAGCGACGCGCGCACTGGTGATCGAAGGACACTGGATTATGGAGTCATCTCCAGAAGCGAGGTTGATCCGAGAAGGTGTTCCACCGCTTCGCCAGGCGGCTCATCGCATCGTTACGACGGTAACCAAGTTGCTCCGCCAGCGCGCCAACCGCGGGTGCCAGGTCCAGCCGTGCGCCCTTGGCGAGACGTTCAGCCAGCGCCGTCGCGGTCACGGTGTCATTGATGTCGCCCAACGTCTGCTGCAGTCTCTTGCAGTCGTGCAAGTAGGACTTCAGTGGCGCGGGGCGAAACACCGGACCAAGGAAATCGATGCCGTACCGCAATTTCTTCAGTGACTTCCGCAGCGCATGGAGTTCGGTTTCGGATCGATGCCTGATGTGCCGTCCACGCCGCGCTACCTTCGCCGCCAGGGGATCGAGCAGGGCCGGACACAGGTCTTCTATCGCTCGCCGCGGCCGCGGGTTGCCCGGCAGACGCATCTCCTGAGCCCAGGCCGCCAGACCAAGCACCAGCCTGGTGAAGGCGGGACCCCGGATTTCCTCGTTGAATCTCACATGGGCAGCGGCTCGGGCCGAGGATGCAGGCTCCTGCAGCAGGTCGCGCCAGCCAGCGTCCCGATCCGCCGGGAAAACGTCAGGCAAGATCTGCAGGCAGAATACATCCCAATCGCGTGCCTCGCCGAAGACGCGCCCGACACGCCGCAACTCATCCTGAAACAGCGCGGCCGAATGCGCTTCCAGGAACGGCTGGAACAGGGCCAGCGCGGCACGCAGGCGGCGGGTCGCGATCCGCATCTGATGCACGCCCTCGGCATCACCCGCCAGGGCGGCGGGTTGATTGGCCAGCAAATGACCAAGAGCCGCATTCACGATTTGCCGAAACGCCGCGCTTCCGCTGGTGCGTGGATCGATTGCAATGTCGTTCGATTTGCGCGGTTCAGGCTTCGCGCCGCTTGCCAGCCTGTCGCCGCGTTCGCCTTTGCTTTCAGCTTCGATCATCAGCGGCGCGACGGCATGAAGTTCGCACGCCAACCGATAAAGTGGAGCCGCCTCACCGCGCCGCAGTTCGAGTTCCAGTTCACGGAGCGGTTGATGCGCCTCGCCAGCTATGATCAGCCCTTCATCGAAGGCCGCCTCGATAACGGTCCCGCCCTCCAGGTTCAGGACGTGGGTCGTCCGGTTGACCTCCGTCCTGAACACAGGCTCAAGATCGAGTTCCTGCAGCAGGCCGCGCGCCTCCAGCACCTCCCTGGCCAGGCGAAGATCGGGTTTATCCTGGCGCACCGGCCATTCCCATTCCGCACGGTCCGCGGCGACGCTGTCCTGGCGATCCGCCTTGATGGTCTGAATCCGATTTCCACCGGCGGCGCGGATACGCAGGCTGACGCCGGCGCGTGCGAGCAAGCGGTCAGACGTATCGAAATATGTGGTGACCTCTCGGCGCGTGCGCGCTCGTTCCGCATCAGCCGCTCGATGCTGCGCCGGGAATGCGTCGAGTACGCCGACCGAAGCATCGGGGATTGCAAGCTTCAACTCGACCTCCCGCGGCGGTTGATCCTCGGGTTGCTGAGATGGTTCGTGCCGTTGATGGGTCATGAAGCCGGGAACGCCCGACCGGGCATCGCGGTCGAGCGGACCGGCGATCAAAACCTTCAGCTGCAGGGCTTGCGATCAGCCGATGACGGCATACACCGCGCGGGTCATCGGATCGGTCATGGCGAGCCCCAGCAGAACCGTCAGCCAGAAGATCCCGGCGATGGCAAAGCCCTTGGCGATGTCCGGCGCGGTCAGCAACCGCATGAAGCCCAGCGCGACCAGCGTCGCCATGCCGACCGACGGCAGTATCAGGATCGGGCGGATGCTGCGCCGGGATGGCCAGGAACGACACGCCGAACTCCAGCGCCGCCGCCAGCAGCAGGGCCACCCAGGTCAGCAGGTCGGAGCGATGCCGGGGCTTCATCCGCGGCCGACCAGATAGATGATCGGGTACAGGACGATCCACACGATATCGACAAAGCTCCAGTACAGGCCGACGACTTCGACCGGCGTCAGCCAGCCGTCGGCAAAAGCGCCGCGCCGCGCCTGCAGCGCGATCCAGCCGACCAGGCCGACACCCACGATCATGTGCGCGGCATGCAGCGCCGTGGCGACGAAGTAGAACGACCAGAACATGCTGCGCGCCGCCGGCGTCGGCCCCGCTGATCTTGAACGGTCCCGCCGGAAACAGATGCTCCGAAATGTCGATGTGCCACTCGTAGAATTTCAGCAGCAGGAACAGCGAGCCGATCGCCATGGTCGCCACACAGCACTGGATCAGGCGCCTTGCGTTGCCCGCCTCCATGAAGGCAAGGCCGGAGGAATAGACGAAGCTGCTGGTGATCAGCAGGAACAGGTTGACCGTGCCGATCCACAGGACGGTTTCCCGCGCGCCGGCGTCGAAGCCCGCCGGCTGCCAGTGGCGGCAAAACATCCAGGCAACGATCAGGCCGCCGAAAAACAGGATTTCCGAGGCGAGGAACAGCCACATGCCGGACAGTGCGGTTTCCGCCTGATGGCGCGCGTCGGCGTACTGGAAGTGCGTGTGCGGGGCGACTTCCTCAGACATCGAGTGTCTCGTGCTTGGAAAACGCGTACGGGCCCTCGGTCACGATCGGCGTCACGACGAAGTTCTTGGTGAATGGCGGCGACGGTGTCTGCCACTCCAGGCCCAGGCTGCCCCACGGATTGGCCGGCGCACGGGCGCCGCGGAAGATCGAGTAGCGTCAGGTAGAACAGCGGCAGCAGGTAGGCGGCGGCAAGGATCGTGGCACCGGCGGACGACAGCACGTTCAGCACCTGGAACTCCGGCGGATAGGCATGGTAGCGCCGCGGCATGCCGAGGTAGCCCAGGATGTATTGCGGGAAAAAGGTCAGGTTGAAGCCCAGGAACATCAGCAGCGCCGCCGCGCGGGCGATCATCTCGGGATACATCTTGCCGGTCATCTTCGGCCACCAGTAGTGCAGCGCGGCGAAGTAGGCCGACACCATGCCGCCGACCATGATGTAGTGGAAATGGGCGATCACGAAGTAGGTGTCGTGCAGATGCACATCCGCCGCCAGCGCCGCCAGATACAGGCCGGTGATGCCGCCCATGGTGAACAGCCCGATAAATCCCAGCGCATAGATCATCGGCGCATCGAAACGGATGCGGCCCTTGTGCAGGGTGCCGAGCCAGTTGAAGACCTTGATGGCGGACGGGACGGCAACGAAATAGCTCAGCAGGGAGAACACCACGCTCGCGAACAGCGACTGTCCGGAGACGAACATGTGGTGGCCCCAGACGAAGAACGCGATCACCGCGATGGAAACGCTGGACCAGACCACGAACTTGTAGCCGAACAGCTCCTTGCGGGCGAACACCGGAATGATCTCCGACACGATGCCGAGGCCGGGCAGGATCATGATGTAGACGGCGGGATGCGAGTAGAACCAGAACAGATGCTGGAACAGCAGCGGGTCGCCGCCCAGGCGTGGGATCGAACACGCCGACATGGAACAGGGTCTCGAACAGCAGCAGCAGCAGCGTGATCGCCAGAACCGGGGTTGCCAGCACGAAGATGATGCTGGTCGAATACAGCGACCAGATGAACACCGGCAGGCGATACCAGGTCAGGCCAGGCGCGCGCAGGCGGTGAATGGTGATGATGAAATTCAGTCCGGTGGCGATGGTGGAAAAGCCGGAGATGAAGATGCCGATGACCACCGCGACGACATGGCCCTGGGCATAGTTGCTGGACAGCGGCGTGTAGAATGTCCAGCCGGTATCGACCCCGCCGGCGAACAGTGCGTACAGCGCGCAGAAGCCGCCGGCCATGAACAGGTACCAGCTGATCAGGTTCAGCTTGGGGAACGCCAGGTCCCGCGCGCCCAGCATCAGCGGGACCACGAAGTTGCCGATGGTGACCGGCACGGCGGGCACCAGGAAGAACCACACCATGATGATGCCGTGCATGGTGAACAGCCGGTTGTAGGTCTCGGCTGACTGGATCATGCCTTCGGGCACGATCAGGTTGTAGCGGATCAGTGCCGCCGCCGACCCGCCGAGGAAGAAGAAGAACGTGATCGAGATCATGTAAAGGATCGCGATCCGCTTGTGGTCCGTCGTCAGCAGCCAGCTTCGCAGCGACACGCCGTCGGACAGATAGCTGATCTGGGATTGCGGCAGGACGATCTGGCTCATCCGTGCTTCTCCGCGGCCAGGGAATGGATGTAGGCGACAAGCCGCACAAGGTCGTCCTCGGGGATGACGTTGGCGAAGGACGGCATGATCGGTTCGAAGCTGGCGACGACCTGCTGCTTGGGATACATGATCGAATCGCGGATGTAGCGATCGTCGGCGATCACCGTGCTGCCGTCCGACAGCGGCACCGGGCTGCCGTACAGGCCGGCCAGCGACGGCGCCCGCACGGTGCCGCCGCCGAGGTGGCAGCCGGCACAGCCATAGCGGATGAACAGGCCCTTGCCCTGTTCCGCCAACGTGTCGCCGGCGCCGTTGCTGGTCAGCCAGTCGGCGTAGGCCTTCGCCGGCATGACCACGACGTCGCCGACCATGTTGGAATGGGCGGTGCCGCAGAACTGTGAGCAGAACAAATGGTAGGTGCCGACCCGGTCGGCCCGGAACCACAGGGTTTGGTACTGGCCCGGCAGCACGTCGCGCTTGACCCGGAAGGCGGGAACGAAGAAGTCGTGGATGACATCCTCGGACGTCATGACCAGTTCGACCGGCGTGTCGATCGGCACGTGCAGCGCGTTGATCTCGCGCTGGCCGCCGGCGTGCTCGATCTTCCACATCCACTGCTTGGCGACGACGTAGATCTTCAGCGCGTTCGGCGGGCGGCTGGAACTGGCGGACGTAGATCACCGACCCCCAGATGAACAGGCCGAAGAAGATCACCAGCGTGGCGATGGTCCAGGAGATCTCGAAGCGGAACGTTTTTTCGTCGAGGGCGCCGCGGTTGATCGGACTGTTGTGCCGGTAGCGGACGATGTAGAAGCCCATCAATCCGAACACCAGGGCCAGCACGGCGATCGACACGCCGACGAGGCCAAGCAGCAGGTAGTCGGTCTCGGCCCCGGTACTGGCGGCGAGCGGCAGGGTCAGTTTCATCGCGACCGCCGTTCCCGGCGCAGGGCCAGCATGACGGTTCCGGCGACGACCATGACGGTGATCGCGGCGCCGAGCTGCAGGACCCGCAGGATCGCCAGGGTGTAGCGGCCGGTCGTGGGATCGTAATGAAAACACAGCAGCAGGATCGGCAGCGCGCGCGCGCGTGACGCCGTTGGCCGCCCGCGTGATGCCCAGCCCGACATCGCTCGGCTGGTAGCCAAGACCAAGCAGATAGCTGGAAACGATGCCGGTGCGGGTCAGGAACACCAGGCCGGCGGGATGCAGGAACTGTTTGTTCGCCGGCATCGAACCGGGCCCGGAAGCCGACCGCGTCGGTGACCGACCGGATCGCCTGCGCGGACCCGGTCAGATAGTGCCCGTCCGTGACCGGCTCGAAGCGGGCAGCGTCGGCCTGCTGGGCGGAGCGTGCGTCGGCCGGCGTCTCCGACGGGTCGATCGACAGCACGACCAGGCTGTAATCGGCTGGGGCGTTCCAGCCGGGACAACGCATTCATCAGGTCGTCGCGAACCAGGCCACACAGGTTCGGGCAATGGAAATAGCCCAGCGCCAGGATCGGCGGGACGATGCGCCAGCGCTTGTCCCAGGGTCACCGCGTGACCAGACGCATCCTTGAAAGGCGCGGTCAGCGGCAACTGCGCGCCCGGATGCTGGTCGTAGGCAAAGGCCGAACAGGTCGGTTGCCGCGCCGGGCGTGCGGGCCGCACAGCAGCATCAGCAGCAAGGCGAGCAGCGATCATTTCGGCCAGTCCGGGATGCCGGAGGCGGCGATGCGGCGCATCGCGTCGTCGATCGGGATGTGGCCGATGCCCTTTGCCTGATCGTCCCAGCCGGCGCTGTTCAACCTGGCCAGTTCGGCTGCGCGGAATTTCCGCATGTCGGCGGCGGGATCGGACTGCAGCCGCGGCGATGGATAGTGCGGGACCGGCGACGGCAGGCGGCGATCGACGGTCGTCGCCGGGATAGATCCACCACACCAGCAGTACCGACAGCAGCAGGCCGGCCAGGATCGCCGGGAATGCGATCAGCGCGGCCCGCGGGCTGGCATCGGTGTGCTCGTAGCGGGCGGGGGGAAGGACCGGCTCAGGCATGGGTCATCCGCCAGACCTGGAGCGGGCCGCGCAGCATCAGGCCGATGGAAATGCCGCCGAACGCCAGGACGGCGGCGACGTCGATCCAGCCGATGCCGCGCGCGTGGGCGGGCAATACCAGCCACCAGCCGCGAACGACCGCCATGACGATCAGCAGCGTGGTGATCGCGATCAGGCCGCGCCGCGACCGGCGGAGCGTCGGGATCAGCAGGGCCAGGAACGGCAGCAGGAAATGGGCGATCGCGGTCAGGCCCGCCAGGACGCCCCACAAGCCGGCCGATCGGGCGAGATACCAGGCGGCCTCCTTCGGCAGGTCGGATTGCCAGACGATCAGCAACTGCATGAAGTCGAGATAGGCCCACAGGATCAGCAGGCTTTGCAGCAGCTTGCCCAGGTCGTCGCGTTCGGACGGCGCGACAGGCCCGCGACAGCACGGTGGCCAGGATGGTGATGGACAGGGCGAACAAGCCGCTCTCGGCGGCGTTGATCATGCCGAAAGCGCTGGAGTTGAAGTGCGGGTCGAGCGCCATGATCGCAGTCGATGGCGGCGAAATTCGACGGTCAGGCCCAGCAGGATCAGGCCGGGCGGCGGCGATGGCGGTCATAGCGGTTCGTTGCGGCGCAGGCGGACGTCGCTCAGCGCGCCCAGCCCGAACCAGACCAGCAGGTAGAAGATCCAGCGCGCGGCGGCGAACGGCGCGTTCAGGTAGAAGCCGTTGTCCAGATGGGCCGACTCGCCTGCGCGCAGCCAGGGGTACAGATCGCGGCAGGACAAACAGCAGCGGAATGATCGCCGGCAGCAGCAGCGGCAGGACGCGGACGCCCTGCACGAAGCCAGCGCCGGGTGGAGAAGCCCCAGCGTCCGCCGGTCAGGCGTGCACCAGCAGCAGCGCCAGGCAGCCCAGCGGCCAGCGCAACCATGTCGTCAGCGCGGCCAGCCAGGCGAAGGCAAACGCCTCCGGCTGCACGATCGCCCCGATCAACGAGGCCACCAGGCCGACGCCGCCGACGATCCAGGCGCAGAGCGCGCCGCGTTCATCGCGATGCCTGCACAGCCATCCGCCGGCGGATGCTGCGACAAGTTGCAGCGCCCGGATATAGGCGGCGATGGCCCAGCGGTCCTGCGGCGAAACCCGGCCGGCGAACGAATACATCGCGCCGTAGCCGTTGGTCATGACGTCATAGAAATGTTGTGTCGGCGCCTGCCGCAGCCGGTCGATGTGATACGATGGCGGCGCCGGGAAGCCGCGCTGCACCACCATGCCGTTGCCATCGCCCAGTTCCGAATGGCATGGGGTGCAATCGATGCGGAAGCGCTGCTGTCCCCGTTGCAGCAGCGCCAAGGTCAGCGGCGGCGGCTTCAGCGCGGCGTCACCCCAGGCACGGTGTCCTGGGCCGGCGTCACCAGCGTGGCCTCCGCCGACTAGGCGCCGGCCTTGGGCTGCACAGTCATGTCGTCGCAGCCGGACAGCAGCGCCAGCACCGTGAACAGCGGCAGGGCGGCACGCAGGTTCATGCCGGCAGTTCCTCCACCTGCGTCGGCCGCGAGGTCGCGCAGCAACGCGTGCGCACGCTCCGGCGCTTCGGTGCGGATGGCGACGCACCAGCGGTCGCGCATGGCGCCGCGCATCAGCGCTCGCTTCGTCGACCGGGTCGTACAGATGCGGCAGACGGTTGACGACCAGGAAGGCGATGAAGCCCGCCAGCACGGCGGACAGGACGCCGATCTCGAACGCGATCGGAACGAAGGCCGGCCAGGAGAAGTCGGGGCGGCCGCCAATATCGACCGGGTAGCCGATGACGTTGGCATAGACCTGCATGCCGAAGCCGCCGGCCGCGCCGGCAAAGCCCGGCGACCAGCACGACCAGCGGAAGGATCGACGGCTGATCGTCTTCCAGGGCTTTCGGCGTGTAGGTCTCCACCATCGCCGAGGGCGCGCAGCCGGGGCAGCGCGTCCACGCAGGCTGGCTTCGGAGGCGAAACTGGCGACGACGCGTCTTCATGGCCGTCGCGCGGCGCGAGGATCTCGCGCATCTCGAACATCGAAATGACCGGGATCAGCCGCACGATCAGCAGGATGCCGAAGACGAAGAACCCGACCGTGCCCATCATCGTCAGCCAGTCCCAGATGCTGCCGTGATACAGCCCGTAGGAGGACGGCAGGCGCGGGCGGTGCAGGCTGACGACGACGATGGTGTAGCGCTCGCACCACATGCCGACGATGACGCCGATGGCGATCAGCGCGACGACAAGCTGGTTCAACCGGATCGCGCGCGAACCACAGAAGCTGCGGCAGCAGCACGTTGAACAGGATGGTGGCCCAGTAGATGCCGGCGTAGTAGCCGAACAGTTTCTCCTGAAACATCGTGATCTCGGCCTTTTCGCCACCGTAGTAGGTGTTGAAGGCGTCCATGATGTAGGCGTAGCCGACGAACAGGCTGCTGGTCAGCAGCAGGCGCCCCAGCACGTCCAGATGGCGGCCGGTGATGTAGCGCTCCAGCCGCAGCAGGCGGCGCATCGGCATGATCAGCAGCAGGACGGTGGCGAAACCGGACAGGAAGGCGCCGAAGATGAAGAACGGCGGATACATCGTGGAATGCCAGCCGACCGTGGCGGCGCCGGCGAAATCCAGCCCGACGATGCTGTGCACCGAACACACCAGCGGCGCCATGATCGCCGCCAGCACGCCGTACAGCGCGTGATAATGCCGCCACTGGCCGCGAGGTGCCGCGAAAGCCCAGCGCCAGCGACGCCATAGAGGACCTGCCTGCCGCGGGTCGGCGCCCGGTCGCGCAGCGTCGCGAGATCGGGCAGCAGGCCCAGATACCAGAACACCACCGACGACGTCACATAGGTCAGGATGGCGAAGAAATCCCACAGCAGCGGACTGCGAAACTGCGGCCACAGGCCCATGGTGTTCGGGTAGGGGAACAGCCAGTAGAAGAACCACGGCCGGCCCAGATGCAGGATAGGATAGATCCCGGCACAGGCGGCGCCGAACAGCGTCATCGATTCGGCGATCCGGTTGATCGAGTTGCGCCACTCCGACCGGGTCAGAAAGAACAGTGCCGAAATGAACGTGCCGCCGCTGGCGATGGCGATCCACCAGACGTAGTTGATGATGGCGAAGCCCCAGGCGACCGGCCAGTCGATGCCCCAGATGCCGACGCCGGCGTAGAACAGATACAGGATCGAGCCGATCAGCACGCTGGTCAGCGCCGCCGGCAGGACGATGGCGATCCGCCACCAGCCGAACGCCTGCGACCGCAGGGCGATGCCCGACACGTGGTCGGTCATGTCGGGATTGTTGCTGCCGGGCAGCGCGACGGGATCGAATGGCGTCATGCGCCGGTTCCCGATCCGGCATTGCGGATCCGCGCCTCGTAGGTCACGCGGGGCTGGGTGTCCTGGTCGTCGAGCAGGGCGTAGGTCAGCGGGCTTTTCTTGCGTTCGACGACCTGCCCGCCTTCCGCCATGTTGCCGAAGGTGAACGCCTGGGTGGGACAGGCGGCCTGGCAGGCGGTCTGGACCTCGTCGGCGCCGACCGGACGATTGTCGGCGTCGGCGTCGATCCGCGCGGCGGCGATGCGTTGCAGGCAGAACGTGCATTTCTCCATCACGCCACGGGCGCGGACGGTGACCTCGGGGTTGCGCGCGACGGCGGGGCGGCGTTCTTCGGCGGCGAAGGCGAAGTAGTTGAAGCGTCGCACCTTGTAGGGGCAGTTGTTGGAGCAGAAGCGGGTGCCGACGCAACGGTTGTAGACCATGACGTTCAGGCCTTCCTCGTCGTGCACGGTGGCGCCGACGGGGCAGACGATCTCGCACGGGGCCCGCTCGCAGTGCTGGCACAGCACCGGCTGGAACAGCATGTCCGGCGCCTCCGGGCTGCCTTCGTAGTAGCGATCGATGCGCAGCCAGTGCATCTCCCGCTCGTGGATCACCTGCTGCTTGCCGACGACCGGGATGTTGTTCTCCGCCATGCAGGCGACGACGCAGGCGTTGCAGCCGATGCAGGCGTTCAGGTCGATGCTCATGCCCCAGGCGGCCGGGCCGGCGGGCTGGCGGTTGTATTCCTGCGGCTTGGGCGCTCGGCTTGCCGAGGAAGCTCGGATCAGCCTTGAACGCGGCCAGGGTGCCGTGACGCACATACTCGCCGGCGTCGGCGAAGATCGGGTCGTGATGTTCGGTGGACGCCAGCACGTCGTGGCCATCGGCCTTGTGCAGCGAGACCGGACCGCCTGCCGGCGGTCAGAGGATAGACGTCGAAGCCGACCCCTTGGCCCACCATCCCCACGTCGCTGCGGCCGAAGCCCAGCAGCGCGACGACACAATCCGCCGCCTGGCCGGGCATGATCCAGGCCGGCAGCGTCACCTGCGCACCGCCGTTCGCCACCGTCACCCGATCCCCGTTCACCAGCTTCAGCCGCTCGGCGATGGCGGGCGAAACCAGCAGCGGATTGTCCCAGGTCAGCTTCGTCAGCGGCCGCGGCAGTTCCTGCAGCCAGGCATTGTTGGCGTAGCGGCCATCGCGGATATGCGGATCGGGGCGGACCAGCAGCGTGATGTCCTGCCCGCCGGCGCCTGCACCGGCATCGAGGCTGGACCGGCTTCAGCGCGACATCGATCGGGGCGGCCTGGGTGCCGGCGACCAGTCCGGTTGCCAGCGCGTCGTGCCACTGCTGGTCATTCAGGCCATGGGTCTGGCGCACCACGTCGCGGCTGTCCACCTCGTCCGGCGCCGCGAACAGCGCCAGCAGATAATGCGGGCTGATGCCGTCATACAGCGGCCGAGCCTGCGGCTGCAGCAGCGTCACTGTCCCGTCGTAGGCGCGGGCATCGCTCCAGTCCTCGAAACCGTGCCGGGCGGGGAGGTTCCAGGTGGTCTTGGCGCCGGTCTCGGTGGGGCCGTCGGCCAAGGTCATCGACAGCGGGACGTGCGCCAGGGCGTCGGCAAATCCGGGCGCGGTAAATACCGGGTTGCTGTCGATGATCAGCAGCGTCGTTACCCGCCCGGCGTTCATGTCGTCGATCAGGCCCCGCAGCGAGGCGGCATGATCGACCGGGTCCGCCTCCACCGGTGCGATCAGGTCGTAGGTCTGGCCGCGGCCGCCCAGCGCCTCGTTCATGGCGTGGACCAGCGCGTGCACCGACGCCGGCTGCGTCGGGCCGGCATGGATGAAACTGCGGCCGCGCGCGGCCTTCAGGTCGGCGACCAGCGGGGCGAACCAGCCGGGCATGTCGGACGGCATGGTTCGTTGCCCTGCACCGAGGCGGCCAGCGCCGGCACGATCCGCGCCAGATCGCGCGGTCCGGCGATGAAGCGGTGATCCGCCGCCACCCCGGTCAACGTCGGCGTCGGCTCGATCGCATAGGCCCGGTTCATCCGGTCGGTCCGCGTCGGGTTGCGTCGCGCCGCGAAATCCCGGGCAAACCGCAGATGGCCAGGCGCGCCGTCGAACAGGTCGCTGTCGATCGTCAGCAGCAGATCGACGGCATCGAGTTTCGGCACAAGCTCAACCGGCTGGCCATAGGCGAGCATCGCGCCGGCACGGACCGCATCGCGCGACACCGGCTCCCACCGGTGCCACTGCATGTCCGGATAAAGCTGCTTCAGCGCGGCGATCTGGCGCGCGAGGGTGGGTGAGGTCGTGGTGCCGGTCAGGATGCGGAAGCCCTCGCCGTGCGACTGGCTCGATCGCCTCGCGCTGAGCCGCCAGCGCCGTCAGCAGCGAGGACCATGCCTGCGGCTCGCCCGGCGCGTATCAGGCCGCGGCTGCGGTCCGGGTCGTAGAAGCCGAGGATCTCCGCCTGGCCGATCGCGCTGGTGCCGCCCAGGCTGGCGGGATGCGACGGGATTGCCCTCGACCTTGATCGGCCGGCCGTTGACGTGGCGGACCAGGATGCCGTTGGCATAGCCGCCGACGACGCTGGCGGTGGCGAACAGGTGGCCGCCGGACGGACACGGTATCGGCGGGCGGCAGGACCGGCGGGATCAGCACGCCGCCGGGCGCCCCGTCATCGCAGCCGCCCAGCCCGGCCAGCGCGAGGCCGGCCGCCATCAGCTTCAGCACGCCGCGCCGGTCCCGCGGCGCCGCGAGGGCGGCGGCAAGCTGCGGGAACTCAGCCGAGGCGCGCGCCACGAACGCCGGGTCACGCGAAAGCCGGTCGAGCCCGCGCCATTGGCACTGCTCAGCGATGGCATATCGAGCAATCCGTCAGGTTGCGGCCACCGACATGGTAATGCTGGGCCAGCGCGGCCGGGGACGGCGTGTCGGGCGTGCGGTGCCAGTTGGTGTTGTAGATCGCCTCCGGCGGCCGCAGGTTGGGGGCGGGATCGCGATGGCAGTCCAGGCAGAAGCCCATGGTCAGGGTCCGCGCCTTCTGGGTCAGCGGCATGTCCTGCATGGTGCCGTGGCAGCTCTCGCAGCCGACGCCCTTGGCGATGTGGATCTTGTGATTGAAGTAGACGTAGTCGGGCAGATCGGTGACGCGGTGCCAGGTGATCGGGGTGTTGTTCGCCAGGCTTTCCCGCACCGGCGCCAGGATGGCGGCGTTGGTCCAGATCTGCGAATGACAGGTCATGCAGGTGTAGGTCGGCGGCATGCCTGCATCCGCCGCGGTCTCGACCGTGGTGTGGCAGAACCGGCAATCGATTCCGAGGCCGGCCACGTGATGCTGATGGCTGAACGGCACCGGCTGCTCCACGAACCAATTGCTGTGGCGGACGTATTCGGTGCGCGGCCAGAGCCACCACCAGCTGATCCCGCCAAGCAGCAGTCCCGCCGCACCGATCAGTCCAAGCTTGGCGGCGAGGTTCGCCGCCGGCGAGAAAATCGCTGGCATGCGTTGCGGACACTCGCTTGGCTGACCCCGCCGGGATGGCGAGGACGCGGACTCAACCGATACGGCGGCCGTGGGTTGCCGCCGCGCGGGATCGTGACAAGAAGAAGCTGGTCGGCGCGCCCGCTACCTGCAGACACGATCAGCACCATCTCGCCGTCCGGATCCGCGCCGATTTCGAGCACCAGCACGTAGGTCGTCTGTGGGCTGTCGTTGATCAGTCTGAACTGCATAAGCTCTCCGTTCACCGGCTGCGGCGGCGGCCAGCACAGCCACGGTCAACGGCGCGCGGGTAATGCTTCGGAAGCGATTTTGCCAGGCCTCCGGCGCTCTGCGCCGCGAAAACGCCCATGCGCGCTCCAATCACCGAGCGGCGCTTGGAACAGATTGGACGGCGCATCGGGTGCAGCCGGTTCCGTCGTCAATTGTCCATCGTAGCCTTGCCGGGCGAGATACCGGTCCAGAACCATGGCGCTACCGCGTTCGCCAGGATCGCTTTGAATGTTGGCCACTTGACCCAGACCTCCCGCCGGCGATGGGTGGCGGCAAACAGGATCGCGTTGCGCCGCCACTTCGGGTTGGAAGATCGGCGGCACCGGTTGCGGCCGCCGCTTCATCTTGTTCAGCGCCCACTCGAATTGCGGCGTATTCAGCGCGGGCAACTGCACCATCGTGACGTGCACGCGCAGCCCGTCATGCAGCAACTCCGACCGCAGCGCGTCGGTAAAACCACGGACGGCGAACTTGGCGGCGCAATAGGCCGACTGCAACGGAATCGCCCGATAGGCCAACGCCGAACCGACATTGACGATGGTGCCGCGATTGCGGTCGCGCATCCGCCGCAGCGCCGCCATGGTCCCATGCACCTGTCCCAGGTAGGTGACCTGGGTGGCGCGCAGCATCTCCTGCGGCGTCAGTGACGCGACCGGGGCGAACGCTGTCGCCATGGCATTGTTGACCCACACCTCGATCGGCCCCAGCGCCTGCTCGATCCGGGTGGCGGCGTCCTCCACGGCGGCTGCGTCCGCCACGTCAGCCGACACGGTGCAGACGTTGCGGCCGGCCCGCGCACCGCCTCCGCCGCCCGTTCCAGCCGTCCCGGGATCGCGCGCGACTGATGCCGACGTCCCACCCCGCGTGGGCAAACGCCTCGACCGTTGCGCGGCCGACGCCGGCGGTGCCGCCGGTGACGACGACGACCTTGTTGCGCACCGGTTCATGCATGAGCTCGCTCTTTCCAGTTCGCCGCGCGCCGCCATCGCGCGGATACGATCGGCGGTGCGGCAGGCGATCGCCTGGATCGTCAGCGACGGATTGACCCCGCCGACGGTCGGAAAGACCGACCCGTCGCAGATCCATAAATTCGGGATGTCCCAGCTTCGGCAGTCGGCGTCGACCACGCTGGCGCGCGGGTCGCTGCCCATCCGCGCGGTGCCGTTCATGTGGCAGGTATCGTCGGTCTGCCGCCAGATGTCGCGTGGCGTCGATTGCCTGCAGCGCCTGGGTCATGAAGTCCAGCGCGTGGCCGATCAGCTTGCGGTCGTTGTCGCACCAGGCATATTCGACGCGCGCGATCGGCAGGCCGTACTGGTCCTTGTCGTCGGCCAGGGTGACCCGATTGCCGGCCTGCGGCATCATCTCGCCGACGATCTTCAGGCCGACCTGATGGTTGTAGTTCTCCATCGCCGCCATCAGCGGCTGCACCCCACAGTCCACGCGCGCCGGACAGGGTGTTGGCCCAAAGCTGCGGCAGCGGACCCTGGCTCATGTAGCAGTAGCCGCCGAAGAAGTCCTTCCGGTCGTCGTAGTTCCAGTGCTCCGTCAGCGCCAGCGACGGTGGCCCCTTGTATGACCGGATCTCCGCTCGCGAGAGCCCCCACACCGCCTGGTTCGCCTGCACGGTCAGATAGCGGCCGACCAGGCCGGAGCTGTTGGCCAACCCGTCCGGATAGCGGTCGGTGGCGGAATTCAGCAGCAGCCGCGGCGTCTCGATTGCGTAGCCGGCGACCACGACGTTGCGGGCACGCTGGAAATGCCAGGTCACCTTCGCGATGGTAATGCACTCCGGTGGCGCGGCCGGCAGCATCAACCTCGATCCGTCCCGCCATGGCAAGGTCGCGGATTTCCGCGCCGGCCGCCACGGCGCGCGGGATCCAGGTGACCAGCGCGCTCTGCTTGGCGTTGGTGGAGCAGCCGGTGACGCAAAAGCCGCGATAGACGCAGGGATGGGCCAGCCCGCGCGGCGCCGACAGGGTTGCCAGCGGCGTCTCGCTCCAGCCGATGCCCAGTTTCTCGCAGCCTTCGGCGAGGGCGAGCGCGGCGGCATTCAGTTCGTGGGCGCGGTATGGATAGCGCGGGCGCTTCGGACCCCAGGGATAGCTGACCGGCCCGGCGATCTTCAGCGCCTGTTCGACCTCGGTGTAGTAGGACCACATCTCCCGCCAGTCGATCGGCCAGTCGGCGCCGTATCCCAGCAGGGTGCGTGACGCGAAACCACTCCGGGCGGAACCGCAGCGACACCATGGCGAAATGGACGGTGCTGCCGCCCACCGCCTTGCCGCTGTTGTTGGAGCCGAGCTGGAGCGGGTTGGCGCCGGTCGAAATGCGGTCATCGGTCCAGTAAAGCTTGCTTTGTTCGGCTTCGTCGGAGGCGAAATCCTCGAGCGGGCGGAACCACGGCCCGGCATCCAGGCCGACCACGGAGAACCCCGCTTCGGCCAGGCGGCAGGCGAGCGTGCCGCCACCCGCGCCGGTTCCTACGATCAGAAAATCGACCGGTTCGGACTTCGCGGTACTGCCGCATCGGCACCCAGGCGCCGGGGCGGAACACGTCGGGCGCGCGGCCGTCCTTGCCGCGCGGTTCGGCCAATGGATCAGACGCGGATCAGCCGACATGGCGGTTCTTCCGCAATGCCGCATCCGCGTCGCGATCAGGCCCGTCGGGCGCCTCGACGGCTTCCCACGGGTCGCGCTCGTCGTAGCCCATGCGGACATAGCCGCGCGGGCTGGCCGGGCCGCCCCAGCCAATTTCATTCCAGGCGGTCGGATGCGACCAGTAGGCCACCACGATGTCGTGCAGCAGGCGCTGTTTGAAGAAGTTTTCCGGGGACATGCCGCCCCACGCGTCGTGCTTCAGCGCCCCTTGTTTCATGCTGCGACAGCAGGTCGCATTGCCGCTGCGCGTTCAGCGCGCGGAATGTCGACGCCGTGCGCCGCTTGGGCTTCCGCATCCAGCGCCTGCAGTCCCCGCTGCCATGCTGTCCGCTGCCGCGGCATGTCCTCGGCGCGGAAACCGTCCTGGATGTCATCCAGCAGCTTCGCGTCGACCAGGGCGGCCACCGGAACCGGCGGCCGATGTGCCGGCTGCGGCACGATCCGCGCGGCGATGGCCTCGACCGTGGCGAACTCGTGTTCGGAGAAGAAGCGCGGCGTTCGGGGCACCGCCAGCCTTCGGTCGATGACCCGCCGGGTCTGCTCGTTCCAGGAAGGCGTGTGGCGCTTGGCCAGCACGTCGTAGCCGGGATAGCGGTCAGGCATCCTGGTGGTCCCGCAGCAGACCGAGGGCGGCGAGCCCGGCGAGCGCCAGGCCGGTGAAGCTGGGGGGCGCCGGCAGCGGCGGCCCGTCCACAACGTTCTGGGTCCAGTTTCGCCACCCGCCCATGGCCCGGTGGATGCCCCAGGCATGGAACCCGACGCCCGCCAGCCCCATCAGCATGGTCAGCCGCAGCCACACGCGGGCGATCCAACGCTCCCGGCGTTTCGGCGCGACCGCTGCGTTCAGCAGCAAGGCCGCGCCGACCGGCGGCAGTGGTCACCGGCGCGAACATCGCCCTGTTCTGGAACGCGCCCCGGAAGTGCAGCAAGGCCGCCTCGCCGCTGGTGCCCAACAGGCCCAGGCCACCGAGCGCGGCGAGCGCCCGGCCGGCCGGGATGCCGAACAGGCGCGGCGGTTTATGGCCCGGCGTATCGCGCACCCATTCCGCGGCGGTCCCAAGCAGCCCCGCCAGCAGGATCGCCATCGGGGCACCGACCGGCGCGCCATAGAACAGGTTCTGCCAGTCCAGCCGCCCCGGCCGTTTCATCACGTTCCAGACATGAAACCCGGTGCCGGCCAGGCCGGTGGCCGCGGCCGCGACGGCGACACCGTGGCGCACCTGATGGATATCCGGCCGCCGGTCGGTCGTGCCATGGGCGCTGATCGCCAGCGTCAGCGCAGACACCAGCAGCGGCGTATACATCGCCCGATTGGCGAAGCTGCCGCGGTAATGCTCCACCGCGCTGTCCATCAGCACCGATGCTGCAAGCAGCGCCGAACCCCGGTTCAGCCGCCGCGCGGCCCGCACCGTGACCGCGCTGGTTATCGGCCGGTCTGGCCTGCAGCGCGTCCAACTGGTCCAGCATCGATTGCAGCGCCTGGCGGGATGCGGTCATAGCGCGAACCGGGCCGCATCGGCCGCCTTCAGCGTCAGGCCAAGCCCGGGCCGGGTCAGGTCCGGCGCGATCGTGCCGTCGCGGACCTCGGCAGCGCCGTCGAACAGCATTGCCTCCAGCCGCACATGGTCATGGAAGTATTCGAGGTGCCGCAACCGCGGCACCGCGCAGGCGACGTGGCAATGCAGCGAGGGCGCGCAATGGCCGGACAGATCGATGTGGTGGGCCTCGCACAGGGTCCCGGCCGCCAGGAAGCCGGTGATGCCGCCGCAGCGCGTGGCATCGGCCTGCTGCACGTCCACCGCGCCGGCCTGCAGCATCCGCCGTGATGTCGTCGAGATTCCAGGCATATTCGCCGGCGGCGACCTCGATCGAGGCCGGCATCCGGTCGCGCAGCCAGCGCAGCCCGGTCAGGTCATCGCTGGATACCGGTTCCTCGAACCACCGCACCCCGGCCTCCCTCGCATGCTCGGCCATGTGCAGCGCCTGCCGCCGCGACAAGGCGCCGTTGGCGTCGATGAACAGCCCGGCATCGCCGATCGCGTCGCGCGCCGCCGCGATGCGCTGGCGGATCGCGATCGGGATCGCGTGCCGACCTTGATCTTGACCCATCGACAGCCCTGCGCGACCCAGCCGGCGAGTTGATCGCGCAGGCGGGCATTGTCGTAGTTGGTGAAGCCGCCGCTGCCATAGACCGGCACGGCGAGCCGCCGCATGCCCAGCAGGCGCGCCAACGGCAGATCGAGCAGCCGCGCCTTCAGGTCCCACAGCGCGACATCAACCGCCGAAATCGCCGTGGCCGCGATGCCGGACGCGCCCATGTTGCGTACCCGCCGCCGCATCGACTGGTGCGCCGAGGAAATATCCCAGATATCCTTCCGCGTCAGCGTCGGCGCCAACGTGGCGTTGATCAGACTGGCTGCCTCCGCCGCGCCATAGGTGTAGCCGAGGCCGCTCATTCCGCCGGCCTCGACGTTCACCACGACGATGACGGTGCTGTCCCACTCGGCAGGTGCCGTCCGCCTCTGGCCCATCGGTCGGCACGCGGAAGGCCGCCGCGTGCACACGGGTGATCGGCGTTTCGTCTCGCATCGGACCGCCCGCCTAGGAGCGATGGCCGGGCAGCACCGAACTCAGCACCTCCTTGGCGGTGTTGACCAGCACGCTGCCCTCGTCCGGGTCGCCCTTGATCAGTGAGGACGTGAACGCCTTTGCCTGCGCCAGGGTGATGTGCGGCGGCAGCGGCGGCACGTTCGGGTCGGTCTTGACCTCCAGCACCACCGGACGGTCGGACGCCAGCGCCTCCTCCCACGCTGAACCGAGCCGCTGCGGGGTAATCGACGAAGATCCCGCGCAGCCCGATCAGTTCGGCGAACCGGTGATACGGCACGTCGGGGATTTGCTGAGTGGCGTTGAACTTCGGATCGCCCTCCATCACGCGCTGCTCCCAGGTCACTTGGTTGAGGTCCTGGTTGTTGAACACGCAAACGACCCAGTGCGGGTTGGACCATTCGCGCCAGTATTTCGCGACAGTGATGAGTTCGGCCATGTTGTTCATCTGCATCGCACCGTCTCCGACCAGCGCCACCACCGGGCGGTCCGGATGGGCAAACTTCGCGGCGATGGCATAAGGCACCGCGGCGCCCATCGAAGCCAGGCCGCCAGACAGGGAGGCCATCATGCCGCGCCGAATGCGCACGTCGCGCGCATACCAGTTGGCGCAGGACCCGGAATCGCTGGTGATGATCGCCCGCTCCGGCAGGCGGGGCGACAGTTCCCAGGCCACGCGCTGCGGATTAACCGGCTCGGCGCTCTGCATCGCCCGGTTTTCCAGCTCTTTCCACCAGGCGGCCACATTCTTCTCGATCGTCGTCCGCCACGACCGGTCGGTCTTCTCCCGCAGCATCGGCAACAGCGCGCGCAGCGTCTCGCGGCTGTCGCCGGTCAGGTTGACCTCCATCGGATAGCGCAGGCTCAGCATGTCGGGCTTCAGGTCGATCTGCACGCCTCGGGCCTGGCCTTCCTTGGGCAGGAACTCGGAATACGGAAATCCCGAACCGATCATCAGCAGGGTGTCGCACCCGGTCATCATGTCCCAGCTCGGCTTTGTCCCCAGCAGGCCGATGGAGCCGGTGACCCAAGGCAGGTCGTCCGGCAGGACGGCCTTGCCGAGCAGCGCTTTCGCGACGCCGGCGCCCAGCCGGTTGGCGACCGCGATGACTTCGTCGGTGGCATGCAGAGCACCCGCGCCGACCAGGATCGCCACCTTGCTCCCGCTGTTCAGCACGTCGGCGGCGCGGCGCAAATCCTCCTCATACGGGACGGTCCGCGGATCGGTGTAGCCGACGCCGGAATGGATCGTGCCGTGCTTGCGCGGCGGCTCCTCGTACGGCTCGTCTCCGAGGTCGTTGGGAATCACCAGTGCCGTCACACGGCGTTCCGCTTTCGCGATGCGCACGGCGCGGTCGATCAGGTGGCGCACCTGGGGTGCGGTGCTGGCCTGCTGCACGAAGGCGCCGGCCACGTCCTTGAACATGCTGACCAGGTCGAGTTCCTGCTGATAATGCCCGCCCAGTGCGGCGCGCGCCTGCTGCCCGGCGATGGCGAGGACCGGGACGTGATCCATACGCGCGTCATACATGCCGGTGATCAGGTGAGAGGCACCCGGACCAGACGTGGCGATGCACACACCGAGTTCGCCGGTGAACTTCGCATAGGCCGAAGCCATGAACGCCGCCATTTCCTCGTGACGCGCCTGAACGAACTCGATCTTGTCAGTGCCGAAGCGCGCGAGACCGCCCAGCAATCCGTTGATGCCGTCGCCAGGGTAGCCGAAGACCCGCCGGACGCCCCACTGATGCAGGCGCTCCCAAAAGAAATCGCCAACCGTCTGTGCCACGTCGATCCTCCGTGTCCAACAATGATCAAATAAACTCGGCAGGTGCGGCGGCAGTTGCGTAAGTGTCCGCAAGTTCATCAGAAGCCCGCCACGCCCGCTGGCAGGGCGGGCGGACACAAAACCTTCAGCATGGAAACCGCGATACCCTCCCGCGTTGTCAGCATGACGCCCTGGACACGGTGGCACATCCTTGGGAGGCCCTTCGATGGCTGAGAGCAACACACCGGGCGGCAGCCGGCGGTCAGCCCGCGCCCTGACGGAACAAGCGCTTTACGCGGAGCAGGCCGGGGACCAGGAAAAGGCAGACCGCCTGCTGGCGGAAGCCGAACGCATCGACGGACAGGAGGTCGAGACGGTCCTGCGGGAACGGCGGCCAGTCCGGGTAGCCGGCGAATTCCAGGCAGCCGGCAATTCCGAGCGGGAGCGAACCGGGCCGGCTGCGTCGTTCGGGATTGTTTTGCATGTCAACGGTCAGCGGCATGAGGTGATGGTTGATGCCCGCACCACGCTTCTCGACGCACTTCGTGACCGGCTGCATCTGACGGGGACGAAGCGCGGCTGCGACCTGGGCCAGTGTGGGGCCTGTACGGTGCTGCTGGATGGGCGCCGCGTCGCCGCCTGCCTGATGTTCGCGGTCATGGCGGAGGACCAGGAAATCGAAACGATTGAAGGTCTCGCCAGCAACGGCGAATTGCACCCCGTGCAGCAGGCCTTCATAGACTGCGATGCGTTCCAGTGCGGTTATTGCACCCCAGGCCAGATCATGGCGGCGGTCGGCCTGATCCGTGAAGGCAAGGCCGGATCCGAGGCGCAGATCCGTGAGGAAATGAGCGGGAACATCTGCCGCTGCGGCGCTTATCCGGGGATCGTCGAGGCCATCCGCAACGTGGCCGCCGGCGCCACGCGCAACGATACCGGAACGGAGGGCTGACATGACCCAATTCAGCTACACGATCGCTCGCAGCGAGGACCGCGCGTTCGGCGCCTGGGCCGGCAGTCCCGACGCGATGTATGTAGCGGGCGCCACCGACATCATGCAATTGCTGCAGGAAGATGTGGTCGCGCCCAAGATGCTGATCGACATCAGCCGGCTGCCGCTTGCAACGATCGAGGCCGGTCCCGGCGGTGCCCGGATCGGCGCCATGGCCCGTCTGTCGGACGTTGCCGACGATCCGAACATGCGGATGCATGTTCCGCTGCTGACCCAGGCCTCGCGCGAGACGGCGTCTCCGCAGGTTCGCAATCTTGCGACGATGGGTGGCAACCTTCTGCAGAAGACCCGTTGCCTGTATTTCCGGGACAAAACGTCGGCCTGCAATAAGCGCGTCCCGGGTTCGGGCTGCCCGGCCATCGATGGCGCCAATCGTATGAATGCCATCCTTGGCGGCAGCGATCAGTGTATCGCCGCCTATGCCGGTGACATGGCGAACGCCCTGCTCGTGCTGGGCGCTCGGGTGCAGGTAAGAGGCCCCGAGGGTGAGCGTTCGATGCTGCTGGAAGATCTGCACCGCCTGCCGGGGTCCGAACCATTCCTCGATACCACGCTGAAGCCGGACGAAATCATCACTGAGATCATCATTCCAGCCAATCCGTTCGCGGCGCACAGCGCCTACGTCAAGATGCGCGACCGCGCGACGTTTGAATGGCCCGTCGTGTCGGCGGCCGTGGGGCTGGATATGGACGGCCCCACCATCCGCGACGCCAAGGTGGCGGCAGGCGGTGTGGGTACCAAGCCGTGGCGGCTTCGGCCAGTTGAAAAGGCGCTTATCGGCCAGACGCTGGACCAGCGGAGTGTATCCGCCGCGGCCCTGCTCGCTGTCGAAGGCGCGGCGGCCCGAAGCGGGACGGCGTTCAAGCTCAAGCTGCTGCCGCGGGTCGTCGAAAGGGCAATTCTGACAGCGGGAGGC
The DNA here is from genome assembly GCA_963792345.1 of uncultured Alphaproteobacteria bacterium. Lineage (GTDB taxonomy): Bacteria > Pseudomonadota > Alphaproteobacteria > Acetobacterales > Acetobacteraceae > Rhodopila. The sequence goes on from CAWBVV010000011.1 coordinate 188,046, forward strand.
CAGGCATGAACGCGTTGGTCGGACAGCCCATCAGTCGTGTGGAAGGGCCGGAGAAGGTCACCGGCCAGGCGACATACGCCGCCGAATTCCGGCTGCGGAACATGGCTTTCGCTGCGTTGGTGACCAGCAGCGTCGCCAAGGGCCGCATCGCCGCGATCGACCAGGCGGAGGCAGAGCGGATGCCCGGGGTGATCGCGGTGATCTCCCACCTGAACGCGCCGCGCCTGCCGTATAATCCGTTGGAAGAGCGTCCGCCCGTGGATCCCCAGGCCGGCGAGCGGCTGCACGTGTTCCAGGACGCTACCGTGTTGTTCGACGGACAACCCGTCGCTGTCGTTGTCGCCGAAACCCAGGAACAGGCCGACACCGCCGCTTCCGCTGTCCGGGTGCGGTATGAGACGGCCTCATCACTCAGCGAAATGGACCCCGATCGAGGGCGCGAACCAAGTGAGCCAGTCGCGAAGTCCGGCCGGCCCGGCGAGAAGGGGCGCGGCGATGCCGAGGCAGCATTGGCCGCTTCATCCGTCAGGATCGACATTACCTGCGGTCATGAGCGCGAGCAGCACAACCCGATCGAACCGCATGCGACGATCGCGGAATGGGACGGCGACCGGTTGACCCTCTACGACAAGACACAGTGGGTGGACAACGTGCGGACCGAGATCTCCCACGTGTTTGGCATTCCCGAACAGTCCATTCGGGTCATTTCGCCGTTCGTCGGCGGCGCGTTCGGTTCGGCGCTGCGCACCTGGCCGCACGTAACGATCGCCGCCCTGGCCGCCCGCGTGGTGGGCCGCGCGGTCCGCGTGGAATTGACCCGCCGGCAGTGTTTCACCTCGGTCGGCGCTCGCCCCAAAACCGAGCAGCGGGTGCGGATCGGTGCGGAGCGCGACGGCAAAATGGTAGCCCTGATCCAGGAAGCCTGGGGGCAGACCTCGACGTACGAGGAATACGCCGAGGTGACGCTCGATCCGCCTCGCGCCGTGTATTCCTGTCCGAACGTGCTGACGCGCTACAGGCTGGTGGAGATGAACATCAACACCCCCTGTTCGATGCGGGCGCCAGGCACCGCGACCGGCGTGATGGCGCTGGAGATGGCCATGGACGAGATGGCCGAGCAGCTTGGCCAGGACCCGATCGAGTTCCGCCTGCACAACCATGCCGACCGTGATGAGGACAAGGATCTGCCCTGGTCGAGCAAGGAATTGCGCGCCTGCTACACACTCGGCGCCGAACGCTTTGGCTGGTCCCGTCGCTCCGCGGTGCCGGGGCGCAATCGCCAGGGGCACTGGCTGGTGGGTCACGGCATGGCTACAGCGTTCTATCCGTCGCACCGCGCGCCGGCCACCGCGCAGGCCATACTTTATGCCAACGGTACCGCGGTCGTGCGGACGGCGGCCAGTGACATGGGGCCGGGAACCTATACCGCGATGACGTCAGCTTGCCGCGGACGCGCTGCGCCTGCCGATCGAAAGGGTGCAGTTCGAGCTTGGGGACACCGACATGCCGAAGGCGCCGGTTCATGGCGGGTCCATCACCCTCGCGAGCGTCGGCAATGCGGTTGTTTCGGCATGCGAGGCGCTGCGCCGGAAGCTTGGTGAACAGGCCTCCGAAGCGGACATGGTCGCGGCGATGCAACGGGCCGGCCTGGACAGGCTTGAAGCCGATGGTTCGGCGGCGCCCGGCGAAGAAACGAAGACTTTTTCCAGTTCGGCGTTTGGCGCGGTATTCGTGGAGGTTCTGGTCGATCCGGCGCTGGGGATGGTCCGCGTTCCGCAGATTATCGGGGCGTACGACATCGGGACAGTCGTCAATCCGAAAATCGCGCGCAGCCAATGCATCGGCGGCATGGTAGGGGGATTGGGGATGGCATTGATGGAGCAAGTCGAGTGGGACCCCCATCTGGGTCGCGTGATGAATGCGAACCTGGCCGAATACCTGATGCCAGTGAATGCCGACGTCCGAGATCTCGATGTTTTATTTGTACCCGAGCGAAGACAAGATCTTCAATCCTCTTGGATCGAAGGGCGTGGCGGAAATTGCATTGACCGGTGTGGCACCCGCGATCGCGAACGCGTTCTACAATGCGACCGGGCATCGCGTGCGGCATCTGCCGATCACACCTGAACGCGTTTTGGAAGTTCTGTAACAGGGACGAGGAGGATCGATGCAAGTTCCGAGCGGGAAGAAGAGCGGCGCACTGCACGCGCGCCTGCGGGAGGTGGAACCTGGCTTGTTCACCGCCGAGTATCCTGGCGAGATGAACAGCGACGACGCCGGACCCGAGGCGTTCCCCGACGCCCATATCGGCACCAGCGCATCCGGCGTAAAGAATTGGGTTGAGGAGATGGCCGCGGGAATGGGTTACGATCGCGTGGTTTGGGAGTCGGACGACCGCTCGGGGGCGGCACGTCCAAAGTAGTGTTCCACCATGTGATGTATCTACTTCGGCGGCGGGATCAGCGGCAGCATCGTGCTCCGGCGTTCGCCGTCTTCTAGGTTGACCTCGCGGATTTGAGAGGGATGACGTGTGGCGGACACGTCATTGCCCCCTGGAGGCGATCTTCTTTCCCATTGCGCAGCAACGGCTTGGTCGGGGGAGTCGGCGTGACGGCAGGTCTCGCCGCCGGGTGACGCGCATCGCCCTGGACCGCCGCGGCACCGCCGGTTCGCAGCGCGCACCAGGTGGCAGGCGGCCTCGGGGCTACGTCCCTGGTTGCCCGCCCCTCGAAGGCCGGACCTGTCCGTTCCCTGACACCCGGTGGTTTGCCCGACTTCCATTGTCGGAAACAGGACAGGTTGTTGCCCCTTAGCGCCCGACATCGAGGGAAATGCGCCCTTTTTCGTGGTGGCACGGCGGTTGCTGTAGTGCTTCCGAGCAAGCTGCAACAGCGCAGGGAACCGCATTATGAGACATCCGACCCATCTCCAGCCGGAAGACCGGTGATCTCATGAGCGCTATCATGGAGACCTTGGATGTTGTTCACGCCTCCACCGGCGAAGGCTACAAATATGGTTTCATCACCGATATCGAGGTTGACGAGGCACCGCCGGGACTGAACGAGGACACCGTTCGTTTCATCTCGGCTAAAAAGGGCGAGCCGGAATGGCTGTTGGAATGGAGGCTGAAGGCGTTCCGCCGGTGGTTGACGATGGCCGCGCCGGACTGGTCCAATCTGTCAATCGAGCCGATTGACTATCAGGCCTCGACTTACTATTCCGCCCCAAAGCCGGGAACCGGCCCGAAGTCGCTTGATGAGGTCGATCCCGAGCTTCTGAAGACATACGAAAAGCTTGGCATTCCCCTGGGCGAGCGGGCAGCCCTCGCTGGCATCGCGGTCGATGCGGTGTTTGACAGCGTTTCTGTCGCCACTACGTTCAAGGAAACGTTGGCCGAGCAAGGAATCATATTCTGCTCCTTCGGGGAAGCGGTGCGCGAACATCCAGATTTGGTGCGGCGCTACCTGGGTTCGGTCGTTCCACCCGGTGATAATTTCTTCTCAGCCCTGAACTCTGCCGTGTTTAGCGACGGGTCTTTCGCCTACATCCCCCCCGGCGTCCGCTGCCCGATGGAACTGTCCACCTATTTCCGCATCAACGCCGCCAAGAGTGGCCAGTTCGAGCGGACGCTGCTGATTGCCGACAAGGGCGCCTATGTCAGCTATCTGGAAGGCTGCACGGCGCCGCAACGCGACGAACATCAGTTGCACGCGGCCGTCGTCGAACTGATTGCCCATGAAGACGCGGAGATCAAATACAGCACTGTCCAAAACTGGTATCCAGGCGATGCCGAAGGACGCGGCGGGATCTACAACTTCGTTACCAAGCGCGGTGCCTGCCGGGGCGACAGGGCCAAGATCGCGTGGACGCAAGTCGAGACGGGATCGGCGATTACCTGGAAATATCCCAGCTGTATTCTTGAAGGTAACGGATCGGTCGGCGAATTCTACTCCGTAGCGATCACCAATAATCGTCAGCAGGCCGATACCGGCACCAAGATGATCCACCTCGGACGCGACACCCGCTCCACTATCGTTTCAAAAGGCATCTCCGCCGGACGGGGCCAGAACACCTATCGTGGCCTGATCAAGGTGATGCCGAAGGCCGAAGGCGCCCGCAGCTACACCCAATGCGACTCGTTGCTGATCGGTAAGACTTCAGGCGCACACACAGTGCCGTATATCGACGTCCGCAATCCGACCGCTCGCATCGAGCATGAGGCGACGACATCAAAGATCAGCGACGAACAATTATTCTACTGCCAGCAGCGAGGCCTGGCCACCGAGGACGCCGTATCGCTGATCATCAACGGCTTCTGCAAGGAAGTTCTCAAGGAGCTGCCGATGGAATTCGCTGTCGAGGCCCAGAAGCTCCTGGCGGTAAGTCTTGAAGGTAGTGTCGGCTGAAACCGAATCGTGGAGAGTTCTCACATGACCAGCATTCTCGACATCCAGAACCTCCATGTCCGGATCGCCGGCGGCCGTGAAATCGTCAAGGGCATTACCCTGACGGTCAATCCAGGCGAGGTGCATGCCATCATGGGGCCCAACGGCGCCGGCAAATCGACGTTGTCGAGCGTGCTGGCCGGCAAGCCCGGCTACGAAGTGACCGAAGGCAGCGTGACCTATCGCGGACAGGATCTTTTGGCGCTGGCCGCGGACGAACGCGCGCGGGCAGGCGTTTTCCTGGCGTTCCAGTATCCGGTCGAAATTCCCGGTGTGAATAACATGTATTTCCTGCGCACGGCTTTGAACGCTGTGCGGCGGCAGCGAGGCGAGGCTGATCTGGATGCCGCGCAGTACCTGCGCGCCGTCAAGGCCAAGCTTAAACTTCTGAACATTGGCGAGGATCTGCTACAACGCCCGGTAAATGTCGGATTCTCCGGCGGTGAGAAGAAGCGTAATGAAATCTTCCAGATGGCGATGCTGGAACCGCATCTGGCGATCCTGGACGAGACAGACAGCGGCCTGGACATCGACGCGCTGCGGGTTGTTTCAGAGGGCGTAAACCGGCTGCGCACGCCCGACCGCGCCATTGTCATGATCACCCATTATCAGCGGTTGCTGGACTACATCGTTCCCGATCACGTCCATGTCCTTAGCGAGGGCCAAATCGTTGCGTCAGGCGACAGGACGCTGGCGATGGAACTGGAACAGAGCGGCTACGCTCAATACGGCAAGGCGGCCTAGCCATGTGCAGCGTCGCGATTGACCCCACGATGTCGGCGCTGCTGGACGCCTTCTGGACGTCCATTGACACGACACGTGAACCAGCCTGGCTGACCGACCGGCGCACGACCGGGATGAATGCCTTCCTGGCCATGGGCTTGCCCACGACTGACGACGAAGCATGGCGCTTCACCAACCTGCGGCCGCTGGTCAGCGCGAAGGGACTTCCCGCGCCGGCCGTTGACGGTATTGCCGATCCGGCTTTCATCGCCGCCAACCGGCTTCCGGGTAAGGCGTACCAAATCGTGATGGTGAACGGCGCCGTCGCCGCCGATCTGAGCGAAATCGGCACCTTGCCCGCCGGCGTCTGGTTCGCATCCGTAATGGATACCATCGACCTGCGTCCCGACCTCATCAAGGCGGCGTTCGACGTCAGCGATAAGTTCGGCGGCCAGCCTCTGGCATCTTTCAACGCCGCCCTGCCAAACGCGCGGCCCGGAAGGTTTCGGCAAAGTTGGCGTCGTTGCATATATTGCGTCTTAAGGCCGATCCCCGAACGGCGCAGTAGCCACCTATTCCGCTTTCGTCGGGCATCGCGAGCGTGACGGCTCGGTAACGGGTCGCGAATTGGCTTGTTGTTAAACGGGACACCAAAACTCCCTTTGACCGGGGGTTTAGGAGCGCTGGCCTCCGAATTGGCGGTTGGGTGAAAAATGACACGAGTTCAACGGCTCTGGTTTGATGTGTCCGTCCCGTAGGGCTTGGCCGTGTCGGACAGAGCCAGATGATCTCCATCACCCAGTAAGGTGTCCTGTACGAATGGGTATGGGTTCGAGACACGCCCCTGCCTCACAACATCATGGAAACAAAACAGACAGAATGAGCATCAAGAAGCGCCAGCACATCGACTAGCAATCAACGGGTCGGACAGATGAAGCGGGGCCACGATCTGCGGACTGCTGATTGGGACAAGGTCACTATCGAAGAGACTTTTCGACGTGAGGTCGCTTCATCGTCCAAAGCCTCCATGCTCACTGGCCCCAGATCGCCAGCACAGCCTCCGCAGCAGCCGGGTCTTGTTCGATCCGATAGATCGTCTGCCGACAGAGAGTTGTGGCCTTTGCGATTGCGCTGACCCCCTGGTGCTGGTTGATCATCGCGCGCACGGAGTCGAATTGCGCGCGGGTGTAGCTCGGTTTTCGGCCCCTGTATTTGATGTTGGGCTTCTGTTTTGCATGCGCAATACCGGCCTTCTGGGCTGCCTTCGTGGCTTCCGCCTGCGCTTGCGCGGTCGCGGCCATGAACGCAATCATTGCATCCCGGACTGCCTTTTGGATCGGATCAGTGGTCGCACCATCGAAGACCATCGCATTGATGACGGTCTTCACGATGACGCCTTCGGTCATCAGATGCCGGATCGTCGCCGTGGCATCGTCGTAGTTGCGTCCGAGTCTGTCCACCCATCGGACGACCACCTCATCGCCCTTCCGCACCTTGTCCAGTAGCCGCCGCCCACCGGGTCGATCTGCGAGCTTGGTGGTCACTCCGGAGACGCCTTGATCGGTGATCACCTCATCGATTTTAAAGCCCACTGCTTCCGCATGGCTTCGTTGGTGTTCAATGGTCTGGCTCGCGTCAGATACACGTGCATACAAGAATGTTCTCATCAGAACGCGCGACCGTCCGTTGAACTACTGTCCGCATATAATCCTGTTCGTTGATGAATTGCAACCCTTACGGACAGCCCAAGCGACGATTTCCTGCGGTCGGCACGGGTATACCTTTGCGGACATAGGGGAAAGGACGAAGCAAAAGGTATCGGAGTGCTCAAGCGAGCGAGAGGCGGAAAAGTATACCCCAGTGACTGGGAATCCCGTCTTAGGCGCTTTCGCAGGTGTTGATGCGCGGCATCCGGCACTTTTCAGGCCGTCGAACTGCCGCCGATTTTGATACCTATGTGGGCAGTGGTGACCGCTAAATGGAAACTGATGGATCAGCAAGTAGATTGCAATAGCGTAACTGGCGTCCGCTGCTACTTGTAACCAACGCTACTTATAACACCGCCGTTCTGAAAGATTGGCGCCGCTCTTCGATAGCCCGCCTTCTACTGGACAACGGAGATTGACCGAAACTGAAAAATGTATTCAGGTTCGCGGATTGAGCCAGCGAGCGACATACTTGATTCACGCACGCAGTCGGTGTTGTCTTGAGAGAAATTGCCACCAAATCGGACAAACTGGCCGTTATGAAGCTGCGATGCAACAGCAAATAACGATGACGACGGGTCAATTAGGGTTTGATCGCCTATATCCGAAAGGGCGTTGTTCCAAGTCTTGACTGAGATATCGGGGCCGATCGTAACGACGAGAACGCCCTTGCCGTCTCCGTTGGTATCAAGCTTGCTTACCCGCCCGATCCAGCCACCCACCGAGTGGCTTTGAAGCGCGGCACAGACTGCACGTGCGCGGACTGGTCGGGATGCACCCTTCGCCATGTCATTCTGACCAGACGCAAATTGCTTTCTCGCGGCCTCCACAGCGGCGATAACCGCCAATTCGTCCGAAGGCATCATCGCCTGTAGCCGTTCGGCTCGGCACGCCGCATCAGCTTCACATTTCTTGGCTGCCGCTTGATCCCGCGCCTGCCTCTCTGCCGCCAGTTTTGCGTCTCGGGCTGCCACCGCCGCATCTCTCGCCTGCTGCTCCGCCACTTGCTTGGCCTCCTGGATCGCCGCCGCCGCGTCTCTCGCCTGCTGTTCGGCCATTCGTTTTGCCTCTTGGGCCACCATTTCCGCCTTTCGCGCTTGCTCCTTTTTCAGCCGCTCCTCAGCCTCTAATCTAGCGCGCGATTGGGCTTCACGGTCGGCTCTATCCTCTTCCTCTAATGAGATGTTGGCTTTCGTGAGCGCCTCAGGTTCAATCCAGGCGACAGGAGCGCCAACGCCAACGCCATCGCGCTTAAGTCCATCTCTAATTTTTCGCAGGGAGACCGGAGCAGCGACGAACAATTGGCACCTGCCCAACTTCAGTTCGATGAAGGCTTCCTCGATGGACGTGCGCCGAGCTTTTTGCAAGACGGCAATGATCTTAGGATCGGCATCGGTTGAGTAGGCCTTTGCAATCGCCCTCGGATCAAGAGGCGTTTCTGCGCAAGCATCCTTCGGCTCTTGTGGAACGAATTGTAATAGACCAACGCCCTCAAGAGTTCCGTCGTCAATACCATGACCAATCGTTGCCGCTACCTCGCGTGCTCGGGACGCCTCCTCTGCCAAGCGGCGCTGGTCTGCCGCGACTATTGCGTCATAGGCTTCCTGTTTCGCTACCATAAGGACGTTGATATGACCGGACTTAATCGCTTCGCCCAATTTACGAAAAGCTTCGGCGGAAGACGGAGCGAGGTCGCTGGTACTGAATAGGATGATGTCCATGGACGTACGCGCCACTTCAGGGCTATCACAGGAAGCCAAATCGAACCGCTTGACGTTGGCTAACTGTTCCAGTTTCGCCATTGCGTACAAGAAGAAGCCCGAGCTTGAGGCTCCCGTCGTCGGGAATGCCCAACAGATCGAGGGCCTTTGACTCCCTACCACGGTGAAGTTTCCATCAAGACCGCGTACAAGGCGATGGGAAGCTGTTGCGTATAGGAACACAAGATCAAGTTGCTCGGTTCCCGTATAGGGCATAAGTTCCGGCATCTTCAGGACGTCGGTGTAGGCCGCTTCCTGTGCGGCTGCAACGCGTACTTGCTCGGCTTGCAGACGTTGTTGTTCAGCCCGCCTAGCGCCCTCGGCAGCCTTCTGCCTGTTACGCTCTTCGGCTGCCAAACTCTCCCGCTCCGCCTGCTGTCGGGCCTGCTCCGCCTGTTGGGCTGCCTGCTGCCGGGCACGTTCAGCCTGCTGACGCGCCTGCTCGACCCTCGTAGCTTCAATGGCTGCTTGTCTGCCCTGTTCATTCTCCGCTGCGCGCCGGGCAGCGGACTCTCGTGCAGCCTCGGCTTGGACGATAGCGCCCGCGCACCTTTGAAAATATCGTTGCAAGCGCGGATCGCCCGGCGCGACCCCGCTGGTTGCCAGTGCCGCTGGAGGCGGCGACATTGTTTGGTTAAGGCATTGCAACATAGAAGGGTCAACTGTATTCCATGCTCGGCGTACGGCATCCATCGCGGCCTGTCGCTGGCCAACGGCTCCCAACGCACCTATGATTCCCAGAACATTCCGAGGATCATTCGCACGCGCCGACCCACTGCTGATTAGAGCGGGAAGCACCAAAAGGCCCGCCGTCAGGGTCTGCCGAAAAACCCTCGCGCTAAATTCTATTTTCATTACGGATGGCCTCGTCCATAGATCACGACCAACTCCTGCATCGGAATGAGCGGTGAACGAGTTGAGAGTTTCGGCTTGGCGGCGACAGATGACGCGCTGGTGGAGTTATTCGTTGCAACGACAGTTGCGGTGAGCTTATTAGCGTCATCGTTCCCGATGAAGCCGGTTATCGGTAGGCCGTTGTCATGTTGCCAGCCTTCGATGGCCGCACGAGTAGCGGCCCCATATACGCCGTCGATCAGTTCCGTTGTGGGCAGAAGGCCCAATATCTGCAGCCTCCGCTGCAAGGCAACATGTTGGTCTATTGCGCGCGTAGCCTCTTCCAGCGCGACCCCCGATAGTCTCGTTCTCCATAGTGAAGTCTGTCTCTGGTAGGCAGTCTTAATGCAGTTCGCCAGCGGAAGCTTACGCGAGGGGGGTAGGTCCGATGTCACAACTCCACATTCCTGACTGGTCGCGTTCTGATAGTCGATTGCCTCTTGCTTGATTGCGCCCCAGCCTGTTGGGCCAACGTGCTGCCGCAATACGTAGTACGTTTGCACATATTCTAGATCGGTTTTCGAGAGATCGGTGCTAGCGCAAATGAACTGGGCGAACGGTGTATGTACTTTGCTGCAATCAAAGCTGGGGCCGAAGTTTTGGGGATGCGCGATCGCGGTCAGTTGCTCTGCGTGCAAAGGCGATGACCAAGTGTTGACCATCGCTACTACCGCAACGATAAACGCGCGCACGACTAGCATCCGGATAGAAATATCTGGCACGTCCTCAATCCTACCTGTCGAGATCGGTGTGTGGCCGACGTCATGAACGTGCGCAGGATGACACGATATCGTTAACCAAAGATAAACCGTAACGTGTCTCTTTTTATCTTCGGCTCCCGTCTTCTGAGGCGTCGGGGCCAGCGGATCAGTCCTCTGCAGGTCCTGTTGGTCGCAGTAAGGCAGGTAAGGCAGTGGGTTTGAATCGCATTCACAAAACTGATATGTCGACGGAATGATCAAGGTAGCCGCCGCACTATGTATTATGGCACTGGGCTTGGGCGTAGCCTCTTCGCAGACGGCGCTTTGTCGCGACCGCAATGGTGGTTGCACCAAGCCCTCCGAGCAGCAGGACGGAGTCACGGTGTTTCGTGGTAAGCAAGGCAATCGCATCGGGTCCGCCGAGCAGCGGGGCGGGACCACGGTGTTCCGTGATCGCCAAGGCAATCGCGTTGGGGCCGCCGAACAGCAGGGTGGAACCACGGTGTTTCGCGATAAGCAGGGCAATCGTATTGGCTCCGCTCAGCATCAGTGATCGAGCCCAAACCGCGTTCGAGCTTTTCCAAATTTTCCGTCAGCGCACGGCCTTCGGCGACGGCTCCGAGGGCAGGGATCGCAACGCCGACCGTCTCTCGCATTATTCGCAAGTTGTCCAAGACAACCTTATAGCTAGATAGAAGTAAAATCTTCTTATGTTTCCCCTCGGTAGTTTTTTCACTTTCAATGAAGTCGGCTACAAAATTTAGATCATATGAAATAGTCGCGTAGAGCCCGTAAAAGCGGGCAACTAATTCGGGTAACGGAACTGGTAACCAACCAATGCATCCGGGGTCATTGTGAAACACCTGATCCAGATCACCCTTCACCCGAATGCCTGTGGCGATCACCTTATCACCCTGTACGCTATCTATGACAAATCCGACCACCTTTTCAAAGTCATCGAAGAGGTTCCAGATCATCGTAACCTCACCCTGCAACGCTGAGGCCAAGCGTCTACCTTGGTGGGTGCGCTCGCCAGCCGCGTTGTCCCTTTGCGATTGAACATTAGTAATAATCTCCAGCGCGGCGAAGCTGGCAGCCACAAGAGTTGCGAGGGAGCCTGCTAATTCCTTATAGTCCTTTAACGTCTCTATCCAGGGCTTTTGCGACGTATCGATTACCTCGAAGATGAGCCAGATCGGCAAAACAATGCCGACGAGCGCCGCTGCGCCGATCAAACAGATCGCAAGTCGATACACTGAAGACCTCCTTATTGATATTCATGGAGAAACTCCCGGCGGTCAGGCCCTTCATGACGTAGCGTGTCCGAGACGCTACGGGATTGTGGTCGCATTCCCATCGACGATAGCATCGCTGCTAACCGTTCGTACCAACACTCAATCGATAGGAGGACGACAGCGTCGTCATGGATGGGCAACTGGAGATTGATTTGCTTGAAAATGTGAGCCCACCAATAGAGGTGTCGGTCTCGTCGGCGGCTCCATCACTAAGGTCCTCCCATACGGTAGCTGGCTTCCAGGGCAGCTTCCCTATCATATAAGTTCTGATTGCGTTTTGAGAGGTCGTCGATCAGATTGCCTATAGGTTATCTGATAGGCGGAACGGCAGTGGCGGGCATTCTGGTGGGTTACGCGAGGACCTCAACTTCGGAACAACAGGCTGGCTTGGACGCCCAAACTCGCGACCTGAAAGCCGCCGGCTGCGAAGAAATCTTCTCGGAACAGGTCTCGGCCGTCGCGCAGCGCGATCGCCTCAAAGAAGCTCTGCGTTTCGTGCGCAGGGGAGATACCCTAGTTTGCTCGAAGCCCGACCGGCTTGCCCGAAGCACCACGGACCTATTGCGGATCGTCGAGGACCTCGATCGGGGTGGCGTCGGCCTCATCATGCTCAGCATGGGCGGCCAGACGATCGATACGCGCAGCCCGACCGGGAAGTTGATGATCACCATGCTGGGCGCGGTCGCAGAGTTCGAGCGCGGCCTATTACTGGAGCGACAACGCGAGGGTGTGGCAAAGGCGAATCTGGACGGGAAATACAGGGCCGAAAGCCCACGGCACGGGCCAAGGCCGCCGAGGTGATCAAGCTCGAAGCGGAGGGATTGCAGCGAACCGAAATCGCCCGGCGCACCGGTATCGGCATCGCGTCTGTGTATCGGGTGTTGGCTGAAGCCCACAGGGCAGCAGGCGATCGGCATGCGGCGGGGGTCAGCCACCGTTTACCGGAGTTGGCCGCGCCGGGACTGCTTTTAAGGTCTTGGACCGCTTGAAGTCATTTTTCCTCACGGCGTTGCCTTCCGGCACCCAGTCGCTCAAATGAAAATCTAATCTCGTATTTGTAGAGTTGAACATCCCCCGCGCGGGCCGCTGATATGGCCGATGGCGCAAAATCCTCCGCTACTATGATGCCTCGGACGGGCTCTTCCTCGTTCATCAAATCTCCCACATACGATAGCACCTGGGACACTGCACCTCGCGATGCGACGGCGACGATCCGGCATCTGATGAACGAAGGCGTCGTCGTCAAAACGGTTATCAACGCGATGGTGTTCGATGGCTCGACCACAGACCCAATCCAAAAAGCCGTCACGGATGCGTTGATCGCCTTCATGGCCGCGACAGCGCAGGCACAGGCGGAAGCTACCAAGGCAGCGCAGAAGGCCGGCATCGCCCACGCAAAGCAGCAATCTGAGGTGAAATATCGCGGACGAAAGCCCTCATATACCCGAGCGCAGTTCGACAGCGTTCGCGCGATGCTTGACCAGCACCAGGGGGTCAGCGCGATCGCCAAAGCTACCGCCCTTAGCCGGCAGGCGATCTACCGGATCGAGCAGGACCCGGCAGCAGCGGAGGCGGTGCTGGCGACATGGGGCAAATGATCTTGTCAATTCGTCGTGGAAGACTGGACGCAATTGTTGCACAATTAGGCGTACGCAAACGATTTGGGAACTGTCATGCTAATCAACAACCGCTGGCGGCATGGCCACAAGGATTTTCGTATGCCGCCACCTCTCACGGATGCACTTAAAGGAGTTTGGGGATGCAAATTACAGAGGACTATCTTTGATCCAGTCGTCGGGGAGGAAGTTCATGCTCTGTATCTTGAGGGACCCCAACACGCTAGCCAGTTTGGCGATGTGGAGCCATTCAATATGTTTGCGCACACGGGCGTGGTTCGGACGCCGCTCGGTATGATGGCATTCATAATCTGGGTCATCGCGGCGGGTAGTCCCGTCGAGGTTCTAGTCGAACAATATGTGAATCCATACGATAGTCACGCGCTATACCTTCTTCGTCGGCAGCAAACCAAACTCACTTCAAACTGATTGTGGCTGATAATCAAAGCGGTCAAATAACCGCCTTTATCGATTTCGAAAATGTCTTTGGTTTTGGCGAGCTTGCTCAGGGAATCGCAGGCGTTATTGGGCACGAACCGCCGGGAGACTTTGGAGCGGCGTGTGAATATGCCGGTGAGAATTTTTCGCTGAAAGAACTCATGTCGGGTCAGGCGTGAAAGATGATTACGGTTGACTTATTGAACAGCATTCACTTTAGGGCAAGGATTTTTGCCGCGCTCCAAAAACTTTCGGAGGTTGTTCTTGAACGTTGACGCATTCTTTGAGCGGGTCATTAACCGGGCTGGCGTTCCCCCTGAACAAGCATGCAAGATCATCGAAGCCACCTTCGAGGAGCTACACCGGCAAGCTTTACTCGATGAACAGGGGCCGACAGGTGTGGCGCAGACCATCTGTTACTCGGCCGGGGGCTTGGCCGCCGCGCATTTTATTGGGTTCATAGCTGCCGCCTTGGAGGTACTGCGGGTGTATTGATGATGCGGCTGGCATGGACGAGACAGCGGCTCGGCTGGTTCCAGATGATTACGCCGCCTGCGTTCAAAAGGTTCAACAATGGCTGCTTGACCGTTCAGAGAAGCGAAAGCTCATCGACGAGAGGGCGCAGAAATATCCTCTCGTGCGTCGTGAATAAAGCAGGCGGATAACCTGCACTCGACGGCTATAAGGGTCACACCTGCCGGGGCCAATACCCGACGGCGCGTCCTCATCCTTTTCGGCGCCTGCCCCACTTCTAGTTTTATGACGGTTGCTTGGAGCAGTGGCCAGCGCGGTCCCGCGTGGCCTACCGCCGTTCCATGGACCCAGTCGCGCCCGTCGGCGCGGAGGGCAGCGACACAATCATCCCCCGTTCACTAAAAGCGCGCAGCGATAACAGCCTGCCCCTGAGTAGCTCAGCCCCTTCGCCCACTGCTGGCTGAGCCCGCTTGACCCCCTTACGAAACAAAGGTTGCGTGGGCGGCGCGGGTATGGACGTGCTGGTGGTTCGCGCGGGGCAAAAAATGCCCCTTGACGCCGCCCCTCGTCTTCACCATCTTCACGCCATGGACGTGAACCAAATAACCATATCTGTGCTGAAGGCCGGCGGGAGCGATGTGCTCGCAGGTGCAGGGCTAGGCCGGCGGGTGTGTGCCGATCTCATGTCGGCGGTCGGGATTACGCACAAACCAACGATACTTATTCTGGATTTCGACGGGATCAATGTGGCGACAACCTCGTTCTTGCGTGAGGCAGTTCTTCGGCTACGAGACGCCGTAAGGGCGCTCGGCTCACCAGTCTATTCCATAGTAGCAAATATGGCCGAGCAAGTTCGAGAGGAGTTGGAGGACATGCTCCTGCGAACCGGAGATGCATTCCCTGCCTGTGAGTTATCGGCCGACGGCATCATGACGCATCCGGAAGTGCTCGGAAGGTTGGAGGAAAAGCAACGGTATGCTTTCGATCTGTTGCGTCAAGAAGGTGAGTTTGACGCTGCAACCTTGCAGGCAATCGCGGTATCGGGCGAGCGGGTTGGTCACACTGCTTGGAACAACCGTCTCGCTGCACTGGCACAAAAAGGCTTGGTGATAGAAGTGCAACAGGGTCGGTCCAAAACATACCGACCCGTTCTGCCGGGGATTTAGCCATGGGCGTTGACTTCATTAGCGGGAAGACAACCCATTTCCAAAAGGGGTGGGACCTTGCGTCAGTTGCTCTCAGCACACCCGATCTATTCCGTCAGCAGCCGGTAGGACAGGCTCGCCAGATGCAGGGCGAGTTGCTCCCCGGTTGCGCGGCGCTGGTAGGCGAAGCCCTGCTTGTTCGATTGATCGAGGACTGCAAGGTCCTCGCATATCGCCTCGATGTTGCCATAGTCGCATTTGCAACTCCGCCCGCCGAGATAGTCGAAACCCTGCGCGCACATCGGGGCATGTCAGTCGCCGTCGTGGACCATGTCGGGTTGTTTGGTGGTATGGTCCGGGTGTCGTTCAATGAACCGATTTGATGTCACAGCAAAGCCGGTCACGCTACCGCATCCGGATCGGCTCGTTGACAACGGCGAAGTAAATTCGCTGGCTCTAGGGTGTTTTCTGTGTCCTGAACTACAAACGTGTGGCGGCTTGAGGATCGCAGCGGCCTCTCATTCTTGTCACGACCGATGCTGCGGCGGCGTGATCGGCTGCGATGTCGTGTGTCCCCTCAAGCCAGACAATTTTATCCGGCGGTTTCGGGAGATCGACTCATTCGCCCTCGATTCGATCCCGCGAGCAGTCGCATTGGCGCTTCCACCACTGCCTCTGGTCACGCCTTTGCTCTACGGCGGAGGAAGTCAAGGTAGGTATGCCGGGAATTCAGTCGCGGTGCCGATGTCCGAAATCATGCGGCGGGGTGGAGCATTGCCGCGTTTCGATTCGCTTGACGCTCTTGCGGAGGCGTTCAGCTTCTCACCCAGTGCGACCCTCATCCTGAGCGGAACGGACGAAGACCGACCGCTGGAGAGATGGTGGGGCTTGGACCGCAAGGGACGGCGGACTGCCGCGCGCGCGCTCGCCTCACTTGGGATACGGGCGGCCACGTCCCTAAACTTCAGCATGTTCAACGATCGTCCGAGATACGACGACTTGCACAGCAGGAAGCGCATTGGGATCGTTTGGCAGGAAATGGTTGACGAGGGGCTTCCTACTGCCCTGCATGTCAATGCTCGAACCGAAACCGACTGGCGTGAATGGATCGATTTCGTCGGAAATCGACCGGAGGTGACCGCACTGGCCTACGAGTTCAAGACACCGCGCTTTCCAGCAAATCACGCAGCATGGCTTTGCAAGCTGGCTCTGGAGGTCGGAAGGCCACTTCGAT
Organism: uncultured Alphaproteobacteria bacterium; assembly: GCA_963792345.1. Lineage (GTDB taxonomy): Bacteria > Pseudomonadota > Alphaproteobacteria > Acetobacterales > Acetobacteraceae > Rhodopila. The sequence goes on from CAWBVV010000011.1 coordinate 204,477, forward strand.
TGGTTGTTCGGGGAGCCAAGAGTGTTCTACCTAAGCTGGTAGGTGGCTTCAGCGCAGTCCACGTGCTGGACACCACGACGTACGTGAAGACTATTCATCGCCAGTGTGCGACCTTTTCGCCAAATGGAAAGTTGCATTGGGTTACGGTCCGGACGGAACCGGACCAACTTCTGGACGCCTTGTTTCAACACAATCGGCGTCACGTTGAAGCTGACTTGCTGGCGGCTTTGTCTGGTGCTTCTGAGTAGTAGGGCCGGCACGTTACGGACATTACTGTGCCTTGCGTGGTGGGCTTCTGTATAAGTCGATGGGCGGACAGGGAGGGGCTTCGTCCCTCTACAAGCAGCGTGTGATCGCCGCTCGTGAAGCGAATACGTCCGTGGAGGCTGGCCAGACCAACGAACAGCCCTCGAAAACCCGTACCTCTATCCGGATCAACATATGCGAACCTCGACACACCATCAGTCAGGGCCAGCTTGAGTGCGTCCCCATGATCGTTGAGGTCGGCGAACTCAGGCGACTGCCGGAGGCTATCACGGACGCCCAAGCCGCCATCGGCCACGACAAACGTGAAGGCCCTTATACCTCCCTGGAAGGCGATAATCCCACTCATGGGAACGTCGGAGTGCTCGAAGATGTTGTCTTCAATTTCGCCCATGGCGCCGATAAGCGCCCTGGCTGCCCTCGACGGGAACCCGGAAGCCTCGGCGGCTGTCTGAGCACGACGCCCAAAAAGCGTTCGAGCAACCTCGTCTCGGATGCCCGGCGGCTGCCGGGTCCGATAGAAGCCAAGCTTCGGAGCAGTGCCCGGAATCCACATTGCCCGATCAGCCGCGAGAGCTTCTACGAACCCCTTCAAAGTAGGACTGGTCGGCAAGACCGGTTGGCCAAGGCTCACGACGGGGTCGTCAGATAGCCCGTACACCAGTTCAAGCAGCGGACCAATCTCATGGGCAACGACAACTGAAGCCAGCGCGCGTAAGTTCAGCTTGTCACCCCTGATGGCATTTAGAACATCATCAGCAACGTCGTGCGTTAGTTCGTGTGGCTCGGTCATCGGGGTTGTGATCGCAAAACTCGGTCCCTCTTCAACATGGTTGTCTCATCCGGATTGGCTCTGGAGTATCTCTGAACGGATCAATTTGGTCGAGAAAGATGGGCACCCGGAGGGGGCGGCGGCACGAACGTGGTCGATCATAGGATCGACACCGATGACCGCGATGCGAGGCACCTAGCTGTCCGCGTGACATCGGCGATAATTCATCGCCTCGGTGTGATGTACTTCGACCATGGCCATGGTGTAGCGCCGACAAAGGCGGGTAGTTCAACGCGCAGACGTTCGCACCGCCACGAGCGTTATACGCCGCCGCAGCATCGGCTTCCAGCCATATAGGCATCTACCGCGCCGCCAGGATAGCTCAGGTGCCGTCTCTACCGGTTTGGATCGAGGTGTGTCAGAGCGGCGACGCAATTGCGGCTACAACCAGTGGTAGGCATACGCAGAGATCAATCTGCGGAGCGACCGGTGGATTAATGTTTTGCAAATGACGGCAGGCACTGATCACTCCGTGCCCCGAGTATCGAGTGCTGCCGGAATTCAGCGCGTGACGGCAGCCAGTTCCTCCGCCATGACGTTCGACAGCCGGTCCGTCTCAGGCGTCCAGGATGGGATTAGCGGTTCTTCGCACAGCACGTTACAGACATAGGCATGTATAACCTGCAACACCCCTACACAGCGTTGCTCGGGCGTTGCGAACCCCGCCATGATCTTGATCTCGGCAGGAAAGCGTTCAATCGCTGTCATGACGATCAGCCCAACTGCATCCCAAATCCGGGGAACACAGGGCGCTTTCTGTCGGCGAAAAGCTGAGCCAGCGTGTAATCGCGTGCGTCTTCGGGTGGTACGATACCCGCCGCCTCAGCGGCTCCAACCGCTTCCCGGAAAGTGAGCGCACGAAACACGACGCAGTCGAAGCACCGGCCCTCGCGCAACAATGCATTGTCGATCTGTTGCGGCTGGGTGAGGTTGGCGGTGAAGATCAGCTTCTTCGTCGCGCTGGTCTTGAACAATCCATCGCTCACGTTCAAGAACCGCGCCATCATGGCGTTGCGATCGCGCTCGCGACTGGTCAAGAACAGATCAGCGTCTTCGACAACCAATAGGTCTTCCTCATCGTTCGTCATATAATCGACGAAGAGGCCATCGGCGCGCAGCAAATGCTCATCGTAGGTGACCGCGCAGTTCCGACGGGTACGCCAGATCAACTGCCTGATGAAGGACGTTTTTCCGGTGCCGGGTTCGCCCAGCAACACAAGAACGGTATCATCGCTCGCCGCAAACCGATCGATAAACGCCGTCACTCCTTCGGTGATCCACGGGTAGAACGCATCATGACCCTCCTTCGGCTTGTCGAACGGAATGGAGCGCGTGCTACGCGAACTACCGGTTGAGTAATGCCACCGGATCGTCGGCACTCGTTGGTCCAATCGATCCAGAAGCGCCGACAAGACGGCGCGGCTTGTCCGAATATCTGCTTCGCTTCCATAGCCTCTTACGGAAATGTAACGATAGGCCACCGTCCAGATGTCACCGACTATTCCGCTCGACTCGTCGCAAACGGTGAGAAGAAGCCGATTGTCGGTCACGAGCAAAGCCGTGGTGTCATCAAGGCATGTCAGGACCGGTTGTTTGCCACAGAAACCCGCCACCTTCTCGGCGATCAGCTTCACGATAATCACCAGCAACTCGCGAGCCGAGCCATCCAACCCGAACGTGTATAAGTCCCCGATAAACGAGTGCTGGAAGGCACTCACGGCCAGGGCCAACTCGAAGCTCTCGCCGAACTCGTGGCCGCTGACGTAGGAAGCCACCTTGGCATAGCCCGTTAGCCGGACCGCCGCGTCGCTCAAAACACGCTCCATGTGTGTGAGAAAATAGTTGCGAATTAGTTTGAAGCGCGGCGATTGCAGGCGATCGCAAATCAAAGCAACCACTCTCTTTTCACATTCGGGTATAACGGCGTCGATCGAGACCGGCTACGGACCCACCTCAACCGACAGCATAGTTTGTATGCCCGCTTCTCTGACGACGTTTCGCAGGCGCTCGAATACCAGGGGTCACACGCCGAAGCGGCGGGATTCAGGATCGAGATCGACTTGCGAGGAATTAGGATGACGCGACGGCAACGATCCGGCATTTGATGAATGCTGGCCTCACCGTCAAAACGGTCATCAACCCGATGGTGTTCGATGGTTCGACCACTGATCCGGTTCAGAGAGCCGTCCGCAACGCAATCGTCGCCTTCATGGCCGCGACGGCGCAGGCTCACTCCGAACAACATAGGCCACCCAGAAGGCTGACATGCGACCCGCCCCCCGACTTGAACAGGACCCGCCGACGCCATACTGATAATCTGGAGTTGTTGATTTCGGCAAATCGCGGTCTTGATCCCCTCCGGACCGATCGTTACGCCCCATATGGCATCCTAAACGTCACCAGAAATATAGGTGGCGGCCCGGAACGTTTTAACTGTGGAGAGATGATAGCTTGAGGCCACCCAACGCGCTTATTTGTGCAATGACCGATGGCTGTTTTAAGAATTCCGGAGTTAACCGGCGCATCATCGCGGAGGGTGGTTCGATACCGTCCGAACCGCTCAACAGTCCACTGCGATCCCTGCGGGACCGTCCGAACCCCTCTGGATATGGATACGATGACGATAATCAGGAGAACTATCCTGGCGCCGTGCCAGGACGACCCCTCTGAGCCGAGCCGTGGCTGAGTTGATCCGACGGTGCAGCGCATTGCCCGCCGGTCTTACTAAGATGTGTGCCGGTTCTGTAATCGGGGAGACCTGCCCTTGAATGCAGTGATGCGTGGCGTGGTCGCGCTCATCGTCATGGTGGACCTACTTCTGTTGGTTGCCTGCACCGATTATGTTCCACCGACAACCGGCCTGCCCAGTCGGCAGAACTGGATGGAGGGCGGCGGGTAGCGTGCCAGCGGGTTCGGATCGGTGTTCAGCCGCCTCCTGACGACCTTGGGAGGTGCTCCGACTAGGATATCGGGTATCCATGGGATGGGGTCCGGACCCGACGCGCCGAACTGCGTTAGCTGCCCACGAATACCCACTATGGGCGGCGATACCTAGTTTCGGCAGGCGCCCATGTGGCAGACCCGCGCGCATTCTGCCACCTCTTGGAAATCTCTGGCGGATTGGAGTTCGACATGACGCGAGCGCCCAAAGCTCAGGTATCGGCGCTGATTACTTCCAGCGGGTTACTCGGCGTCGCGACGGTGCTCACCTTGTTATCCTGGGCGGCGCCGACAGCGGCGGCCGATCAAATGACGGCAGAAGAGGTGCGGGTGGCTGTCGCGGCCGCTCCGGCAGGCCCAGTAGACCTGTCAGACAAGGACATGAGTGGCGATGACCTGACTGGCCTCGACTTGAGCGGTGCCAATCTCGCGGGGGCGCGCTTGCCGGGAGCTAACCTGCATGGGGTTAAGCTGGTCGGCGCCAACCTCACCGGCGCCGACCTGACCAAGGCTGATCTGACCTTCACCTGGATCATGCGCGCCAATTTCACCCGCGCCCGTTTGACCAGTGCAACTATGCAGACAGTCGTCACTTCGACTGGTATGGACAATACACCCGATCAAGCCGCGATCTTCGTCGGGGCCGACCTGTCGGACGCATCGATCACCGTGCATTTCAGCTTCGACGACATGCGCGGAGCCAACTTCTCCCAAGCCCATATGTCCGTGATCATGGCCAATCAGTCCATGGGAATGCTACGAACCGAGTTCATCAGCGCCAAGCTCGATGGCGCCAACTTCACTGGCGCCGGGCTAGGCCACGTCAGCTTCCGTTTTGCAAAGCTGAAGGGCGCGCACTTCAACGGCGCCGATTTGAGCCATGCCGACTTTGCCGGCGCGGACTTGACCGATACTGACTTCACCGATGCGAATGTCCGTGACGCTACGTTTGAGAGCGCCGGGTTAGACGGCGTTAAGGGCCTCAATCTGTCCCCTGCGTCCGGGCATGACAGATGAAACCGGCGGCACCAGCCGCGATCGATCGAACGTCACCAGGGCGATCGATTGAGCGGCAGCGCAGCACGTCAACGCCCGGCCACCGAGATCGATGAGCCACTTTTCCGCAAAGCGTACATCGCGGACGTGCGCTGAAGGCGTCAGCCTCCAATGTCATGGAGGCCCGGTCACCGACGGACGGCGTTGACGCGGAAGTCGCCGACCGTTGCGGTTGAGGAGTTTGGATGGCAAACAGCGAATATGCGAATCCGTTGGCGACGAGTACCTCGCAAAGTCATGGCATCTGTCGCGGTGGCACTACCGCCGACATGGTCTTGTGCTGGAAGGGCGGCCGTTAGACGAAATCTGGTATCTCGCGTACGGCTCGAATATGCACGCGGGAACATTTGTCGAGCGCCGCAAATCAAGCCCCTGGAATTCCGCACTGGTCGTATTGCTGGCTATCGCTTGCGCTTCAATCTGGAAGGCCGACCGAAGGGCAAGGCCGCGCCAGCCAACATCTGCCCCGACGCGGATCATGAAGTGTGGGGTGTCCTGTATAAGATCACCCGCCGGGACATGCTGCGCCTGGACACAACCGAAGGGGTGCCCGGTCGCGGCTATCAGCCGACTTGGCTCGTGGCGGAGGACATGGATGGCAATTCTCTGCCCGCGATCGCCTACGTTGCCACCGGCAAGGATACAGATGGCAACCCGTCGCCCCGTTACATTGCCCTGTTGCGGGAAGGGGCACGAAACCACGGCCTGCCCGAGCATTGGATCGCATTTCTGGACGGCGTGCGCCCACGCCGAATGAAGGCGTTTGGCATTTGATGACAGTCATGGCCCAGGTTCGAGGGTTGCCTCATCGCCGTCAAACTGGCCATCCTACCGTCATGCCAGACCGTCCTTTTCGCGCCGTAGACGAGTTGATCCGCCGTGTGCAGCGCGTGCCGCCGATCGACCAGACCCACTCCACGTCCTCGCTCAGACGATCACCATAATCGGCGAGGCCGACGTGGACCCATATGCGGGTACTGGGCGTCCTGATCGAAGGCGCGGCCCACACGGTCAACAACCATATCCCGGCTGAACGGCAAACTGATGCCGCAAGATTGTTGGTGGAACTGCTGGCCGACCGGCTGAGAGAACATGGGATCGCGGATGACAATCATTAGGTTGAGGGCGCTGGACGAAACAATAACCCGCGATCATCAACGGGTGACCCACCCATCCTGCAGCCAGTTACCACCGTGACAATGATCGATCTGGTCGCCCGCGCAATCGCTAAGGCGGACGGAGCCGAGTCACGGGTCAATGGCGATCGATACCGGCGACTTGCCATTGCGGCGCTGACACCCCTCACAAAGCCGACGGCGGGTATGATCGAAGCCGCCCATCAGGCTGTTTGGTCGGATGGCTTCTGGGCGATCAACAGCCGCCGCGATTTCCAGAAGGCGGTCAGGGAAATGATCCAGACGGCGATCAACGAGTGAAACGATGCCGGGCGATGATGTTTCAGGCTGCATCGACAGGCTCTCTAGAATCAGCCGTCGGCATCATGCGATTTTCCGATGAACGTCGTTAGCGACGCGTTCGCGAATCATTTCGACATATCGATCATCGCGTTCGATCGAGACCGACCGCATCCCCCATCGAGCGCCGGCCACGGCGCCAGTGCCGCTACCTGAAAACAGGTCGAGCAACAAGCCGCCGGGTTTTCCCGCCACGTCCAGCAACCGCTTGTAGATTGCTAATGGCTTGGGAGACGGGTGACCACTCTTGTTTTCGTGGCCATTCGTCAGGATGTCCCAAACGTCACGCGCTGGCTGATTTCGCTTGGACAGCCAGTCATCGTAGAGGCTGCGTTTGCAAAGGCGATAGTTGAACCGATACTTGTCGCAATTCTTCACGATCCACAATATATTCTGGTGCGACGCTTGCAAACGCCGTGTCGCGACGTTCGGACGGCTGTTTCGCCGGACCCAAATGATTTCGTTGACGATCACGTAGCCCTTAATTTGGCAGGTGCGATTTATAAGGCCGAGATTATAATAAGTGCCAAAGATGAAGAGTGATCCCTCCGCGTGGAGGCAACGGATTGCCTCATCGATCCAAGCCGTGCAGAAGGTCTCATATTCTTCAATGCTAGCGAACCGATCCCATTCTTCGTTGAACATTGGCTTTTTCCCGACCCGGTGATCCACCAGTTCGACATCTACCTCCTCCTGGGGTCCGCGCAGAAAATACGGCACATCAGCGATCGCCACATCGATCGAGAGGTTGGCCAAATGCTGGCGCATCATCTCGACCACGTCGCCATGCAAGAGCGTGGCGGTCTGGGTCAAACGTGATAGGGTTCTTGCCCACGGCCTGCTGTCTTTGGGCCGCTCGAATGGGAACCATAGTTCCCATTGCATTTTCATTATGATAGCTGTTCTTGCGCGCCTCGGAATAGGTCGCGAACCGCTGTTTCGCACCCAATCAAATCGAAACAGCCCCACAGACCGGGCCGCCGTTCGGGCGCATAGGGCAACGTTTGCGACCATTCCCACGCAGCCTGGAATTCATCCCATCGGCCGGCGAACTCAGCGTACCTTGTCTAGCCACCTCTTCGATAGGGGAGCGTTCTCGGCCGCCCAAGCAGCGGCACTGATCCTCTGCAAACGACATTCGGCTTTGATGTTAGACCAGTGTTGGCCGCTCGAATAGGACAATTTCCGTTGAGCAATGATGACGTCGCATCGGCGCATTCGGGATTGCTCTTGCGAAGGTGGCTTGGAATGACGGTAGGGCATAACTGATCGATCTCATTTGCTTAGCCATTGCTGGTAATCGAGGCACTGCTGCGATTTTCCCGCATACGAACCGTTGCCCATCAGTCTCGCCGATATGCCGCTCGACGGATTGCGGTAGCTGATCGCAGGCGGTGATCAATTTACAACCTGAAGCTAAATCAAGCGCAACGACTTGCCAGATCGCTGTCAGGTTGATGGCGCGCGATCTCAAGCAATGAGGCAACTGACTGAGCTTCCAACCCGACCCGATAGATTAACTCAGTTAGAGCGGCAGCCGACAAGTTCGAACTCATGTTCCGGATTCCCACTTGGGCGAAATGCGATTGAAGCTTCCCTGCTGGATGAAGGACGCCAGCAATGGATGACAGCACCTTTGCCGGTGAATTTGCGGCAGCGCGTTGTCAACGCGGTCGAACGCGAAGGCATGAGCCGCCGGAGCGGCGGCGCGGGGACATCGTCGTGATCGGGCTATCTCGGTAGCCACAAAAGCAAGGCGGTTCGCGATCAAGAGGCGGCGCCACTTTGGCCGGGCAGCGGAGGCGACGGTTTTCGCACTTCCCCATCCCCGCCAATCCGAGCGCGTCTTGGGCGTTATGGGATTGTTATGGGATCGGCGCCTCCGGACCGAGTGCTAGGTGCCATTAACTTATTGATTTCTTTGGCGTCCCGTAGGGGATTCGAACCCCTGTTGGTGCCGTGAGAGGGCACTGTCCTGGGCCTCTAGACGAACGGGACCTCGGCCAAGGCCGGCCTTCTAACCCGGAACCTCGGGAACCTCAAGCGTCCGATTTCAGATCGTGCCGCACACCCTACTGAGCGAGCGTAATCCGCCCCGTCACCGAACCGGTCGACGGGTCGATCAGCAGCACCCTATCCATCCCCCCACCCTGAAGCTGTAGCGCCAGACGGTCGCGCACGGCCACGATCCCGGCAATCCGAGTGCCCGCTGGTTCATTCAGCACCGCTGACACGACCTCCGGCATGGCAGCGATCGGCGCGGCCACCGGCACCGAGGCACGCCGGGTGATGCCGACCACGAGGCCCACGGTCCCAAGGACGATCAACACCCCCATAAAAACAACCGCGATCTTCAAAGCCCGCATGCCGTCTCCCATTCGAATCCATTTGGCGTTATCCCACATCGGCATGTCAGCTAACAGCGAGCCCGTCGCACCCGAACTCATCCGCATCACGGCCACTTCCGAACACGCCGGCGAGCGGATCGACCGCTTCCTCGCCGACACGCTCGGCACGCTGTCGCGATCGCGCGTGAAGACCCTGATCGAGGACGGCCGGGTTCGCGGCGACCACGGCACCATCACCCAGCCGGCCGAGGCGGTCCGCGCCGGCGCCCTCTACATTCTGGACCTTCCGGCCCCGGTAGCCGCGACCCCGAGGCCCGAGTCGATCCCCTTCCCCATTCTGTACGAGGACGCCGACCTCATTGTCCTCGATAAGCCGGCGGGACTCGTGGTGCATCCTGCTCCGGGTAATCTTGATGGAACCCTCGTCAATGCGCTGTTGGCGCATTGCGGCCCAGGCTTCACCGGCATTGGCAACGAACGCCGGCCCGGCATCGTGCACCGGCTCGACAAGGACACCTCGGGTGTCATGGTCGTGGCCAAGACACAACTCGCCAGCGACTCGCTGACCGCGGCATTCGCGGCACGCGATCTCGAAAGGTCATATCAAACCCTTGTCTGGGGTCTGCCTCAGCCCATCTCCGGAGCGATCGAGGGCTCGATCGGCCGCGACAATCGTGACCGCAAGCGCATGGCGGTCGTCGACCACGGCGGCAAGTTCGCCTTGACGCGATATCGGACGAGTCGGGCCTGGCAGACGAGCCTGGCTTTGCTCGAATGCCGGCTGGCGACCGGGCGAACTCATCAAATCCGCGTGCATCTGGCGCACGCGGGTCATCCGGTGGTTGGTGATCCGGTGTATCTTCGCCGTGTCCCGAGCGCGGCGGCAACGGTCAGCCAACCGCTGCGCGCCCGACTTCTGGACTTTCCCAGGCAGGCCCTGCATGCCGCGAGCCTGGGCTTCAAGCACCCGAGGACGGGGATCTTCATGAGCTTCGAAGCCGCTCTACCGGCTGATATGCGGGCTCTTCTGGACGCTATCGAAGCTGTCCTCGGCGGTTGCTAACCATTCGTTAATATTGACAGGACTAAATCAGTCCTGTATAGATTGTGCATCGCAGCGGGGGGATGCCCTTCTCCGATGGGAACGTCCGGGCACGCCGCTGCCGACACGGGGTGGGTCACCGGGACTTGATTTCCCGCCCTGCATCCAGACTGGGTCCAGTCACATTCATGCCGCGATCTTGCGCCGTCAGCGGGCAAGCCCATCTCGGTCTGACGAAAGGAGTCTACCTCGTGGCCTCTGCCGTCCTCAACATTGCCCCAGAAGGCAACCTCTCGCGGTATCTCCAGGAGATCCGCAAGTTCCCAATGCTCACGCCAGAGGAGGAGCTGTCGCTCGCCCACCAATGGCGTGACACACAGAATATGGAAGCCGCCCATAAACTTGTAACCTCCCATCTGCGACTCGTAGCAAAAATAGCTATGGGTTACCGCGGGTATGGTCTTCCGGTCGGCGAATTGATCAGCGAAGGCAATGTCGGGATGATGCAGGCGGTCAAGCGCTTCGATCCCGATCGGGGCTTCCGTCTGGCCACCTATGCGATGTGGTGGATCAGGGCCGCCATCCAGGAATACATCCTGCACTCCTGGTCATTGGTAAAGATGGGCACCACCGCGGCCCAGAAGAAGCTGTTCTTCAACCTTCGCCGTCTCAAGGGCCAGATGCAGGCAATTGACGATGGCGACCTGCAACCCGAGCAGGTGGCGAAGATCGCCCGCGTGCTTGATGTGCCGGAGCAGGACGTGGTCAGCATGAACCGCCGCCTTGCCGCGCCGGATCACAGCCTGAACGCCCCGGTGCGCCAAGACAGTGAGGGTGAGTGGCAGGATTGGCTCGTGGACGAGTCGGAAACTCAGGAAATCCGCCATCGCCGACCGCGAGGAGTTGACCGGCCGCAAGGCGTTGCTGACGGGCGCCCTGAAGTCGCTGAACGAGCGGGAGCGTCACATCCTGATCGAACGCCGGCTGAAGGATAACCCCACGACGCTCGAAGACCTGTCCCAGCAGTACAATATCTCCCGCGAGAGGGTTCGTCAGATCGAGGTCCGGGCGTTCGAGAAGCTGCAGAAGGCCATGAAGGCGCAGATCGCCGAGCGCAGGCTGAACGCCGGGAACCGGCAAGGTGCCCAGGCAGGAGAATACGTCTAACCTTTTTGCCCGAATAACTCAGCCGTCGGACCAAACAGGTCGACGGCTGGTTCGTGCGAACAAGAATTCTCCCTGTCAGCTTGTGGGCCTCAAGGACCCGGCCGTCTGACCGAACAGGATCTTACGGGATTCCTCGGTGTGCTGACCGGTGCGCCGCAACTCCTTGCCCAAGTCTACTCCGCGCTGCACGGCCGGCCGTGATTTGATCCGGTCCCGCCAGCGCCGACACGTTCGGGAATTCGTCAAGCGACTGACCAAGCGGCTTGGCGATCAGGACCCATGGCCAGGAGATCATGTCGGCGATCGAATAGTCATCGAGGATGAAGTCACGGCCGTCGAGCCGGCGTTCCAGCACGCCAAGGCAGCGGTTGTACTCGCCGGCATATCGTTTATGTGCGTAGCAGATGGTCGCCGTCCTGAACGCTCTTGGCATAGTTGACGAAGTGGCTCAGCTGGCCCGCCATCGGGCCCAGGTTGCCGACCTGCCAGAACAGCCACTCCAGGCACTCCTTCCGCCCGTTCGGCGATGTCGGCATGAACCGGCCGGATTTTTCCGCCAGATGGATCAGGATGGCACCGGATTCGAATATCGGCAGCGGGCCGTCCGGCGTGTCATGATCGACAATCGCCGGCATGCGTGCGTTCGGACTGATCGCCATGAAGTCCGGCTGTGAACTGATCGCCGGCGCCGATGTTCACCGGCTTCAGCGTGTACGGCAGTCCGGTTTCCTCCAGCATGATGGAGACTTTCCAGCCATTCGGCGTGGGCCAGTAGTAGAAGTCGATCACGCTGCGTGCTCCTTCCGGCCAAGGGCCTCGATATCGGCTGGCGAGTAGCCAAGTTCCGCCAGCACTCTCGTCGGTGTGCTCGCCCAAGCGCCGGGCCGCCGTGGCGAATGGGGGCCGGCGTGCCGGAGAACCGTGCCGGCGGAGCGAGCCTGGCGCAGCCGGCCGGCCTGCGGATGAACGGTTTCCACGATGATGCCATTCGCCACTACCTGGGGGTTTGAAAGCATTTGCGTGCGGGTCAGCACCGGCGCGCAGGGGACGCCTTCGCTGGTCAGCCGCTCCAGCCACTCCTCGGCCGGTCGGGTGCAGGAAATCTTCCTGGGTCAGCGCCAGGCGCTCATTGATATGGCGCTGGCGCAGCGCCGACGGTCTTGAAGCGCGGATCATCCAGCCATTCCGGCTTATCCAGGGCGCGGGTGAGGGCAGCCCATTCGCGATTGGTCTGTACCGCGGCGCTGATCGCGCCGGTTGACGGTCTCATAGATCAGGTCGATGAAGCTTGCCGCCTCCTGCTGCGGGATGTCGTCACCGATGAAGGTCTGGCTGCCCATGTCGGAAGCCCACAGGAAGGCGACGATCGCATCAAGCATCGACAGGCTGATGTGCTGGCCCTGGCCCGTGCGCTCGCGCGACAGCAACGCCGCGGTGATCGCCTGGGCGGCATTATATGCGGTGAGCTTGTCCGGGACGATTGTTCGCACTAGCCGTGGGCGCTCGGTATCGGAGCCAGCCTGGATGGTGGCGAGGCCGGACACGGCCTGGATCAGCGGGTCGTAGACCGGCTTCTGGGCGTATGGCCCGGTTTCGCCAAAACCGCTGATCGACACCGTGATGATCTTCGGGGGCTACCGCGCGGATTGCCTCCTGGGACAGGCCCATGCGTTCGGCCACGCCGGGCCGGAAATTCTGGATGAACACGTCAGCGGTGGCGATAAGCCGCAGAAGGGCTTGCAGTGCGGCCGGGTTCTTCAGGTCAAGGGCTACGGACCGCTTGTTGCGGTTGTTGTTGAGGAACGAGGCGGAGAAGCCATTTCGCGAATTGTTGGCGGCGCGGGTGTGGTCGCCGCCGTCCGGGTTCTCCACCTTGATGACGTCGGCTCCCTGGTCCGCCAGGATCATGGTCGCGAGCGGACCCGAGATCATCGAGGTCAGGTCAATGATCCGATAACCGTGCAAAGGGCCAGGCATCTGCATTCCTTCCGATAGGAGACGCAGGATATGGGGCCACGCTCGATCGGTGCAAATCAGTGGCCGACGCGGGGTCCGCCGACCCCAAGCGTCCATCAAGGTGCCGGCCAGTGCAGTCGGTCCCGAGTGATGTGAAAATCGGCTGTTCGAGGCGCTCTTTTGGGCACGGATGCCGTGCGGCCCGGGCCCGCGGTTGCAAAGACTCCCGGTCCGGGAGCCGCACCGCTGTGGCCGGCGCACGTGGCACGGTCAGTGCATGCCCAGGCCCATCCGTGATGGAGGGATGCTTGCCGGACACGACAATGCTGTTTCACATGATCCCTGGCGGACCGAAACCCGTTGCTCCGTTCAGCCATGCGGTGGAGTGCGACGGCTGGGTGTTCGTAACTGGGCAGATGCCCGACAGCCCGGCCAATCCCGGCGTTCTACCCGAAGGAATCGAGGCACAGGCGCGCAATGTGATGGCAAATCTTACGACGGTTCTGAACGGTGTCGGGCTGACGCTCGAGCACGTGACGATGGTGCGCATCTACCTGGCCCACTTCGCAACGGATTACGGCCCAATGAACGAGGTATACCGGACGTTCTTTGCTGAAGGACGCCTGCCAGCCCGCACCTGCATCGGTACCACCGGCCTTGCCTACGACGCCCGGATTGAAATCGACATGATCGCCCGGCGTCCCGCCTGATCGACAAGCCGAGCAAAGGACCCTTTCATGGCGCCATTCGACAGCCTGAACGACCCCGGCGAAATCCCTTACGCCCGGTTCGACGTTCCGAAACTTGGCTTTGAGAACTATTGGTATCCGGTCATCTTGTCCTCGGAACTGACCGGCAAGCCCAAGCCGGTGCGCCTCCTGGGACAGGACGTCGTATTATTTCGTGACGGGACAAGATTATTTGCCCTGCAGGACCGCTGTCCGCATCGCGGCGTCAAGCTGTCGCTCGGCCAATGTCAATACAAAGGCAGCGGCACGATCTCCTGTCCTTACCATGGTTGGACGTTCGACGGGGCGACCGGCAATCTTGTTGCCGCCCTGATGGAGGGCCCGGAGTCACCGATCGTGCGCAAGGTCGGCGTACCAACCTACCCCACCCAAGAACATGCCGGCCTTATCTGGCTCTGGCTCGGTAGCATGAAACCGAGCAAGCTGGTGGAGGATGTGCCGGAATGGATTGGCCGCCAGGATCAGTTCTTTAACATCTCGATGTACACTGATTATAAATGTAACTGGAGATGGCTGGTAGACAACTGGCCGCAGGATCATCATGCACAATACGTTCACCGTAACGCACCAGAACTGATTTTCCAGCCGCAGTTGCCTTACGCGCTGACGCTCGATCCAAAGCCGCTGGAGGGCAACAAGGGACTGGCGATCAAGCGCTCAGGGGGAATTAACGGCGCCGACTATCCGGGGCTTGGCCATTTTCCGAAGAAGGAGTGGTGGCGCTTCATGAAGCCCACGGGTCGCGGTGCGACTTCAGGTTTTGAGAATTCGAGGGCGCACAAAGTGTATGGGATCAAGAATCAGTCGGAACTTTGGTTGCCGGGTCTTACCGTGGTGGGACGCCTGACTGGGGAATACTCGCTGATCCAATGGGCGGTTCCAGTTGATGGTGAAACCACCCGTTGCTTCAACATCAACAACTGGCGGCGAATGGGGGTTGGGCGCGACCTGTACGAACGTGCACATTACTACGTGTTTCGTCGCTGGGTGCATGATCGGATGTTCTCCGACCAGGACAAGGTGCTGATCGAGTCGACTGTGCCTGGACCGGAACGGTTGTCCAAGACCGACGTTGGGGTGATTGCATGGCGGAAGTTCGCCGGCGCCCACGCTCGACGGCCGTCTACGGAGCAGGCGCCTCGGCTGGACGTCGCCTGAGGATCGTCCGGTCCAACTCCGCTTGACCGGGCGACGCAGCGGGAAGATCATCAGGTTGCGAATGATCTTCGGTGGGCATGCAACGATATTATCGACCGTCAAGCCTGCAAGCCGCGCTGGCGGCCCTCGCCGAGCGCTCAGCCGAAGCGCCGTTCACGCCATTGGCGGGGGGCACTGATTATTATCCTGCTCGCGTGGTGCAGGCTCAGGACGACGCCATACTAGACCTCGCCGCTCTACCCGGTCTGCGCGGCATCGAGGTGCGGGCCGATCATTGGTGGATCCCCTGTCTGACGACCTGGACAGACCTGATCGAAACGCCGCTGCCGCCGTTGTTCAATTGCCTCAAGCAGGCAGCGCGTCAAATCGGAGGAATTCAGATCCAGAACGCAGGCACCGTCGCGGGGAACATCTGCAATGCAAGTCCCGCCGCTGACGGCGTTCCCTGCCTTCTGGCTATGGACGCGGAGGTGGAGCTTGCCAGCGGGAGCGGCACCCGCATCCTGAAGCTGCAGGAGTTCGTTTTAGGACCAAGGAAAACCGTCCGCCGGCCGGATGAACTGCTGCTGGGTCTTCGAATTCCCCGCTTGGACGAGTACGCCTCCTCGACCTTCATAAAGCTTGGGGCACGTCGTTACCTGGTGATCTCCATCGCCATGGTTGCCGCCGTACTCCCTCGGACCGCCGACGGCCGCATCATCCGGCCGCGCGTGGCCGTTGGCTCCTGCTCCAGCAGAGCCCTGCGGCTGCCTGCACTGGAAACCGCCCTGACTGGGCGGCGCGATGAGCATATGGAAATCCTGGATGAGCACTTGGCGGCGCTTTCACCGATTGACGACATCCGGGCGAGCGCAACTTATCGCCTTCATGCGGTCCGCACGCTACTCAGCCGAACCATTGCGGCATGAGACCACAAGCTGAGTGTATCGAGTTCACGCTGAATGGCACCGCAACCGAAATCCACGCCCACCCCATGCGACGCCTCGCCGACGTCCTGCGCGACGCGCTCGGTCTTACCGGCACGAAGATCGGCTGCAACGCCGGCGATTGTGGCGCCTGTACGGTGCTTCTTGATGGAAGGCAGGTGTGCGCGTGCCTGACCCCGGTTGCGCGGGTCGGAGGACGTTCCGTGATTACCGTCGAGGGCTTGGCGGAGGGCAAACTTAACCCGCTGCAGAGCGCGTTTCTTCGCCACGGCGCGGCGCAGTGCGGGTTTTGCACACCCGGGATGCTGATGGCCGCTTCCGACCTGCTCGTCCGACATCCAAACCCCACGGCAGCGTCGGTAGAGGATGCGCTGGGCGGCGTGCTTTGCCGTTGCACCGGCTATCGTAAGATCATCGACGCGGTTCTGGACGTTGCCACGACTTTTGAGCATCCGCCGGCCGGTCGAGCAGTCGGGGCACGCCTGGCAAAGGTCGATGGCGCGGTAAAACTCACAGGGGCAGATCAATTTGGGGCCGACGCGTTGCCGGAAGACGCCGCCTTGATGCTTCGGGCGGTGCGCAGTCCGCACGCCCATGCGCGCTTTGCGTTGGGTGATTTCGCGCCCTTGCTGGCGGCACATCCGGGCCTTGTCCGCGTCCTGACCGCGTCGGACGTGCCGGGACGCAACCTTTACGGCATCTACCCGTCCGGCAAGGATCAGCCGGTGCTCGCCGAAAGCCACGTTCGACATCGTGGAGAAGCTGTTTGCGCCCTGGTCGGGGATGCCGATACGCTCGCCGCCATCCGCGACAGCGACCTGCCGATTACCTGGGACATTCTCCCGGACGTGACGTTCACCAACGCGTCCTCCGCCCCCAACCTACATGTGCATGCGCCGGAGAACGTGCTGTGCCGCGGCCGTGTCGTTCGCGGCGATGTTGCCAATGCGATGGCAGGCTCGTCCATCAGGGCAGAGATCTCGATCAGCACCGGCTTCGTGGAGCACGCCTACATTGAACCCGAGGCCGGTTACGCGCGCCGCCTCGGCGACCGGATCGAGATAGTCGCGTGCACGCAGACACCCTATATGGACCGGGACGAGTTGGGACCGATCCTCGGCATCCCGCCGGAGAATGTTCGGATCATTCCTACGTCCGTCGGTGGCGGGTTTGGCGGGAAACTCGATCTGTCGGTGCAGCCGCTGACGGCAATCGCGGCGTGGCTGCTCGATCGGCCGGTGCGGATGGTCTACACGCGCCCGGAGAGCATGGCGGCCAGCACCAAGCGGCACCCGTCGCGCATCACCGCCAGCGCGGGCGCCGATGCAGACGGCAAGCTGACGGCGTTTTGCTTCCATGGCGATTTCGATACCGGTGCCTATGCGAGTTGGGGACCGACGGTCGCCAACCGCGTGCCGGTGCATGCGAGCGGTCCCTATGCGGTGCCGAACGTTCATTGCACGACCGCGGCGATCCATACCAATGGGCCTCCTTCGGGCGCATTCCGAGGTTTTGGCGTGCCGCAGGCGGCGATAGCCGGTGAGGCCTTGACGGACATGCTCGCCGCCCGCCTTGGCCTCGACAAGCTGGAGTTCCGCCGCCGCAACGCCCTGGGAGTCGGCAGCACGATCGCCACGGGTCAGGTTCTTGGCGAAGGTGCGGCACTTGTGGAATGCCTGGACGCGATCCGGCCGCACTGGCAGGAGTTGCAGGCACTGGCGGCGTCATTCAATGCCACCTCGCCGTCCCATCTGCGCCGCGGTGCGGGCATAGCATGCATGTGGTACGGCATCGGCAATACCAGCCTGTCAAACCCATCGGAGATGGTGATCGGCATAACCAGAACAGGCCGCATTACGTTGTTCTCGGGCGCCGTCGATATCGGCCAGGGCTCGAACACCATCATGCCGCAGATCGCGGCGGAGGCGCTGGGCGTATCCGCGGACCAGATCGATCTTGTCTCAGGCGACACCGACCTGACGCGCGACGCCGGCAAGACCAGCGCTTCCCGGCAGACCTTGGTCAGCGGAAATGCGGTGTATCTGGCTGCCACCGCGCTGCGGGCCGAAATTCTTCGCCGGGCGAACGCTGGCCCGGACGCGACGATCCTAATCGGCGACGGTATCATCGAGGTTGGGGAAAGGAAGCTCGAGCCCGCCACGATGCCGGCTGACGATCAGGGCCTGGTGCTGCGGGCGGAGGGGAGATTTGATCCCCCGACCACACCGTTGGATGCTGACGGCCAGGGCATTCCGTATGCGAGCTACGCTTTCGCCGCGCAGGTCGCGCTGGTGGAGGTCGATATCGAACTTGGCACGGTTCGTTGCCTGCGCATTGTCGCGGCGCATGACGTCGGGCGCGCCATTAACCCACAGCAGGTCGAGGGGCAGATCCAGGGTGGAATCGCCCAGGGCCTCGGTTTGGCCCTGATGGAGGAGTTTGTGCCGGGGCGAACCGAGAACCTGCACGACTACCTGATTCCGACGATCGGCGACATTCCGCCGATCGAAACCATACTGATCGAGTGTCCCGACCCAATCGGTCCCTATGGCGCGAAGGGCGTAGGTGAACCGGCTCTGATCGCGACCGCTCCGGCGATTCTCAACGCCATCGCGGCGGCAACCGGGGTGCGGCTGACGCAGGTGCCGGCAACCCCCGATCGCGTGTTGGCGGCGTTGCGGGCGAAGGAAGGCTGGGCATGACAGACAACCGCGCGGCGACGGACGCGCCCGATGAGGCCGCGCTGCTGGTGGCGCGAGTGGCGGAACCCGGCATCGTCACCTGTGACGCCTGCCCGGTGCTGTGCCGCATTCGTCCGGGCAAGACCGGCGCCTGCGATCGCTACGGCAACGTCGAGGGCACGCTGACCCGGATGGACCCGCTAACGATTGCCGCCCGATCGCCAGAATTGGTGCGTTTCGCCGGTGACGATTGGTCGGGAAACCCAATCGCGGCGAAAGACCTGTTTGTGACCGCCATCGGCGCCGGCACCACCTATCCGGACTACAAGCCCGCACCGTTCATCGTCGCCAGTGAGATCGACGGCGTGGATATGGTGACCGTTGTGTCCGAAGGCGTGTTCTCCTACTGCGGCCTGAAGGTGAAGATCGATACGGACCGCCATTTGGGCCCCGAGACCGCAACGGTGCGGGCCAACGGAGAAGCTGTCGGCCACGTCACCACCGCCGAATATGGCAGCCAGATGCTCAGCCTGGGCGGTGTGCATCATCTGACCGGGGGCAGCAAGAAAGAGGGCGTTGTCACCTGCGACACCATGCTCCGTCTCGCCAACGCCGAGGCGGTCGAGCTTACTATCGACGACGGTGCCCGCGTGATCGTGCAGTCCGCCAGGGCACCGATCGTTGACGGGCAGGAGGAACGGCGCATGCGGGTCGGCTGCGGCTCCGCCACGATCGGCATTTTTGCCAACCAGTGGCGCGATCATGCGGATGAGGTGATCGTTGTGGACGACCACATCACCGGCGTGTTGACCGAACATCAGGCCGGGCGATTTCTGGACATGCGTCCTGCTGGAATCCGCGTGCGCGGCCGCCGCTCCACCCCTGGGCGTTACTTCCAGGTCGCCAATCCAGGCATGGGCTGGGGAGGTACGGACATCGAGGATCCGCTTACGATTTTGGAGCGCATCGACCCGAAGATCGCCTGGCCAGGGCTGCGGTTGCTTATGGTGTCCACCACCGGCGAGCATGCCGCGTGGTTCGTGCTGGATGACCGGTTGACGCCTCGTCCGGCTCCGGTGCCGGAGGTAATATCGAATGCTATTGCGCGCATTGGCGAGAACTGTGAGCCGGCGCTCTGCACCGTGCTGTTCATGGCGGGCGCGGGCGGTTCGCTTCGCGCCGGTGCCACCGAAAACCCGGTTCTGCTGACGCGATCGGTGCAGACTGGGCACACGCGGGTGACGAGCGGCGGTGCTCCGGTATTTGTCTGGCCAGGAGGTGGGATCACCTACATGGTGGATGTAGCGCGCATGCCGGCGCTGGCATTCGGCAGCGTGCCGACGCCCGCGCTGGTGGCCCCTATCGAATTTACCTTGCCGTTGTCGGACTATGCGCGCCTTGGCGGGCATATCGACCGGGTACGGCGTGCCGACGATGTAATACGCGAGCGGCTCCCCCGATCCGTGACCTTGCCCGACGGAACGAAATTCCCTGTCGGATGACCGCGGTAGCCGCTCTTCTGCCGGACGGGCGACTGCACCTGCAACATGGACCGATTGACTGTCTATGCCGAGCGTGGGGCGACGAGCGGGAGGTGCGCACTGCGTATGCCCAGGCGGCAAGTTTTTTCAGTACAGGTACTCGACGATCTTTGCGCCGAGCTACCGCTGTTGCGCAGACCCTTGCCGGCTCCGTCGCCGTCCGGGCGAGTGGCGCGGGCGATGCATGCGGCATGCATGCCATTCTCAGATCAGTTCATCACGCCGATGGCAGCGGTCGCCGGCGCTGTAGCCGATGCGATTCTGGCCGAGATGATCTCCGGCCGCGAAATTTCCCGTGCGTTTGTAAATAATGGCGGCGACATCGCATTCCATCTCAGTGCCGGCGCTTCTCTGCGCTGCGGTTTGATTATTGATATTTCGAGCCCTGTCCACGCTTCGCTCGACGGCACGTTTCTGTTGACCGCGGGTAATCCGGCGCGCGGGGTGGCAACCTCCGGCCGAGCGTGCAAGGGCAGCGGCGGGCGCAGCTTTTCTTTGGGAATTGCTGATTCTGTCAGCATCCTTGCACGCACGGCCGCTGAAGCCGATGCAGCCGCAACCATGGTCGGGAATGCCGTTGATCTGCCCGGCCATGCGGCGATCGATCGGCGGCCAGCTTCGGAGATCGATCCAGGCAGTGACCTCGGGGACCGGCTTGTTACAAATGATATCGGATGTTTGACAGACGAAGCGGTAAAGGGAGCCCTCGACGCCGGCGTTTTTTTGGCTGATATATTAGTTCGGAACGGGCTGATCGAGGGCGCCGTTCTGGCCCTGGGTGGCCACGTGCGGACACGGTATCGAGCCCTCGTCACGCGGGAGAGTTTATGTTTCGGAAGCTGATTACAGTGGTGGAGGAAACCCATCAGGAGGGGGGTAATGCGATCGATCCGCCGACCCGCAAGGCCGCCGCCATCGCAGTCGTCTGGAATCCATATGTTGGCCACGAGGCATCCGACCTTTCAGAACTGATAGAGCTCGGCGAACAGCTCGGTGGACTGTTAGGCGACCGCGCCGTGGCCGCCTTGGGAATTGCGCCGGGTGATGTCCAGAGTTACGGCAAGGCCGCGATCGTGGGTGCGGATGGTGAACTTGAACACGCCGCGGCGATCTTGCACCCGAAGCTGGGCGCTCCGCTGCGGCGTGCAGTGGGGAAGGGTGCGGCGCTGGTTCCAAGCGCTAAAAAGCGCGGCGGGCTGGGCACGACAATCGACGTGCCGCTTGGACACAAGGACGCTGCCTTTGTCCGCAGTCATTTCGATGGGATGGAGATCCGGGTGCACGATGCGCCGCGGCGCGACGAAATCGTGGTTGCCGTGGTGGTAACCGACAGCGGCCGGCCCATCCCACGCATCGGCGGGCTAACTGTGGATAAGATAAAAGGCGACGATGGATTGCACTAGTAGCGCGTGTTCGCCCATCATGTCGGAGATCCAATAAAGACGATAGCGCGGTAGCATCGGTGCGCGTGGCGGCTCTGTGTAGATCGGCTGGTTCAAGGATTTTAGTGGACGCTTGCTCTTCTTTGCTCGGCGATACTAGGCTGTCGGCAGGTATCTCCTCCCTTGTTTTGCCTTGTTCGTGGCCGGCTTGCCGATCGAGGATGGAGCGCCCGCGGTTCGAGAGCGCCGAATCCACGCTGTGCGCTCGCCAAGCAGGAGACTGAGTTGACCAAACTGTCGCGCCGCGCGCTGCTCGCCTCCACAGGGTCCTTGCTATCTGCCCCAGCGATTGTCCGGGCGCAGGGCGATGTGCCGATCCGCATCGGTGAAATCAATTCCTATACGGCGGTGCCGGCGTTCACTGTTCCCTATCGCAGTGGATGGCAGCTTGCGGTCGAGCATGTGAATGCAGCCGGTGGCGTGCTGGGCCGCAAGCTGGAAGTTGTAAGCCGCGATGATGCCGGGCGGCCGCCGGATGCGATCAGGCTGGCGGGCGAGCTGATCAATGACCAGAAGGTTGATCTGCTGGCGGGAACCTTCCTGTCCAATATTGGGCTCGCCATTAGTGACTTCGCGCTGCAGAACAAAAAGCTGTTTATTGGCGGGGAACCGCTGACTGATGCCTTGGTCTGGGACAAGGGCAATCGTTATACTTATCGCTTGAGGCCGTCTACTTATATGCAGGCGGCGATGCTGGTTGACGACGCGGCAAAGCTGAAGGCGAAGCGCTGGGTCACAGTCGCGCCCAACTACGAATACGGCCAGTCGGCGGTAAAGTGGTTCAAGCTGCTGCTCGCGCAAAAGCAACCTGGCGTAGAGTTTGTCTCCGAGCAGTGGCCGGCACTGGGGAAGATAGATGCGGGAGCGACAGTGGCGGCACTGGCCGAGCAAAAGCCGGACGCGATCCTGAACGTGACCTTTGGTGGTGACCTGACGAATTTTGTCCGCCAGGGCAACACGCGTGGATTGTTCGAGGGAAGAGGGGTGGTTTCCATCCTGACGGGTGAGCCGGAATATCTCGACCCGTTGGGCGAGGAAACGCCAGACGGCTGGATCGTCACCGGTTATCCTGTCGCGAGCCTGACCGATCCCGCCAACAAGGCTTTCATCGATGCCTATAAGGCGAAGTATAACGAGCCGCCAAAGATGGGGTCTGTTGTCGGCTACGCGTTGATCACCGCCATTGTCGCGGGCATTAAAAAGACTGGGTCGATCGACACTGAGAAGATGGTGGATGGCTTTGCTGGCACCGCCTTCGCCACCCCTTTCGGCGATGCAAGCTGGCGCGCGCTCGATCACCAAAGCACGCTTGGCACCTATGTCGGCAAGACGGCACTGAAGGGCAACAAGCCAACGATGGTGGACTGGCGCTATGTGGACGGGGCACAGGCACTGCCGCCGGACGCTGAAGTGAAGAAGATGCGCCCGGCCTGAGCAGCCAGGTTGGACACAGTCATTGTCCAGGCGCTGAGCGGTTTGGCCAGCGCTTCGTCGTTATTTCTGGTGGCGTCAGGATTGACGGTCATCTTCGGCGTCACCCGCGTGGTGAATTTCGCGCACGGCTCGTTGTTCATGCTGGGCGCCTATGTGGGATGGACAATTCTGTCTCATCTACCCCGGGATCCTGTTTGGTTCACGCTGGGCGCCATCCTGACCAGCCTGACGCTGGCAGCGATTGGGGCAGCGATCGAAATGACAATACTTCGCCGCATCTATCGCGCACCGGAGTTGCTGCAGTTGCTGGCGACCTTCGGCGTGGTGCTGGTGGTGCAGGATCTGACGCTCAAGATCTGGGGGCCCGACGATCTGACGCTGCCGCGGCCGCGCTGGCTGCGTTCTTTCGTCGAGATTGTTGGGCAAAGGATCCCGTTCTACGATCTGCTGATGATCGGGATCGGCCCGATCGTGCTGGCGGCATTGTGGCTGCTGTTCACCCGCACGCGTTGGGGCACGCTGGTACGTGCGGCGACCCAGGATCGCGAAATGGTTGCAGCTCTTGGCGTCGATCAGCGGATGCTGTTCACCTTGGTGTTTGCGCTGGGTGCCGGACTGGCCGGACTTGGCGGCGCCCTGGGGTTGCCCGACGGATCGGCTAATCTGCAGATGGATCTGTCGGTTATCACCGACGCATTCGTTGTCGTCGTGGTCGGTGGTCTCGGCAGCCTGCCCGGCGCATACCTTGCCAGCCTGCTGATCGCGTTGCTGCAGGCGTTCGGCATCCTGTTGCTACCACAGGCGACCCTGGTGCTCGTGTTCGTCGTCATGGCCGTTGTTCTGATACTGCGCCCGAACGGATTGCTCGGCCGCCCTCTCGCAACCGCCCGTGGCGAGTCAGCCACGCTCACGCTGATCCGTCCCGCAGCGCCGGCCTTGCGCTGGCTGGCTCTGGCGGCGTTGGTCGCCGCGCTGGTCGCCCCGCTGTTCGCCGGACCGTTTCTGCTATCGGTGTTGACGGAGATGCTGATCGCGGTGCTGTTCGCCGCGTCGCTGCACGTGATAATGGGGCCAGGTGGGATGGCGAGTTTTGGCCACGCTGCCTGGTTCGGCCTCGGCGCCTATGGCGTTGCGTTGGCCGTGAAGGGTTTGGCATTGCCGATGCCGCTCGCATTGGCGCTGGCGCCGGTTGGGGCGGCCTTGGGGGCATTGCTGTTCGGCGGCTTCGTGGTGCGGCTGTCGGGCGTATATCTGGCGATGCTGACG
Source organism: uncultured Alphaproteobacteria bacterium (assembly GCA_963792345.1). Taxonomy (GTDB): domain Bacteria; phylum Pseudomonadota; class Alphaproteobacteria; order Acetobacterales; family Acetobacteraceae; genus Rhodopila. Next base: position 228,754 of record CAWBVV010000011.1, read on the forward strand.
CTCGCGTTTGCTCAGATCGTGTGGGCAATCATGTTCCAGGCGGTGCCGGTTACCGGTGGCGATAACGGGGTGCTTGGCGTCTGGCCTGCCACCTGGGCAACCGATCCGCGCATTTTCTACTGGCTGACACTGGCAATCTGCATTGGAGGGGCAATGCTGCTGCGCCGGGCGCTGTATGCTCCGTTCGGCTATGCGTTGCGGGCAACACGGGATTCCGCGCTGCGGGCCGATGCGATCGGGCTGAACGCCGGTGCGCTTCGGCTGGCGGCGCTGGTGCTGGCTGGCGCCGCGGCGGGGTTAGCCGGTGGGCTGACAGCCCTCAGCAAGGGCAGCGTATTCCCGACGTACATCTCGATCGGCCGATCGGTGGATGCGCTGCTGATGGTGTTGCTCGGTGGGGTGCAGAGCATGGCGGGGCCGATCGTCGGCGCGCTGGTCTACACTGGACTTTTCGACGTACTCCTGATGGTCACAAATCTTTGGCGCCTGGTGCTGGGAGCGGCGATCATCACCTTGGTGCTGGTGTTCCCGCAGGGCATCGCGGGCACCATAAATCGCCTTTGGCTTCGCGGGCAGGAGGCCTGATGGTTGGTCTACAGGCATTGTTCGCGGCCAACAGCGGTCGCCCCGCTTTCGCATGACGATCCTGGACGTTGCCGCGATCAGCAAGCAATTCGGTGGCGTCCGCGCGGTAACGGATGTTTCGTTCAAAGTGGAAGCAGGTGAGATGCTGGCGTTGATCGGGCCAAATGGTGCCGGTAAATCAACGTGCTTCAACATGCTGAACGGCCAGATTTCGCCAGACACCGGTAGCGTCGCCCTAAGGGGCCGCGACATCACCGGCCTTTCGCCCCGACGCATCTGGCGCATGGGCGTGGGGCGGACTTTCCAGATCACGGCGACCTTTGCCTCGATGACCGTGCGGGAAAACGTGCAAGTGGCATTGCTGGCGTATCATCAACGGATATGGCGCTTCTTCCGACCAGCCGGCTCCTGGTTCACCGGCGAGGCCGAGGCGCTGCTTTCCCAGGTCGGCATGGCCGATCAGGCGTCGAGGGCCGCCGGTATACTTGCCTACGGTGATCTCAAGCGGCTGGAATTGGCCGTTGCGCTGGCCAATGCACCAAGCCTGCTGTTGATGGACGAACCGACCGCCGGCATGGCGCCCAGCGAACGCGTCGCGCTGATGCAACTTACGCGGACGCTGGCCTCCAACGCGGGTATAGCCGTGCTGTTCACGGAGCACGACATGGACGTGGTGTTTGGGGTCGCGGACCGGATTCTGGTGCTGAATCGGGGCGAACTTATTGCCGAGGGCGATGGACCGGCGATCCGCGGCGATGCCCGCGTGCGTGAAGTGTATCTGGGGTCTGGCTTGACCAGCGGCGGACACTGATGCTGACGCTAACGGACGTTCACAGCTATTATGGGCGCGCGCATATCCTTCAGGGCGCTTCCTTCCACCTGCCGGCGGGCGAGATTCTCGTGCTGCTCGGCCGCAACGGCGCCGGCAAGAGCACAACGATGAAGTCGCTGATCGGGATTGTCCGCCCAGCGCGCGGCCGGATTGAATTCGCCGGCGCCGACATCGTGGGATGGGAGCCGCACCGGATCGCCAAGGCCGGACTGGGCTACGTGCCCGAGGAACGTCGCATATTCACCGACCTGACCGTAATGGAGAACCTGGAAGTCGGTCGTCAGCCCGCGCGCGACCTGCGGCTGCCGTGGACGGAGGAACGATTATTTACATTGTTCCCCAATCTGGGGCGGATGCGTGACAGGATTGGTGGGCGCATGAGCGGCGGTGAGCAGCAAATGCTGACGATTGCGCGAACACTGATGGGCAATCCTCGGCTGCTGCTGCTCGACGAACCGAGCGAGGGGCTGGCGCCCGTGATTGTGGAAGAAATGGCGCGTGCGATACTCGCGTTGAAGCAAGAAGGTGTCACCATCCTACTGGCAGAGCAAAATCTGCACTTTGCATCGAGGGTCGCGGACAAGGCGGCGGTGATCGAGAAGGGGCGCGTAGTGTGGACCGGAACGATGGCGGCGCTGCAGGCCGATGACGCAGCGCGTTCAGCATTTCTCGCGGTATAGAGGCGGAAGCCGGATGGCGTGGCGCGATCCGGATTTGATTGTGGGGCAACCGCTGGAGCATCGTGTTTATCCGTCGGCTCGTAACTGGTGAGGCTGACCTCTAGCCGCGTAGATAATCTTCGCTAATGTTCATATCATCGGCGTCGCCATCAAAGGCGGGCCGCGCCGCAAGGAGGAAATGCGATGATCAAGGTGAGTGTGCTGTATCCGGCCACCGAAAATGCGAAATTCGACATTGACTATTACTGCAAGATGCACATGCCAATGGTTCAAGATAAACTTGGTGCTGCCTGCAAGCGGGTATCGGTGGACGACGGGCTGGCCGGCGGCGCCCCCGGCGCGCCTGCGCCGTTCGTGGCGATTGGGCATCTGTACTTTGATTCGGTCGCTGAATTTCAGACTGCCTTCGCGCCACATGCGGCAGCTATCACCGGCGATATTCCGAACTACACCAACATCCAGCCGGTGTTCCAAATCAGCGAGGTGAAGATGTAGTTCAAGACGAATGGGCGCCGTCGCCCGTGTCGCTTGCGTCGGCGCTCGCCCCTGCCGTGAACGCTGCGGCGATCGGCCGAGGTCCTCATCGACGGCGATCCGGAAGGTACTGACCGGCAGGATCAGCCTACGATATGACCTCCGGCACTCGTTCAGCCGGCGGCGTGTTTCTGCTGCGCCCGCAACGCACGATTCCGTCGATGACGACCATCCCAATCCCCGGCAGATCGCCCTTGCGGACGCTGTCGAGCAGATCGGCGCCCGAGGAATGTTGTGCGCGGTCCATAAACACAAAGTCGGCCGCCAGGCCCGGCTTGATCAGGCCGCAATCCAATGACCGCATCCGCGCTGTATTTCCGGTCGCGCAGCAGAACATCAACTCCGCCGGGACGTCGCCGACCGAGGAAAGCAGCGCGATCATGCGGAGTATCCCCAGCGGCTGGACGCCTGATCCCGCCGGGCTGTCGGTGCCGAGGATCACCCGCTCCATCTGGCCGAGTTCACGCGCATAACGCAGCGCCGTCAGCCCAGCCAGTTCATTGCCGTTATGAACGATCTCGATACCCCGCGAACAGCCCTCGCACAGACAGCGGATTTGCGACAGCGGCAGCGCGGTGTGGCCTCCGTTGATATGGCCGATGATGTCGGCGTCCGCCTCCAGTACTGTATCGGCGTCGATGTAGCCGGAGCCGGGCACGGACGGGCCGCCGGTATGGATGGTGCTTTGGATGCCGGCCTTGCGTGCCCAGGCGACCATCTGCTTGGCTTCGTATCCCGCCTTGACGCTGCCAAGGCCGACCTCGCCGAGCAAACGAACACCGGCCTGTGCGAGTTCGGTGAAATCGCTTTCCACCATGCCTTGTTCGATGACAGGTGCCCCACCGAGCACTTTCACGCCGCCGGGGCGGAAGTTCTGGTAGGCGCGTTGGGCCGTTATCGCCAACGCCTTGACCCCGATGATGTCGCGCGGGCGTCCGGGCAGATGCACCTCACCAGCCGAGACCATGGTTGTGACGCCGCCATGCAGAAAAGAGTCGATCCAGCCGAATTGTCCCTGCCGGGGCGTCCAGTCCCCAAATACCGGGTGGACGTGACTGTCGATCAGGCCTGGCGAAACGGCGCACCCGTGGGCGTCGATCATCACCCGAGCCTGTTGGATATCGCAGTCTGCTTGTTTCCCGACCGCCACGATCCGCCCTGATTCTGCAACGATAGTGTCAGCATCAAGGATTGGTGCCTCCAGCGCGCCCGACAGCAGCAGCCCGACATTCGTCACCACTAGCTTGCCGACCTGTTTCTCCGGACCTGCCGCGAGCGCCATGATGAAGTTCCCTTAAGTTACCGCCGAACGGCGGCGGCCAGCCCTCGCACCTGATCCAGGACCTTTTCCACCGCGCCGGGCAACGCCTTTCCATCCGCATCCAGGTTCGCCGACAGCGTGTCGATCAGGGCAGAGGCCACCACCGCGGCATCGGCGATACGGGAGGCCGCCCCCGCCTGTTCCGGAGAACGCACGCCAAATCCGATCGCAATTGGAAGGTCTGTCGCTCGACGCAGGCGCGGAATCGCCGCCTGTAGATGTTCGGTTGAGGCGCTACTTGTTCCAGTAATTCCGGTGATGCTGACGTAGTAGACAAACCCCGAGCTGCCGTTGAGCACATGCGGCAGACGTTCATCGTCGGTTGTTGGCGCGATCAGGCGGATGAAGTCCAGCCCATTGGCGTTGCTGTACGGCAGCAGCAGGTCGGCTTCCTCGGTCGGCAGATCGACGATGATCAGTCCGTCCACGCCCGGCCTTGGCCGCGTCGGCGCAGAAGCGTTCAGGACCGTAGGACAGGATCGGATTGAGATAGCCCATCAGAACAACGGGCGTCGCGTCATCGGCCTGCCGGAAATCGCGCACCATCGTCAGCACGTGGGCAACCTTCACCCCCGCGGCGAGACCGCGCTTCCCTGCCGCCTGGATGATCGGTCCGTCTGCCATCGGGTCGGTGAACGGCATGCCGATCTCGATCAGGTCGGCACCGGCCTCTGGCATCCCCCTCAGTAATGCCATCGAGGTCGCCTGATCCGGGTCCCACGCCTCCAGGAATGGGATCAGCGCACCCCTCTTCTGCCGCTTGAGTTCCTCGAAGCGGGCAGCGATGCGGCTCACAGCTTGACGCCGAGATGTTCGGCCACGGCGAAGATATCTTTGTCGCCGCGGCCGCACAGATTCATCAGGATGATCTGGTCCAGGCCCCATCGTGGGCGCCAGCTTGGTGACGTAGGCCAGGGCATGGGCGGGCTCCAGCGCCGGGATGATCCCCTCGGTCCGGGTGCAAAGCTGGAACGCCGCCAGCGCCTCCTGGTCGGTCGCGGAGACGTATTCGACCCGGCCGATATCGTGCAGCCAGGAGTGTTCCGGCCCGATGCCAGGATAATCGAGGCCGGCGCTGATGCTGTGCGCCTCGATGATCTGCCCGTCGTCGTCCTGCAGCAGATAGGTGCGGTTGCCGTGCAGAACGCCTGGCCGGCCGCCGGTCAGGCTGGCGGCGTGCTGGCCGGTCTCGATGCCGTGGCCACCGGCCTCGACGCCGATCAGCCGCACGGAGGTGTCGTCCAGGAACGGGTGGAACAGGCCCATCGCGTTGGATCCGCCGCCGATGCAGGCGACCGCGGCATCCGGCAGGCGGCCCTCGGCTTCCTGCAGCTGCGCCTTGGCTTCCTCGCCGATCACCGACTGGAAGTCGCGCACCATCATCGGATACGGGTGCGGTCCGGCGACGGTGCCGATCAGGTAGTAGGTATCGGTGACGTTGGCGACCCAGTCGCGCATCGCCTCGTTCATCGCGTCCTTCAGCGTGCCGGCGCCGGAGGTCACCGGCTTCACCTCCGCGCCCAGCAGCTTCATGCGGAACACGTTGGGCGATTGGCGCTCCACGTCGGTCGCGCCCATGTAGATGGTGCAGGGCAGGCCGAACAGCGCGCACATGGTGGCGGTGGCCACGCCATGCTGGCCGGCGCCGGTTTCGGCGATGATCCGGGTCTTGCCCATGCGACGGGCCAGCAGGATCTGGCCCATGCAGTTGTTGGCCTTGTGGCTGCCGGTGTGGTTCAGCTCATCGCGCTTGAAGTAGATCTTCGCGCCGCCGAGATGCTCGGTCAGCCGTTCGGCGAACCATAAGCGGGCTGGGACGGCCGACATAATGCTTCAGATGGTGCCTCAGGTCGGCGTCGAATGCGGGGTCGGCTTTGGCTTCGGTTATAGGCGCGCTCCACCTCCAGAACCAGCGGCATCAGCGTTTCCGCGACGAAGCGGCCGCCAAACTCGCCAAAACGTCCCCGTTCGTTGGGGCCAGTTCGGAGGCTGTTAGCGCCGGGTTACGGTGTTCAAAACGGACTCTCCTTGCGGGGGCGCTTCTAGACCAAGGCCGCGTCAGGTCAAGCGAAAGGCAATGGTCAGCGTCCCGTGTCCTTAGCTGTTGGAACGGTCTGGCCCGGAGGGACGGGAGCGGGTGCATCGGCGGGCGGGTCCCGGTTCTCGTCGCCCTGGGGACCGAGAAACGGTTTGGACAAACTGCCTTCGGGAAGCGCGGCCGCTCCACCGAGCGGCTTTCGTGGCGGCGGCAGCTTGTGGTTGGCCGGGGGGGGTTCCTTCGTGCTCATACCGCGGGAACGTTCGGCACTGGTCCGGGTTCCCGGTATTTGGCCGGCTTGTTGGTGCCCAGCAGCCTGCTACATGGTCATCGGCCGACCGGCCGGTCCGCCAGGCGAGACGACCAAGTTGGCAATCAAAGCGCGCAAGTCCGGCAGAACGTCCTCATCGTTATATATACGCAGCCGGACCAGATCGCGTTCCACGGCCACCACCCAGCAATGCAGCGGATCCTTTACCACGTTATAGAGCCAGACCTCGTCCCCATGACGCAGATGAAGCGGCCACGGGGTCACGTCTGAATCAGCAGGCTTATGCACCTGTGTCAGCGCACCTCGCTCCGAGATGTTGAGTAACTGACCCGACGCCGGAACCGCGCCGCGGCGGCGAAACCAGATCGAACGACGCAATGGATATCGCGGTGCCTCGCGCCGTTCGATACGCGCGCCAGGTTCGGGCACCGGCGCATCATTGTCAGCACGTCGAAGGTTTTCACCAGTAGACATATTTTGGCCCTGATGCCTGCCTGAATCACTATATTACGATTAGGTCATATCGTGAAATGGGTCGTTACGCCACGTTTTCAAGATGCCCGATTCGACCTTGATTTACAAGTCGATTTCAAGACCCCGATCAAATTGATGGAGTTTCTCACGGAGAGGGTCGCAAGGTTCAACTAATACCAATTATTGACTCGTCGCGGATCGGGTGGGCTTTCCCTATCTGTTGGCGATCTGTCGATTATCGGAGAATGAGAGCAACAATCGATAACCACAGACCAACGCCCAAAACAAGACACAGTAAAATTCCCTTGGCCGGACGAAGATCATCCCGCAACGGTTTACGCCGCGCCACTTCGGAATTGAACCACGGCTCGGTCGGCGCCTGGCTTTGCGGCGGCGCTTCAGCCCAGGGTACCTGTGATCTGTATTCGTAACGGTCGTAACTTCAAGCATCCGTGGTTCCTCCCGAGACCGGCGGTTGCCTCCGCCAAATTCTGAACAACTAGGCGCTGCGTACTCCGATCAGGAATTGCCTGACCTCGTGGCGCAAAGTCTCTGCGTGCCGCGTTAACTCCGTGGCGGAACCGAGGACTTGATCCGCCGCCGTCCCCACTTCCACAGACGCTCGGCTCACGCCTTCGATATCCCGCAGCACCTGTTTGGTGCCTCGCGCGGCATGGGCGACGCTGCTGGCAATCTCACTTGTCGCAGCCCCCTGCTCTTCTACCGCGGCGGCGATTGCGCCTGCGATGCCGCTGATCCGGTCGATGGTTGTAACGATCTCGCCGATTGCCCGCACGGCCTGATTGGTAGCCGTCTGAACACCTTCGATCTGGCCTCTTATATCTTCGGTGGCGCGGGTAGTCTGCGCCGCGAGGCCCTTCACCTCCGAGGCAACAACGGCGAAGCCCTTTCCCGCCGCACCGGCCCGCGCGGCTTCAATCGTTGCGTTCAATGCCAGAAGGTTGGTTTGACTGGCTATGCTCTGGATCAGTTCAACAACTTTACCGATATTGTTCGCCGCCGTGGCAAGGCCATGGACAATCTCGTTCGTATAACTGGCCTGCTGGACCGCGTCACGAGCGATCTCCGCTGAAGCGGCCACCTGTCTGGCAATTTCGGAGACTGATACTCCAAGTTCCGCGGCCGCCGCGGCGACGGACTCTACGTTCTCGGTAGCCTGGCCGGAGGCATTCGCAACCGCCGTTGCCTTGTCGCTGGTCTCACCCGCGGTAGTCAGCATTGAACCGGCCGCGGCATGAAGATTGGTCGCCGCGGTCCCCACCGCTTCAACAACAACACCGACCTGCGCCTCGAATTCGCCAGCCATGCGAAGACTTGCTTCCCGCTGGCTCCGTTCCGCCGTGACCCTTTCCTCGAGCGCCGCTGTTTCCAGACGCCGCAACTCGAGCGCGTGATCCTGGAAGGCCTGCACAGCGCGCGCCATTTCGCCTACCTCATCCCGCCGACCGACACCGCGTATCCCGACTGAAAGATCGCCGCTCGCCAGTCGAAGCATCGCGTGCTTCAGACCGTCGCACAGCGAATTCATGTCCTGATTCACGATCCAAATGCCCACCAGGCCGGTCAACAGGGTTAATCCAATGAAGGCCGCGAGCCGTGCTGTCCACGCGTGGACCGCCGCATCGATGTCGTCGGTCCAGGCACCCGCCATGAAATTCAACTGCCAAGGCGCAAATCGCGAAACATAGAACAGCTTGGGCTGTCGCGTGTTTGTACCGGGTTTCGCAACGTCGTAGGAAATGATCCCGTGATCCGTGTCGTTCAGAGCGATGCTTATAAGGTCTGCGCTGTTGATACCCTGCGCGTTCCTGCGGGTCGTGGGTTTGCCTTCCCGTAAAGGCTCGCCGCCATCGATGACTACCAGACCGTCGAAGGTTTGCACGACAACATAGTCTGCCTCTGAACCAAATCGCATCCGATGGAGTTGGTCGCGCAGTTGCGAAACAGCTTGGTCACGACTTATCTGGCCGGCTGCAATCATGTCTTCCGACTGCTGGGCGAATCCGATGATGGTCTGCGTGACCGCGCGAAGCTTGTCCACACGATCATCGATCATGTGCCCCCGCATTGTCGATACGGCCATCACCGCGAAGACCATAAGCCCGACCGTCGACAGCCCGAGCAGTGATGCGAGCTTTGTGCGGAGTTTGAACCGAGCTAGCGTGGGCATTGGTATTTGTGCCTCAACCGTAAAGCAGGCGCGTAATCAGCACCTCTTGGACGCTGCCGGGATGAAACTTCGTAACGCTGTCAAACAGTGATGTCTTTACCATGACAAGGTCCGTGCGGCCGGGTGTAAGCATCCCTTGCGCCGACATGGCCATAAGCCGCCGGATGAACAGGTCCTTGAGCCGTGGTGTGATGGCGTTGAATTCAGCCGCGGCTTCGGGCGCGACCTCAAGCGTTATACCAATCACCACGTAGCCCATCGAACCGCCATCATCGGGCAGGTTGACGGTGAATTCGCCGAGGGCGATGAAGCCGGGCTTCGCCTTGGGGGCTTCCTCGGCGGCGACGGAGCAGATCCAGGATTGACTACCGATGAGCGCCAGAAGGGAGAAGGCGGAACGGCGGGAAAGGCCAGGTCTTATCATTGGTTTCATTTGCGTCAGAATGGTGCTGCGCGGGTCAGAATGTCTTGGCCCCAGGTCGGTCTTTGCAAATCGGACGCTACCCCGCGTCCGCCGTAAGCGATCCGTGCTTCCGCAATCCGCTCCGATGAGATTATATTGCCGGAGCCAATGTCCTCGGGCCGGACTATGCCGCGGATCTGCATTACCCGCATTTCGTTATTCAATCGGATCTCCTGGCTGCCGGCAATCTCCAGGTTGTTGTTGGGCAGCACGCGCAAGACCGTGGCAGCGACGTTCACCACGATGTTCTCACTACGCTTGATGTCACCTGCCCCCTGGGTACTGTCGCTGCCAGTTGTAGCAATTGTTGGGTCAGTATTCGCCACGCCGGGAATCAAGCGCCCGATCAACGTCCCCAACCCGAACATATTCGGAATTGTCATGCTGTTTGCGGTGGTCCGGGTCAGACCGGTCTGGTTGGCGAATTCCGCCTGCTCCTGCAGATTGACAGCGACGGTCAACAAATCCCCGACGCTGCGGGCGCGTGGGTCGCGGAAGAACGTCTTTGAGCCTTGGCGCCATAGAGAACCCCGCATGGCGGGCGTTAGCGGAGGCACGTTCGCTGCGGTGATCACCTGCGCATCCGCGGCCGTCGATGGAATTTCTCCCACTCTTCCGGGATTACTGAAGTCCGGCGGCTTCTGAAAATGATCGAACGTATCGCAGCCAGCGCAGGTGATCAGGCAAATCGCGGCCACTACCGGAAATCTTGCGCCAGTCATTGTCCTGACCGCACTTCAACCATACCATCGCCGACCACCTTTCCGCGGATGGTGCGCAACGACGCGGGATTCAGGATCCTGATCTCATCCCCAACTGATCCGGCCTCCAGCGCCCGAGCGCCAAGTTCCAGCGACAGGTCGCCAGATTTCCAAAGCACTGTAATCATTGTACCCGCCTTAACCGCGGTGGGGGTGCCGACATCGCGCATCGCCACGTCACGTCCCGCGAACAGACGCCGTTTGACTTCCATTCCCAGAATTGGGGTTGTGGAAGGCATTGCATCCTGGACGCGGCCGGACCAGGGCTGGGCCGTTACGTCTTCATTGCGGACGAAATCACCGGGAAGCAGAGTCCGCACCGCGTGCCATACCTCCTGCGCCCTTGCTCCGTGCCCGGCTAGCAGCAACAGGCAGCCTGCCGCTACACTGTAAGTCCCAAACCTGGACATGCGCATGGCTCAGCGAATTTGCGTCGTGGTCTGCATCATTTGGTCGGCGGCTTCGATCACCTTGCTGTTCATTTCGTAGGCGCGTTGGGCGGTGATCAGGTTCGTCATCTCCTGCACCACGTTCACGTTCGAAGCTTCGACATAACCTTGCTGGATCGTTCCAAAACCCGGGCTGCCGGGTGCGCCCTGAACCGGAGCGCCCGATGCGTCGGTTTCCTTGAAGTCGTTGCCACCCTGAGCTTCCAATCCGGGTTCATTTGGAAAGGTAAAAAGCTCCAATTGCCCCACCGTGGTTTGCTTGCCGTTCGCCGCGGTCTCTATCACCTGCCCGGACGCGTTGATCGTTACCGCCGTGGCGCTCGGTGAAACGGTGATGCCCGGCTCGACGGGATAACCTTCATTGTTGACGATCTGGCCGGTGGCCGATGGTTTAAAAGTGCCATCGCGCGTATAGGCGGTGTCGCCACTTGGAAGCTTGATGCCGAAGTAACCTCGGCCGTTGATTGCGAGATCGAGTTGGTTGTCGGTCTGGGTCAGCGTCCCTTGGGTAGTAACGCGCGTAACCCCGGAAGAGCGGACGCCGAGGCCGAGTTGCATGCCGGTTGGCAAAATGGTGCCGGCTTCAGATGATTCTGTCCCGACCCTGGTGACATTCTGGTAGAGCAGATCCTCAAACTCCGCCATGCCCCGCTTGAATCCGGTCGTGCTGACATTCGCGATGTTGTTCGAAATGACTTCGACGTTGGTTTGCTGCGCCTGCATTCCGGTCGCTGCAATACTAAGTGCACGCATGGCTTTCTGCTCCTGTGCCGCGATCTACTAGACTGGTGTGCCGAGTGTCTGGATCATCTTTGCTTCGCGATCGTTGTCGTCGCTCAGCAGACTTTGTAGTTGCTCGTATGCTCGGCTCAGTTCGGTCATGTTGGCGATCTCCTTGATCGTCTGGACCGTCGAGCCTTCCAGCGAGCCTTGCATGAGCCGCGAATCCGGATCGCCGGCATCGATCGACTGCATGGCGTTAGGCGGTGCGGCAAGCAGGCCGTTCCCGCTTTTGCGCAGCGTTTGCGGATTTTGTGGCCGGAACGTGCCGATTTGTCCGACGTTCTGCGAGACGCCATTGACCGTTGCCAGGATCGACCCGTCGGCCCTTATGTCGACAGCGGAGTAACCGCTGGGAAGCTGGATTGGCGTTCCATCGGGGCTGAGGATAGGACGCCCCGCAGAATCGGTCAGCGTCAAGTCGGCGGCCACCTGCAACCGCCCATCACGGGTATACTGGGTGCCTTGTCCGGTTTGGACCGAGAGGTAACCATCGCCTTGCACGGCGACGTCAAGCATATTGCCTGTCGGCGAGATCGGACCAGCGGTCCGGTCAATATAGGTTGCTCGGTCTTGCACAAAAGCGATGCTGCCGCCTGGCACCTTCAGATGCTCCAGATAACTCTGGAACAGTTGGCGGTCCGCCTTGAAGCCCGCGGTGCTGGCGTTTGCGACGTTATTGGCAACAACCTCAAGCTGCTTCTGTAGCGCAAGTTGTGCCGAAAGAGTAACGTAGGTCGGACCTTCCATATTTCACGATCCCTGGTTGGAGCCGCTTGGCGGCAATAATGTCTCGACCTGCCTGGCGCGTTCCAAGGCCCCCTGCATTGTCCCTAAAGTCAGCGGAGTCCGTGCTCCCGCGGTGCCCGCGCCGGCTTTCGGTGCAAGTGCCGCAAGTGTCCGCGCTGCCAGTCCACCTTCGACATGCGGCAAGGTCCGGTCCGGCTTGCCGCTTGCAAGCGCCACCGCGAACCCGTATCGATCCGCTACCTCCTGGCGAACCTCCGCTGTCAGTGCCGGGTCACGAAGCAGATCCGCGTAAGCGGAGGCTGCCTCACCCCACGCCTTGGCATCACAAAGCAACGCAGCACGGCGGATCCGATCGGCAATCGATGTAAGCCCATCAAGCTGATGCGCTGCATCGCCAGGACGGCCCATGCGCTCCATCGCATCGGCGCCCGCGCGTTGCGTATCCGGGCCGATTGGCAGGTCGTGCAGCAGAAGCATGGATACCGCGGGATCACCCGCCAAGGCCTCGGCCTCCGCACGCACGGTCTTGCCTTGCGGTGTCGACGCCACTTCATCCGATAGCTGATGGACCACGTCGAGTGCGCCGGAGGCCATGTCTTGCGCCAGCATCAATTTTGACGCGCCAAGTCGAATACTGTCGCCGGTCTGGCCTGGCGTCGCATACCCATCGTATTTAAGGTAAAGGGCGATGCGTTCGCCGGGATCAGGAAGATTGGTGCCGGTCGGTTCAACGAACAGCAAGCGTAAGACCTTGACCATCAATGCCGCGCCACGACTGTCGGTGCCCCGAATTCCATCGGGACTGGCACTCTCATCCGCAACCGCGAGGGCGCTGACGTAATTCGCATGCCGAACATGACGGTCGGCAAGCGCGGTAGCCGCACTTTGCCCGAGCTTAAGTCCGCGGTAGACGCGTGCCATGTCGGCCAGTATCGATTTACTGCGGGTCCCGGCTTCATCGTCTTTTGTGGACCTCAACTCAGCCAGCCGCTCGGCGGCGACCAGTCCAGGCACTGTCAAATCGTGACGCGCCGCGCGTTCCAGGAAGCTAAGCTCATCTTCTGGATCGCCACCTGCCCTGGAGATCCTTGCCTGGAGCAAGAAGCGCGCGGCCTCATCCTCTGGTGATATCATGCTCGCGTTTCGCAAGGCCGCCGCCAGGTCACGCAGAGCCGAAAGATTATCGCCCGCCGCACTGGCTAGCCGGAAGGCGAAGGCTCGCAGCAAGGGTTCCGGCATAGTGCTCAGCGTCGGCCGTGCAGCGTGCAGGTCCCGCACCACGCCGACGGCATCCTGTTCGTTGGCGGCCGCCAATGACCGCCACAACGCGATGTCTGGCCGTTCGCACTCGGACCTGTCGGTCAGCAGGGGCGAGGCTGCGCCGATCGAATTGCCCCGCAAAAGGGCAGCGACTTCGGCGTCGCGCAGCAACCGGGTCCGTTCAGGTTCAGTAACCTCACCACTGAGCGCTGTGCGGGCGGTGTCCTGCGCCTCGCCGGCCAGGGCGTAGGCGAGGTAGAATTCCGTGAGCGCCGCCATCTCCGGCGCGGCTTCGCCGCTATCGGCGGCGGCACGGCGCAGTGCCATCAGAGTCTCGCGGAAGGTGCCTTCCGGTCCCTTCCAATGGCTGGTATCGAAATCCGCCGCGCAAGCTGGACGGCGCGCGGACGGAGCAAGTTTGGACGGCGTGGTGACTGTAACTGGCAATTGCGACTGGACCGGTTGCGCACCACTTGGTGCGGGCGCGGGGTCATTCAGCAGTGCCAGCTTCGCGGCCAGCAATTCACGCAGGCGTGCGATCTCGTTCGATATCTTGCTTGTCGGTGCCGGTGCCGCGCTGGGAGTTTTCGGGGGTGCGCTCGCCGCTTTCGGCGTGGCGAGGCGGACGATTTTCGGTACATCCTTCAGCAGCAGTGTGAACCGCTTGCCTTCACGGAACCACTTTGCTCCGCAGGCGCAGGCAAGGCGTACCGTTATGACAAAGCTCCCGGTTTGGGCACGTGTTTCGAGCCCCAGTATTTCGCGCGTCTTGTTCTGTTCGATAACCCGCATTGGGTCGGCCGTTATAAGGGTTAGTTCCAAACCACCCGCCACCGCTCGTACTTCAGGGGTGAGAAGATCGCCGATGACGAAACTCGCCCGCCCGAAACCATCGTGCTGGGAGTAGACGACGGTTACAGTATTTGTATCTGCAACGGTTGTTTTGGTGGCGGCGACTGAGTGGTGGTGTCTGTGCGACGATCTCGCCGCCGCCGAGTGACATGTCAAACTCGCCAGGACGGCCAACGGGCAGCCCAAATGAAGCAGCCGGCGCATCAGCTTCCGTCCGCCTTGGCCCGCACGCTTTTCGCAGCTTCATTCACCACCTGATCGAGTTCTTCGAAGGTTGGTTGGAACCTGCTGGGCACCGACTTACGACCGACCTCCACCGCGAGTTGCGGGGCGAGTTCCCTCCAGATGTGAGACGATTGTCTGGCGGACCATTCCGAGCATTGTGGCCTCTTCCTCCAGCACGCCCTTTAGTCGCACGGCGAGGGGACCTACCAGGCCGTACGCGAGAAAGACCCCAAGTAAGGTTCCTACCAGGGCTGACCCGATCATGTGACCGAGAACCTCGGGCGGTTCGCTGATAGAACCCATTGCCTTGATTACGCCGAGGACCGCGGCGACGATCCCGAGCGCCGGCAGGCCATCGGCCATCAGCGACAATGCTTTGGGGGCGCGCATCTCTTCATGGTGACGCTTTTCGAGCTCTACCTCCATCATTTCGCCGACAGTGTGAGGGTCGGTGAAGTTCATCGATATACTGCGGAACACGTCGGCGATGAAGGCGATCAGCGCTGAATCCGCGCACAGCCGACTGTAGCGTTGGAAGATCGGCGAGGAGCCGGTATTTTCGATATGCTTTTCCAGCACCATGTTACCCTCTTGCCTCGCAATGCGGGCAAGCAGGAAGACCAGGCAAAGCGCGTCGACGTAGTCACTTTTTTTCCAGCGTGGGCCGGCGAAGATCTTGCGTATCCCTCCCAGGATCTTACGGATCGTAGCCATTTCGTTGCTTATAAGAACTGTCATACAGCCAGAGCCCAGGATGGTTAGAAGTTCGGGCCCCAGGGAGTGGAGAATAACTGCGAATTTCCCGCCAGCGAGCGAATACCCGGTCCCGATTGCGGCGAAAACGCCGAATATGCCAACGATCTGCCACACAATCTATTCGCCTACAGGTTTGACGTTGACTGGACGCGTTCTGCGCCGCATGCTGGATTGATAGCATTTCGCATTAATATCGGCTAGCGAAAATTCGTCCGGCCGACCTTCGGGAGAACCCTGTTGCCAATTCGCCCTCCCGCCACGACGGGGCGCCCCGCCGTTGGCACCTATGTCCCTGACCCACGAGTGGTCGCTGCGGTTCGCAATGCCAGTGCCGTGACGGGCACTCGTTTTGATACGCTTATGGCCTCGGCGGCACTCGAAAGCGGCCTCGACAGCACCGCGAAAGCAAGCACGTCCAGCGCCAGTGGGCTATTCCAGTTCACCGAGCAGACTTGGCTTTCCACGGTCCGGCAGTTCGGTGCAGCGCATGGCCTTCCGGTCGATGCTGCCTCAATCATCACTCAAAATGGTCAGTTGACAGTGGCCGACCCTGCGGAAAAGCAACGCATACTTGCTCTCCGCTTCGACCCCAGCATCTCGGCGACCATGGCCGGGGACCATCTGCGCAGCCTCGCCTCCAATCTGACCGCAAGCATTGGCCATCCTCCTGACGCCGCGGAAACGTATCTGGCGCATTTCCTGGGTGGGGCCGGCGCAACCCACATGTTGCATGCGGCGCAAGCAAATCCGAACCAACCCGCGGCCGAGGTATTGCCGGAGGCGGCTCGTGCCAACCCGGCAGTGTTCACCACCGCTGACGGCAGCCCGCGCACCGCCGCGCAGTTCGTCCAGCGTATACGGAACCGCGTTGCACAAGCATTCACTGACGTCGGCTCCACGATGCCGCAGGGGGCGCTGGCGTTCAGCGGCACCGCGGGCGGCAACGCTTCCAGTCGCGGTCTGGACCTGGCGCGTTCCAGTTCGACGGCGCCAGAACGGGTTATGGCCGCATCGCTCGTGGATGTGTTCACGCGTCTGGATCGAGGAGAAGTCATCCTCACGGGCAACCCATGGCAAGCGGAACCATTCCTTGCCGCTCGGTTTGGTCTCGGCACTTGCTTCGGCAGGTTCAGATCCGGCCGCGCCTGTTGCATCCGAGGCCTGACGATGCGCAGTCGCACCACGCTCGGCCAAGGCGGCGACCGGATTGCCGGCGCAGAAACCAGTCCCATGTTGCAAAAACGCTGATCGCGGGCTGATCCTTCTCCGGGTTACCCGAAGTCAGCCCTAATCAAGTCAGGCTGCGCGTAAAGGAACCATTCAGCAAAGCCGCGACCTTTTCGCCGGCGACCGGCCTGCTGATAAGATATCCCTGCATGTCGGTGCAACCGTTTGACTGCACGATCGACGCTTGCTCCTCTGTCTCGACGCCTTCGGCGGTTGTTGTCATTCCGACGCTCGCGCCCAAACGAGCAACGGCACCAACGACGGCGACCGCTACCGGATTATCCGCGAGGGTTCCAACGAAGGAGCGGTCTATCTTGATCCTATCGAATGGAAAATCCTTCAACTGCCCCAGCGACGCGTAGCCTGTTCCAAAGTCGTCGAGCGCGATCGTGATTCCCAGCCGGCGCAGACGATGCAATGTTTCAATGATACCGCTGTCCTTGCGGAGCGAGAAGCTTTCGGTAATCTCGATCTCAAGCCGCTCGGGAGGCAGTCCGCTTGCGGCCAACGCCCGCTCCACCGCGGCGAACAGATGGTCGCGGTCAAGAAACTGTAACGGTGAAACATTGACTGCAACGCGTGGTGCACCTGGCCAATTGGCCGCTTCGCGACAGGCTCTGCTCAGCACCCAGGCGCCAATGGGAACGATAGCACCAACTTCTTCGGCCCGCGGAATGAAATCGGCGGGTGATATGATGCCACGCTCGGGATGGTGCCAGCGCAACAAAGCCTCAAGTCCTGCGATGCGCTGGGTCTCGACGCTCAGTTGAGGTTGGTAGACCAGACGAAATTCGCCTCGTGCCAAAGCCAACCGCATTTCGGCGTCCGCGCTGCGGCGGACCGCGGCACGCTCGGCCATCGAAGGTTCGTAGCATCGCCACGTCAGGCGCTCCGCGTTCTTTGCGGAATAAAGTGCAAGATCGGCCTGATTCATTAGATCCGCGCCATCGGCACCGTTGCGATTGGCCCGGGCAAACCCAAATCGCGCGCGAACATTCGCGAGTTGGCCGTCGATGACAAAGCGTTCGCCAAGCACAGTATCCAGTCGCCCGATCAGTGCTTCGGCATCGGCGTTGCGCAACAGGATCGCGAACTTGTCCTTCTCCAGGCGGGCGACCACGTCGGCTTCGTGGGCGGCATGGCGAAGCCGTCCGGCCACCAGACACAGCACTTCGTCGCCGAACGGATGCCCGTAGGTATCATTTATCAGCGCGAAACGGTCCAGATCGATCAGAATGAGGGTAACGTAAACGTTGCCTTGGCAATGCAGCAACGCACGCTCGACACATTGATCAAGATAATACCGATTTCCAGAGTCCGGTCAGTGAGTCCTGCAACGGCTCCGCAAAATTGGGATATGCCTCAACCCGAGCGCCGGCCTCCTGCCTTGGCGACGAACGTTCGACCGGCGAGGTCTGCTCATCATCGTCGGACCGGGAAGAACTTCGGATTAATAATTCGCTCATGGGCCCTTCCATTGGTGCTCGTGCAGGAACCGGCACTCAACGACCGACCAGTCTTGCGCCAATCTGCCGCATTTTCGCAGAATTTAGCAGGTACGGTTTATTCTTTGGGCCCCGCAAGCGAACGACTTTCCAGCTGAAACGCATCGCTTAACATGTGGTTTGGCGCAGAAACGACAGCTCGCGGGAACGTGCTTCCTGCGGAATTATTTGATGTTCAATGATAGGGGATCTTCCCATCATCGGTTGGTTTCATGGAAAACGATATGTGACCCGGTTCGGCTGAGGACGGATATCAGGAGAACGGCAGAAGGCCCGTAGGATCGCCAGCAGAATTGTTCTGAGGCGGATCGATCCACATGAGCGTCGGGATGCAAGCCCGCGCAACGGGGGCGGTACTTCCGACGGGCCGGTTAACCATTCCGGTGGCTGTGTCTTGAACCGGAGCGCTAGATGAATTCCAGCTCGGCATGCAATGCTCCCGAGGCCTTCAGCGCGTTCAGGACCTGAATCAGGTCACGCGGCCCCAGTCCCAGCGCGTTCAGCCCATCCACAAGGTTCTGCAGCGTGGTCGCCCGATGCAGCACTTGCAGATGCTTATCGGATTGATCGTTCACATCAACCTGCGTGTTCGGCACCACCACCGTTGTCCCGTTCGAGAATGGCCCCGGCTGGCTGACCTGCGGCGTCTCGGTCACCCGCACCACCAGGTTGCCATGCGTCACGGCCACCGGATCGAGCTTGACGTCGGCGCCCACGACGATAGTGCCGCTCTTCTCGTCGATGACGACGCGCGCGCGGACTTCCGGCTTTACGGGAAGCCGCTCGATCCTTGCCAGTAACGCCGTCACGCGATGCATGTATGCAGTCGGCACCTGGACATCCACCGTGCCGAGGTCGGACGCGACGGCACTGCCGCGACCAAGCTGCGCATTGATCGCCTCCTCGATGCGATTGGCGGTCGTAAAATCGGGGGTGTGCAGAGCCAGCCGCAGTGTAGACAGGTCATCCAGCGAGTTCTGCACCTCGCGCTCGACCGTCGCACCGCCGGGCACCCGCCCGCTGGTCTGGACGCCCTGCTTGATCGTCTGCGCCGCACCGGAAGCCTGGAATCCACCGACCACAACCGGGCCCTGGGCAACCGCGTAGACCTCTCCGTCCGCGGCCAGCAAGGGTGTAACCATCAATGTCCCGCCGGTTAGCGCCTTGGCATCGCCGAGCGACGAGACTTGAACGTCCAGCGGCGTGCCCTGGCGTGAAAACGCGGGCAGCGTAGCGGACACCACCACGGCGGCGGTATTGCGGGTCTGCAACTGAAGCCCGTTCACGTTCACGCCCATCCGCTCCAGCATCGCGCTCAGCGCCTGCTGGGTAAACTGCGAATTGCGCAGGGTGTCGCCGGAACCCTGTAAGCCGACGACCAGACCGTAGCCAACCAGTTGGTTGGTGCGGATCCCTTCCACAGAGACGAGGTCGCGCAGCAGGATTTGGGTCCGACCAGGCGCCGGCACGGCGGCGATAAACGTGATCGTCGCGAGAGCCAGAAAACCCCTCGGCATTCTGCCGAAACAACCCTGCATTGTTCATTCCTTGAAGAGATCAGCCTGGCTTTGAAGAGATCAGCCGGCTTGAAGAAATCAGGCGGGGCTTGGCATGTAGTGCGTGAGGCTGAGCTGCGAAATCCGCGCCGTCAGTTCATAGGCGGCCTGCAATTGGGTTTGCAATGCCGTAACGTCCGTCGCGTCATGCGCGGTGTCGGCCTGCTCGTAGCCGGCGATCTGCTGTTGGGTCGCCAAGGCGGCGGACTGCTGCAGACTGATGGCATTCTGCATCTGCGCCTGGGTGTTTCCGAGCGAGCCCTGCATCTGAGTGAGCTCGTTCTGCGCCCCGGACAACACCTGCAGGCCCTGAGTGACGAGCGCATTCTTCGCGCTGTTGTCCAATTGACTCGAGGGCGCGCCCGCCATGCTGAGCATCGCCAGGCCCTTGAACATGTCCCGGAACGCGGGCTGGTTACCCTGGGTGGTGTACTGCAAGGTCTGGTTCGTGCCAATCAGAACCGTGGTGGGACGCGACGACGTTCCCCCGACGTAGAATGCACCGTTGAAGTTCTGTGCCGGGTTGGTGTTGGTGTTGTTGAAAACGCTGTCGAGCCCGTTGGCTCCGCCTAACAGGTTGGGGACGTCGGTGGAGGTTAACGGGTTGCCGCCGTTCGCGGACACAGCGGCGTTCAGCACGGCATTGATGGTAGCGCTTGGTCCACCCGCCGCGCCTGCGGCCAGCATTGGAGAAGTCGCACTGTCACCTGCGAAAAGGGCGGATCCGGCATAAGTGGTATTCAACTGGCCGAGTGCCTGCTGCATGGCACTCTGAGCCTGCTGGGCCAGGCTATTTACCGAAGCGTCGCTGAGGGTACCGGCACTTTGCGACTGAATCTCGAGCCCGGCATTGGAAATCGAATGAGCGATCGAGCCCACGCTGCTCATGACGGTCTGCACGGTGTCAAGTCGTTGCGAGGCGAGATTTATCGTCGTTTGCAGCACGGTCTCCTGGTCCGACTGGGCGTGCAACTGATACAGCAGCGCCGCACTGGTTCCCATTGATCCCGCTGGGTTGGTTTTTTGACCAGATGCGATCTCATTTGCGACCTGGTTCAGCCGACTCGTCATCGTCTGGATCAACGCTTCCATCTGCGTTGCACCGGAATAGCTGGATACGCGGCCGGACATTTTGCTTCCTCCGTCAGACTGCCTGGATCAACTGATTGAGCATTGTTGCCGCCGCCTGCATCACCTGCGCGCTTGCGGCGTAGGTATGCTGGACCGTTATCAGGCGCTGCAACTGATCGTCGACGCTGACACCGGTCGCGCTGCTGAGCGCGGTCATCGCACCCTGCGCCTGTGTGGTTCTATCGGTGTTGACACTCGCCCAGTTGCTGAGTGTCGATTGTTGTAGTCCCACCACTTGCGACGCCGCACTGGTAATCGTCATCGACGTAGGCAATCCTGTCCCCGAACTATAGGGCTGCGACGTTTGCAGTGCCTGGATGAAGCTCAGGACCGTGGTATTGTCGGATGCGGTGCTCGCACTCGGCGTGCCATGGACGCCCGCCTGAATAAGCGCGGCGTCCCCGCCCTGGTTCGGATCGACGGCTGCATTCAGGGCAATGGTACCGGCAAGCCCGGCGACAGGGGTCAATGCCGCAGAGGCCAGCGTGGTGCCTCCGTCGGTGAACAGTCCGGTCGGGTTTGTTGCGCTGACAGTAGGGTCGGCGGACTGGAAAGCCTGGATCATATTGCCGGCCAAGGAGTCCAGTTGATCGGAGAATCCGGGGAACGTCCCGTCGCGCAGTTGCAGATCCGCAGCGATGCTGCCGGTTCCGGACATCTGAATTGGCTGGCCATTAACCGTCACCGTGCCAAGCCCGCCAGACTGCCCTAGCGCGGTAATTGGACTGGCCCGCATGCTAGACGGAATGTTTGACGTGGGGGTGAAGGACAGCGGACGGACTTGCCCGTCGAACAGCGTGGTTCCCTGATCGGTCGTAACAACGATGCCGTTAGCACCGTTCTGGAATACCTTCACCGGAAGCTGCTTGGACAGGCTGGCAATCAATTGGTCCTGCGTGTCCTGATAAGAAGCGATGGACCCGCCGCCGGCCGCGGCCTTCTGCAATTCCTTCTGGTTCTCCGCCAACTGGTTCAATGTTGCGTTGACCGAGGCGACACCAGCCTCAACGCCCTGGTCCGCCTGTTCGCGAGCAGAATTGATCGCGGAGTCGAGACCATGAAACGCGTTGATGACGCTTTGCGCGCTGCTGACTGCCTCGCTTTGCGCTGTTGCGTCGTTGGGTGATGCAGCAAGTGCAGTAAGTTGAGCGCTAAATGCCGAGATGGTCGCAGGCAAAGAGGAACTGCTAGATGCCTGTCCAACCGTCTGGTTGTAGGTCGTCAGTATATTCTTCATCTCTGTGCTATAGGCCGCCGCACCATTCGCCTGATTGGCGGTGGCCGCCGCCGCGGCGTTCACCAAGCGCTGGATGGGCTCGGCGATGACTCCGACACCGACGCCGTTCGAAATCAGTTCCGTTTGCGGAAGGCTTTGCTGCACGTAGCCAGGCGTGTTGGCGTTCGCGATGTTGTTCGCAATGACATTGGTCTGTTGCTGCGCCAGATCCAATGACGAAAGCGAGGTGTGCATGGCGTCTTGAAGTGTGGCTCTCACAGCGAAGTCTCTTTCCTGTAACGTGGCGTCCGGAACGACGGGGGTTCAATGCCCTCGGAGCGCCGCTTCTGGCTACTGACCTATCGTATCCAGAGTTGCCAACATGCGGTTCGCGGTCTGGATGACGGTGGCATTCGACGAATAGGCACGTTGGGTTTCGATCAGGTTTGTCAGTTCAGTGCCCAGATCAACGTTCGAACCTTCAAGCGAGCCGGCAGCCGTGGTACCGGCTGGGCCCTGCCCGGGCTGGAACAGCTGCGGCACCCCAGCGGCAAATGACAGGGAATAGGCATCGCCGGTGGCGGGCGTCAAACCATCGGGGTTCGGGACCACCGCGACATCAAGTTGGTAGATCGGCCGTGTTGCCCCATTGGAGAACGATGCTGTCACAAGGCCGGTGTTGCCGATCGTAACGCTTTGCATGAGCCCAAACGGGGAGCCGTCGTTCTGCAGCTTCGTAGTGGTGTAGGCGCCGTCGAGCTGAGTAATGCCACCGGGGCTGTTCAGCGCACCAATATTGATTGGAAGTATCTGGCCGTCTCCGGTGGTGACCGTGAAGGTTCCTGCACCGGGGGAATAGGCCCCGCCGGCGGTTGGTGTGACAGAGGACAAAAGGCCCGCATTCGTGCCGTTCCCGTTGAAAGCCAACGTCGCTGATGCAATAGGCGTCGCCGGCGCAGCAGAGGCTGAATTGAGCAAATTCATCGTCCACGTGTTGGTTGGCGGGGCGGCCGCGCTGGCTGGCTGTGTCGGTACGAACTGGAACGTCATCGTCTGTGCCGCACCCAGCGAGTCGTAGTAGGTGACTTGCGTGGTCGATGGCGTTGCAGTCGCGGCCGAATACGTGTGAGTTTGGCTGCTCGGCAGATTGGCGGCGAAAGTCATGGTGCTGGTTGGCGTGCTGGCGACGGTAAGGTTTGAGATGTTCACCGTCGTAAGCCCGCTGACGGTGCTGGCCGGCGTACCGATAATATTGCCAGCCGGATCGAGTTGCTGGCCTTGCAGGTAGTAACCGGCTGCATTGACCAAGTTGCCCTTGGCATCGGGTCGAAACGAGCCCGCTTGGGTCAGCAGATAGTTCCCGTTGGCAGGATTAACATTGGTGTTGACCACCATGAATCCGCTGCCGTTGATGGCGATGTCGGTTGCGACGCCGGTGCTTTGAAGTTGTCCAGCACTGGAGACATCAAGCCGCGTTGAAGTGGTGACGCCGCCGAGATCGGCGGCGGTCTTTGAGCTTCCGCCGATGACCATGGTCTCGAACTCGGTCTCGGCCTGCTTGTAGCCGACGGTCGAGCTGCCAGCGATGTTCTTTGAGATATTGGAAAGTGCAGCCGATTGCGCATTGAGGCCGGAGACGGCGATACTCATCGCGTTGAGAACGGTCATGGAACGCTAAACTCCCGACGGAATGGTTGCGGTAAGAGCGCCGAGCGCATCGGCCAGAAAGAGAACGGCATTCATGGAGCGTGCGCCCCATCAAGTCGCCCGCTTTCGCGTAATTTCGCCATTGGATCGCCGCGCAGGACCGTGATTGCGATGCGACGGTTGCGCGGGTCGCTTGGCAACTGCGTTACCAACGGCTCTGTGGCCGCCCGCCCCTCTACTCCGGCGAAGCGGCCTGGAGCCAGGCCGCCGGCCTCCAACTGCCTGCGCACGGCATTCGCACGATCGGCGGACAGTTCCCAATTTGAATAGGTGGGCCGCTGCAAGACCTGTGCATCGGTGTGCCCCGTCACAATGATGGAGTTCTGCACCGCCCCCAGCACTTGTGCGATCACGCTAAGGATGGTGGACAGTCGCGCCGAGGGTTCATAGCTACCGGTGCCGAACATCGCCTCTCCGTCGCGGTCGAACACCTGGATACGTAGTCCTTCCGGAGCGATATCAAAGGTCAGGTGGTCAGCGACACTCTTCAAGGCACCCTGCAGTTCCATGCGTTCCAGTTCAGCCTTTATGGCTTCGAAGCGCTGCCGCTCTAGCCGGTCCTTGCTGCATTGCTTCAGGGGTGTTCGGTTTGTCGCTGTCTTCCGCACCCTTGCGCGAATGCATACTCGTATTGATGCGTTCAGCTTTCGTTTCGCCGTCGCTCATGACCGACTTTCCGCCACTGAGTACGCCGTTGCCAGCCGACAGATCAAACAATGACGCTGTTGAGAAATATTTGGCAATTACGGCGCGCTCATTTTGCGTCGCCGTGGACAGCAGCCACATAACCAGAAAGAACGCCATCATGGCGGTCACAAAATCGGCGTAGGCAACCTTCCACTGTCCACCGTGTTCATCGTCATGCGCCGCCTGACGCTTCACGATGATTGGACGTTTCGCATGGCGCGGATCGCTCATGATCCAGTCTCAGTGGGGCAATCGATAACCATGGCCGACTGTTTATATTCGTAGCGTTTAGCAAACAAGTACAATTCGTCAATGACGTGAACCTAAACACCATGAATATGTGAGATTGTTGCAGATCAGGCGAATGCTTCACCATCTTCGTCCTGATCGTTGATCAAAATGCGACCCTCATCATTTAAGCGGCGAGCCAATGCCACGATCTCGGCCTGCGCATCATCCACCGCTTTGCGCCGTGGCGACATCATCGTTTCCATCTCCTCGCGCAGCATATTGGCCGCGCGTTCAGACATGTTCGACAGAAACATATCGCAAAGTTCAGGACTGGCCCCGCCAAGGGCAACCGGCAATTTCTCTACCGCGCACTCGGCGATCAGGATCCCGAACGTGCTCGGATCGACACGCCTGAGATCCTCGAACGTGAACATGATCCGGCGAATGCGTGCGGCCGCCTGTGGTTCCGCTTCTTCCAGCGTGGCCATGATCCGTTCGAGCACGTCTTTCTCCGACCGATTCAGCATCTCCGCCATGATCGACATGCTGTCACGCTCGTACGACCGGGATAGCTCCGTAACGAACTCACGCTTCAGCGTATCCTCAATGTCGCTGAGCACCGATCGTTGAATACTGTTGATCCGCACCAGGCGGATCGATACGTCGGCAGCCAGTCGCTCCGGCAGCAAACGCAGCACGCGCGCCGCATGGCCGGCAGGAAGCTTCGCCAGGATCACCGCGACCGTCTGCGGATATTCGTTGCGTAGGTAACCAGCCAGCATCTGCGGCTGCAAATGCCCAAGCTTCTCCCAAATATTCCTACCGTGCGGGCCTTTGATCTCGTCGAGGATTTGCGCGACCTTCTCCGGCGGCAGCGCCAGCTTCAGCAGCTTTTCCGTTGTTTCCAACGTGCCGACCACAGCACAGTGCGTCCAACCTCGGCATGAAAATCCGCGACGGTCTTCTCGACCTGATCGATCCCGGCGCGGCCGAGGCTCGCCATCGCGCTGCCGAGGCGACGGATCTCGGCCTCATCCAGTTCCGACAGGATTCGCTGGGACCGCTCGGAGTCCAGCGCCATCATGATGATGGCGGCCTTGTTGACCCGCCCCGGAGCCTTGGCGATCTCGTTTCGGTTGGCTACGGCACCCGACTTCACCGCTGGCTTCAACATGCACTAACCCCGCTAAGCTGCATGATCCTGGTTGTTCCGCTCAACTGGAGAAGCTCCTGACCAGGGAACCAGCCACCAATTCCCATCCGCTCACCAGCACGAAGAAAATCAGCTTGAACGGCAGGCTGACCACGACAGGCGGCAACATCATCATTCCCATACCCATCAGGATTGCCGATACTGCTATGTCGATGACCAGAAACGGCAGAAACAGCAGGAAGCCGATCTGGAATGCCTTGGAAAGTTCGCTGATGAGAAATGCCGGGCAGAGCACGCGCAGAGGCACATTCGCACGCATCGCACGCGATATGGATCCCGGTTTGCCCGTCCCGGATGTGCCTTTTAACTCCGCCGCCTGCTCATCGCGGTCAGTCGTTGCGCCTGTACCAGCCGGCGGCTTCCAATTCGCGAGGTCCATGAACAGGACAAGATCTTTGTCCGCGGCGTTCGCCTCCATGAAGCCGCGGAACGGCTTCACCGCCCGAGCGAAGGCCTGCTCCTCCGAGATCGTTCCGTCCATCATCGGCTGCAGGCCTTCATGGTACGCTGTCTCGAACGCAGGCGCCATTATGAAGCCGGTCAGGAACAACGCCAGGCTGATGATCACACTGTTCGGCGGCGTCTGTTGCAGTCCGAGCGCGGTGCGTAACATTGAAAGGACCACCGCAATTCGGGTGAATGCCGTCCCCATCACTAGAATTCCCGGAGCGACGGCCAGCACCGAGGTCAGTGCCACCACGCTGATCAGATTTGTCGCCAGGCTTTGACCGCCGCTGGATCCCAAGTTCAGTGATACCGTCTGCGCATCAGCAATCCCTGCCGCCATCCCCATGCAGCAGCCAAGCGCCATCACCCGCACCGCAACGCGAACGCTTGGATTAAGTCTCGGCATTCTGCCTTCCTATGCGTTCTGGGGTTCCGAGGTCAGTTAAGGCCCGCGGAGGCAATTTCAGTCATCGAGATCGCCAACCGGCCTTCGTCGGTGATCTGCACCTCGCCGCGCGCCACGAGGCGATCATTGACAAAGATCTCAATCGGTTCGCCAACCTTTCGGTCAAGCTCGATAATCGAGCCACGGCCGAGGGCGTACAGCTTGCCGAGCGGAAGCGTCTTTTCTCCCAGGACGACGGTCAGGGTGACCGGAATGTCCATCACGGAGGCAACCCGGTCCTCGCCGATCAGGCTCGTCGTATCACTCATGCGTGTATGGCCTCTTTATGCTGGGGATCAGGGCGGAGAATTCCGGCCACTTGTTCAAACAAAGCCGCTGGATCAAAGTTGAGACCGCCTCCGGACCACGTCGCGACAGCTTCACCCGGCGGCATTCCGGAATCAGAGCGAAGCGCAAGGGAAGCGGTTTCAGCCAATCCTTGTTTCTTGACCGAGGCGATCGTGTCTGGATGAGCGCGCAACGTCACGGCTTCGACCCCACGCTCAGACATTGCCTCGGTAACCAGGGCTGCAATCTCCTGCCCGGCGGCCTGCGCCAGCAGGGTGGGAAATAGCGTGCGCAGTGCCGCTACAATTGCCATGCGCGCTGCCGCCTCAAGATCATGTCTCGCCTCCTCACGCGCCGCGAGTAACTCCTGAAGCGCGCTCCGAACGACCTCAATCGAGTGCTGCTGGGAATAAGCCTCCCGCAGTTTGCCAAGTTCGGTCCTATAGGTTTCGCCCGCTCGCTCTTCGCCCTGCCGCAGGCCGGCCAGGTGGCCTTCATGGCGGCCAATCCTGAGCCCTTCGGCATAGCCTTCCTCGCGAGCGCGGGCCACCTCGAACGCTGCATCCGATCGTGATGCGTCGAGCAGGACCTCGATCGCAGGGGGAATAAATCTTCGGTTCATGACACGGTTTCGCCCTCGGCTATCCAGGCGCGGATCACCGCGACGCTTTCTTCCGGGCGGGCATCGATCAGGGCGAACAGACCCGCCATCTGATTTGCGAGCGGTGGGCCGCCGGGCAGCGTCGCGCCTTGCATCAGTTCCGCACTCGCTTGGGCGTGCGCTGAACCTGACAGCATGGTCTCACCGTCGCCGCCGCGCTCAAGCTCGAGCTGGGTTTGCTGGCGTCTCATCATGAAATAGGCGGCGCCACCTCCAACCAGCAATATCATCAACCCGCCGATGACAACCCACATCATCGGGCGCGGGGCCGGTGTCATGGCGTCGTAGGAAGCTGTCCCAAGTTGCTCCCCTGCAATAAATCGCAATGTATCGACAACAACCTGATCGCCGCGTTTTGCATCAAATCCGACGGCGGAGCGGACCAGTCCGGCGATACGTTCGAGTTCCTCTTTCGGGCGCGGCTGGAAGGCACCTTTGTCGTCCACGATGCCATCAACCACGACAGCAACTGTCAAACGCTTGACCTCGCCCGGGTCTCGCACCCGCTCGGTTTTTGTCGAGCCGATCTCGTAATTTATTGTCTGGCCATTGTGAGAGCTGCTGGAGCTGCTCTTTTCCGGGGTGTTAGACTGAGCCGTCTGCTGGTTCGGTAGATTTTGTCCCACCGAAACGGGATCACGAGGCTTCGTGTTGTCGGAGTTGTCCTGATCGGTCTGAGTTTGCTTCGAGCGCTCGATCTGCGAAAGGGGGTCGTATTTCTCCTCACGCAGTACTTCATGAGAAGCGTCGATATCAATCGAAGCCACGACGCGGACCTTGCCTTGCCCGATCAATGGCTCTAGCAGCCCCGTTACCGCCCGCTGCATGGTCTGCTCCGCATTCGCCTTCAACTCCGCGATGCGGCCGCCAACGAGGGCCTCGTTGCTGTCAGCGGCGAGCACAATTCCTGACGGATCGAGGACCTGATACATCGTCCTGCTGCAATCCTGACACTGCTCCGGCGACCAGAAGCCTGATCGCCGATGCCTGGGCCTGGGTCAGTCTTCCGGCTCCGGTCATGACCACGGCGACCGAAGCGGTTGCCTTAGGCCTATCGCGGGAAAAGGTTTCCCGCTCCGGTAGCACTATATGAACCCGAGCGTTTCGCACGCCATTAAGGGTCGCGACAGTACGCGCCAGTTCGCCCTCCAGCGCTCGCAGGCGCTGCACCCGCTGCATGAACGACGTCATGTTCATTGGCGACTGCGAGTCCAGAAGTTCGTATCCGGAACCACCCTGATGCGGCAGACCGTTTGCTGCAAGTATCATTCTTGTCCGTGCGACCTGCGACTGGGAGACCAGTATCACCGATCCCTCGCCGCTGGCTTGGTATGGAATCTTAAGCTCATCGAGCCGCTGCCCGATGCGTCCTGCCTCGGCTGGATCCAAACCTGAGTATAGCAAGCCCGTCGGCTCGCCAGAACGCGATGCGATCCAGCCCAGCAGCAGCAGGAGCGAGACGGCAACGGCTGCCATCGCCGCTAGTTTCGCAGGACCTAGCCCTGCGGCCACCCGCTTGAGGCTGGCTAGTTTTTCCATTGGCAAGCCCTGCTTTCTGCAGTCACGATGGCATCCCCGGAGGCTCCAGGCGATGGGCAAGCGGATAGGGCAAATTTATCATGGCGTCAATTCGCAAGTGTGATTATAAGTTAAACAGTTCAATCCGTGTCTGCGAAGCCGCATCCTGCTTAGCTAGATGAATGTAGCAACCCTGAAGAATTCAGAGGGACAGATGAAAGACGCCAAACCGGCCACGGGAGACAAGAACGCGTCCCCAAAGCGCGGCTCAGCCAGGAAAGTTATTATCCTGGGAGCGATCCCTCTCTTCCTTTCTATTGTATGTGTAACGATATATTTCTTCGTGCCGGGTGCCGCTGATACCGTCAATCACCTCATATTTTCGCAGCCCACGCAACCGCAGGTCGCGACCGCACCGCCGCGACCCCAAATCGTCGATGTGCCCGAAATGGTCGTCACTCTGCCAAACGGAGGCCGGGCCAGGCAGTTACGGATCAAGTTCAGCCTGGAACTAGCGACGAGTGCGCATGAACTGCCGCCGGCCGAGGTCTTGACACCCCGCGTTAACGATGCGGTGCTCGGATATCTACGAACGCTGCGCGATGGTGACCTCGAGGGAGGGCTTGCGCTTGACCGCCTCCGCGGTGACCTCTACCGCCGACTGAACTCTTATCATGGGTCCGGGCGTCCTGGACAATGTGCTTATCACCAGCCTTATCACAGGCTGAGCCATGAGCGAACACGCAACACCAGATGACGACCTCCAGTCCGGCTGGGGCACTACCGACCGGCCGCTGGACCAGAGCGACATCGACACCATCTTCGGTGACACAGTAAAGCCCGCAGCGAGTGAACGCCAGCCGCGGCGAGGCCTTCAGGCCCTGGTCGGCGGCGCACTGGCCGGCATTGATCGAATGCCGAGCCTAAACATCATCGTGGACCGCCTTTCGCAACTTCTGACAGCAAGCTTTCGCGTCTTCACGGCCGACAACGCCGACGTGAACATCGATCGGGTGCGCGCGATCCGGCTGAAGGACTTCCTCGAGTCGGTCGAGCTGCCGGCGATGATCGCGGTCCTTCGGATAGAACAGTGGGACGGCCACTGCCTGGTCGCACTCGATCCGCGCCTGATCGGATCCGCTGTCGATCTTCTTCTGGGCGGGCGCCGCAACAAGCCACAGTTGATCGAGGGACGCCCTTGCACCGCGATCGAGCGGACCTTCATCGAGCGGCTTATCAAAGAGGTGGTGGCGCCGGATCTCAAGCGGGCTTTCGAACTGGTCGGCGAGGTAGATTTTGTCCTGGAACGGTTCGAGTCCACGCCGTCCTATGCCGCAATCACCAAGCTATCAGCGGCGGCGATTGGGTTCCGTGCGGAGGTGGCTTTGGAAAGTCGCGGAGGACACATCGATTTTCTGATACCCTACGCGGTGCTCGATCCGGTACATGACCAGCTTTCGCAAGAATACGTTGGGAAAAAGCAAGGCGGAGATCCCGCCTTTCGCAGCCATCTGCTAGGCACGTTGCCCCGCACAAACATGCATCTACGCGCAGTGGTGGAGCAGCGGCGGATTTCGGCCTTTGAGGTTCTGGGGTGGCGTGTCGGGTCGAAGCTGTTGCTCAATCGACGGCATAATGAGCCAATCGATGTGCTGTGTGAGGGTTTGCCCGTGATGCGCGCCCACATCGCCGAAAAGGATGGCCGCATAGCGCTGCATATCGACGAGCGCCGGATCGCACATGACTGGCCAGTCCCCGCACAACCCAACTCACCGATGCCGCGAGACGCCGAATGATTATCATCCTGTTGGAGGCCATGGGCACGCTGCTGATTGCAGCGGTTGCCATTCACTCCATTGTTTTGCATGTACGTCTAAGCCGGTTGCGCCGTGCCCTGTCCGCTGCTGGTGACGTGCTTCCAACGCTGAACGCGTCGGTCAGTCGCTTGACAGCGATCTCTGCCGGATTTGCCGAGCGGGTGCAGGCCGACCTGGCGACGGTGGAAGGGCGTCTGGCCGCTGCGCGCAAGGCTGGAATGGAGCTGAATGCGGCTCACCGTGCCGCAGAGGACGCCGCGGTTCAGCTTGAGCAGCTCCTGCGCCAGCAGCGCCGTTTAGAGATTGTGCGCCAAACCCCCATCCCGCGTGAGCTGGTCGAACCTAAAGGTTTCGCAGAACGCGCTCGACTTGATCCCGTGTCACAGGACGGAGAACCGCAGTGACCGCTCAAACGCCCGTCGTGATCGTCCCCGCAAGCGCACCTAGCCGCCTGCACGCTCATTTCCTGCCTATCGCCGCCGCAGGCCTGGTCGGTCTCCTGCCGTGGTTTACTTTCGATTTGGTGCAGCGCCTACACGCGGAAATGCCGGCCAACGTTCAGGCTCTCGCCCGTAATGAGCAGCCCGCGCGACCGCGGGCGCTGGCCGCGACCCAGCTTTCGACGCCGACCGAGACGGTGGCGCAGGCCTCGGAAGGTCGCCCCATCGTCCTCCCCAGCGGCATCGTCGCCCGTCCGGTCTCAGTTGCAACCTTGTCGGCATCCGAACGGGACTCGCCGATCGGTGATGACCGGCCAGTTGACGGTCACCTCCTGGCGGAAGTGGCCCGGCGCAAAGCCGAACTTGATCGGCGCGAGCACGGATTGCAGATGCGCGAGACGCAAGTTAGTGCAGCGGAAAAACTTGCCCGCGAACAGATTGCTGAATTGACCAAGCTCCGGCAGACGGTTGAAGGCTTGGTGAGGCACGAGAGCACGGCGGCCGACGAAGACATGAGTTTGTTGGTCGGTCTGTTCTCGAATATGAAGCCGCCGCAGGCCGCCGCCGTCATTGGCAAGTTGGACCCACCCAAGGCCGCCCTTATCTTGCAGCGTCTTGAAACCCGGATGGCCGGGCCAATTCTTGCTGCAATGGAAACGCCGGCAGCCTTGGCGATCACCGAAGAAGTCGAACAACGCCGCGCTTCGTTCCAGCACTGATCGTGATGAAGCCTCCGCGGCTGCCCGGTGAAGACCGGGTGGGCGGGTTGCCGATCAATACTGGCCAACCGGGGCATACGTCTTGTTCAACTTCTGAGCCCAGACGATCCCTATGATTTTGGCGACGGCTTCGAAATGTTCTCGGGGAATGACTTCGCCAATCTCCACCGTGGCATGCAGGGCCCGCGCCAAAGGCGGGTTTTCAATCACCGCCACCTTGTGCTGCGAGGCGACCTCGCGGATACGCAGTGCGATCAGGTTAATGCCTTTCGCAACCACGACGGGCGCGGCATCTTTGCCACGCTCATACTTCAGCGCGATGGCGTAGTGAGTTGGGTTGGTGATGACCACTGTGGCTTTCGGCACATCGTGCATCATGCGCCGCCGCGCCCGCTGACGCCTAAGCCGCTTCAAGCGAGCCCGGATCTGCGGATCTCCCTCCATCGACCGCATCTCCTCCTTCATCTCCTGCAGGCTCATCCTCATGCGCCGCCGGAACATCCAGTGCTGATAGGGCACGTCGACGCCGGCGATCAGCACAGCCACAATCGTGGCGGCCAACAGAAGCTTTACCGAGGCCTGCCACAACATCTGTGGCAGCCAAGCGATGTCCAAGGAGACAAAACTGATCGATCGTTCGTATAGTGGTTGCGCCACGACAAAGCAGGTCGCGGCAATCGCAAGCAATTTGATCAGACTTTTGCCAAATTCGAACAGAGACTTCGGACCAAAGATCCGTTTGAAGCCTGCACTCGGCGACAAGTGGGACGGTTTAAACACGAACCGATCCGTAGCGAAAGTGACAGATCCCAGCAGCATGTAGGGCAGTAGCGCGCCGGCCATCAGCAGAATGAAGAACGGTGCGGTCGCAAGCGCCAACGCCTTCGATACGGCATAGGCCCCTTGGTGCCAACCGTCAGATGTGAGATTGAGCAGCGCATCCGGTTGGTCGATCATTGGCAGCAGGATATCGCCGATGCGCTGAGCCGTTATGCCGCCTGTCAGTATGACGCCAACAAGTGCGGCCACCTGTACGCCCGCTGCTGAGCCTTCGCGGGAAACCGGCACATCGCCGCGCTCGCGGGCCTGCTCCAGTTTACGCGCCGAAGCATCGAGCGTCCGGTCCTCGGTGTCCTGTTCCGCCACCGTCTTGAACTTTACTGCAGCAAAGACGGAAGGTCAGACCATCCGGATAGACTGCCTCCCACTAAACCCGGAACCGTCGCCGCTAGCAGATACAGTCCCAGGATGACGATAGCCGGGTTTGCGATCATGAACACCGGCATCGCCGGCATAGCGCGGTTGATCGCGGCAAGCGATACATTAAATATCAGACCCAGCAATATGAATGGCAGCGCCAATTGTCCTCCCAAGCGAAAGCATCGCACACCCGCCGCGATCACGGCCCGGGCGCTTGCTGCCATCTGCGGGAAATGCCCAGGCGGTAATAGATTGTAGCTCTCCGCCAGAGCCCGCAGAACAACGAAATGGCCGTTCGACGCGAACAGAACCGCGACGATGCCAGCGTATAGAGCAGCACCGACCGTAGCAGTCTCGTCAATCGCCATCCCTGCCGCAAAGATATTGGTCAGGGCTATGTTTTGGCTGATGATCTGTCCTGCTACCAATACTCCCGAGATCACTGTACGCGCCAAAGTACCAAGTAATGCGCCGCTGATCGCTTCGGCGACCACTGAAACAAGCGCATCCGGAACAATCGGCTGCACCAGCGGCATCCCTGCTACCGTCGGCGCAATTCCAACCGCGACCGCGAGCGCCGCCAGAATACGCATCCGGGCGGGTGCGAACGGCTCGCCAAATCCAGGCAACAGCATGAACGCGGTGCAAACCCGGACGAAGACGAGAAAGGTCCGGTAGATCTCGAGGGACATCCAATCCGATAGCGAGTATACTGTCATCCCGTCCTAAATCTGATCCACGGTGCGAAGCTTGCTACGCTGATGAACCTCGGCATGCGAAATTACCGAAATAGTCGGATTGATGCGCTCCACTAATGTGCGGACGAACGGGCGCGCCTCCGCACTTGTCAGGATCGCCGGCCAAGACCCGCGCGAAGAGGCGGTGGCCAGTTTCGCGCGGACGGTTTGAGCAAATTCCTGGGTGCGCGACGGCGCTAGGACAAAGGTTCGCTGATCACCATCGACGATAATCGCCTCGCTCAGTTCACGTTCCCACTGAGGAGAAAGCGGAATGACCGCGATAGAGCCATCTTCGCCCTGGAGCGACCGGCTGATCTGCAAGGCCAGTCGACTGCGCACGTGCTCTGTAAGGAGCCGGACGTTGCGGGTGAATCCGGCAGCCTCATGCATTGCCTCCAGAATAAGCGTTAGATGCCGAATGGAAACGCGTTCATTTAGCAGGTTTGCCAGGACTTTCTGAACTGTTGTCATCGGCACAAGACCAGGCACCAGATCCTGCACCAGCTTTTGGTTGTCGGAACCCAAGCCGTCCAGAAGCTTCTGTGTTGCGGAATACGACATTAGCTGGCTCATGTGCGCCTTAACGATTTCTGACAAGTGAGTTGTCAGAACTGTCTCCACGTCCACCACCGTAAGTCCTTGAATGACCGCATCCTGCTGCTGGGAGGCGGAGATCCAACGCGCGGGAATACGGAACGAGGGCTCCAGCGTATCGCGTCCGTCGATATGCAGTTGCTGGCCATTTGGGGAGAAGGCCAGGAAGCGGCCCAATTCCATGGATTCATGAGCGACCTCGACCCCGAGAATCTGCAACGAATAGTCGCCGTTCCCTAGTTCCAGATTATCCTTGATCCTGACAGCCGGGAGCAGAAACCCGTAGTCCAGCGCTATCGATCGGCGCAGCTTTCGAATCTTCTCGGTCAATCCGCCGCTCGCGCCGGATGTCAGTGATACCAGTCCGATTCCCAACTCAATACGAATATCATCAACCCGCATCAGGTCGTTGATGGGCTCTTCGCGCGGTCCTCCGACGTTCTCCTCACTACGGGCCTTGGCATCAGCCTCCAGATTGCGGCGCTGATCGGCTTTACGCACCAGCATCGCGCCACCGATACAAGTAGCCGACAACATGGCGAAGGGCACGAAGGGCAGACCAGGCAGCAACGCGAACAGTCCAGCCATCCCGGAAGCGAGGAAAAGCGGCTTTGACTGGCTGCTGAGTTGGGAGACAAAGGCTTGGTCGGTAGAGCCCCGTCCGGCACCCTTCGAAACCAAAAGTCCCGCGCCAAGACTTACAATCAAGGCCGGGACCTGACTTACGATACCCTCACCTATGGTGAGCGTCGTATAGAAGGTTGCCGCCTGATTGACGCCGAGACCGTGGCGCAACGTCCCGATAATGATGCCACCGGCGATGTTGACGAGAGTAATGATGATGGACGCGATGGCGTCGCCACGCACAAATTTAGAGGCTCCGTCCATTGCGCCGAAGAAAGAGCTTTCTTCCTCAAGTTCCTTACGGCGCCGACGAGCTACCTCATCAGTGATCATGCCAGCCGAAAGATCGGCATCGATCGCCATCTGCTTGCCGGGCATAGCATCCAGTGAAAATCTCGCTGCGACTTCAGCTATCCGGCCGGCGCCTTTGGTGATGACCATAAAGTTGATCACGATCAGGATCGCGAAGACCACTACACCGATAACGAAGTCCCCGCCGACAATGAAGCTGGCAAAGCCATCGATCACGGAACCCGCAGCATCAAGCCCGTGATGCCCATTCGACAGAATCAGCCGGGTGGTCGCCAGATCAAGCGCAAGCCGCAATAGCGTAACGACAAGCAGTACGGTTGGAAAACTGGAGAAGTCCAGTGGCTTGTCGATCCACAATGCCACCATCAGGATCAGGACCGACAGGGTGATGGAGCTGGCCAAGCCAATATCTACAACCCATGTGGGCATCGGCAGGACAAGCACCGCCACCAGTGCGATAATTCCCGCCGCGAACAGGACGTCCTGATGCCCAAGTGCGAGGCGCAGGCGATCCACGAAGGAAATCTGAGCGACAACCGTCTTCACGCTACCGGACATCGGTCAAATCCCGACGATGATCTGCATGATCTGTTCAGTAAAAGCGCGCAGCGTGGCGAACGATAAAGGCAAAAACAGCATAAGGACGACGAGGGTGACGAAGATCTTTGGAACATTCGCCAAGGTCATTTCCTGGATCTGCGTCAGCGTCTGCAAGATACTGATGGACAGGCCGGTGATCAGCGCCGCGGCCAGCGCGGGACCGGCCACTACCAGTACCGTGTGAAATCCGGTGCGCAGGATCTCGACGACGTCACCTTCATCCATCGCCGTCTCTCTCGCGCTGCCACCAGAATCCGTCAGACCGACATGTGCATAATGTCGTTGTATGCCCCAATCACCTTGTCGCGGACTGCGACCACGGCCTGCATCGTGATTTCCGCGCTGCTGAGTGCCTGCACGACATCCTGTACATCGGCTTTGCCGGCAATACCGCTTGCCGTTGTCTGCTCTGCCTGGTGCAGGCCCTGCAAAGCAGAATGGGCGGCATTTCCAACCAAGCTTGCGAAATCGCTGCCGCTTGTCGAACCCGACTGCCCATTTGTATAGGCGGAGGTAATCTGAGACAGCGGGATGACGGATGAGATCGGGGTCATTGCTCTATGCCTTCAAGATATCAATGGTTTTCGCAATCATCGAGCGCGCCTGATTAAGCGCGGCAAGATTAGCCTCGTAGGATCGTTCCGCTTCACGCATATCCGCAAATTCCAGCGCCGGCGAAACATTGGGCATGTTTACGTAGCCTTCAGCGTTCGCAGCCGGATGGGAAGGGTCGTATAGCGTGTGAAACGGCGACGGGTCGGTCGAGATCCGGCCAGGCTGGACAAGTGCGGCACCCGTCGCTTTGTCAACCGCCTGTTCAAAACTCATGACCTTGCGTTGATACGGTGAACCGCCTGGCGCAGCCGAGGTCGATTCAGAGTTCGCGAGATTTTCCGCGACCAGGCGCAACCGCGTCGACTGAGCCCGCATCGCCGAAGCGGCGGTCTCCATCGCCTGCGGCAGCGGCCCGATACCGCTGATGGGGGAAACAGTGTTCATCGGCCGGCGTCGATCGATATTTTCATTAGACTGATGCTCTTTGTGTAGGCCGCGCTGGCAAGGGCGAACCCATTGCCAATGTCGGCGGATTTGACCATCTGTTCTTCAAGGGAAACGGTATTGCCGTCCGGCTTTTCACTGTAGGCGCTGGCCTTCGACGCTGCTTGGGCTGACCCAGGCGCCGGAAGTGCGATATGACCAGGCTCCGTCCGGGCAAGTGTCAGCGAGGCAGCGTGTCCTGCATGGTTGCCGCCGGAGCTGCTGGTGTTTAGCACCGCGCTGCTAAAGGTGAATGGCGTGGTGTCCTGCGCCTGAAAGCCAGGTGTGTCAGCATTCGCGATGTTTTTGGCGATGACCTTCTGACGCTCGGTAAGGTAGCGCATCCGGTCGCCGGTCAAGCGGAATAGGTCGATCTGATCAAGCATTGGGTTTCGCAGTTCTTGCGATGGCGGTTCACGGGGCGGCTCTATAACGGAATGATAATGATCGGTCTATACATTTCGTATTCGTTCGATATTTTTCGGGAATTGAGTGGCATCGGCGTTATTTGTTCCATTATGATGTTTAGCAGTGATGATATCCTCGCTCCCTTCGGAAAAGGACTCCCCTATCGCGCCGGTCATCACCGGGCCGTTGGCCAACGTCCCACTGCAACTCGCACGTCTGCGCCGGGTTCAACGTTGGGGAAGGTTAGACGCGGTTCGGGGGGCAGCCTTCAGCGTGACCGGGTTCGGGCGCTCCGCCGCTCTGGGTGACCGCGTCATGCTGGAGCGCCCCGGCGAGGATCTCCCCGGCGAGGTGGTTGCCTTTACCGACGACAAGGTGACCGTGATGCCCGAGGGCCGAAGCGATGGCCTGATGCCAGGAGCTCGGGTTCGCCTCGCGGAATCGCCAGTCCTATTTCCATGCGCTGCTTGGCTTGGCCGCGTGGTGGACGGTCTTGGTCAGCCCATCGATGATAAGGGTGACCTGCCCCAGGGCAACACAAGAATGCCGCTCCGCCGCTCTGCTCCTACGGCGTTTCGCCGCCGGCTGATGGGGCAGCGCCTGGAAACCGGGCTGCGCGTGCTGGATTCTTTTGTGCCACTCTGCCGCGGCCAGCGGCTGGGAGTTTTCGCGGCATCGGGCGTAGGCAAATCTACGCTGATGGGAATGCTCGCCCGCTTCGTCGCCGCCGATGTGATTGTCGTCGGCCTGATCGGCGAACGTGGTCGCGAGGTGCGGGAATTCCTCGACGTGGTCTTGGGAGAAGAAGGACTGCGCCGCACCGTCGTCGTGGTCGCCACCTCCGACCAGCCCGCCCTCACGCGTCGCCGAGCCGCACAAGCAACCCTGGCCGTGGCGGAATGGTTTCGCGACCAGGGTAAGCAGGTGCTCTGCCTGCTCGATAGCGTCACCCGCCTCGCCCACGCCCAACGTGAGATCGGTCTTGCGGCCGGCGAACCGGCAACCGCTCGATCGTATACGCCGTCGGTTTTCGCGGAGCTCCCCGCTCTACTGGAGCGCGCGGGTCCCGGCATAGACAGTGAGGGCGACATCACCGCGATCTTTACGGGTACTAGTCGATGGCGACGATCACGATGAGCCGGTCGCCGACGCTGTGCGCGGCATCCTCGACGGACACCTCGTTCTGGATCGCGGGATCGGCGAGCGGGGCCGGTGGCCTGCAATCGATGTCCTCCGTTCCGTCAGCCGCGCTCTTCCAAGATGCCACACAGATGCTGAAAATAACTTGCTGACCGAGGCAAGGCGTCTGCTCGATAGCTTCGAGCGCATGTCCGAGATGATCCGGCTTGGCGCCTATCGCTCCGGCTCGGACCCGCTTGTCGACCTCGCGATCCTGAAGCAGCCTGCGTTCGATGCATTTCTTGGTCAGAAAGTCAATGAACGTATGTCTGCCGAAGAAACATTCTCCGCGCTGGCTCAAATCCTAGACATCGATCCGACGCTTCCGCAATCCGTCGGGTCAGGCCTACTCCCACCAGAAAATGGCCCCAACTGATGGGAGCAAGTTTCCCTGCGAGGCGCGGTCCAACATCTGTCTCCCTGAGGCCGACCGGGGGGTTCGTCATGTTTATGGAAGCATTGAAACATCATTGCGATGGCGACCTGAGTAAAGCCGAACGCCTGTATCGTCGGGTTGTCGCCACCGAGCCCGGGAATGGCGAATGTCTACATCTGCTCGGCTTGCTGCTTCATCAGACGGGGCGTCTTGCGCAAGCAGCCCACGCGCTTCGCAGGGCGATCATGGTGAACGCCTTGGCCCCCTTGTACCATCTCAGCCTGGCGAACGTTCTGACGGCGCAGGGGCGTCGGATGGATGCCTTGGCAAGCTACCATCGCGTGCTGGAACTCAATCCCAAACATCCGGAAGCACTCGCCAATTTGGCGAAGTTGCACGCGGAGTTAGGGCGCCCGAATGAAGCCGTTAATTACTTTCAGCTCGCACTCGCCTCCGAACCAAACTCACCCGAAATACTGAATTCTCTAGGCAATCTTTACTTTCAGGCCGGACGACGCGAAGACGCAGCCTTCTGCTACAACCGCGCCTTGCAACTCAACCCAAAATTTCCCGAGGCACACAACAACTTGGGTGCACTGCTGACGGAGTTAGGAGAGTGGGACACGGCACTCTCCTGCTTCCGCCGAGCGCTCGAGTTGAAACCTGATTATCCCGACGCATTAAACAGTCTGGGAAACGTCCTAAAGCAACGGGACAGGTTGGACGAAGCAATTCAGTGCTACCGAGCTGCCCTCGCCATCAACGCAGATTATGTCGAGGCACACTACAACCTGGCGAACGTGCTGAGGGAAGCGGGCCAAACTGACGACGCGATTGCGAGCTTTCGAAACGCGCTCAACCTGAGGCCCGACTTCATTGACGCCCACATCAACCTCGGTGGCACCCTTGCCGACCAGAGACATCTGGACGAGGCATTGATCTGCTACGACACTGCCCTGGCACTCGGGCCCGACCTGCCCGACGTGCACTTCAACAGGGCGCTCGTGCTGTTGGCGCGCGGTGACTTAGCAGCGGGCTGGGCTGAATACGAGTGGCGCTGGAAGATGCCGCAGATGATCGCGGCTAGCCCTCATTTCGAGCGGCCGCAATGGCGAGGAGAACCGGCCGAGGGGCGTACGCTTTTGATCCATGCCGAGCAGGGCTTCGGCGACACTCTGCAGTTCTGCCGTTATGGACAACTTGCCGCAGAACGCGGGCTGCGCATTATCATGTCTGTGCCGAGACCTCTTGTCAGGCTTCTGCGCAGCATGCCGGCCATCGAGTATGTGGTTGTGGAGGGCGAGGGTCTACCGGACTTCGATTTGCACTGTCCGATGCTAAGCCTGCCGTTGGCACTAGAGACGGAACTCGATACGATCCCGGTTGGAGGTCCCTACCTGCGTGCTGAACCAGTTCAGGTGGCTGCGTGGGCAGCCCGTCTTGAGCGCCTGCACATGCGAAAGCCCCGCGTCGGACTGGTATGGGCAGGCAGCTCCCGGAACTCCCGAGCCCTGGCCGCGGTTGATCGGCGGCGCTCCATAGCGCCAGAACAATTAGCACCTTTATTTGACCTTTCCGAAGTGAACTTCTTTAGCCTGCAAAAGGGCGGTCCCGTGGCGCCGTCAATCCTCCCGCTAAATGATTTTATGGATGAAATGGAAGACTTCGCTGACACTGCAGCGCTGATCGCCAATCTGGATCTCATTATTTCGGTGGATACCGCGGTTGCTCATCTCGCGGCGGCGCTCGGGAAGCGGGTGTGGCTGCTTGACCGGTTCGACGCCTGTTGGCGCTGGCTAACCGGGCGTCGCGACAGTCCGTGGTACCCAACGCTGCACATTTACCGTCAGCCCTATCCTGGCGACTGGGGAACCGTTATCACGGAAGTCGTCGCTGATTTGCGTCGGTGGGCCGACGGACATAAAAGCTGCGCAACTGAGCGAAGAGAAGACCCGGATTAAATCAGCCCGTCGCAGGCTGCCCAAGAAGCATAACAGCCATTGCTGCACTGGAGTATCTGTCGGTCGAGGTCGAGTTAGTCGGAAGGGTCAGATTGATAATCCCCGAGCTCGAGGAATTGTTCAGCAGCGATGAGGCGCCCGAAGTCAAAGATGCTTGCTGTGCGTTGGCTGTCGCCATTGCCACGTATTGATTGAGCAGATTATTCAACTTCGTTGGGTTCTTGAAATCTGCGATGGCCATCCGCTGCGACAGCACAAGTTTCTGCTGATCGACGTTAATCGCGCCGAAACTTTTAGGTAGACCTAATATTGTCTGAATGACATTCGCCAGTGGCGGGCTGGCGATCACCGAGTACCAGTTTGTGACGCCTGGCAGTTGTTGCTGCGCGTAACGTGCCTGGCGCAATTCATTTGATGAGTTGCCCACTACTTGTTCAAACTGAGCTTCGGTGTACCTTTGCACCACCTGGGCAATAAAGGATGGTTTTGTTACCGCCGGTCCGGCCAAAGCGGTGGCCGGCGCACCGGCAACCAGATTGACTGGGGGCGATGCGGTCGGGCTTGAACCTGTATTAGCCTGATTTGCTGTCCAGGCAAAACTGCTGGCAGTGCCGCGTCCTTTGGCGTCCGAGAATATAAGGTTCGGCCCCTTGAGCGTGACCGAAATGTCGGTTCGATTACCGTCGGCGCGCCGCAGAGCCGTTTGCAATGTCGATGCCAACCCTTGCCACGTGCCGGCACCGCTGAGATCAACGTTGCTTACCGACACGCCGCCAAAAGTGCCGCTGAATGTGCCGAACGTGCTTTCGCCGAAAAGCCCGGCTACATCAACTTCCGCCGAGGAGGCAACGGCAGGTTTTGCCGCGGTCGACGGACCGCCGTAGTTGAACGCTGCCGTGATTTGCGTAAACGCGTTGTTCGACAGGCGGGCAGCGAAAGATTTCGGATCATTAGGGTTGGAGTTGAGAACCTTTGTCATGAGGGCGGTCATTCCGCTCTCCGACGTCAGGCCGTATGCCTTCAGCACAAAATCCTGCAGTCTTGGATCCGCCAGTAGCTTTGCGGCCGTTGTGGCTTTCGGTGCGTTTGCCTCGAAGTAGGCAATCTCCCGCTTGACCACAGGATCGCTGGTAAGCGCCGGAAAGTTCGCTGCGGTCTTACCCTGAAGCAGCTTCCAACCGGCCAGTCCGACCGGTATGCCAAGGGTCGAGATCAATGGATCCATGGCGCCTGTGGCTCCTGCGTTACTCCCGCCTTTTACTTCCGTGCCTGTTCGGCACAAATGGACGGGGCTGTCATTACGTCAAACGGGCACGACCCGCGTGACTGGGGCAGCGAATACCCCAAGATTCGATGCACCAGCGCGGCGCCGCCACTCATGCGGGTCGACGTTTAGCAACTTGGCTTCGTAGGCGATCAACGGATGCAGTTTTGCCAGGGCCTTGTAGTAGTCGCCTGCAATCACGAGGACATCTACTTCATTAAGAACGATTTTATTATCTTCCTTAATGTAGACATCCTGTAGTTGCTCGTGAGCCGAGCGATACATCTCCAGCAGGATGGGTGGTGGCGGCGGCTGCATCAACATTGCCTGGACAAGGAAGTATAGGCGTTTCGTAGGGGTGTTAGCGTCTTCTTCCTGCAGGACGTCCTTTTCGCGCATGATGTGGGCAAAATTCTTTATCAGTAGCGTGGTCCGGTAGGCGCCGTTGACCAGCACCGCACCGTTCACCACAAGGCGCTCATTTGCGCCCAGCTTGAGTTTGAGCGGCATCAGGCAACCTTTTTAGCGGCGCCCTGCAGTCCCTGCATGATGCTGCTGTTGATGTCTATCAAAGCTTGCAGCGGCGCCCCATCACGCACGACGCGTGTGGTCTCACCGGTGACCCATATCGCGAGACTGATCAATTGAGCACGCAATTCGTCGGGCAACGCATTGTCATCATCTACAAGGTCACAAGCCAACGTCTGCCAGAGTTCGCGGTTGCGGTGCGCCGCCTTGATCCGTTTGGTAAAGTGGGTGTCCGGTGCTGCCGCCTCCTGAAGTTCGGCGGTGATCTGAGCGAAAACGCGATGCTCGATGTCCCGGGGGCTGTCGGTTTGACGGATAATTGCCTTATACGCCGCGCCGGCCGGACTAAGGGGCGCAAGGAATGTATCGGCCGAAGAATGTTGCATTGGACGGGTCTTCTTCCTCGTCGCGCGTTTCCGAATTCCCCGGCGACTTCTACGCCAGGCGGTTACGGGGCCAACCGCGAGTGCTGGCCCCGTATTTAGTCAGCCGAACAGTTTCAGGATGGCCGAGGGCGCCTGATTAGCAATGCTCAGCGCGGATACGCCAAGCTGCTGCTGTGTCTGCAGAGCGGTCAGGCGGGCGAACTCGGCGGTCATATCCGCGTCCACCATGTTGCCGATGCCGGTCGTCAGGGCTGTGGAAAGGTTGTCGACGAACGCTTTCTGGGATTTTACGTTCGACTGGGTCGCACCGAGGGCTGAGGCTTGCGATTTAACAGTGGCGGCGAAAGCATCGATTGTCGCGAGGTTGGTATCAAGCGCCGCTGCCGTGATGTTCGTTGTGCTCGCTGACAAGGCGGTCATCAGCGTGTTGAAGGCCGTTACGTTGGCATTCGCCGGTGCGTTGCTGCTGCTTAGATTGATCGTTGGACCGGTATTGATCACGGTCGAGACAGTCTGACCGGCCTGAGTATAGTCGTTGTTGGTGGCCGCGACGAACTGGGCGCCGGCACCATCAGCATTCAGCAGATTGACACCGTTGAAAGCAGAGCTTCCGATGGTTGCCTGGATCTGGTTCACAAGCTGCTGGATGTTCTTGCCGGTTGCAGCAGCGTTTGTTGAAGTGTCGGTCAAGGACACTGTCTGCGCGCGGATTGAAGCAACCAAGCTGGCGACCTGATTGGCACCAGAAACCGCTGTCCCGAGGATCGAGTCGGCGTTGCCCAGCCCGGTGCTTACCTGGCTAAGGCTCGAAACGTTTGCCTTCATGGTGGTGGCAACGGTCCAGACCGCTGCATTGTCTTTTGAAGAAGCGATTTTCAGGCCGGTGGAGATCCGGTTCTGCGTGCTGGTCAGAGCCGCCTGTGTCATCTCGAGGCTCTGCAGGGCGACCATGGCGCCGGAGTTGGTAAGTACGGAGGTCATAGCATAGCTCCCATTCAGGGTGTGTTGCGGGAGCGCCGTTCTGACGCCAGGTCATCTTGTTCACTTCGGAACCGCGATAACGCGACAGTGTTTAGCAAAACCATAATCATTAGTAAAGAGTTATTATGTCGGCTTACGGGTGATAATCAGGCAGAGGCGTCCACCCGCACCGCCAGCACGTCGCGGCACCGCCAGCCGTCCGGACCATAGGTGCCGGAATCAGCCAATGAACTCACCGCCGCCTTTAGCCTTGCTACGAAGTCGCCGAGCGTGCCCCTTACAGCCTCCAGGACCAAGGCGCTTTCGTTTGCTGCTGCCAGCAGTTCGCGCAGTGCCTCCTGCTCTTCGTCGGTGCAAGGGTCAAACGCCCCACGTGCGGCACAAGCAGCGCTGAAGTCGGCGAAAGCTTCCTGCTTGGCGGTCGCGGCGCGATTAAGCTTCGCCAGCGCGCCCGTCTGCGCCAGCATCGTCTCATGACGCAGCGCGCCGGTCATCCGGATCGTGGCTTGAAGAAAGGTCTGCGGCGCATGTTTCATTGCTTGGCTCCATTGGCGCGGCGGCTCTGCGCGGCACGCAGCGCGTTTTCGATCTGAACCCTGAGACCGGCATCACCTTTTGCGGCCGCCGCCTCGCCAAGGGCCCTGTCCATGAATACTTGCCAGGACTTTTCCCCATGGCCGGTGGCGAAAG
This sequence comes from uncultured Alphaproteobacteria bacterium, assembly GCA_963792345.1. Taxonomy (GTDB): domain Bacteria; phylum Pseudomonadota; class Alphaproteobacteria; order Acetobacterales; family Acetobacteraceae; genus Rhodopila. Next base: position 273,665 of record CAWBVV010000011.1, read on the forward strand.
GCCCGCCGGCATGGGATGGGGGTCGAGCGAGCCGAAGCATCTCGGTCATGAATACGCCTTCGAACTGCTTGGCGGTTTCGCGCAACTTGGCGTCGCTTGCAGCCGATGAGACCTTTGGTGCCGTAATCGACCCGTTGGTCAGTGCCGTGACTGGATCAGGCGGTTGCACCATTCCCTCCGATCGATGGGCCGAGGCTGCCTAAAGCTCGTGTGTAATGAGATGGGTGCCGTGGCGACAAGACATTTCGCAAATGCCTGAGGGCGCTTCCTGGCTGCGCGGCGTTACTTCAAAGCATGACCGGACACTGTTGTAGTCTCGTTGAGTGAGACTTGTCTTAGAGAATAAGAGTTTCGGAAGAACGAGAAAGTTATTGACCCGATTTCGCGAGAACGCTAGAACAAATACACGCTATCGTTGTATCTTAGTGGTGCGACTCACCTGGGAGAGGCGGGAATGTCCGGCAGCATGCACAGGGAAATGGTACGGCAAAAGCCGCTGCGCCAAGTCATTGCGAACCGCGATCCCGCCCCGGAACCAGCGCGGTTTTCCGTAGTTCGAATCACACCCAATATTGCACCAAGCCTGATCGCGAGAAAGCGTCCGCCTGGCAAGCGTAATCCTGCCGCGATCACCGCGTACGCACAGGCCATGCGTACGGGAGAGTGGGTCCTTAATGGGATGCCGATCATCCTGTCCCGCAACGACGTGCTACTCGACGGACTGCAACGACTTTATGCGTGCGTGGACGCCGGCACCTCCTTCGTTACTGTCCTGGCCGAAAACGTGCCTGACGATACGCTCCACACCATCGACCAGCAGCGCCGCCGTTCATTCACAGGTGTGCTCGAGACCCGTGGAATTGCTCGTCCCGCGGCGGTGTCCGGGTTGCTTGCGAAACTGATCCGCTATGACGACGGGACCCTGACCCGCGGTACATCCACCCCACCCTGGAGCCGTATGGAGCGCGCTCTCGAAGCCAACCGCTCCGAAATCGAAACCGCCGTGAAATTCAGCTTCGATCACCCCGCGCGCCTGCTATCCGAGTCTGTCCGCACACCGCTGACGTTCCTCGGCCTGCAGGCAGACCGGGCTGCACTTCGGCGATTTCTGGACGCTATAGCCCACCCGGATCAATTCCAGGCGAATGAGCCGGGGGTTATGGTCCGGCGCCGGCTAGCCGAAGGCCGCCTCGATCGCGCCCTGAGCCTTCCTTCCGTCGCCCTGTTCGCCGTCTGCATCAAGGCCCTGAACGACACGATGACGGGTCGGCGCAGCGATGCCTACACATGGTCCGCCCAGACAACGCGAAATCCGGAGAGCTTCCCGGCCTTGAACGGATACGTCGGGCTTCGCGGCAAGGAGAAATCGAAGGTGCGCAACGACACCCAGGCGCGTCTCAAGCGCGAGGCGGAAGCGGCGCTAAATGATCCCAGCATCTGCGCGATCACCTTGGAGACGATCACGCCGGAGGACGCCGAACGCTACCTCGCCTTCAATCGCGGGAACAGGAATATCGTCCAGTCGCATGTCGGCGCGATGGCGCGTGACATTACCAACGGCCGGTGGATGTTTAATGCGCAGCCAATCTGTTTTGCCCGGTCAGGCAGGTTGCTGAACGGCCAGCACCAACTCTCCGCGGTCCTCGAGGCCGGTCAGCCGATCGAGGTCATGGTCATGCGAAAGATCCCCGACGAGGCGTTCGATACCTATGACAAGCAGGCGAAAAAAGCCCCCGTAGTGGACGAACTGCTCGGGGAGTTCGGTGACAAGGCGCTGCTTTCGGCTACCGCTGTCCTGCTCTGGCGGCGTGAACTCACTCCCTCGGGGCAGCCCCACGCCCGGCCCACTGCATCCGAGGTCCGTGATGTCATCCGCGCCCATCCCGAATTCATGCGACTTCGGGGCTTCGCCAGGAAGATGGTGCGCTACGGACGCTCCTCTTCCATGGTATACGCCGCGCATCGCATACTCCGCGACGATAGGACCCTTGGCGAGGTGTTTTTGGATCGCCTGGAAACCGCGGCCAACCTTCCGGCCAGCCACGTGATTTTGCGCCTGCGCGACCGCCTCATCGATCTTCGCAAGGCCGATCAAAATGTCCAGATTGACGAGATCCTGGCCGCCTGGAAAAAGTTTCGCGGCAAGCCCGGTATCAAGCTGTAACGCTTAGCGTCAGCGCCGTGATTATGCTGTATCGACGTTACGGCGAATTACTTCGCGCTCATCTGCTGCTAAATCGGCACGTCGGCGTGACGCGTAAGCCGCCGTTTCCCCGACGGCGTCAAATGCGAGCTCCAGGCGCTTCACGTCAATGAATGCCTCGTGCAGCGCCCCCTGTGCCGCCAACTCCGACCGCGCCAACTCTGCGCGCCGCTGACGAAGCGCATTCCGCCGACGCACTGTGTCCGATGCCCACTGGCCGAACGCGGCAAGCGCATCGAGATCGTTCGCTGCTATCTCGCATTCCACCGCGACGCCGTTGTCATGCGCCACCATTGCCGCCGACGCCTCCGCATGAGCCTGGCTAATCCGGCTGAGGCTAAGCTGCTGCTCCTCCGCGGCACGACGAGACAGGCGAATGAGAAGGTCGAGACCGGCCATATGATTCCCAGCAATTCCAAATTGGTCGCGGCTTCTATGCCTGATAGCGATTGCGGTTTACTAATGATTTTTCGCATGGATGCAAGTTTGGTATTCATGGTAGGCTGACAATCCATGATCGGGTTCAGACTGACGATGGGCCGTGGTGATGCAGCATTGAAATGGACCTGTTCTGCCATGGTGGTGGTCGCCGGCATCATGAGCGTGGTGGCCATGCCAGGGTTGCGGGCCCGCATCGTGCCAGGCCCACGAAGCGCCGCGGCTGCCTTGAGCTCTTCCTTTCCGGCCTCCGCGGAGAGAACGCGCGGGGGCTTGGCGACAAGCGCGGGAACCGCGTTCAGCGTTGGTCCAGGTCTTTTGGTGACCAACGCCCATGTCACCCTGCCGTGCATTGCCGGTCGGCTTCCTATTCGGGTCGCGGGACATCGCGGCGAGTGGGGAGTGGTCCGCGAGGATAAAACGCTCGATCTGGTCCTGCTGCAGGGCCCCGAACAGCCGACGATCCCGCCCCTGGCGCTGTCAGCCACACCGCACGTTCAGCGTGACACCAGGTCACTGGTGCTGGGTTATCTGGCCAATGAGCAAGCTTCCCGTCCTGCTGCTCCTTACGGCGCTTTAGGCGTGGTTCAGCGGGCCACGATTATCGTTCACCGGCCCGAGACGGGCCAGGCGGACAGTTTTCGCGCAACGGATGGCACCGGGCAACCGATTGATCCAACCTGGCGGGACGGTTTGGCGTTTTTCGGTAATGCGAGGTCCCAGCGGATGCGTTGGGCGCTGGAGATCGCCGTCACGATGGGACATGGCGCCAGCGGCGGTCCCGTCCTGGACATAGCCGGCCACGTCATCGCTGTGGTCGTCGCGGACGGTACCGGCGAAGGCCTGACATCCGCCATTACGCTCGCGGACCTAACTGATTTCCTGGCCGCTGCCGGCGTCGTGCCACGTTTCGCGGCACCAGCGAATCCCGGCGGGGCAGACTGGAACCGGGCCTACCGCCGTGCCGCTCCTTCGGTCGTTCGCATTGGTTGCTGAGTGGGGGCCGCCCTCAGGTTTTCTTCAATGAGGTTACTGTAGTCGCATCAATCGTCAGGCCGTTCTGCAGCTGAAGTTCCCAGGCACCGCTAGTGCCCTGGACCACACCGGTAACCTGGCTCGTCATCGCCAGCGTTCCGGCTGATTGTGATTTGCCACCGGTTCCAGAGCCGATCAGGGACAGATCATAGTCACCGGCCGGAAGCGCATTGCCCTTGCTGTCGTTGCCGTTGAAAGTGATCGAACCGCTGTTGCCGCTGACCGGTATCGTGTTCACCACCACGCCGGAGGAATTCTTTACCTGAACCTGCACATTCGACAGCGACGGGGACGTGACGTTGAATGCTATCGGTGACGAAATCCCACCGGATGCTGGCACGGTCACGGCCGTTGCACTGGAAGTTACCGTCTGGTTGATCATACTCGAATACTGGCCAAGGCTCATCGCCGACAAAGACTTGGAGATCGAGTCCAGCGTCGTGTTGCTCTTCGTCAACTGCTCCACGGTAGAGAACTGCGCCAACTGCGCGACAAACTGCGTTGGGTCGGTCGGATTGGTCGGGTCCTGATTCTTCAACTGAGCCGTCAGGAGTGTAAGGAACTCATTCATATTCGAATCATTGGCCGTCGCGCCGACTTGGGTGGTCGAGGCGGTATGAGCCAATGCGGTAATCGAAGCGGCGGCCGTGGCCGGGGCTGTGGTGGTCATGTCAAGGCTCCTTCTTTGCTTTAGGCAAGGATATCAATGAGACCGCTTCGCACCGTTACCGGAACGGCACGGCCGTCTGAAACCGGTTGCGGCATCAACCCGGGGAAGCTCCGTGTGGGGCTCGCATCGCGTGTCATTGACTGGCCCTGGTTCTCACCGAAGCGCAGGTCTAGTCCACCGCTCCCCAGATCGATGCCCGCTTGACTGAATTGTTTCTCAAGTGCCGCTCGGTCTTGAGTAAAAGCGTCGAATGTCTCTCGTCGATCCAGCGTCATCTGCACCCCAACGCCATCGGCGTGGAACGACAGATGAACCTCGACCCGCCCTAGGTCGGCCGGATGCAATTCTACGCTGAGTGTGGACGAACCATCCTGAACCGCCCGAGCGAGTTGCATCGCCAGTAACGTGTGGGTCTGCCCCGGCAATACTGACGCAGACAAAGCGGCTGAAGGCGCCGCCGTTCCCGTCACTGCCTGCGAAACGGGCCCCGCCGCGGTATTTTGCAAGGCCGCCAATGAGCCGGCATCAGTCCCGCTCGGTGCATCGACGTGCACCGCGGTCGGAGCGACGACCACCTTGCCCGCGCCATCCCCCTGAGGTGTTTCGCCACCTGAGGCTGGTATGGAAGCTGTCGGCGTCACGTTCCTCGCCCCCATTGTCAAGGGCGGCAGATCCCCCGGAAATACATTGGCATCGTCGCGTGCCTCGGAGTTCCGCGCCATCACGCCCGGCCCCTTGCTGACCGGCTGGCCCGCGCGCGTCACCCCACCCGGAGCAGCCGCCGGACCTCCAACTGAAACAGCCGGAGGCAGAATGGTCGAGGCAGCCTGGCCCATCCCCGCCGCGGCCAGCGTCTCTGTCGTCACTGCGGCCGCCGGCGGCGATGCCTGACCAGAGGCAGCATTACCCAGGACGGCATCAGGTGATGGAGGCGCTCCTTGCACAGGATCGAGCGCACCTATCGCCGGATCGGGCGGCGCTGCCACGACAACCGCGGGCGCCGGGGGCGCGCTGGGTGTCTGCACTTCGGCTGCCGTCGCCGGACCTGCTGCCTCAGGCCGTATCCGTGCCTGCCCAGCGTCCGCCGGTTCAGCACTGGCCTGTCCAGGTCCGACCTGCGCCGCCCCCGCGCTTCCGGCATTCCTGGAGTCGGGAATTATCGAAGCCGCCGGGCTGTTGGCGGAGCTGGACCCGATATTGACTACCGGAACAGACTTGTCGGTCGCGATCTGCGACGCCGCCTGGTTGCTTTGGGCTGTTACTGCCGCGGCAAAGGCTGCTTCCTGAGGGGTCCCAGCGGAACTCGAAACTACGGGCGTGGCTCCCTGGGCCGGTGCGGGCGAGGGCGCTGCCCCAGGATTACCCGCTTGCGCCGCCTGGGCACTGTCAGCCGGCTCGGACGTGGCAGTCGGCGACGACACCGCCGGACCGCCGTCCGCCGAGGATGAAGCCTTGTCGGCCGAAGCTCCGGCTCGCTTGTCCGAACGCGGTGCCGCCACAGCACTCCGTCCGTCGTTTCGCAGCACCGGGAGCTTGCCTGACGATCCAGTCGGATCCCGCACCTCCGTGAGCGCCCTCGTGCGGCCGGAAGAAGTCCGGATCATACCGGACGGAAGCTGGCTCGCATCGGACTTTTTTGTATCTGAAACCATGGACGCAAAGGCGCTTGCATCTTCCGCGCGGGCCCCTTTGGCCACGGGCACTCGGGAGCCGCTGGCGAAAATCAGCGTTGGAACAACGGATGCGGCAGCCATTCTAATTCCTTGCAACCTCTCAGGGAGCGCTGAGAATGTGAGATCCTTGCCGTATCCCAGCACCGTTCTGGTTCACCGCCACGATCATCAGTGAGCGGCTTTCGCAACGTCGCCAAACAGCGCATCCACGTCGTCTTGCGCCACATTGGGCGTTTCGAATTTCCCGAACAACAGCGTATCGATGTCGTTCTGCCGCAGTCCGGAATCGCCGGGGCCATTCAACAAGTGCGCATCGTTGCGCGCATCCACAGGCGGCGGCATCAGCCCGTCTCCTGGAACATCCTGCCACAGCAGAGTCGAGAGCCATGACTCGCTTCTCAATGTATGACAGTGCGCCCACCACCTTGCGAATACGCTGGCCGGTCAGATCCTGGAAAGAGCACGCCACGAACACATCCAGAGCGGCGGACTCGATCAGGTCCAGATCACGCAAAGCCTCCGGCGCGATACCCGGCAAGTTGCGCAGGCGCTGCGCGGCCTCCTGCGATCTCTCCGCGGCGACCATGATCTCAACCGCCGCCCGTTCGGTTGCACTAACGACGGCATCAAGCTCATCAGATGCCGAAACCAGATGCGAATGCGCCAAGCCTGACGGTTGCAGACCCGCGATCTCGGCCCGCGTATCGGCGATCAGCCGTCCGATCCCGTTCAACTCACCATGCACCACCGCAAGCTGTTTTTCAGCCGAACTCACCGGCTCAAATAGCGCTAGCCGGCTCACTTCCTTCCGCAGTTGCTCAGTAATGCTTTCGAGGCGGCTTGCCAGGTCAACGGCCGTGACGCTTGTCTCGTCCTGTGTCTGAACGTTGCCCATGAACGTCAGCCCATCACAGCCGCGATTTTGGACTTCAACGTGTCCGCGGTGAACGGTTTTACGATGTAGTTGTTGACGCCGGCCTTTTTAGCCTCAATCACGTTTTCCGTCTTGCTTTCAGCCGTTACCATGATGAAAGGCATGTTCGCCGTCGCGGCGTTGGCGCGGATTTTCTTTAGCAGTTCCAGTCCTGTGACCGGTTCCATATTCCAGTCCGAGATCACCAGGTCGATCTTGCTATTATTGATCTTCGCAAGGGCTTCGGCACCGGATCCAGCCTCGTCGACGTCCTTTACCCCGATCTGGTCCAGCAGATTTCGCAGGATCCGTCGCATAGTCGGATAGTCGTCAACTACCAGAATCTTCACGGGTTTCTCCGGTGAATGGTCAAGGGCCGCCTGCCGATTGCTTACAGGATCCACACTATTTGTCAAAACGAAATATTTTCATGGACGATGAGGACTAGGTTCCAAAACCGCAAAAAGCGTGCTAGATGATCAATGATCTAAGGTGTTTCGCATAATAACGATTGGCGGGTAGCCACGTGGACGACTTGATGAGGGACTTCCTTGTGGAAACCGCCGAAGCGCTCGGGGCGTTGGATAACGACCTCGTGCTGCTGGAAGGCGTCCCCACGGATAAGACGCTCATCAGCGGTATTTTTCGCACCTTGCACACCGTTAAAGGAACGTCGGGGTTTCTTGGCCTTCCCAAGCTGGGGCGCGTCGCCCATGCTGGGGAAAATGTACTGGTCTATTGCGAGAGGGCACCCTGGTCCCAAGCCGGGGCGTGATCAGCACCATCCTGCGCTGTGTAGACGCGATAAGGGACATCGTCTCGAACATCGAAATAGGCGGCGGTGAGGGCGATCATGGGTACACTGCCCTGCTGAGCGAACTGGAGGCGCTCTACAAACAATCATCCGGCCATGCCCAGGCGCTCGATCCGCCGGCCGCGCCCCCCCTCGCAGCCGTCATGCCGCTAGGACGGGCGGTCAGTGACCCGGGGGCCGAACCGCCTCAGCAGGTGCGTGAGCCAGTCGTTGCAGGTCAAACCGTTCGCGTCGCTGTCGAGTTGCTCGAGACGTTGATGACCTCGGTATCCGAGCTGGTCCTGACAAGGAACCAGTTGCTCCAGATCCTGCGCAACGAACCGGACAGCGTCTTCAGTGCCCCTCTGCGGCATCTCTCGCTGGTGACTACAGAGCTGCAGGAAAGCATAATGAAGACCAGGATGCAGCCGATCAGCAACGTCTGGTCGGCTTTCCCGCGTCTGATCCGCGACCTCGCTCACGACCTTGATAAGAAGATTGAGCTGGTTATGGACGGCGCAGAAACCGAGCTGGATCGCCAGGTGCTTGAATTGATCAAGGATCCGTTGATTTACATCATTCGCAACGCGGCGGATCACGGGCTGGAGACCGCGGTTGACCGCCTGATGGCCAGCAAGAATGAGACCGGACGTATCCGGCTGAACGCTTTTCATGAAGGCGGCCACATCATTGTGCAGGTCAGCGACGACGGACGCGGCCTGGACATAGATCGGATACGCCGCAAGGCCGCGCAGAATGGGCTGGCGACCGAGGCGGAACTGGCGATGATGCCCGACGCACAAATCTTCCGCTTCGTAATGCGGCCGGGATTTTCAACAGCGGCCTCGGTGACCGCGGTATCCGGTCGCGGTGTCGGCATGGACGTAGTGCGGGTGAATATCGAGAAGATTGGCGGCACACTCGATCTTACTTCCACGCAGGGCCGCGGCGCGTGCTTCACGATGAAAATCCCCCTGACGCTTGCCATTGTCTCCGCCCTCGTCGTGGGTTGCGCAGGTCACCGCTTTGCCCTCCCACAGATCTCGGTGGTGGAACTGGTACATAGTTCAGAGACAGGGGAGTCCCGAATTCAGCATATTGGCAACACCGCGCTCCTCCGCCTGCGGGAAAGATTGTTGCCGCTCATCCGCCTCGACAATCTTTTGGGTCTCGGCGCCGGATCAAGCGGCTGGACCAATCAGGTAGTGATCATCATTCAGACCGGAGCCGTGCGGTTCGGCCTGGTTGTCGACCAGGTCTTCGACACGGAGGAAATCGTTGTCAAACCGGTTTCACCCGTCCTGAAAGGTATCGGTGTCTACTCCGGAAACGCGATCCTGGGCGATGGGTCGGTTTGCATGATCATCGATCCCAATGGCGTCGTTGAGCATCTCGGCGATCACCACACGGATACAAGCCAATATGAAGGACCGGCGAACTCACCGGCCACTGAGGCGTCAGGGAGGCGGTTCCTACTGATCCGGGCTGGCGCGGGAACGCGCAAGGCGATCGCGCTGGATCAGATCGCCCGCCTGGAGGAGATCGATGTGCAGCAGATCTTCTACAGCCACGCAAAGATGATCGTGCTGTATCGTGACCGCCTGATGTCGCTGAACCTCGCCAGCCCGGACATCAAGCTCCGTGACTCCGGCATGCTGCCGGTCCTGGTGTTAGCCGATCAACCTCCGGCAGACCCGAGCGGAACGCATCTCGACCGCCGGCCTCGCCAGGTCGGTCTCGTGGTGGATCAGATCCTGGACATCACGGAGACAGATGCGGAGATCGAGATCACGTGGGGACGTTCCGATATCATTGGCTCCGCACTCATCGATGGCGAACCGACAGACGTCATAAATGTCGCGTTCCACCTGGAGCAAGCCAGCGACGCGACCAGGATTCCAATTCCTAAAGATTTATGGCGCCCTGGCCGCACCGATCTTCCGCACCATAATGAGATTACGGTGCATGAACCAAACTGAGGACATCGCGACCCTCGGGCCGACGCTGGAACTGGTAACCATGACCCTGGCGGGACAGGCTTTTGGTATCGCCGTACGACATGTTCACGATATTCTTGGGCCACAATCCATCGCTCGCGTTCCGCTTGCTTCCGGTGCAGTCGCAGGCTCGATCAATCTGCGTGGCCGCATTGTTACGGTATTGGATCTGGCGGTCGTGCTGGATCTTGGTCGGGCCAACCCCGATCTCGCCATGAATGTCGTGGTTGCCGATGATCGTGAACTCTATGCATTGCTGGTGGACAAGGCAGGTGATGTGCTGACCATGCCTGGCGCGATGCTTGAACCTTTACCACCAACAGTCCCCTCCGGTTGGAGCTTAATCAGTAACGGGATCCTCAAGTTCTCGGACCACCTGCTCGTCACTGTGGAACCGGATCGGATCTTGGCCGCCATCAGGGGACGGACAGGTGCAAATTCATGAAGACCGCGGTTATTGCCGATGACAGCCCGGTTGTCCGTCGTACCGCTTCGCTCGATTTTGGAGACATTCGGGTTCATCTGCCGAGAAGCCCGCGATGGCCTTGAAACTCTGGCGGTCTGCCGCGACAGCATGCCGACACTACTGCTGCTTGACTGGGAGATGCCGGAGATCGACGGCATCGGCGTCACCACGATCTTGCGCGGGCAACCGGGCCGTGGGCCAAAGATTCTGTTCTGCAGCAACCACAACGATCTCAAGCATATACGGCTAGCCCTGGAAGCGGGGTCGGACGAGTATGTCATGAAGCCGTTCAATCGCGCCATCATCGAGGACAAGCTCCGCAACATTGGCCTCGTCAGTTAGGATATGTCCGCCACAACCGCCGCGGTTGCACCCGGATCGAATACGACTGCCCGTGTTGTCCTCGCCATCAGCGCAGCCCGTGCCCGTATGCACATGCGTCGGTTGCTGGCGGGCCTTCCGGGCGTTGAAGTGGTCGGGCAGGCCCAATCAGCCCCCCAGATCACCGAGTTGGTCCAGCGCGGCGGCATTGATCTCATAATTTTCGATGCCCTCGAAAATCCTGGCTCCGCATCAGAAACATTGGCCGCGGGGGCCAACTCGGGCTGCGGTCTGCTGGTCCTGGTCGGCCTGGAAAAGTTCCGCCTGCCCGTCAATGCCCTGCGAGCACAGATACTTCGCCGCCCGCCGGAACTCGAAACAATCTTTCAAGGATCACCGTTCTATCAGGCACTGCAGGCAGCATTGTCTCAAAAAGGCTATGCCGCTGCTCGCAGGCAACCCTCGCCCATCACACTGGCGCCACGCGCACTGATCCCTGGCTCGCCGGCATTGATCGCAATCGGAAGCTCGACCGGGGGTCCGCAGGCGCTCCCACTGGTCCTAGGGCCGCTGGGCAACAAAATTTGCCAGCCTATCGTGATCACCCAACACATGCCGGCAGCCTTCACGCAACTGCTGGCCGAACACCTCGCACGGACGACATCGATGCAGGCGGTTCAGGCGACGGACCGCATGCCATTGCTGCCGGGGCGCATTCACATCGCCCCCGGTGGCCATCACCTGCTGCTGGCACGCAGCGGCAGCCAGATCGTCTGTCGCCTCGACGACGGACCGCCGGAAAACTTCTGCAAGCCAGCTGTAGATCCAATGTTGCGCTCCATCGTGGAGATCTACGGCAGCAGGACGCTCGCCGTCATATTGACTGGTATGGGTCACGACGGCCTTGCGGGCTGTCGTACGCTGGTCGCAGCCGGGGGCACCGTATTGGCCCAGGATGAACAGAGCTCGGTCGTGTGGGGCATGCCAGGGGCAGTGGCGCAGGCGGGAATTTGTCACGCTGTCCTGCCGCTTAACGATATCGCGGAGAAAATATTGACCCTGGCTGGAGGACGCTCATGAGCGGCGCGACGGAGGCACTGCGCTGCTTCGTACGCAATCGGGCTGGCATCAACCTCGGGGCTGACAAGGACTACCTCGTGGTCTCTCGCCTGGGACCACAGCTTTCGGCTTGGGATGTAAAAACTCTCGCTGGACTGGCCGATCGATTGCGCGCTCAACCAAAAGGACCTCTCGCGGACCAGGTTATAGCGGCGCTGACGATAAACGAGACATTATGGTTTCGCGACGGCAAGCCGTTCGATACGTTACGGAATACGATCATTCCGGATCTGGCTTCGCGAAAAACCGCTGACCGGACGTTGTCCATATGGTCAGCCGCCTGCTCGACGGGCCAGGAGGTTTACTCGATCGCCATGACGCTGCGCGAAGAGGAAGCGCAACTGCGCGGCCTGAAAACAACCATTCTTGGCTCCGACATCTGTGAGCCCGTCTTGGCTAGAGCGCGAAGCGGCATCTATACCCAATTCGAGGTGCAGCGTGGTCTGCAGGTTCAACGCCTGGTTCGATATTTTGAAGATCTTGGCAGTGAGTGGCGGGTCAGGCCCGAACTGCGAAGCGGCATCGAGTTCCAGGCACTGAACCTGCTTGACCTGCCTGCAGGGCTGGGTCCGTTCGACATCGTATTCTGCCGGAACGTCCTCATCTACTTTGAGCCACGAATCAAAAGCAGCGTTCTTGCCGCGCTTGCCGCAAGGACGAAACCAGGTGGCTACCTTGCATTGGGCGGCTCAGAAACAATTCTCGGCCTCTCGACCGCATTCAGCTCGATCCCGGGAAGTTCCGGAATATACCGCAGAAAACAGTAAACCGACCGTTGCTGGGGCAACGACCGGTTGATCCTGGCACAAGGCCGCGCCCGCGACATTGTGACCGGTCGCCGGGAATCCGCCGCGTCCTGCGGCGTTGAAGCCGTGCCGCTCGGGAAGGAGCCCTGATGCCTAAAGCCGTAATTTTCGACGTGGACGGAACGCTGGTCGATTCCGTGGACCAGCATGCGCAAGCCTGGCAGGATGCGTTCCGCGATTTTGGCTATGACGTGGACTTCCAGGAGGTCCGCAGCCAGATCGGCAAGGGCGGTGACCAACTGATGCCGGTCTTCCTGCCCAAGCAGGCTCTGGACCAACAATCCGGGGATCTTGAAAAGCATCGCAGCCACATCTTCAAGGACAACTACCTGCCACAGGTCACGGGCTTTCCGGCGGTGAGGGACCTGTTCGAGCGCCTTATTCGGGATCACCTGAAGATCGCGCTGGCATCCTCCGCAAAGGAGGATGAACTCGGCACGTACAAGCGCCTCGCCCGGATTGATGATCTCGTGCAGACCCAAACCTCCTCCGACGATGCGGAAAAGTCCAAGCCGCACCCCGACATCTTCCAGGCAGCCCTGAAACAGCTTCCGGGTGTCGAGCCACAGGATGTCATCGTGATCGGTGACTCGCCGTACGACGCACAGGCCGCCGCCAAGATCGGCATCAGAACGATTGGCCTGCTGTCAGGCGGGTTTGCCGAACAGGATCTCCGAGATGCAGGCTGTATCGCTATTTACCGGGACGCGGCCGACCTGCTGGCCAATTATCATGCCTCGCCTTTGGCAGGACGCTGAAGCGCCCGCCACAATCCTTGTGGCGTGTAGGGCATCGCGGGCAAGTCACGTCCCCCCAGTGCATTAGCCACGGCGCTGGTGACCGCGCACAGCGCCCCTGTCGTCCCGGCCTCGCCGATACCCTTCACCCCCAACGGGTTGAACGGGGAAGGCGTGTTGCATTCAACAACCCGGTAATCCGGAAAATCGTTGGCACGAGGCAACATGTAGTCCATCAGGCTGGCTGCGTAGGGCTGCCCGGAAGCAGGATCGATCACCGATTCCTCCCCGAGCACCTCGCCCACACCTTGGGCGATGCCGCCCTGGATTTGCGCCTCCGCGGCTTGATGATCGATCGTCACACCGGCATCATCGACCGCAAGATAGCGCGTGAGGACGGTCGCGCCGGTGGCCTCATCCAAGGCCACCTCGGCGACATGGCAACCTGAGGCAAAAGCATTCGTCGGCGTCACACGGCCGGTCTCGGTCAGCGGCTCGCTCAGCAAATCCACAACGCGGCACACAGGACTTCCATCGGCGCGACGTACCGCTTCATCCGCCAAATGCAGATCGTCCGGCGCACAGTTCGCCCGCAGCGCCGCCATTCCCCGCAGCCGCATTGAAAGCGCATCCGCTGCCAGGGCCACGGCGCTGCCGGCTGCAATAGTACTGCGGGACGCATAGGATCCAGCCCCGGACAAGAAAGTTTCCGGATCAGACGCCACCAGATCGATAGAGGTTTCGGGCAACCCCAGCCTGGGACCAGCCACCAGCGCGAATGTCCGCGCATGCGATTGGCCCGTGCTCGCGGTGACAGTCTCGATTCGCAGCGCCGCCTGCCCATCAACCGCCGACAACGTCAATGCCGCCTCATCTGGCGCACCGCCGCCGCCTGAGACCTCGATGAACAGCGCCATGCCTCGCCCGAGTCGCACCGTGGAAACTGCCTGCCGCGCCTCAAAGCCGTCCCAATCAGACTCCTCCCGTGCCGTCCGCATCAGTCGCGAGAAATCCCCGCTGTCATACCGCGTCCCGCTAGGCAGCATCCACGGGAATGCTCCCGAAGGAATGATATTCCGCTCCCGCAGAACGAACGGATCCAGCCCCAGCCGTGCGGCCGCCAGATCCACCAACCGCTCCACCAGCAATGCCATTTCCGGCCGTCCAGCACCACGATAGGGCCCGGTAGGAACGGCGTGGCTATGCATCATCCTGAATACCGCATGCGCCGAGGGAATCGCATAACATCCGGTCAGCGACTGCAGCGGATTGTTGATGTTGGCGAACACCGCCACCGGCGAGATGTACGCACCGAGGTCGGCGTCGTACAACATCGACAGCGCCGTGAAGCGCCCCGCCGCATCCAACGCCAAACGGCCGCGCACCCGCACCCCGCGGCCCTGGATGTCGGTCAGGAAGGATTCGCTGCGCGTCCCATTCCAGACCACAGGCCGCCCGGTCAGACGGGCCGCCAGCATCACCGCCACATATTCCGGATAGGCGATGTTCCGGGGGCCAAAGCCGCCGCCGACATCCCCGCCAAGCACATGGAACCGATCCGCTGGCAGCCCGAATACCGCGGCGAAATCCCGCCGCATCTCGTTCACTCCTTGATGCGGCGCCCGAACGATGTAGATGCCGTTCTCCGTCACCCATCGAGCCGCCGCAGCACGCGGCTCCAGCGTCACCGGTGTCAGGCGAGGCAGTGTAATCTCTGTCTCCACCACCAGCGCGGCAGCTTCCATTGCAGCGTTCGTTTCCGCCGCGTTCCCGGCTTCATGTCGCAGCGCTATGTTCCCGGGCGCGCCCGCATGCACCAGAGGCGCGCCTTCGGTCAGCCCAATCGCCGCTGGCAACGCTTCATACTCGACCAGCACCGCCTCAGCCGCATCCAGTGCCTGTGCCTGGGTTTCTGCTGCCACGCAGGCGACTGCCTCCCCCGGATGCCGCACCACATCCGACGCCAGCACCGGGCGAATCGGAACCGCCAATCCATGACCGATCCTGTCTATCACCGGAAAATTCGCCAGCGCCACGCAATCGTGCCCGGTCAGCACGCGCGCGACGCCCGGCATCGAAGCGGCCCTGCCGCAGTCCACCGAAACAATCCGTGCATGAGCATGCGGGCTACGTACAAACGCGGCATAGATGGCGCCCTCGAACCGCTCATCCGCCGTATAGCGCCCCGAACCGCGGAGCTTCCTTAACCGCTCGGCCTCGGCCTGCGGCGGTCCTACCCGATCCATGTAGTCAAGACCTTTATCACGATCACCATTGCCCTCCGCCGCGCCACTTGTCAGGCAAGTTGCGGACACGCCTCATGCTACATTGCAAATGTGCGCTGCCCAACATGGCGACGGCTATCAAACCGGCATTGATGTCGTTTGCGTCCGAAGCGGATGGCACAAGATCACGGATCGGGGATGAAGATCCCCTGAGGTGGCCTTCTAGATCGCGATTTGGGTTCCCCTCCTCGCGGTGACCGCCCATGGCCCACTGGTGTCGGCCTGCTCCTGCAACGCCGCGATTATCCGCCTCTGGCCACCAACAAGATGATCGTACATCAGTCGATGTGCGTTAGCGCTATCATGCGCCTGAATCGCATTGACGATCGCCCCATGCTCTCCCAAAACCAGAGGCAGCCATGTTCCCGGGTGTGCCTGCACACTGATCAGCGCCAGACGATCCGTCTCCTCGGCGAGGGCAGCCTCAGAAGCAACCAACCGGGTATTACCTGACAGTACCGCGACTGCGGAATGAAACCGCCGATTGTATTCCAGGAACGCGGTTTCATCGGTCCCGACAACGAATCGGAACCGGTCCAGCGTCCGCACAGCCTCCTCATTTGCCTTCGCCGCCTCAGCGGCGCACGCCGGTGCAATGATCAGACGCAGACTGAACATTTCATCGACATCGTGAACGTCGATGGGGTTAACGCGGTAGCCTTGCCGAGGCAGCACCGTCACAAGCTTCTCCTGTTCCAGGCGAAGCAGTGAGTCCCGAATCGGGGACCGGCTGACACGGTATTGCTCGGCAAGTATCTGCTCTCGAAGTTCCTGTCCCGGCTTGAGTTCGCAGACGAGTATCGCCCGCCGAATTGCCTGGTACACGCTATCGCGCAGCAACATGCCCATGGCGTCCTCCGTCTGGTATGTCAGCAGATGCCAACAAGGAATTCTATCGCAAGATATCTGCGGTCGCCAAAACGTGATGGCCTGAACACCGAACCGCTGCGCCGCATGATCGCTGCCCGCGGATGATGAGCGATGACCACTTCTTACACTTTATTGCTTCTCATCACGCCAATTGCTCTAATACGTGATCGAACGAAGTGCAAGACATGAAGGCGCGCTGCATCGTGTAATTCAAAATATATCACCACGGCGCTCCACCTCATCAAAACTTAAAGCGTCAGCCGCCACAAATGCAGAGTGCAGGCCTTGTCGCTACAGTTCATTCCATCAATCGATTGCTCGGCAAGCTCTTGTCTAGAACCTTCCGGGCCTGATCAGAATCAGTGATCGGCAAGCCATTTCCGTTCAGCAACCCGACCTGCAGCAGAACGGATGCCTGATCCCAGTAGATGTGCTCATGCACCAGCTTATCGCCTTTGAATTGCACGATCGCTACCATCGGAATCTCCACCTTCCGTCCGGTTGGCGCGATGCGTGGCAGCATCCAGTCAATCCGCGTGGTGTGAGTGAAAGTCACCACGAACTCATCGACGATACGATCGTCTCCCACGGTGCGGCTTACCGGGATCATCGAGAAATCCGGAGGATTCGCCCCGATGAAATGCTCAGAGTAGAATTTCTTGAGCGCATCATGGCCAACACCGCCCGTCATCGTCGGGATATGATTCACATAGGGTTCGACAACCATGGTTGCCATCGTCGCATCAACGTCCCGCGTCTCGAATTCAAATCGGCAATGCGCCTCCCAAAGTTTTACCAGATTATCATTAGTCATCATGAGGTCTCCGGTTGCAGAATTGTCTTTGATCAATAGTTGCCGGTAGTGCTTGGCCCTGTATTGGGAGTAAGCTGACGATGTAACGTAAATTGACTACAAAGCATCGTCCCGGCGGAAGAATTTTCTACGCCTCGTGCGCGAGCCGAAGCCCAGGTTTATCCCACTCCATCGCCACAAGTTGTCCCGTCCCGGATAGCGTTATGTATGCAGTGCGAAGATCCGGGCCGCCGAAGCAGATGTTGGTGCAAAACATGTCCGGCATCGGGATCTGCCTGATCAACTTGCCTGAAGGGGCCACTACGCTCACCGATCCATTGATCAGGGTCGCCACGCATACATTTCCCGCCCCATCGACAGCCAAGCTGTCGAAGCGCTGGAAGCCACCCAGGCCCACCATCAGGCGCCCACCATGCGGCGACGGAAAGGGCGCCTTGCCGACAACGCCTGGGGCCAGAATATCGAACGCCCACAGCCGCGCCGTTTCGGTCTCAGCGACATACAGCGTCTCGCCGTCCGGCGACAGGCCAATGCCGTTTGGGGTCAGGATCGGGTGCACGACCTCGGTGATCCGTGATCCGTCGGCCATGGCGTAGTACACCCCGCCCCAGTCGCGGTCGCGCGCCCTCGCTTTGCCCAGGTCGGTAAAGTAGAAACCGCCCAAGCGATCGAAGACGATGTCGTTTGGTCCTACCAACTTGTGCGATCCACACCGGTCATACAGCACGGTGACCGCGCCGGTCGCGAGATCGATCCGTTCGATCCGCCCCCCGGTGTAGTCAGACGCGGGGCCGGCGGGCCGCAGCAGGCTCAGTTCGGTGCGCCACTGAAAGCCTCCGTTGTTGCAGACGTAGAGCGCGCCATCGGGACCAATGGCAAGCCCGTTCGGGCCGCCGCCGGTATCGGCGACGACTTCGGTGCGGCCATCCTGGTGAACGCGGGTGACGGTCTGCCGCTCTATCTCAACCACCACAACAGAGCCGTCCCTCATCGCGACGGGCCCCTCCGGAAAGCGCAGGCCGGTGGCGATGACGCGGACGTCACTCATGGCGTTGAACCCCCGTTCAGTTTCCACGCAGCATAGAGCGATCGCACCACGACCGGAACCGCCCGCCGTTCGTAATAGGTCACCCGACAGGCGACGACCCGGTATCAGCGTCAATCCGCAGCGCCTGGCCAGCCGAAAATCTGCGTCCGTGTTAACCATTCCTTAGCACTTCACGCCTAAGACGCCTGCGCGCCGAGAATCCTACTGAAGGAGCAGGCCATGGCCGCACCCCTGACCGAAGTCACCGCCATCATCCGCGAGATCATGCACGACCGCGATCTGGACCTTTCGTCCACGACGCGATTTGACGAATTGACCGACTGGGATGCGATGGATCTCGTCACCGTCGTGGTCGAGGCCGAGTGCCAATTCGATCTGCGGTTCGCGCTTACCGAAATCGATCGCCTGGTCACCTTGGGCGACCTTGTCCGAATGATCGGGGTCAAGCAGGCGCTTGAGCCAGCCTGATAGAGTGTCCCGCCCTCGATCTTCGTCGCGCAAGGCGGCGCAACCGGGCGGTAAGCCGGGCACTGAAGACAAAGAACTGGCGGCACGAAGGGATGTGCGCCCGGCCTGGGCGGACCTCCATATCCGGGCCATTGCATGACGTTCAGTGGTTTCCCGTTCCTACTGGCTTTCCTGCCGCTCGTGCTGTGCGGCTTCGCGGCACTGGGCCGCCTGGGAACAGCTTGGACAAAATCGTGGCTGATCGCTGCGTCTCTGCTGTTCTACGCCGTCGGGGCGGCAGGCTTTCTGCCGCTGCTGGTGCTGTCTGTCTGCGGCAATTTCGGCCTGTTGCACCTGATGCATGGGTCCTCCCGCGCGGGTAAATGGGCGGCGATCGGCGTCGGGCTGAACCTTGCGGCTTTAGGTTGGTTTAAATATCTCAACGCGGGGACGCTGCCGCCGCTTGGAATGAGCTTCTTTACCTTCACCCAGATCGGTTGCCTGCTGCATTACGCCGGCGGTGATGCCAAACCGCCGAAAGCACGGGATTATGCCTTGTTCGCGGCGTTCTTTCCGGCGCTGCTCGCCGGACCATTCTTAATCCGCGCGAGATGATGCCGCAGTTCGAGAATGCTGGCGGTTGGCGGATGACCAAGGATAATCTTGCGACTGGCAGCGGATTTTTCCTGGTCGGCTTGTTAAAGAAGACCTTGCTGGCGGATCCCCTTTCAGCAGTGGTGGCCGCGGGATTCGCCGATCCCGGTCAACTCGCGCTGTTCTCGGCGTGGCAAGCGGCAGCCTCATACTCGCTGATGCTGTATTTCGATTTTTCCGGCTACACCGACATGGCGATTGGTCTCGCCTGGATTGCCGGTCTACGGTTCCCCGATAATTTTGATCAGCCCTATCGTGCCACGTCGGTCATCGCCTATTGGCAGCGTTGGCACATGTCGCTGACGAGGTTCCTGATGACGAACGTGCATGCGCCGCTGACTTTGGCAATCATGCGCTGGCGCAGGAACCATGGTCTGCGGATCGATGCGCGGGGGCAGCGCACGGCCTCCGGGTTTTGTTGCATGCTCGCTGCACCTGCCACCGTGACCATGATGCTCGTGGCACTGTGGCACGGGGCCACTTTCCCGTTTCTGTGTTTTGGGCTGCTGCACGCCGCGTTCCTCGTGGTCAATCACGGCTGGCGATTGGCCCAGGCGCCTTCCTTGCCGAAGGTTGCCAGCATCGCGCTGACCTATTTATGCGTTCTGATCGGGTCCGTGTTGTTCCGCGCCTTTAGCGTCGCGGACGCTTGGACCATGCTCACCGCGATGTTCGGCGCCCATGGCATCGGCCTGCGGCTAGACATCCAAGCGGTCGTCGGAGTGCTCTGGCTGGCATCACTGTACGCGGTCGTCTGGTTCGCACCCTCCACGCGGCAGTGGATGCAAGCCGAACCGGCATCTCGTTTTGGCTGGAGGCCGTCGCCGCAATGGGCGATGGTCATGGGGTGTGGTGCCACATTGGGACTTCTCGCGGCAGGTGGCAGCAACGAGTTCCTGTATTTCAAGTTCTAGCGCGTGATCCCGGCGGCGACGCATGGATCATGGGACCTACCAACAAACAGAAAGTTAAAGTGGTGCCCGTGAGCCAAACCGGACGTAAGCCGTAGCGATGGACTATATGCGGGTGCTGGCGGTATCGGCGATCGCGAGTTCCGCACTGGTGTGGACGTGGGTAACGGCAATGCCCATGGCCTTTATGGACGCCGAATACCCGTCATGGATAGCCAAGCAGATCATGCTGGATCGGTGCGACCTGGGCGACGTGGTTGTCCTGGGCGACTCTCGCGCAGCCGCTGACATCATGCCGGTTCGGCTGCCGTTCAGGACCGCCAACCTTGCCGTAGGCGGCGGTGGGGCGATCGAGGCGAACGCGATACTGAGCCGTGTGCTGGCCTGCCCGTCGGCGCCGCGAATGGTCATCGTTTCGTTTGATCCCGGCCACTTCGTCCGCCCCGATCTGTTCTGGGAGAGAAGCGTTCGCTTCGGGTTACTGTCCGGGCCGGATATCCTGGCGCTGCGACGGGCGTCGCGGCAGGAGGATGATCAGTCCGTCTACGGCTCGAACGCTGCCACGCTGCCAACATTGGTTCGTGACCGGCTGTATGAGATGCGTTTTCCGCCATTCTACTTTTCAAGCCTGATCCACGGCGCGGTAACGTTTCGCTGGATGCGAAATCACAGGCTCCTGGAGGCAACGTTGGCGGCAAGAGGGCAGTATCATTTCGGCATGGACCCCGGATCCGATATCGTCGCCCTCGATGGTCATATGGCGGAATTCATGCCGCTTCCGATTCTGGATTTCTATTTCAACAAGCTGCTGGCGGCGCTTGATGGTCGCGGCATCGACATCCGCTTCCTCGCAATGCCGGTGAATGAAGCGACCTGGAATGAGGTGCGTCCCGCTGTGCGAGACCGGTTCGCAGACTACCTTACAAGCTATGAACGCCGGTATCCGCATTTTCGGGTTGTCCCCGACCTGATGCCACACTGGCCGAACCGCCTGTTTGGGGATCAGTTCTGTCACTTGAACCCCGAAGGCGCCGAACGCTTCAGTGCCGAACTTGCTCGGCGGCTGGAGGCGCAGACGGGTTGGCTAAAGGATAGTAGTCCTGACGCCTCTCCGAAGGCGCCGTCCGGTTCAAAGCGTGGGTCCTAGACACGCGTACCGCGAGATTACTTGCGTGTGCAACGGCTTTCAGGATTGGCAGATCTCAGCCCGGTCGTCTCGGCCCCCTCATCTTTGCCATCCTCGCGCCGTCGCAGCATCATCGTCCGCGCAAGGAATGGAGGAACTTATGGCCGGCGCTCTCGATCATCTTCTGGTGCTGGATCTCACCAGCCACCTTTCGGGTCCCTACTGCGCCATGCTGCTGGCCGATCATGGCGCTGACGTCATCAAGGTCGAGCCACCCACCGGGGATTCCGCTCGGGGAATGCCGCCTTTCATCAATGGCGAGAGCGCGCCGTTCATGACATGGAACCGCAACAAGCGGTCAGTCTCGCTGGACCTGAAGCAGCAAGCGGACAAGCAGGCACTGCTGCGACTGATCGACCAGGCCGACATCCTGGTGGAGAACTACCGCCCAGGCGTGCTCGACCGGCTCGGCCTTGGCTGGTCGGTTCTGCACCAGCGCAACAAGCGGTTGATCCTGGCGTCGATTTCCGGGTTCGGCCAAACCGGCCCGTACAGCGCGCGAGGTGGCTTTGATCTGATCACCCAGGCGATGTCAGGTCTCATGAGCACAAATGGCCCAGCGGACGGCCCGCCACACCGGCTGCCAATCGCAATTTCGGACGTTACGGCCGGAATGTTCCTCGCATTCGGTGTATTGGCCGCGGTTGAAGCGCGCCACCACACAGGCGAAGGCCAGCACGTCGAGACCTCACTGCTGGAAGCCGCCACATCCTTGGCGGTTTACGAGTCCGCGCACTACTTCGCCACGGGAACCAGGCCGGAGCGGATCGGGCAGGCCCATCGCGGCAGTTCGCCCTATCAATGCTTCCAGACAGCAGACGGCTATATCACCGTGGGGGCATCACAGCAGAAATTCTTTGCCCAGCTTTGTGAGTTGGTCGGCGCGCCCGAACTGGTCTCCGATCCGCGCTTCAGCAGCAACGCCGAGCGGGTCAGGCACAACGATGCACTGGTGGCGCTGCTGGCCGACAAGCTGGTTATCCAGCCTTCCGCCCATTGGTTGAGCGCGCTGGAAAAGCTCGGGATCCCAGCCGGACCGGTGCTGCACTACGACGAGGTCTATACTAATCCGCAGATATTGGCCCGAGACATGGTGGTGGAAACCGTTCATCCCGTCACCGGCCCGTTTCGCACCATGGGAGTTACCGTCAAACTCTCCGCGACCCCGGGTTCGGTCAGGCGCGCCGCCCCGCGCCTCGGTGAGCACACCGATGAAGTGCTGAACGAACGCAAGGCAGCCGAATGATGTCCACCCAGTTACAGAAAGCCCAGACTTTTCGCGCTCTGCATGAGGCGCCGGGCAGCTTCGTAATTGCCAACGCTTGGGACGGCGGGTCCGCTCGGATTCTGACTGCGCTTGGATTCAAGGCTCTGGCCAGTTCCAGCGGTGCATGCGCTGGCGTGCTTGGCCGCCGCGACGGCATGGTGACGCGTGAGGAGGCGCTGGCCCACTGCAAGGCGATCGTCGACGCGACCGATCTGCCGGTATCCGCCGATATGGAGAAGGGTTTCGGCGATTCTCCCGGGGCCGCGGCGGAGACGATCCGGCTTTCCGCCGATATCGGCCTGGTCGGAGCGTCCATTGAAGATGCCACCGGTGATCCCGGACGGCCGCTGTTCGAATTGCCGCTGGCGCGGGACCGCATCGCCGCGGCGGTGGAGGCCGCCCGTTCAGTCGGGTTTCCGTTCACCCTGACGGCGCGGACAGAGAACTACCTGAATGGCAATCCAGACCTCGACGATACTATAAAGCGCTTGCAAGCCTTCGAATCCGCCGGCGCGGACGTGCTGATGGCGCCGGGACTGCCGGACCTGGAGGCGGTGCGCGTCGTCTGTGCCGCGTTGTCGCGGCCGGTCAACTTCATGGCTGGGATCAAGGGTAAATCGTTCACAGTGGCGGCGCTTTCCGGCGCTGGAGTGAAGCGCATCAGCCTGGCTACATCCCTCTACCGCATCGCGATGACCGGCCTGGTCAATGCAGCGAAAGAGGTCGCCGAGTCAGGCACGTTCGGTTTCCTGGACCACACCCTGCCGACGCCCACCATTAACGCGTTCATGAAGCAGTGACGGTGGTAATGCTCAACTCACGGGATCGACCGGCCGTGCTTATTGTCCGACAACCCAAGACGCGATTGCACCCGCGCGGGGCCGATAACGGCGTCAGGCATGCCCCGCGGTATCGGACAACAGCAGCGGATCAACCCGCAACTTGGCAAAGGCGCGCCGCCATTTCGTGTCGTGCTCGCCGTCAAACAGCAGCGTCTCATCAGCCTGGACCGACAGCCAGGCATTCTGCTGGATTTCCTGATCGAGTTGTCCCGGCCCCCAGCCGGCGTATCCCAGTGCCAGAACGCACTCACGCGGTCCGCCACCCTCGGCGATCACCTTCAGCACATCCAGGCTGGCGGTCAGCGCCATGGAGCCGTCGACCTTCAGGCTGCCCTCTCCGGTCCAGTCGCTCGTGTGAAGCACGAAACCGCGGGCATTTTCGACCGGTCCTCCGGCGCAAAGCTTGATCTGCCTGACCGGAGGCAGCGGTTCGACACTTAGTTGCTTCAACAGATCGTCGAACGTCGGCTTTACGATCGGCCGGTTCAAAACCAGACCCATCGCGCCTTCCGGCGTGTGAGCGCACACGTAGATTATGCTCTGCTGAAACCGTGGGTCGGCCATCGCCGGCATCGCAATCAGCAACTGGCCGGTCAGGAAACCTTCCGGCAGATCGTCGTCGGTCGTGGGGAGGGAACTGGCCATACGGGAAATTTGGTCTTAACCCCAGCCCTGTGCAAGCGCCTCCGTATCGGTTGATCCAGTTTGTCCGTGATCGCGCGCATTGCTAGCCTGCCGAAAGAAAAGCGAAGGAAACGTCATGCCGAATGCGGCCGAGTCACCCCTTGCCACATACATCGCCCACCTGAAGCGTGGCGAACTCGGGTACCAGTTCAGCCCCTCGCTCGGAAAGGCCATGTTCTATCCGCGGGTAATCGCCCCAAAGACTGGCGCTGCCGACCTGGAATGGCGGGTCAGCAAGGGCATCGGCACCGTGCACGCGACCACGGTGGTACACCCGCAGCAGGGCGGCCCTTACAATGTCTGCCTGGTGGACGTGGACGAAGGCTTCCGCATCATGAGCCGCGTCGAGGAGATCCCACCAAGGGAGGTGAAGATCGGCATGCGGGTTAAATTCCGCGTGCACCCCCCTCAGGGTGACGAAGACCCCTATCCCGTCTTCACGCCGGCGGAGGCAGTCTGATGGGACCCAATGTCACGCGCGGCGGCGTTGCCATCGTCGGCGCCGCCGAATCCGATCTCGGCGCCGTCGCCGCGCTAATGAGCCCGATGGATCTGATGGCGCAGGGCATTCATCGCGCCCTCGAGGATGCCGGCCTTACCCTGGCGGACGTCGATGGCCTGTTCTGCGCGAGCACCCAGGCCCGCACATCGGCCATGTCGCTGGTCGAATACCTTGGGCTTCCGGATGCATACACTGACAGCACAATAGTCGGCGGATCGTCGTTCGAGGTTCACGTCGCCCACGCCCACGCCGCCCTGGAGGCAGGCTTGTGCTCGGTCGCCGTCATCGCCTACGGCAGCACGCAGCGCACCGTCGGCCGCCGGGCAGCGAGCGCGCGGGAGTTCAATCCCTACGAAACGCCCTACAAGCCGTTCCTGCCCGCGACCGCCTATGCAATGGCGGCCAGCCGGCACATGCACGAATATGGTACCACCAGGGAGCAGATGGCCGCGGTTGCGGTCGCCGCCCGGGAATGGGCGCTGCTGAACCCGGTGGCATGGGAGAAGAAGCCCCTGACGATCGCCGACGTGCTGAATGCGCGGCCAATCAGCGATCCGTTCACCGTCCGCGACATCTGCCTGGTGACCGATGGAGGCGGCGCCATCGTGCTGGTGAAGTCCGACCGAGCCCGCGCGATGAAGCAAACGCCCGTCTATGTTCTGGGCACCGGCCAGTCCATCACCCACGCCTCGATCACCTCCATGCCGGTCCTTACCCACACCGGCGCGATCGAATCCGGTGCCCAGGCCTACCGCGCGGCCGGACTGAAGCCGTCGGACATCAACGTGGTGGCGCTGTATGACGCCTTCACCATCAACACGATCCTGTTCCTGGAGGACCTCGGCTTTTGCCCGAAAGGCGAAGGCGGCCGCTTTGTCGAGGGCGGCCGTATCGCCCCCAAAGGGGCGTTGGCCGTCAACACCAACGGCGGCGGGCTGTCGTATTGCCATCCCGGGATGTACGGCTTGTTCCTGCTCATCGAGGCGGTGCGCCAACTGCGCGGCCAATGCGGTTCTCGGCAGATCAACTCGGCGAATCTCGCGCTTGTCCATGGCAACGGCGGCGTCCTGTCAGCCCAGGCCACAACGATCCTGGGAGGTCCGGCGACAGTCTGAACCGAGCTGTCGGCAGCACCCGAAGCGCCGGATTCAAGGGGGGCAAAGCACTGCGGCGGCTGTCTGCACGCAGCGTTCGAATACCGTCAGATCCTGCCATCGGTCCTGGTCCTCCCTGACCAGCGCCCCTCCGGAACCCAGGATTCCGCCTTCGATCATCAGGTTGTCGAACAGGCCGAACTGCTCGACCAGCAGTCCATCGGCGTCCCACCACGAGCCATCCGGTCCCTGCTGCCCGCCGCCGATACATGACAGGGTGCGATCCAGAAAAGGCGAAGCCACGGTGGCATAGCCGAAAACCCTCAGCCCAAGTCCACGGGCGAAGCCGACCTCATAAACCGTGCCCACATCCGCGCTGGGACCGCGGAACGGCGTCAGGTTCGCCAGGATCGCCCCGCAGCTTTTGATGTGCGCCTCGTTGCGCAGCGCAATACGCTGCCATTCAGGGATCTCGCCCCAATCGGCCGGTTCATCCGCCCAAGCATCGAGCGGAGACACCCCGACCAGCCCGTATCCGGCACAAATCGCCCGCTTCCGCTCCATCCAGGCGGCAGGGTCAGGCAGAAATACGTCTGGGCCGGCGAGATACACCCGGATCATGCCGAATCGCTCCGATCGCAATGGCGGATGCGACCATAACCAATTCGGCGGATTTGCGCGCGTCAGCCTTCCAATGCGGCGACGCCCGGCAGGGTTTTGCCCTCCAGCCACTCCAGGAAGGCGCCGCCGGCTGAGGAAACGTAGCTCATTTGCTCCAGCACGCCGGCCTGACGTAACGCTGAAACGGTATCTCCGCCGCCCGCCACACTGCGCAGACCAGCCTTCCGTGTCGCTTCCGCGACGGCATGCGCCAGCGCCATTGTCGCCGCGTCAAACGGCTTGGTCTCGAAGGCGCCCAGCGGACCGTTCCACACCAGCGTCCTCAACGATGCAAGCTGTCCGATCAACGCAGCGACCGAGACCGGGCCCACGTCCAGGATCATCATGTCGCCCGGAACCGCGTCAACTGAAACCGTCTGGGTCGGCACGTTCGGCTTCAGTTCACGCGCCACCACCGCATCGGTTGGCAACACGATCCGGCATCCCGCTGCCTGGGCCTTGGACACGATCTCCAGCGCCATCCCATGCATCTCGGCTTCTTCCAGAGATTTTCCGACGCCCTTGCCTTCGGCGGCGAGGAATGTGTTGGCCATGGCGCCGCCGATCACCAGGAAATCGACCTTGCCAACCAGGTTTCCGAGTAGCTCCAGCTTGGTGGAGACCTTGGAACCGCCAACAATCGCCGCTACTGGACGCACCGGATTACCCAACGCCGCATCCAGCGCTTCCAGTTCAGCCTGCATCAGCCGCCCGGCGTAGGCTGGCAGCAAATGCGCCACGCCCTCGGTACTGGCGTGCGCGCGATGGGCGGCGGAGAAAGCGTCGTTCACAAAAATTTCCGCCAGCTTCGCCAGGGCCGCCGCGAACGCCGGATCGTTCTTTTCTTCGCCGGCATAGAAGCGGGTGTTTTCCAGCACCAGCACGTCGCCGCGGCCCAACAGATCCACAGCCTGTTCCGCCGCGGCGCCCGTGCAATCCTCTACAAAGCGCACGCGCCGACCTAGCACCTCACCCAGTGCCGCAGCCATCGGCGCCAGCGACATCTCGGGCACCCGCTTCCCCTTCGGCCGGTCAAAATGGCTGCAAACGATGACTTTCGCGCCCTTCCCGGACAACTCCCGGATGGTCGGGGACAGCCTTTCGATCCGCGTCAGGTCGCTGATCTTGCCGTCGCGCACGGGTACATTCAGGTCGGCGCGCACCAGCACGCGTTTGCCGGCAACATCCACATTATCGAGGGTGCGGAACGACATCTCAAAGCTCCGATGTTAAGCGCGCAGTAAGGTGGCGCCTGCGCATGAAGGCACTGACGTACCAGATTTCGCCACCCGGGCGAGCCAGCGAATGTTTCGCGAAAAGCTGATCTGAGCCGCCCGCGTCCCCATGGCCACTGCCATGGGGAACGGGCAATCCAGCCCTAAAGGCTGCCGAGCAGTGCCGCGGTATCAGACATCCGGTTGGAGAAGCCCCACTCGTTGTCATACCAGCCCATCACCCGGGCCAGCGCGCCATCAACGACCGCCGTCTGCGTAGAGTCGAATGTGCACGAGGCCGGATTATGGTTGAAGTCGATGCTGACCAGCGGCGCCGTGTTGTAGTCCAGGATGCCGGCGAGTTCGCCCTTGGCCGCATCCTGCATCGCCGCGTTGATCTCAGCCTTCGACGCCGTCTTGGACAGGTTCACGTCCAGCGACACCAGTGACACGTTCGGTGTCGGAATACGAATGGCCGTGCCATCCAGCTTGCCCTTCAGTTCGGGCAACACCAAGCCCACCGCCTTGGCGGCACCGGTAGACGTCGGGATCGCGGAAACGGCCGCCGCCCGGGCCCGATGCAGATCCTTGTGCAACGTATCAACCGTGTTCTGATCGCCGGTATAGGCATGGATGGTCACCATGTAGCCGCGCAGGATACCGAACCGCTCGTGCAGCACCTTCGCCATCGGCGCCAGGCAATTGGTGGTGCAGGACGCGTTCGACACGATCGTCATGTCCTTCGTCAGGGTCTTGTGGTTCACGCCGTAGACGATCGTCGCATCCACCTCCTCGCCCGGTGCGGAAATCAGTACCTTGCGGGCGCCGGCAGTCAGCAGGGCCGATGCCTTCGTCTTGCTGGTGAAGATGCCGGTACACTCCAGCGCAACATCGACGCCCTGATACGGAACCTTGGTCGGATCACGTTCGGCGGAAACCTTCAGCGGGCCATACACCTTGCCATTGTGACGGATGGTGATGGTGTCGCCGGAGACCTCAATCTGCCCTGGGAAGCGGCCATGCACACTGTCGTATGCGAACAGGTGGGCGTTGGCCTCGACGCTGCCCAGATCATTGATTGCCACAGGAACAACGTCATCTCGTCCGCTCTCGACAATGGCGCGCAATACCAGACGGCCAATTCGTCCAAACCCATTGATCGCAACTTTAACGGCCATGACATACCCTCTTCACTGCGGCTTGAAACTGAACACACTGTTACGCCACAGTCATTGAGATAAATCAACGGGTCTGACCTGTCACAAGCGGAGGACTGAAGCCTGTCTCACCCAATTTTGCGCGTCACCGCTGCCACGACCGCATCCGGCGTGATACCGAAATGCACATATAGGTCCTCATAATTCGCCGACGCGCCAAATCCGGTCATTCCGATGAAGGTCCCTTCGGAACCGAGCCAACGGTCCCATCCAAATCCGGAAGCCGCCTCGATCCCGATGCGCGGCGCGCCGCCCAGCACCTGTGCGCGATAGGCCTCATCCTGTTGTTCAAACAACTCCCAGCACGGCAGCGACACGACCGCGACCGCGATGTTGTCCCCGGCCAACTTCTCCCGCGCCGCCATTGCGATCGGTACCTCCGACCCGGTAGCGATGATAGTGGCCTGCCGCGGACCGTCGGCCTCGGCCAGCACATATCCGCCCCGTGCGCAGCGATTTTCTGAAACGTCCGTCCGCCACGCCGGCAACGCCTGGCGTGACAACACCAGCAGACTGGGTCCGTCAGGTCGGCGGATGGCGAGTTCCCAGCACTCAGCGGTCTCCATCGTGTCGCCAGGCCGGAACACGTTCAGATTGGGCATCGCCCGTAAGCTGGCCAGATGCTCGACCGGCTGATGAGTCGGGCCATCCTCGCCCAGACCGATCGAGTCATGGGTCAGAACATAAATCACCCGCTGTCGCATGATCGCGCCCATCCGCAGCGCCGGACGCAGATAGTCGCTGAACACAAAGAACGTTCCGACGTAGGGGATGATGCCACCGTGCAGCGCCATGCCATTGGCCGCCGCCGCCATTGCATGCTCGCGGATGCCATAATGAATATAGCGGCCGCCGTAGTTGCCTGCGGAAATCGACGCCATCCCCTTGACCAACGTCAGGTTCGATCCCGTCAGGTCAGCCGATCCCCCGATCAGTTCAGGCGTCGCCGGCACCAGGGCTTCCAGGCATTTCTGGCTCGACGCACGGGTGGCAAGCTTCGGCCGCTCGTCTGCGATATGCTGCTTCAGCTCGGCCACCGCCTCATGCCAGTTGTCGGGCAGCCGCCCCGTCATCACGCGCTCGAACTCGCTCCGCTGGCTGTGCCGGGCCAGTCGCTTCAGCCA
The DNA here is from genome assembly GCA_963792345.1 of uncultured Alphaproteobacteria bacterium. GTDB lineage: Bacteria > Pseudomonadota > Alphaproteobacteria > Acetobacterales > Acetobacteraceae > Rhodopila. Next base: position 303,655 of record CAWBVV010000011.1, read on the forward strand.
GGACCGTCGGGCGACCGCGCCTCGAGCCCCGACGGCATGCCATCGCTCCCTCAGGTCGTCGGGTGTGACGAACGGCGGCTCGTGCCATCCGAGCAACTCCTTGGCGCCCGCGGCCTCCTTCGGACCGAGCGGCGACCCGTGAACTCCGTTCGTCCCCGCCTTGGTCGGCGCGCCCAGCCCGATAATGGTGCGGCATGCGATAAGCGTCGGCTTCTTTGACCGGACCGCGAACGACAGGGCCGCGCCTGATCTGCTGCCGGATCGTGCCCGTCAATACGTTTCGTGGCCCAACCATATGCCGAGAACCGCCGCAGCACGTCGTCGGAATAAGAAAGCGATGTGTCACCGTCGATCGACACGTGGTTGTCGTCATACATCACCGTTAGCTTGGACAGCACGAGGTGCCCCGCCAAAGCCGCTGCCTCGTGGCTGATGCCCTCCATCAGGTCACCATCGGATGCAATCACCCAGGTTCGGTGATCGACCAGCGACTTGCCGAAGCGCGCGGCCATGTTACGTTCAGCGAGCGCCATCCCAACCGCGGTCGCCAGCCCTTGGCCCAACGGACCCGTCGTGGTCTCGATTGCCGGATGTTCGCCATATTCCGGATGCCCAGCCGCCGGTGAATGCAACTGCCGGAAATTCTTGATGTCTTCGATCGAGAGACCGTCATAGCCGGTCAGGTAGACCAGTGCATAAAGCAACATCGATCCATGACCGGCGGATAGAATGAACCGGTCACGATCCGGCCAGCGCGCATCAGCGGCGTCGAACTTGTGGAACCGGGTCCAAAGCACCGTCGCGACATCCGCCATCCCCATCGGCAGCCCAGGATGGCCCGACCTCGACTGCTCGGTCGCATCAATTGCCAGCGCCCGGATAGCGTCTGCCATGCGGCGCAACGGTGTCATGGGACGCGACAAGATCTCGGCCTGAACGGCCAATGCAGGATTATCGAGCGCCGACTCAGCTAAAGCAGCCATGCAAACTCCTCAAGCCGCGCGCTATAGGCGGACGGAACCAGGGCGGCAAGCCGGCGCTCGGGCGCGAACAGGGAAAGCGACAGGCGCCTTCCCATTCGCCATCAGGCTTACCCGCCCGCCAGCTTACCCAACGCCGCCGCCACACCGAAATCTCCTGGCAAGGAGCCGCGCGGGAACAGCCGCGTCACGTGCCCCATCTTCCGGCCCGGAAGTGCCTCCGCCTTCCCATAAAGATGCGGAATGATGCCAGGTTCCGCTAGCGCGGCCGGCCACAACGCCATGCCTTCCGGACCGATCAGGTTCTTCATCACCGCATCCGAATGGCGAGCCGCAGCCGGCAGCGGCAATCCCGCGATGGCGCGTATATGCAACTCGAACTGGCTAGCCGGGCAGGCATCGATCGTCCAGTGACCCGAGTTGTGTGGTCGCGGCGCGATTTCGTTCACCAACACTTTTCCCGTGCTGTCCAGGAACATCTCTACCGCCAGCAGTCCGACCAGGCCCAGCGCCTCGGCCACGCGGCGAGCAATCGCTTGCGCGGCCTGATCAACGTCCTGGGCGATCCGCGCTGGCGCCAACGTCACGTCCAGAATATGGTTGCGGTGGCGATTTTCCACCGTGTCGAATGACGACACCGCGCCGTCGGCACCTCTCGCCACAACCACGCTGAGTTCCTGAGCGAAGTCGATAAACCCTTCCAGGACCAGCGGCTTTGGGTGCAAACGCTGCCATGCCTCATCCAGATCATCGGTCGATCGAAGCATCGCCTGCCCCTTGCCGTCGTATCCCAGGCGCGTGGTCTTCAATACCGCTGGCAGCCCGAGCCGCTCAACCGCGGCTCCTAGTTCGGCACGCGACGTCACCCCTAGCCACGGAGCGGTCGCCACGCCAGCATGGTTAAGGAACGTCTTCTCGTCGATCCGGTCCTGGCTGATGCGCAGGACCGATGGCGCCGGGCGCACCGGACGGAGCGAGGCCAGCAGGTCGAGCCCCTCGGCGCTGACATTTTCGAATTCGAAACTTATAACGTCCACCACTTCGGCAAAAGCCCGCAGCGAGACAGGGTCGCTGTAATCGCTGATGGTAACGGCGTGGGACACCTGCGCAGCGGGGCTATCGGTTTCCCGGGTCAGGATATGGCAGCGATAGCCGAGTCGAGCCGCTGCCAGCGCCGACATGCGGCCAAGCTGTCCGCCGCCCACCAACCCGATCGTCGCATTGGGTGGTAACGGCAGGCTCGTCATGTCAGGTCAACAGGATCGTCCGGCACCGAGGCGGTCTGCTCGGCTCGCAGTGCATCAAGCCGCCCCGCCAGCTTGGGATCATCCAGCGCCAAGATCGAGGCCGCCAGCAAGGCCGCGTTCACCGCACCCGCCCGCCCAATGGCCATTGTCCCCACAGGGACGCCGGCCGGCATCTGCACGATGGACAACAGGCTGTCCATGCCCTTCAACGCATGCGATTCGATCGGCACACCCAAAACCGGCAAGGCGGTCCAGGAGGCACACATCCCGGGCAGATGCGCAGCACCTCCGGCACCGGCAATCACCACTTTAAGCCCGCGGTCCTTGGCGCTGAGTGCGTATTGCCGCAACCTGTCCGGCGTGCGATGCGCCGAGACAATCCGCACCTCATAGGGCACGCCGAGGCGGGTGAGGACCCCCGCGGCATCGCCCATGGTCGGCCAGTCGGATTGGCTACCCATGATGATCCCGACTCGCCTCGGTTCATCGATTCTGCTCAGCCATTTCAGGCGATGCTGTCAGGAATCAGCCGGCTCTCGAGCCAGGCAATCTCGTCACGCAGCATAAGCTTGCGCTTCTTCAGCCGCTGAAGATGCAACTGATCGGACGCACCCTGATCGGCAAGACGCGCGATTACCGTGTCCAGATCCCGGTGCTCGCTGCGCAGGCCGTGCAGCTTTCGAAGCAGTGAATCCCTATCGCTCAGCATCATTGCAACCTACGATAGAAAATTTCATCCGATCCGCCCGTCCTGTTTGCACCTAGCCAGATCGATGTCAAACGGGTTACGCTTCCTTGCCCCGGCCATCGCGGTGGCCGCGGGTAGCCAACCGGTCAAACACGGAGGTACCCAGTCCATGAGTCTGAATACCCGTCTCGACGCCTTAAAGGAACGGCATGCGTCGCTCGAAACACGTATTTTCGATGAAGACCACCGCCCGCGCCCCGATACGGAGGCTCTCATGCGACTTAAGCTCGAGAAACTGCGTCTGAAAGAGGAGATGGAAAGGCTGAGAACCTTGGTCAACTGAACAGACACAGTTCAACCTACCGTCACGCCGGTCAGGCGGCTTCGTCCGCCTCCGGCGGTGGCGGAACGGGAACCGCCCGGCCTTCCCGCTCCAGCCGCTCATTCGCCTGCGAGACCGCGGCATTCAAATCAGTCTGACTGCACAATCCCAGGATTACAGGATCGCGCGGCTTGATATTCGCGCTGTTCCAGTGCGTGCGCTCCCGCACCTTCTGGATTGTATCCTTGGTGGTGCCGAGCAGCTTGCCCACCTGTGCCTCGGACAATTGCGGAAAATTCCGCAACAGGAACGCGATGGCGTCGGGGCGGTCATTGCGTTTCGCTACCGGCGTGTAGCGCGAGCCGCGCAACCGTTTGGGCATCGGCAGCGAATTCGCGATTAGCTTCAGCCGAGCGTTCGGGTCAGCTTCACACTCACGGATGTTGGCCAGCGTAGTCTGGGCGTTCGCAACCGGGTCGTAGCCGACAATCCCCTGCGCGACCTCGCCATCAGCGATGGCCTGGACCTCCAGCGGATGCATACCACAAAAATCCGCGATCTGCGTGAAGGTCAGAGCGGTCTTCTCAATGAGCCACACGGCGGTGGCCTTGGGCATCAGCGGGAGGGTCATGGCTTTCACACTCTCAAGGTCGGCAGCGGGCAAGGTCGGCGGCAGGTATTTTTCATTCTGACGATGTGTCGCAGACCAGCCGTTGGCTCGACAGGTCCTGGCCGCGGCCAAGCCGCGCATATGACAAGCCATTCGGGGTGGGTCAAGCGGCTTGGTCGTATTATCATGCATCAGGCGCGCATGGCTGAAACGCCATGGCGCAGGAAGTTCCGCGAGGAGAGCAAAATGGCCCTTGAAGAAGAAGCAGCTCCACTAAAGCGCCGGCGACTGGAGCCATTGTTGCTCGACAGTCTGGGAATCGAGGAATTGCGCCTGTACATTGATGAGTTGAAAATTGAAATCGCTCGCGTAGAAGCAGACATCGGCCGCAAGCACAGCCACCGCAACGCCGCCGACGCCTTCTTCAAGCGGCCATAGGGGAGCGTGCCAAATAAGACGGGGGCACCCTGGCCCCCGTCGTCACTTCCCAAAAAAAGGGCCGATTACGCTGCCTTGGCGGCATCCTGTGAGTCGTTGGCGATAGAGGCCGGCGTAGCGTTGCCGATCAAAATCTTCCGCGGCTTCAGAGCCTCAGGAACGACGCGCTTCAGGCCCACATGCAGCAAGCCATTCTGAACGTCGGCGCCCTCCACCACGATATGGTCGGCGAGAGCAAAGCGGCGCTCGAAGGCGCGCCCGGCGATGCCGCGATACAGAATTTCCGCCTTCGGGGCCGTCGCTGGACACCCGCCCGGACACCACAAGCGTGTTGTCTTTCACTGTAAGATCAAGATCTTCGGGACGGAACCCAGCGACCGCCATGGTCAGGCGGTAGGAGTCATCGCCGACTTTTTCGATGTTGTACGGTGGATAGCTCTGCGCTTCCTGAGCGGAAGCAGCGGTGTCCACAAGTCGAGCCAAACGATCAAAGCCGATGGCTGTACGGAAAAGTGGAGCAAAATCAACGGTCGCCATAACAAAAACCTCCTGCAAAGCAAGGTCAACGGTTGCGGGTCGCCCACATGGGCCAACCCTGTCGTGTCGTACACCGGAAACCCCATTGGGCATTTCCGGCGTCGACAGAGTTAAGCAACGTTCACTGACCGTTCAAGAGGCCCGGTTAAGGAAAGCGCGGCGGGTCGCCGCTAGTCGGCTCCGGCTTCCTTCTTGATGCCAAGGCCCGCGAACTTCTTGTTGAACTTCGCAACCTGGCCGCCGGTGTCCATCATGCGTTGCACGCCGGTCCAAGCCGGATGGGACTTAGGATCAATGTCGAGCCGCAGGGTGTCGCCTTCCTTGCCCATGCAGGAGCGCGTCTTGAACTGCGTCCCGTCGGTCATGACAATGTTGATCTCGTGGTATTCGGGGTGAATGCCCGCCTTCATGTTCTGATCCTTGCTGGCGCCACCGATCCCGACCGGCCGCGCAAGCGCGCCGCTATAGCGCCGCAGCCCGGTTGGCTCAAGCCCCAGTTTGCGCCGGGCTGTCTCTCCTCCCCGGGAGGGCCGGTTTCGAGCCGGCCACCTATTCAATCGCCCGCTCATTGCTCCCCGGCGGGGCCGATATCCAGCCGCTCCGCGACCGGTTTTCCCTGCGATGGCGTTGAAGTGTGATCGGTCCAAATTCGCGTCGGCGATAGACCCGTCCCGACGGAGCGACTATCAGGTGCGGCCTCCCTTTATCAGGCTCTCGTCGCGCATGCTGATCCGACTACTTGTTCATCTCGTTGATTTTAGCCGCCGTCATGCGTGGCCAGTCCTGTTCGGGGGCCTGCTGCTCGCCCTGTTCGCTGGCTGGGTCGCGTCCAGGAACCTGGGCGTCAGCACCGACACGGACCTCTTGTTCAAGGACACCCTGCCCTGGCGGCAGCAAGCAGCCGAGATGAATCGCGATTTCCCGCAGTTTCGCGACCTTTTGGTTGCCGTTGTCGATGCGCGTATTCCCGAGGAAGCCGAGGCCACGGCCAACGAACTGGCCACTCGCCTCGCCGGCGATAAAACGCATTTCCTCACGGTCCGCCGGCCGGATGCCAATCCCTTCCTGCAGAAGGAAGGCCTGCTGTTCCTGCAGCCAAAACAGTTGTCGGCACTGATGGACCAGACCATCGATGCACAACCGTTCCTGGGCCAACTCGTCGCCGATCCTTCAGCGCGCGGTCTGTTCTCCGCCTTGTCGCTGCTCGGGATGGGCGTCACCCAGGGCGACGCGGACCTGTCGCCATACCTCACCCCGATCCGAGGCTTCCACCAAGCCATCGCGGATGCCCTCAATGGCCATCCGAAACCGATGTCCTGGGAAGCGCTGCTCGGTGGGGGATTAAGCGAGTTGGCCGGGCCCTACCATTTCGTGCTGGTGCAGCCCCACCAGGATTTTGGCGTCTTGGAACCTGGCGGCGCTGCGACCCAGGCGATGCGCGACGTCATTGCCAGCCTGCCCTACGTGAAGTCCGGTGATGCGCACGTCCGCATCACCGGCCAGGTCGCACTGGCTGACGAAGAGTTCGCCACGGTCGCGCAGGGTGCGGTCGAAGGCCTGATCGGCAGCCTGGTGCTGATCACACTGTGGCTGTTCCTCGCCGTCCATTCATGGCGCCTGATCGTGCCCATCCTGATGACGCTCGTGCTGGGATTAATGCTGACGGTGCTGTTCGCCGCCGTCGCGGTCGGCACCCTCAACCTGGTCTCGGTCGGGTTTGGCGTTCTTTTCGTCGGAATCGCGGTGGATTTCGCCATCCAGTTTTCCGTCCGCTACCGGGAGTTCCGCTTTCAGACAGGCGATCCGGCCGCGGCGATGAGCGAAACCGCCCGCCGCGTCGGCGTGCAGATCCTGATCGCTGCCCTCGCCACCGCCGCCGGATTCCTCGCGTTTGTGCCAACCGCATTTTCCGGCGTGGCTGAACTTGGACTAATCGCCGGCGCCGGCATGATCATGGCTTTCATTTGCACCCTGGTTTTCCTGCCGGCCGCGATCACCGTGTTCCGCCCTCGCGGGGAGTCAGCCGAGGTTGGCTTCGCCTTCGCCGGCCGCATCGACCCAGTCATCGTACGTCAGCGGCGAGCAGTGCTGATCGGGTTCGCCTTGCTGGCGGTAGCCGCCATCGCGCTGTCCCCCAGACTAAAGTTCAATTCAGATCCGCTGGACACCAAAAACCCGAGCACCGAGGCCATGCGCACGCTGCGCGATCTGATCAACAACCCGCTCACCAATCCATACACGATCGACGTCCTGGCCCCGGATGCCCAAGCCGCCGCGACACTTAGCGGCAAGCTGGAAACCCTGCCGACCGTGGCCGGCGTCATCAGCATCAACAGCTTCGTCCCGTCCGACCAGCAGCAGAAACTGGCCGTGATCGCGGATGCCAACACCATCCTGGCGCCGACGCTCGCTCCGCACGGGTCCGCCTCGCCAGTCACGGCGGAGGAAATCCGGATGGCCGCCAAGTCCGCGCTCGCGCAGATCGATCCCGCACTGGCGAAGCTTCCCAAGGATCATCCGCTGGCGCTGCTGGCCGAAGACCTGCGCCGCATGCAGCCCGCGCCCGACAACGTCCTGACGTCGATGAATGCCGCGCTGACTCGCTTCCTACCCACGCAGCTTGATCATCTCCGCCTCGCCTTGGGGGCAGAGCCGGTGACACTGGCCGCGATCCCGCCCGAGTTCGCCCGGGACTGGCTGTTGCCCGATGGCCGAGCAAGGGTGCAGGTCAACCCGAAGCCCGAGGCTCAATCACCAACTGGATTGACGAATTTCGTCTCACAGGTGTCATCCGTTGCATCCAACGCGGGCGGATCCGCTGTTACGATCGCCGCCACTGCCGACACAATCGTAGGCGCCTTCCGCCAAGCCGCTATCTATGCCGTCGTGGCAATCGCGATACTTTTGCTGGCCCTGCTCCGCCGTCTGCTGGACGCTGCCTTGGTGATGGCACCTTTACTGATGTCCGCGCTGCTGACGCTGCTGGTCGCCGTGCTGCTTCCGCTGCCGCTCAACTTTGCCAACATTATTGCCTTGCCCCTGTTGCTGGGCGTCGGCGTCTCCTTCAATATTTATTTCGTAATGAACTGGCGTGCCGGCCAGCATCATCCGCTCGGCAGCGCAACCGCTCGGGCAATCCTGTTTTCCGCCCTCACCACCGGCACCGCATTCGGCTCGCTGGCGCTTTCGGGTCACCCCGGAACGGCCAGCATGGGCAAGCTGTTGCTGATCAGCCTGGCATGCACCTTGTTGGCGAGCCTGGTGTTCATTCCGGCACTTCTCGCCACCCTGAAACCACCCGAAGGTGACAAACGCACAGGCATTTGACGACCTTCACCTCGTTCCTCTGCCATTTGAATGCGTTGTCGCGCTGAAAGGATAATGCGCATGAAAAAACTGCTTCTCGTGGCACTCATTCCGCTTGGTCTTGGCGGCTGTCTCAGCTTTCATGAGAACCCACCGCCGCCCCGAAACACCACCGTCGTTGTTCCCCCCGGGTCAGGCGTCACCTGCACGAACGGCATGCCCAGCCCCTGCTGAAGCAGCATCATGCTGAGCAGGGAACCTGAACCAGGTATCCACGATTAGATTTAGCGTTAGGTGATCTTGTCTGTTCGCGTCCGCCACATCCCAGGGCGGACGCGAACGGTAAGTAGCAGGCGCTTCGCTAGCGGGCCGTCTGGCGGGCTGTCCAGGCTTGGGTCAGCAAACAGAGAATTTCGAAAAGCATCGACGCGCCGTTGAACGCGGTCAGCGAGCCGACGTCGAAGGGCGGCGAAACCTCCACCAGGTCGCCACCGATGAAGTCGATGCCATCCAGTTCCCGCAACAGCCTCAACGCCTGCAGTGCGGTGATCCCACCGGCTTCCGGCGTGCCGGTGCCTGGCGCTTGGCTCGGGTCGAGACTGTCGATGTCGAAGGTAAGATAGGTGGGTCCACTGCCCACCACGCGGCGCGCTTCCTGCGCGGCAAAACGCCAGCCATTGTCATCGAATTCCTCCATCGGCAGCACCCGCATGCCGCTGCGTTGGCTGAATCCCCACATATCGGGATCGTTGGTCGTGCCGCGAATGCCGATCTGGACAACCCGCCTGGGATCCAGCAATCCCTCCTCCACCGCCCGCCGGAATGGTGCGCCATGATGGAAGCGCGAGCCCATGTAGTCGTCGCCGGTGTCGCAATGCGCGTCGATGTGCACCATCCCGACCGGCCCCTTCGCCGCCACAGCCCGCAGAATCGGCAGGCTGATCGCATGATCACCGCCGACGGAGAGCGGAACGACGCCGGCCGAGGTAACCGTGCGGTAGAATGTTTCGATCTCCTTCAGCGCCCCCTGCAGTTCATAGGGCTGCTCGATCCAGCAGTCCCCAAGATCACGCACACGCGTCGCGGCGAATGGCATGATCCGGGTTACGGAATTTATCCGCCTCAACAATGTCGACTGTTCGCGCACCGCCCTCGGCCCGTGCCGCGTGCCGGAGCGATTGGTAACCCCGCCGTCAAACGGCACGCCGATAATCCCGATGTCAGCATCTCCGAGTTGCTGGCTCGGTGGCGTACGGAAGAATGTCGCGATCCCTGTGTAGCGTGGATGCGCCTGTGGATCCTGGAAATCTTCATATTTGTCTGGCTGCTTGATCATCCGCCTCGATCTTCCGCTGCTGGTGTTGTAGGCGTCCTGTCCCGTTGCGTATGCTTTCTAAGGCGTTTTCAATGCCACAAGATGATTTCGACATAGACGCCTACCTTGCTCGGATCAGCCTGAGCGTGGCCGGACCGCCATCCCTCGCGTTGCTGCGGCAAGTGATATCCGGCCATTCCGCGTCAATCCCGTTTGAAAACCTAGATATCGTCCTCGGGAGGCCGATTCGCCTAGATATTGCCTCGCTTCAGGCGAAACTCGTTGATTCCCGGCGCGGTGGCTACTGTTTCGAGCAGAACACGCTACTGCGAGCGGCACTGGAGCGGATGGGCTTCGGCGTCACCGGCCTGATGGCCCGGGTTATTCGCGGCGCCCCGGCGAACACAATTACACCCCGAACGCACATGCTGTTGCGCGTCGACCTGCCCGAGGGCCCGTTCCTAGCCGATGTCGGATTCGGCAACCTGACACCCACCGCGCCACTGTCGCTTCTCAATTCCGCCCCTCAATCCACGGAGCACGAGGACTACCGCCTGCAATCATTGGAAGGCGAAACGTTGCTGCAAGCGCGACTTGGCGATGTATGGAAGGATGTCTACCAATTTTCCGATGCGCCTTCCTACCCTATCGACCACGAGGTCGCGAACTGGTTCACCTCCACATATCCGAATGGTCTCTTCACCGCGAACGTCATTTCCGCTCGCCCCGGCCCCGCGAAGCAACGAACGACGCTCTTCAACCAACACGTTACAGCACGCGATAGCGATCATCGGGCGGAGCGCAAGACGGTAGGGTCGGCCTCGGAACTCGATCTCTCGTTGCGGAGTCACTTTGGTATCGCGCTGACGGCGGATGAAGTGGCAACGGTCCATGCCGCCGTCCGGCAATTCTCCCGACGCCCCGAACCAGGACCTATTCTGGATTGATCTCCCGATAGTCACTCGCGTTTCCGCCGCCATCGTTCGCCGCCTCCTCCCGGCACCCTTTCCACATCCGGCGAACCTCCGGCATGCTGGCCGGAAAGCGACGGAGGACGGCAATGAACGACGTGGTCGAAACAGCATCCGGTAAAGTGCGCGGGCTATGTGTAGAGGGTGCCCTCGAATTCAGGACCATTCCGTACGGCGCTTCGACCGGGGGCAAGAACCGGTTTTGCCCTCCTCGGAAGCCGTCATCCTGGAGCGGCGTGCGTGACTGCCTGAGCTTCACCGGAAGAGCACCGCAGGCAGGCCTGAGACCGCCAACGCGGCCGGAACTGGAGAATTTCTCCGGCGAGGCAGACACTTCGCCCGAAACCGAAGACTGCCTGACCCTCAATGTCTGGACTCCAGCAGCCGAAGACACCGCCAAGCGCCCCGTCATGGTCTGGTTCCATGGCGGCGCGTTCGCCTATGGCAACGCCAACTCACCCCGCACCCGCGGCAGCCGCCTTGCCGTAAGGAATGACGTCGTCGTGGTCGCCGTCAACCAGCGATTGAACATCTTCGGACATCTCGACTTGGCGGCCGCCGGCGGCGAAGCTTTTCTTCAGTCCGGCAACGCCGGTACCTTGGACATGATCGCTTCCCTGGAATGGGTCCGCAACAACATCGCAGCGTTTGGCGGCGATCCAGGCAACGTTACGATCTTCGGCGAATCCGGCGGCGGTGCCAAGGTCAGCACCCTGCTGTCAATGCCGATGGCGAAGGGTCTGTTCCATCGCGCCATCATTCAGAGCGGCGCGGCCGTGCGCCTGAGGACCAAGGATCGCGCGCTCGCGCTGACCGAGATCGTATTGAAGCACCTCGGCGCAACAGCGGACACAATTCAGGACGTACCCGTCGCTCACCTGCTGGCCGCCATTGAACCCGCGCAGGCCGCGCTTGGCCCGTCGCCTGACCCACTGTTCGACCGCTACCCCTTCGGCCCGGTGGTCGATGGCGACGTGCTGCCCGCGCATCCGTTCGATCCCGTGGCGTCGGATGTCTGTGCGGATGTCCCGTTGATCATCGGCGACATGAGGACGGAGACAGCAAATTTTTTGGCGGTCGTGGACAAGGTTTGGGATCGCTCCCTTACCGGGTCGGAAATGCAACATCGTGTCGCCGCGATCGCCGGTGCGCACGCCGGTCGCGTCGTCGAGTTGTATAGCCACCTGTATCCGCGCCTGAACCCGGCTGAACTATTGATTGCGATTACGACAGACAGCAATTTCCGCGTTCGATCACTGGTGCTGGCGCAGCGCCGGACATCCCTAAATCGAGGCCCGGTCTGGATGTATTCGTTTGAATGGGAAACCCCGGTGCTCGGAGGCAGGCTAAGGGCGCCGCATGCCATGGACGTGCCATTCACCTTCAACACGCTGGATCTGACCAATGCCACGGGCGGCAGCCAGGAGGCACAGAAGCTGTCCGACACATGTCGTCTGTCTGGGCGAGCTTCGCGCGCAACGGGCGCCCGGACCATCCGTCGATTCCCGCGTGGCCGGTGTATACTTCGGATGACCGCGCGACACTGCTGCTGGACAAGGAGTGCCGGATAGAGAACGATCCCCGCGGCGAAGAACGCCGTCTGTGGCAAGAAATAACCGGCACCGTGTAGGGGAAACGATCAATGCAGGTCCAAACGGTAACCGGCCCGATCGGGCTGGATCAACTCGGCCGCACCTTGATGCATGAGCATCTGTTCATCGCCTTCCCGGGTGCCGAATTCGATCCGGCCGCAAACTTCGACCGCGCCGGGTTTGTCCGGGAAGCCGTTCGCCGCCTGACGCAGCTTCGAATCGAACATGGGGTCCGAAGCTTCGTCGATCCCTGCCCGATCGAACTCGGCCGCGACCCCGCAATGATGCGGGAGATCGCGGAAAAATCCGAGATGAACGTGGTCTGCACCACCGGTTTCTATTTCGAGGAAATGGGCCTGCCAGATCTACTGGCGTGCCCGAACAGTAGAAGAAATCGCCGAACTGTACATCCGCGAGATCAATCAGGGAATTGGCACGACCGGGGTTCGGGCCGGGGCGATCAAGGTGGCAACCGGCGCACCCGTCCATCACCGCACTGGAGCAGAAATTTCTCGATGCCGCGTGCATCGCGCAAAGGGCGACGAATGTGCCGATCATCACCCATACCCAGGATGGCTATGCCGGCCCAGAGCAGCAGGCGGCATTCGCCAAGGGCGGCGTGCCGGCGCATCGTTGCCTGATCGGCCATTGCTGTGGCAACGCCGATCCCGGCTACCATCAGCGCATCGTCGATGGCGGATCCTATATCGGCTTCGATCGTATTGGATTGCTCCGGTTTCAACCGGATGAGATCAGAGCCGACAACCTGGTACGACTGGTCCGCAACGGCTATCGCGCGCAGATAATGATGAGCCAGGACCGCCACTGCGGGTGGCTGGGCAAGTTCGCGCGCCAGAGTCACCGTCGAGGAACAGGCGCGGATGGACGCCCTGCGTGCGGCGGGAAAATGGCCGCCGCCCTATACCTACCTGTTCACTGATTTCGTTCCGATGCTGCAAGGAACGCGGCCTGACGCGAAAACGAGATCCATTCCATCCTGGACGATAATCCGCGCCGCTTCTTCGCCGCCGATCCGCTGCCGGCGAAGCAATGACAACTAACAAGGCCTAAGCCATGGAAGCTGACTACATCGTCGTTGGAGCCGGTTCGGCGGGCTGCGTCGTCGCGGCTCGCCTCAGCGAGACCGGTGCGAAGGTCATCCTGCTGGAAGCCGGTCCGAAGGACTCCCTGCTGTGGATCCACATCCCGGCGGGAATCCTCAAGCTGCTGTATCATCCCGTGGTCAACTGGAACTACAGTGCCGAGGGTCCCAATGACGTGCTATCCACTGGCCGCGCGGCAAAACCCTAGGCGGATCAAGCTCGATCAACGGCATGCTCTACGTGCGGGGCAACCCGGCTGACTTCGACGGCTGGGCGCAGATGGGATGCCGCGGCTGGAGCTTCGACGACGTCCTGCCCTATTTCCGCAAGTCGGAGGGCTATAAACAAGCCGCCGATCCGGAGTATCGCGGCAAGCGATGGCCCGCTGAAGGTCGAGGATTACCGCACGATCCTGCCGCTGACCCACCAATTCATCGAGGCCGCTCAGCAGGCCGGATACAAATTCAGCAAAGACCTGAACGGGCGCCAGCAGGAAGGCGTTGGCTACTCGCAGATGACCCGCAAGGGTCGGTGGCGCGGATCAACGGCGCAGACCTTCCTTAAGGAGGCGCAGGGCCGGCCCAACCTGCCGTGGAAACCGAGGCACTGGCAACGAAGCTGCTCTTCGATGGCACAGCGCTGCATCGGCGTGACGTTCAGCCAACGCGGGAAGACTATGACGGCAACCGCGCATAAGGAGGTCATCCTGTGTGGCGGAGCGATTAATTCGCCCCACCTGCTGCAGATTTCGGGCGTTGGACCCGCCGATCACCTGCAGTCGATTGGCGTTCCGGTGGTTCACGACCTTCGAGGTGTCGGATCTAACCTTCAGGACCATTACGTCGCCCGCGTTTCGCATCGCGTCGTCGGATCGATCTCCATCAACAAACTCTGCGCGCGGCATCCGGTTGGCGCGCGAGGCACTGCGTTTCGCCGTTGAAGGTCGCGGCGCATTGACGTTCGGCGTCACCACCGCGCAGGTTTTCTGCCGCTCAACGCCGGAAAAGGCCAGCCCAGACCTGCAGCTTCTATTCACACCGGCCAGCTATGACGCGAGCAAGTTCGGTGAACTGGAGCGTGAGGACGGTATGACCGTCGCCGTCTGCCCGGTTCGTCCCGACAGCCGCGGCACCATCATGGCCCGAAGCCCCGACGCCGCGGAGAAGCCGGTCATTACTCCGAATTACCTGTCAGACCCGGCCGATTTCCGTGTCCTGTCAGCCGGGATCCGATTTACCAGGGCAATTTTCGCATCGCCAGCGATCGCAGCATTCAGCTCGCGAGAGACATTGCCAGGCCCCGCCGTCACCACGGATGAGGCGTTGCTGGACTACGCCCGTGGTTACGGAACCACGATCTATCATCCCGTGGGCACCTGTCGAATGGGCGACGGCCCCGCTGCCGTGGTGGACATCACGCCTTCGGGTGCACGGACTCCAGGGCCTGCGCGTCGTTGATGCCTCGGTCATGCCGACACTGACCACAGGCAACACCAACGCCCCGACGATCATGATAGGTGAAAAGGGCGCCGCCATGATCAAGGAAGATCACGCGGCGCCCGTCGAATTAGCCGACCGTTTCGATATCGGTGGCACCTGCTTCCCGCAGGATCGCTTCCGCCGCCGACTGCTTCGCCTCGGTCGTGACCCGGACCGCCAGCACCAGATCCCCGTGTGCGGCCTTTTCATCGCGGTCCGTCTGCTCGATCTGATCAGCGGTGCCGTGAATTGCGAAAACCGAGCCTCCGGCAGCACCGCCGGCCAGCGCGGCCGCCGCGATCGCAGGCGCCGCGGCGCCTCCGGTGGCGACCGTAATCCCCGCCGCCGCCAATGCCGCGCCCGCTGCCGCCGTGCTGGCCCCTAAAGTCCGCGCCTGCCGAGCGTCAGCCTCCGTGGAGGCCGGCTTTGAGCCGGCTTCCGGCGTCTCGCCTCCCTCGAGCAACTCGCGGGACGGGAGGCTGACATCAGCCCGGTCGAACCCGGAAAACGACAGCTTACTGACTGCGCTCTGCATCTGCTCGGAATTCGCAAAGGTCCCCTGGACCTGCCGCAACGTTACGTTGCCGTCTGTGGAAGTATTCATTCCAGTTACCTTTTAGCAGTAAATAATAGCGTGTCCGCTACACGCTTTCGGCTTTAAGGCTCTACCTGCCCCCGACTTCGCCCGGCGTCTCCTGGACGTCGGTAGCGGGCGGTTGCCGGGCCGCTCTTTGCACACCGCCATGACTGGCTCGGCCGCCTTTCCGCCCTGCCTCTGCCGCCCTCTCGCGGTTGTTGGCGAAATTGCCGGAACTGTGCTGCCCACCGATTTGCCCTGCCCGCGATGCTCTTTCGCGATCCTCGGCGAAGTTTCCCGGATTTCGGGAACGACGTTGCTCTGTCATCGGCTTTCCTCTGCGCTACCGGATGAAACTCCTTCGACCGCCGGGCGAGCCCTGCCGCCATCGGGTCTCTCCACGACCCAAACGGCCGAGCGCAGGTCAGGTTGACTTCAAATATGATGCATTTTCATAAATGTTTTTCCACGCCGCCGGGTGGAAGCGCCCAGGGAACCGCGTCATGATCCTACCTGCAAGGCCATGACGGCACGACATCCCTCTATGCCGATGTATCACTCCTGGACATGCGCTTCCAGGAACCAAAGCGCCTTGTCCAGCCCCCGCGACACCTCGGTGAAGATATCGGCTGTGTCTGCGTCGCCGGCCTCATCCGCCTGGTCGATGCACTCGCGGACGTTGTTCGCCGCCTTGCCGTAACGCTCGATCAGGGCGTGCAGATGATCCGGAATCGAGTAGATATCAACCGGATAGGGCGGCAGCGTGGTCGCCTTGGCCGTCGTCTGGGTCGTTCCCAGCGCGGTTCCGCCCAACTGTGTGACACGCTCCGCCATCGTATCGACAAAGCCGTCGACCTGAGTGCGGAATCCATCCAGCATCTCGTGCACGCCGATGAACTGGCGGCCTTTCAGATTCCAATGGGCCTGCTTGGTCAGCAGCGCCAGATCAATGCAGTCCGCGACCCGTGCGTTCAGCAGTTCAATCGACACCGATTTTGCATTCGATTTCAGATCGTTTTTCGTCGGATGGTTCTTCATCGCAAACTCCTCATATTGCCAACACCCGCGATATGGGGTCACGCCGGCCAAGCGAAGCGGCGGACCTCACGATGAGTTCACCCCGCCCTGGCACGTCCGAAATACCCTGCACCGCCAGCTTTCGGCGCTCCGGGCGGGTGCGCATGCAGATATTCCTGCGGATCGACCGCCAGATAGCGCGACGGCCGATCAGCCTCATGCTGGAACACCGCGACCGACGCCAACAGCCGCTTGTCATCGTCCGACAGGCGGATCGCCTCCCGCAGATGGTCGGTCCAGCTTTCCATTGACCAGACCTCGACCCAGCCCTCCGGATGGGCGACATCCTCATACACCTGCCAGAACACCGCGCCGGTTCGGCCGCGAACGTGGTGCAGCTCGTTCATCAGCTTCAGGAACTGCGATCCGCTGCGCCGGCTTCGACGCGATAATACGCCATCTCCATGATCCGCCCGCGCGCGTTGCGCAGCAGCGGCACAAATTCCGGCGCCGGCGCTTCCGGCAGCGGCGCCAGCCTGCTCAGCACCGGCGGATGGCGCGCGGACGATGGCCTCGATGCTGAAGAACCGAGCGATGACCATCAGCACCAGGCCGACCACCGACGCCGTCAGGAAGGTTCGCGGGATGCCGATCTCCCCGCCCAGCCAGCCCCAGCCGAACGATCCGAGGGTCAGCGCGCCGTTCTGCGCGAGCTGGTAGATCGACAACGCCCGGGCCCGCACCCAGGGCGGGCAGACCAGCTGCGCCGCCGCCTGGATCGTGGCGAAGGCCGAGGTCCAGCCCAGCCCGAACAGCAGCATCCCGAAGGACGCCGGCAGCCAGTGGTTGGACACCCCGACCACGGCCATGCCGGCGCAGGACAGCAGCGTGCATCCCACCACGGTCGCGCCGCGCGACAGCTTGCCGCGCACGATCGGCAGCAACATGCCGGAGGTGACGCCGCCGATCCCCATCATGCCCAGGATCACGCCATACATGCCCGGACCCAGCATCCAGGTCGCGCCGCACATACAGCGGCAGCAGCGCCCACGGCGCCGAGGCGGGGATCGAATAGGACGCCGTGCGCACCATCGCCGCCTGGATCGCGGAGGTGTTGCGGACAAAGCGCATGCCGGCCCGCATCGCGGACACGAAATGCTCGCGCGGCAGGCCGGTGAAACGGCGCTCCCGCCGCCAGACGAACAGCGCGCTGATCACCGCCAGGATCGACATCGCATACATCGAGAACGCCAGGCTGGAGCCGCCCAGCAGGATCAGGAACCCGGCGATCGCCGGGCCGATCGCCCGCGTCAGGTTGTAGCCGATGCCGTTCAGCGCGATCGCCTGCACCATGTCCTCGCGCGGGACCAGTTCGGGGACGATCGCGCTCCAGGCCGGGGCGGTCAGCGCGGAGCCGATGCCGATCGCGAAGGTCAGCACCAGCAGCCAGCCGGCGGTCATCAGGTGCAGGATGGTCAGCAGTCGCCAGCAGGCTCGCCGCCAGGATCGTCCAGATCTGGGTGCCGAGCAGGAAGACCCGGCGATCGACGATGTCGGCCAGCGCGCCGCCGGGCAGCGCCAGCAGGAACACCGGCATGATCGTCGCCGCCTGCACCGTCGGCGACGATCAGCGGTTCGGGCGCCAGCGAGGTCATCAGCCAGCCGGCGCCGGTGTTCTGCAGCCAGGTGCCGAGCCAGCCGATGACGCTGGCGATCCACAGATGGCGGAAGGTGCCGTTGCGCAGCGGCACCAGCGCGGCGGGCAGGCGCATCAGGTGCGCGGCCCGATCGGGTTGGGATCTCGACGCGGATGCGGATCGTCGATCCGGCGGTGAAGCGGCGCGCGGTCATGCCCCAGTCCGCGCGCTGCAGTGCCGGCGCGGTGATGGTCCTGGCGTGCGGGTCCAGGTCCAGGCTGAACGGGTGGGTCTCGCCGTGAGCGCAGGCTCCCGTCACATCGCCCGGCATCGCCATGGAACGCCAGGTCGGGAAATGCGCAACATCCATGAACTCTGGTCCCTGATCTCGTCGCGCATCGTCTCGTTCGACATCGCGAGGCTGGCCGCATCGATCTCCAGCACCACCTGGCATACGTCGGGGCGCCGGATCGTAGCGCACCAGCCATGAAAGCGGGTGAATTTCCATCGAACGGGATCAGCCCAGCCCATAGGCGCAGAATTCCACCTGCTCGCGGGCGGCGTCAGGCTGACCTGTTCGGCCAGCCGGCAGCGGTGCCAGCCAGAGGATCAGTCGGAGCAGACAGGATGCGCATGGTCCTCCGTTGGATCGGTGCGATGACGGCACGATCGAGGTACTCGCGTCATCTGGTCTACGCCGCGGCACCTGCTGCATACTCGATCCGAGATCAAGGAGGATGGGACGTGCCTGTGGAGAAGCAAGCCTACCGTGAGGCGATGGCCCGTCTGGGTGCCGCGGTGAATGTCATCACCACGGACGGACCCGGCGGTCGGGCCGGCTTTACCGCCAGCGCCGTCACCAGCGTGACCGATACTCCGCCGACCCTGCTGGTCTGCGCCAATCGCACCAACGATTCCTATCCGGCGATGCGACAGAACGGCGTGCTGTGCGTGAACACGCTGACCCCGGCGCAGGAAGGCCTGTCGCCGGTGTTCGCCGGCATGACCCAGCACACCATGAACGAGCGCTTCGACGGCTATGCCTGGCACACGCTGGAAACCGGCGCGCCGGTGCTGGACCAGGCCGTGGTGGTGTTCGATTGCCGGATCAACCAGGTCGTCGAGGTCGGCACCCACGACGTGTTCTTCTGTTCGGTCGAGGCGGTGCGGACCGGGTCGGCGCATGAGGGCCTGATCTACTACGGCCGCGGTTACCACAAGGTGGCCGGACTGCCGTGACCAGCGGGCGCCAGGCTCGCCTGACGGAGCTCGAACAAGGCGGCAGTGAGCGGATGCCGTGCACTGGGAGATCAGCTGCTCACGCTGCGACGCTGTCAGCCGTGCTTGGACGAGGCGCGGGCTGCTTGACCGGTGCTGGCCGGCGCGTGCGCTTGGCACAGGTCTGGCCGCGCGCGGCTCGATGCCGAGCGGCGAAAGCCATTCCGGATCGACGTGCATCACCATATCTCGCCGCCGACATGGCTGGAGGCGGTGCAAGAAGGCCAAGCTCGACAACCCGCCGATGGCGAACTGGTCGCCGGAGAAATCGCTGGAGGATATGGATCAAGGCGGCGTCGCCACCGCGATGACCAGCCCCACGACGCCGCAGCTCGGTTTCCTGCCGGCTGCCGACGCGGCGCGGATCGCCCGCGAAGTCGAACGAGTACGCCCGCAAGATCGCCAACGACCACCCCGGCCGCTTCGGCGTGTTCGCGATGCTGCCGATGCCCTACGTCGACGAAAGCCTGAAGGAAATCGCCTACGCCTTCGACACGCTGCACGCCGACGGCATCGGCATGATGACCGAGCTACGGCGACAAATGGCTGGGCTACACCGAGTTCCAGCCGGTGTTCGACGAACTGAACCGGCGCAAGGCGGTGGTCTATACCCACCCGACGCTGGCGAACTGCTGCGTCAACCTGGTGCGGGGCGTGCCGGATGCCGCGGTGGAATATGGCGCCGACACCACGCGGACGATCGTCAACCTGATCTTCTCCGGCGCATCGCAGCGCTACGCCGACATCAGCTTCATCTTCTCCCACGGCGGCGGCGTGCTGACGGCGGTGGCCGAGCGGCTGCAGATCCAGATGGTGACAACGCCGCCTACGCCGGGCAAGATCACCCGCGACGCAGGTGGAGCATGAACTGAACCGGTTCTTCTACGACACGGCTCAGGTCGCCAACGCAGTGACGATCGAGGCACTGGCAAAGCTGGTGCCGCCGTCGCAGATCGTGTTCGGTTCGGATTTTCCCTACCGGACCGTCGGCCGAACACGTCGCCGGCCTGTCGAAGCGCTTCAGCGGCGAGGCGCTGCGCGGCATCGAGCGGGACAACGCGGCTCGGATCCTGCCCAACGTGCAGCCGGTGTAAGCGTCGGAACCACGTGAGACACCAGCCTGCGGGCCGGACGTCAACATCGTCGCGCCATCCCTGAGGGCTCGCTACATCTGGGCGTAGGTACCATTCTTCCAGACGTAGAACACATAGCCGCCGCCGGTCGTGTCGCCCTTCTTGTCAAAGCTGATCGGCCCCAGCACCGACGGCCAGTTCCGGTCGCCTTCAGCGCCGCGGCGACCTTTTTCGGATCGGTGCTGCCGACCTTCTTCACTGCATCGGCCCACACCTGGATCGCGGCATAGGTGTACAGGACGTAGCCTTCGGGATCGACCTTCTTGGCCTTGAACTCCTTCACCACGTCAGCCGCGGTCTTCATCAGGCGCGGATCGGGCGGGAAGGTCATCATCGTGCCGGCTCCCGCCTCACCGGCGATCTGCCAGAACTCATTGGTCACCAGCGCATCGCCGCCGACCAGGGTGGCCTTCATCCCCTGCTCCTTGGCCTGCCGGATAATCAGCCCGGCCTCGGTATGGTAGCCGCCGACATAGATCACCGTGACGCCGGCCTGCTTCAGCCGCGACACCAGCGACGAGTAGTCCTTCTCGCCCGGCGTATAGGCGGTGGCGAGCACTTCCTTGCCGCCGGCGGCATGCAGCGACTTCATCGTCTCGTCCGCCAGGCCTTTGCCGTAGGCGGAGTTGTCGTTCAGGATCGCGATCTTCTCGTTCTTGAAATGGCTCGGCCAGATAGTCGCCGGCGACCTTGCCCTGGGCGTCGTCGCGGCCGCAGACGCGGAACGTGTTCCAGCTTCCCTCATCGGTGTATTTCGGATTGGTCGAGGCTGGGGAGATCTGCAGGATGCCTTCCTCGGCATAGACCTTGCTGGCCGGGATCGAGCTGCCGGAGCAGTAATGCCCCGCCACCAGCTTGACCTTCTTGGAGGCCAGCTGGTTGGCCACCGACACCGCCTGCTTCGGATCGCAGGCATCATCGCCCACATCCAGCACAAGCTGCTGGCCCAGCACGCCGCCCGCCTTGTTCAGGTCGGCGACCGCCTGTTCGCGCGCCCTTCTTCATCTGGTCGCCGAACGCGGCATATTCGCCGGTCATCGGGCCGGCGGTGGCAATATGGATCTGTGCCCGAGCCGGCATCGCCGCGCCGCGTCAACAGCGATGCGCGAGCGTCGCCGACCGCCGCTCCCACCAGGCCCGTTCGCATGGATTTTTTCAGCATTGAGCATCCCCGTTCTCGCTGATCCGCGCCGCGCGCGCGGTTCGGGGGCCGAAACCCTAGCCCTGCGTCGAAAAAAGCGCCAGAATCCCTGCAACGGACGTCAAGGGAGATCAGAAACGTGAAGGCATCGCTGTTTTACCTGCCCAGCATCGGCAGCCGCGCGGAAATCGAGGCCGGAATGGCGGGCATGCGGCCCGAACTGTATCAGCGAATGCTGGCGGAACTGTCCGAACAGATCCGCATGGCCGACGACCTCGGCTACAACTCGGTCAGCTTCACCGAACACCATTTCCACATCGAGGGGTTCGAGGTCTCGAACAATCCCGGTCCTGCTGGACCTGTATTTCGCGATGCAGACCAAGCGCATCCGCGTCGGGCAACTGGGCATCGTGCTGCCGGCGGCCAACCCGATCCGGGTTGCCGAGGACATCGCGATGCTCGACCACATGACCGGCGGGCGCGCCAATGCCGGCTTCGCCCGGGGCTATCAGCGCCGCTGGGTCGATATCATGGCGCAGCAGACGCACGGCATTCAGCGGCGCCCTGCCGCACCAGCATGATGCGATCGATGCGGCCAACCGAGCCGCGTTCGAGGAGAATTTCCAGATCATCAAGAAGGCCTGGACGCAGGAGATGCTGACCCACGATGGCAAGTTCTGGAAAGTGCCGGCCGGCGAGACGCCGTGGACGCTGGACACCACCGAGAAATACGGCAAAGGCGTCGAGAACGGCATCCTGAAGTCGGTTGGCGTGGTGCCGAAGCCGTTGCAGAAGCCGCATCCGCCGGTGTTCCTGCCGTTCGCCTCGTCGGAGAACTCCATCCGCTGGGCGGCGAAAGAAGGGCGTCACCGCGATCCTGCCGGCCATGCTGCCGGTCTATGAGAACCATCTTCTACGACGTCTATGCCGAGGTCTCCGGCCGGCCGCGCGGCCACGGCACCGGGTTGCTGCGCGACGTGATCATCGCCGACACCGATGAGGAAGCGATGGCGCTGTGGCGCGAACTCCGGCCAGTTCTCCGGGCGCGCGTGGTTCGAGCCGTTCGGCTTCCGGCGCGGCATGCAGGACCCGAAGACGGGATCCTTCCTGACGCCGGAGGAAGCGGTGCGTGAGGGCTATATCCTGGCCGGGTCGATCGACACCGTCATCCGCGGCGTGGAGGCGAACATGAAGCCGGCAGAACGTCGACTGGGTGTTCTGCTACACCTACAACAGCCTGATCCCGCATCCGAAGCTGATGAAGTCGATCGAGCGGTTCTACACCGAGGTGATGCCGCGGTTCGCCTAACGCCAAATAAAGCACCAGCCGCTGCGGTTACCTCCCGCGTTGTTGACATTGACCGGTCATATGTGGCGAGCCAACGGGTCCAGCCCCAGAAAATACTGTCCGCAGACCTCGATATGGCCGGTCCGCCCCTGCACCTGCTGTGCCGAGGCGTGGATGTCGCGCATTTTTTGCTCGAACGGATTGCTGGCGAAGATCGCGGTGGCGCCGGCCTCGTGGTAGGCGAATTCCGCAACTTCCTTGGCCCGGCGGATCGCCGTGGTCGTCGCCAGCCGCATCAACACGCGGTTCTCCGTATCCATCCCGCCGGTGCGTTGGATGCAGTCCCGCCATCGTGGATCGTTTCCAGCACAAACGCCCGGGCAGACCGCAGCTTGGCCTCGTTCTCGGCGACGAGGTGGTGCATCACCGGGTTGTCGCGCAGCGTGCGGGCGGTATGCGACGGCTTCTTCGTCTGCGCCAGGCTGTTCAGTTCGTCCAGCATGCTGCGAGCGATGCCGATCGAAACACGCCGCGAAGCCGCAGGAATAGGCATTCGTGGTGGTGAAGCGGAAGAACGGCTCGTCGATGCGCCGCTCCGCATCGATGTCGCGCCGCACGGTATAGGCGTCCGGCACGAACACGTCGGCCAGCGTGTAACTGTCGCTGCCGGTGCCGCGCAGCCCGACCACATCCCAGTTGCTCGTCCAGTTCAGCTGGCTCCTGACGAACAGCATGGTGCGCTCGATCAGGGTGCCATTGGCATCCTTCAAGCAGCGATCCGTCCGGCAGTTCAACATGGCAGTGCGCGCCCATCCAGGTGGCGTGGTGGCCGCCGCTGCCAAAGCCCCACTTGCCGGTGACCCTGTAGCCGCCCGGCACCACCTTGGCCCGGCCCTCGAGCTGAAACCCCCAGGCCAGCACGCCGCGCGGATCGTCGCCCCAGATCTCCTGCGCAACCTCCGGTGTCGACATAGGCCGCTGCCATCGAGCAACCAACCGCCTGCCCGACGCACCAGGCCGTGGAGGCATCCGCCGCGGCCAGGACCTCCATCACCTTCACGAACGTC
Source organism: uncultured Alphaproteobacteria bacterium (assembly GCA_963792345.1). Classification (GTDB taxonomy): domain Bacteria; phylum Pseudomonadota; class Alphaproteobacteria; order Acetobacterales; family Acetobacteraceae; genus Rhodopila. The sequence continues at coordinate 327,380 of CAWBVV010000011.1, forward strand.
TCGAGCCCGGCGCCATAGCCGTTCAACTGCCGCGGCAGCAGCGTGCGGTAGAGACCGTGGCATGCAGCGCGTCCACCACCGCCGGCGTCAACTGACCCAGCGCCTCGATCTTCGGTCCCTCAGCCCGCAGCAGCGGCGCCATCTCGTGCGCCTGCGCGACCGGGTCGGGCGGCAAGTCGAAGAGCCTCGATGGCTTCATCTCGATCCAGCGCAGCACTCATGTTGGCGTTTTCCTTGGACGAGTTGCCACCTCAACAGGGTGGTCAAGCTGCCAGGCAGCGCGGAGCGCATGTCAATGGTTCCACTGCAGCCCACGTGTGCTTCGCAAACAGGCCTGATTAGGAGCGACGCGTTGATGTGGATCAAGTTCGTTCGCGACCCGCCTCCTGGCCCGGACTTCCTGCCGCCTACCGCGCGCCGCGAAACCGCTCGACCGCGGCAACCAGTGCCCGGCGGATGCCGGGTTCCAGCGCCGAGTGACCCGCGTCGGGGACAATCGTCATCCTGGCGTTGCGCCAGCTCGCCGCCAGATCGAATGCGGTCACCGCCGGGCAGATCATGTCGTAGCGGCCTTGCACGATCTCCGCCGGGATATGGCTGATCTGGTCCATATGCCCCAGCAGACCGCCAGGTGGCAGAAACAGGCCATTGGCGAAGTAGAACGCCTCGATCCGCGCCAGCCCCAGCGCCGTGCGGTCCTGCGAAAAGCCGCTGACCGTTTCCGGGCTAGGCAGCAGCGTGCTGCAGGTGCCCTCATAGACCGACCAGGCCCGCGCCGCCGGCAGATGGACCGATGGATCCGGATCGGTCAGGCGCCGCAGATAGGCGCCCAGCAGATCGCCGCGTTCCTGCTCTGGCAGGAAGCCCGCGAAGGCCGCATGAGCTTCGGGGAACACCGACCTGCATGCCGTGCAGGAACCACTCCACCTCCTGCGTGCGGCCGAGGAACACTCCGCGCAGGACCGCGCCGGCGACGCGCTGGGGGTGCGCCTGCGCATAGGCCAGCGCCAGGGTCGATCCCCAGGAGCCACCGAACAGCAGGAACCGCTCGATCGCCAGATGCCGGCGCAGGATCTCGATGTCGGCGACGAGGTCGGGCGTGGTGTTGTGTTCCAGCCCGCCAAGCGGCCGCGACCGTCCGGCCCCGCGCTGATCGAAGATCACGATGCGCCAGTAGTGCGGGTCGAAAAAGCGGCGATGCACCGCGCCCGCGCCCGCGCCTGGACCGCCATGCAGGAACAGCACCGGCCGGCCGTTCGGGTTGCCCGCTTGCTCCCAATACATGACATGGCCGCGAGGACAGCGGCAGATAGCCGGTCTCATAGGGGCCGATCTCAGGAAACAGGTCACCGCGAGGCATTGTCGAGCGATCGTATAGGGACAGGACCAATCAGGAAACAGGACTTCTCACTAAATCAACGCAAGGCGGCTTTGTTGCCCCTTCCGGTCCGTAAGGAGGCACGCCGCACAACACGCGGGTTGGCGAACCATGCCGAGTGGCGTCTAGTCCGGCCGACGATTGATCCGAGCCCGCTTGTTGCCGATAAACCCGGATCACCACGGGAGAAACGCCATGCCATCTGAAACGATCATCTACCATAACCCGAACTGCGGCACGTCCCGCAAGGTGCTCGGGATGCTGCAGGACGCCGGTATGCAGCCCATGGTAATCGAATATCTCAAGACCCCACCTTCCCGAGCGGAACTGCTGTCGCTGCTGGACCGTATGGGGAAAACCCCGCGGCAAATCCTCCGCCGCAAGGGCACCCCGTTCCAGGAGCTTGGTCTCGATGACCCGTTGAAGTCCGACGACGATCTGATCGAGGCAATCCTGGCACATCCAATCCTGTTGGAGCGGCCGGTCGTCGTCACTAAACGTGGCGTCCGGCTGTGCCGTCCAGCTGAGGAAGTCGCAGCGCTGCTGGATTGACAAGAGCGAAGCCACCTTCAGGAGAGGCGAACTCTACCCCTGCACGGTCTCCGATCGCTCGGCCTGCTGTTGAGCGGCCAGCACATCGCGGACTTTGGCGACCAACTGCGCCGGGTTGAACGGCTTGCGCAGCAGCATCGCCGCCACCCGATCGGGTAGATCGGCTCGTTCATATCCCGTGGTGAACAGCACCCGCATGCGGGGGTCCACGTTTCGCGCCGCATCCGCGAGTGCGCGTCCGCTCACACCACCCGGCAAACCGAGATCGGTAAACAGTAGATCAATCCCGCCGTGATCCGCGATCAGGCGGAATGCCTCCATGGCGTCAGGCGCTTCCAGCACATGGAAGCCCTGCCCACGCAACGTCTCGACGCTTACGGACCGGACCGCGGGGTCGTCCTCAACCACCAGAATTGTCGTCTGGCCTCCAGCCGAATGCGCCATCGCCGCACTTGCCACCGGAGGCGGCACATAACGGGGCAGGAACATCCGCAGCGACAGGCCGCACAGCATTGGATCGGAACGTAACAGGCAGCCGCCCACTTCCCGCACGAAGGCTCGCGCCATGAACAGGTCGGCGCTGGTCAGGTCTTCAGCCGGCTCCCACCGCTGAGCCTCCGCCGGGTCGGTCGAGCCGCTGACCGCGATCTGGATGTAATCGCCCGGCGGCACAGCCGGATTGGCGGCGGCAAATACCGCGTCCAGTTGAACATTCGACACCACGATGCTCAGGACCCCGCCATCCGGCACCTGGTCGCGGGCGTTCACCACGAGTGACAGCAGCGCATTCTCCATCTGGTTGATGTCCGCCCAGGCAAACCAAGCCGATGCCGACAGCTCAACCTCCAGCCTGATCCGCTCGCCCAATGTGCGTCGGACCAGATCGGCAAGTCCGTCCACCAGCCGATCGACATCAACGGTCTCGGGTTCGATCGCAGGCTGGCGGGAGAACGACAGCAAACGCCCGGTCAGGATGGCGGCCCGTCGCACACCTTGCATCGCCAAATCGGTATGGCGCAGCAACTTTTCCTGCCCTGGCTCCAGGCGACGCGAAATCATCTCCACATTGCTGCTGATCACCGTCAGATGGTTGTTGAAATCGTGCGCCACACCCAACGTGAGCCGCCCGAGTGCCTCCATCTTCTGGGACCGGCGCAGCGCCACCTCCATCGCCGCCCGCTCCTGTTCCTTGTCGGCAAGAGCATTCCGCAAACGCGCGACTTGCCCGACGGAGCAGCAGGCAGCCAGAACCAGGACAGTCAGGCCAGAAGCCGCCGAAGCCAACATCCCGTCAGTCAGACGCCACGTCAGGACGGTTACAGCTACAATGCCAAGTATCCACAATCCCCGCTCAATCGCGTCCGGCAAATTGTCGGACAGCAAGGCAAAGCGTGCTCGAGACAGCGTAATCAATGGCATGTATCGGCTGATTTGGCACATGTGGGCCGTCCTCGCCACGCCAGGACGCTACCGATATCGTCACGGCAGCGTGAGGATCGCATTCGTGCGCGGAGTCGCGGCAAGATCAGCAGAAGTCACGGCTTCCGGGAGGGCTTTCCGAAACCAGACGGTGCCGCGGGACTGGCTTCCCAGCTTCACTATGGTCTAAGACGTTGTTTGACCGCATGATGCCGCGGCGGATTGCGGGCGCCTTGCGTCTCGCGCTTCTCCGCGATCGGGTATTAGGGACACATCGGGATGGTCAATCGCTTCCCCATAATGCGCCTGCGCCGCCTGCGGTCCAGCCAGGTGATGCGCGATCTGCTGCAGGAACACACTGTCTCGGTGAACGACCTGATCTATCCGATCTTCGTCGAGGAAGAACTCGACGATTTTGCGCCGGTGAAATCGATGCCGGGCGTCTTCCGCATTCCTGAGCGCAAACTGGACGCCGCGATCAAGGAAATCGCCGCCGCGGCATCAAGGCGGTCATGACGTTCGGCGTCAGCCACCACAAGGACGACACCGGCAGCGATGCCTGGAACCGGGACGGGCTGCTGGCGCGGATGATCAAGCGCGCCAAGGACGCCGCGCCGGAGCTGATGGTGATCTCCGACACCTGCTTCTGCGAATACACCTCGCACGGGCATTGCGGCGTCATCCATGGCCATGACGTGCACAACGACCATACGATCGAGAACCTCGGCAGGCAGTCGATCGTCGCGGCGGAGGCCGGAGCGGACATGATCGCGCCGTCGTCCATGATGGACGGTCAGGTGCAGGCAATCCGCGACGGCTCTCGACGGCAACGGCTTCGGCAACATCCCGATCATGGCCTACTCGTCGAAGTTCGCCTCCGCTTTCTATGGACCCTTCCGCACGGCCGCCGGATGCGACCTGGATGGCGACCGCAAGGCCTACCAGATAAATCCGATGAACGGACGGGAGGCATTGCGCGAGTCGGATGTGGATGAGGCCGAGGGAGCCGACATCCTGATGGTGAAACCGGCAATGCCTTACCTGGACGTGCTGACGCAAATCCGCCAACGCAGCCTTCTGCCTCTGGCCGCCTACCAGGTCAGCGGTGAATACGCGATGATCAAATTCGCGGCCCTTGCCGGTGCGATCGACGAGCATCGCGTCGTGCGCGAGAGCCTGGGCGCCATTAAGCGCGCCGGCGCGGACCTGATCCTGAGCTACTTCGCCATGGACATCGCCCGGGAGGGTTTCTGAATTTCCCGGCTTGCCACCGGCTAAGGGTGTCGGACTTCGCCGAGGGAGAAAGTCCGCCTTCGGGCCTAGCCCTTGGCCAGGATCGCGGCGGCGGCGTCAGTGAATACCTGGCACCCCAGCACGATGTCCTCGTCGCGGGTGTTTTCGGTGTAGTGGTGGCTGATGCCGCCGATGCTCGGCACGAACAGCATCGCCGAGGGCAGCATCTGCGACAGGATCTGGGCGTCGTGGCCCGCGCCGGAGGGCATCGGCTGGTGCAGGCCCGGGGCATGACGCTGGGCGGCGCCCTGGCAGCGCCGCCTGGAAGCCAGGGTCCATCGCGCTCGGTGCGGTGCTGCTGCGATAGGTGACCGTGACCTTGCAGGGCCCTTTCGCGGCTTCCTCCAGCAGGTCGTCCATCACCGCGTCCAGCGCGTCCAGGATGGCGGGGTCGGTGTCGCGGAACTGGAATACCAGTTCGGCGCCGCCCGGCACGATGCTGGCCGCGCCCGGGTCCAGCTTGATATCGCCGGTGGTCCAGACGGTGCGTGGGCCGGCGATGGCGGGAAAGCGCGCCTCGATGCCGGCGACGAATTTCACCAAGGCGACGCCGGCGTCCTTGCGGACGGCCATGCGGGTGGTGCCGGCGTGGTTCTGCTGGCCCTCGAAGTGGATGCGGAAGCGGCGGCTGCCGACGATGGCGGTGACGATGCCGATGCGCAGATGATGGTCCTCGAGATCCGCGCCCTGCTCGATATGGGCTTCGAGGTAGCCGCGATAGCGGGCGGCGTCGATTTTCTGCCGGGGGCGGCCGGAAAAGCCGGCTTGCCGCAGGGCGTCGCGCAGCGACACGCCGGTTTCGCGGTTGCTGCAGGCATCGATCTCCTGCTTCGGTCAGCAGGCCGCAGAACGAGCGGCTGCCGATGAAGGCACCGAAATGGCCTTCCTCGTCCGCCCAGGCTGGCGACATCGATGCCGCGTCCGAGCGTGCGGGCGACTTCCAGGCCGTAGATGACGCCCATGACGCCGTCGAGCCAACCGGCGTGGTTCTGGGTTTCCAGATGGCTGCCGGTCAGCAGCTTGCGTCCGGGCGTGGGATCACGGCCGTAGACGTTGCCGATGCCGTCGATCGAGGTCTCAAGCTTGGCCTCGGTCAGTCGTTCGGCGAGCCAGTGGCGGGCTTCGACGTCCTGCGGCGAAAATGTGGGGCGGTGCACGCCGGTTTTGTACTTGCCGATTTCGCGGACGGCGTAGAGGTCGCGCAGAAGGCGGTTACCGTCGATCGCGGGCATGCACGTTGCTCCAGGTTCAAGCGTGCAGTGCAACATATTTCGCCGCGGCCCGTCCAGACGGGCAATATGGGGGCGAGGCAGACGGCTTATCCAGATGGTTCGGACGCAGACCGCGATATCTGATGTGGGCGGCCAATGCGTACGGTGATTGCGGACGGGGCAACGCACGGCATGAGGCAGACGGCTAATCCCGGACGGTTCGGGCGCGACGGCGAGCGAGGGCTTGTCGTGCAGTTGCCCCCAGGGAACGCGTGTTGCCGCTGGCTGCCATGGTTCGGGCAGGTCCGGGTTGGCCGTTATGGGACAAGCCGGGCGCGCGAACATGATCAGCGGAATTACAGGGGTCGGGCCAAGGATGTAGTTCGTGACCTTGGCAACGATGGGGCCGTTTTCCTCGGTCTTGGCGCGTGCGGCGTGCCACTCCGGGTCGGCCTGGAAGGCGTTCCACTTGGTCTCGCGGTCAGCCAGCGATTCCCACGCAAGCATATAGTACAGGGTCATGTTGGACTCGCCGATCAGCGTGGTCCAGAAGCCGGCCTGCTTGATGCCGTGCCGCTCCCAGATTTTCAGCGTGATGGTGCTGAAGCGCTTGTTCAGGTCCGGCAGGCGGCCGGGGACGCATTCGTAAATTCGCAGTTCGTAGATCATGGTTCCCTCCCGTGGGTTTGCACCGCGGCAGTTTGCGGCGATGGCAGCGAGCCGGCAAGTGCGGCGCCCCGGTTGGGCGGACAGACCTGCCTCCGGGTCAGACGAAGCTACCAGGCCGGCGGTATGCCTCGCTCGGCCAGCGCTATCCCGCTCGCTGTCACGCCATAACCGGCATTGCACGGGCCGGACACGCTTGGCGCAAGCAGCACATCCATCACCGCGGTCGCCTGGGCGGCCAGCGCCTTGACCCGCAGCTGCTGGATCGCATCCGTCGAGGCCTGAACAGGTGTCGATCCGCAGCCATAGGACAGAACGGGGCCAACAGAACCGACGTTGAACGGCGCTGGCACACCCAGCGGCAGAATCTCCACCCGCAGCATCGCGTCCTTGCTGACCTGGGGTGCTAGATTCAGGTCGAAGACCTCGGTCGGCGGGGGCGGCGTGCACCCGGCCATCATGACCAGGGCCACCGCCAAGGCAAATCGCGCGGGCGCGAGGATTCGGCTGGGTCTCAGGGTCAAGGCAACGGATCGTTCCATAGCGAGTGACATACCTATGTAGTAAATCGTATGCCAATCAAAATGATGTATCGGGGTCGTATCCGCGCGGACCACCACTCGATCTTGTGATGGACCCACCGTGAAGCAGTGCCTCTGGACTTGATGCTTTCACCCTGAAAGCCGACGGCGGCGGGCGTTGCGAAGCATCCGCAGCCGGATTGGTGAAAGATCCGGTATTATGTATCAACCGCCACCACGGCGTTGCGGCAAAGATCCATACCAGAGATGCAGTATGAGAGGGTGTGATTAAGGAGTCGCGCCCGTGCATCGCGGGCTTCCCCTCATTGCCAATGCCACTCGTGACGAGGCGGTAGGAGTCCGCTTAGGGTGGTGGCTATGGCGATGCGAGCGACTGTTCATTCAGGCTCTCTGTCTGGCGGCCTTAGTCTCTGTGGGACTGGCTTAGCCATGGCATTACCGGCGCAAAACTGGATTGGCTGGCTCATTGTCGCCTTTGGCGTGCTTGTTTTATTTTTGGACATACACATCGAACAAGGGCACGTAGAAGTCGGAGGTTTGAATAAGCCCTTAAGGAAAGGAAAAGTCATCGTAGCTGGTAGTATAATTGCCTGTTGCTGCGCCGCTATCGTTCTCACTACATACTATTGGCCACTTAACTTCACTAGCCACCACAATGACGAAAGTCAAAATGCAGCACCCGCACATGAAAATATTTGGCCTCCAACCGCGCCGAGCGATCTAAAACCCAAAGCTAACGCTATAGATGAAGTCCTCAAAATCTTGGATGGCGAATTTTATGCTATAGCCGGTAAGAAGTCCGATGAATTGTTTAGGCAATACGGGAAATACTATTCGATATATCAGGGCCATGGAACGCCTCCTACTCACTTGGAATACAGAGATAGACTAAAACTATACATTGCTAATGTTCAAGATATATTTGGGAGAATAGAGACGATAAGAGAAAAAAGCAAAATATACAGAAATATATACTTTTCTCTTAGAACACAATCATGAGGAATTTACCAACGCTATAAGTGATCTTTTGACTGTAGTCAGAGACATCGGTGATTCTCCAATAAATGGAACTGATATTTTGCGGCCTTATGTGGAAAGGGTGTCTGATCAGATTAAAATCTCGGCGGCGTGGCGCACGCAACTACAAATTAAGCTTCTGGAGCGCCGCAGAGATTTAGCAGATGGTCATTAAATGTCCTCTAGCCGCACCCCTTCCATTTCCAGCACGGCAAGCGTGGCCAGAAAGAAAGTCACGGCAAACGTCCCACGTCCGAGCTTGGACGTTCTGAAATCCTCCGTCTCCTGCAACCCATGTTCGTTCAGCCGTCGCGCCAGTTCCTTGTAGCTGACCCCGGCCCGCTTCAGCTCGGCCTTGATGAACCGGCTGACCCGTTGTGCCCATTCCTTCTCTTTGTCCGTAATCGCCATCTACACGTTCCCGTCATAACCACTTGCATCCCATCGTATACGGCGGAACGCCGTTGTATCAAGCGGTAATATCCGTCATATTCAGCGAGTAGCCAGCGGATATGACAGATGCCATCCCACTTCCTCCTTCAGCCAAGGCCCGGACGCTCTCGCTAGCGGCGGTTTTGCGCATGAGCGGATCTGGAAGCCGAGACGGTGTTCCGCTCCGTCCGTTGGGAAGATGGCAAGGCGATCTGCCCGCACTGCGCTTGCCCGACCGTCTATGAGTGCCGCCGTCCGTCTGGTGCGCTCCGGTTCCGCTGCAAGGCGTGCCGCAAGGATTTCTCCATCACCAGCGGCACCCTGTTTGCCCACCACAAGATGCCGCTGCGGACCTACCTTGCGGCCATCGCCATCTTCGTGAACGAGGTCAAAGGCAAGTCCGCGCTGGCGCTGTCCCGCGATCTGGATTGCCAGTACAAGACGGCATTCGTCCTGGCGCACAAGATGCGGGAGGCCATGGCATCCGAGTTGAAGGGGATGCACCTCGGCGGTGCTGGCGAGACGGTAGAGGTCGATGGCGGCTACTTCGGCGGCTACATCAAGCCAGCCAACCACAAAGAAAACCGCCGCGACCGGCGCCTTGCGAAGAACCAGAACGGCAAGCGCAAGGTGCGTGGTGGTCATGCGCGAGCGCGGTGGCCGGACGCTTCCTGCCGTATTCAAGTCCGAGAGCGCGGCGCTTGGGCTTCATCATCAACCGCGTGGCGCCGGAGATCGCAAGCTGATGGCGGACGAAGCTACCTCTTGGAATGACCTACAGGCCGGTTCGACGTGTCCCGGATTGACCATAGCAAGCTCTACAGCGACCGGTCAGGCGTCTACACGAATGGCGCGGAGGAGTTCTTCTCCCGGATGCGCCGGGCCGAAATCGGGCATCACCACCACATCGCGGGCGCCGTACTTGGTCCGGTATGCCCAGGAGAGCGCGTGGCGGGAGGATCATCGTCGGGTGGCCAATGGCACGCAGGTTAGAGGTGGTGGCTGCGCTGGCGATGGCGGCGCCGACGTCGGTGGATTGGTGTGGATATTGGCAGCGGGCCGCAGAAAGCCGCTTAGCCAGATGCCCCCAAGCTGCTTCGCCGGCAGAGAGCGAAGCTAGTGGGAATGTGGCGCTGCGGTATCGGCGGACCAATGGGATGATACGAGTGGTGTGGCGGGATATTGCAACGCAGTCTAAAAAATGATTCTTGTTTTGTTCCGGGTTTGCGTTATATTGCCTTGTAAGTTAGCCTCAGTATGAGCGCTTTTTTATGGAGTTTGTCGGGTGCCGGGGCCGTATCCTTCGAAGGGAGTTGCAAACGCCTTCCTTCAGAGGGCTTTCAATGATCGCAAGGCGGTCGGGCACCTAAAACTTCAAAAATTGGTTTATCTTTCTCACGGTTACTATTTGGCCCTCACCGAAGGCACTCCGCTCATCGATGAACCCTTTGAGGCCTGGGATTATGGACCCGTATGCCGCAACCTCTACTACGAATTCCGGGACTGTGGCCGATCGCCCATCAATCGCCTCGCCACGGAGCTTGACTGGGAGGCGGAACAAGACATCCCAGTTCCGGCGCCACGTGACCCAGACGCCGACAAGGTCATTGAATTCGTCTACAAGACATATATCGATCGTCCAGCGTTTACTTTGTCCGATTTAACCCATCAGCCAGGGTGGGCTTGGGACGTAACTAGAAAGGCTGACAAGTTCGGGTTAAAGAATGTTGATATACCGAATGAACTAATTCAATCCGATTTCCTACCGCATATAAGGCCGAAAGCTGCTTCAAATGCCGAATCACTTTGATGCAGTCGAGTTCGAGCCCGTTGAACCGCCTCAAAATGTCGAATCGAAGGCACGCCAGGAAAGCGATCAGTTAGAAAGCAGGCCCCCTGAAGCGCACCCAAACTCCGTTTTCATAAACCTTGGACGACTTGGTCATGTGAGGTGGCATGCCGAAAGCGGAGCGCCTTTGTTTTGTTTTATGTCGATATTAGTCCTTCTTTTATTCGGTATAATTGTCGCCATTGTTGCCGCCTGCAATTCCACTGTCACATGGCCAGATGAGGTTTTCAAGTTTCTTGGCCAGGGAGTCTTGACACTTGTTGGGGCTGTGGTTGGCGCGTCAGCTTCGTCATCAACAGCGCGACCTCGCCGAAATACACCCCCTCGATCCTAAACGTTGCCAAAACCCGCACCAAAGCTCGGCTGACCGGATACGCCAAAGCCGCCCAATACCAGGAGCAAATCCGTCACGAGATGCCGCTCCGCCAGCGTAGGGACCTCATGTCATTATGCTTCGGTTTTAGCTCAGCGCAATTGATTTTAACGGGACCCGGAATACTTCACGAAGGCTGCGCCGTCGCCGGTAGTCCCCACCGCGCTGCCATCCCAAACCCCTCCTTAGTCACTGCCCCACGCCCAAGCATCCGGTTCAACGTCCAAGCAATCCGCTTGGTGAAGTCAGCCCGCAACTCCGCATCCCCCGCGTCCAGCCCTTTGCCGTGCAGCGCCGTTACCGCGATCTCCGTGGCCGTGATAGCCCGCCCACCAGCCTGCCGCAGGCTGTCCTGCACTGCCGCGTCAACTCCCCCGTCAGGAAGTGCGCCGACCGCTTGAACCGCGTCGCCTGGCGCTTGGCGTCAATGATGCTCGGAGCGAACATGCAGATCGTGGCGTCCAGTTGCCCGATCTCCGCGCGGCGTATTCTGATCTGGCGCTCAAGCTCCGCGATCGACCGCTCAAGGTCCGCCCGCTTCTCAAGCAAGCCGCTGATAACTGGTGCGTGTTCCATGCCACATATAGTAGGATGGCAGACGCCTAAGTGCCGCTATGGTGTGGTGGCGGTTGCTACATAATACCGGAAAGATCTGCCCTGGCAAGCGACCGGTTGTTCTGCCAACATTGGCGAAACGTCCCAGAGGCCAATGATGCCCCTGCTCACTCGCCGCGCTGTCGCCACCTGCCTGCTTGCGGCGCCCGCTATTGGCCGCGCCCGTGCGGACGACCCAATTCGCCTGCGGTGCTCATTGGATACGGCGCCGACCCATGGCCGTAACCTGTCGATGGCCGACTACTTCAAGAAGCTGGAAGCCGCCAGCAACGGCCGGATCAAGCCGGAATTGTTCGCCAGCGGCCAATTGTTCGCGGATCTGAATGTAAGCAAGGCGCTGCTGCAAGGACAGGTCGACATGGCCGCCCCGGGGGCGTGGACCATCACAAACTTCGTCCAGGACGGCGATCTGTTCCAGCTTCCCGCCCTGTATGACCAGCCCATCGAGATCATCCACCGCGTCACCGACGGCAAGTCGGGGGCGATGATCGCTGCGGAACTGGAGCAGAAAATCCGCTCCCACGTCCTGGGGCCTTGGATCGATAATGGCTTCAGCAACTGGTTCACCACCAAGGTGCCGCTAAACAGCCTGGCCGACCTGAAGGGCCTGAAGATCCGCAACTCCGGCGGCGGCGGCCAGGCTTGGCGAACTCGTTTCTTCAACGCCATCCCGAATATCACCGCATGGCCAGATGTGCCGCTGGCCTTGTCGCAGGGCACGTTCGATGGGTTGATCACCACCGACGACAGTCTGGTCAGCGCGCAACTGTGGGAGGCAGGCGTGCGCTTTGGTCTCGAGGACCACAATTCCTTTGCGGCTTATATCCCGATGGTCAGCGGTGCCTTCTGGGCCAAGCTGCCACCCGACCTGCAGAAGCTGATGACCGAGCTTTGGGCGGAGAATGTAGGTGCCTACCGAACCAACCAGGCGGCCAACCAGCAGCGGGCCCGCGGCACGCTTGAGAGCCACGGTATCAAGTTTACCGATCTGACATCGGACCAGGCGGCGGAGGTTCGGGGTCGAATGCTGAAGGAGCAGGACGACGTCGCGAAGGAGTTGAAAATCAACCCGGCGACCGTGAAGCTGATGACGCAGGATATCGGCTGACAATGGAATGCCTCGCCTGCGCCTGATGGAGGGGATTGGCGACGGAGGGGGTCAGAAGAAGCGATCAAACCAGGCCAATGTCTCCGCCGGTGCTTCCTCCGGTATGTAGTGCCCGGACTGCACCGGCGCGCCGGTGACCTCATTCGAGCAATACTGCCGCCAGATCGCCATCGCGATCGTACCACTTGCCGATCTTGCCCTTGGTGCCCCATAACGCGAGCATCGGGCATTGTATCTTGATTCCGGCCGCCCGCGTCGCGCGATCGTGCTTCAGGTCGATCGTGGCGGCGGCGCGGTAATCCTCGCACATCCCGCGCACCATCTCCGGCTGGCGAACCGCGGCGAGGTAATCGGCCAGCGCATCCGGATGGAACAGATCCGGCAGCGACGGATCGCGGCCGGTGTGCTGTCGCCACCAATCCTCCGGCGCCCGGCTGATCAGCCACTCCGGAAACGGATGCGGCTGGGCAAGCCAGAACCAGTGATAATAGCCCATGGCAAAGTCCGCGTCGGCACGCTCGAAGTGCTCGATCGTCGGAATGATGTCCAGGATCGCGAGCTTCAGCACGCGGTCGGGATTGTCCAGCGCGATGCGATGCGACAGACGGGCGCCCCGGTCGTGCCCGGCAAGTAGGAACTGCGTTGTATCCGAAATGATCCATCACCGCGATCATGTCCTTTGCCATCTCGATCTTGGCATAGGGCGCGTGATCCGATGTGGCCGGCGGCTTGAGCGAAAACCCGTAGCCGCGCAGGTCCGGACAGATGACGGTGAAGCGTTGCGCCAGCGTCGGTGCGACCAGATGCCACATCGCGTGCGTCTGCGGATTGCCGTGCAGCAGCAGCAGCGGCGGGCCGGAGCCGCCATGGCGCAGCCGGATCGTCCCGCCGGGCACCGTGCACGTGGGCCAGGGTAAAGCCGTCGAAGAACATCAATCATTCTCCCGTTGATAGACCTCGAGCTTGGACCTGTTCGAGACGAGGCGCCAGTTCGAGGCTGGTCAAGGATCGCATGCGCCGCGGCGATCGCGGCGATACTTTCGTGGTCCTGCGCGAGCACCGCAAGGGCGACACGGGAATAGGGAGCGATGCGCTCATTGATCGGATCGGTGGACCGGATCACCAGGATCGGGAGCAAGGGCGGCGCCTCGATGCCAAATGCGCCGACGATCCCAACGCCGTCATTGCCGTTTGGAACAAGCACGATCGTGTCGCCGCCGAGCCTGCGCGGCTTCGAACGCGGCGGCGCGGGCGGGCTGCATCGTGCGCGGCGACAGCAGCAATCCGGCGATGCTGGCGAACTGGACGGCGAACAGAAGCCGCAGGAAGGGATGCCGGGCCTCGGGAAAGCCGCGGCGATCAGCAACGCACGAACGGCAACCCGAACGACAGGTAGCGTAATTCGATGGGCGTGTTGTCGAAAGCGCACCAAGTAGCAGCAGGCCGGCGGGGTGCAAGGCCGCGGCGAGCAGCACCCGATCGCGCGGACATGCTGCCACGGCCGGCAGCGCGCGATCCGAGCAGCGATCGCGGCACAGCTAAGCCCGATGACGGCTTGGGCGGCGATCCGCCAGATGCCATCGACATACAGCGGGAGCCCGCCAAACACGGCGGCGGCTTGATACTCCACGAGGCGCACCACGCTCGGCCAAATTTCGAACGGCGGAAACTGGCCGGGGCGCGCCGCGTGCTGGGCGGCGAAGAACCAGGCGTCGAGAGCCAGGAATGGCATGAAAGCCGCGATCGCGAGCCAGGCGCCGGTCGGCGACGACGGCGGCGGCGACGAACACCGCGAGATAGTTGCAGCAGCAGGCGGCGCCCAGGCAGACTCCGGCCAGCACCGGACGGCGGTGGAGCAGCATGGCTATGCCGCAGCAGGGTAAGCAACTGCGGCGGGCGCGAAGCCTCGGGCAATGGCGCTGGTATAGGCAAAGCCGTAGCAGCCCAGAGTAAGCAGCATGGCGACGGGCGGACGGATCGCGCAGCCGCCTGGCGATCGACCCCGACAAGGGCAATGGACCCATCCCGCAGAGCACCGACATCATGCGGGCGGCGAACAGCGTGGGCCAAGGATTGGCGCCAGAATGCGATATGCCCAGAAATACATGGGCGGATGGACATCGGTGACGCGCAGGTCCTGGACAATTCCGGCGAGCGTGGCGTGGCCGCCCTGGAGCACCGCGACAGTGCCGGCGGCAAATACTGTCGTCTGGCCAGTCGGGGCGCGGCGTGCCTGATGTGAGGAACAAAGTGTATTGCTCATCGTATTCACTGCCTCGCAGCCACGCGCCGGCGGTCAGGACCAGGGCCGCCAACAGAAGTGGCCAGTAGCGGAGGCGAAGATCCGTCGCGTTAACCAAATGTAAGTACTTTCCAGCCTAATGAGCATGCCCGTAGCAGGCAAAAGTTAACGGAGTGCTTATGCGGCTCATTTCTTCGCTGACGAGGCTGTGACGCTTGGATTGCGCGTGGGGCTGCGCCGTTCTTCGCGGGCAGGGACGGGAACCAGGTCGCCGGCATCGGGCGGTCCAGGTGAAGCGGTCCGCATCGCGAAGGCTCTAGCGTTCCGCGCCGCCGGATGGTGGCTGGTATTTGCGCTGTCCTGTTCCCTGTTACCCGCTTCGTGGGGCGCAGCGGCCCCTCCGGCCGCGTTGCACCGAGGGATCAACATCACCGCGTGGTTCCGCTTTCCGGCCAGCAGGAACCCACCGGTGCTGGCTGCCTATCTCGGCGATCAGGCCTTGGCTGATCTGCGCTCCGCGGGGTTCGACTTCGTTCGGCTGGCGGTCGATCCGGATGGCACTGATACAAATGTGCTGATCACGGCGGTAAAACGTATTCAGCATCAGGGGCTGACCGTGGTGGTTTCTCCGCATCCGAACAGCTGGCGCCTGGAAACGGACCGCGAGCGGCTTCGAACGTTCTGGCGCATGTTAGCGCCCGCACTGCGTTCCCTCGATCCGGCGCGCACGGTGCTGGAGGTGGTCAATGAGCCGGTCTTTCCGGGTGATCCCTCCGGCTGGGCTGCCCTGCAACACGCGGTGCTGACAGATATCCGACACTCGCTGCCGAAGGTCACGGTAATATTGACCGGTGCGGACTGGGGCAGCGTCAAAGGCCTGTTGGCCCTGGAGCCTGAGAATGATCCGAACGTCGTCTACAGCTTCCATTTCTACGATCCGTCGGAGCTGACCTCGCTGGCCGCCTATCGGGCCGGGCTGGACCGGGGCACATTGGCGCGCCTGCCGTTTCCCGCCGGCGACAGGCCAGCTTGCGAGGCGATCGCTGGCGGTTCCCCTGACCCCTCCACTCGGGATCTGATGCTGTACTACTGTGCGCTTGGCTGGGACGTGCCGCGGGTGGCGGCCGTGATTGAGCGGGCCGCGGACTGGGGGCGGCTGCATCACGCACGTCTGCTGGCGGGAGAATTCGGAGCGACCGCTTCCCTCAATTCCGGCGCGCGCCTCGCGTGGCTGCGGACCGTGCGAACGGCTTTCGAAGCACGCGGGATCGGATGGGCGCTCTGGGGTTACGACGATGTCATGGGATTGGCGGTCTCCCGGCCGCCAGGTCCGAGGCCGGTTCTGGACCCGGCAGTCCTGGCGGCGCTAGGTATGACGACGGGGATGTGATGACGGACCAGGAAAGCGATCCCGATATCCGCGCGATGGAGTGCCTCGACCCCACCGACTGGACCGATCTGCGCGCGCTTGGGCACCGCATGATCGATGACATGTTTGATCACCTGGCGAAGCTTGCGCGACGGACCCGGTCTGGCGCCCGATGCCGGCGGAGCTGCGCCAGGAACTGCGGCGAAATCTGCCGCGGGACCCATCGCCGGCGGAAGCGGTCTATCAGGATTTCCAGCGCCTGGTGCAGCCCTATGCGACCGGCAACCTGCATCCGCGCTTCATGGGCTGGGTGCATGGCGGCGGCAACCCGGTGGGCATGCTGGCGGAGATGCTGGCCGGCGGGCTGAACGCAAACCTCGGCGGACGCGATCATGCGCCGATCGAAGTGGAGCGACAGGTTATCGCCTGGGCCGCCGAGATGCTGGGGTTCCCCGCAGAAGGCCTCGGGCGTGCTGGTTACCGGCACCTCGATCGCCAACCTGATCGGCGTGCTGGTCGCGCGATCGGCCGAGCTGGGGCCGTCGGTTCGCAGCGACGGCGTCGGACGGGACGCGGCTGGTCGCCTACACGTCCGCCGCGGCGCATGGCTGCCTGCCTCGCGCGATGGAGATGGCGGGGCTGGGCGGGATGCGCTGCGGATGATCCCGTGCGACGACGCAGGGGCGGATGCGGCTGGATCTGCTGGCGAGCGCGGTCGCGGACGACCGGGCGGACGGCGCGCGGCCGTTTCTTGTGGTCGGGACCGCGGGAACCGTCGATATCGGCGCGGTCGATGACCTGGACTGCGCTGGCGGACTTCGCCGGCGGAGCAAGGGCTTTGGTTCCACGTCGATGGCGCGTTCGGCGCGATCGCCATGCTGGCGCCGAAGCTGCGGCCGCTGCTGGCGGGAATCGAGCGGGCGGATTCGGTGGCGTTCGACTTCCACAAATGGGCGCAGGTTCCCTACGACGCCGGCTGCATCGTCGTGCGCGACGCGATCGCGCCAACTGGACACCTTTGGCGCCGAGGCCGCCTATCTGCGGCGCGAGGCAGCGCGGACTGGCCGGCGGCGGGGTCTGGCCCTGCGACCTGGGCCCCGACCTGTCGCGTGGCTTCCGCGCGCTGAAGGTGTGGATGACGCTGTCGGTGTACGGCGCCGACCGGATCGGCGCGATCGCGCAGCAGACCTGCGATCTGGCGGCGACCCTGGCGGGTCGGGTCGACCGGGAGCCGGCGCTGGAGCGTCTCGCGCCGGTGGCGCTGAACATCGTCTGTTTCCGCTATGTGGCAGCCGGCGGCGACCTGGATCGGCTGAACGCCGATATTGTCGCGGATCTGCAGGAAGCGGGGATCGCGGCGCCGTCCACCACCACCGTCGACGGCGTCGCTGGCGATCCGCGCGGCGATCGTCAACCACCGGACAAGCTGCGGATATCGCGATACTGGTGGATGCGGTGCTGGAGTTTGGGCGGAAACGTGTGGCGGAAAAGAAAGTGCCCCCGGCTATTCACCGGGGGCAAGTATACAGGGAGGCTTCACGTCTGGGAGACGCAGGGGCCAGAGGCCCCTTTCCAGCGACTGGCGCTGGAACTCTGACGGCAGTGCCGCCGTAACTGATGTCCAATGGTTATCTCGCAGATGCGAACGCACCACTGTTCAGAACCGGCAGCCGCCATGTCCGGTCAGCATACCTGTCGGACTAAACCTGCGGAAATCGAATGGCTGGGTCCCGCGACAAGCAGAACTAGAGCAGCAATGCTGCTGAACTCCGGCGTTCCAGGGCTGGCGAAAGCAAGGCTACACGCGATCCTGGCAGCGCCGGCGTTCGGCGTTTGGGCGTGGTATCGTCCGACTTCAGTGCATGATACTCGACCCCTTTTGTATCCAGGACCGCACGCGACCGATGAACCCGTATGTGACCCTTTCCAGCCGTATCGCGTATGAAAATCGCTGGACCCGTGTGCGTGAGGACCGCATCCGTCGCCCGGACGGTTCTGATGGGCTGTACGGTGTCGTCGAGCGCTCTGATTTTGCGGTCATCGTCCCGTGGCACGACGGTCGGCTCACCTTGGTGGAGCAATACCGGTACCCGATCAGAGAACGGATGTGGGAATTTCCCATGGGTATGTGGGAGCAGGCCCCGGGCACCGACCCGGCGGTACTGGCGGCCGGAGAACTGCGGGAGGAGACCGGGCTCGTAGCCGGCCGAATGGTGCACGCCGGCGAAATTTTCCAGGGCCCGGGATACTGCAACCAGCGAGGTCACATATTCCTCGCGACCCAACTCGCGCAGGAACAGGCCGAACGGGAAGCGACTGAGCAGGATATGATCTGCCGGAATTTCTCCCTGGAGGATTTTGAGACGATGGTTCGGGAAGGTATCGTGCGTGAGGCGATGACCCTGTCGGCATTCGGATTGTTGCGGGTGAAAGGGCTGCTCTAACGGCCGGCCTGGGATCAGTCAGCCCATGGCGCTGTGCGATGATTCAGCGCGGACCCGGATCCTCGGGGGGAGCCCGCCGCTCGATGAGTGCAGACAACGGGCGCAGCACGACATGAGCAAAAAAGACCACCAACGTAAGGGCGACCGCCTGCAGGTATTCGTGGACCCCAGCCGCGGTCCCGATCGCGGCCACCGCCCAGAACGTCGCGGCGGTGGATAACCCCCGGACCTGGCCCCCGTGCCGTAGGATGACCCCGCCGCCGAGAAAACCTACCCCGGTGGCGATGGCGCCAAAGCCGGCGGCAGGATTGGAGCCTCCGTAGGAAATCGCGATTTGGGCGAATACCGAAGCCGCGGCTGCCACAAGCGCGGCGGAACGCAGCCCTCCGGGATGCCGGCGCCACTCCCGCTCCGCCCCAATCGCCGCGCCGAGCAGGGCAGCGATCGCCGGCGCAAGGATCGCGTCCAACGGATAAGGGAGGTCCATGCAGGTAGATAAGGCAGGGCGGGATAATCAGGATAGAGCGGGTGGGGTCGCGCTGTCGGTCGCGTCATCCTCGTCCGCGCGGCTGATTGCGTCGCCGACGCGGACGGTACCCGAACCAAGGATGCACGCGGTGATGCCGCCGTGACCGCGGACTGCGTTGTAGCCGCCTTGCCCGAGCAGTTCCTCCATGCGCGAGCACGGGTGGCAAACACCAGTTGTCCGCAGCAGCGCCGAACCGAGGCGAAAGGCCCGGTCCTTCAGCGCGTTCAGATTGATCCCCCGGACAAGAATATTCCGGCGAAGCAGGAGGGATCAATCGGAAGGTAACCGAGATAGCCGGCTATGGCAGCGAGGTGTTCGTCCTGCATCAGCGTGACTTGCCGGTTTCGGCTTTGGCCGTGGTCTCCGATGAGGCCGGCCACAACGTCGAGGTCGGCGGACGCTACCGAGTGAAGGGGTTGTCCGCGGGCGGGACGAACGCCGACCCACAACACTTCACCAGGGCGAACCGGTGCCGCCAGCAGGCGAGCGAGGGGCGAGGTGGGGTTTAACAGGCTGGATCCTCCGCTGCCCTGCCGCGATCGCGCTCGGGACACCACAGTCCGCGCGTGATAGGTTCAACCTGATCTTATCATGCTCTCGCATCGCGAGAGAATCGAACCCAAATGGAGCGCTCGATGAGCCGGCTTGTCTACGTGCTGAACGGTCCGAACCTCAATCTGCTGGGTAAGCGCCAGCCGCATATCTATGGCCACGAAACATTGGCGGATGTCGAACGCGACTGCCGGGCACTGGCGATGGAACTCAAGTTGGACCTGCGGTTTCTGCCAAAGCAACCGCGAGTACGAGATTATCGACTGGATCCATGAAGCGCGGGCGGATGCCGGGGGCATAGTGATCAATCCAGCGGCCTTCACGCACACCTCGGTCGCCATCTTGGACGCGCTCAACACATTTGATGGGCCGGTAATCGAAATTCACATTTCCAATGTGCATCAGCGTGAGGAATTCCGGCACCACTCATTCGTCTCGACGCGTGCGGATGGAGTAATCGCCGGGTGCGGGACGCAGGGATACCAGCTTGCACTGCGCCGCGTGGGCCGCCTGATTGACGAGGCGAATTGACCAGCGCGGGCGGCAAAATACCACCGCCCGTGACGGTCGGGATGCACGACCGCATCAATCGATGGCGTCACCTACAGCATGAATTGGCTTGCCAATCGGCTTGCCCACCACCGGCACGGCCTGCACCACGTCACCCGTCACGCGGAAAGGCAGCGCCACGACGCCGCACCCGCTTAAGGAGGCCACGGCCACCAGCAATAAAATCAATCGCACCAGGAATCCTCCTCCGGACTGATGTGTGCCGCCTCGCATCGTAATCAATCTGTGCTTTCCAAGGATCTGGCGTCCTAAGCCTGAACTCCCGAAACCAGGATCGATTGAAAAGTATCACACTGGTCCAGCGCGACATGGCCCTGTTTCGCAAGCTCAAGACTGGCGACCAGCGTGCTGGACCAAGCCGAACGCGATCGCAGCGAAGCTCGAGACTTATGCGGTTCGGCGGAACCCAGGACCTCCGGCAGCAGGTGTTCGAGCGATACCTTGCCAGGTGGCTCCGCCAGCCGGCGCAGGATTCTCTCCCTGGCGTCCGCGACGGCGAACAGGTCCAGGTGGTATGGGCGATAGAGCACCGTCGTGAGCCCTGAAGGGGCATCGTCAAACAGCGCCAGGCTGGCCCACAGGAATTCCACCACGTCGATGACCGGCATGGTTTCAACTGAAACACCAAGGGCTTCGGGCCGGCCGCGCGCGAACACCTCGTGACCAAGTTGTGGCCGGCGCTCCAGCCAGAGGGCCAGCGCCTGCATGGCTTGCAGGTCCATCAGCCGCCTACGAAGCTGATCCGCCTGCGCCGTGGCGGCCTGCTGTGGGGCTGAAATCCGCCGGAAGCAGCAACCCGGCGCGCAGTTGCACCAGCCAGGCGGCCATGACCACCCAATCGGCCTTCTGGCCCAGCGGTGTGGTAGCCGGTGCCCTCTGGAGTGCGGCCGACAATTGATCAACCAAGGCCGTGAGCGAAATTTCGGCCAGATCGATGTTCTGGCTGCGTGCGAGGGTCAGCAAGTGGTCCAGCGTCCCGCTGAATCCGGCCAGCGTGAGCGACGGTGACCATGCCTTCGCTGCCTCCAGTCCATCCAGCAACTCGTCGGGATTGGCGATACCGCCGTCCATGCTCGTGCCGGTCAGTCGGGCGGGCGGGGCATCAGCGCGAAGCGTAGCGCCGGCCAGCGTGTGCCAAGCTGCGCCATGGCGGCATGCGGCGTTTCGCCGTGAGTGAAGAAGCCGTAGCCGATCAACGCATGGTTTTGCGGCAGTCGCCGGCCGGTGGGCGGCTTTGGCCGCTCGGTCACCTGGCGCAACCGATCCGTGACGCCCCAGTTCGCCGCCAGCCAGGCCAGCGCCGCCGGATCGGCCGGCCCCCGTTGCAGAATGGCGGCGGGAACCGGCAACAGCCGGTGCAGATCAAACGCGCAGAGCAGACTACGGCCAACCAGCGAAGCCGCTCGTGCCTGATGCGCCTCAACCCGCTCGCGGAACTGTCGGGCGAGGATGTGACAACCCTCCACCGTCAGGTTTCTATGGGCCACCGGCTGTGATACCGCGCGAATGAAGACGTCCTCCTCAATGGCCGCGTAGTCGAGGTGCCACGGGATCACGCCCGATCCGCGTGCCGCCGCTGCAAGGTCGTGAACGACCTCGGCGGGTCCGCTGACCGTCAGGTGATGGTAGAGCCAGTCCGGCGCGGTCCCTGTTTCCGGTCCGGCAGGTTTCTCCACCGACCGCTGTCTTTTCGGCCGCCCCCGCGGCCTGGTTGGCCGGAGTGGTGCGTCCGACGGTGGCGCCGTCGCGGCGGACGCCGGTTCAACGTCCCATGGGAACTGTAAAATCTTCATCAGAGGTCGAGGATGCCGGCGGGACTCTCGCTGACCAGGCCGGCGCGTTGGACGTAGCCGCGCATGGTGCGCAGGTCACGGTGCCTGGTGTGGCGCATGATGTCCTCGTCACGCACCCCTTCTCATAGGCCGCGGTGATAAAGCCGACGCGCAGAGCATGGGTGCTCAGCCGGTCGAAGCTCTCAATGCGGATGCCGGCCATGGCCACGCGATGCGCAAGGATTCGCCGAACCGCGTCTGGATGCAGCGCGGTTTCTCCGATCGCGCCTCCGGTACTGATTTTGCGAAACAGCGGGCCAGCCTTCCGGCGCGCCACTGCCTGCCAGGCCTCGAACGCGCGCAGCGGGCAGGTTTCCGCATGGCGGCCGCGCGGCAGGCCGATCTCCGCCCCCTGCCCGGCCTGATCGGTTTTTCCGCGGCTGATGCGCAGCCGCAGCCCACCGGGCACAACGGCGACGTCTTCGACATGGAGAGAAACCACCTCGGAGCGGCGCAGCGCACCGACGAAGCCAAACAGCAGCAGTGCGCGGTCGCGCCGGCCGCGAGCAGTGCGGTCGCAAGTGGCAAGCAGTTGGCGCAGCATGGGCAGCGTGATGGCGGCAGCTTTTCGCACCGGCCTGCAGTGGCGTGCGCAGCACGCCCTGCAGCGGCCCCTGGATGTCGCGGTGCGCGGGGTTCCACGGCAGGTCGTTGAAGCGGTGCATCTTGCCCAGCGCGGACAGGCGCCGGCGGATGGTGGTGGGCGCGTGGCTGTCGGCAAGACTGGCGAGGTAGGCGCCCACGGTTGCGGGTGCGGCGGGAACAGGGACAAAGCCGTGCCTGGCGCACCAGTGCGGCGAAATGCGTCCAGTCGGCTTTGTAGGCCCGCAAGGTAGAGGCGGCGGCGGATTTGCGCGCCATCACCTGGGCAGCCGCCAGCGCCGCCTGCCCCTCCGCGGTCAGTGGTGTTTCAGATGCCGCGACGGCCTCGCCGGCGTCATGGGGCGGTATCAGGCCGGGTCCGGGCAGCCGGCGAATTGCGGTGACAGCGTCCATGACGCGGAGAATTGCCGGTGCCGGCGATGATAGCAATCACCAAACATGGACGCTTGAACCAGGATCAGGCCGGCGATCATTTCAGGAAGTTTGTGACGGCTGAGATCGTGGCCTCAGGATTTTCCTCCATGAGCCAGTGGCCGCTACCCGGGATGACGACGCCCTGCACATTCGTCGCGGCGGCACGCGCCACCGTCGCCATTGTCGCGCCGAACGACGCCGCACCACCAACAGCGAGCACCGGCATCGGAAGCGGTCCCTTGGCAAGGAACACCTTGTTGTCGATGGCATCCTGGTCGAACGCCTTGAACTGTTCGAACCCCGAGTGCATTGCCCTGGGAAGAGAATAAAGCTTGGCATAATGCTGGCGGGAAGCTTCATCGAAATGCTTTGGATCCGCGGAGAACTCATTCCAGAACCGGTCCAGGTAAATTCGCTCCCGGCCTTTGACCAAACGCTCCATGTCCGGTCCACCGAAGCGGAAGTGCCACAGCAGCGGGCTTTTCAGGATCTCCTCCCACGGGCCGATACCCGGCAAAGGGGCATCCATCAGCACCAGCTTCGTCACCCGTGCGGGATATTCCGCCGCGAAAGCATATCCGACCATGTTGCCGATGTCGTGGGCGACGACATCTACCTTGCCGATCTTCAAGATATCCAGAACACCGGCAATATCGGTGGCTTCGTTCTTCTTGTCATAGCCGCCCGGTGGATGGTCCGAGAGCCCCATGCCCCGCAGGTCGGGAACGATCACCGTGTGGTCACGCGCCAGCGGGGCAGCAAGCGGCGACCACATGTCCCCTGTCTCTCCGTAGCCGTGCAGCAACACCACCGCCGGGCCATGCCCGCCTACCCGGACAAATATTCTCGCGCCATTTGTCGAGATTGTCTCGGTCTTGAAGCTGGTGGGGTACGGCTGAATCCGAGCCAGGGCCGGGCTGGCAAACAACAAGGCCGTCAAGGCGATCGAGGCGAGGATCCGCATGTTTATTGGCACTCCTGTCGACACGGCTGGGATGAGCCCGCGGCAGAATATGCGCTTGTTCCGCCTAATGAAACTGATCCGCACTGGTTTGCCGGCGCCGCGCCAGCCTCTTATGCTTCCATCAGAGCGTGAGTATCCTGTTCCGACCAGACCAGCGTCGTCTTTTCCCCTGGTTCCGCCGGCTTGCGATAGAACATCTGGTCAGGGACCAGCGCAGAGACTTCGTCGCCCGCGTCGGTCAGCACCGCGACCCGCACCATCGACCCTTGATACTCCACCGCGACCACCTGGCCATTCACGTGCGGACCTTCGTCGGCTGATCCCAGGCGGCAACGATCCGCGCGGACCGCTACCGATCCCTGATCCAGGCGCAGCACGTTGTGGCTGCCGATGAAGCGCGCGATGAAGGGACTGACCGGACGCTCGAACACATCGCGCGGATGCGCCGACTGCCGGATGTGACCGTTCTCCATGACCACCATCAGATCGGCCAGTGCCATCGCCTCATCCTGGCTGTGCGTCACATGGATGAACGTGATTCCCAGTTCCCGCTGCAGCCGCTTCAATTCTTCCCGCACCTTGACGCGCAGGAACGGATCCAGCGCCGATAAAGGCTCATCGAGCAGCAACACCCTGGGCCGGTTGATAAGCGCGCGGGCCAACGCGATGCGCTGTTGCTGGCCCCCGGAAAGTTGCGCCGGCAGTCGATCGGCGTAGTCGCCCATGTGCACAAGCCGAAGATATTCCCGCGCCCGGTCGTGACGCTCCTTCTTCGCCACGCCGCGCATCTTCAGACTGAACGCAACATTATCAAGACAGGACATGTGCGGGAACAGCGCATAGCTTTGGAACATCATCGCGGTGCCGCGCTTGATCGGCGGCAGGTCGGAAACATTCTCGCCGTGGATCAGGATGTCACCTTCGGTCACGGCCTCATGTCCGGCGATCATCCGCAGTGTCGTCGTCTTGCCACAGCCGCTCGGTCCCAGCAGGCAGCAATAGGTGCCGCGCGGAATGCGCAGCGAAATCGCATCCACCGCCAAGGTGCCTGCATAGCGTTTGGTAACCGAAACCAGTTCAACGTCGAACCGCGTGTCCATCATTCAACCTTTTCAAAATCCTCGGCATGCCGCCTACGGCCGCGAAATGCCCTTACGCACGCAGCGCGCGCCGCCGCTGCAGCCGCAGGACCAGCAACAGCGAGACGGTGATCGCCAGGAATGACACCGCGGTGGTGAGCGTCCCGATCGCGAACAGCGTCGGTGACGTCGCGGAGGAGATCAAGGCATAGATCTCCAGCGGCAGCGTGTTCTTCGGGCCGATGGTCAGCGTGGTTCGTGCATACTCATCGTACGACAAGGTGAACGCGCCCATCGCTACGCCGATGATCCCCGGCAGCAGGATTGGAATCGTGACGTGCCGCAGCCGCTGCCATGCGCTGGCGCCCAGGTCGGTCGCCGCTTCCTCCCACGACCGGTTGAAGCGGTTCACCACGGCGAACATCGCGAACAATCCGAACGGCAATGTCCACGTCAACTGCGCACCCAATGCCGACGTGAACAGGCTCGGTTCGAGTCCGAGGAACTGGAATCCCAACCCAATCCCGAAGCCGACCAGCAGGCTGGGCATCACCAAGCTTGCCACCGCGAGGTAGAACAACACCCCCGATCCCGGGAAGCGCCGCCGGAAGCCCAGGCCCGCGGCGACCGAGATCACCACGGTAAGACCACTGACCACCGCCGCCAATGCCATCGAGCGCGAAAACGAGACCGGGATGTTCGCCATCTGCCCAGCCTGGAAAATACCCTTGAACCAGGTGGTGGAGAAACCGACCATCGGGAACGTGACGCCCCCGTTCTCTCCCTGGAACGACAGCACGTAGATCACCAGCATTGGACCATAGAGAAACAGCAGGAACGTGCCGAACAAAGCAGCCAGCGCGTAGAACGTCCACGGGCGTTTGTTACTAATGCGACCGGAGGCCATCGCTACTTCACCAACTCTTTCCGCACATCGACGACCCTCATCATGAAGGCCACCAGAATGGCGACGAATACCACCAGCACCATCGCGTTCGCCGACGCGGGCGGATACTGCATTGCCTGGATTTCAGTGGACAGCATCGACACGATCGACGCGCTCTGCCCGCCGCTCATTTGCCGGACCACGAAGTAGTCGCCCATTACCTGGGTGAAGACCAGGATCGAGCCAAGCACGATGCCGGTCTTCGACAGCGGAATGACGATGTCGACCATCGTACGCCAGCGGCTTGCACCGGCATCGACTGCTGCCTCCAGCAGGGCCGGATCGATCTTCGACAGTGAATTGGCGATCGGCCCGACCATCAGGAGGGTGAACAGATGAACATAGGTAATAACGACGGCAAAATCCGAGAATAGCAGGAACGTCAGCGGGTGCGATGTCAGTCCCATCCCCATCAACATCTGATTGAACGCACCGTTCCGGCCAAGGAATGGAATCCACGCGATGGTCCGAATGATGCCCGACGTCCAGAACGGGATCGCACACAGCAGGAACAGCACGGTGCGGGTAACCGAATTGCGGATGTGGAAGATCAGGAAGTAGGCGATGTTGAAGCCGAGGAACAGCGTGATCGCCCAGACGATGAAGGCGAATTTCAGCGAGCTGACATAGACCCGCCATGTCGCGGGCGTCGACAGAAGCTCGCGGTAGTTGTCCAACAGGAAAGCGGGATAAATCCCGGTGCGGTCATAGTCGTAAAAGCTCACGATCAGAAAAAGCGTCGTCGGCAGTGCGAACAGCACCACCAGGATCAGCGCCAGCGGACCCACCTGCATCCATGATACCAACCACGACGGCAGGCGGGTTGATCGCCGGCGGTCAGTTCCTGCGACCGGACGCCCGCGAAAGGCGAACGGCAGGATCGAGCTTAGACCGGCACTGTTCATGCGGCTTGTTTGATCTCGTTGCGTGACCGCATCAACGGCATAATCCGGGTGCCGAACTGCTCCATGCCAATGACGAAGTCGTCGAATGTCATCATCACCCCGCGCACGCCGGGAACCTCCGCCAACTCATCCAGCATGCGCGCAACGCTGGCATAGGAGCCGACCAGCACCCCCTGGTTCGTCGGCAGCTTGTTGGTCCCCAAAATGGTGCGCCGGTTTGGCTGTGCGTAGATGTCCGTGCTGGGATCATCCCTGGCCTGTTCGTCACGGTATGCCAGCGCTTCGAGGTCGGTGCCTTCCTTATAATATTCCCACTTCGCATTGGCGGCTTCGTCGGTTTCATCCGCGATGATCATGGTCAGGATCAGCGCCCCGCAGTCGCGCCCGGTTTCCTCGGTCGCCTTCACCAACCGCGCAACACTGGGTGCGACAGCGGTAGGCGCGTTGTAACCGAAGCCGGCGCAGAAATTGTAGTCGGCATATTGCGCGGCATAGCGTGTCCCGGCATCACTCTGGGCGGCACAGATGATCGGGATTTTCGCTTCCGGCATCGGCAGGCAGCGGCAATCGTCCATCTGAAAGAAGTCGCCCTTGAAGTCGGAACGTCCGGTTTCCCACAGTTGCTTCATGATGGTGACGTATTCCGCACAGTAGTCGTATCGACGTTTGTAGTGCTCCGAGCCGGGCCACATGCCCATCTGGGTGTACTCGCGACGCTGCCAGCCGGAGATGATGTTAACCCCGAATCGCCCGTGGGAGATGCTGTCGATGGTCACCGCCATACGCGCCGCGATCGGCGGTGGCATTGTCAACACGGCGCAGGTCGCGAACAACTTTATCTTTGTCGTCGTTGCCGCCAGGCCCGCCATCAGCGTGAATGATTCCAGGTTATAGTCCCAGAACTGCGAGGGGCCGCCGAATCCATGCAGCTTGATCATCGACAGCGCGAAGTCGAAACCGAACTGCTCTGCCTTGTCGACGATCGTCTTGTTGAGGTCGAAGCTAGGCTTGTACTGCGGCGAAGTTGTCGAGATCAGCCAGCCATTGTTGCCGATGGGAATGAAAACACCAAGCTGCATGAAGGTAACTCCGGATCACGACGTAATGAATTCGTTCCAGCGGCGGGTCAGGTAGCGATCTTCGTCCATCACCGAGTTCCACACCGCGATGTTGCCGAGACGCTGCCACAACGAACCGCCGTCGCGGACATTTCCCGCTTTCTCCATCACTTTGCCAAACGGGCTGAGGATGTCGGTATCGGCGGCCTTGCCGTCAAACCAGTAGGCGGCTTCGTTTGGCGTCAGGAACTTACGGGCGGTATCGGGCTGAGCCGAGTAATAGCCCTGGCGGGCAATGAATGACCCGGGGAAGCCCGCACAAGTACCAGTTCATGTACTCATAGAAGCAATCAAGCTTGAGGCCCGAAACGTGCTTCATTACGCCCATTGTGTAACCCCAGCCGCGGTAACCTTCCTTCAGGGGCTGGAAGGTGCAGGGAATGCCACGCGACCGGACGGCGGCAACGGCGGGCGACCACATCGACTGGATCACGACCTCACCTGATGCCATCAGGTTGACCGACTGGTCGAACGAGCTCCAGAAGGAACGGAACTGGCCTGCGCGCTTTGTCTCCAGCATCGTATCGACTGTCTTGTCGATCTCGGCCTTCGTCATGTTGCCCTTGTTGCCATACTTGATGTCGCCACGGGCTTCCATCGCCATCGCGACGTCGATGATGCCGATCGTCGGATTGTCCTGGATTGCCGCGCGCCCCTTGAATTCGGGGCTGAGCACGTCGGCCCAGCTTTCGACCTTGCGTCCCACAAGATCAGGGCGGATGCCGAGCGTGTCGCCATTGGTGACGGTGGGCAGTCCGGTAACGAATTCGGATTGGGTGCCGCCGGTCGCCTTCTGCCCCGTCGCGTCGGTCGCATACATGATCATCGTCGGGGTGATGCCCTGCTGCACGATCTTGCGGCCGTCGGGATACTCGCCCTTGGTGAACAGCGGGATTGTCTGATCCCAATATTTGAATTTGCCGACCGGAATCGCCTGAAGAATGTTCCTCCCGATCAGATAGCGCATATAGGTCAGGCTGATATCGGCGCAGTCGATCGCGCTTGATTGCGACAGGAACCGGTTCAGCAGGTCGGCATTTTCCGACGCCTGCATCTGCACGGTGAATCCCAGGTCCTTGGTTGCCTGTTCAGCAATCGCGGGGATTGCGGTGACCGGCGGGCCGGCGTGATGCAGCACGACGTCCTTGATGTTTTGCGCCCAGATTGTCGGAAACCCGCGAATGGCGTCCAACCCGGCCGCCGCGCCGGCGACCGCGGCAGCACCCTTTAGAATTCCGCGGCGGGACAGGCCCTTTGATCCGGACCTGGTGGTGCCTGACGTCATGTTTCCTCTATCCTTCGACCAGAGTGTGAAGGCTAGGATGCGGAACTAGCCTTCACTCGACCGTAACCCGAACGAATGGGCGCTGCAATGCAGCATGACCAATTTTCGATCATGAATTTTCCGTTGGAAACAGAAGTGGTCCATTTTTAGGCTGATGATGGCATTGTTATGCAGCATCAGCCTGAGTTTAGAGCATTTGCCCTGGCACTTTGGCAGCCATTCATCGCGCGGGCGATCACGTGAACAAGGAGACGAAACCTCATGGCCATCCTGATCGCCGGCGGCGGCATCGCCGGGCTAACCGCTGCCCTCAGCCTGCACCAGATCGGCATCGAATGCCGCCTGTTTGAAACCGTCTCCTGCCCGCGGCCCCTTGGCGTGGGCATCAACGTCCTGCCACACGCCGTACGAGAACTGACCGAACTCGGTTTGCAGGATGCGCTGGCGGAGACCGCCATTCCGACCGCCGAACTGGCCTACTATAACAAACACGGCCAGCGCATCTGGTCGGAGCCGCGCGGCCGCGATGCCGGCTATAACTGGCCACAGTTCTCCATCCATCGTGGCGAACTGCAATTGATCCTGCTGCAGGCCGCCCGGCACCGTCTCGGCGCGCATAACATCCTGACCGGGTATCACCTGACGGGCTGGAACGACGGCGCAACGGGCGTCACCGCAAGCTTCATCGACAAAAGCTCCGGCGCCGCACTGCCGGACCAGCAGGGTGATTTGTTGATTGGTGCCGATGGCATCCACTCGGTCATCCGGCGGACGCTGTATCCTGACGAAGGGCCGCCGATCTGGAATGGAGCGATCCTCTGGCGCGGAAGCACCCGCGCAGCACCGTTTTTGACCGGCCGCAGCATGATCATGGCAGGACATGAGTTTCAGAAATTTGTCGCCTATCCGATCTCCCGCGTCGCCGCACTGGACAATGAGGCCGTCATCAACTGGATCGCCGAGCGCAAGTTTCGCCCTGATCACGCCTGGCGAAGGGAGGATTGGAACCGGGCTGGGAGCCTGGATGATTTCCTGCCGCATTTTCATGACTGGAAATTCGACTGGCTCGACGTGCCCGGTCTAATCGGGGCCGCGGACGCTTGCTTCGAGTATCCGATGGTGGATCGAGATCCACTGGATCGTTGGACCTTCGGACGTGTCACGCTGCTGGGAGACGCTGCCCATCCGATGTACCCGATCGGATCAAACGGAGCCTCCCAAGGAATTCTGGATGCCCGCGTGCTGGCACGGGAAATTCGCCGAAACGGCCCAACTCCGGAGGCACTGCTCGCCTATGAGGCGGAACGCCGTCCGGCAACGGCAAGGATCGTCGTGGCGAACCGCGCCAACGGTCCGGAGCAGGTGATGCAACTGGTGGAGCAACGTGCTCCCAACGGCTTCGCCCGGATCGAGGATGTGCTGTACTAGAGAGGAACTGGAGGACACCGCCACGGGCTACAAGCAAATCGCCGGCTTTGACAGCGATGCGCTGAACGCGCGGGGCCCGATCATTGGATAGATCCGGCTAACAAAGCGCGGTCAGATTCATCCACCAGCCTCGGTTTTCTGGCCCGATCGCACCTGCACCCCAGCCCAGCCCTCCATCACTTTGATCAGCGAGGTGAAATCCGCCGCTCCCAACCCCTGTTGCTCCGCGAACCGCCATAATTGTCCAACTGTACCGTGCACCCACATCGGCACACCGAGCGCGTCCGCCTCCTGCAGACCCAGCATCACATCCTTCAGCATGATGGTCAGGCTCGACCCGTA
This sequence comes from uncultured Alphaproteobacteria bacterium, assembly GCA_963792345.1. Lineage (GTDB taxonomy): Bacteria > Pseudomonadota > Alphaproteobacteria > Acetobacterales > Acetobacteraceae > Rhodopila. Next base: position 358,457 of record CAWBVV010000011.1, read on the forward strand.
GTCGAACGTTCCCGTCAGGACCGCCTTGGGCACCTTGGTCAGCGTCGCGCTGTTCTGCCCGGTGGAGACGTTCAGCACATTGACCATCTGGTCCGGATCCAATCCGCCTTTGGCGCCTAGCACCAGGGCCTCGAACGCGGTTGCCATGTTGGCCGCATTGATCAGATTGTTGACCAGCTTCATCAACTGCGCCTGACCCGGCCTATCCCCGACCTCGAATACGTTCTTTCCGATCCGGTGCAGCCAAGGCCGCAGTTCATTCCTTGCGGCTGGTGCTCCCGCGACTATGACGGTCAGAGTCCCGGCCCGCGCTCCCTTCGGTCCACCGCTGATGGGGCAATCGACCAGCGTAATTCCGCGCGCCTCTACGATTGCCTGGACCTTCGCCTGGGCTGGGCCGCCGATAGTGGACATCTCCACATAGATTCGCACGTCGTCTCCCGCCGCCACCTCCCGCGCAACCGATTCACAGATCGCCCCGCTCGGCAGGCAGGCGAAAACAATGCGCGCCGCGTTGGCGACGGCTTTGGGCGAGGCATGTATCCGCGCCCCCCTTGCTGCGAAAGGTGCAAGTGCCGCCTCGTTCGGATCGAACAGGTGCAGCACGGCGCCGGCCTCCTGCAGCCGCTCCGCGATCGCGGACCCCATCTGTCCCAGCCCCAGAGAATCCTACTTCCATGGTTCGCGCCTCCTGGCCGGATGATGACATGGATCGCGCTCTGCCGCATTGTGCCGCGGTCCATTTTGAAGGAGGAAACCAATGGGTATGCTTGACGGAAAGGTCGCGGTCGTAACGGGGGCCGGCGGCGGCATCGGAAGGGCGACTGCGATCGCCATCGCTGCCAACGGCGGCAAGGTCGTGGTGAATGACATTGGCGCGACCGTGACGGGAGAGGGCCAGGATGCCGGACCGGCACAACGGGTTGTGCAGGAGATCGAGCAGGCCAACGGCAAAGGCCGCGCCGTCGCCAACAGCGGCAGCGTCGCGAGTTGGGAAGACGCTCAGCGCATGGTGCAGGACGCCATCGACAATTTCGGCCGCATCGACATCGTTGTGAACAATGCCGGCATCCTGCGCGACCGGATGTTCCACTACATGTCCATCGAGGAGTGGGATGCCGTCATCAAGGTGCACCTTTATGGCGCCTTCTATGTTTCGCGCGCGGCAATTCCGCACTTCCGCAAGCAGGAAAGCGGCTGCTACACCCATATCACCTCGACCTCCGGCCTGATCGGCAGCGTCGGGCAGGTCAATTACGGCGCGGCCAAGATGGGCATCGCCGGCCTGTCGCGGAATATCGCGATGGACATGCAACGGTACCATGTCCGCTCCAACTGCATCGGGCCGCATGCGTTCAGCCGCATGATCGAAACGGTGCCCGGCCAGACCGAGGAGCAGCTTCAGGCGCGAGCGGCGAAAACCCGGCCTGACCACATCGCGCAGTTGATCGCGTTCCTGGGCACCGATGCCGCGTCCGGGGTATCCGGGCAGATCTTCGGTGTGCGCGGCAACGAGGTCTATCTGTACAATCAGCCGCGTCCGATCCGCATCATGGCGCGGCCGGACGGCTGGACGCCGGAGAAGCTGGCGGAGCATTGGCTGCCGGCGGTGAAAGAACAGCTTCACGCCGCTGGAACGGACCCGCGACGTTTATCCGTGGGACCCCGTCTGACCCGTTCTGCTTGCCCGACGGCCGTCCCCGGCTTGACTTTGTCGACGGCTCATGACTCCGGCAAAGCCTGAGCCGCCTGGTGGATCGGCCGCATCACACACCGCCGCGACCCCAAGGACACATTCCATGCCATCCACTCTGCGCGGCGCCGACATCGTCGTACAAACCCTGGAGCGCGCCGGCCACACCGACATCTTCACTCTGTCCGGCAACCACATCATGTCGCTGTTCGATGCCGCGATCGAAACCAGGCTGTCGTTGATGCACGTCCGGCATGAAGCCGCCACGGTGCACATGGCCGACGCGTACGGACGGCTGACCGGACGCCCCGGCATCGCCTGGGTCACCGGCGGCCCCGGCCACGCCAACGCGGTCGGCGCGCTGTTCACCGCGCTGGGCCAGGAAACGCCCGATGGTGCTGCTGTCCGGCCACACCGAGACCGACCAGCTCGGCCGCGGCGGCTTCCAGGAATTGCGCCAGGTCGACATGGCCGCGCCGGTCTGCAAGGCGGCGTGGATGGCGACCGACACCGCGACGGTCGGCATGGACGTCGCGAAAGCCGTCCGCATCGCCACCTCCGGGCGGCCCGGACCGGTGCACCTGAGCCTGCCGTCCGACGTGCTGGACGCGACAGTGCCCGAGGACGCGGTGGTGTGGCCGGCGGACGCGGATTTCACCGCGCTCCGCATGCCGCTGACCGATGCCGCCGCCGACGCCATCGTGGCGCTGCTGGCGACCGCGAACGGCCGTTGATCATCGGCGCGCCGGTGCTGGCCACGCGTCCGGGCCGCGACCTGCTGCGCCGGATCGAAGCCGACGCTGGCGATCCCGACCTGCATCAGCGAAGGGCCGCGCGGCTTCAACGACGCCAGCCTCGGCGCCTATTCCGATGTGGCCAGGCGCGCCGACCTGGTGCTGCTGCTGGGCAAGGCGCTGGACTTCACCCTGAAGTTCGGCGGCGCGCCGTTCGCCCGGATTGCCGCTTCATCGCGATCGACCCGGACGGCGCATCGCTGGACCGGGCGGCGCAGGACAAGGGACCGCTGCTGGCGTTCGGCTGCGTCGCCGACACTTATCCGGCCGGCGAAGCGCTGATCGGCCGCGGCGCGGGCCGCGTGCCGGCGACCCGGCGTGGCTCGCCGACGCGCGCAGCCTGCTTCGATGACCGGCCGGCGGCGTGGGCGCGACCTGGTTTCGACAACGCAGGGCAAGCTGCATCCGGCCGAGGTGTTCCGCGCGCTGCAGCCCTATCTTGACCGCGACCCGGACAGCGTGCTGATCTGCGACGGCGGCGAGTTCGCGCAATGGGGCCAAAGCATGCTTCGCAACGACCGCCGCATGATCAACGGCGTGGCCGGCTCGATCGGCTCGTCGCTGCCGATGGCGCCGGCGCGCGGGTGGTCGAAGAGCCGCGCGCCGGTGTTCGCGGTGCTGGGCGACGGCACGTTCGGCTTCCACATGTCCGAGATCGAGACAGCGGTGCGGCTGAACCTGCCGTACGTCGCGATCGTCGGCACCGACTGCGCGGTGGAACGCCGAATACAACCTGCAGGTCCGCGACTACGGCCCGAACCGCACGCATGGCTGCGAGCTGAATCCGACCCGTTACGACCTTGTGGCCACCGCGCTGGGCGGCCATGGCGAACTGGTGACGCGACGCCGCCGACCTGCCGGGCGCGATCGAGCGCGCGCTGGCCAGCGGCAAGCCGGCCGTGATCAACGTGATGATCGAGAGCATCCCGTCGCCGGTGATCCGGCGAGGCTGATCTACACAAAGGCGTAATTATCCCGGCTGGAGCATTTGGCCACGGGATCGTGTTGCCTTTGCGCGTGAACCCAGGCTGTATCGTGGCGCGATGATCAGCGTGTCCCGAAAGAGATCGCGTGAGGAGAATGGTCACATGAACAAGCTCACCGTTGCCGCCATGATCCTGGTGAGCACGTCACTACCGGCGATGGCAGCGCCATTTTGTCTAACGATCACCGGCGCCGCACCGCAGTGCGTTTATGTGGACGGCAACCAGTGCCAGGCCGACGCTTTCCGCCAGAATGGCGCTTGCGAGCCAAACTCGGCGGAGGTGAAAGCGCCCCCAGCCGAATCGGTGAATACTGCATGGTTTTGCCTATCGGATTCACCCATTGCGGTTATGCCGATGGTATCGCCTGCGCGCGAGACGCTTTGCTGCAGCACGGGGTGTGTTCCAAGAGTGCAGGAGCACTGCCGCCGCAAGTTCCCGATCCATTCAACCCGAACGCCGGGCGCTAGCCTCCCGATTGTAGGTCCGCCGCATCAGGCGGACCTCGGCCCATGCCTTCTAACGCGAAGCCGCCAATGGTCCGGCGGCCATCGCCCGCACCAGCACCAGCCCCTGCTGCAACTGGAAATCCGTTTCTGGCTTTGAACGGTCGAACGCGGGCCACCCGACCGGCGGCAACCTGGGAATTTGCTGCGCAATGGATGGGATATTGGCGGAAGGCGCCGGATTGGAAGCAGCCGTGCTGCCCTCGTTGGTCAGGATGTGCCGTAGCTCGGCCTCATGCTCCGGCTCAAAATGCGGGGCCGGATTGCGAGACTCCTCCACCACCACGTTCGGCGTGATGCCGACGCCCTGTATCGAGCGTCCGGACGGGGTGTAGTAGCGTGCTGTCGTAAGCCGCATCGCACCGTTGCCGGGAAGCGGAACAATGGTCTGCACCGAACCCTTGCCGAACGATTGGGTGCCGAGGACCAACGCACGGCGATCGTCCTGCAGCGCCCCGCGACGATCTCCGCTGCCGACGCCGTTCCGTTGTTCGTCAGCACCACGATCGGCAAGTTGCCGGCGACTTCATAGGACGCCTTCGCCGTCCAACTCTGGTTGTCGCCGAATGCCGGCCGCGCGTAGACACGATCCCGCCGCCGTCCAGGAAATCGTTGGACACCAGCGATTGCCTGGTCCAACAGGCCACCCGGATCGTTCCGCAGATCCAGGATCAGTCCCCGTAACCGGCCCCCGGACTGCGCGCGCAAGCGATTTCATCGCCGCCCGCACCCCAGGATCGGTCTGTTCGGTGAATTCGCTGATGCGGATCATCCCGATGTCGCCCATCAGCTGGCTTTTGACCGTCTCGATATGGATGATCTGCCGGATCAGCGTCAGCATGATCGGATTGTCTACCCCTGGACCGCTTGACGATCAGTCCCACCTTGGTGTTCGGCGGTCCTCGCATCTCGGCCACCGCGTCATTCAGGCTGACACCCTCGACGGACTTGCCGTTGACCGAGGTGATCAGGTCGCCCTGGCTTGATCCCAGCCTGAAACGCGGGCGTGCCATCGATCGGGCTGATCACCTGCAGCAGACCGCCTTTTTCGGTAACCTCCAGGCCGATGCCGCCAAAGCGGCCGGAGGTTTCGGTCTGCATATCCTGCCATTGCTGCTCATTCATATAGGAGCTGTGCGGATCGAGCCCGGTCAGCATGCCGTTCATCGCATTGTCGATCAGCGTTCGATCGGAACGGGTTCGACATAATCGGCTGCGACGCGTTCCAACACGTTGCTGAACAGGACTGAGCAACTGGTAGTTTGCTGCTGGATCAGGTCCCTGTCCGCCGCGGCGAGCCGAACGGCCTGGCCGGCTCCAACCGGGCCCCAGGGCAAGCCCGGCGGCAAAGCTGGTGCCCACCATCAAGGCGGCTCTGATCTGTGTGATTTTCATCGAACCACCTTGCTATGGAGTTGTTAATATCCAGCCGACCCGGACGCAGCGGCATGCAGCACAACGCATCGCGAATTATGTCTGCATCTCTTACATCGCTGCCATGTGAGCAACTGCGCCCGGTAGGCGAGCCGGTAACGCCCTGGTAGGCGTTCGCGAAAGCGCTGATATCGAGCCGTAACGCTAATCGGAGGAACGATCCATGGATCTGGGACTCAAGGGCAAGAAAGCCATCGTCTGCGCCGCCAGCAAGGGACTTGGCAAAGCCTGCGCGATCTCGTTGGCGCGGGAAGGGGTGGAGTTGGTCATCACCGCCCGCACCGCCTCCACCTGGAGGAGACCGCGGCCGAAATCCGCCAGCTGACCGGCGCGAAGGTCACCGCGGTTGCCGGCGACATCACCACCGAGGCCGGCCGCGCGGCCGCCCTGGCCGCCTGTCCCGCGCCGGACATCCTGGTGAACAACAACGGCGGCCCGCCGCGCGGCGACTTCCGCGAATGGGACCGCGACATGTGGATCAAGGCGGTCGATGCCAACATGCTGGCGCCGATCTTCCTGATCAAGGCGGTGATCGACGGCATGATCGAGCGGAAGTTCGGCCGCATCGTCAACATCACCTCGGCCTCGGTGAAGTCGCCGATCCCGGAACTGGGCATGAGCAACGGCGCCCGCGCCGGCCTGACCGGGTTTGTCGCCGGCCTCGCCCGGCAGGTCGCGAAGCATAACGTGGTCATCAACAACATCCTGCCGGGCCCGTTCCTGACCGACCGGCTGCGCGGCGGCTTCCAGGAGGCCGCGCGCGCGAGCAACCGCCCGGTGGATGAGATCGTGCAGGAGCGGCAGTCGCACAACCCGGCCGGCCGCGCCGGCGATCCGGCGGAATTCGGCGATGCCTGCGCGTTCCTGTGTTCGGCGAAGATCAGCTTCATCGTCGGGCAGAACTTGCTGCTCGACGGCGGCGGCGTTCAATTCGTCCAGCACCTGAAGAGCCCCTCGAGCCCAACGGCGGAGCGCAAACGGCGTACACCCAACTGAGACAAGCCTGCCGCTCACAAATGCGTCATATCATTCGCGCACCGTAACGCGCATACGGCAGCCTCCATCATCGGAGGCTTCCTCATGCGCCCCGGACTTATTGAACTTGCTGTTCATCACCCCCGCAATCATCGTAGCCGTACTGATTGCGGCGGTTGCCCCCGTGCCCGCCACCGCGCACTCCCCCAGACCGCAAGCCGCCGCACCGCCCAGGCCGCACAACATTCTGCTGTTCGTCGCCGACGGGCTGCGTCCCGGCATGATCAACGAGCAGACAGCCCCAACCATGGCGGCGCTGCTCAAACGCGGCGTCACCTTCACCAACACCCATGCCGTCTTCCCCACATTCACCACGCCGAACGCCGCCGCCTATCGCGACCGGCCACATGCCTGGCGACACCGGCGACTTCAGCAACACGATCTACACCGGCTTTCCGCGTCCGAGCGCCGGCGGCAGCCCAACACCCTTCCTCGAAAGCGATGCCGTGCTGGGCGAGGTCGATGCCCATTTCGCCGGCAATTACCTCAACGAGGAAACCATCCTCCGCGCCGCCGCCGCCGCAAACATCTCCACCGCCGCCATCGGCAAGCTCGGTCCCAGCCTGATCCTGGACCACACCGACCGGACCGCCCAGCAGACGTGATCGTCGACGACACCACCGGTCATCCCGGCGGCATTCCGCTCATCCCCGAGATGCAGACCGCCCTCCAGGAATTCGGCGCTCGCCAACACCGCGCCGTCCCGCGACGACAACGGCGGCCCGGCGATGCGACCCATCCGGGAACGCTCGTCGCCAATGTCGAACAGCAGAAATGGTTCACCGATGTCGCCACCCTCGCGGTGCTGCCGATATTCAAGGACCGGCACAAGCCGTTCGTCATGGTGTTCTGGTCGCGCGACCCCGATGGCACGCAGCACAATCAGGGCGACTCGCCGATGCGGCTGATACCGGGCATCAACGGGCCGACCTCCCTCGCGGCCATCCGCAACGCCGACGCCAACCTCGCCAGGACTGCTGGCATCGCTGGACGAGCAAGGCCTCGCCTCCACCACCAATGTCATCCTGGCATCCGATCACGGCTTCTCCACCATCTCCAAGGAGAGCGCGACCAGCTTCGCCGCCACCCGGTCCTACCCGACGTGCCACCGGGGCTGCTGCCGCCGGGGTTCGTCGCGATCGACCTCGCCCACGCCCTGCGCATGAGCGTGTTCGACCCCGACGCGCCCGGCGACGCCAGGAACACCCCACTTCCGCCCGGCAGCTTCTCCACCCGTGGCAACGGCCTGATCGGCGACGAAGCCGCCCAGCCGGAGGTCGTAGTCGCCGCCAATGGCGGATCCGACCTCATCTACCTGCCGCACCCGGACAAACTGATGGCCGCGCGCATCGTGCAGGTCCTGTCGGCGCAGGACTACGTCAGCGGCCTGTTCGTCGACACCCGCCTCGGCCCGATTGGCGGGCACGATGCCGCTGCCGCCGTCGCGCTGGAAGGGTCCGCGCTGACCCCGGCGCCCGCCATCGTGGTGAATTTCCGCAGCTTCTCCATCGGTTGCGCCGATCCCACGACCTGCGGCGTGGAGGTCGCGGACACCCCGCTGCAACAAGGCCAGGGCATGCACGGCAGCTTTAGCCGAGCCGACACGCGCAACGTGATGGCGGCGGTGGGACCGGACTTCCGGAACGGGTTCGAGGACCCCTCCCCGGCCAGCACCGCCGACCTCGGCAAGACAATCGCCGCCCTGCTGGGCCTCAAAATGAAGGACAAGGGCAAGCTGACCGGGCGCGTCCTGACCGAAGCCTTGCTGAACGGTGCCCCCGTTATCGCCAAAGCCAGGAGTGCTGAGATCGCCGCCGGATGATACCGGCCTCGTAACGGAACTGCATTACCAGACCATCGGCCCCACCCGCTACTTCGACGCCGCCGGATATCCCGGCCGGACCCTTGGTTTGGACTGACTTCGGCTGCTTGAGTTGGCCGACATCAGAATGTCATTTCGCGCGCCGCCGCCCATCAGCGGCACACTTCTCCCTGTTTGCGTATTTCAGTGCTGCGGATCGGTTACGGCTCCGGTAACTTCGTCCAGGATCAATTTGCGCGACTCTTTCTTCCGGTCGAAGTCGAACATGTTGTCGAGCGGGCCGGCGATGGTGTCGAAGGAGCCACCCGGCTGGACGCGCTCGCCCGATAGCCAGTTGTCTTCAATGAAGCGCAGGATCGACGTCTGGTCGGTCAGCGTGTGATCTACGTAGTTCGCCTTCGCGTAAGGCGACACCACCAGCAGCGGCAGCCGGGTTCCATAGCCGCAGCGGCCCTGGACCGGGGCGCCGAAGCTGCCATCAAGCGGCGTTGCCGGTGTGGGTGGCCCTGCTGCAGACCACTGTTGCAGACCCCCGGGGCGTTCAGTCCGTCGGCGGAGCTGGTGGAAGGGTTGACGATCGGCGGCATCTGATGATCGTACCAGCCGTCGGAGTCGTCATAGGCGATGATGACGGCGGTGTCTTTCCCATTCCTCGCTGTGCTGCAAGGCATTCAGCACGCGCACGAGGAAATGCTGTTCGTCGAGCGGGTCGGAATAACCGGCATGGCCGTCTTCGAACGCCGCGGCCTTCAGGAAGCTCACCGCCGGCAGGTTGTCGGCCTTCAGGGCGGCAAAGAAATCATTGCTGTCATACTGATGGTTGGCCGGATCCGGGGTGTTGGTGCCCGGCACGGTGCTGTGGCCGATCGCCGCCACCGAACTGGGGCGGGCGTGGGTCGGGTTGCGCGTGGAAGCGTAGTACTGGAACGGTTCATGATGCGGAATGTAGTCGGTGGAGGTGGAGGCTGGCTTGCCCGGCGCGGTCGGATCGGTCTCCCGCAGGCATCCGGTCGTGCCGTTGGGATTGACCACGGTCAGGTCAAAGCCGCCCTCGAACCAGCCCCAGGTGATGTTCTTGTCGTTCAGCATGTCGCCGATGTTGCGGCCATGCATGGTGATCTGATCGAGGGTCGGCGAGGAGCACACGTCCAGCAGCGGATCGCCGTCGCCGATCTCGGTGAAGTTGCCGTTGCCGTCCTTCACCTCATGCGTGGCGTGCAGCAAGGCGCCGGAACCGTCAACGACATTCTGATGGGCATCGAAGCCGTTGGTCTGGCCGGAGATCAGGCTGATGGCGCCCGGCGTGGAGGGACCGAAGGTCGTGGTCCAGCTGTTGTCGCTCATCGCGAAATGCTGCGCGTAGTTCCACAGGGCGGTGACGGTGTTGCCGTCATAGTAGCCCATCACCAGGCCTTTGGTGGTGCCGGCCGGGGTGCCCTCGGCGCCGGTGAAGGCGGGGAACAGATCCATCAGGCCGTTGTCGGAGGCCTGCTGTTCGGGAAGATAATTATGCCCCTGATCCGAGGTCAGCGCGTCCAGCGGCGACAGGCGGAACGGGTTGCTGGCGTTCGCGCCGTTCTTCGCCGCGCCGCTGCCGGCCGGACCATTCGGATTGGCATTGATCAGGTCGACGTCCGCGAGCGGCCTGAAGCCCTTGGTGACGTCCAGCGGCGTCAGCAGGTTGTTGATCCGCTTCGGCGTATGTTTGCTGGCGACGAAAGGCGTTTCGTTCGGGTTGTTCTCGGCCTTCGGATAGGTGCCGAAATAATGATCAAACGAAACGTTTTCCTGAAAGATGATGACGACATGCTTGATCGGGGTAACGGTTGAGCGACCCGGTGCTTCCGCTTCAGCCGGCACGGCCAGCAACAACGCGGCAGCGGCACAGGTTAACATAAGGTATTTCTTCACGTTTATTTCCCTTGTAGAAGTATAGTCCAACTGGCGGTGCGCTGCCGAGGTTGCGCGGAAGCAGCTTGATTCTGTCGCCAGTTCGTTTCCGAACGCGTCAGCCTCCGAACCAGGATGCAGGCGTGGTCTTTCAATCAGATGACATTTTTCTTGCAAACCAAATACGTATTTCAAAGACAATAGTAACGATTGGCTGCTCTATGCAGGTTATCGCCCGGTGTGACTGCGAAACGTCTTGCTAGCGTCACGGAGATGTCACCTCAGCGTCATGAAGTGAGCCTAGGAGGGCCCGCCCAAGGCACGCATGCGGGCGGCGGATTTTCGGGGAAAGTCATCTATGTCTCTAATGCGCAGCTTGTCTCTTTCTGTTGCCGTAGCCGCATTAAGTGCGTGGGGGCATCAATCGGTCCGCGCTGATGACCATCGGGGGAAGATCAAGCACGTGTTGCTGATCAGCGTCGACGGGCTGCACGAGGTGGATGTTGTCAACTACGTCGCGTCTCATCCGCATTCGGCTTTTGTCCAACTGCGCCAGCATGGAGTCAGCTACACCAACGCTTTCACATCCCAGCCATCGGATTCGTTTCCGGGCTTGGTCGCGCTCGTGACCGGCGCCTCGCCGCGGACAGCCGGCGTTTATTACGACGACGGCTATGACCGCACACTATCGCCGCCAGGCGATCTGGCGTGCGTCACGATCGGCACGGAGACAATGTACGCCGAGAACATCGACATCTCCTTCGATACCGTCCTGGGCGGCTCAACCCGATTAGACGGAGGTGGCGGAATAAGTGAAGAAGCGCTGCCGCGCGACCCGGCCCACGGTTGCAAACCGGTCTACCCGCATAATTTCCTGCGCGTGAACACGATCTTTAACGTCGCCCACGACTCCGGCCTCTACACCGCGTGGTCGGACAAGCACCCGGCTTACGAATTGGTGCGCGGCCGCGCCAATACCGGCGCAGAAGAACTGTACACGCCTGAAATCAACTCTCCCCCGCACGATCTCATTTGTACGCTCGCACAGGGCCCCGCAGGGAATGTGGACGACGAGTGCCCAGTCCTCGATCCTAATGCACAATGGACGTCGGATGTCAGCTTCACGTCGACGTACGACGGTTTGAAGGTCCAGGCCGTCGTCAACGAAATCCGCGGTCTCGACCATACCGGAACCAAGAGAATGGGCGTCCCGGCAATCTTTGGAATGAACTTCCAATCTGTGAGCGTCGGCCAGAAATTGACAGCAGACGGATACATAGACGCCGCGGGGACCCCCAGCGCGGGCCTTGCCCACGCGCTCGATTTCGTCGATCAGTCACTTGGCAGCTTCTTGGACGCGATGAAGAAGGAGCATATTGATAAGGAGACCTTGGTCATTCTCGGCGCCAAGCATGGCCAGTCGCCGATCGACGTCAGCAAGCTGCATATGAGGGTGGGCAGTAAAAATCCGAAGGCGATCGCCGACGTCACGGATGTCACCGATGTGCTGGCGCCGGTGACGACGGTGGCGCAGGCCACCGAAGACGATATCTCGCTGATCTGGCTTGCCACGCAAACCGATGTCAGGAGTGCCGTCACCGCACTCAGAAAGTCCCGTGGTCCGGCCCGCATCGAGAAAATATATAGCGGTTCGTCTCTCTCCGCATTGTTCGGCAATCCACTAAAGGATCCGCGCGTCCCAGACCTGATCGTTCAGCCCATTCCCGGGACCATCTACAGCAAGAGCGCGGCGAAAATTGCTGAACACGGGGGCTTTGCCGAGGACGATACCCACACGGCCTTGATCGTCTCCAATCCAGAGTTCGAAGCGGGGACAGTGGACGAACAGGTTACCAACCTACAGGTCGCGCCGACGATCCTAAAGGCACTCGGTCTTGATGCTGATGCGTTAAATTCCGTCCGCCTTGAGCACACCCGGCCGCTGCCTGAACTCCCGTTTACGGAATGAAGCAGCAACATAGGTTTGGCTAGCATTGCCGCGTTAGCCTAGCCGGTGCTGGCAGGATAGCTGAAGGCACACGCCGCGGCGGCATGAAGCTGCCGCCCGCCCCTCATCACCCTCATGGCTTCGCGCGCTGATCGCGTCTGACCCTCGCGGCTGACAAGCCCCTCCTGGCACATCTTTATGCTATCTCGCCACAACCTCCCGTCGCCGGCCGAGATAGGTCTCGATCACGCGAACGTCCGCCGCCAATGTCTCACATGGACCGTGCAGGGCCACCCGCCCCATTTCCAGCACATACCCGTAGTCCGCCATTTGCATCGCCGCCCGGGCATTCTGCTCGACCAATAGAATAGCGATACCCCGATCCCGCAGCATTGCGATAACCCGGAATATATCGGCAACGATCTTCGGTGCCAGCCCAAGGCTGGGTTCGTCCAGCAGAAGCAATTTCGGCTGCCCCATCAGCGCCCGTCCCAGTGCCAGCATCTGCCGTTCCCACCCGACAGCGTGCCGGCCAACTGCCGCCGCCGCTCCGCCAGCCGAGGAAAAACCTCGAAAACATCCGCCATCGCCGGTGCTAGATTCCGTGCACCCTGACGCCAGCGGGCGAAGCCACCAAGCAGAAGATTGTCCTCGACGCTCATGTCAGTGAACAGCGCACGAGTTTCCGGCACCAGCACGACACCCTGGCGCACCATCCAACTGGGATCACCCGCATCCTGTCCCATGAACGCGACACCGCCCTTGCGCGGCAGCAACCCCATGACGGCATGCATCAGGGTGGTCTTTCCGGCGCCATTCGGTCCAACGATTGCGACAAGCTGTTTCGCCTCAACGGTCAAGGAGACTTCGTGCAGCACCTCGGCCTTTCCGTAGCCCGCCGACAAGCCGGAGACATCCAGCAGGGTCAAACTACTCCTCCCAGATAGGCCTCCTGCACCACCGGATCGTCCTGCACCTGCTCTGGCGGGCCATCGGCGATCTTCTCGCCAAAATCCATCACCGCCACCCGGCCGGCCAGGCCCATGACAAACTCCATGTCGTGCTCGACCAACAGGATCGCCATTCCTTGATCCCGCAGCGCCTGCAGCAATACCGCCAGCGCCTGCTTCTCCTGCAGCCGCAGACCAGCCGCCGGCTCATCCAGCAGAAAAACACTCGGGTCCAGGCACAGACCGCGCGCGATCTCCACCAGCCGTTGCCGCCCGAGCGGAAGGCTTCCGGCGGGCACGTGAAGCACGTCCGCCAACCCGACACGTTTCGCCTGCTGATGCGCGGTATGCAGCAGTGCTGCTTCCTCGGCTCGGTCCATCCGCAACATCGAGCGCACGATCCCAGCCCGGCCGCGCAAATGCGCACCCAGCGCTATATTGTCGAGCACGGTCGCCTCGGGGAGCAGTTTCACGTGCTGGAACGTGCGCGCCAGCCCCTGGCGGGCAACGACACGAGCGCCCTGATCATGCACGTCCCGTCCGAGCAACCTTATGTTTCCGGCGTTCGGCGCCAGCGCCCCGCTGATGAGGTTGAACGTCGTGCTCTTACCCGCCCCGTTGGGACCAATCAGCGCCACGATCTCCCCCGCGTGCACCGACAGGTCGATGGATCGCGCTGCGATCAGCCCGCCAAAGCGCTTTTCCAGTGCAATCGCCTCCAGCACCAGTTCGCCACGTGCCGGCATCGCCCGGGACCGCAGCGCGGCGTCCGGTCGATCCGGTACCGGATGCTGACGGCTGCGGAACAACATGGGGACGATCCCGCGCGGCGCGTACTGCAACAGCAGGATCACAGCGAGACTGAATGCCACCGTTTCAAAATTTCCGGACGATCCCAGCAGACGGGGCAGCAAATCTGTCAACTGATCGCGCAGCAGGACGACCACCGCGGCGCCGATAATGCCGCCCGCAAGCTGCGAGGTGCCGCCAATCACCACCATGAACACGTATTCGATGCTGGCGCTCAGTCCGAACGGCGCCGGGCTCACATAACGCTGGACATGCGCGAACAACCAACCGGCAAGACCCGCCAGCAACGCCGCCAGCACAAATGTTGATCGGGCGAGGCGTGCCAAATCGATGCCCAGGCTTTCCGCCATGATACGGCTCTGCGCGATTGCTCGCATTGCTCGGCCGGTCCGGCTGGTCAGCAGGTTGGCACAGCCGAGCGTGGCCGCGATCAGCACGACGCCAATCATCGCGGCGGCGGTGCCTCGGCTTATTCCGGCGAACAGGGGTGGGATTTCACCAAACCCGTTGTAGCCGCCAAGCCCCGGAAGAACCCCGAACAGATAGAAAAAACTGGCGCACCAGGCGATCGTCGCGAGCGGCAAATAGTGGCCGGAAATACGCGAGGTGATCAGTCCCAGCAGATACGCCGTGCCGCCGGCCATCGCCAGTCCGGCGGCCAGCCCAATCAGCGGCGGCAAGCCTCCATAGCGACTCATCCAGGCGGTGGTGTAGGCAGCGAGGCCGACAAAGGTGGCGTGCCCGAAAGAAGTCTGACCGCTGATACCGGTCAACATCACGAGCCCGATCGCCGCAATGGCGGCTATGCCGATGAACCCCGCCAGGGTGGCCTCATACTCCGTGAGCATGAACGGCAGCGCGGCACAGATCAGCAGCGCTATAGGCCCGAGGACGGCGGCGCGGGGAAGGGTCATCGGCCCGGATTCACCCTACGGGCCTCATGGCAATCTGGCCGGCGGCGCAGGGTTTGGGAGCATGTCACCGTTGGGCCGATCAGGCGGGCAGAAGCCGCATGAGGGGCAATACCTCGAAGGCAGATCGGTGCCTTTATCGCCATGTCCCGGACCACCTGCTTCTGGATTCGGGGCCCTTCCGGCGCCCGGACTTGCCCGCCTTCGGTTCGACGCACCTCGTGGCATTGTTCGATGTGCAGGGTCACTGCACTTGTCGCTACAGTCGCCAACATCCCTGTTATCAACATCCCAGATGCCCGTGCGAGAACGCCCCGCTGACAGTTGTCGAGCGCCAATGTTCATCGCCCGCCTCAAGCCCGGTCCTCGGTGTTGCCTCTGGCGAGCGACAGCCAGATCAGCACCGGTATAAGCAGTGAGAAGACAATAATGTTTCGGTACTGGCTGGCCCAGAATCCGGAGAACGATTTCAACAGTCCGACGATCAATGCGCCAGCGGCCGCCAATGGATACGATGCCAGTCCGCCCATCACAGCGGCCACGAAGCCCTTCAGGCCAATCTCGAAACCGGTATCATAGGACAGTGGGGTAATCGGCGCGATCAACAGGCCGCTCAGCGCTGCGGCAAAGCTCGCTAAAGCGAAAGCCGCTCGGCCGCTCAACGAGTGGTCCACGCCGATCAGGCGCGCCCCCAGCCGATCAGATGCCGCCGCGCGTAGTGCCTTGCCGTACAGCGTGCGGACAAAGAACCATCGCAGGACCCCAACCATCACCAGGCAGACCAGCCCCACGCACAGCGATTGGCCGGAGATCTCGATCGGTCCGGTGTCAAAGCTTTCCTGAGTCAACGGCGGAGTGGAGACACCCTCGGCGCCAAAGCAGGTACAGGGCAATGCCGATCAGCACGAAGTGCAGCGCCATCGATACAATCAGCAGCGCAAGCATCGATGCCTCACCGAGCGGTTCGTAGGCGAAGCGGTAGAGCAGCGGTCCGAGCGCGGTGACAACCGTCAGTGACAGCAGCATCAGGATCGGGGTGGGAGCGCCGTAATGCGCGGCCGCCCAGATTACGAATGTCAGGACGGCGGGGGCGATGCCGTAGGTAGTTACTGACCGGAAGCGCCCACGGATCATAGCCAGCAAGAGGGCCACCGCGCACAGGAAGTCCAGCAGCCAGATCGTGCCGGGAACCTGGTGCCCGATCATCGACGCCATCGTCAGTGCCGCAAGCGACACCAGATCGCCCTGCGGGATGAAGATGACGCGCGTGACCGAGAACGCGATCAACAATCCAACCGCAAGCAGTACGTAGATCGCTCCGGTCGTCAGCCCATCCTGCAGCAGCGCCAGGACAATCGTTGTGTCCATCGCCCGGCTAGTACCGGATCGCGGTGCGAGGCGAAATGCGAAACAGCCGCCCTTCCCGGCGGAAGCCGGTCACCGCAAGCACCTCACGATCCAGCGCCAAGCAGTGTAGATATGACGCTTCGGATGGAGCGGGAGGGTCCATGCCATTCCCCGTTTCGCTCATCATCCCGCAAACAGAACGGCAAGCAATGCAGGGACGGGCCAAGCGTGCCAGGACGCGGCCGGCACCGCCGGCGGCCCAGACCGGAGAGCAGCGCCCCCCTTCAAGGAAGCAGCTTCCACTGGCCATCGACTGCCTGCACCAGCACGCGCGCCCGATCGTCCATACCATTGTGGTTCGTCGGAGTCATCGAGTAGACCCCGTGCGTCCCCACCAGATCATGCGTCTTTTCCAGGTCGCCGCGCAAAGCTACCCGAAACGCCTCGGACCCTGGTGCACCGGCCTTAAGCGCCGCGGGAATGGCGCCCTGGAGCAGCAGGAACGCATCCTCGCTGTAACCGGCGAACGGGCTGACGGAATCCGGACCGAACTTCTCGATCAACGCTTTCATGAACTTCGTGGCCGGGCCGCGCGAGGCCACGCTGTCCGGCAACTGGTCATACACCACAACCGGACCGGTCACCGCGATCGTACCGTCGACCGCCGCGCCACCGACCCGCAGGAAGGCCGGGCTGACCATCCCGTGGTTGCCGTAGATCAGCCCTTTGTAGTTACGCCGGTGCAGGGCGACATCCGCGCGGTGCCGGCCGGCGAAGGGTTGTGAGCATGACTACCGCGCCAATTCTGCAACGACGTGGTGTTCGACGTCCGGGAGGTCACCCTGCGCTTCGGCGGGGTGACCAGCCTGGACAACGTGTCGCTGCAGATGCACCGCGGCGAGATCCTGGCGGTGATCGGGCCGAACGGCGCCGGCAAGACCTCGCTGTTCAACTCGCTCACCGGGGTGTACTCGCCCGCAGCAGGGCGAGATCGACGTCCGGGCCCGGGCCGGTGACGCGGCGACCGGGGTGATCGGGCTGAAGACCCACGTGGTCAACCACCTCGGGGTGGCCCGGACGTTCCAGAACATCCGGCTGTTCCCGGCGCTGACCGCGCTGGAGAACGTCAAGGTGGGCATCGAGACCCGGCAGAAGTCCGGCCCGATCTCGGCGATGCTCGGGCTGCCCCGGCAGCGCCGCGAGGAGCGGGAGAGCACCGAGGGCGCCTACCAGCTGCTGCACCGGGTCGGTCTGGAGCGGCCGGGCCAACGACATCGCCGGCTCGCTGGCCTACGGCGAGCAGCGCCGGCTGGAGATCGCCCGGGCGCTGGGCACCAACCCGGGGGTGATCCTGCTGGACGAGCCGGCCGCCGGCACCAACCCGTCCGAGAAGCGGGAACTGGCCACCCTGATCAAGTCGATCAACACCGACGACGGGGTCAGCGTGCTGCTGATCGAGCACGACATGAAGCTGGTGATGTCGATCGCGCACCGGATCATCGTGCTGAACTTCGGCCAGAAGATCGCCGAGGGCAGCCCGGAGCAGATCCAGCGCAACCCCGAGGTGATCGCGGCCTACCTGGGCACCGCGGCCGACGAGGTGGCCGACGTGGACCTGAGCCAGCCGGAGCTGCGCCGGATCGACACCGATCAGTCGCTGGACGAACTGGTCGGCCAGAGCGGCCCGGAGGCGAGGGGCCGGCCACGATTCGGAAGGGGCATCATGACCGACACGTTGCTCAGCGTGCAGGACATCGAGGTTCGCTACGGCGCGATCAAGGCGCTCAAGGGGGTCAGCTTCGAGGTCAACGCCGGCGAGGTGATCGCGCTGCTCGGCGCGAACGGGGCCGGCAAGACCACCACCCAGAAGACGGTCTCCGGCATGCTCCGGCCGGCGCTGGGCGAGATCCACTACCAGGGCCAGCGGATCGACGGCATCCCGGCGCACGACCTGATCCGGCTCGGCATCTGCCACGTCCCGGAGGGCCGGCGGGTGTTCCCGCGGATGACGGTGCACGAGAACCTGGAGATGGGGGCGTTCCGGTTCAAGCGGCCGGACCCGGCGGTGCTGGAGCACGTGCTGGAACTGTTCCCCCGGTTGCGCGAGCGGATCCGGCAGCAGGGCGGCACGCTGTCCGGCGGCGAGCAGCAGATGCTGGCGATCGGGCGGGCGCTGATGGGCAAGCCCCGGCTGCTGCTGCTGGACGAGCCGTCGATGGGGCTGGCCCCGCTGGTCGTCAAGCAGATCTTCGACATCGTCAGGGAGATCAACGCCTCCGGGGTGACGGTGCTGATCGTCGAGCAGAACGCCGCCCAGGCGCTGGCCTGGCCCACCGCGGCTACGTGCTGGAGACCGGTGAGATCGTGCTGACCGGAACCGGCGCCGAACTGCTCGCCGACGACCGGGTCCGGGCCGCCTACCTGGGCGAGGAGATCGCCTCGTAGAGTGCGGGTTAAGTTGCTCGGACAATGATCGTGACTGGTAGTCGTGACTGCTACGGTCATCATGCAGCTGTTTCGCCGATTTCCGTGGAATTTGCCTCTGTTGGGCAGCGCGTGCAACACGATATTGTGCGGTGCGCAGTTTGGTTGATCGGCCAACAAACCGGGGCCCTGGCCAGGTCCGAGTAGCAATCGGGAGTTGATGTGTCGAGAGGCAACGTACGGGTAAGGCCGGCTGCCACCTCCGATATAACCGACTTGATCGCGCTGTCGGCTGACAACGGCGTTGCCGATTACGCCTACCGGCGCGGCCGCAAGGGCGACACCGACAGCCTGGTGGAGCGCTACGTCGCGCTGCTGTCCGATCTGGACCGGCTGGTGCTGGTCGCCATCGACGAGGCCACCGGCAAGCTGGTCGGCTACGCGGTGATGCTGGAGGAGCGGGTCGGCGTGCTGGCCCCGACCGCCACCCTCTACATCTCACACCTGCTGGTCGCTCCGAGCTTCCGCAAGCGCGGTGCCGGCCGGGCGCTGCTGACCGGCGCGGTCCGGCATGCCGAGGATCGCGAGATCGACCACGTGGTGGCCGGCGTGCAGTCCAGCGCCCGGGACGCCAACCGCTACCTGGCCCGGCTCGGCTTCGCGCCGCTGGTGGTCCGCCGGATCGCCTCGGTGGCCACCCTGCGCCGGAGCCTGGGCATCATCGACTCCATCGACCGGGTGGCCCTGCGCCGGCGGCGCACCGTTCGCGGCGTGCTGCCGAGCCGTGTGGTAGGCAGAGGGGCATGACCACCCCTGCCCAACAAGCCCTCCTGGACGATCTGCAGCGCAAGTGGGAAGGCACCGGTGAGCTGCTGGCTGACCGGATGGGCATCACGGTCACCAACACCGACCCGAACCAGCTGACCGCGACCATGCCGGTGGCCGGCAACCGGCAGCCGTACGGCCTGCTGCACGGCGGCGCGTCCGCGGTACTGGCCGAGACGGTCGGTTCGATGGCCGCCGCGCTGCACGCCGGCCCGGACCACATCGCGGTCGGCATCGAGCTGAACTGCAGCCACCACCGCTCGGCCACCCAGGGCCTGGTCACCGCGGTCTGCACGCCGTTGCGGGTCGGCCGGACGGTGTCGTCGTTCGAGATCGTGCTGCGCGACGAGCGGGACCGGCGGGTCTGCACCGCCCGGTTGACCTGCGCGGTGCTGCCGGCGCACCAGGCCGGGCTGGGCGGACCGTCCTGACCGCCGGGACGTCCTGACCGCTGGGACGGCTGACACTCGGCTGTGCTGACCCGAGCGAGGCTGTCGGGGCTCCGGCCTAGACTCGGCTACCGTGACCGACTCCGCCGTGACCACCGAAGACCGTCCCGTTGTTGCTGAGGCCGAACCGCCGGCCGCCGGCGCCCGGCTGCTGCTGATCGACGGCCATTCGATCGCCTACCGGGCCTTCTTCGCGCTGCCGGTGGAGAACTTCTCCACCACCACCGGGCAGCCCACCAACGCGGTGTTCGGCTTCACCTCGATGCTGATCAACCTGCTCCGGGACGAGCAGCCGACCCACCTGGCGGTCGCCTTCGACGTCAGCCGGCAAGACCTTCCGCAGCGAGTCCTACCCGGAGTACAAGGCCAACCGATCCAGCAGCCCGAGCGAGTTCAGCGGCCAGGTACCGCTGATCAGGGAGGTGCTGACCGCGCTGCGGATCCCGATGCTCGCCGTGGAGAACTACGAGGCCGACGACATCATCGCGACCCTGACCACCCAGGCCGGCCGAGCACGGCATGGACGTGCTGATCTGCACCGGCGACCGGGACGCGCTGCAACTGGTCACGCCGAAGGTCACCGTGCTGTACCCGCGCAAGGGCGTCTCGGAGCTGACCCGGTTCACCCCGGAGGAGGTCGAGGCCAAGTACGGCCTGACCCCGGCCCAGTACCCCGACTTCGCCGCACTGCGCGGCGACCCGAGCGACAACCTGCCCAGCATCCCGAGCGTGGGGGAGAAGACCGCCTCGAAGTGGATCCGCGAGTACGGCTCGCTGGACGAACTGGTGGCCCGGGTGGACGAGGTCAAGGGCAAGGTGGGCGAGGCGCTGCGCGAGCATCTCGGCTCGGTGCTGCGCAACGCCCAGCTGACCAAGCTGGTGCGCGA
Source organism: uncultured Alphaproteobacteria bacterium (assembly GCA_963792345.1). Taxonomy (GTDB): domain Bacteria; phylum Pseudomonadota; class Alphaproteobacteria; order Acetobacterales; family Acetobacteraceae; genus Rhodopila. Next base: position 379,165 of record CAWBVV010000011.1, read on the forward strand.
TGTCGACGCTGGACCTCGGGGTCAGCGAGCTGGCCCGGCAGAACTGGGACCGGGACGAGGTGCACCAGCTGTTCGACAACCTGCAGTTCGTGGTGCTGCGGGAACGGCTGTTCGCCACCCTGACCACCGAGCAGCCGGAGGCGGCCGAGGGCTTCGACGGTGTCGGTGCACCCGGCTCGGAGCCGGGGACGGTGGCCGATTTCCTGGCCGAGCATGCCCGCGACGGCCGCCGGGTCGGGCTGTCCTTCGCCGGCACCTGGGGCCGCGGCTCGGGCACCCTGAACTCGGTGACCCTCGCCGCCGGCGACGGCGAGGCCGGCTGGCTGGACGTCGCCGCGCTGACCGAGGCCGACGAGCGGGCGCTGGCCGGGTGGCTGGCCGATCGAGACCGTGCCGAAGGCCGCGCACGACGTCAAGGGCCCGCTGCTGGCGCTCAGCCAGCACGGCTGGCGGCTGGCGGGCCTGACAGTCGGACACCCAGCTGGCCGCCTACCTGGTGCAGCCGGGCCAGCGGGCCTTCGAGCTGTCCGACCTGGCGCTGCGTTACCTGAAAAGGGAACTGCGCGACGACGCGGCGCCGGACTCCGGCCAGCTGACGTTGGACGGCGGCCTGGAGGAATCCGACGACGCCCGGGCCGAGGCCGAGGCGGTCCGGGCCAGCGCGGTCCGCGACCTGGCCGACGCGCTGGACGTCGAGCTGGCCGGCCGGGGCGGCACCCGGCTGCTGGCCGAGCTCGAGCTGCCGCTGACCTTCGTGCTGGCCGACGTCGAGGCCACCGGCATCGCGGTGGACACCGACCTGCTGGTCACCCTGCAGTCCGAGCTCGCCGCCGCGGTGCGCGATGCCGAGAGCGAGGCGCACCAGCTGGTGGGCCGATCGTTCAACCTGGGTTCACCCAAGCAACTGCAGCAGATCCTGTTCGAGGAACTGCAGCTGCCCAAGACCAAGCGCACCAAGACCGGCTACACCACCGACGCCGACGCGCTGGCCTGGCTGGCCGAGGCCAGCGACAACCCGCTGCTCGGTTTCCTGCTGCGGCACCGCGAGGTGACCCGGCTGAAGTCGGTGATCGACTCGCTGCTGCCGATGGTGGACGAGCTCGGCCGGGTGCACACCACCTTCAACCAGACCATCGCCGCCACCGGCCGGCTGTCCAGCGTGGACCCGAACCTGCAGAACATCCCGGTCCGGACCGCCGAGGGCCGCCGGATCCGCGAGGCGTTCGTGGTCGGCGGCAGCGACGGGGCCGGCCGGCGGCCCGCTACGAGTGCCTGATGACCGCGGACTACAGCCAGATCGAGATGCGGATCATGGCGCACCTGTCCAAGCGATGCCGGCCTGATCGAGGCCTACACGCTCCGGTGAGGACCTGCACACCTTCGTCGCGGCCCGGGCCTTCGACATCCCGCCGGAGCAGGTGGACGGCGAGCTGCGCCGGCGGATCAAGGCGATGAGCTACGGGCTGGCCTACGGGCTGTCGGCCTACGGGCTGTCCCAGCAGCTCAAGATCACCCCGGACGAGGCCAAGGGCCAGATGGACGCCTACTTCGCCCGGTTCGGCGGGGTGCGCGACTACCTGTCCTCGGTGGTCGAGGAGGCCCGGCGGACCGGCTACACCGAGACCATCATGGGCCGGCGCCGGTACCTGCCGGACCTGAACTCCGACAACCGGCAGCGCCGCGAGATGGCCGAGCGGATGGCGTTGAACGCGCCGATCCAGGGCAGCGCCGCCGACATCATCAAGGTGGCGATGCTCGGCGTGCAGCGCTCGCTGACGAGGCCGGCCTGGCCTCCCGGCTGCTGCTGCAGGTGCACGACGAACTGGTGCTGGAGATCGCCGCCGGCGAGCGGGAGCAGGTCGAGGAACTGGTTCGGCGCGAGATGGGCGGCGCCGCGCAGCTGACCGTCGAGCTGGAGGTCAGCGTGGGCGTCGGCACCAACTGGGACGCCGCCGCCCATTGACCAACCCGACCACCCCGCGACCAGCCGGAGCATCCACTGCCGTGCCGAAGGTGTGCCGCCCAGCAGCTGAACCAGCCATTGTCACCAGAACGAGGAGAAGCGCTATGCGACCCGGGTTTGCGGCCGTCGGGGTTGCGCTCGTCCTGGTTGGCTGCACCTCGCCGGCTGCCGGACCGGGCGCCGGCGGGACGACCATAACCAGCACCCAGACGCTGACCAGGCCCGCTCCGTCCAGCTCGGCAGCTTCGCCGGTAGTTCCGAAACCCTTCGCTCTGGCGGCGATTGTGGTGCCGGCCCGGCCACCCGGGCAACCACTGCCCAAGGGCGAGGTCGACGGGTCCTGCCCCTACATCAAGGCCGGACTGAACATCGAGCCGGAACCGACCGGCAACAATTTTGCCGATCTGGAGGGCAATCGGGTGCAGCGGGTCACCCGGTTGACCAACCTCAAGCCAATCGGATGCCGGTTCTACTTCGAGAGCGACTATCACCCGACCGGCGACATCCTGCCGGTGACCTATCCGTCCGCCACCGAGGCGTACAACGCGATGGTGGCCACGGCGGAGGCGGGCAGCTCGGTTCAGGGCGTCCCGGCGTTCGTTCCGGGCGTGGACGGCATCAGCTTCCAGACCCGGTTCAATGCTCCGGATGCCAATCAGGACTGGGCGTTCGTCTTCGCCAAAGGCAAGGTTCTGGTGGTGATCCGGACCGATCAGAACAAGAACCTGCCGGCGGACGCGGAGAACATCGCCAAGGCGATCGTGAACAGGTTCTAGAGCGGACGGCGCCACAGCCCGGGTAGCTCGGCGACGTCGAGGACGGTGGCGTACCGGGGGTAGATCCGGCTGACCAGGAAGGCATGGTTGTCCGGCTCCGGGTCGGCGCAGGCGTCGTTGAGCACCACGATCCGGTAGTCGCGGTCCATCGCCTCGCGCACCGTGCTGAGCACCACGCCGCTGGTGCTGATCCCGGCCAGCACCAGCGTGTCGACCGCCCGGGCCCGCAGTTGCTGATCGAGGTCGGTGGTGCTGAAGGCGCCCACCCGGACCTTGCGCACCGCGATATCGGTGCGGCTGCACGTCCAGCTCGGGATGCAGCTGGCTGGCCGGCGCGTCGGCGTGCAGCGCGGCCCGGCGATCCGGGGTGGCCAGCCGGGCCATCACGCTGGTGGCCGGGATGGCGGCGAAGTCGGCGTCGGAGAAGGCGACCCGGACCCAGCCGACCTGGCCGCCCCGGCCGCGCAGCTCGGCGATCGCGGCGTTCGCCCGTCCGAGCAGCGCCGAGGCGTCGGGCGAGCCGCTCGCAGCAGGCCGACCTGGTAGTCCATCACCAGCAGGGCGGTGCTGGTCGGATCGAGATTCAGCTGCTCAGTCAATGGTGTTCCCTTTCATCTTCCGGAGCCGAGACGGCGCCGGGTGCTTGGCGCGTTGGGCGGCGATGGTTCGGGGCAGCGACCGGTCCAGCAGGTTCACCAGCAGGAACAGCACGCCGATGACGAGCAGGAACAACGCCAGGTGGTGCAGGCCGGTGCTGTCGGCGCGCCGGCCGTAGAAGCCACCCTGGGCGGCGGCGGAGGTGATCGCGCCGAGGTAGCCGAAGGTACGCAACAGGCCGGCCGAGGCGCCCATCGTTTCCGGATCAGCTTGCCGGTACACGGCATTCTGCAACGCCAGGCTGTTCAACCCCTGCGGGATGCCGACGATCAACACCACCAGCAGCAGCAACCAGATCGGGCTGGCCGGATGCAGCACCAGCAGCAGCGCGCAGGCGATCACCTGTCCGATCGCCGCCACGATCAGCTTGCCGCGCAGCTGTTCCCGCCGGCCGGTCAGCGCCGAGACCACGATGGCGGTGCCGAACATCGGCAGCGTGACCAGGCCGGCCTGGCCGGCGGTCAGGCCGCGACCGTCCTCCAACCATTGGGTGAAACCGTAGATGAAGCTGTAGGACACGACGTAGGCCAGCAGCGCCCGGCCATAGCTGACCAGCAGCCCGACGTTGCCGCCCAGCACCCGCAGGTCGATGAACGGGTCGTGGTGCGCAGTTCGCGAAGCACGAAGCCGACCGCGGCCAGCACGGTGATCAGCAGCAGGTACCAGGAGCCGGGCTGCGGCTTCATCAGGAACAGCAGCAGCGCGACCAGCGAGCCGGCGAACAGCGCCATGCCGAGGTAGTCCAGCTGCAGCCGGCCCGCCGCGCGGTCCAGGCCGGTCGGCCGGGAACCGCCGCCAGCCGAGCAGGAATGCCGTTATCGCGATGGGGATGTTGATCGCCAGGGTGAGCCGCCAACCACCCAGCCCGATCAGCAGGCCACCCAGCGGCGGCCCGATCACCGCGATCGTCTGGGTGGAGATCGCCAGGATGGTGAGCACCCCGGTCGGGCTGTCCTGGCCGGTCCGCTCGCCCTCGTCCTTGATCAGTCGCATCGCCGCCGGGTAGCCGGCACAGGTACCGAACCCGAGCACCACCCGGGCCACGATCAGCGTGGCCAGGTTCGGAGCCACCGCGCCGATCACCCCGGCCAGCCCGACCAGCGCGGTGGCCGGCAGGAACAGCCGGCGCGGGCCATAGACATCGATCAACCGGCCGACCACCGGCTGGCCGACCGCGGTCGCCAGGTACAGCGCCGAGATCAACCAGGCGGTCGCCGACGCCGGTTCGCCGAAGGCCACCCCGATCGGCACCAGCGCGACCGAGACGATGGTGGAGTTGATCGGGTTCAACACCGCACCGGCGATCAGCGGCGCGACAGCCGGCGATCGAACCGTCGGCCGAGGCCGTCCCGCTGGCTGCCTACGGCTTGGCTCACTGCTCGACCACCCGCTCCAGCAGGGTCAGCGGCCTGGTCGATCAGCTTGCGTTCGGCCGGGCTGAACCGCTGCTCGAAGGCCTCGGCCAACCATTCCTCGCGATTGGCCCGAGCACCCTGCGCGCTGGCCCGTCCCTCGTCGGTCAGGAACGAGCAATTGCCGGCGGGCGTCGTCCGGGTCCGGCTCTCGTCGGATCAGGCCGCGCTCGTGCAGCACGGCCAGGGTCTTGGCCATCGACTGCGGACGGACCCGCTCGGCGCCGGCCAGCTGACTGGCCGAGGACGGCTCGCCGAGCACCAGTCGGGCCAGTGCCGAAGCCTGCGGCGCGGTCAGGTCACCGATCGAGGACGCGTCCTGCACCCGGCGCCGCAACCGGCCCACGAAGACCCGCAACCGGTGCGCGATGGCCGCCGAGGCGACTTGCTGCTGCGTCATATAGCCAGCCTAGACTGAACAGTCCAGGCTGGCTAATTCGCCGACGACTACCGAGGCTTGCTGCTGCTGGGGCTGGCGTCCGGCGCTTGTTGGTACGGGTCACCGGGACAACCGACGCCCAGGTAGTTGGCCAGGCCCACCTGGCGCCCCTGCGAATCGAGGCCGATCACCGCCGCGCAATGCAACTCGGCCGAAGGCATCGCCGGCAGCAGGTAGTACCCGTCACCGGCCGTAGCGCTCAGCCGAGCGCCGCTGGCAAGTCGCAGTTCCACCCCGGTGGCCGAGCCGAGTTGGCCGCCATAGATCAGGTAGTCGGTGCCGGTGGACTTCGACAGCCACCCCAGCGCGGCAAACCGAACCGATCGTTGGACGGTGTTCGGGGTCGGGTCACAGAACAGCGGCACATCGGAGGGCTGGTTACCGCCGGGGAGCGTGGCGGATTTCTTCGACACCAGGATCGTCGTGCAAGTGCCCCGATCGCCGACCGGCACCGTCCAGATGGCCATGCTCGAGCCGTCCGGACCCGGCGCGCTGACCCGCTCCCTGGCCCGGGAGAGGTCGGCGGTCGCGCCGAACTGGTGGCGCAGCAGCTGGCGGGCGGCCGGGCTGTCGAAGGCATGCTGAGCTTGCGGGGTCAGCCAACCGGCGGCTGCTGCCGTGCCCAGGCCGACGGCCGCGACCGCGACGAACGCGGCGACCGGTATCCCGAGCCGGCGACCTGCGCCGCGAGGCCGGCCGGCCGGTGCCGGTTCGGCGTTCGCCCGCACGATCCGGGCCACTTGCCGATCGATGAACTTCTGGTCGTAACCGCCGGTGTCCCGGGCCGGATCGGCCTGCCGGAGTAGCTCCAACGCGTCACCGTTCACGAGGTCACCTCTGCCGTTGCTGATTGGATCTGTGGACATCCCGATTGCTCCAACTGGCTGACCGCGCGGGCCAACCGGCCGCGAGCCCGATGCAGCCGGACCCGGACGGCGGCTTCGGAGCAGCCCAGGACGTAGCTGAGCTCGGCGCTGGCCAGTTGCTCCCAGGCAACCAACCTGAGCAACTCCCGGTCGGTCGGCGACAGCGAATCCAGTGCCACCAGGACCAATGCCGCGGCGCCGGCCCGTTCGACCACCGCCTCGGTCGGGTCGACCTCTCGGTCGGGACGCTGCGAGCCGACCTTGGCCGCCAGCCGGTTCCGCCGCCGAGCGCCCCGTGCCGCGTGCAGCGAAAGGTTGCTCGCGGTGCGCAACAACCACGGCAGCGGTGGCTCGGGGACCCGGCTCCGATAACGCCACGCGGCGGTGAACACCTCAGCGACGAGATCGTCCGGCTCGGCCACCCGCCGGCGGGCATAGGCCAACACCGGTTCGTGCCAGCGTCGGTACAGCGCGTCGAACCACGCCTCGTCCCGCTCGATCGTCATGCCTGTTCATTCCCGTCACGGACCGCGCTGTTACAGCTGCGGTTAAGCCAATCAGATCAGGTATGGCGCAAATCGTTCGGCGGGGACATAGTTACCTCTGC
>CAWBVV010000012.1:0-96745 GCA_963792345.1 uncultured Alphaproteobacteria bacterium
TCCGCCAGATCGTTCAACGCGCAATCCTCCCCTCGCCGGACACGATTATCCCCTGCCAATAACGAGATACCGATGGATTGGTTGCAGCCCCTGTGGACCGCCTAAACAGGCGGAGGAAAGCGATCTTTAGACCCAGGCCGCCGGATCGGTCCCCAGAGGCATCGACGGGCGATCCCAGCGCGGCGGCGTCACCGGCAGGACCGCCGCGTGGCGCACCGAGTGCAATCGACCCCACTGGAGTGGCTAACCTCCATCAGGTCGGCGATCCCTTCCGCGGACGGTCCCGGATCGCCAACCCGTTCCTGACCCGCCCAGGTCACGGATCCACCGGCCTGTACGAGCGAGCGAGACCTGCACATGCCAGCTTCCGCCCTCCTGCATCCGACGCATCAGTGCCGTCAGCGCGCCAAACGCCAGCAGATAGCCCGAACCGTGATCCAGTGCCTGGCACGGCAACGGCTTTGGCGCGGCCTGACCCGCGGCCTCGGCTTCCGCATGATTGATGCCGCTCGCCGCCTGCGCGATGCTGTCGAAACCCCGTCGGCCGGACCATGGACCGACATGGCCATAAGCCGACAACGATACATAGACGATGCCCGGCCGGATCCGCGCGGCGTCCTGCGGGCTGAAACCCAGATCCGCCAGCCCGCCCGGCCGGTAGCCTTGAACGAAGACATCAGCCGTGGACAGTAACGCCTTCAACCGGTCGTTTCCGGCTTTTTCCCGCAATTCCAGATGCGCCGAAAACTTGCCACGTCCAGTATCGATGATAAGTTGCGGAAAGTTCGGGACATTCGGGCTGGCAATGTTCATCACCTCGGCGCCGTGCGCAGCCAGAGGCGGCCCCGACCGGCCCAGCCATCACCCGTGTCAGATCCAGCACACGCACCCCGACAATGGTCGTTCGGACGGCGGCAATCCCGGGCCCGCGCATCGCCGATGCGGCTGACTTGACCAGAGGCTGAGTAACGGCCTGGCCCTGCGGATGCGCATCCCATTCGGCAAAACTGCGAATCGCAGCGGCGCACAGACCATGTTCCGCCGCCGCATCCTCCACGTCATAGCCGTCCACGATTTCAGCGCCGTGGCCACGCCTGCCGGTCGTAGTCACACTGCAGGATACGCAGGAACCCGTCACGGTGGTGCGGAAAGTTCGTGTGCAGCCGAACCCACCGTCCGTCGCCGCACTGGTAGTTGCCCGCGATCCGGTCCCACGGGTCGTCCGGAGCTGCGCCTTCAATGCTGGCGAAAAATTGCTCCGACAGGAACTCGATCGCGGCATGACGCATATCGACCGACACCGACTGCCGGCGGCCGCCCCGCTGCCGCCATACGCGTCGCCGCAGCAAGGGAAGCCGCAGCGATCTGACCTGCGCCGCGGTGCCGACCGCGAAGCTGGAGGGCAGCACCGGGTCGTTTCCGGTGAAACGGACATCCTCCAGCGCATCGGCGGGAAGACCTGCCTCGACCCACAGGGCGGCCAGATGATCGAGGGCCTTCACAAGGAAGTATCCGTATCCCCGATAGTTTCAAGCGGAACAAAATCCCGCCAGCGCCCCGGCATCTCCGGCTGCTCGGCATAACCACCGAGCGCGTCGGCCGTCCGGCCAATCAGTTCGTTGAAGGTCAGGTCTCGTTCCGAAAGAAACGACCCAAGCTCCAGCAGCATGTGACTCAATGCGCCGAACCCCTCATGCATCGATGACCGACAGGACCTCGACAGCACTGGCGCCGCATAGGCCCATGCGCAGGACGTCCGCGCCGCAGCGCACGCCATTGGTTCCCATCAGCGGAAATGCAGGTCCCAGTGCCTTGCGGGTCAACGCGAGGTAGCGGCAGACGATCGGCAACGCCCAGCCGCCGCCATACGCCGCGGATGTGCCCAGCACCGGCGCGAACGTGTCCAGATCGGGCACCAACCCCATGAACCGGCCCATCATGCAGACCGCATCTGCCCCGCCTTGCTGGCGGCCAGAGCAATGCCGGCAGATTGGACGACAATCCGGTCAGCTTGACCCATAACTGCATCCCCGCGGTCGCACGCCCGCACCCGGCGCACCAGTTCCGTCAGGCGGTCCGGATCGGTTTCCTGCGCAATGGCGCCCGGTGCTGCCTCTGACGCATGCGGCGCCCCAACATTCAGTTCGAACACCCGCAGTCCCGCCGCCCGCGCTTGGCCCGCGATCGGCAACAGCCCCGTCCAATCCGGCATAAACAATACTCGCTGCAACGAACCGGCCGTCGCGCCGGCCTCCTGATCAATCGCTGCGATCGCCCCAAACCAGTCCGCCGACTCCCGCTGCGACAGACCCGACCGATTGAACAGCGAAACCCCTGGTCCCGTCGTCGGCGCGCTCGTCCGTCCAGACAAACATAATCCGCGCGATCCAGTTGGCGCCGCGGCCGCCGGATGTTCGTTCACCGACTTCGCGATAACGCCCGCCGCGCCCGCACGCAGGGCCGCTCGGATTCCCGCCTCCGTCATCACCGGTTCACCCGATCCGCAAATCACCGGGTTGACCAGAGGAAACCCGCCGACCGAACTCGCCAGCCGGCTCGTCATCGCTTACCCGTCGGCACCTCGATTGAACGGCTTGTTCTTATCCACACGAATGTCGGGCGGCATACCTAAAACCCGTTCGGCGATGATGTTCTTCAGGATCTCATCCGAACCACCGGCAATACGAGAGCTCGGCGACGACAGCAATGCAGCCTGGAACATCGCAAAGGCCTCAGCCAGGTCATCATCCAGGACCAACCCACCGGCGCCCATCAGATCAAGGCCATAACTGGCAATATCCTGCAGCTTAGAGGCATTCACCAGCTTATGGATCGAGTTCTCCGGCCCAGGCGTCTCGCCTTTCGACAGCGCGGTCATCGTGCGGAACCGGGTGAACTTCAGACCCTGCGACCGGGCATGCCAGTCCGCGATGCGTTCCCGCACAGCGGCGTTCTTGATCGCGGGCTTGCCATCGACACGAAGTTTCCGGCTGAGTTCGATCAGATCGTCGACGTCAGGCCGCTGCACATCACCAACCGCCAGCCGCTCGTTCATAAGCGTGGTCAGCGACACCTTCCATCCCTGCCCGACCGCGCCGAGACGTTGCGCATCCGGCACCCGCACATCGGTGAAGAAAACCTCGTTGAAATGGCGTGCGCCCGACATCTGATGGATCGGCCGAATGTCGATCCCCGGCGACTTCATGTCGAGAAAGAAGAAGGTCAGGCCTTCATGCTTCGGCTTGTTCGGATCCGTCCTCACGACGATGATACCGAAATCCGAGAGATGCGCGCCGGACGTCCAGATCTTTTGCCCGTTGATCACCCAGTCTTCGCCATCACGCTCCGCCCGCGTGCGCAACGCCGCCAGGTCGGACCCGCCCGCAGGCTCACTGAACAACTGGCACCAGACTTCCTCCCCACGCAGCGCCGGCCGTACGTACCGATCCAATTGTTCCGGGGCGGCATAGGTCATCATGGTCGGAATACACATGCCCAACCCGATTTCATACAACCCTCGAGGCACGACGAAATCGTCTTCCTCCTGATTGTAGATCACCTGCAGGATGGGCGAGGCTTCCCGCCCGCCGAACTGTTTCGGCCACGTCAACCGGCATAGCCTGCATCAGCCTTCTTCGCCTGCCACGCCTTGCAGCGCCGAACCGCTTCCGCATCGACCCCGCTTTGTCGCAGCACCGGCTTCGTCCCAGCCTTGCGTTCCGCGTTCGCACTCAGAAACGCCCGAGCCTCGGCTCTGAACGCAGCTTCTTCGGCAGTGTCGTTGAAGTCCATCTCCAACTCCCCTTTCAGGCGGCGTTGCGTGTTTCCAGCAGGTCGACCAGCCGGTTTTTCCAGAACGGCGCGGACCCGATCGCAAGACCAAGTTGTTTCGAACGCCGATAGAACAAATGGCAGTCGACCGCCCAGGTGAAGCCAACCCCGCCGTGCGTCTGGATATTTTCCTTCGAGGCAAGATGGAACGCCTCGGTGGCGGAAACGCGGACCGTAGCCGCGGCCAAGCCAAATCCGTTGCATCCGCGCCCAGCGCCCACGCCCCGTAATAAGCGTTGGACCGGGCAAGTTCCAAAGCGACATACATATCGGCCAATTTGTGCTTGATCGCCTGAAATGACCCGATTGGCCTGCCGAAGGCGAAACGTTCCTGCGCATAGTCCCGTGCCATCTGCAGGCAGGCGTCCGCCCCGCCGACCTGCTCGAACGCGAACAGGATTGCGGCCGATCCAGATACCCGCTGCACCGACGCCCCAGCCGCCGAACCCATAGACTGAACCGGGGTCGCATCGAAATCCAGCCGCGCATGGTTTCGCGTGGGATCAAGCGTAGTTAGGTCCCGCCGCCGCACGCGGCTCAGATCAGCGAGGAACAGCCCGGGTTGGCGATGCTCATCACATGCCACGACAACGGCGATATCGGCAATTCCTCCGTCTGCCACAGGCCATTTCGCCGCGGTCAGGCGGCCACCGACAACGCGGGCATGGACCGCGGAGGGTTCCGGGATTGCCATTGCCCTCCGCAAGTGCAAAACAGCCGATCAAGGAGCCATCCGCCAGTTTCGGAAGATATTCGCGCCGCTGTGCATCTGATCCGGCGGTGAGAATTGCCTCGGCGGCCAGGTAGGCGGTGGAACTAAACGGCACCGGAGCGACAGCGCGGCCCATTTCCTCCGCCAGCACACATAGCCCTTCATATCCCAGGCCGGCGCCGCCAAATTCTTCCGGAATGGCCGCGCCGATCCATCCCATCTCGGCGATCGCACGCCATAGTCGGGGCGGCGTAGGTCTCCTGCCCATCAAGGGAGCGGCGCACCACCGCGGTCGTGCACCGTTCCGATAGGAACCGCCTCGCTTGATCCCGAAGTTGCTTAAGGTCATCGGAAAAGTCGAAGTTCATGTCGTTTCCCCCTGCGGCACGACAACGCCAATCTTTTTGTCAGGCCAGAACATCGCGTTTCCAGAGATCGTCCAGCACGGGTCCGATGATAGGAGGAATTGGAACCTACTGTCATCAGACCGGTTCCGCTCGGGTTGGGTCCTGAGCGCGGTTTAGCCATCGGTTTACGTCACCTTGTTGGCGCCACCTCCGGCCAACCCGGCGTCGAGCGGCCAGGCGGAGGAGATAGTTCGCGGTTCTGCTGGCTCTTAGCGGACCGGTGCTAGAACGGGGAGGGCGGTGGCCGGCGCATCAAGGCGACCAGCAGCAGACAGATGAAGGCGCCAGCACCGGCGGCCATGAAGCCGTCGATACAGGATAAGACCGACGCCTGTTGTGCCACGGCTGTCGCCAGGAACGGCCTCGACGGACCTGCCGCTGGCTTACCAGTCCAGCCAGCCGAACCGGGAAGCTGGAGCGGTGGGGGGCGGATTGGGTACCGGCGGGAGCAGCTTGCGCGATTTCGTTGGCGCCGCGCATCAGAATTAACGATCCGCTTTAGGAATGTTGATCCAGCCAAGAAGTATCAACAGCGGCCGGGGCCGGTCGGCTTGAACCGCGATCTAGGCGGAAACCGCGGCGGGGGGCCAGTCCGGTCAACGCCGAAGTAGGGTGAATCCGGCGCCGGGAGATGTTTTTGGTGTCCCAAGGCCCGAGTGGGGGCAAACGGGGGCCAACGCTGGACCAATGGCGGGAATTGCCGCACGCTGTTACCTCGCTCAGCAATTCAAGGATATGGCGCATGACCCATCGTCCGACCGTCTATGGCACACGGCACGCGATTTCCGCCGGCCACTACCTTGCGGCCTCGGCGGGTTTCTCGATCCTGGAGGGCGGCGGCAACGCTATCGACGCCGGTGTCGCGGCAGGGATCGCGCTGGGCGTATTGCAGCCTGACCTGGTGAATTTCGCGGGTGTGGCGCCGATCCTGATCCGGCTGGCGGATGGCACGACGGAAAGCATCGCCGGGCTGGGCTGGTGGCCAAAGACGATCCCGGCGGACCTGTTCATGCGCCAGCACGGAGGCAAGATCCCTGACGGCGTGCTGCGGACCGTGGTGCCCGCGGCGCCCGATGCCTGGATTTCCGCGCTTCGGCGGCATGGGACCATGCGCTTCGCCGACGTCGCTGCCTCCGCCATCCGCTTCGCGGCCGAGGGGTTCTCTGTGTATCCGTTGCTGGAACGGTCGATCGGTTCCCATGCAGCGAGAGTACCGGCGCTGGCAGTCAAACACCGCGGTGTTCCTGCCGGGAGGCCAGGTGCCGAAGGCGGGTGACAAATTTGTCCAGTCCGACCTGGCGCGGACCATCCAATTCATGGCGGATCAGGACCGCGCCGCCGGGCCGGACCGGATGGCCGGCCTGGATGCCGCCCACCACGCCTTCTACCGGGGTGATATTGCCCGGGCCATTGTGCGCTTCCAGGAGCAGGAAGGCGGCTATCTGTCGATGCAGGACCTGGCGGAATACAGTTCCGCGGTCGAGCCGGTGGTGCGGCGGAAGTGGCGCGGGCATGAACTGGTAACCTGTGGCGCGTGGTGCCAGGGGCCGGCGCTGCAGCAGGCGCTGGCGCTGGTGCAGCATGTCGGCATCGACGGCCTGGCACATAACTCGGCGGACTATCTGCACCGCGTGGTTGAATGCCTGAACCTGGCGTTGGCCGACCGGGAGTATTACTTCGGCGATCCAAAATTCACCGACGTTCCGGTGGACTGGCTGCTTGATCCCGCGACTGTTGCCCGCCGAGCAGCCTCGGTGCGCGACGACAGGGCGTTCGGACAGATGCCGGCGCCGCTGGATCTGCCGAACCGCTCACTGGCCGGCAGCGACGCCGATCTGCCGAAGGTGGAGGCGGATACGTCATATTGCTGCGCCGTTGACCGCTGGGGCAATGCGTTCAGCGCCACGCCGTCCGATGGGTCGGGGAACGTGCCTGTGGTGCCGGGATTGGGGATCACGCCGTCCGGGCGCGGCTCCCAAAGCCGGCCTGATCCTCGCCATCCGGCCGGGGTGGCGCCAGGCAAGCGGCCCCGGCTGACGCCGAACCCGGCGATGCTGGTAACCGATAAGGGCGGCGTGATGCCGTTCGGAACGCCGGGCGGTGATGTGCAGATACAGGCGATGCTGCAGGTGCTGCTGAACGTGATGCATTTCGGCATGGACCCGCAGACCGCGATCGAGGCACCTCGGGTGGCGTCCTATTCGTTCCCGTCGTCATTTGCTCCGTTCGAATATTTTCCCGGCCGGCTGGCGGTCGAGGGGCGGATCGACCAGGCCACGCGCGATGAACTGGCGGCGCGTGGGCACACCATTCAGGACTGGGCGGATTGGACGTGGCTGGCGGGATCGGTCGAGGCTATTTTGACCGATCCGCGGACGGGGATGATGGGCGCGGGGGCGGACCCACGGCGTCCGGCTTACGCGATCGCGATCTGATCGGTCAGCCGGCGGACTGGTCCCTGCCCGCCGTCGGCGGCGAGGATTGCGTGTCCGCCGTTGGCGCGATGTTTCGTGTGTCCGCCGTTGGCGCGATGTTTCATGTGTCCGCCGTTGGCGGGCTGTTTCTGCCCGCCGCCGTTGGCGGGACGGTTCACGCGGTCGCCGTCAGCATCTCCCACAGGCCGTCGGCGCCGTTGGCACACGCATAGGCGCCGACCCGGGCGGCCCATTCCGGGTCGGAGCCGAACTCCTCGCGCCATGACCAGAGGCGGCGAGTCGAAAGTTGCAGCGCGTATTCCTTGGTGAAGCCGATCGCGCCGTGGACCTGATGGGCGATTTCGCAGGCCAGGGTTGCCGCCTCCCCTACCCGCGTCTTGGCGACGGCGATCAGGAAGGTCTCGCGCTCCGGGTTGGTCCTGCCGAGTGCCTCGATCCCGAGATTTGCCGCTGCCACGGCCGCCGCGGTCTGCCCGGCCAAGACAGCGAGGTTCTGCTGCACTGCCTGGAACTTGGAGATCGGGCGGCCGAACTGGACCCGCTCCTGAGCATACCCCACGGCCAGGTCCATCGCTTTTTCCAGCGCTCCGGACATCATCGTTGCCCTGGCCAGTGCCCCGCGACGATACAGCGCCCCACGCGAGACGCCCCTGCCCAGAGGTCCGGCCGCATTGGACGGCAGGCGAACGCCGGTGAACGCCAGGGTGTCCCGTGGCTCGTTTGCGATGTTCCTTCCCGCGGTGACGACCGCATCACCGGTGCCCTCGATGGCGACCGCCATTTCTCCATCCGGTCCGTCGGCGATCAGGATGGTTTTGTCGGTGTGGGACGCGTAGGGCAATCGGGTCGCCTTACCGGACAGCCGCCAGCCGTTGCCGTCGCGGACGACGCTGAGGCGGTCCGCCCCGCGGACCGGTCCGACGCTCATTGGACCATCGGAAAGTTCAAGCCCGGCACTGGATGCAATCCAACCCGCCAGCATTGTTTCAGCGAGCGGGATGGGCGCCGAAAAGCGGCCGGCCACGCGCAGCACCGCGAACAGGTCGGACCATTCGGCGTCCGCTCCGCCGGCGGATTCGGGCAACGCGGCCAGCGGGACACCCGTTTCGGCAACCGCGCGCCAGAGGTCGCGGGCGAACACACCGGTTTCCGCCCGGTCAATGACCTGCTTGGTTGATTTATCCTCGAACAGCCGGTTCATGCTTTCCAGCAGCATCCGGGTTTCGTCACGAATGGCCATGGATCGGTTCCTTCAGCGCAGGCCAAGGCCGCGGGCGATGATGCCGCGCAGGATTTCGCGCGTGCCACCCTGGATGGAAAAGCGCGGCGCGTTCATGGTGCCGCGCGCGATCATGGAGACGTAGGTCTCAACTGCCTCCAGTTCCGGTTCGGTGGGGAACAGTTGCCGAGCGACGACCGGGATATCCTGCTCGTAGCGCGTGCCGAGGTCTTTCACCACGGCGGATTCGTTATTGGGTTGCAGGCCTTCATGCAGCATTCCGGCGATTGACAGCGACATGCCGCGCAACGTCGCGAGTTGGGCAATCAACTTGCCCAGCGCGGCGGCGGTCGCCTTGTCCGGCGTCGCGCCGGCCATGCGGACCATCTCGCGCAGCATCTGGAACAGTACCAGGAAGCGGTCCGGTGCACTGCGCTCGAATGCCAGTTCGCTGGTTACCTGGTTCCATCCGTTACCTTCCTGCCCAAGCCTCCGGTTGTCGGGGACCATGACGTCGGTGAGAAAGATCTCGTTGAAATGGTGCTCGCCCAAAAGGTTCAGGACTGGCCGGATTTCGATGCCGGGCAGCTTCAGGTCGAGCAGGAATTGCGTGGCCCCGGCGTGGCGGTCAGGCTCCTCGTTGCCGTCACCGGCCATCTTGCAGAACAGGATCGCATAGTCCGCGCGATGCGCATTCGACGTCCACAGCTTGCTGCCATTGATCTTGTACCCCCCTTCAACCTTCACTGCCCGGGTGCGCGTGCCGGCGAGGTCGGAGCCGGAGTTCGGCTCGCTCATGCCGATACAGAAAGTCAGTTCGCCGGCAGCAATTTTCGGACAGAAGAACTGCTTCTGCTCCTCGGTGCCGAAGCGCAGGATATTGGGGCCGCTTTGACGGTCGCCGGTGTAGTGCGCGGACAGCGGCGCGCCGGCGGCAAGCATTTCCTCGATCATGACGTAGCGTTCAAAGGCGCTGCGCTCATGGCCGCCATATTGTTTGGGCCATGTCATACCGATCCAGCCGCGCTTACCCATCGCGCGCGAGAAGTCCCGGTTGAATTCGCTTCTGGTGAAGCCCATCAGGTGCTGGTGTTCCTTGATGAAGTCCCGCACCTCCGCACGCATCGCCAGCGCCTCGGGCGGCAGTTCGACAGGATCGAAACGGAACATCGGCGTAGACATGGTCGTTGCTCTACCAGTTCGTGTTGAATCCGGCGAAGGTGTGCGGGATGCGTTGAATATCCGCTACCAGTTCCTTCATCAGGCCGGCGGGCGTAGTCGCGGGGAAGTGCAGGTCGATGGAATCCGCGATTCCGCCGAACCGGTCGTTGATGGCACTGGCAAGCGTGCCGTAGGTGCCGCAGGCGGCGAAGATGCGGACGGCATCATCGGGAACCTCGGCGGCCATCCGCTCCCACTGGCCTTCCACCGACATGCGATGCAGCCTGGCGCCCAATTCTTCCAACCCGTGCAGCGCCAGGATCGGGAGATAGGTGCGGGTCGAGCCGTAGAAACCGATGCGCTTGCGAGCCTTTTCCATTTCGGCGGCGACGGTGGCCTCGTCAGGGCCGGTGCAGACAAAACCGCCGCCGTGCACATCAAAATTCAGGCGCGAGCGTCCGCTGCGGCGCATACCCTCCATCATCTGCGGCATGCACACCTGTTCCAAATACGCTCGGGAGCACAAAGGATGCAGCCGCACGCCATCGCCGACCTGGCCCGCCACCCGCAGCATCGCCTCGCCGACCGCGGCGACCGTCACCGGGACCATGGGCAGGCCGGTCGGTTCGGGCGAGAAGTCCGGTGTCATCAGGGAAAGCTTGTAGTGCGGGCTGTCGAAGTTCAGGCGTCCCCGAGTCTCCCACGCTTGCCAGACCGCACGCAGGGCCTGGACGTAGTCGCGCATCCGCGGCGCCGGCGCGGTCCACTGGATGCCGAAGCGGCGCTCGTTATGGCCCTTCACCTGGCTGCCAAGACCGAGCACGAAACGGCCGGAGGAGTTGGCTTGCAGGTCCCAGGCCTGCTGGGCGAGCATGGTCGGGCTGCGCGGAAAGGCAACGACCACCGATGGCGTCAGTTGCACGCGCGAGGTTTCCAATGCGGCAAAGGCGAGCGGCGCCAGCGGATCGTGACCCAGTTCGACGGTCATCACCGCATCGAAGCCGGCGGACTCGGCGGCGCGCGCGGCCGGACCGACCTCGCGCCAATGACGCTGAGGCAGGATCGTGTAGACACGCATCAGCCGCGTGCCAGCCGGCGTTGGACGAATTCCAGCCGGTCCTGTCCCCAGAAGATGTCGTCGCCGATGACATAGCTGGGGGCGCCGAATACGTTACGCTCCAGCGCGGCCTTGGTGTCGGCGATGCGGCGTTCCGCCCATTTCGGATCACTGCCCAGTTTCATCACCTGATCGGCGTTCAGGCCTATTTCCGTGATCAGTGCAGCCAAAGTGGCGGGGTCGGCGGGGTCCTTTTCCTCCTGCCATAACGCCTTCAGCACGCGGTGCGCCAGCTTGATGGCCGGTTGGTCGCCCACCGTCTCGCGCAGGCCGATAACGCAGCCGGCGGTTTGCTGCTCGCTGGAGGGAAAGAACCTGGGCTGAATGTGGATTGGAATGTTGAGGTGATCGCGCCAGCGGGCGAGTTCCTGCAACCGGTAAGCCTGGCGTTGAGGCGAACGTTTGGGCAGCGGCAGGCCGCCGGACTGGGCAAAGATGGCGCCAAAATCCACCGGGTAGATGCGCAGGGTGGCGTTGGCGGCGATCGCCATGGCCTCGATCCGGGCGGCCCCCAGATGCGTCCAGGGTGAATTCAGGGACGCGTAATAGTCGATGTGCAGGCCCATCCGTTTCCTCCTTGCGTTAGCGGTGATCCTGATCGAGGGCGAGGATTGGCACAAGCCGGGCAGATTGGGGTAGGGTGGCGGAAAGACCGGAGGATGCGCGGATGAAGTGGGCGATCGGTGATGTCACCGTGACCAAGATCGTCGAGTTGGAGATGACGGGGGGATCGCGGTTTCTGCTGCCTCAGGCAACGCCCGAGGCGGTGTCCCCGATTGCCTGGCTGCAACCGCATTTCGCCGATGAGAACGGCCGGCTGCGAATGAGCATTCATAGTTTCATCGTAGAGACGCCGGACCGGCGGATCGTGGTGGACACATGTCTGGGAAACGACAAGACGGGACGGCGGATTCCGCACTGGAACGACCGCGACGGCCCGTTCCTGGCTGACCTGGCGGCGGCGGGATTTCCCGCGGATTCGATCGATACGGTGCTGTGCACGCATCTTCACGTCGATCACGTCGGCTGGAATACACGCCTGGTGGACGGCAGGTGGCTGCCGACGTTTCCCCGCGCGCGGTATCTGATGGGGCGGGAGGAATACGAGCACTGGCGGACGGTGAAGGACCGGCCCGACATGGCGCACATCCTGGCGGATTCCGTCACACCGATCGTCGAGGCGGGCCTGGCGACCATGGTCGAAACCAATGAACGCATCTGCGACGAAGTCTCGCTGATCCCGACGCTTGGCCATACGCCCGGCCATGTCAGCGTGATGATCGAGTCCAAGGGTGAACAGGCCCTGATCACCGGCGACTTCATGCACCACCCGTGTCAGATCGCGCGTCCGGAATGGAGCACGCTGGCGGACAGCGATCCCGAGCAAGGCATCGCGACGCGGCGGCGGATGTTCCAGCGGCTGGCGGGAACGCCCGTGCTGATCATCGGCACCCACTTCGCCGGCGTGACAGCCGGGCGGCTGGTGACCGATGGCGACAATTACCGACTTGATGTTTGACCCTTTGGGAGAGTCTCGATGACCTATCTACGCAGCGGCATATTCCTGGCGCCGTTCCACGGCCTGGCCGAAAATCCTATCCTGGCGCTGGAACGGGACATGGAGTTGCTGCAACATCTCGACGCGCTGAACTACCACGAGGCGTGGATCGGCGAGCACCACTCCGGCGGTTTCGAGATCATCAGCAGTCCGGAAGTATTCATCGCCGCCGCGGCCGAGCGGACGCGGCATATCCGGCTGGGAACGGGTGTAGTTTCGTTGCCGTACCATAATCCGTTCATCGTGGCGGACCGCATGGTGCAACTTGATTACCAGACGCGTGGCCGCGCGATGCTTGGCGTCGGACCGGGCTCGTTGGTGCATGACGCGAAGAAGATCGGTATCGATCCATCCGACCAGCGCCGCATGATGAACGAGTTGCTCGATGTCATCATCGAACTGCTGGCCGGCAAGAGCGTCACGCGCAAATCCGACTGGTTCAACCTGGATGACGCTGCCCTGCAGCTACCGCCCTACACCAGGCCAAGGATGGAGATGGCGGTCGCGGCGGCACGATCCCCGGCGGGCGCGCTGGCGGCGGGGCGCCACGGCCTCGGGATGCTCTCGATCGGCGGCACCAGCGACGACGCATTGAAACACCACGCCAGCAACTGGGACCTGTACGCCGATACCGCTCGGGGGAATGGGCATGTGCCGGACCGCAAGAACTGGCGCCTGGTCACGCTGATGCATATCGCCGAAACGCGCGAGAAGGCGCGCGAGAATGTGCGCCACGGGCTGGATCAGTTCTGCGATTACTTCCGCGACGTCGCGACATTCCCCATCGTTCCGGGCGACATCGCTGATCGTTACCAGTACATGGTGGAAAGCGGCACCGCGTGCATCGGGACGCCGGATGACGCGATCGTCTTTATCGAGCGTTTGCTGAAGGGCTCCGGCGGGTTCGGGGTGATCATGGAACTGGCGCAGAATTGGGCCGACTGGGCGGAGACAAAGCGGCATTACGAGTTGATGGCGCGTTACGTTCACCCGCATTTCCAGTCGTCGCGCGAATGGCGCAGCGGCAGCTACGACTATGCCCGTGATCACCATGCCGCGTTTACTGGTCAGTCCGCCGCCGCGGTGCAGGCGGAGATCGATCGGTTGGCGGCGAAGCGGCAGGCCGCGGAGTAATAAAACGGGCCATGGCTTCCAGACCAGGGGTGCCGGCGCGTCTGTTAAAGCGCCGGGAATCTGGCCTGTGGTGGTTTGGTCGGGTCAGTGTCCCAACGCGTGCAGGAAGTAATGGATTGCCTGGGCAACGAGCCCCGGCGTCTGGACTGATGCGAAGTGTCCGCTGTTCAGTTCCAGGAACCGCGCCCCTGGAATTGTTCCCGACATCGGCTGGATGATGGATGGCGGCCGGAGACTGTCGTGACGGCCGGCCGTCACCAATGTGGGACAGTCGATCCTGGTCAACTCGTGCTCGATATTCTCCGCCGCGAGCATGCGGTTGATCGCCGCGAAGCTCTCCGGATCATTGCCAAGCCATCTGGCGCGGAACGCGGTGAATGTTTCGGGACTATGGCGCACGACGGGCGGGTAGGAATTCGCGAGGCTGGTCTCCACCACCGAACGCATGCCGCCGGACTCGACCGCGGCGGCGCGGTCCAAGGTGGCCTGCCTGCGGTCCTCACCCACGCCGACAGCGGGTCCATGCAGCACCAGGGCGGCCGCCCGGTCCGGGTTGCGCACGGCGAAATGGACGGCGATCGCAGCGCCCACGGCGATGCCCGCCAATGCGACCTTCCCGGTGATCCCAAGTGCATCCAGCAGCGCGGCGAGATCGTCCGCCATCTGGTCCCAGGTGACGGCGCCCTTGATCTTCTCGGACAGCCCGGCGCCCCTTGTATCGTAGCGCAGAACGCGGCGGCTGTTGTTGAGGGCCGGCAGCACCTGGTCCCAGCTATCCAGCGTGCCTCCCATCTCGTGCACCAGCACCAGCGTGGACGGGCCGCTTCCGCTAAGCTCGTAACGCAGGCTGGTGCCGTTGACTTCAATCCAGTTCATGGCGAACGTCCCTTCCCTATTTTGGTTTTGACGATAGGCCGCAGCTAAGGCCCCGTGAAGGTGTGCGATGTCCCAGGCAATGATCCTGCATTGGTCTCCCCGGTCGCCTTACGTGCGCAAGGTCATGATCGCGGTTCATGAACTGGGCCTGCTGGACAGGGTCCGCACGGTGCGCACCGTGGCCGGCGGAACCACGCCGCACCGGGAACTGATGAAAATCAACCCGGTCGGCAAGATCCCGACGCTGGAACTGCCCGACGGAACCGCGATTTATGATTCTCCGGTGATCCTGGAATACCTCGACACGCTGCATGACGGGCCGAAGCTGTATCCCGCTGCGTGGCCCGAGCGGTTGACGGCGCTGCGGCGGCATGCGCTGGGCCAGGGGATGCTGGACAGCGCGCTGCCGCTGCTGGCTGAGAGCTTCCGCCCGCCGGAACGGCAGAGCGAGCCGCATATGGCGTTGTGGCGCTGCAAGCTGGTGGCGTGTGTCGACGCCCTGGAGCATGAGGCGGAGGCCCTGGCGAGCAGCGGTTTCACGGTTGGGCATCTGACGATCGGCGTCGCCTTGGCCTATCTGGATTTCCGCTTTTCGTCTCTGGCCTGGCGCGATGGTCATCCGGCACTGTCGGCCTGGCATGAGAGCTTCAATGCCAGGCCATCGGTGGCCGCGAATATGCCGGTGGATGACCGGTAGGAGGCCAGATCAGTTCATCTGGTTGGCCAGCCACAGGGGCCAGTGCCGGCAGCACCAACATGCTGATCTCGGGCCGGACTTCGTGCCGGAGATATTCGGTGCTAGCGTCGCGGCCAATAAACCAGGAGGGAATTGCGCGTGAGTGCCAGCACGATCGACTACGGCAAGCTGTTCAGTACGGATTTGCCCGCCCCCGCCCCGCGTTGGGCGCCGTTTCCGAAATACTACTTCATTGGAGGGAACAATGATCCGGAGCAAATTCCGATCGAGGGGCTGATCGACGCGGCGGCATCCGTGCTGCGGCGTGAGGGATCGAAGCTGGCAATCTACAACCTGGGGCTTGGACCCCAAGGTTATCCCGGACTACGGCAGTTCGTCGCCGATAAATGCGAGCGGCAACGGGGCATCAAGGCACCGATCGAGGACATCCTGATCACCACCGGATCGGGACAAGGCATCGACATGATCAGCAAGCTGCTGATCAACCCGGGTGATACCGTGCTGACGGAGGAATACTGTTACCAAGGGGCGATGAACCGGTTCCGCAAGATCGGCGCGAAGCTGGAGGGCATGCAGCTTGACGGTGACGGAATCGTCATCGAGGCCCTGGCGCGGCAGCTTGCTGACCTGAAGTCGCGGGGGATCACGCCCAAGTTCATTTATACCATTCCGACTATACAGAACCCAACCGCGAGCATTCTTCCACTTGACCGCCGGCACGCATTACTTTCTCTCGCTCGGAAATACAATACAGCGATCTTCGAAGACGAGTGCTACGCTGACCTGCTGTGGGAGGGTATCGAGGCGCCGCCGGCGCTCTACGCGCTGGACCCCGGCTGCGTCATCCACCTTGGCTCGTTTTCGAAATCCCTCGCCCCTGCCCTGCGGCTTGGCTATATCCTCGCCGGCTGGGACATCATGAGCCGGCTGCTGCCGCTGAAGGGTGACGGCGGCACGGGCGCGCTGGACCAGATGGTGGTCGCCGAATATTTCTCGAAACATTACAATGACCACATGCGGACACCTGAACGGCGTGCTGCATGAGAAGCTTGCGGCAATGACGGAGGCTGTCGGCAGGGAGTTCGGCTCGTCAGCGGAATGCTGGGCCCCAAAGGGCGGGATTTTCCTGTGGATCAAATTGCCGCCGGAAGTCGACGTGCGCAAGCTGGTCAAGCCCGCCGCGGACGCCGGGATCGTTTTCAATCCTGGCCCGGAATGGGCGGTCAGCGCCGACAATTCCAGTAACTGCCTGCGGCTTTGCTTTGCAATGCCAAGCAAGCAGACAATACGGGAAGGCGTTGCGGAGCTTGCGCGGGTCTGCTACGAACAAACCGGCATCCCGATGCGCAGCGGGAACGTGGCACGCCGATAGGCATCGGCAGCGGCCGGCGTGGAACCGGCCGCGTCCCCGTGCAACGTCAGGCCGTGGGGGTCAGGCTTTGCGTCACCGCCGCAGCCAGGTAGGAATGGCCGGCGGCGGTCGGGTGCAGATTGTCGAAGAACAGATACCCGTTCTGCGCCGCGCCCGTAGCCGCCAACGTGCCGCTGTGGCTGTCGGTCAGGTTGCCGTTCCAGACCGGTTGGGTGACATTCGTGAAGCCGTAGGCCGCGGGATTGGTCTCGGCCGTGTCCATCAGCGCGAAGGTGTTGATGTAGTCGATCTCCGCGGCGCCGGATGCCATGATTTGCTGCAAAGCGGTGCCGAGTTCAGCATTGTAGGTCTGCGCCAGTGAACTGGATATAGCCGCACTGGCCGGACGTGCCGCCTCATAAGGTGTCTTTCCCAGGTCGGGCACACTCATGACGACGACGTCCTTGGCGCCGTGCGCGATCAGGCCGCCGATGAAACCGACCTCGTTGTTCACCGCCTGCTGGACGCTGGCCTGCTGCTGCGCCGGCGTCTCGGCGGAGTTGGCGATATCCAGCACGTCGTTCGATCCTGCCCAGACGGTGTAAAGCGCGGTCGGGGACGGGTTGTGGACCGAGGCGACAAACTGGCCAAGCTGCGACGGCAGGTCGGTCGGGTTGGCGGCGTGGACCGACGGTCGCTCCGGTCTCGGCGCCGCCATACGCGTAGTCGGTGCCACCCGCCAGACTGGGTTTCGGCGCCCCAAGCCCAAGGTTCTGCGCCAGGTCCTGCACCCAGACGTTGCCGTTGGTGAAGCGCCCGCCACTGTAGATCCCTCCAACCGGCACGTTGCCAAGCGTGCCGAGGAAACGTTGCCTGCGTCGGACAGGCTGTCGCCGAACGCGTAGACGCCGCTGAACCCGCCCGGCGGCGCAGTCAACATCGTCCAAGGTGACGAACTGCATGGCGGGACGGATTCCCGAGTGCCGGCGGCGTGATCGGGCGCGCGTCGCCGGAGTGACGGGATGGATCGCGGCATTGATGCCATTGATCAGGGATTGGATGGTTGCCATGACGTCGCCAACGGCAAACGCGACGGCACAGTTGCATTAACGTTCGTTCAGGCAGGTGCGCCAGGCAGGCCGTTGAAGAACTCCGAGCGCTGGTTCGCGCCGACTGACGATGTAGCTGTGATCGGAGCCCGTCAGCAGGAAACGCGCGCCCATGGCGACATAGCGGCGCGGCATTTTCCTCGTCGTATACGCCGCCCATGCCCAGGGTCTTGCCATGCTTGCGGCAGGCATCGCCCACTGTCTGATAAGCGTCGATCACCTTCGCATGGCCCATCTGGCCGGAAATACCGAGTTCCGCGGTCAGGTCGGAGGTGCCGATGAACAGCACATCGACGCCGGGGACCGCGGCGATGGCATCGGCATTGCTGACGGCCTCCGGGCTCTCCAGCATCACGATGGTCAGGATTTCAGCGTTGATCGCGGCCTGCGCCTCGGCGGTCGACGGGTGGCTGGTAGCCATAGACCGCCGGCGGCCCGCCCCAGCTTCTGGTGCCCATCGGCGGATAGTGGAAGGCGGCAGCGATGCGTCTTGGCGTCGGCTTCGGTGTCCACGTGCGGCACGACAATCCCCAGCGCCCCATTGTCGAGCGCGCGCGTGGCCTCATCCAGCGCGCCGGCGCAGACCCGCACGATCGGGGTGACGCCAGTCGGCAGCGCCGCGATGCAGAGCTGCGTGGTTTCCTGCACGTTGAACGCCCCGTGCTCGGTATCGATGAATATCCAGTCGTGACCGGTGGCGGCGGCCAGGACCGGGGCGGCAACGGTGCGCAGATGGTGGACGCCAAAGCCCAGGGCCATCTTGCCAGACTCGAGACGCTGCCTGGTGGTGTTGATCGTTAGGGCCATCGTTTCCGCCTTCACGTTTTGCGTGAAGGCAGCATGGGTTGGCGCGGCGGTCAATCGGCGGCGGCCCGATCCTCGACCAGGGCCATCAAGCGTTTCCAGCCGGTCGGCCTCGGCGGCCGGTTTGTCGGTGCGTATGCGGGCCAGGCGGGGAAACCGCATGGCGACGCCGGATTTGTGCCGGTTGGACAATTGGGCCGCATCGAACGCCACTTCCAGCACCATTGCCTTCTCCACTTCGCGAACCGGTCCGAACCGGGCAGTGGTATGGTTGCGGATCCATCGGTCCAAAAAGGCCAGTTCCTGGTCGGTGAACCCAAAATAGGCCTTGCCGACCGGAACAAGTTCGTCGCCGCGCCACAGGCCGAACGTGTAGTCCGAGTAGAAGCTGCTGCGCTTGCCGTGGCCGCGCTGCGCATACATCAGCACCGCATCGACCGTCAGCGGATCGCGTTTCCACTTCCACCATTGGCCTTTGACCCGACCCGGCAGATAGGGACTGTCGCCGCGCTTCAGCATCAGGCCCTCGATCGAGGCCGCCCGGGCGCCATCGCGCAAGACCATCAGTTCCTGCAACGATGAGAACCGGATCAGCGGCGACAGGTCCATCCTGTCGGGGCGACCCGGGCGAACCAGGCTTCGAGGCGAACGCGACGATGGTCGAACGGCAGGCTTCGCAGGTCCTCGGTGCCATCGATCAGCAGGTCATACAATCGCACGGCGACCGGAAAGCGCTCCATCATCTTGGGCGAGACGACCTTGCGGTTCAGCCGCTGCTGAAGGTCGGCGAACGGGGCAACGACGCCGTCGCGCAGCACCAGAAGTTCGCCGTCCAGCACCGCGTCGAAGTCCATCGCGCCGACGATTTCGGGAAACGCGCCGGAAATATCATCCGCGCCACGCGAGTATAGCCGGCGGCCACCGCTGGTCGCCACCATCTGAACGCGGATGCCGTCCCATTTCCACTCCGCGCGCCAGTCCTTTGGCTGCAGCGCGGCGAGGTCCGGCGCTTCCAGGGGATGGGCCAGCATCGGCGGCCGGAACACGGGGGCGTCGGCCGGATCGGGCTTCGGTCCCCTGCCCTCCAGCCACGCGAACAGTGGCAGATAAGGCGGCTCGAGGCCGTGCCAGACCTCCTCGACGTCGTCGGCGTTGACGCCGCCGATTTCTGCCAGCGCGATTTTCGCCAGCCGGCCGGAGGCGCCGACGCGCAGCCCGCCGGTGATCAAGTTTCAGCAAGGCCAGCCGCGTCGAGGCATCCGCGCAGTCCAGCCACTCCGCCACCAGTCCCGGCAAGCGCAGCCTTGGGCGCGGTTTCGAGCGTCTCCACAACCTCCGCAAGGCTCGGCGGATCGATGGCGCACGGGTCTGGCCGGCCAAATCAGGGCAACGGTCTCGGCGAGGTCACCGACATAGTCATAGGACCAGTCAAACAGCACCGGATCGGTGCGAGCCGCGGCCAGTTCACGGATCAGGCCGGGTTTTGCGGCGGTGAAGGACAGCTCGCCGGTGATCGCGGCCAGGCCGATGCCGCGGTCAGGGTCGGGTTGAGTGGCGAAATAGCGCCGCAGCAATGCGATCTTGGCATTGCGCGAGGGCGTGAAGACAAGGCGTTCCAACAGGGCGGCGAAGGCGATCATGCTCTCGCATGTTGGGCTTATGGCGCGGAAACGCCAGTCTCCCGTCCGGCGCGTGCGGCGACCCGCGCTTGGGTCGAGGCGCATGGGGGCCGTGGCCGGCGTGACGACCCATGAAAGCGCATTGCGGTAGGCGCGGGGGCTGTTAAACGACCCATCCCCACGGTCGGAGCGTAGCGCAGCCTGGTAGCGCATCAGTCTGGGGGACTGGGGGTCGTGGGTTCGAATCCCGCCGCTCCGACCAAATCCAAATCAAAAAGCACGCACGCTGTCGCCGGAGCAGAGAAGGGCGGCCTTTCCCCGACCAAGTGCTAGGCAACCCCGCCAGATCGGCGTGCGACGGTTGCACCACGCCAGCCTCCGCCACCGGATGCCGCGTCACGGATCGGGCCGAAATACCAGAATTGCCGCATCCGAGGCGAGAAGCCCGGCGCGCCGGGCCACGAACAGCCGGTCAAGCTCCGGCACGAACAGCGAGGTCCGCGCGCCAGAACGCGTCGGGATACGGGCCAGGAGACGATGTGCTCCGCTCTCGCCGCCGAACACATCCACATGCCCGCTGCCACAACTGACGTAGATCCGCCCGCGCCGGTTGTCGAAGAACACATCATCGGCGTCCCCGCACGTCTCCTGCGTTTCCCGCACGGACCCGTTGCCGCTGTCGAGCAGCACAAGGCGGGCCGGGTTGCGGAAGACCACTGCAACGACCCGATTGGCCTCGTCCCACGCCATCGGAAAGTTGGCCCGCAGGCCCGGCACCCGCCAGGTCGCCACCTGCTTATGGCTCGCCAGATCGACGTCGGCGATCTGGCCCGCGTCGGGCACGTTGACCAGCGCGCGCCGTCCACCTGCATCGATCCGGAATCCTTCCGGATGGGCGGGCAGCGCGGCCCTGCCGACAACGGCGCCCGTAGCCGGATCCAGGGTCGCTAGTCCGCCACTCCCATAGCCGACAATGAAATTGCCCGAGTGTGGGTCGAGCCTGACGTTGTCCGCGTCATCCCGCAGGACGGTCTTGCCGGCTTCGGCGTAGTCCTCGCCCTTGTAGAACCTGACGGAGCCATCGCCCGCGCTGGCAATGGCAAGCGTTTCGGCCGCGGGCGCATAGCCGGTGCCCTGCGGCTCGCGAAGACCGCTGATCCGATGGATGACATGACCCGCCGCCAGGTCAATGACATCCACCGTGCCATTGCCAAGCTCCGCCACGAACAACCGGCCACGCGGGAGATCCACCGCCATGTGGTCGATCCTGCCGGATACGTTCGCCAGCGGGATGGAACGCTCAAGGACCAGCGGCGCCTGCGTCTCCTCCGCGGTTGCCGGGGGCGCGAGGCGGAACAACAGGACGGCGGCAAGGACGCAGGCACCAGCCAGGGATGGCGCCAAGCGCACGGCCGGTCCCTAACCGCGGGCCAGGTTGATCTGGTCCAGCGCCTTGCGCAGTCCTGCGGCCAGTTTCCGGGCATCGTCGTGGGCCCAGAAGTGCATGAAGAACAGCCTTGGCTCGTCATCGAGCATGTGGTTGTGCAGGGCGGTGACCTCGATACCGTTCTCGCGCAGTGAACGGAGCACCGGGTTCACCTCCTTGCCCGTGAGCACGAAGTCGCCGGTGATGGCCGCCTTGCCGTCCCCGGTCGGCTGGAAGTTGATGGCCTCGCCTGAGCCCATCGCGACCGGCACCTCCATGCCGCTGTCCTGGATGGTTTCAGCGCGCTTGATGGTGACCTGGTAAACCCCGCCCGCCGCATTGCCCTTGGCGCCCAGCGTGCGGTCGATCATGGCGGTGTCGAGGTCGAGCGGCGCCGGCGTGCCCGCGGCGGCCGATGCCGCGAACGGCGTGTTGCTCAAGGCTAGCCCGTCGTGCAGGGTGGATGCCAGCTTCACCGGATCGCCGTTGCCCAGGACGTGCATGTAGTAGGTGGCGGGTTCGGCGCGAAGCAGGTGATTGTGCAGGGCGGTGATCTCGATACCGGCCTCGGCCAGCTTCTTCATCACCGGATTGATCTCCTCGGCGGTCAGCACGAGGTCGCCCATCACCATCGCGGTGCCGCCATGCTCGCGGAAGGCAAGCCAGGAGCCCAGGGCGAGGGTCGGCCTGATGTCCACCCCATCCAGGATGACGTGCAGGTCGGTGCGCGGCAGCCCGACCCGGTAGACACCGCCCGGCATCTCGGTGCCGGACTTGCCAAGCGCCTTGCCGACGGCGCTCCAGTCATCCCCGGCGGCGAGTGCGGCCAGCGGCAGCAGGGTCAGGCAGGTTATGGTTGCGATCAGCTTCGTCTTCATTGGAATTCCTCCAAACAACGAGTGCGATCAGTCGCGGCGCCGCCTGAGCAGCGGCCCCCGATGTCAGGCGGGGCGCGTAGATTTCAGCCGGCACCGACGTAGATGTGGTGTGATGAACGCTGAATAAACTCGGTATTTCAACCCATGGCATCCGAAACCGCACATTCGATGGCGTGTGCTTCCGAGTAGATCCACGACCCCTGAAGTTTGGTGAGAAAGCAGGTGCTAGGCTGCGAATGTGAAGATCGGGCAAGAAAAGACGACTTTTCTGCTCGCCCGTTGCGATTGCGGCGGTTAGTTGCCACAGAACGACTTTATGGCACTTTGAAGGGCTGGGACGCTGGCATAGCCAAGCGCTGTTGCAGCGTCGCTCAACTCCCCGTATTCCCTGGAGAGCGCAGAGACACTCTGTCCGTGGCACTTGGCGGCTCCAGGCGTCCCTGAAAATTGCAACGTAACATGCGCTGCCACGGTGCCCATGCTGACAAGCAGCCCGTCAAAAAAATCGGTGAACGTAAGGCTGTTCGAGAAGAAACAGGAACCAGCACATGTTGAATCGCCGACGCCAACGGTCGCCGTCTGCTTTTCGACGAGCATCAATATTCCTGGAGTCGCCCCATTCGTTAACGGGGCCGAGAAATACACGGCGACAGGCGTGTGGTCTGCCACTGCGAGTCGGTCTTGGATATCGGCTTTGGTGAATGTCACGCCACCAGCGGTGATGGACAAAGCCGTCACCGCGGCATCCTGGTAGCCTGTGACGGTAAGTCCAGGCAGACTTTCAGTCTGGACAGCAGCGGCCGAGGTGTCGACCAGGAACACGCCGACAAAAGGTGTATGCGGCGGAATGGATCCGCCGCTCGAAGTGAAGGTTCCACTTAGATCGACACGATAAACCTCAGCCATGGCAGAGTTCAGCAAAGTCCCCCCCGCACCGAGGAACCCAACACTCAAAATCAAGATACGACAGGCATTTACGAATATCCGATGCATCATACTGCCCTTTCTATATCGACGCCTTCCCTAGGCACCGCCACAATGCGTTGCCCCACGAAGTTGGTAAACGTCCAAAACGACGGCTGGAGCAATATCTTCAGGTTGGTCGTTACCATTGGCCCCTTCGGCGACAGGATCATGTGCGTAACAGTCGTGAAGGGAGCGTCGAAACCAGCTAGGAAGTCACAGCAACAAAAGGCCCCGGCGTAAAGGGGCTGGGGGCTACAGTTCCAACATAAGCGTCCGGCCTCACATCGCGAACCGGCGGCATGTCGGGCCTGCTCTGTCGGGCACATACAGTAACTGGCCCTCCGGATCGGAGAAGCGCCGGATCAGCCAGGGAAAGGCGATGCCGCCGATCTTCAAGCGCCCACGCGTGACCCATTCGTCATCACCCCTCCTGGTTCCGGGGCCAGCAGCGCGGCCACGCCGCTGCTCCTTTGAAGATACAAAAATCTATCGTAGCTTCGTCTGGGATACAAGCGTATCATGATGTCTCCTTCGCTCTGCTCTTCGCGGTGTGATCGGACCGGCGGCAGGGGCCATTCTTTGGGGCGGACTGAAATGAAGCCAATCAGGCGCATCATCATCGGGCGAGGATTGCGCGCTGTTGGCGACGGGATGGTCGCGATCCTGCTGCCAATCCATCTAGGACAGCTTGGATACGGCCCGCTTGCGATCGGCGCGATCGCGACCAGCACGCTGTTGGGTTCGGCCCTTCTTACGCTGCTCCTCGGCATCATTGCGCACCGGCTGCGCTTGCGGCGAGGCCTGATGGCGGCGGCGGTATTGATGGCCGCCACAGGGCTTGGGTTCGCCTCGCTCCATGCGTTCTGGCCACTGCTGTTGGTCGCCTTCGCCGGCACGCTCAACCCCTCGGGCGGCGACGTCAGCGTCTTCTTGCCCCTGGAGCACACGCTCGTCGCGCAACTTGTCCCCGACCAGGAGCGGACCGCCGTCTACGCGCGATAAAGCTTTGTCGGCTCCATCGGCGCGGCGCTCGGATCACTGGCAATCGCCGGCTTCGATTGGCTGGACAGCATGCTACAAGCGGACATGGCCGCCTCCGGCGTCTTCCTGTTCTACGGCGCGATCGGGCTGGCAACCCTGCTGCTCTATGCGGGCCTTCCCGACGTGGAAGTCGCGCACCCCCGATCGCCGGTCGCGCTCGGTCCGTCACGCAGGCGAGTTCTACGGCTTGGCCGCGCTATTCTCGATCGACGCTTTCGGCGGCGGCTTCATCGTCAATGCATTGCTCGCGCTGTGGCTGTTCAAACGCTTTAGCCTGTCGCCCGCGACCGCCGGCGTGATCTTCTTTACGACCGGCGTGTGCGCCTCATTCTCGTATTTCGTCGCCGGAGGGCTGGCCAAGCGCTTCGGCCTCGTCAACACGATGGTGTTTACCCACCTGCCCTCCAGCGTGTTCCTGGTTCTGGCGGCATTCGCGCCAACATTGCCCTTGGCCGTCGCCTGCCTGGTGTTGCGCAGCCTGCTGTCGGAGATGGATGTGCCGACCCGTTCGTCGTACGTCATGGCGGTGGTCGAGCCAGCGGAACGACCCGCCGCGGCCAGCGTGACGGCGGTGCCGCGCAGCCTGGCCGCCGCGCTGTCGCCCACATTGGCGGGATGGGCACTGGCCGCCAGTTCATTTGGCTGGCCGCTGGTCTGCGCGGGCGTGCTGAAGATCGCCTACGATCTCGCACTGTTGCGGCAGTTCCAGGCGGTGCGGCCGCCGGAAGAAGCAGTCATCTCGCGGAAGGGCGCGGCGACCGACAGATTGAGCGGACGTTCGCGGCCCAATCCGTGATACCGCCGTATCTCCCGCCATTGCATTGCTTTTACCCGCGTTCGGATAGGGAGACCCCGCTTGCTGCCTGACGTTGTCCGCTGGCTGTTGTTGATCCACCAACTTCCGTCCAAGCCCGCCTACTTCCGGGTGAAGGTCTGGCGGCGGCTTCAGACGCTCGGCGCGGTGACGGTAAAGAACGCGGTCTATGCGCTGCCCGCCGGCGAGCAGGCGCAGGAGGATTTCGCGTGGTTGCTGAAGGAGATCATGGACGGCGGCGGGGAGGGGATGATCTGCGAGGCGCGGCTGATCGACGGGCTTTCGGACGACGATGTCCGCGAATTGTTCAACGCGGCACGCGCGGCCGATTATGATGCCGTGGCCACCGACGCCCGCCGGCTTGAGACGGCCCTGCGCTATGGCTCGGTGCCGGCCGCGGCGGAGGTGCGAAGCAGGTTCGTCCGCCTGCGGGCGGAGGTGGCGCGGATCGCCGCTATCGACTTCTTCGGCGCCAACGGCCGGGAGACGATCGAAGGGCTGCTGGGAGGCATCGAGGTCCAACTGCGGGAGGAGCAGGCCATGGCGGATCATCGGCGCGAACCGGACACGGCGGCGCTGGCCAGGGACGCACTCAAGGGAAAGGTCTGGGTTACGCGGCGCGGCATATATGTCGACCGGATCGCCTCGGCCTGGCTGATCCGGCGCTTTATCGACCCGGACGCCCGGTTCAAGTTCATGCCCGCGAAAGGTTACGCCCCCGAACCTGGGGAAATCCGCTTTGACATGTATGAGGGCGAGGTCACTCATGAAGGTGACCGCTGTACGTTTGAGGTCCTGCTGGCGCGCGCGGGCCTGACCGACACGGCGCTTCAGGCAATCAGTGAGATCGTCCACGACATCGACCTCAAGGACGGCAAGTTCGGCCGCGAGGAGGCAAGCGGCATCGCCAGCGTCATGGAAAGCATCGCCGCCGCCAACAAGGACGATCACCGGCGGCTGGAGCGTGGGGCTGCCGTGCTCGATGACCTCTACGAACTGTTCCGCCGCAAGCGGTGACCTGGCCGCCGCCGCGGGTTGCCGTCCGCGCGCTCGCGGAACCGGCACACGCACGGAACCCCGTGAGCGCACGTGCATCAGGCCTCCCTAACGAGCGAGCCCGCGAAAGTTCTTGAAATGTTCCTGCCCTGCGGGCTAAATCCGCGGATGTCCGAGACGCCAAGCTTACGGCCCGCCACCGCCGATGAAATCGCCACCGCGTTGTCGTTCGCGCTGCGCTACCAGGGCAGAAAGCGGGTATTCGATGCCGACGATGCCATGGCACGGATTACCGCGGAGCGATTGGTGCGACACCTGGAGCGATCGGGATTCGTGCTGATGAAAAAGCCACCCGCGGCGGCGCCGTCGGTAAGCCGGGTGCCCGGCTGAGGTTGCCAAAGCCGCCTGCCTCGACCTGCCGGCGGGTTTCATGCCAGCATGCGCCGCCAAGCAAGAAGGACCAGCGCATGACTTCAGGCCCCCTCGCCCGCTTCAAGGTCATCGATCTTACCCGCGTCCGGGCTGGACCCACCGCGGTGCGGCAGTTGGCCGACTGGGGTGCCGATGTCATCAAGATCGAATCTCCCGAAGGCGATGCCGGTCTGGGCGGCGAGCGCCACGGTCCTGACTTCCAGAACCTGCACCGCAACAAGCGCAGCCTGACGTTGAACCTGAAGGCTCCTGAAGGTCTGGCGGTGATGAAGCGGCTGGTGGCGCAGGCGGATGTGGTGGTGGAGAATTACCGCCCCGATGTGAAGTTCCGCCTGGGCGTCGACTACGAGAGTCTGAAGGCGATCAATCCACGGATCGTCTATGCCAGTATTTCCGGTTTTGGACAGGACGGGCCCTATCGCGATCGGCCCGGATTTGATCAGATTGCCCAGGGGATGGGCGGGTTGATGTCGATCACCGGTGAGCCAGGGCATGGCCCCATGCGGGTCGGAATTCCGGTCGCCGACCTGACCGCTGGGATCTTCGCCGCGATGGGCATTCTGATCGCGTTGCTGGAACGTGAGCAATCGGGCGAAGGCCAGTGGGTGAAAAGCTCCTTGCTGGGCGCACAGATTTCGATGCTGGACTTCCAGGCAGCCCGCTGGACGATCGCCAAGGATGTTCCCGGACAGGCCGGCAACAACCACCCTACCAGCATACCCACCGGCGTGTTCCAGACAGCGGACGGCTACATCAATATCGCCGCCGCTGGTGACGACATCTACCGCCGCCTGTGCAAGGCGCTGAACGCCGATCATCTGGCGGCCGATCCGATGTACGCCACAGGGCGGGCCCGATCGCAAAATCGGGATGCACTGAATGAAGCCATCGGTGCCATCACCGTCGCCAGGACATCCGCCGACTGGATCGAGGCATTGAACAAGGCGGGCGTTCCCTCCGGGCCGATCTACAAGATGAATGAAGTATTCGCTGACCCGCAGGTGAAACACCTGGGGATGACAAGGACGGTGCCGCACAAGGTGCTGGGCGATGTTGAGGTCGTCGGACAGCCGATTGAACTCAGCCGCACGCCATGGAGTGTCCGCGGCGCGACGCCGGAGGCGGGCGAGCACACCGACACCGTTCTGGCTGAACTAGGCTACAGCGCGGATGAGATCGCGGCGCTGCATGCCGGGAAGGTGGTTTAAGCGGGTTGACCTGAAGTTCGCCGCGCCGGTGATGCGGGAAGCCGGGGCGATTCTGTAAAACGGGGGAAACAAATAATGGATTTTACTGGAAAGGTCGCCTTGATTACTGGTGGCGGTGGTGGGATCGGCCGGGCAACGGCGCTGGGATTTGCACTTCGGGGGGCGAAGGTAATGGTGGTGGATGCGGATTCTGATTCCGGTCACGCCACTATCGATATTATCGCGCAACGTGGCGGCACGGCGGCGTTCGTCCAGGCGGACGTCACCCGGTCAGCCTCGGTCAAGGACTATGTCGAGAAAACGCTCGCGGCGTATGGCCGGATTGACGCCTTCTTCAATAACGCCGGCATCGAGGGCAAGGTCGTTCCGACCCAGGATTATGATGAGGAGGTATTCGACCGCGTTATCGCCGTCAATTTGAAGGGCGTCTTTCTGGGCATGCGGCACGTCCTGCCGGTGATGCTGAAGCAGGGTTCCGGCGCGATCGTGAATACCGCCTCGGTGGCGGGGCTGTTCGGATCTCCCGGAATGCCTGCCTATGTCGCATCGAAGCATGGCGTCCTCGGCCTGACCAAGGTCGCGTCCACCGATGTCGCGGCACTGGGCGTAAGAGTGAACGCCGTATGTCCGGGTCCGGTGGAAACACGCATGATGCGCTCACTGGAGTCACAACGGAATCCTAATGATCCGGAGAGCATACACGCCGCCTATGCGGCCGGGATTCCGACCGGACGTTACGCATCGCCGGAGGAGATCGCCGGTGCCGTGCTCTATCTGTGCTCCGACCTGTCGGGTGACGTGACCGGCACGCACATCGTGATCGATGGCGGCCGCTCCGGCTCCGGCGGTGTCGCACCGGTCAAGCGAATCTAGGGAGATCATCAGCAATGCCTGACTTTTTCGATATCATCGGCACTACGCGTTCAATGCGCAGGTTGAAGCCGGATCCGGTTCCGGATGAAATGATCAAGCAGATCCTGATGGCCGGGACCGCCGCGGCGAATGGCGGCAACAACCAGACGTGGCGGTTCCTGGTGATCAAGGATCCAGCGATCAAGAAGGCGGTTCAGGTCTGGTACAAGAAGGCGTTCGACGAGGTCATCGGGCCGCGTTACGCCAGCAGTGCGCCACCGCCTGGGGTGACCGGTGAGAAATACACCCGTCAGCACGGCGCGGTCGAATATCTGACGGAGCACTTCCATGAGGCTCCGGTCTGGATCGTTGCTTGCCTGAAGGATGGACCGAATCCAACCGGGGTGCGGGCGCATCGATCTACCCCGCGGTGCAAAACATGTTGCTGGCAATTCGCGCGTTGGGCCTCGGGTCGACCCTGACGACACGCCACCTGCTGTATGAGAAGGAGGCCGAGGCCGCGCTGGGCCTGCCACCGGGCGTGCATTCCTATGCAATTCTGCCGATCGGCTACCCGATGGGAAAGTTTGGGCCAGTCGGGCGCGGCAAATTGTCCGACTTCGTCTACCTCGATAAGTGGGAGCAGCCCTACCCGGCCGTGGCTGACGCATAGACGCTAAGCGAGGACGGGCACCTGTCGCCGATGCGTGGGCGGGCGGGTGTCTTGCATGGGCGCCTAATTCAAGCGCGGCTATCCGTTGGCGGGATGGCCGCTCCGGCCTTGCCTCCCTGACTTACGCGTCATTCCCCGTCCGCCGCTTCCCACCCGCTCGGACCACGTCCTGAGTCCAATGTCCCGCCAGGGTGATTGACCGCTCGGGCAATTTCTGCCTGCGTAGATAATGCTTTTGTAGTCCGCCACTTACAGGCTAGTCTGGTTGGGGCACTGTCATCCAACTGTCATAAATCTGCAATATATCTGTCATCATTCCTGCCTAGGTTGCCGATGCGCCAAGCGCAAAGACTCTCTGAGGAGGAATATTGATGAAGATCGCCCTGACCGCCCTGGCCCTTGGCCTGGCCGGTTTTGCTGCTACAACTGGTGCGGCACAGGCCCAGCAGATCACCGGCGCGGGCGCCACATTCCCCGCTCCCGTCTACACAAAATGGGGCGAAGCGGCGAAGGCGGCCGCCGGCATCGAGCTGAACTACCAGGCCATCGGATCCGGTGGCGGGCAGAACCAGATCCTGCAGCGCACGGTTGATTTCGGCGCCTCCGACGCGCCGATGGACCCGGCCAAGCTGGAATCCGGCAAGCTGCTGCAGTTCCCGACCGTCATGGGATCGGTCGTCGTGATCGTGAACATCCCAGGCGTTGAGACCAATCAGCTCAAGCTGACGGGTGAGCTGCTGGCCGAGATCTACGAAGGCAAGATCACCAAATGGAACGACCCGAAGCTGGCCGAGGCCAACCGCGGCGTGACCCTGCCAAACGTCGCGATCGCCCCGGTGTATCGCGCGGACGGGTCCGGCACGAGCTTATGTCTATACGTCGTATCTTTCGGCGGTCAGCCCGAGCTGGAAGGCTTAGGTGGGGGCGAACACCAGCGTGAAATGGCCGGCGGGCGCGGGTGCCAAGGGCAATGACGGCGTCGCCGCCACGGTGCATAACACGCGCGGCGGCATCGGCTACGTCGAGAATGCGTATGCAAGCCAGAACCAGCTGGTGACGGTGCAGCTACGCAACAAGGCCGGCATGTTCGTGTCCCCCACCATGGAGGCGTTCCAGGCGGCGGCGGCGAACGGCGATTGGGCTGGAGCAAAGAATTTCGCGGTCAACCTGATCGACCAGCCCGGTGAGAAATCCTGGCCGATCGAATCGGCCACGTTCATCGAACTGCCCAAGGACCCGACCGACCCGGCGCGCTCGCGCCGCGGTGATGAAGTTCTTCGACTGGGCCTACAATAACGGTGACGCGTCGGCCACAGCCTTGGAATACGTCCCGCTGCCGGAGACTGTGAAGGCGGCGGTGCGCGCCGCGTGGCACGCCAGCATCATGACGCCCGACGGCAAGCCGATCCTGTAGAACAAGCCGATCTGCCAAGACCAGGCGGCGGGCCGATGTCCAGCGTACGGCTCCCGCTCGCTTACCTCGGCTAATTAGGACACCACCGTGCAGCAGGCCGTTAGCCGCCGACCTTCGACCATCCAGCAGGGCCTTCAGACCTCGGCGATACTATTTTCGCCCTGGCGGCACGGGGATCCGGCCTGTTCGTGCTCCTCCTGCTGGGCGCCATCATCGTGGTGCTGTTCCTCGGCGGGTTCACGGCATTCCGGGCCTTCGGGTTCGGCTTCCTGGTCTCGGACGACTGGGACCCGGTGCAGGACGTCTATGGCGCCGCCGTGCCGATCTTCGGCACCATCGTGACCGCGGTTCTGGCCCTGGTCACTCGCGGTACCGCTCGCGTTCGGCATCGCCTTCTACCTGACCGAACTGGCGCCGCGGTGGATGCGCCGCCCAGTCAGCACCGCCGTCGAATTGCTCGCCGCCGTGCCGTCGATCATCTACGGCATGTGGGGCTTCTTCGTGATCGTCCCGATCATGGCGGAATATATCCAGCCCACCCTGATCGATAACCTCGGCGACCTGCCGGGCATCGGCTTCCTGTTCACCGGCCCGCCGTTCGGCACCGGCATCCTTACCGCGGCGCTGATCCTCGCGGTGATGATCATCCCGTTCATTGCCGCCACCATGCGCGATGTGTTCGAGACGGTGCCGCCGGTATTCAAGGAATCCGCCTACGGGCTTGGCTGCACGACGTGGGAGGTGATGCGCTCGATCGTCCTGCCCGTACACCCGCACCTCGGTCGTTGGCGGCATCATGCTGGGCCTTGGACGCGCGTTGGGCGAAACAATGGCGGTGACCTTCGTGATCGGCAACACCAACCGGATCACCTCGTCGCTGTTCGGGCCAGGCAACACGATCGCCTCGCTGGTCGCGCTGGAATTTCCCGAAAGCCAGTCCGGCAGCCTGAAGCTCTCCTCACTGCTGGCACTGGGCTTCATCCTGTTTGTCATATCGTTCATTGTCCTGGCGATTTCCCGCATCCTGCTGCGGCCTCGGTTGAAGACATGAACCGGGTGGAAGATTGGGGATCAAAGACATGAGCGCGACCATGATGGCCTCGGGTCCGGCTCGCGACATGGCGGTGTCCCGTTCGCTGGGCCGGCGGCGCCACACCGTCAACACCATCGTCAAGGCAAGCTGCGTCCTGGCCACGGTCATCGGGCTGGCCTTCCTCGCTTCGATCCTGTTCACCCTGTTGTATCGGGGCCTGGGCGGATTGGCGCTTTCCGTGTTCACCACCTCCACCCTGCCCCCAGGCTCCCACGGCGGGCTTCTGAACGCGATCATCGGCAGCCTGATCCAGACCATCCTGGGCGCCGCGATCGGCACGCCGATCGGTTTGATGGTGGGCACCTACCTGGCCGAGTATTCCCAGGGGTCGATGATCGGCAACGCGGTGCGGTTCGTGTCCGACGTGCTGCTGTCGGCACCGTCCATCCTGATCGGACTGTTCGTCTATCAGATCGCGGTCTATCCGTTCGGCGGGTTCAGCGGCATCGCCGGCTGCCTCGCCCTGGCGGTGATTGTCATCCCGATCGTCGTGCGCACCACCGAGGACATGCTGCGGCTTATCCCGTCCACCTTGCGGGAGGCGGTCATCGGCCTGGGCGCGCCGAAGTGGAAGATGATCGTCCTGATCTGTTATCGGGCCGCCAAGCAGGGCATCGCGACAGGTATCCTGCTGGCGGTCGCGCGTGTCGCCGGTGAGACCGCACCGCTGCTGTTCACCAGCCTGGGCAACCTCAACTGGTCGCTCGGTCTGGGCAAGCCCATGGCAAGCCTGCCGGTTACCATCTACCAATACGCCGGGTCCGCATTCGAGGACTGGGTCCAACTCGCCTGGGTCGGCGCATTGCTGATCACCTTTGGCGTATTGGCTATCAATATCGCGGCCCGGCTGCTTCTGCGCCGGGGGAAATGAGGCAGACATGAGCATGACGTCCGAACAGACACAGAGCCAGAGTGCCAGCTTTGGCGGCGTTCAGGCCCGCGCAACGACGGCGATGAACGCGGCGCGGATTTCGATCGTCGACCTGGATTTCTTCTACGGCGACCATCGCGCGTTGAAGGGTATCAAGCTGGAACTGCCCGAACGCCAGGTCACCGGCATGATCGGCCCGTCCGGCTGCGGCAAGTCCACGCTGCTGCGGGTGCTGAACCGGATGTACGACCTGTATCCCGGCCAGCGGGCGACCGGGCAGGTGATGATGGATGACATCAACATCATCGATCCGAAGGTGGACCTGAATGCCCTGCGCGCCCGCATCGGCATGGTGTTCCAGAAGCCGACGCCGTTCCCGATGACGATTTTCGAAAACATCGCGTTCGGTGTGAAGCTGCACGAGCGCCTCTCCAAGGCGGCGATGGAAGAACGGGTGGAATGGTCGCTGACCCGCGCCGCGTTGTGGGGTGAGGTGAAGGACCGCCTGCAGACCTCCGCCATGGGCCTGTCCGGCGGTCAGCAGCAGCGCCTGTGCATCGCGCGCACCATCGCCGTGCGGCCGGAAGTGATCCTGCTGGACGAACCAACAAGCGCGCTGGACCCGATCAGCACCCTGAAGATCGAGGAACTGATCGACGAGCTGAAGCACGACTTCACCATAGCGATCGTCACCCACAACATGCAGCAGGCGGCACGTTGCGCCGATCAGGTGGCATTCTTCTACCTGGGCGAGATGGTCGAATGTGCTCCGGCGGCGCAGATCTTCACGTCACCCAAGCAAAAGCGAACCCAGGAATACGTCACTGGCCGGTTCGGCTGACAAGTAAAGGGCCACAAACGATGTCGGATGCGACCGAGCATTTGGTCAAGAGCTTTGATAACGACCTGAAGCACTTGCGGGATATGCTGACTGAGATGGGCGGTATCGTCGAGAGCCAGGTGGCCTTGGCAGCCGAAGCGATCATGAATCGCGACAGCGCGGCGGCGACGCGCGCGGTGGAGGAAGATCCCAAGGTCGATGCGCTGGAACGCGATGTCGAGCAGTTCGTCATCCGCATGCTGGCGCTGCGCCAACCGATGGCGGGCGACCTGCGGCGCGTCGTCGCGGCGTTGAAGATCACCGGCGATCTTGAGCGCATCGGCGACTATGCGGCCAACGTTGCCAAGCGCAGCATCGTCCTCGCGCAGTTCAATCTGCCGTATTCGCTCGCCGGTCTCGCCCACATGGCCCATCTGGTGCAGGAGCAGTTGAAGTCGATCATCGACGCGCTCGGCACCAACGATACTGTCAAGGCCATCGAGGTCTGGCGGTCAGACCGCGTCGTGGACGATATCTACAACGCGCTGTTCCGCGAACTCATTACTTACATGATGGAGGATCCCCGCAACATCACGCCCTGCACCCACCTGCTGTTCATCGCCAAGAACCTGGAGCGAATCGGTGACCACGCGACTAATATTGCGGAGACGGTTTATTACGCCGTCGAAGGCGAGGTAATTCCGGATGTCCGCCCGAAGGGAGATACATCCGCATATGCGATCGTCCGGGCGAAGGAATAGACAGGAGTAGAAGAATGCTCGATGGCGTATCCAGTCTGCTCAAGCCGCTTGTGTTGGTTGTGGAGGACGAGGCCGCACTCGCGACAATGCTTCGCTACAACCTTGAGAAACAGGGATTCCGGGTGGAAGAGGCTGGCGACGGTCAGGAGGCTCTGACGCGGATCGCCGAGACCCAGCCCGACCTTGTGCTGCTGGACTGGATGCTTCCGGTGATGTCGGGCATCGAGGTGTGCCGGCAGATCCGCCGGAAGGCCTCCACGCGCGATCTGCCGGTGATCATGGTGACGGCGCGGACCGAAGACCAGGACGCCGTGCGCGGGCTGAACACCGGTGCCGATGACTATATCACCAAGCCGTTCAACATCGAGGCGCTGCTGGCCCGCATGCGTGCGCTGCTGCGGCGGTCGAATGCGGTTCCGGTCAAGGGGCAACTGGTTTTCCACGACATCCAGATGGACCTGGCCGCGCATCGCGTGAGCCGGAATGAACGTCGCATCCAGCTTGGACCAACCGAATTCAGGTTGCTGGAATTCTTCATGCAGCATCCCCGGCGGGTGTTCTCCCGCGAGGAGTTGCTGGACGCGGTATGGGGGCCGGACATTCATGTCGAGCCCCGAACCGTCGATGTGCATATCCGCCGGCTGCGCAAGTCGATCAATGCGCCGGAGGAACTGGACGTCGTGCGCACGGTGCGGTACCGCGGGTTACGCCCTGGATACGGAGCCGGTTTAGTCAGTAGAAAGCCGCGGCGCCGAAAAGGCGCGGGGACCTCCGGTATATTCGCAGAGCACATCGCTCTTCCACGCTGGGACTAACGGCTCTAGAACACCATTTGATGGTAATCAAATGGGGAAACAAATGGACGCCGACGCCAAGAAAATCGCCCTGCGCATGATCCCATACGGGATTTACGTCCTTACCGCCGACGATGGCAAAGGCAACGTGGGTGCCGCGACCGTCAACTGGGTCACCCAGGGATCCTTCGCACCACCGCTTGTCGTGGTCGGGGT
This sequence comes from uncultured Alphaproteobacteria bacterium, assembly GCA_963792345.1. Taxonomy (GTDB): domain Bacteria; phylum Pseudomonadota; class Alphaproteobacteria; order Acetobacterales; family Acetobacteraceae; genus Rhodopila. Next base: position 35,286 of record CAWBVV010000012.1, read on the forward strand.
GAAAGCTGATTCGGGCGCCCACACGGTCGTCAAGGGCACCGGCAAGTTCGCTCTCAACATTCTCGGCAAGGACCACAAGGGCCTCGCCTTCACCTTCTTCAAGCCGGCAAAGGTCGAGGACGGCAAATTGTCCGGCCAGGCCTTCCATGCCGGTTCCAACGGCACGCCAATCCTGGATGCGGCCATTGCCGCCGTGGAATGCCAGGTGCGCCAGATCGTCGAACTCGGCGACCATCACATCGTCGTCGCCGAGGTGACCGAAGCCCACGTGATGAAAGCGCCGGAGGGGCGCGCCGATGCCGCGATCCTGGAGATGAAGGATCTTGGCGACACCGTCTATTACGGAGGCTGACCCCATAGACCGCCCTGCCGGGACCCTGATCCAAATTACGGTCCCGGACACAAGCCGGACCCGGCCGCCACGGTTTCGCCGGGGCCGCGCGCGGGTCCGAACGAGCACAGGAAAAACCCATGATCACCCGATTCTCCACCGTCTATCCCGGTCATGTCGATTTGCCGGATCACGGACAGAACGCCACGCCGGCAAACGAGCGGCGCTTCTCCAATGAGGCCTTGGCCGGCGTGTTCGACAAGACAGAGCATGTGGCCAAGCTGATGGATGACCGTGGATGGGACACGCTGTGGATGGCGGAACACCATTTCCAGCATGAGGGATACGAAGTCATCCCAAACCTGTTGATGGTCGCGGTCCACCTCGCGCATCTCACGAAGACGCTGAAGATCGGATGCGGCTTCAACATTGCGCCAATGTGGCACCCGCTGCGCCTGGCGGAGGATTATGCCGTCGCCGACATCCTGACCAAGGGGCGCACCGTGTTCGGGGTCGGACGAGGCTACCACACGCGGGAGGTTGAAAGCTTCGGCGCGCCAATGATGAACCAGGACGCCAACCGTGAATTGTTCGAAGAACAGGTCGATATCATTTTCAAGGCGTTCAACAACGAGTCCTTCTCCCACAAGGGCAAGTACTACACCCTGCCGCCGGAAGTGCCTTACCGCGGTTACCAGTTGAAGGAACTGACGCTGGTTCCGCGCCCGGTGCACCGTCCGGTTGAATGTTGGCAGCCGGTCGTCAGTGCAAGCCCGCGCGGCCTGGATTTCATGATCAAGCACGGCATGAAGGGTGCCGTGGGTGGCGGCGCCGCGACATTGCAGCAAGGTCCCATCACGGCTTACCGCGATGCCGCCGCCCGCGCGGGCCAGGATCTCAAACTTGGGCAGAACCTGATGCTGGGGATATTCTTCCACCTCGCGGACAGCAAGCAGAAGGCAATCGCGGCTCTGCGGCCACTATACGAGGAACATGCCAAGATGTTCGCGCCGCTGGGCTTCCTGCCGGGCGCAACCCCAGCGCAGATCGAAGCGATTGGCCAGCGCGGCGGCTGGTATGAAGCAGGCGTGCCGCGTCTGGAGGACTACATGAAGACCGGTGCCTGGTTCGCCGGCACGCCGGAAGAACTCGTTGCCTACCTGAAGGAACTGGAGGCTCGCTATCCAGGCATGGAGGACATCAACCTCAGCACGCCAATGGGCACGCCGGAAGCTGTCATGCTGGACCAGTTCAACTGGGCATCCGAGGCAGTGCTGCCGGCATTCAGGCGCAGATAGGCCGCGCATAAGCCAGACGTTGCCGGCAAGTTACGGATACCGTGCCAGCAGCGCCGCAAGCTCCGCCTCGTGCTCATAGCCGGGCATCAGCCGGTCCAGTACCGGATCCCGGCCCGCCGCGGGGTGGAAGTAGATCTCGCTGTCGCCGTCTGGAAGATTGGCGAGGAGGCGACGGACCCGCTCCGTCGTCATGTGGCCGCTCCAGGCGAGCCCAAAACAATGGTCGTTGGTGGCAACGCCGGCCCGCCGAGCCTGGTGTCGCAACAGTTGGGTCCAGTGATACAGCGCCTTGTCACCCCACCCCGTCTGCGTTCCGCATCGCGCCAGGACCGAAGGCGGCTCCGCGGGGATGCGGATGCGGCGCAGGCCAAACTCCCGCCCAACATCCAGCATGATCGCGCCCACGGTCGGATGCAGATGCATGTGCTTGTGAGCATTGGCATGATCGAGCGTCAGCCCCGTGGCGGCGAATGCAGCGAACTGAGCGCGAATTTCCGCGCGCAACTGCCGGCGGACACGCGCCCGGAAGAAATAGTCGATCCCTAGTTTCAGTTGTCCGGAAGGAAACTGGCCTCCGGCATCGACAAGATCGGGAATGTCCGCCGGCGGCAGGACAGCCGGCCCTTCGATCACCACAAGGTGCAAGCCAACCCGCAGCGATGGATTTGCACGTGCGATGCGAACAGCATCGGCGGCGGCCTCGGCACCGACCATGAGACTCGCGGCCTGCAGGATACCATCGCGATGCGCGCGTTCGATCCCCTCGTTGACCGCATGCGTAAGGCCAAAGTCGTCCGCCGAAAAAGTGACGGTCTTGCCTGTGGAAATAAGCGGTGGGCTGGCTGGCATGGGCACAGGTTACGGAACGCCGGCGATTTCCGAAAGGCGCGTCGCTATGGCCATTCCGAAAAACAGTGCCTAGGCTTGCGGGGAATGTCCCAACAGACTCCGATAGGAGCGAAACGATGGCATCTGTCACCGCATCCGCGCGCATCAAGCGCATCCAACGAAATTCCATAGGCCTCATCACGCTCGGTTGCGCGGTCAACTATATTGACCGATCCACTCTGGCTATTGCCAATCCGCTGATCCGACATGACCTTGGACTGTCCATCGCCGAGATGGGCCTGCTGCTCTCGGCCTTCCTCTGGGCCTATGCGGCGTTCCAGCTTCCTGCGGGAGCGTTGGTTGACCGGTTCGGACCGCGCAAGCTGCTGGGCGCGGGCATCTTCGTCTGGTCGCTGGCACAGGCAACTGGCGGGCTGGTCGGCAATTTCTGGCAGTTCGTCGGCGCGCGCGTGTTTCTCGGGCTGGGCGAGTCACCGCAGTTCTCCGGCCTGGTTCGCGTCGTGCGGGACTGGTACAACGTTCGCGAGCGCGGCCTGCCCACGGGTATCGGACTGTGCGGCTCCAAACTCGGTCCCGCCATCGCCCCGCTGGTGCTGACATCGCTGATGCTGACCTTCGGCTGGCGCTGGATGTTCATCATCATGGGCCTGGTCGGAATCGCCGTCTCCTTCGTGTGGTACGCGGTGTATCGCGAACCGGACGAAGTCGATCTGACCGCGGACGAAAAAGCGTATCTGTCGGACGGTGAACTCGCCACCGCCGCGACCCGCGTTACCTGGGCCGATTGGAAGCATTTGTTCGCATACCGCGCGACATGGGGGATGGTGTTTGGCTTCTTTGGCGAGGTCTACATGGGCTGGGTGTATCAGTCCTGGCTGCCCGGCTACCTGGAGATCGAGCGCCACATGAGCATTCCCAAGACCGGGTGGGTCGCGGGCATCCCGTTCGCGTTCGGGGTCATCGGCAGTATCGGTGCGGGATGGCTCGCGGATCATCTGTCCCGGCGCGGCGTCTCCCCCGTGAACAGTTGCAAGATCCCCGTGGTCATCGGGCTCGGAGGAATGGCGGGATTCACCATCGTCGCCGCGCTGACACCAAGCACCTTCATCGCGGTGGCGGCGATATCGACCGCGTTGCTGTTCAACGGCATGGCGGGCGCCATGTGCTGGGCGCTGGCGAGCGTGATCGCACCGAAGCACTGCACCGCATCGCTTGGAAGCATCCAGAATTGCGGGGGCTATATCGGCGGCGCGCTGGCTCCGGCGGTAACCGGATTCATCGTCCAGGATACAGGCAGCTTCGTGCCGGCCCTGCTGTTCAGCGCCTCCCTAGGGGCGGTCTGCACATTGATCTATATCTTTGTGGTTCCTGGCAAACCGATCGACGCTGCGGCGTTCGAGCCAAAGCAGGTTGTGACGGTTTAGGTTGCAGACCCGCGGCAAGACGATAATCGAGGCAGGAAAATGAACTACGATACGATTATCGTCGGCGGTGGTTCCGCCGGCTCGGTGCTAGCCAACCGCCTGTCGGCGCGCAGCGCCAGCACGGTGCTGCTGTGTGAGGCCGGGCAGGACATCAAGGAAGATAACGTCCCGCCCGAGATCGCGGACAGCTATCCCGGCATCGCCTATTTCGACCCCCGGTTCCACTGGACCGAGCTAAAGGTGCACACTCAGCCCATTTCTCACAATAATCCCGCCGACCTGCCGCCGCTGCGCAAATATGAGCAGGCGCGCGTCCTCGGCGGTGGTTCCTCGATCAACGGGCAACTCGCCAATCGCGGTGCGCCGACCGACTATGATGAATGGGAGGCGCGAGGTGCCGCCGGCTGGGGCTGGGACGACGTGCTGCCGTATTTCCGCAAGGTGGAGCGCGACCTCGACTTCGACGGCTCGCTGCACGGCAAGGATGGGCGTATCCCGATCCGTCGCATCCCGCGCGAGCATTGGTGCAAGCATGCGCTGGCGGCCGCGGCCGCGTTCGAGGCGGCGGGCAGCAAGTATCTGCAAGACCAGAACGGTGTCTTCGAGGACGGGCATTTCCCGGTTACCATCTCCAACCAGGATGAGCGGCGAGCCGGGGCGGCGATAGGATATCTGGACCGCGCGACCCGTGCCCGCTCGAATCTGACGATCAGCACCGACACCAGCGTCAGCGCCCTGCTGTTCGACGGGCCGGTGTGCGTTGGCGTGCGCGCCCGGGTGGGCGGGCGGGAGGTGGAATACCGCGGGCGGGAGGTCATCCTGTGCACCGGCGCGATCCACACTCCTGCGCATCTGCTGCGCGCCGGGATCGGCCCCGCCGGAGACCTGCAGGCATTGGGCATCGGCGTGCGCGCCAACCTGCCCGGCGTCGGCACCCGGTTGATGGACCACCCGTCGATCGGGCTGGCCTCGTTCATCGACCGGCGGGCGCGGATGGATGAGCGCACGCGCCGGCACATTCATGTAGCCATGCGCTATTCCTCGGGCCTGCCCGGCGCGCCGGCGGGGGACATGTTCGTCGCCTGCGCCAGCAAGTCGGCGTGGCATGCGGTGGGCGAGCAGATCGGTTCGCTGATCCTGTTCGTCAACAAGACGTATTCGGAAACAGGACGCGTCCAACTCGCTTCGCCCGATCCCGATGCGGAGCCGATCGTCGCCTTCAACCTGCTGTCCGACAGCCGGGATGTGGAGCGGCTAATGGACGGGTTCCGCCGCCTCGGTGCGCTGCAGCAGAGTGCGGCGCTGCGCGAGGTCACGACTGATCCGTTTCCGGCCAGCTACAGCGACCGCGTGCGCCGCATCGGGATCGTGAACACGAAGAACCGCATCGCCACACGCGTGATCGCGAAGCTGCTCGATGGTCCGGCGGCGCTGCGAAGCTGGCTGATCGACCGCTACGCCGTCGAGGGCTTCCGTTTCGATGAGGTCATGCGGGATGACGACAAACTGGAGGCCTTCATCCGCCAGGCGGCGATCGGCGTCTGGCACGCCTCCTGCTCCTGCCGGATGGGGTCCGAGGACGATCCGATGGCGGTTACCGACCCGGCGGGACGGGTGCGCGGCGTGCCTGGGCTGCGGGTGGTCGATGCCTCGCTGTTCCCGGTCGTACCCTGCGCCAACACCAATATCCCAACGCTGATGACGGCGGAAAAGATCGCCGACGCGATCCTGGCCGGTTCGTGAAGGTGCGGGAGCGTGGTATTGCGGTAGCGCGGTAGTGCGGGGGCGATGTGTGAGCAGCGGTCACCCTTGCAACATGCGGCGCTGCTGCCTAGGCTCGATCAAATCCCTCCAACAGGAGCGTCCTTACATGCCACAATCGCAGGGAACCAGATTTACCGCCGATCCGCTGACCTTCATCGTCAGGCATCAACTATGGGATGGCAATGTCGAAGATCATTCCGATCAGGGCGTGTCCATCGACGTGGCGGCGGATGTTGACGGCAAGCAAACCTGCGCTGCTGCGCTTCAACTGCTTCGACATCGAGCGAAGCTACATCTACGGCCCGGAGAACCCCGAACTGACGACACCGGGCCGTGTCGGCGGCGGCATGGGGGTGCACTGCCGGATGGACCCGATCACCGATGGCAATCCCATCGGCTGGACGATCCGGATCCTGGGCCAGAAACTCCCGAAGATGCTGGACCGGGCGGGATATAAGGCGATCGCGGAGGCAACCGAACTGGCCACGGTGCGGCGCGTGCTGCCTGATGTGGAGAGCTTGCGCCAGGGAAACATTCGTCGACCAAGCGGAACACCGTCAAGCACAACCGTGGCACGGAGATCTTCGAAGCCGGCAACATCCGGTTCGGCCTTGAGATGCGGCGCCAGCGGAACGGCGACGGCGGCCTCGCGATCCACGTGCTCGGCGACGTGGGCGGGTCGAAGGGCAAGGCTTACGTGGAAGAAACGGAATTGCTGGCGTTCGACTGTTTCTGGAACGGCGCGCATTACCATTATGGCCCCGGAACAAGAACCATCGGACCAACTGGGACATGACGATTGTCGAGGATCCGCTGGAGTGGACCTTCGAGCAAATCGAGAACCGGAAACTCGGTCCGATGATCGAACGCGCCGGCTACCCCGGAATCGCGGCCGACCTGGACCTGGAAAAGATCGCCTCGATCATTCCGGCGTTGAAGAAGCGCGCCTTTGAAATGTACGACGAAGGCGAGAGACTGACCGGCCACAAAGGATTGCCGCTCGAATTCACCCCGAACCTGGCCGCCGAATAGCACCCAGCCCGTCCGCGCGGCGTCCGGATGCCCGGCAGCGTGTCGGGGCCATGTGCCCCCACGCCGACGGTGCAACAGGCCTTACGGACCCCGCGGCAACGCCGCGCCTTCGATCGTCATCGCGTCGACGCCGCGCCTTCAACCACCGGCCATGCCGCGCCTTCGATCACCCTGGCGGCGCCGCGCCTTCAACCACCCCCGGCCATGCCGCGCCTTCGATCATCCTCGCGGCGCGCTGGCGGATATCCTCCGGCCAGCGCGCGGGACGGCGCGCGTCGAGATCGAGACTGACGCCGAACTGACTAAGCCGCGCCACCTCGGCGCCCGTCCGCTGGTCCGTCATGCAATGGATCATGCGCAGCGAGGAACCGCCAAGATGACCGATACCGGTTTTGACTAAATAAGGCGCGTCCACCCCCAACACGCCGGAAATCCGCAGGATCAGCTCGAAGGTTGAAAAGCCGCGCCGCTGCTGCTGCATGAAGGCGCTGTCCATGCCCAGCGCAGCCCCAAACTGACCGGACGCATTGGAGAACCGGTGCACGATGCCACTGAGCGCGAAGTGGCCAGCCGCGTCGAGGTCACCAGGCTTGACGCGTCCGCGCGCCGTCGGGATGAAACCGTCTGTCGTGGCCGGATCCGAACGTGGTTCGGCGGCCGGACCGTCCCAGACCGCAAGCCGCGCCTCCACCGCGCCGCGTTGTTGCGGTGTCAGTGGGGCGGCGGAAAGGTCCCAACGCTCGTCGAACCACGTTACGACCTCGCCATTGGCGGAATCGACAAAGCGGTGACCAAGACGTAAGCCATTCTCGACACCAAGCGCCGCGCTTTCGACATGAAAACTCGCCCCCGCGCGCAGTTCGCGGGCGAAGCGGGCAGTGATTTGGCGACGAACCCCCTCGCGACGCGGCAGGTCAGTAAAACCAAGCTCCTCGGCAATAGTGGCCTCCGCCTCCTCCAGTCGATCAAAATAATAAGCAACCGTAAAATGCTCGGTTACATCACACTGCCAAGGCGGCACCGCGCCGCGATACGTCTCGATCCAGTCAGCCATCGCTTGAGTTCATTCCAGCTTCACGAGTTTCTGCAGCACGGCCCGCGGCTTCTCCGGAGTCACGCCCGGAAACAAATTGCCCCAGCCGGTCTTGGCAACCTCACCGACATAGATGTCGCCTCGTGAATCCGCGGCGATGCCGTGCGGCGAGGTGAACGGTCCGGGAAAATTGGCCGGTGTGCGGTCGCCCAAACGAGCGAGGATCCTGCCGTCCTGCTTGCTGACAACGGATACCCGGGGACCGAGATTTGAAGCGTTCCGGCTGAAACCAAATGTCGGGCCGCACTCGCCAACGATAGCAATAGGGGCAGCGGCCCGGCGGAATGAACAGCCCGCTCGGGCGATGGAGATCATGCCACTCCGTTTCGTACTTGCCCTGGCCGTTGAAGATCTGCACACGATGATTTTCGCGGTCGGCGACATAGACCCAACCGTCCTCGTCGCAGCAGATGTTATGCGGAAGATTGAACTCGCCCTTGCCTACGCCGGACTTGCCCCAGGACATGATCAAGCGGCCGTCCGGCGAATACTTGTGCACGCGGGCGTTGCCATAGCCATCGGAGACATAGATGTCGCCGCTCGGCGACAGCGCCGTGTGGGTGCACTGGCAGAACGGCTCGCCGCCCATATAGGGCTTCGGCGTGCCAGGTGTTCCCAGGGTCAAAAGGATTTTGCCTTCGGGCGTGCAACGCCGCACGCAGTGGTCGCCGTCGTCGGTGCAGAAGATCGTGTCGTCGGGCGCCATGCTGAGCCCGTGCGCCCGCTTGAAAACACCCTCGCCCCAGGAGCGCAGGAAGTTGCCATCGCGGTCGAATACCGTGACGGGATGCGCGCTGCGGCTGAACACGTAGACCTGGTCACGGCTATCGACGGCGACGGCAGCCACTTCGTTGAAGTCCCAGCCTTCCGGCAGGCGCGCCCAGTCAGGGATCAGGCGATATCTGAAGTCGCCGCTGCCCAGTATTGCTTGAGCCTCCATGACGTTTCCCCTATCGTTGCTATCGCCGCGATTTGCGCGGACGCTCCCTGCCCGATCAGCGGGCTCACCTGGGGTACTTCATCCGGCCGTTTTCGTCCATGCGTGGGGGCGGTGCGCCGCCGTCGCTGCGTCCCCCTGCGCGACGCGCCCAATTCATCCGGCCTATGATCCATGTGCGACTGGCACAAGCTTGAACCTGAGGGGAAACGCCATGAAAATCACCGAGATCATCGCCCACCCGCTGTCCGCGACGCTGACGCAGCCCAGATGGACCGCCCATGAGTTCATGGACCGCGACCAATTGATCCTTGTGGAAGTCCGCACCGACCAGGGCATCGTGGGATTCGGCGAGATCGCCGGCGGGCCACAAACCGTTGATCTGTCGAACTGGTGAAGACGTTCTCCCCGGTCGTCCAAGGAATGGACCCGCTCGGCCACACCGAGATCTGGACGAAGTTGTTCTCGTTGACGTCGCCACGCCCTGGCGGCCTGGGCGGTTGGGACGGCATGCCCGCGCCGCTGCCGCGCAACCAGCGGCCGCAGATCATGGCGGCGATCGGCGGGATCGACATCGCGCTGTGGGACATCAAGGGCAAGGCGGCCGGGTTGCCGGTGTTTCGGATCCTCGGCGGCACGCGAACCGAAGTGTTTACCTATGCGACCGGAGGATACTATCTGGAGGGCGAACCTCTCGGTGCCGCCGCCGAGGAACTCGCCGGTTTCGTTTCTTCGGGGTATCGTGCCGTCAAGCTTAAATGCGGGGCACTGTCGCTGCGGGACGAGGTCGACCCGGATCCGCGCGGTCCGCGAGGCGATTGGACCCGATGTGCTGTTCATGCTGGACATGAACGCGCCGTATGACGTCGCCGGCTGCATCAGGTTTGCCCAGGCGGTGGCGCCATACGACATATTCTGGCTGGAAGAGCCGTTGCACTGGTATCTGCAGCCGGCGGATTTCCAGCGACTTGCCGCCGCGTCCCCGATTCCGCTGGCGCATGGGGAGCGGGAGTGGCACCGCTACACCGTCCGCGACTTCATCGACTCCGGCGCGATCCGCTATATCCAGTTCGATTCCACGCGGCACGCCGGCTTCACGGAATCCTTGCGCATCGCTCATTATGCCGAACAGAAGGGTGTGCTGATCGCACCCCATTCGGTCGGGCATTTGCACGGCCATCTGGTATCGGCGTTCGGCGACGCCGCATTCGCGGCGGAATCCCATGGCGATCCGGCACGTCACCCGCTGCACCACGCCATCTATCGAGGCGGGGCGGAGGCTGTCGACGGTATGGTGCACCTGTCCGAGGCGCCCGGGTTTCGGCCTGGAGATCGACTGGAAAGCGGTCGAGAGGTTCTGGGCATGAAGATTACTGACCGCCGAATGATGGTTTGTTTGCCGTCGCGAACGGTCGTCAGATCTCTATCCCAGCGCAGGGGTGGATGAGATGCAAGCCCTGCTAGTCCAGACCGGTGGGTGCGTGATCAATTACTTCATCCTGCATCATTTTTCAGGCCCATAGAACAATATCCAGAGTGAAAAATCTTCTGAGTTCTTCTCGAAACCATGCGGCACATGGGCGGCACAGAAAAGCACGTCGCCCGCCGCCACATCGGTCATCTTGTCCACAACCCGATACTGCGCGGTTCCCGAAGCGACAAAGTAGATCTCGTCCTTCAGATGCGGGACCTGCGGCCCATTGGTCGGCTTCGCGGCAAAGCGGACCTCTAGATCGCCATCCACGAACACTTCTGCCGAACGGCCTGGCGTTCTAGGTAGTGTAAGCGCGTTGGCAAGCGAGATTGGCGGCGGCGTTCGATCCATGATGTTTCTCCCGACACGGCTGACGAGCGCCTGAGCATACACTCCTTCGCCTCAACGACAGCATTCGACGGTTCCAGTAACGCATGGAATGCAGGGCGCTGCGCATTGCGAATTTCAAGATTGCTGCGGCACCACCGAAGAGCCGAACCCCGCGGCATTATGCCCCTACGTCACCGACATGAAGGAAACGACACCTAAGGAGAAGTCATGATCGGAATCTCGAATGCCAGTTCGGGCTGGCGAGCAATGGCAAACTATCTCCATCGCCGGGGACGATATAGCGGTGGCACAGGCAGTCACACGCCAACGAGCCTTCGTTGCTTCGAGCCAGAAAGAAATAGGACGGCGGCTCATTCAACTACTGACGGCATACGGTTCTGTCCCCACCAGCCTGCCCTACCGAAGCCCTGGCGATGATGTGCGGGAAGGGAACGGGAGCAACCCGCGATATCGCTTTTCGTGAAAACCGGACAGGCCGGGCATCCCCAACTGGAAAATGGCCAGCTTTGCGACCTACCAATACGTGAATAAACCGAACCGGCCCGGCCGCGTTGCAGCCTCCGTAGTCGCTGGGAAGTCCCGGCGATCTTTCGGGAGGAATTCCATGCGTTTTCCATCATTGTTTTTGGCTACCACATTGATGGCCGCCCCCGTGGCGGTCGCCATGGCGCAAACATCGGCGCCCTCGGCCAATATGCCCAGCAGCCACTCGACCACCACGACGATGCCATCCCCATCCGCGACCAATCCTAGCGTGCCGGGCGCGACCGGGCGCACGGTGGTGCCTGGCTCGAACAGCAGCATGGCGGATTCGAATCGCAATCAGTCAAGCCAGAACAGTGCCGCCACCGCCTCCGGGTCGGGCGGCGGCAGCGGCGGCGGGTCGGGCTCCGGTGGTGGCGGCGGCGGATCGAAGTAGTCTAGCCGTCTGGTGAATTGGTGCCGCCTCCGCTCCGGGGGCGGCACCGCTTTCCGCGGGACTACCCCTTGCCCGGGTCGTCCAGGCCGATCGCGCGCAACCGAGCGCCCTCCTCGTCCCAGCCTTTACGCTCCTTGACGTTCAGGAACAGGTGCACCGGGCGGCCGAGCAACGCCATAAGGTCCTGTCGCGCCCGAGCACCTATGGCTTTGATCTTTGTGCCTTTGTCGCCGATCAGGATCGCCTTGTGGCCGGGACGCGCGACATAGATCGTGACCTCGATGCGCACCGAACCGTCCTTGCGGTCCTTGAAGGACTCCGTCTCTACCGTCGCGCCGTAGGGGACTTCCTCATGCGTTTGCATGAAGATTTGTTCGCGCACCGTCTCCGCCGCCAGCAGGCGGTCCGGCAGGTCCGTCAGGTCATCCTCGGGATACAGCCATGGACCCTCGGGGACCACGGCGGCCAGGGCGTCGGCCAGCTTCCGGATGCCATCGCCGGTTTGCGCGCTGACCATGAAAGTCTCCTCGAACGCCGGCCAATGCCGATAGCGAGGCAATCAGCGGCAACAGCGACGGCGGCGTGACCAGGTCGGTCTTGTTCAGCACGAGCCAGCAGCGCCGTCCGGAGCCGCCCAGGCGTTGGGCGATTTCACGCACGTCCTCGCGCAGGTCCGGATTTTGCATCGACCAGCAGGATCGCCAGGTCGGCATCGGCCGCACCGGTCCAGGCGGCGGCAACCATGGCGCGGTCCAGCTTGCGCTTTGGCCTGAAAATTCCAGGAGTATCGACCAGCAGCACCTGCAATTCCGCGCGCATCAGGATGCCCAGGACGCGGAACCGGGTCGTCTGTGCCTTCGGCGACACGATCGACAGCTTGGCGCCGGTCAGCCGGTTCATCAACGTCGATTTGCCGGCGTTGGGGGCGCCGACGATCGCGACGAAACCGCATCGCTGCGGCGGAGGTTTGCTCATCGGCACAAGCCGGTTCAGCAGCGCTTCGGCCGCCAGTTGTTCCGCCGCCCGGCGGCTCCCGGCGGTGCCGGTCGCCGAGGCTGACCCCACCGTCACCGTGACGGTGAACTCCGGCGCGTGCGGCGGCCCCGACCGGCTGGCAATCTCGTAGACCGGCAGATCACGCCCGCGCTTTTGCGCCCATTCCTGCAAAGCGGTCTTGGCATCCTTTGGCGGATCCGCCTGGACGATCATCGCCTCATTCCAGGCGCGCCGCACGAAATCCCGCGCCAGCGTCCAGGCCGCCATCCATATACAGCGCCCCTAGCGCCGCCTCCAACGCATCGGCCAGGACCGTGGCACGCTTGGCGACGCCGGCCTTGGCCTCGCCTGGCGAGACCGACAGCGCCGCCGCCAGACCGACGGTTTCCGCGACCTTGGCCAGGACCGGTTGCGACACCAGATAGGCCAGCCGCCGGCCGAGTTCACCTTCCTGCTCACGCGGGAAGCGTTCAGCCAGCCACTCGGCCATGGCCAGGCCCAGCACCCGGTCGCCGATGAACTCCAGCCGCTCGTTCGAGGCCGGGCGCGGCCTTTGACCTGCGCGGCGGAGCGGTGGGTCAGAGCCTCCGTCAGCAGGTCGGGGCGCTGGAAGACGTGGCCCAGGATGGCTTCGAACGGCTCGACGCATTCAATGGACGGGTTGAAGCAGGCGGCTCCAGCGGATCTCGAACGGCCATTCCCAGAATTCCCACCAGGGATATGCGGCGTCGATCGAGAAGAACAGGATCTCCGCGCGCCCGACCAGGTTCTCCACCGGCACGAAGCCGACGCCATCCATGAACCGGCTGTCAGCGCTGTTGTCGCGGTTGTCGCCCATGGCGAACACATGGCCGGCGGGCACCAGGTATTCCTGGGTGTTGTTGACCCAGCCGTCGTCCCGCTCCTTCAGGATGTCGTGCTTGACGCCGTTCGGCAGCGTCTCCTGATACTTCTTGCGCATCATCTTGATGCCGTTGTCGTCGTCCAGGTAGTCGCCCTCGGGCTGGCGCGGGCACAGTTCGCCGTTGATGTAGAGCTGGCCCTGCCGCACCTGGATGCGGTCGCCCGGCAGGCCGACGATCCGCTTGATATAGTCGACCGAGGTATCGCGCGGATACTTGAACACCACCACGTCGCCGCGCTTCGGCAGCGAGCCGAAAATCCGGCCGGAGAACAGCGGCGGCGCGAACGGCAGCGAGTAGGTTGAATAGCCGTAGCTGTATTTCGCGACGAACAGGTAGTCGCCGACCAGCAAGCGTCGGGATCATGCTGCCGGAGGGGATGTTGAACGGCTCGAACGCCACGGTTCGCACGCCGACCGCGATCAGCCCGGCATAGACGATGGTCTTGATGTTCTCGATCCAGGCGTTGGATTGGCGCCTGGGTTTGGCCTTGGTGGTCGCCATGTGGGCAACGGACTTTCAGATCGTGTTGCGGCGGCCTGACACCGCGAGAAGCGGGCGGATGAAGCCCATGGGCCCACTGCCGCTGTCAAGGAAGCCCATCGAGAGCGGATTTGCGTGACTGGATCGTCAGGTGACCGAAGGCGCGATGATGGTGTTCCGCGGCCCCGATTATTCCTCCGGGATCGCGGAGATGATCACCTGGGCGTAGGCATAGGGATATTCGTCGGTCATCGTCAGATGCACCTGCGCGGTCATGCCCGGCGGGGTGATCGCCCGCAGCCGTTCGCCGACCCCGCCGGTCATCGTCAGCGTCGGCTGGCCGCCGGGAAGATTGACCACGCCGAGGTCGGAGAAGAACACGCCGCGGCGAAAGCCGGTCCCAAGCGCCTTGGCCGCGGCTTCCTTGGCGGCGAACCGCTTGGCGAAGGTGGCGGCCTGGATTTTCTCGGTCCGCCGCATCGCCTTCGCGCGTTCGGTTTCGGTGAACACCCGCTCCAGGAACCGCGCGCCATGACGCTCGATCGCTTTTTCGATCCGGCGGATGTCGCAGATGTCGGAGCCGATGCCGAGGATCATCGCGGCGCCCGAATAACCGGCATTGCGATGCCAAGGCGGCGGCCATCGCTAGCTGTCCCGGCCCTGACGGCCGGCCTTCGGGACGGAACAGCACTCAAAGCATGGCCGAACCTGCGCGACATTGTCGCGGATCACGCGGAAAAGCCTCGCATTCAGTGCGACGAGCGCCACCGTGCGACGTCGAAGCCTCGCGCAGATCGACCAGATCTCTGCGGAATCGGCGGCTTAGTCCGCGCAATCCGTGACGCCGTGACCGCCTGCCGCCGCGACGCACGAGGTCGCCATCGCGCAGGGGACAGCATCCTTGGCTAACTGCAATCATCTCATCCCCCGGTCGCCCGTTCAACGCCCTTGATCGCCTTCAGGCCGCGCAGACCAACGATCACCTTCGACAGATGGCCGATGTCGCGCACATCGACATCGACCAGGACCTCCATGAAATCCTGCTGCCGGTTGACGATCTTCAGGTTGGCGATGGCGCCTTCCTGCTTGGCGATGGCGTTGGAGATGTCGGCCAGCGCAGCCGGCTCATTGGCCGCGATCACGCTGATCCGGGCGGTATGGCCGGCTCCTTTCAGGTCTCGCCCGCCCTTGCCGACAGCCTCATAGTTCCAGTCGACGTCGATGAACCGCTCCGGCGTGGCGGCGAAGGCGGTCAGCGTCTGGCAGTCGCGGCCGTGGATGGTGACGCCCTTGCCGGTGGTCACGATGCCGACGATCTCATCGCCCGGCACCGGATGGCAGCAGCCGGCGAAAGTGAACGCCATGCCCGGCACCAGGCCGGTGACCGGCATGTCGAGGTCGTGCCGGGCCGGCAGCTTCCCGCGCGGCAGCATCGGCGGCATCATCCGCGGCGCGCGCGAGGCCTGCCGCAACTCCGGATAGGCCGCGTGGACCACGTCCCGGGCGACCAGGTTGCCGTTGCCGACGGCGATATACAGGTCGTCGGCGCGACGCGACCTTCAGCGCCTTCAGCGCCGGCTCCAGCGCCTTTTCCGAACCATCCACGCCGGCCTGGCGGAACGCCTTGGTCAGTTCGACCTTGCCGGCGTCGCGGCTTTGCTGGCGCTGCTCCTGATGGATGAAGCGGCGGATGCGCGCTCGGGCCTTGCCGGTGACGACGAAGCGGTCCCATTGCGGCGACGGGGTGCCGCCGCGGGCGGTCATGATCTCCACCTGGTCGCCGTTTTCCAGATGGTGGCGCAGCGGCATCAGCCGGCCGTTGATCTTGGCGCCAACGCAGGTGTCGCCGACCTGGCTGTGCACCGCATAGGCGAAATCGACCGGCGTGGCGCCGCGCGGCAAGCTGGATCAACTGCCCCTTCGGCGTGAAGCAGAACACCTGGTCGGCGTAGAGTTCCAGCTTGGTGTTCTCCAGGAACTCATCCGGCGCCGCCGAATCGTCCAGGATTTCCAGCAGGTCCTGCACCCAGCGGAAGCGCTGCACATCGGTGCCGTCGACCTTCTTGTCCGGCGCCTTGTAGACCCAGTGCGAGGCGACGCCGTTTTCCGCCACGTCGTTCATCTCGGCGGTGCGGATCTGCACCTCGATCTTCTGGTTGCGCGGCTGGCGCAGCGTCACGCCGGTGTGCAACGACTGGTAGCCGTTGGATTTCGGCGTCGAGATGTAGTCCTTGAAGCGGCCGGCGATCACCGGATAGGCCGAGTGCACCGCACCCAGCGCGGCATAGCAGTCGGCCTTGGTCTGCACGACGATGCGGAACGCCATGATGTCGGACAGCTGCTCGAACGCCACGTTGCGGCGGTGCATCTTCTCCCAGATCGAGAACGGGGATTTTTCCCGGCCCATGATCTCGATCGGCTCGACGCCGGCCTCGCGGCAGACCTCGATCAGTTCGCGGCGGACATCGTCGATGACATCGGCGCCCTGGCCGCGCAGGAAGTTCAGCCGCGCCAGGATGGTGGCGTAGGCCTCCGGCTCGAGCTGGGTGAACGCCAGCGTCTGCAGTTCGGTCTTGACCGCGTCCATGCCGATGCGTTCGGCGAGCGGGGCATAGATCTCCATCGTCTCGCGCGCGATGCGCTTGCGCCGTTCCGGGTCGCGGACGAAATGCAGCGTGCGCATGTTGTGCAGCCGGTCGGCGAGCTTCACCAGCAGCACGCGGATGTCCCGGCTCATCGCCAGCACGAGCTTGCGGAAATTCTCCGCCTGCTTGGTGCGGTCGGACTGCAGCTCCAGCCGGGTCAGCTTGGTCACGCCATCGACCAGCCCGGCGATTTCCTTGCCGAACCGGGCCTCGATTTCCGGCAGCTTGGTCGGGCGTGTCCTCGACCACGTCGTGCAGCAGCGCGGTGGCGATCGAGGCGACGTCCAGCCGGTAGCCGGCCAGGATGTCGGCGACGGCGACGGGATGGCTGAAATAGGGGTCGCCGTTTTCCCGGCGCTGGGTGCTGTGCGCCTTCTCCGCCAGGTCGTAGGCGGCGTCGATCAGGCTGGTGTCGGCCTTGGGATCGTAGTCGTGGATCTTCTGCGGTCAGCTCGCACTGGCCGGATGACATCGGGGCCCGGCGGTTTCGGCAGCTCCGCGAGCGTCAGCCGGCGGCGACCAGGCGTGACCGTGGCGCGTGCGGGGGTCGGCGCGGACTGGTTCATGTCACCGCCGAAGCCCCCGTCTGTTCATCGGCGGTTACCGGGCGGCACGGCCGCCGAGTTCTGCCTCGATGGCGGCTTCCAGATCTTCGGGGGACAGCTCCTCGCCGCCTTCGTTCGGCAGGCCGGCGGCTTCTTCCTCGGCCGCGACATCCTGCAGGCCGAAGATGTTCTGGTCGGTCGGGATCAGGTCCAGCACTTCCTCGTCGGCGGGTTCCGGCTCCGGCGAGCGGGACAGCGACTTGATCAGGTCCTGCTCGATGCGGGGCAGCTCGATCGTCTCGTCGGCGATTTCGCGCAGCGCGACGACGGGGTTCTTGTCGTTGTCGCGATCGATGGTCAGTTCCTCGCCGCGGCTGATGTTGCGGGCACGCTGCGCGGCGAGCAGCACCAGCTCGAAGCGGTTGGGGACTTTTTGAACGCAGTCTTCGACGGTGACGCGCGCCATGCGCTCAGCCTCCGGGATAGAATTACGGGGAACCGCCCATTTAAGGGAGTGGCAGGAGGCATTGCAAGGTATAAGGTTGCAACGCAGCGATGGCAGGAACGCGTTGCAAGCGACTGATTAAGCGAGGCGGCCATGATCGGGAGGACCGGTCAAGCGGGATCAAGCGCCAGCAACGCACCCAACGGGCCGGCTCGACGCCCCGCGTGACAGCAGCCCCGCGACGTTGCGCCCACCGACGCGCTGGACTATTCCCGCCGACGCGGCCGCTCAGCATTGGTTCTGCGCAATGTAGGCGAACCGTGGGGGCAACAACAGGCGGACAAATCAGGCGGGGCTGCCAGTGAACCAACGTCGGCGAGTTTCCGTGACCTATGACGGCGTCGCGATCGACGTCATATCAGACGAGGCCTCAACCGGCGGCGCCTGGCTCGTTCTGCTGCCGTCCTCTTCCCGCGATTCGGAAGATTTCGACGCAATCGCCGAATTGTTCGCGGCGGAAGGCTTTCGGGTATTGCGGCCACAGCCGCGCGGCATGTGCGCCAGCTTCGGCCCGATGGACGGGCTGACGCTGCATGACTATGCCCGTGACATCGCCGTGGTGATCGAGCGGCTGGCCGGTGAGCCCGTTTTCGTCCTTGGCCATGCATTCGGGCAATGGATCGGGCGTTGCGTGGCGGCGGATTACCCGGACCGGGTGCGCGGCGTCATCCTGGCCGCCGCGGCCGCCAAATCGACCGACCCCGCGCTGCGCGACGAATTGGCGAAATGCGTCGACACCTCGCTGCCCGATGCGGTCCGCCTCGCCGCGCTGAAAATTGCGTTCTTCGCGCCCGGCCATGATCCGTCGTCCTGGCTTCACAACTGGCATCCGCTGGCATCCAGGAGCCAGCGTGCCGCCAGCGCCGCCACGCCTCAGGAAGACTGGTGGGGTGCGGGCTCCGCGCCCGTGCTCGATCTGCAGGCCGAGCTTGACCCTTGGCGGCCGGCGGGGACTCGCAATGGAATCCGGGACGATCTAGGTGTCGGGCGCGTAACCGTGGTCACGATCCCTGACGCCAGCCACGCCTTGATCCCCGAACAACCCGAAGCCGTGGTGCGGGCGGTGCGCGATTGGACCCGGACCATCTGATTGGAACACAGGAGACAGCAATATGACGACCTCCCGCACCGCGCCGCCCTTCCGCGCCGACCATGTGGGGAGCCTGCTGCGTCCGAAGGCGCTGCAGGAAGCGCGGGCCAAATGGAAAGCCGGCGCGTTGCCGCACGATGCCCTGCGTGAGGTCGAGGACAGGTCCATCGCCGCCGCGATCGCCAAGCAGGAAGAAATCGGTCTGCGCGCCGCGACCGATGGCGAGTATCGCAGGGCCTATTGGCACTACGATTTCGTCGCCGGCCTGGACGGCGTGGAAATCTACGAGCCCGAGCAGAAAATCCAGTTTCAGGGCAACGTTCCGCTCGGACACAAGCTGCGCGTGAACGGCAGGATCGGTTGGACCCGGCCGACGATGATCGACCACTACCAGTTCCTCGCGAGCCACGTGCGGACCGCGGTTCCGAAACAGACGATCCCCTCACCCTCGGTGGTGCATTTCCGCGGCGGGCGAGAGGCGATCGATGCGGCCACGTATCCCACGCTTGATCCGTTCTTTGCCGATCTGGGTGTCGCCTACAACAAGGCTGTGCGCGCGTTCGGCGACGCGGGCTGCCGTTATCTGCAACTGGATGAGGTCAATATCGCCTACCTGTGTGATCCGCAGCAGATCGAGATGCTGAAGTCGCGCGGCGAGCACGTCGATAACCTGTTGAACATCTACGCCGACATGCTGAACCAGGCGATCGCCGGCAGGCCGGAGGGAATGGTGATTTCGATGCATCTCTGCCGTGGCAATTTCCGCTCCACCTGGGTCGCGTCCGGCGGCTATGAGCCGGTGGCCGAGGTGCTGTTCAACCAGATCAATTCGGATGCCTATTTCATGGAATACGACACCGACCGCGCCGGCGGGTTCGAGCCGCTGCGTTTCGTGCCGCGCGGGAAGAAGATCGTCGTGCTGGGGATCATGACCAGCAAAACCGGGGAACTTGAAAGCAAGGACGTATTGAAGCGGCGCATCGAGGAGGCTTCGAAGTTCCTGCCGCTGGAGCAGCTTGCGCTGTCGCCGCAGTGCGGCTTTGCCTCGACCGAGGAAGGCAACACCCTGACCGAGGATCAGCAATGGGCGAAACTGTCCCGCTGTGTCGAAGTGGCGCGGGAGGTCTGGGGCAGCGTCTGATCGGTCGCCCCTGGAGCAACATCAGCCTGACCGGAACAGTCCGGCTGATAAAGTTGCTCGCTCAAGCAACCAGGCAAGAGCGTGCTGACCTTTTCCGGTCAGCCCGAAACGCTCTAGAGCGCCGGCAGCGAATAGAATTGCCGGGCGGTGCGGTGGAACAGTGCCGCCTTCTCGTCCATCGAGCAGCCGGAAGCCAGCCGCTTGAACGCGTTCCAGAGGACGGGGTAGCTGCACATGCCCTTGTCCACCGGGAAGTTGCTTTCGAACATGCAGCGGTCCGCGCCGAACAGTTCCACCGTCGTCTCTACATAGGGACGCCACGCCGTGGCCATTTCGCCGGAGGACGGCGGCAGCACCTCGTGATGGAAGCCGAAGCCATTCACGTTCATCGCCAGGCCACCCAGCTTGATGTGCAGATTGGGGCAGGTGGCGAGTTCGGTCATATAGGCGCGCCACTGTGCGAAGACCTCCGCGCGCCGGCCTTCGTAGGGGCCGACCCCCAACGGACCGCCGAAATGGTTCAGCACCACTTTCTGGTCGGGAAACGCCCGCAACAGATCGAGCAGGTCACCTAGTTGCGGATGATACAGCCATGCCTCGAACGTCATGCCCAGGCGCTGCAAGCGCGCAAACCCGGAGCGGAAGGCCTGGTCGCGGTAGAGACCGGGCGGTGCGCCCGGCGGCGCCGTCGGCTCGATGCCGGCATCATAGGTGCCGCTGTGGCGGATCCCTTTGAAGCGCCCGCCACCCGCCTCGATATGGGCTTCCAAAACCGCATCGATGCGCTCACCAAGCAGGCAGTCGGCGTGGCCGACGATGCCGGCGCAGGCACGCAGCTTTCCATAGCCGCCGTTCTCGCATGCCTCGGCCGCGGCGGCGACGAATTCGGTCTCGCCGACCGGCTGCATTTCCTTCGGCCCATCCGTGCGGTATTCGGACCCGCACTGGATGAACACCGTCGCCAGCACGTTGTGCCCCGAACGCAGGTCGGCAACCAGGTCCTCGAGCAGATATCGATCCGGGCGTGCTTTCCATAAATGGTGATGGGGGTCGATGATGGGCTGACCGGGGTCAATGATGTCCTCCGTCAGCTTTGCCAGCCAGTCAGGCCGAACGCGCGGGTGGTGGAAAGGCAGGCGTTCTGCTGATGGGCTGGGCATAGCGCGTTCTCCCGTGGATCAGGCCGCCATCCAGCCACGGGCGGGCTTTGGTGGCAATGTTGGCCATGCTGGGCTGGTCACGCTGGGCTGGTCACGCTGGGCCGGTCACGCTGGGCCGGTCACGCTGGCCTGGTCACGCCGCGAATGCCATCGCGTCCAGCAGGGAGACCGTCAAGGCGGCGCGCGAGAACCTTGCGCTCGCATAGTTGGCCTGCGAGCAGGACCGCTTCTCCCATTCCGCATTATCGCGCAACAAGACAACCACCGCGGCGGCGAAAGCAGCGGCATCGCCTTCCACGGCCGCGACCGAGGACAACCCTGGCAGCCCTTGCGCGCCGACCGGCGTGGTCACCAGCGGGACACCCAACTGCAGCGCCTCCACCACCTTCCGCTTGACGCCGGCGCCACAACGCAACGGCACCACGGCGACCCGGGCGCGGTCATACGCCGCGGCCAGTTCGGCATCGCTGACGTTGGCGAACACCGTCACGCCGTTTCCAGCCAACTCCCACACACGGGCGGTCGGGTTGGACCCGGTGATCGACAGGCGTGACGCTGGAACCTCGGCTCGGATCAGCGGAAATATTTCGTTCACGAACCATACGGCGGCGTCCTCGTTCGGCGGATGGCCGAAACCGGCGACGAAGACGATCTCCTGCCCTTCAGTCGCAGGCCGGTGGGAGGCAAAATGGTCAAAGCAATAGGGGGCGATGCTATCGATCCTGGCCTGCGGTTGCATGGACGAAGCGACCTGAACCTCGTCGTCGGAAGGGTACAGTGACAGATCAACCTGCCGCCAGATGGCGCATTCGCGGTCGCGCATATGATCGGCCAGGCGCAAAAGCCGGTCGTCCCTGGTCAGTTCCGCCTGGTGGCGCATACGCTGGAAATGCAGGTCGTGCCCGTAATACACCACCCGTGCGCGCGAGTAGCGGCGGATCGAAGGAAGCACGTCCTCCGCGACGTCCGGCCGGCTGAGCAGGACTGTATCGAGTTCGGCGCCGACCGCTTTGATCCATGCGTCGAACGGCGGCTGGTCGGGACCATGCAGGACCTCGATCCCCATATCCTGCAGCGTCTCGGTGTATCCCTGGCTGTAGCTACGATTGTGCGGCCAGAATTTTACGACGCAGCCGGCCCTCGTCAGCGCTTCCAGGTAGCTCAGGATAGTGCGCGATCCTGCATCGCGATCAGGAGTTGGCACGTAATGATCAATGACCAGGACCACGGTGCGGTGCATTGCCCGGTCCCGGGCCCGAAACACGTTGTCGCCCTTCGCATAATGCCCTTGCAGCAATGTATCCGCCCATCGGGTGATGAAGACGCGCCGGTTCGCGACCTGGTAGGACTTGACGCCGACGCTGGTGTCCGTGCCGTGGGATACACCCTCGTGGTGCACCACGCATGAGGCGGGCTGATAGAGTGTCTTCAGGCCAATCCGGCGCAGCCGAAAGCATAAATCGCTGTCCTCGAAGTAGGCTGGCGCGTAGCACGGGTCGAAGCCGCCAAGACCGGCGAACACCAGACGTTCCACCATCAAGGCCGCGCCCGAGCAGTAGTCGACTTCGCGGACATAGTTATAGACGGGCTTCGACGGGTCCTCCAGCCGGCCAAAGTTCCAGCCCGAGGCATCTTGCCAGATGATCCCCCCAGCCTCCTGTAGCCGTCCGTCGGGATACAGCAGCTTGGCTCCGACCGCCCCCACGTTGGACCGCTGTTGAAACAGCGCCACCATCGGCTCCAGCCAGTTGTCGAGCACCTCCGTGTCGTTGTTCAGAAACAGCAGGTAGCGCCCCCTGGCGGCGGAAGCGGCTTTGTTGCAACTGTGGAGGAACCCCAGGTTGCATTGGTTTCGTATCAAACGAATGCCGCCGACCCGTTCCAGGCTGGTTGCATCCGCGCCGTCCCACGCGTCATCGACCACAATGATTTCGATCGGGATCGTCGGCGTATGGGTCACGATCGAGGCCAGGCAGCGCAGCGTGAACGGGATCTGGCCATAGGTCGGTATGATGACCGAGACCACCGGATCATCCGAGAACGGCATCGACAGGCAACGCGGATCAACGGTTTCGCCAGCCACGCTCGGCACCGTCTCCGGTGCCGCCGCCCGCCGCAGGCGTCTGGCCCGCAGCCAGTAGCGCGTGTGAGTCAGAAGCTGAAACGTCGCCGTCCACCATAGCAGCAGAACCAGCCTGCGCAGTTGCCGGCCAGCCCAGGGTGAACGCAATTGCAGCGAGCGCGCGAGTGCCAAGGTCCGCCACAGGATCATGTCCACCCCGGCGGCAAAGTGGATGCGCGAAACGCGGAGCGACTGGCTCACCAAAGTCTCCGTTTTGGAAGCATAACTATTAGCGAGGAACGGTTAATGAGCGGTTAAAGATCAAGCGCGGTTCGCGCGCGCTGGCAACCGGTACCGGCGCCGCCGGTTTGCCCAAACAGGAAACCGCCCTACACTCATCGCGATCGATCAAGAGGGCAGGAAACCAGATGCAACACGGGACCTACGAACACATCGCCGTCGATAATGCGGGCAACATCGCCACGATCGAGGTTCGCCGCGGTCCGAACAACTTTATCGACACCGACATGGTGGCTGAAATCGCCGATGCGCTGGAGGTTTATGATCGCACCCCCGATGTGCGCGCCATCGTCCTGTGTGCCGAGGGCAAGCACTTCTGCGCCGGTGCCGATTTCGGCAGCCGCGGCCCGGACGGGGTCGCGCGTGCGACCAAGCGCGGACGGCACCTGTACAAGGAGGCCCAGCGACTATGGCGCACCGGCAAGCCGATTGTCGCGGCGGTGCATGGCGCGGCCATCGGTGCCGGCGTCGGCCTGGCGGTCATGGCTGATTTCCGCGTGGCATGCCCCGAAGCCCGCTTCTCCACCAACTTTACCCGCCTGGGTTTCCATCCCGGCTTCGGCCTGACCGCCAGCTTGCCGCGCCTCATTGGCACCCAGAACGCCGCCATGATGATGTATACCGGCCGCCGCCTGAGCGGGGAGGAAGCCTTGGCGATCGGATTGGTCGACTACTGTGTTCCACTGGACCAGGTAAGGGCGAAGGCTATGGAGGTCGCAACCGAAATAGCCGGCTCCGCTCCGTTGGCTATCGTCGCGACCCGCGAAACACTGCGCCGCGGATTGGCGGACGCCGTGGCCCAGGCCACTGAACGCGAATACGAGGAGCAGGATTGGCTGCGCACCACAGCCGATTTCAAGGAAGGCACCAAGGCCATGGGGGAACGCCGTCCCCCCAACTTCCAGGCGCGATGACCGGCGCTCAGGCAATCAGGCAAACCGCCACGGCGCTTGCGTGACAGTGCCGGGTTGGGGTCCGCGAGAGAGGGCTTCTGCTTCCGCTAGATCAATGCGGGCCGCGCTTCCTTGCGCCGTTCTTGCGGAGCAGGAATTCGCGGCCGACCTTGACCATCGGCACGCCGTCGTACTCGACGATATCGGCTGTCGCGTAAGTCTCGTGCCATGAATCGGGGATGAAGCTGCCGGTGCCCACCACGTCGATGGGCGCCCTTGCATCCGCCATGACGCGGCACTTTTCGACGCCGAATCCGGACGAGGCGACGATCCGCACCTTCTCGTATCCGGATTGGTCCAAAGCCTCCCGCATGCGCCAGGTTGCGGCCGCGGACACGCCGGTGCCGACCAGGGCACGCAGTTCAGAATCACTGCGGTAACGGCGGATCGCGCCAGGGGCATGGCGTTCCAGCACCGCATAGCTCTCGGCGGGGTCCAGCCCCTCCATGAACCTGCCGCCGTGGGTGTCCAGCCGGAACGCCAACTGACCGGCGGCGGCGACCGTGGGAAAGCGGGCGCACACCGCCAGCGCGTCGGTTATCTCACGTCCGAAATAGTCCGCCAGCACGGTCATCGGCTCGTCGGGATACGTTTCGCGGAACATTTCCGCGGCGCGCACGGTCGAACCGGCATAGCCGATCAACGAATGCGGCATGGTCCCGAACCCTTTGGCGGCACCGAACCAATGGGCGGTGCCGTCATTGGCGTTGCCGATGAAGCCCTTCGCCCCTTCCCGTCTCGCCGCGGCGCTGCCAACCGAGGCGGCATACGACATCATGTCCTGCATTTCAGCGCCGGCGCAGTGGCGCGCCTCCATCGCCAGGAAGGCCACGTTCGGCAAGGAGAGCGCCATCTGGTACGCATTGTGGGCAGCAACGCAGGCCGGCCCGATCTTCTGCAGCAGGATGGTCTCCAGGTCCGACAGGTGGACCATGCTGCCGGTCAGATAGACGATCGGTTCGCCCGCCCCGATCCAGTCGCCCTCCTGGTAGATCAGATCGATTGCAATTTCCGTCCCGCGCCTCTCGGCGGCCATTTTCAGCCAGTCCAGCATCAGCCGTGGCGCGCAGATCACCGGGCGGCGCAGGAACAAGGCATAGGTAACCCGCTTGTCGCCAAACCGGGAAACGATCGTCTTGGTGCGGTTGAAGTAGCTGTCAGTCCTCGCGGTAATGTCGGCCCCGAGGTCTTCGCCGCTACGGGTCACGATATGCTCCTTATTGCGCGGCGAGTGCGGGCGAACTGGCCGGCAGGCGACGGGTCTTCAGTTCCTCGGCGACGAGGAACGCCAGTTCCAGGGACTGTTCGGCGTTCAGACGGGGGTCGCAGAATGTCTCATAGCGCTCGCTCAGGTCCGCCTCGGACAGGCGATGGGCGCCGCCTATGCATTCGGTCACGTCCTGGCCGGTCATTTCGACATGAACCCCGCCCGCCCAGGTGCCTTCGGCGGCGTGTATGTCGAAGAAGGCGCGCACTTCCCGCAGGATGGAGTCGAAGTTGCGGGTCTTCATGCTCAACGACGTGCTGATCGTGTTGCCGTGCATCGGGTCGCACAGCCAGAGCACCTTGTGGCCCGATCGTTCCACCGCTCGCACCAGAGCAGGCAGTTTGGCTCCGACCTTGTCGGCGCCCATCCGGCTGATCAGGGTGATGCGGCCGGACTCGTTCCTCGGGTTGAGGATATCCAGCAGTTTCAGCAGGTCGTCCGGGTCCTGGGTGGGGCCGACCTTCATTCCCAGCGGGTTCTGCAGGCCACGCAGGAATTCGACGTGGGCGCCCTCCGCTTGACGGGTACGATCGCCGATCCAGAGGAAGTGCGCGGAGCAGCCGTACCAGTCGCCGCTGGTGGAATCGACGCGCGCCAACGCCTGCTCATAGGGCAGCAGCAAGGCCTCGTGGCTGATGTAGAAATCGGTTTCGCGCAGGTCGCGGGTGGTGGCGCTGGTCATGCCGCAGGCAGCCATGAACGACAGCGTCTCATCGATGCGCGACGACAGGTCGCGGTAGCGTTCCGCCAATGGCGAGCGATCGACGAAGTCGAGGTTCCAGCGATGCACCTCGTGCAGGTCCGCATAACCTCCGGAGGAAAATGCGCGCAGCAGGTTCAGCGTGCTGGCGGACTGGAAGTAGCCGAACTCCATGCGGGCGGGGTCGGGAGTACGCGAGGCCGAGGTGAATTCGGGCCCGTTGATGATGTCGCCGCGATAGCTGGGCAAGGTGACATCGCCCTGGGTCTCGCTGTCGGAAGACCGCGGCTTGGCGAACTGGCCAGCCATGCGGCCCATTTTTACCACCGGCAGTGAGGCGCCAAAGGTCAGCACCACCGCCATCTGCAGCAGCACGCGGAATGTGTCGCGGATGACGTTGGCGGTGAAGTCGGAGAAACTCTCCGCGCAATCGCCGCCCTGCAGCACAAACGCCTTGCCCTCGGCGGCCAGCGCCAGTTGCGCCTTCAGGCGGCGGGCTTCCCCGGCAAAGACCAGCGGTGGATACTTGCCCAGGCGCGCTTCCATGTCCTCGAGCTTGGTCACGTCCGGGTAGGTCGGAACCTGGCGAATGGGGCAGTCGCGCCAGGAATTCGGGTCCCAAGGGCGCGCGGTCGCGGCACTGGCGGGTATCGTCGTCGGCATTAACGTTCTCCTCAGCCGGCTTTATGTCGCGAAACCGTGCGAATGGCTACTGTCTCTCAAACAGCCCGGCTTTACCAACAGCCGGCGCGTCGCGGGTTGCCGCGCGCCGCGAGGACGGGAACACCCGCCCCGACGCAAGATCGCACCCCGCCGAGCGCCGGTGGGAAGGCAAAGGCGGGCCTTCAAGACGGATGCAACGGATGCAGGTGGATGACGGCAATTCGGCAGATATCCCCTGCATCCGCCTTCAAAAGAAGAAGTCTGTCGGCCTCGCCGGCGCCAACGTCTTCAATCTCAACCCAGCCGTCCGGAATAGCATCCAGCTTGAGCAGGCTTCCATTAGCCGGTAAGACACCAGATGATACAGAAGCCGCCCCCTAAACGGGCAGCCGGGTCGGGAGGCAGCGAAAACCAGTGGACTTAGAAGTTCTCATCGAGAACGTGCTCAACGCGCTTGCCGCGGGCATCACGATTGGCTGCATCTACGGACTGATGTGCATCGGCCTCGGGTTGATCTTCGGCATTATGAAGATCGTCAATTTTGCCCAGGGTGAGCTGTTGATGCTGGGCATGTTCTCCAGCCTTTACCTGGTCACCGGCGGCGGCGTGCTGGCCTTTCTCGGCCCGTATATCGGCCCGTTCGTCGGCGCGCTGCTCGCCGGCCCGATCGTCTTCGCCGGCGGCGCATTGCTGCACAAGTTCCTGATCGCCCGTGTGTCCGGACTGCGCACGACAGGATCGCTCGACGAGGGCCATTTCGGCCAGCTTATCGTCACGCTCGGAATCTCGCTGATCCTGCAGAACGGCGGCCTGATCATGTTCGGCTCGACGCCGGTGACGGTGCGCACGCCGCTGGCGTCCAGCGCGGTGGAGGTCGGACCGATCTACGGCGACGCCACGGTCTTTCTCAACAAGGCCAGGTTGATCGCCTGCCTGGTGGCGATCATCGTCGCTGTGTCCCTGTATCTGGCGCTGGAATACACGCGTATGGGCAAGGCGCTGCGCGCCGCGGCGGATAATCCGACGGCGGCAACCTACATGGGCATCGATACCGACAAGGCCTACCGCTATGCGTTTGGCCTCGGCAGCGGCATTACCGCGATCGCCGGAGGCCTGATGGCGACCTATCTGTCGTTCGGGCCGTTCATCGGGCTGGACTACGTAATCATCATGTATTCCGGCGTCGTGCTGGGCGGCATGGGCAGTATCCTGGGCGCGTTCTGGGGCGGGCTCACGGTGGGCTTCGTGCAGCAGTGTTCGGCGCTGATCCTGCCTCCGCAGTTGCAGAATGCCGCGATCTTCGTCGTCTTCCTGATGATCGTGCTGCTGCGGCCGCAAGGCCTGTTCGGCCGTTCGGCGGAGCGTGCCTGATGCGCTACGGTTCCGCCCCGCGGCTGAAGCGGGATCTGCTTACCTTGGGCGTGGTGTCGGTTGCCTACCTGGCGGCCTCCGTCTTCGTCACCAACAGCTACTACCAGTTGATCATGACGCTGGTGCCGATCTGGGCTACGTTCGGTGTGTCGTGGAATATCCTGTCCGGCTACGGCGGGCAGTTGTCGTTCGGCCATGCGTCGTTCTTCGGGATCGGTGCCTATGTGGTGACGCTCGCCCTGGTGTACTGGAACCTGACGCCGTGGCTGGGCATTCCGCTCGGGATGGCCGTTGCCGCGGTCGCGGCGGTGTTGATCGGCCTGCCGACCTTCCGGCTTCGCGGTCATTACTTCGCCTTGTCGATGCTGGCCTACCCGCTGGCGATCCTGTACTTCCTGCAATACCTCGGCTTCCAGGAAATGTCGCTGCCGATGCACCGGGAGAACCCGGTGGCATACCTGGAATTCACCAATCCGCACTACTACACGCTGGTCTCGGTCGGGCTGCTGATCGCCGGGGTCTTCGTCTGCATGCTGGTGGAGAATTCGCGTTTCGGCCTGGCACTGCTGGCGATACGGCAGAATGAACTGGCGGCTGAGGCGGCGGGCATCAACGCCCGGCTTTGGAAAATGCGGGCGCTGGTGGTGTCGGGGATGATCGCGGCGGCGGCCGGCGGGTTCTATGCCTGCGTCCTGCTGGTGGTCACACCGGATTCAGTGTTCGGCATGCTGGTTTCCGCACAGGCGGTGGTGGTCACGCTGTTTGGCGGCGTCGCCTCCATCTGGGGGCCGGTGATCGGGGCGGCCATCCTGGTGCCGCTGGCCGAAGGATTGAACGCCGAACTGGGGAATATCCTGCCGGGCATCCAGGGCGTGGTGTACGGCGTGGCGATCATCGCCATCATGCTGGCGTCTCCTGACGGCCTGTTCTGGACCATCCGCGACAGGTTTTTTACCCCGAAGGCCCCTGCCCCACTGCCAGCCTCGCTGGCTGCCAATGCCCCACCGGCCATCAAGCCGGCCGAGGCCGGAACAAAGCTGCTGGAGGTCAGCAATCTGTCCAAGTCCTTCGGCGGCCTGCGGGCGGTAAGCGGCGTCAACTTTGCAGTCACTTCCGGAGAGATCCTGGGCATCATCGGTCCGAACGGCGCCGGCAAGACCACCTTGTTCAACGTCCTTTGCGGCGTCCTGCCCGCCACCGAAGGAACCGCTTCGCTTGGCGGCGAGGCGATGATCGGCAAGAAGGTTCACCAGGTCTGCCGCATGGGCATCGGACGCACCTTCCAGGTGGTGCGCAGCTTCCCCCGCCTGCCGCTGTTGGACAACGTCATCGTCGGTGCCTACGGCGCCGGACTCGGCGACGCCGATGCCATCGCATCCGCCGCGCAGGCGCTGGAGCGGGTCGGTCTGGCCGACAAGGCAGGGATCGCAGCCGGTCAGCTTACCAACAAGCAACTCCGGCTGATGGAACTGGCCCGAGCACTGGCGGGAGCGCCGCGCTTGCTGCTGCTCGATGAGACGCTCGCGGGGCTCGGACGTGAGGAATGCGACGATATCCTGGATGTCCTGGTGCGGCTGCGCCGCGAAGGCATGACCGTGGTCATCATCGAGCACACCATGCACGCGATGATGCGGATCGCGGACCGCTTCGTGGTGCTGGACCACGGCAGGGTCCTGGCCAGCGGATTGCCGCGGCAGGTGGTCGAGGACCGCAGCGTGGTAGAGGCGTATCTCGGCAAGAAATGGGCGGCGAAGCAGGATGCTTGAAGTTACCAGTCTGTCGGTTGCCTATGGCGGCCTGCGCGCATTGACGGACGTTACGCTGTCGGTCAAGGAAGGCCAGTTTGTCACCGTCGTCGGTCCGAACGGCGCGGGGAAATCGACGCTGTTCAAGACCATCTCCGGCATCGTGCCGGCGGTCTCCGGGCAAATCAGCTTTATGGGAGAGAACCTGTTCGGGCTGCCCCCGGCGCGGCGGGCGCATCTGGGAATTGCCCATGTTCCGGAAGGACGGCAGGTGTTCAAGACCCTGACCGTGCGCGAAAACCTGGAGATGGGCGCCTATCCGAAGACCGGGCGGGACGCGTGGCACCACACGCTGGATCGCATCCATACGCTGTTCCCGATCCTGGCCGAACGTGCCACCCAGCTTGCCGGCACGCTGTCGGGCGGCGAGCAGCAGATGGTGGCGATCGGTCGCGGGCTGGCCTGTGCGCCCCGGCTGCTGATGCTGGACGAACCCTCGATGGGACTGGCACCCGCGGTCGCCGATACGATCTTCGAACGCGTGTCGCAGATCCACAAGGAAGACGGCGTGACCATCCTGCTGGTCGAGCAACGCGTGGCGGAGGCACTGGAACTCTCCGACCACGGCTATGTGCTGGAGACGGGGCATATGGTGCTGGATGGACCATATGAAACTTTGTTACAGGACGACCGGGTAAGAAAATCGTATCTGGGGCTAAGTTAACGGCTTGATGCCCAAGAAATTGGGATGACCAAGAAAACCGGAGAAAACGTCAAATGAGCGACCTGTCACGTCGAACCGCCATGGGAATCGGCCTCGCGGCCGGTGCCGCCTCCCTGGCTCCTCGCAGCCTTTACGCCCAGACACCGGCGGAGGTGAAAATCGCCATGCTCGTGCCGCTTTCCGGCCCCTGGGCGCGCCAGGGAATCCTTGAGCAGATGGGCGGGCGGCTGGCGATCGAGGACATCAACAATGCCGGCGGCATCAAGTCGATGGGCGGCGCCAAGCTGAAGCTGATCGAATACGATACCCAGGACAGTGCCGAAAAGGCCAAGGACGCGGCACAGCGCATGCTGGCGCAGGAGCCTGATCTTGTTGGCGGTTTTGGCTGCTGGCTGTCCACCTTCACGCTGGCGGCAACCGAGGTCACGGAACGCGCCGAACTGCCGTGGCTGACGCTGTCCTACTCCGACCTGATTACCGGGCGCGGCTTCAAGCACGTGTTCCAGTCCTCGCCGACCGCCGACCGGCAGGCGGAAGAAGAACTGCCGATGATCATGGAACTGGCGCAGAAGGCGTCCGGCAAGAAGCCGACCAAGGTGGCATTCATCGGTGACAACACGGCATCGTCAGTCAGCTTCATGAAGCCGCTGCGTGACCATGTGGTGCCCCAGCAGGGCCTGACGATCGTCGCTGATGAGGTCTATACACCGCCGCTGACGGATGCCACCACAATGATCCAGCACGTCCGGTCGGGGCGGCCGGACTTCGTGGTGTTCCAGTCCACCAATGTGCCGGACGACAAGCTGCTGGTGGACAAGTTCGCCGAATTCAACATGAAGAGCGACAAGCTTCCGAAGATTGGCGGCGGCGGTCATTGGGCGGTGCCGGAACTGCTGAAGAATGCCGGGGCGGAGAATCTGGAAGGCACACTGGTGGGCCTCGCCAACTGGCCGGGCAAGAATCAGGCGGACCTGGAGAAGCGGTTCATGGCCCGCACCGGCGAGCCGTGGTTCGGCCATGACTCGATCTTCGCCTATGTCCATGTGATGATCCTCAAGGAGGCGATTGAGCGCGCCGCGGTCGCCGACCGCCGCAAGGTCAGTGCCGCCATCCGCACGCTCGACATGAACGACGGTCCGGCGCTGTTCTTCCCCGACGGCCACCTCAAATACGATGAAAAAGGCCGCCGCGTGGGGGCGAAACTGTGCATCGTCCAATGGCGCAACGGCAAGCCGGTGCCGGTCTACCCGCCCTCGATCGCCACGCACGAGGTGCTCTGGCCCAAGGCCTGAGCGACGCCGGCAGTGGCGTGGATTACCAATGAATTTGCTGCCGGCCCATCATGAGTGACTTGCACCCGCCGCGCGGGGGCGAGTTGGCGGTCCGGCTTGGGTATGGGCCGGAGGACCGGTTGCTGATCGTGAACTGCGACGACCTGGGCTCGAGCCACAGCGCCAACGTCGCCACTTTTCGCGCCATGACCTCCGGGTTGGCCACCAGTGCCACCCTGATGGTGCCCTGCCCCTGGGCACGCGAAGCCGCCCGCATGTTCTCGGGACTTGCCGTCGGTGTGCATCTGACGCTCACCTCGGAATACCGCGGTTATCGGTGGCGGGGCCTGACGAATGGGGCCTCGCTGCGAGATCACGAGGGTTTCTTCCCGGCCACCACCGGGGCGGCCCTTGAGCAGATCGATGCGGAGGAAGCGCGCGCCGAATGTGCGGCCCAGATCGAGACGGCAATTTCCTGGGGAGTGGACGTCACTCACCTGGACGCCCACATGAACGTCATGCAGGCCCGTACTGATCTCTACGGGATTTACCTTGATCTGGCACAGGCGTTCCGGCTCCCGGTGCGGATGTTCTCCCGCGACGAAACGGCAAAGCAAGGGTTTCAGGCCCGCGAGCGCGCCGAGGCTCGCGGTGTGCTGTTCAACGAACATATCGTGTATCCCTGGCCCAGGCCCACACGCGACGTGTTCTTCGAGGAAATTCCCAAGCTTCCACCCGGCGTCAGCGAAATCTTTGCCCACCCTGTGCTCGATGGCGAGGAACTGCGCGGCTATGACAGCGTGAACACAAAGATCCGGGTGCATGACGCCGCCTGCCTGATCGATCCGGCCGTCTCGGCATTGCTGGACCGGCACGGCATCAAGCCGATCAGCTTCCACGCGCTGCGCGAACTTCAGCGAACCGGCTGAGAGGGTAAAGCCGTATCCGCTGAAGCCTGCGTCTGAAGCTCCCGCGTGGGCTGCTTGGTGACGCCGGTCTGATAGCCCGCGACGGGTGCGGCGGTGCGGCTGTTCAGGAATCCCACAACGTCCGTCAGCGTCGGAGCCAGCCAACGCAGCACGCCCGCCATGGCGCCGATGATCTTGGTATGATTGACGCCGGGATACAGAACCTCCTGGACATCGCCGCCGTCCCGGCGGATCGCGGTGGCCAGATGTTCGGTGTTCCTCGGCAGCACGGTCTGGTCGGCGGTGCCGGAGGCAAGGAACATCGGCGGCGCGTTGCCGCGGGCGAAGGTTATGGGCTGGCTCTGGCGCAGGTCACCGGACGGGGCAAAGATGTCCTCCAGTTCAGGGTCATGCAGGGGCAGGAAATCATAGGGGCCGGAGAGACCGATGGTGCCACTGATATCGCGGTCAGGGTCCATCCCCTCGGCGCTCAGCCATTGCCGGTCGAGCGTCAGCATCGCCACGTTGTACGCGCCGGCTGAGTGACCCATCAGGAAGATGCGTTCCGGATCACCGCCGAACCGGGCTATGTTGTTTCGGATCCACGCGACCGCGGCGGCATTGTCCTGCAGAAACGTCGGGAACCGCACTTGTGGGAATAACCGGTAATCCGGCACCACGGTCAGGTAGCCCCTGGCAGCCAAGGCGGCGGCGACGAACCGGTAGTCGCTCTTATTGCCGTCCTTCCAGCCGCCGCCGTAGATGAACACGACGACGGGCGCCGCCCGCTGCCTGGGTTGCATCGCCTCGGTGGAGGGCGCCGGGGCAACGACCGGGATGTAGATGTCGAGTCCACGCCGCTCGCCGGCCGCGTAGGGGACGTCGTCCACTTCGGTAACGCCTGACCTGGGCGCAAGCCCATTCAGGATTGAAACCGGCGAGCATGCCGACAGGACCGACAGCATCAGCATTTCCAACAGGTGGCGTGGCATCCGGTTCTTACTGCCCGATCATGCGCTGCAACCAACCGAGCAGGCCGCGCAGCCGCATGCCTTCGGATGCGATGACGCATAGACAGGGCTGGGAGCCAATCACGGTCGGTGGGTTGTCGTGATCCGTCGTGGGTTCACATAGATCGCCGGCTGCATACTCGCCGTTGCCGTCGGCGAAAGCGCCGGTCAGGACACAAGTGAGTTCCGTGCCGGCATGTCCGTGCCGCGGCAGCGATCGGCCAGGCTGGACCAGCAACAGCACGCCCCACGCCGACCCGCCGGTGCGCAGCGCGCGGAAGCGGATTCCCGACCCCAGCGGCCACCAGCGTCCCAGCCGTACGCGGTTCAACGGGGCGGGAAGCTCCGGGTTGGTGATCGGCGGACCGGGTGGTGACGGGTCATCAAGCCGCAGCAGCAGCCGGTCGAGTGCGTCGTCGGACAACGCTACGGGCGGCAAATCGTCCAGCAGCGCGCCTGCGGTCGCCTCCAAGGCCGCCAGCGTCGCCCGGCATGCCCCGCACTCGCAGAGGTGAGTGGCAACCACAAGCGCCAGCGCCTCCGGCAACGCGCCAGAGGCATAGGATGCCAGGGTCGGGTCGCTGGGATGATGCGCGATCAACCGAGGTCTCCCAATGCCGCACGCAGGCGGGCCATGGCGAGACGCAGCCGCGATTTGACGGTGCCCAGGGGAATGCCGAGTTCCTTTTCGATTTCGGAGTGGACCTTGTCCTCGAAGAAGGCCTTGCGGATGACCTCCGCCTGTTCCAGCGGCAGCAGGCTCAGGGCAGACCTGACGCGAACCTCTTGCTGTGAGACAGCGAGAACGAAATCGGCCTGGATCGGGCTTTCCGGTTCCTCGGACAGATCTGGCATCAACTCCGATGGATGGCGTTCGCGCCGCAGTCCGTCGATCCGCAAATTGCGCGCAATCGTAAAGATCCAGGTGGCCGCGCCGGCTCGGGATGGGTCGAACAACCGGGCTTTTTGCCAGACGGCGAGCATGGTCTCCTGCGCCAACTCTTCCGCCGCGGTAGGATTGCAGCCGGCACGAAGCATCCATGATTTCACCCGCGGGGCGAAATGGGCGAACAGATTGGCGAACGCCGCCCGGTCTCGCCGCTGGGCGATGGCGTGTATCAAGGCAGCATAATCGGTTCCGCTGCGTGGTGAGGTGACTTCAGTCATGCCTCGCGCAGATATGCGGCGGCACGAAGCAAGCACCAGCCCCCAGCGTTCGGCTGGCCGGGGTGGACACGACGTCCGACGCGAGCGAGCCGATGCATTCACGGAAGCCCTTTACGTGGAACGCAATCGAATGGATCACGCCGGTTTTGGGTAAATCGCGACCCTGATCACAGCGCATCATTCTGCGGATTGCAAACGAACGGCAGCCACCGCCGGATAGCCAGGGCGTAAGCACGATGGGGCAGGTGCGCGAACGAGCATGCACATTTGCCGTAGCAGGCAGTGCCCGTTAAGAGCGCCTACGGCCCCTGATACTCCCGACGCAACCGCGATCCCTGGCACAGGCTCATGAAGTCCTACGAAACCATCCTTGCCGAGATAACCGGTGACCACCTGCTCACCGTCACGCTCAACCGCCCCGAGGTCGGCAATGCCAAGAACACCCAGATGGGGCTCGATCTGCTCGACCTATGGACGACGCTGATCGACGATCCTGGCGAACTGCGCTGCATCATACTGACCGGGGCGGGGGAGAAGATCTTCTGTGCCGGTGGTGACCTGAAACAGCGCAAGGGTCTGACGCCGAAGCAGTGGCAGCATCAGCACGAAATCTTCGAACGTGGCCGCGATGCCTTGCTGGAATGCCCCATCCCGGTGATCGCGGCGATCAACGGCCACGCCTACGCCGGCGGGCTTGAGACCGTGCTGGTCTGCGACTTCGCCTACGCGGTCCCCGCCGCGCGGTTTGCCCTCACCGAGGTCACCATCGGGATCATGCCGGGGGGCGGCGGCACCCAGACATTGCCGCGAGTTGTTGGCGAGCGCCGCGCCAAGGAGATCATTCTGACGGGCAAGCCGTTTTCCGCCCAGCAGGCATTGGAATGGGGCATCCTCAATCGCGTCTGCGAGCCCGGCACGCTGATAGAGCAGGTGCAGGAGACGGCTCGCGCGATCTGCGACAACGCGCCGCTTTCGGTGCGTCAGGCCAAGAAATCCATCCATCACGGCCTGCAGATGGACCTCAAGCGCGGCCTGATGTTTGAGATCGAGGCCTATAACCGGCTTGTGGACACCGAAGACCGTCGCGAAGGCGTGCTGGCATTCAATGAGAAGCGCAAGCCCAGGTTCAAAGGGCGGTAGCACCGCGCGGGGCCGCTCGCCGCTAGGCTTCGTGCCAGTTGACCAGGCGGTTCATGGCGCCTGCCGGGTGCGCAGCACGCTCTGCAGGGTGTCGAGCAGGATATTGTTCAGCAACGGCTTTTCCAGCACCGCGCGAAACCCCGTGGAGTCGGCCAGCGCACGCAACCGTGCCGTCGCATAGCTGGTCAGCAGGATAACCGGCACCGCGACATCACGGGCCTGGAGGCGGGCGAACGCCGCGAAGCCGTCGAGGTGGGGCCTGCGGTCGTCCAGTATCACGCAGGCCGCTAGCCGCAAATCGGGGTCGGCCATGAGCCCAGCCTCGTCAGGGTGCGTTCTCACGGCGAACCCCTCAAGTCGCAGGGCAAACTGCAGGGCATCGCGGACGGCTTGGTCGTCCGCTGCGATCAAAACAAGCGCTGATCGGTGGTTCGCCATCCCAGGCGTTCGCATCCCTGTCGAGGCCGCCGAATGGCGGTGGTGGGCAACCCTAGGAGAGAAAAAGCGGCGGCGCCTTGATTGACCTCAATCCGACGGTTATTGACTAATGATATGTTCGTCATGCCTTGGCAATCAAGCGACATGCCCGCCATCCTTTTCGCGCATGGTCCGCAGGGTCAGACGGAATACCGTCCCGCCGTTCGGGTTGGGTTCGGCCCAAAGCCGGCCGCCGTGCGCTTCGATGATCGTGCGGGAAATCGACAGGCCAACGCCCATCCCATGCGGCTTGGTGGTCACAAACGGCTGGAACAGTTGCGAAAGAATGGCCTCGGCGATACCAGGACCGGTGTCGATGACGAGGATTTCGGCCATGCCCTGTTGGTTGATGCCGGTTGAGATCGTCAGTTCCCGACGCACCAACTCCTGCATCGCCTCGACCGCGTTGCGAATGAGATTAAGCAGAACCTGCTCGATCTGGACCTTGTCCACCATCACCAGGGTGATTTCGGAAGCCAGGATGCAGGTGACGGTGACGCCGGTCTGCTTGACGCCGACCAGGGCAAGGGCTCTGCCTCCTCGATCAGCTTGCTCAGGTTCTCCATCTGGTGCTGGCTTTCGCGCCGGGATACGAACTGGCGCAGGCGGCTGATGATCTGGCCGGCACGCAGGGCCTGGTCGGCCGCTCGCTCCAACCCGTCGCAAATCATCAGGTTCTTCAGGGTCTCCGCCCCGTCGATCAGCCGCCGGCAGCCGTTCAGGTAACTGACCACCGCGGTCAGCGGCTGGTTCAGTTCGTGCGCCAGGGTCGATGCCATCTCGCCCATCGCGGTAAAGCGCGACAAGTGGATCAGTTCCGCCTGCAAATCCTCCAGTTGCTGCCGCGCCGAGTGTTGCTGCGTCAGGTCGTGCACGAAGCCGGTGAACGTGCGCTGGCCCGCGGCCATCGTTTCGCCGACAGATAGTTCCATCGGGAAGGTCGTCTCGTCCTTGCGCAGCCCTACCACCACCCGGCCCCGGCCGATCACCCGCTTCTCCCCGGTCGCGAGGTAGCGGGCGAGGTAGCTGTCGTGGTGCTCACGATACGGCGGCGGCATCAGCGTGCTGATGTTGCGGCCGATGATTTCAGCCGCACTGAAGCCGAACAAACGCTCAGCCGCGGCGCTGAACGACCTTATGATGCCACGGTCATCGATCACGATCATCGCATCGGGCACAGTGTCGAGCACCGACCGAAGATGCGCCTCACGCTCCATGAGCTTCGTCCGCGTTTGATCGGCGGCGGCCAGCGCGCCGCGAAACGCGGTCTCGATCCGCTTACGCTCCTCGATCTCGGCTTGAAGGTTCTGGTTCGCCTCAGCCAGTTCGCGCGCACGCTCTCCCAGCCGTTCGGAAAGCTCAACCAGTCTGGCATTATGATTTTGCAGATCGGTCCGCCACGCGCGTTCAGCGGTGACGTCCACCTGGTTGGAGATAAAATGGGTCAGCACGCCGGCGGAATCATGCACCGGCGCGATCAGCAGGCGGTTCCAAAATGGCTCGCCGCTGGCTCGGTAGTTCAGCAACTCGATTTCGATCGGCCGGACCAACTGAACGGCCGTACGAACAGCAGCCACCGCCGCGAGTTCGGTGCCCGGTCCCTGCAGGAAACGGCAGTTCCGGCCGATCACCGCTTCCTTGGGATATCCCGTCATCTCCACGAACGCATCGTTCGCCAGAACGATGGGATTGTCCGGTTCCCTGGGGTCGGTAATCAGCGTGGGTGTCCGTGTCGCCTGGACCGCAACCACATAGGGATCGAAGTCCATCCGAGAGGCCATTGCTTTCGCGCCTTCTCGTTGAGGCCCTGCCAGGAGTTCGAACCCCCCACGGGCTGCCGACGATTTCACTCAGCCGAGGATGGGTCCTGGCGCGAAGGCTGGCAATCTAAATCATGCCGCCGGCTAAATCATGGCGCCCGGCTAAATCATGGCGCCGGCGGTGAACCGGCCAAATTGATGAGATGCGCGGAAGATCGAATGGCATGCGAGGACCCTCGCCGGTTGCCTGCCGGCGAAGCTCCTCGCATCAGTTCACTTCACCTGTGTCAGTTGACCGCGAATTTCCCCACCGGGATCTTCCTTGGTGTGCACATTCACGTAGTACATGCCCGATGTCAGTTGCTGCTCCTGCTCCGGCGTCAGTTTGGCGGACCCATGGATCGGGCTCTTTGGTGCCGTGCCCAGTGGCACGACCACGCCGGCGTTCTTGCCGGCTTCGGCCGGTCCATGGATGTGCGCGGCTGTCGCATCACCTGACAGGCCCTTGAACGTCACATCGTAGCTGAGTTCATGTGTCGCGGTATCCAGCGATGCGGTCATTTCTCCTGACCCGCTGGACTTGGTTGGTGGAACTTCCGCGGCCCCGTTCATGGCAGCATGATATTTGACCGTCGCGGCCGATGCCGCACCGGCGAACATCACCACGGCACCGGCGAGAACGAATGATCGACAAAGCATGGAGCCTCCCTTTAATTCATTGGCAGCACAGACCGATGTAGGAACGGCCGGCGATATTGTAATGGGAGCCATGATCTAACAGCGCATGCATCGCACAAAAGCCGCCACTCCCGTGCAGGCGGACGCGCCGGTTGACGCGCCGGTTGAACCGGCGAATATCTGCCTGCCGTCCCGATTATCCCAAGGCTCCGCAAGATCGTCATGCAAGCGTCCCTGATCCGCCGCGAGCCAGGCTTCCGACACCATTCACTGCGTCCGCGCGCCGGCCAACGCAATCAAACAACACCTCGCCCGTCCAGGATTCGATTTCAAAGTTTCGGCGTGGGCCGCCCATCAGCGTAGCCAAGCCCTCCAGGAGGAACCGTCCAATGACCGATACGAAACTTCCGCTGACCCAGGCGCTGGGTCAGTTCGTCGCCGATTTGTCGCCGAATCGTCTGCCGGAGGAAGCCGCGCGCGTCGCGCGCATGGGCTTCATCGATACTATCGGCACCATGATTGCCGGCCGCAACGAAGACAGTGTCCGCATCATGACGGAGACCCTCGCCTCGGGCGACGGACCCGCCACGCTGACCTTTGGCGAACGGCACGCCCCGGCGCCCGAAGCCGCCTGGATCAACGGCACCGCCGCCCATGCGCTGGACTATGACGACGTGGCGTTGCGCGGTCACCCGAGCACCGTGCTCGTTCCCGCGATTCTGGCGGAGGCCGAGCACCTGGGTTCCTCTGGCGCCGACATGATCACCGCCTACGTCGCCGGCTACGAGACCTGGGCCGAGTTGTTCCGCCGCGACACCGGCCTGCTGCACCAGAAGGGCTGGCATCCCACCGGTCTGTACGGCGCGGTCGGTGCCGCCGCGGCGTGTGCCAAGCTGCGCAAGCTGGATGCGGAGAAATCCGCTATCGCCATCGCTCTCGGCGCCTCGCAATCGGCCGGCCTGATGTCCAATTTCGGCACCATGACCAAACCGTTCCACGCCGGAAAGGCTGCCCATGCGGGGATCATGGCCGCGCGCCTGGCCGAGGCCGGCTTCACCGCGAACACCGATGCGCTGGAGCATCCGCAGGGCTTCCTGCACGCAATCTCTCCGACCGGCACCGAGGACCGCGGCAGTGACACGAAGGCCGGGGTCGAGTGGGCGATCCTGACGCAGGGCCTCGGGATCAAGAAATACCCTACCTGCTACTGCACCCACCGAGCCATCGACTGCATGCTGGACCTGGTGAACAACAGTCCGATCAAGGCCGAGGAGGTAGAGAAGATCACTGTCGAAATCAGCGATTATTTCTCCACCGTACTGCGCAACCACCAGCCCGACACCGGTCTGGCGGCGAAGTTCAGCATCGAGTTCTGCATGGCCAGCGGCATCATTGCCCAGCGCGTCGGCCTGCGCGAGTTGACCGACGACTTCGTCCAGCGCCCCGACATCCAAGCGCTGATGAAGAAGGTCGAGATCGTCACCACCAGCACCTACGACGCGGAACTGCCTGGCGCCGCGCCGCACGATCAGGTCACGGTGAAACTCGCCGGAGGCCGGACGATTGCCGGCGAACCGGTTTCCCGCGCGACCGGCCATCCCTCGCGCCCGCTGACCGACCAGCAACTGTATGACAAGTTCGCCGATTGCCTGGATGCCGGCGCCTCGCCCATTCCCGCGGACGTCCTGTTCAAGCGTCTGTCGGCGATCCAGTCGATCAACGCCCGAGACCTTACCGCGCAAGCCTCCGCTTCCGGCGCATGACCACGGCGACCGGGCGCCGGATCATCCCCGGTCCGGTGCTCCGGCGCCGGATCGTCCTCGGTTCCGGGCTCGCCGCGCCGTTCGTTCGTACGGCGCGCGCCAATCCCATCAAGCTGCGGGCTTCGCTCGACACCTCCCCAAGCCATGGGCGCACCCAGTCCATCGCCGATTTCCTGAAGAAGCTGGAGGCCGCGTCGCAGGGTGAGATCGCGCCGCAACTGTTCGACAGCGGCCAGCTATTTCCCGACCGTGACGTCATCAAGGCGCTGGTCCTCGGACAGATCGAGATGGCCGCTCCCGGCACCTGGCTGGTATCGGCCTACGTCCCGGAGGCGGACCTGGCCCAGTTGCCGATGTTCTATGGCCAGCCTGTCGAATTCACCCACCGCGCGATCGACGGCATCCCCGGCAATATGGTGAACGAGCAGGTCAGCAGGAAACTTCGGGTCAAGATCCCCGGCCACTGGATCGACCTCGGGTTCACCAACTGGTACAGCACCCGTAAGTCGCTCAACTCCTTGCAGGACCTCAAAGGCCTGCAAGATCCGCAACTCCGGCGGGTTCGCCCAGCCCTGGCGCGCTCGGTTTTTCGGCGGCGTGCCGAACATGACGCCTTGGCCGGACGTACCGCTTGCGCTGTCACAAGGCACATTCGACGCGCTGCAGAGCACCGACGAAAGCTGCGCCAGCGCCAAGCTGTGGGATGCCGGCTTGCGCTTTGGCCTGATCGACCACCAGAACATGAGCGACTACATCCCGCTGATCAGCGAGAACTTCTGGACCGCGCTGACCCCGTCGCTGAAGACCCTGGTCACCGATCTTTGGGTCGCCAATATCGGCGTCTACCGCGCCAACCTGGCGGCGGCACAGGACCGGGCGGAAAAACAGCTTCGCGCCGAGGGCGTCAAGCTTACCGTTGTCCCCTCCGATGAACTGGCCGAACAGCGAAAGTTGATGATGGCCGAGCAGGACAAGGTCGCCCACGAGATGAAAATCTCGCCGGAGATTCTCGCCCGCATCAATGAAGCCGTCGAGGTGAACTGACGCCGGCGCACGTAGGCGGCCACCGGTTGGGCCTCAGGTTTTGGTGTCCGGCGGGCGCAAAACCCATCGCCGCCCCGTTCATGCAGTAGCGCAAGCCGGTCGGCCGTGGGCCATCGGGAAACACGTGCCCCAGATGGCCGCCGCACGCGGCGCAGTGCACCTCTGTCCGGGTCATGAAGAGGCTGCGGTCCTCGGTCGTGCCCACCCGCCCGTCCAGCGGGGCAAAAAAGCTCGGCCACCCGGTGCCGCTCTCGAACTTGGTCTCCGCCGCGAACAACGGCGCGCCACATCCGGCGCATACGAATGTGCCGGGCCGCTTTTCCGCATTCAACGGACTGGTTCCCGCGCGCTCCGTGCCATGCCGGCGCAACACGTTGGTACTGCGCTGGATCGAGGCGCTGGCGCCACTCCTCATCAGAATGAGCAACCGGAAAATCTTCCGCCGGAGCATCGTGGCCACCGAACAGGCGTTTCATGTTCTGCCCTCCATCCTCAAGCTCAGATATCGAAAGCCCGGGCTGAAGGAAACCCGTCGCCGGCGCGAGTGGTGCAGGCTGCCGGAAAGCCGGGCGCGCCAACCCCTGCACTCGCCACCACGCGGGCTCGGGAACGCTGCTCAACCGCCAACGCGATCGCCATGAGGGCGAAGCATTAAGATATATCTTGACCATAAGATATATCGAGACTATGTCGTGTCCGCCGGCACCATCCTGGTTCGGCGAACAAGGAAAACCACACTGAACATGAGACATCACAACCACGACCGGCATGATCGCGGGCACGGCCCGCAGGAAGCCCACTCCCGGAACCACGGCCAACGCGGCGGCGAGCGAAGGTTTGCCCGCGATCCCCTGGAAGCCGGCGAGCGTTTCGGCGGCGGGCGTCATCGGCATTCGGCCGGACATCACGGACGACGCCGGGTATTCGACCATGGCGACCTGCGCTTCATCCTGCTCAGCATGATCACCGCCAAGCCTGCGCACGGTTACGACCTGATCAAGGCGCTGGAGGAGCGCATGGGCGGCGGCTACAGCCCCAGTCCCGGCGTCATCTATCCAACCCTGACAATGCTGGAAGAACAAGGCTTTGCCCGCATTACCGCAGATGACGGCAAGAAGCTCTACCACGCAACGGCGGAGGGTGAGGCCTTCCTTGAGGCCAATCATACGGAAGTTGAAGCGATCCAGGCCCGCATCGGCGCCATCGCGCGCGAGCGCAGCATCGTCCCCGATCCGCGGATCATCCGCGCCATCGAGAATTTGAAGACCGCCCTGCGGTTGCGTCTCGCCGGCGGTCCGATACCGGATGAGCAGGTTCGCGCCATCGCCGCCGCGATCGACGCCGCGGCGGCCGAAGTCCGAGCGGGTGTAGGACCGGCCTGACCCCTCGCCTGGCAACCACGGGGTCGGGCTTTCGTCCAGGCGGGCATCGGCTAGGATAGGCGCAAACGAGCAGGAGGCGCCCCTGATGACCCAGTTCCCCGACCTACTTAAAACGACGTTGCCCGATGATGCCGCCGGGGCCACGCTCGCTGGACGGGTTTGGCGGCCGGACGTGAACGGCCCGTCGGTCGTGGCGGTCCGCGATGGCGAACTTCTGGACGTGTCGGCGAAGTTCCCGACCATGCGCGATCTGTGCGAGGCGCCGGATCCGGCCGCGGCCCTGCAGGCCGTGGCGGGTGAAACGATCGGCAAGCTGGATGACGTGTTGGCCAACACGCCGCCGGACAGCCGCGACCCCGCTCGTCCGTGGTTGCTCGCCCCGATCGACCTGCAGGCGATCAAGGCCGCCGGCGTCACCTTCGCCATCTCCATGCTGGAACGCGTCATCGAGGAGCGCGCCCGCGGCGACATAAACGCGGCCGGCGGCATTCGCGAAGACGTCACCAGGCTCGTCGGCGACGACCTCAGCAAGCTGAAGCCCGGCTCCCGGGAAGCGATGCAACTGAAGGAAGTCTTGATCCGGCAAGGCGCCTGGAGCCAGTACCTTGAGGTCGGCATCGGCCCGGACGCCGAGATCTTTACCAAGTCTCAACCGATGGCCGCGGTTGGCACGGGCATGGACGCCGGAATCCACCCGAATTCTTCCTGGAACAATCCGGAGCCGGAGGTGGTTCTGGCGGTGTCGTCGGACGGCCGCATCGTCGGCGCCACACTCGGCAACGACGTCAATCTGCGCGACGTCGAAGGCCGCTCCGCCCTTCTGCTCGGGAAGGCGAAGGACAACAATGGC
Source organism: uncultured Alphaproteobacteria bacterium (assembly GCA_963792345.1). GTDB lineage: Bacteria > Pseudomonadota > Alphaproteobacteria > Acetobacterales > Acetobacteraceae > Rhodopila. Next base: position 79,460 of record CAWBVV010000012.1, read on the forward strand.
TCCTGCGCCATCGGCCCATTCCTGCGTTTTTTTGATGCAACCTTCAGCCTGGATGATATCCGCGCCACCACCGTGACGTTGCGCGTGGATGGCCCCGACGGTTTCGTCATGGAAGGATCATCCTCGATCTCGAAGATCAGCCGCGATCCCTCCGACCTCGTCGCCCAGATGGTCAACGCGCATCACCGCTTCCCGGACGGGGCGGTGCTGTTCCTGGGCACGATGTTCGCCCCGATCCAGGACCGCGACAGTCCGGGACAGGGGTTCACCCATAAATACGGTGACCTCGTTACTGTGGCGGCACCAAGGCTCGGCCGGCTGGTCAACCGGATGAGACGCACCGATGAGTGCGAACCGTGGCGCTTCGGCACCGGCGCGCTGATGCGCAACCTGGCGCTGCGAAGTTTGTTGCAATAGCAAGCACACGCGGCCCGGGCCCGCGCCGCTCCGCGGAATTTGCCCGAATGTGGGATGATCAGTGGGGCACACTATTGGAGATGCGACTTCGCCCTCGCATGGGCTGCGGGAACCGGCGCCTTCGACCGCGACCATATCGCCAACCGAAAGGTGTCCGGCGGCGAGTGAACGCGGGCTCTTTTCAATCGTTCACCTGTTCCTGGGTGGAGATCGAGTTATGGAAGTGCCTGCTACGCCCGCTGAGTTGCGCGATAAGGCCACGCATTACCGCGAAATGATCCTCATGGTTTCGGACCAGCGGATAATCGATGCGTTGCGGTCACTCGCCGAGGACTATGAGGCGCTGGCGGAGCAACTCGAGAGTTCAAGCCGATAATCCCGGCGCCGCCAGGGCAATCCAGTTTTCTTTTCGTTCGCCACTTGTATCGGACAGCCCGTCGCCAATGTCCTAACTCATTTAGAACGTAACGCAAATCTGTAGAATGACAATTAACGACCACAGCACCGCGCAACCTTACGACCGGGACGCGATCTTCCAACAAGACGGCCCCATCGACCCAACCTTTATCGACGAAGCCATTCGCGCCCTGATGCGCTCCCTGCCGCTTGCAAACCCGGACGAGCCGAGTGAGTGGGCTCATAGACGAATGTATTCCGCCTTGCGCGCTCTGGCCGCGTTGCACCCGAGAGATGAAATCGAGGTCATGCTCAGCGTCCAGGCGATCTCTGCCTACCACGCCGCCGCCGCCTGCTGGTATGTCGGGATGAACCTTCGCCAACCCAAAGGTGACAGCACGCGCCACCTGGCCAGCGCCGCTTCGGCCGCCCGGGCTTTCGACACGCTGCTGAAGGCTTTGGAGCGCCGTCAGGCGAAGCCTTTGGCCGCACCGATCGGCCGTCCCTCCTCGCGCGCGTGGGCCAAGCCCGGTACGCCCGGTCTCGTCGAACAATTTGAAACCCGCTGCGGCGCCACCAATGATAATCCAACGAACCCGGCTCGGGATGATGGGCCCGCTGGTGTCAAGCCCGAAGATATTAGGCCCAGTGGTATCGAGCCCGAAGATATCAGCCCCGAAGGTAGGCCCGGAGACCCCATGTCCGGAGACCCCATGCGGGGAGATAACGTTTGGGGGGATTACAAGTGCGGGGACAGCAGGTCTGGCAACGTCGGATGGACGCCGGAGGCTATATCCCGCCTCGATGCGGGCGCCGAACGTGAACGGGCCGAGGCAGAAAACAAGGGTCTCGATCTTATCAACACGGAGGGCATCCTGCCGGGTGGCGGCATGATCATGCCGGAGAACCCGACACCTCAGCAGGCGGCCTATATCGCCCGGCGGCTGGCCTTGTCTTACAAGCGTGAATACGCGGAGAACTTGCGCAACGGCATCAAGAGATATCCGAAAATCCGCCCGCTGCGCACCGGCGATCTGGTCACCTGACGGGCGGTTGGCGGCACCGGAGCCGGATTTCGGCGCGACCCTGCCGCCGTAGGCGCCCCGAAGCAGGTACCCGCCTTCAGGCTTGGGATTGGCAACACGGCTCCGATCGGAGTTATACTGCCCGGTAGCCTTCAACGGAGGAAACCGGTGAACATCACACCGCTGACGCGGAACCCTTCCGGGGACTTCGCGGGAGAAGTGTCCGGAATCGACCTGACAAAGAAGCTGACGGCTCAGCAGGTTGCGGAGATCGAGGCCGGAATGGACCGCTTCGCTGTCCTGGTCTTTCATGACCAGCATTTCGATGACGATGCCCAATTGGCGTTCAGCCGCAATTTCGGCGAACTGGAAATTTCGTCGGGCGGCGAAATGAGCAAGCCGGAAGACCGCCGGCTCAAGCTGGAAATGGCCGACATTTCCAACCTCGACCGCGATAACCGCTTGCGCGACGCCGACGACCGCATCCGGCTGAACGCACTCGGCAACCGGTTGTGGCATTCCGACGCGTCGTTCCGCGCCGTTCCAGCCAAATATTCGTTATTGTCCGCGCGAATTGTCCCCGGTTCCGGCGGCAACACTGAGTTCGCCGACATGCGCGCTGCATACGACGCACTCGATGACGCCACGAAGGCGGAAATTGAAGACCTGGTGACCGAACATTCCAACGCCTATTCGCGGGAGATGATCGGCTTCCCGAAGGAGGCCTACGGTGACCGCAACCAGGACAAGTTGCGCCCGGTGCGCCAAAGCCTGGTGCGGACGCACCCGGTCACTGGGCGAAAATCGCTGTATCTGTCGGCACATATCGGCACCATCGTCGGCTGGCCCATGCCGGAGGCACGGGCCTTTATCCGTGACCTGACCGAGCATGCGACGCAGCGGCAGTTCGTGCATGCGCATGCCTGGCGGCCCTGGGACCTGGTGATCTGGGACAATCGCACAACCATGCACCGGGCACGCCGCTACGATGATCTTCGCGAAGTGCGCGACATGCGCCGCTCGACCATCCGAGGTGATTCGGTCACCGCACCCCAGCAAGAGGCGGCTTGAACCATGAACATATCCGCGATCCACCCGGAGTTCGCCGGTGAGGTTTCCGGCATCGACATCAGCGTGCCGCTCTCGCGCGGCCAGGTGGCGGCGATCGAAGCAGGCATGGATCGATATGCGGTGCTGGTGTTCCGCGATCAGACCGCTGACCGATGAACAGCAATGTGTCTACAGCCGCAATTTCGGTGAGCTTGAAGCGACGTTGATCGGGCAGATGTCCAAGCCCAGCGAACGGCGCCTTGGTCCGGTGGAGATGGGCGACATCTCCAACCTCGATCCGGACGGGAAACTGCGCGGCCGGGACGACAGCCGCCGGATGTACGCGCTGGGCAACCGGCTGTGGCACTCCGACGCGTCATTCCGTGCCACCGGGGCGGGATATTCGTTGCTGTCCGCCCGGGTTGTGCCGGGATATCGGCGGCAATACCGAGTTCGCCGACATGCGCGCGGCGTATGATGCCTTGGATGCGGCAACGAAGGCGCACGATCGAGGACCTGGTCACCGAACATTCGATCGCCTTCTCCCGCGGCGTGCTGGGTTTTGACGATTACGGCGAGGGCAACGCCGGACAAGGTGCGCCCGGTGCGGCACCGGCTGGTGCGGACCCATCCGGTGACCGGGCGCAAGTCGCTGTACTTGTCGGCCCATATCGGCGGCATCGTCGGCTGGCCGGTGCCGGAGGCGCGCGCCTTCATCCGCGACCTGACCGAACACGCGACGCAGCCTCAGTTCGTTCATGCGCATGCGTGGCGGGTGCATGACCTGGTGATGTGGGACAACCGCACGACCATGCATCGTGCCCGGCGCTATCGCGATCTGCAGGAGGTGCGCGACATGCGGCGCACCATCGATCAAGGGTACCGGGCTAACCGCGGAACAGGTGCCCGCGATGGCGGCCGAATAACAGGAGGAACATGATGTCTGTCACGATCACCGAACTGACGCCCGGCTTCGTTGGCGAGGTTTCCGGCCTCGACATCACCCAGCCACTGACCCGGGCGCAGGTCGCCGAGCTGGAAGCCGGGATGGATCGGTTACGCCGTGCTGGTCTACCACGATCAGCATTTCACCGATGACCAGCAGAAAGCGTTCAGCGTCAATTTCGGCCCGCTGGAGCAGACCGCGGGCGGCAATGTCACCAAGGCGGCGGATCGCCGCCTGGATCCGGACATGGCCGACGTGTCCAACCTCGGCGCCGACCACAAGCCGCTGGCGCGCGACGACCGGCGGCGGCTGTTCAACCTGGGCAACCAGTTGTGGCACTCCGACAGTTCGTTCCGGGCGATGCCGGCGAAGTATTCGCTGCTGTCGGGACGGATAGTGGTGGATACCGGCGGCAATACCGAATTCGCCGACATGCGCGCGCGCCTATGACGCGCTGGATGCCGCGGACGAAAGCGGAGATCGAAGATCTGGTCTGCGAACATTCGCTGATCTACTCGCGCGGCACGCTCGGTTTTACCGAACTGTCCGACGAGGAAAAGCGGATGTTCAAGCCGGTTCGGCAACGGCTGGTGCGGACGCATCCGGTCGACAGGCCGGAAGTCGCTGTATCTGTCTTCGCATATCGGCACGATCGTCGGCTGGCCGGTGCCCGAGGCGCGGGCCTTCATCCGCGACCTGACCGAGCACGCGACGCAGCCGCGGTTCACCTATTCGCCACAAATGGCGGCAGTTTGACCTGGTGATGTGGGACAACCGCGTCCACCATGCATCGCGTCCGCCGCTTCGACGAAACCCAGGTGCGCGACATGCGCCGCACGACCGTCGCCGGCGACAGCCGTCACCGTTGAACAGATGGCCGCCTGAGCATGACGCGCGAGCCCGCGCTGGAAGCGCCGCCCCGAGGGCTCGACCTGGGGCGATTTCGGGCCCGACGACCAGCTCGGGCGGCTGAACCTGGTCACCGCCGGAGAAGGTCCTGCAGGGCATTGCCGAGGTGAAGATCGGCAAGACGTTCTGCCTGTCCCTGCCGCTGGATTATCCCGGCGGCAACATCATCAACCCGCGCCGCCATCCGCCGGTGCTGCGGCCGACCGATGCGCGAACGGCCGGCCGAATCATGAACTTGCCGCTGCGCTGCGACGATCCGACCGCGCTGGATGTCGTGTGCGACGACCAGGTGCGTGCTGACGCTGCAATACTCGACGCAGTGGGACAGCCTGTCCCATGTCGGCCAGATGTTCGACGCCGACGGCGACGGCGTGCCGGAAGACGTGTTCTACAACGGCTACCGCGCCGGCACCGACATCATCGGGCCGGTTCGTTACGACGCGAAGGGCAACCAGACGCCCGACCGACGAGGTCTCCGGCGCGCGGCAACTCGGGGTGGAGAACATGGCGGTGTCCTGCGTGCAGGGCCGCGCCGTGATGATCGACCTGGAGGCGCATTTCGGCCGCTCCGGCAAGGTCGTCGGCTACGAGGACCTGATGATGGTGCTGGACAAGGACAAGGTCGTCGTCGAGCCGGGCGACTTCGTCTGCATCCGCACCGGGTTCGCGCAGTTGCTGCTGGAGATGAACAAGCAGCCGGACCCGAAGGTGCTGTTCGCCACCACCTCGGCGTTCGATGGCCGCGACCCGCGGCTGCAGCAATGGGTGACCGACAGCGGCGCCGTCGCGCTGCTCGCCGACAACTATGCCGTCGAGGCCACCCCTGCCCGGCCATGCGCCGACGACTATTGCGCCATGCTGCCGCTGCATGCGCACTGCCTGTTCAAGCTGGGATGCTACCTGGGCGAGATGTGGTACCTGACGGAACTGGCGGACTGGCTGCGGGCGAACGGACGCAACCGGTTCCTGCTGACGGCGCCGCCGCTGCGCCTGCCTGGCGCGGTCGGCTCACCGGCGACGCCGGTCGCGACGGTCTAGCCGCAACGGAGCATTGGCAGTGAATCTCAACTGGACCCATCGGACAGGTCGGCGGACTTGAGCGCAGGCTGTCGGCCAGGGCCTGTGCGCCGCCGCGGGCCAGCAGGCGGCGGAAATCCGAGCGCTGGACCGCGACGCGGCTGATCGACCCGTCGGCCAGCACATCGACCACGCGCCAGCCCGCCGGCACCCTCGCGCATCACATAGTCCAGCTCATGGCTGTCACCCTTCATGGGGAATGATATTCGTCTCGACGACCTGTTCGGTGCCGACGGCCGGGTCTCGGGATTGATCTCGAAGCGCTGGCCGTTGAAGTCGTCGAAACTGTTGACGTAGGACGCGACGGTGTAGCGGCGGAATGCATCGCGTCAGCATCGCCTGCTGGTCGGCCGGCAGGGTTGCCCAGGAGGCGCCGACCGATTCCTGCAGGATCGTCGGCAGGTCGAACGTCTGGTCGATCACCGGCCCCAGCATGGCAAAGCGCTGCTGGAACGGCGTGCTGGTCCGGCCTTCATGATCTGCAGCAGCCCGTCGATCAGTTGCTGGATCGGTCGCGACGGCCGCCTGCTGCCTCGGCGGCGCCGGGCCGGAAGCGCGGCGCCCGACAACGAAGGCAGCGGCGACGGCCATGACACCCCGGCGCCGCAAGCGATGTCTTTTGCATGAACGCAATCCTCTCAGCCATCATCTTCAGATCAGCCACTATGTGGGCAGGTGGCTGACATCATCCAGATACATAGCGGCGCTTCTGTTGGATCCGATACTTTCGCTTGCGTATTGGCTCACGAGTTTGTGTCACCACAGTTGGTCCGAGCAACCCCAGCTTCATTGGGCTAAGGTTCAAAGATCGACGGGAATCCGTCTAGCGGAGACTGGCTTTTGACGATTTTGACCCAAGCCTTACGTCTGACTGATACCGTTGTCGGCTCATTTCGGATTGCTGGATCGCCCGCTCGACCCAGATGAATTGATCCGCCTGGCGCGACGTCAGACCGGGCTGCGAGATTTCGGCGACACGCTTCATCGGTCCGCTGACGCGACTGCTGGAAGCCTGCTCGACCGAGTCGCTGCTGAGCCTGGTCGGCCGCAGCGCGACGCGCTGGGATGTCGTGCGGTTCCTGTCGAACCTGCTGACCATCCAGGCTGCTGCGACACGGCGATCCGGCGATCGAGGCGGCGCCGATCCGCCAGCCGATCTTCATCACCGGGCTTGCCGCGAAGCGGCACGACGTTCCTGCACCGGTTGATGCTGACGGATGCGGCCAATCGCGCGCCCGCGGTTTGGGAGACGATTTCTCCCTCGCCCGCAGCCGGCACGCCGCGAGCAGCGGATCGCCGCGGTCGCGCGGCAGTTGAAGGCGTTCGAGTGGCTGGCGCCGGAATTTCCGCGCGCTGCATCCGCTGGAGGCGACGTCGCCGCAGGAATGCAGCGAGATCACCGCGCATGTGTTCCGCAGCCTGCGGTTCGACACGAATTACCATATCCCATCCTACCGCACCTGGCTGGATGCCGATGTGGTGCGCCATCTGCCGGCCTATCGGTTTCACAAGCGGTTCCTGCAGTACCTGCAGCACCAGGACGGAGCGGAGCGGCGCTGGGTGCTGAAATGCCCGGAGCATCTGTTCGCCCTGGAGGCCATTCGGGCGGTCTATCCGGATGCCAGGATGGTCTTCGTGCATCGCGATCCCGTGAAGGTGCTGCTGTCGCAGGCGCGACTGACCGAGGTGCTGCGCCGGCCGTTCACCCGCAGGCTGGACCCGACAGACGCTGGGGCCCGCATGAAAGCCGCCGCTGGCTGGACGGGACCAGGCGGATGATCGCGGTCGGCGACGATGCCGGGCTGCCGGAGCCGGTGTGCCATGTCCATCACCTGGACCTGATCAGCGATCCGGTCGGCACGGTCGAGGGCGTCTATCGGCATTTCGGCATGAACTGCCCCGCACAGGCGGCCAGCGGCGATCGAGGGATATGTGCCGGCCAAGCCGAGGGGCGGCTATGCGCCGCATAGCTACCGGTTCGAGGACCATGGCCTGGACGAGGCGCAGGAGCGCGCCAAGGTTCCGGCCCTACATGGTGCGTTTCGGCGTGACGCCCGGAGGATGCACCGCAGACCGCCGCGAGCGCAGCGCCGGAACGCCGTTCCGAGTGCCGGCGCGCAGACTATCCATCGCAGCGCTCGGACTTGTCATGCCAGCGCGGCGGAGCTCGCGCCGGCTGAATCGTGGCACCGTGACGACGCGCTATTCAGCGCCAGAACGGCTTGTTGGCTTCGGCCTCGGCGTCCGACGGGCTCACGCCGATATCGCGCAGGTCGCGCGCCTGTCATCTCGGCGAGCAGCCGGCGGGTGCGGGCGCGTTCCAGCGCCCGTTGCAGTTGCGCAAAAAGCCGCCCGGCGGCGCGGGCGACGCGGCCCGGTCGGTGTCCCAGGGCAGCCGGGCAGCCTCGGCCAAGCGGCGTGCGGCGGTGAGACCGATGTCGGCCAGTTCGCGCGCGGTCAGGTCCGGCAGCGCCTGGCGGGTGCAGGTAGGTGCGCAGCGCCATGCGCAGGGCCGTCAGCGATGGCGCCACCGCGCGAGCGGCCGGTGGGCTGTCGGGCAGAGACGAAACGGGTGACGTCAGATCGGACATTGTCAGTACATCCTGAGCAGATGTAGTTGCCGGCTGATATCTGGTGGTGTGGCGCAATCAGTAAAACGAATTGCTTTGATGGATGCCATCAGATAAATTGATGGCCATGTTGATCACCCATGGCCTCGATCCCGAACTGCTGCGCGCCTTCCTGCTGATCGCCGAGGGCGACAGCTTCACCCAGGCGGCGGACCAGCTGGGCCGAACGCAGTCGGCGATCTCGATGCAGATCAAGCGGCTGGAGGAAATTCTCGGCCAGACCGTGCTGAGCCGCGGCAAGGGCGGGGCGATCACGCTGACCCCGCATGGCCGCTATCTGCTGGCGCGCGCCCGGCAGATCCTGGCGCTGAACGATGAGGTGATGACGACATTCCGGGCGCCGACGATTTCCGGCACGGTGCGGCTGGGCACGCCGGACGACTACGCGCTGTCGCACATTCCCGGCGTGCTGCGCCGGTTCGCCGAGACCCATCCGGCGGTGCAGGTCGATGTGCTGTGCTTGCCGTCCTCGACCGATCTGGTGGAAAAGCTGAAGGCGGGCGAACTGGACCTGACCCTGGTCTCGGATGGCAGCCAGCCGCGGAACTGGCCGGCGGTTCCGCTGTGGCGCGGGCCGCTGAGCTGGATCACCTCGACCCAGTATGCGCCGCATCGGCAGGACCCGCTGCCGCTGGCGCTGGCGCATGAGAATTGCGGCTGGCGGGCCTCGGCGCAGGCCGCGCTGGAGCAAGGCGGGCATCCGCTACCGCATCGCCTATCTGTCGGGCACCCAGGTCGGCACGCATGCGCCGGTGCTGGCGGGGCTGGCGGTGACGGTGTCGGCGCTGACGGTGCTGCCGGAGGGCGTGCGGGCGATGCGCCCGGATGAGGGGCTGCCGGAGCTGCCGGAATTCGGCATCGTCATGCTGAAGGGGCGCAACGCGGCGCAGCCGGTGACCGACGCCCTGGCGGCGCATATCGAGGAGCGGTTCCGGCTGGATTTCGCACCAGGCGGCGGCCTGACGCGCTATCGAGGCACGCGCTGCCGCGGCAGTCAGTCGGACCTGGGCCGGATGGTCGGGCTGGGTGGTGACGATGCCGACCGGCAGCACCGGCCGTGTATCGACACGCGTCACGCGGAAGCGGCCGATCAGGGCGGCCAGGACCAGCACGGCCTCGGTCATCGCGAACTGGGCGCCGACGCAGATGCGCGGGCCGGCGCCGAACGGCATGAAGGCGAAACGGGCCGGCGGCGGCTGATCCGGCATGAACCGGGCGGGCCGGAACGCATCGGGATCGTCCCACAGCGCGTGGTGACGGTGCAGCACCCAGGGCGCGATCATCACGATGCGACCGCGGCGGCAGATCGATGCTCGCCGACGCGGTCCGGCTCGATGGCTTCCCGCACGATGGTGAAGGCGGCGGGAAACAGCCGCAGCGTCTCGTTCACCACCGCGCGTGGTGCGGATCAGGCCGGCCATGGCGCGTGGCCGGTCTCGGCTCGATGTGACACCGCGCGGCTTCCTCGGCGAGCCAGTCCTGCTCCTCCGGCGCCTGGGCCAGCATGATGATCGCCCAGAACAGGGTGACCGCGGTGGTTTCGTGGCCGGCGAGGATCAAGGTGGCGACCTGATCGCGAAGCTGGGGCGGGGAGAAGCCGGCGCCGGTTTCCGGATCGCGCGCGGCGCGCAGCAGGTCGAACAGGTCGCGCGGCGTTTCCGGCGGCGGCTCGGCCAGGCGCGAGCGCCAGGATCGTTTCGATCAAGCTTCATCCAGCGCCGCTGGAAGCGGCGCGCGGCCGAAGTCGCGCGAGCGTGGGGATCGACGGCGGCAGCAGCATGTCCAGCAGATGGGGCTGCGAATAGCGTTCGGCCGAATTCGGTCAGCAGGCCGCGCATCGGCGGCGCCGTAGCGATCCATCTCCAGCGAGAACATCGAGCGGCCGGCGATATCCAGCGCCAGGTTCTGCATGCGTGGCGAGCAGGTCGATCGGCTCGCTCGGCCTGTGCGGTCAGCCGCGCCAGCGCGCGGTCGGTGCTGGCGACGATATGGCGGGCCAGCATCGGCATCACCCGCGGGCCGAGCGCGGGGGCGATGGTGCGGCGCTGCAGCTTCCAGGCATCGCCTTCGCTGAGCAGAAGCCCCTCCCCGGTGATCGGCCGCAGGATGCGGATCGAGGCCGGGGAGCGGCGGAAATTGCCGGGGTTGCCGACCAGGACGTGGTGGATCGCCTCCGGGGCGTTCAGCATGATGTTGAGTGCCGGCCAAGGAACTGTCGTGGACGTGCTGTCCTGCTGATAGGCGGCCTGCGGGAAGATGGTCAGCGCATTGGTTCGGACCGCGCGCAGGAACGCCCGCAACGGCAGCTGCGCCTGCGGCGCGGCGCGGCACCGGAGGGCGCAACGGCGATGGCGGCGACGAGGTCCATGCTATTCGGCCGCCAGGTAGGCCGGCACGGCGGCGCGCTGGGCGGTGTCCATCGGGCGTGGCCACCAGCGGTGTTCCCATTCGCTGAACAGCGGCGCCAGCTTCGGCTGCACCTTTTCGGCGAACAGCCTGGTGTTGTAGCGCGTCAGTTCCTTGTTCATGTTTCCGAACTGCAGCAGCATCATCAGGTTGCCGACGTTCAGGTTGGTCGCGACTTCGCGCAGTTGTTCGGCGACCTCATCGGGGGAGCCGATGATGACGTAGCCGTTGTCGACGATGGCATCCATTTCGCGCGCCAGCGTGTTGAACTTGCTGCTGTATTCGGACGCGGCTTTCGACACCTGGCTTTGCAGGCCCAGGCGCTGGGTGGCCTCGGTGGCGTAGCCGGGCGGTGCGGCGAAGCGAGGGTCGATGTGCAGGCAGTTGCCGTAGAAGTATTCGGCGGCCTGGCCATACAGATCCATCGCGTGCTGGCGGCTTTCGCCGACGCCGACGAATTGCAGGAAGCCGGCGCGGTAGGGATTGCGGTCCTTGCCGAGCCGGGACATTTCGTTCCAGAACCCGTCCATCGTCGCCTGGCCGATCTTGTAGCCGTAGTAGGACAGGTAGCAGTAGACGTAGTCCATCTCGGCGCACCAGCGCCAGGTCTCGACCGAACCGCCGCCGGGAACCCAGATCGGCGGATGCGGGATCCTGCACCGGTCGCGGCCAGATGTTGACGTAGCGCTGCTGGTTGTAGCGGCCGTTGAAGGCGAAGGTGTCCTTGTCGGTCCAGGCGCGGACGATCAGGTCATGCGCCTCCAGATAGCGGTCGCGCAGCATCGATGGGTTCTGGCCATAGGCGTAACAGGTATCCATCGGCGACCCGACCGGGAAGCCGGCGATCAGCCGGCCGCCCGAGATGCAGTCGATCATGGCGAATTCTTCCGCCACGCGGGTCGGCGGGTTGTACAGCGCCAGCGAGTTGCCCATGACGCACAGCGCGGTATCGCTGGTGCGGCGCGCGAGCGACGACGCGATGAGGTTGGGCGACGGCATCAGGCCATAGCCGTTGGAGTGATGCTCGTTGACGCAGATGGCATCGAAGCCGACACTCGGCGGCGTATTCGAGTTCGTCCATGAAGTCGTTGTACATGAGGTGGGCGCGCCTCGGGTCGAACAGCGAGGAATGGATGTCGACCCAGACCGACGGATGCTTGCCGCGGAAGTTCTCCGGCAGTTCGGTGTAGGGCATCAGGTGGAACCACATGAGTTTCATGGTTTGCTCTCCGCATTGTTCGTGCGTCTGCCGGTTTTAGCACAGTCGGCGCGGATCAGGTGGCCAGGCCGCTGGGCAAGCGGCGTTATCCGGTAATGCGATCCTGCGGCCGGCACCCTTCGGCGGGGTTGCCGGGGCGTATCTCTGCACAGCGTCCTGCAGGGCGGCATATTTTTCGGCGGGAAACGGCGCCACCCGGCGGATGCCCATGTCGATGTGCAGCGCCATCAGTTCCTGCACCGCGGAGCGTTCGCTGCTGTCGGCATGGAACATTTCGTGGAAGTAATGCAGCCGCTTGCTGTCGGCACCCGAGCAGCCAGGTGCGCACCAGGAGCTTGTCGCCGAGGTGGACCTCCCGCTCGTAGAGCGTGTGGGTTTCGGCGGTGAAGCAGGAATTGCCGGACGCCTCCCGGTAGGCGTCGCCGATATCCAGCGCGCGCGTAGAGCGCGTCGGTGGCGAGGTCGAACACCACGACGTAGTAGGCGAGGTTCATGTGTCCGTTGGAGTCGATCCACTCCGGCCGGACGATATCCTGGTATTCGATGACAGGTCTGCTCATGGTGCGGCGCACCTTGTTGGCGAAGCGCGGCCTCGGTCGAAGTTGCGCGCGCACCTTGTTGCCGACCTGCATCGGTCAAGTTGTCCCATGACGATACTATCCGAGCCGAGGAAGCCGACGGCCTGCCGCCGCGGGAACGCCGGGCGGCGATGCTGACGATCGGGATCGCGATCGCGATTTCGGTGCTGAGCACGGCGATCGCCAACATCGCCCTGCCCGCGATGGCGCGCGAGCTGCACGCGACGCCGGCCGAATCGATCTGGGTGGTGAACGCCTACCAGCTGGCGGTGACGGTGACGCTGCTGCCGCTCGCGGCGCTGGGCGACATCATCGGCTACCGGCGGGTCTATATGTGGGGGCTGTGCGTGTTCACCGTCGCCTCGCTGGCCTGCGGCCTGGCCGACACGCTGCCGCTGCTGATCGGCGGCGCGGGTGCTGCAGGGCTTCGGCGCGGCCGGGATCATGAGCGTCAACACCGCGCTGGTGCGGTTCATCGTTCCCGCGGGCGCAACTGGGCCGAGGGATCCGTCGATCGCGCTGGTGGTGGCGACATCGTCGGCGGCCGGGCCGTCGCTGGCGGCGGCGATCCTGGCGGTGGCGTCGTGGCACTGGCTGTTCACCTTCAACGTGCCGTTCGGCGTGCTGGCGGTGCTGGCTGGCGCTGCGGTCGCTGCCGGCGACGCCGCAGTCGGGGCACCGGTTCGACCTGGTCAGCGCGGCGCTGAACGCGGCGACGTTCGGGCTGCTGCTGGTCGGGCTGGACGGTATCGGCCATGGGCAAAGCGCTGGTCTGGGTGGCGGCGGAGCTGGTGGGCGGGTCGATCGCCGGCGTGGTGTTCATCCGGCGGCAGAACCGGATGGCGGCGCCGATGCTGCCGGTCGATCTGTTCCGCAAGCCGGTGTTCGCGCTGTCGGTGGCGACCTCGGTCTGTTCCTACAGCGCGCAGACCTCGCGTTCCTGGCGCTGCCGTTCTACTTCGCCGTGCGGGTGGCATGTCGCAGTCGCATATCGGGCTGCTGATCACGCCATGGCCGGCGGTCGTGGTGGTCGTGGCGCCGATCGCCGGCCGGCTGTCGGATCGATATCCGGCCGGGCTGCTGGGCGGCATGGGCTGGCGGTGCTGACGGCGGGATTGCTGCTGATGCTGGCGCTGCCGCCCGACCCGCCGTTCGTCGACGTGGTCTGGCGCATGATGGTGTGCGGGATCGGCTTCGGTTTCTTCCAGTCGCCAAACAACCGGGCGCTGATCTCGGCCGCGCCGCGGTCGCGCAGCGGGGTGGCGAGTGGCGATGGTGTCCACCGCCCGGCTGACCGGCCAGACGATCGGCGGCGTGACGGTGGCGCGTGATCTTCGGGCTGACGCATGGCGACATCGCCGCCGGTGTGGGCATCGCGCTGGCGACGGGGCGGCGTTTCTCGGGCTTCGCCTGTGTGATCAGTTTCCTGCGGCTGACCGCGGCGTGCAGGAAGCGCGTCGCGCTGAGACCTAGCAGTTCGGATAAGTCGGCGTATCCGGGGCCAAGATACGCGCCTAGGCCGCCTCGGCCAACTGGCGCGGCCGGTAGATCGCGATGTGCGTCGCCTGGATCACCGGTGTCGTTTCATTCGCAACGACCATGGCAGTCGAGCTCGACCCATTTGTGGCCCTTGTGCTCGTAGTTCTTGGTAATCCGGGCGCGCACGTTCAGCGTGTCGCCGACATGGCGAGGCCCAGGTTGCGCACCGTGCTGCCCATGTGGATCCAGGCCGGCAAAATAACGTTATGGCTCAGCGCCCAGTTGCAGCAGCGCATGATCGTGCCGGTGTGAACGATCTTCTCGCGCGCATAGATCGGGTCGGTTTCCCGGATGTCCTGCAGGTCCTGGGCATGCAGCGCCTCGGTGATCGGCAAGCGGGTTCATGCCCAGCCAGTCGCCGACCTGGCAGCGATGCTTCGTCGGCGGCGACGCGGTCGGCCCGCGGCGGCGACGGCCTTGTAATCGTCCAGCGCCGGCGCGGGCGGCAGGTCAGCCGGCAGCGCCGCCCGGCCGGTGGCGCACAGCACGCCCTCGCTGTGGACGGTCAGCGCCATGCCCGTCCGCGTCCTCGATGGCGGTGACCTCGGCGATGTCGCCGTCATAGACCGGCTTGCCGAACTTCGCCTCCCCGGTGCCGCGCTCCAGCCAGGCGCGGCCCCAGCGCTGCAGCGGCTGGTGCGACATGTAGGCATAGACGTTGACCCCGCCGACGAAGCCGCCCTTGAAGCCGAAGCGCTGGGCGGTGGCGTCGTCGTGGATCTTGTTCTCCGACGCCTTGGCGGTGTTGAAGGCGGAGACGTGGTAGGGCGGAATGGACATCGAGCTGACTTCTCGGTGACGCGTGCCGCATTCCGGTGCGCCGGACGTTGAAACCCGAGCTCATCGGCATGCGACGGGACTCGATCGGTCAGTTCAGCGCCCAGAGGCCGACTTCGTAGCCCGGCACGAAGTTGCGGTTGTTCATGTCCGGGTTGCGGTTGACGAAGGTCCGGCCGAACATCGGGTGCCGCATGCTGCGGGTTTCATGCTCGATCCGGAACAGCGGCTTGTTGGTGTCGACATCGACGATGTCGAGGAAGCGGTACTGGTGCTGGTCGCTTTCCTCGCTGATCAGCCCACGCTCCAGCAGTTTCTTGTGCGGGCCGGAGAAATCGGCCAGCGTGATCTGGATGTGGTGGCCGTCGTATTCCGGGATCGGCGCGCGTGGTCTCGCGGTAGATCACCTTGCTTTCCGCCGAGGTGCTGGCCCAGGCGTACGGCGCCGCGCTCATCGCTGGCAACGCCGGCGATCGCGCCCAGGATCTCCACATAGAACTTGGCGATGGCGGCGAGGTCGGTGCCGGCCGGGATGTCGAACTCCACATACGGCATGCCGACGCGCATCGGGCCGAAACGTGCCGGGTCAGGCGCATGCACGCGGATGCGGTTGCCCCAGGGGCAGGTCGTTTCGACCGTGTCACCGGCCTCGCGGAAGCTGAATTTGGTGCCTTCCAGGTATTTCTTGGCGCCGTGCCAGCCGCTTCAGCAGCGCGTCCAGGTCCGGCATCACCAGCGCGGTCGTGCCGCGCACCACATCGGTGCCGCGCGTCGGCAGATGGAACTGGCCGCGGCCGACGTTGACCCACATGTTGTCCAGCCCGGCCATCAGGTACGGGATCGCGGGTCAGGCCGAGACCCATCAGGTAGAACGCGATCGCCTTGCTCTGATCCGGCACCCGGACGTTGACATGGCCAAGTTCGACGATGTTGCCGAGGTCTTCGGCGGTGCGGTCGAAGGTCGGAGTCGATGACGGCGGTGTCATCCATCTTTTTGCTCTCCCGTCTGGCTGCGTTCAACGCTGGTGCGCATCCTAGTCCTGGCTTGCTTGTCTGGTCCATCCCGGCGCGGCGTGCTTGTATCCGGCGCAAGACACGATAATCAGGGAAACGTCATGCGACCGCGCCATCGGCCGGCCGCCGACGTCGGAGGCCGGAGCGCCGCCGTGACTGTCGCTGTCGTCGTCCAGCGGGCTGCGCGCCCTGCTGTCCTCCGCCGTCGTTCCTGCGCCTGTGGTCGATCGGCGGCTGCGTCAACACGATGCGCTGGTTCGAGGTGCTGTCGGCGGCGCTGTTCACCCTGGATGTCACCGGATCCGGCTTCGCCGTCGCGGTCGTTTCGGCGGCCCGCACGATGCCGATGTTCCTGCTGGGCGCGTTCTCCGGCGTGGTGACCGAGGCGGTGAACCGCAAGACAGGTGCTGGTGTTCGGGCAGGTCGTTGACCTGCGCTGGCCTCGGCATCGGTCGCGCTGCTGGCCTGGGCCGGCGTCGCGCGGCCGTGGCATGTCGCCGTCGCCGCCCTGGTTGCCGGCGTGGTCTGGTCCACCGAGATGGCGACCCGCCGCCGCATGGTGGGCGAGTGCGTCGGAGCCCCGGCTGGTGTCCCGCGCCCTGGCCCTCGACACGATGTCGAACTCGTTCACCCGCCTGCTGGGGCCGATCTTCGCCGGCATGATCTATCAGCGCCTGGGGCTGGCGGGTGCGTTCGGCTTCTCGGCCTGCTTCTACGCGCTGGCGGCGGTGCTCGGCAGCGGACTGGACTACCGGCAGGCCACCCGCCGGCTGGTGCTGGCCAACGTGCCGCGCGAACTGGCCGAGGGCCTGCGATTCGTCCGCGGCGACCTGGTCATCGGCGGCGTGCTGGCGGTGACGATCGCGATGAACCTGCTGGGCTTTCCCTACTCCGCCCTGGTCGCACCGATCGGCCGCATGGTGTTCCAGGTGTCCCCGGCCCTGGTCGGCGTGCTGGCGGCGTCGGAGGCTTTCGGCGCCTTCCTCGGCGGCGCGCGTGCTGACCACGCGGGAGCCGGGGATCAGCGGCCGCGTCCTGATGGTCGGCGGGTCGATCCTGTTCCTGGCCTGCGTGGTGGCGATGCCGCTGGCGCCAGCGTTCTGGCTGGCCTGCCTGCTGCTGGCGATCGGCGGGTTCGGGTCGGCGGCCTTCGCCAACATGCAGACCTCGCTGATCGTGCTGCATGCGCCGATGCAATCCGCTCCCGCCTGATGGGGCTGCTGACGGTCTGCATCGGCATGGGTCCGCTGGGAATTCTGCTGATGGGCGCGGTGGCCGATTTCCTCGGCCCGATGCTGGCGAT
>CAWBVV010000013.1:0-498068 GCA_963792345.1 uncultured Alphaproteobacteria bacterium
ATCGTGACGCTGCCTCCCGCGGCCGTGCGGATGATGAAGGAGTTTGTTGTCCGGTTTGGAAATCTGCCGGATGATCAGGCGTGGCACGTGCAGAACCTGATCAATTCGTTGCTAATTCAGACTACGATGGATGGCGAGGAAGGGCGTGCGGCATTCAATGAAAAGCGGCCGCCAAACTTTACCGGAACATTGCGCAAGCGCGGCGAGCCCTGGCCGGAACTGTCGGAGGAAGATGAACGCCGTCTGGATGAGGCATACCGAAGCGGGGAATTTTAGTGGAACGGCCGATGGCCGGGCTCAGCCGGCAGGCGCCAGGGGCGGTATCAGCCGAATGCGCCGGCTTCTTTGAAGGCGGCGACTTCATGAGCGGACATGCCGAGCAACTCCTGCAAGACCGCGCTGGTGTCAGCCCCAAATTCAGGCGCCGGTCCGCCGGCGCGCCCGAAGGATGCTCGCCATGGCAAGCCAGGAAGCACCCCCGAACCAGACGTGTCCCAAAAGCCGCGGTCGCGGAGGTGCGGACAGACAACAAGATCCGCCGACCTGGCGAGCACATCCGCCGCGGCTTCGTCCACAGCGCACCAGTCGTCCGGGCCGCTGGTCCGATAAACCGAGCCCACGTCTTGGGTGCGCGCGGCCGCGTTCTGCTCGGCCAGCAGGGGGCCCGCCATCGTCCAGAGCATCGCCTCCATCATCGAGAAATCTACTCGTGCCACTAAGCCGGTGCGCCGTCGCCAGACGCTTGCGGCCGTGATGAAAGCGAGCATCAGCCCGCACATCGGGTCCAGCCATGCCATGCCCACGCGCGGCGGCATTTCGGGATGCCGGTTCAAACCGGCAAATCCGGCGTAGCATTGCAGGAGCGTTCCGTAAGCGACGGCGTGCGCCTCCGGGCCGGTGCGGCCTAGTCCGGAGGCAGACACGTAGATCAGGTGGGGATTGACCTCGCGCAGCTTCTCGGCTCCCAGCCCGAGACGATCCATTACGCCGGTGGCGAAATTCTCCACCAGGACATCGGCCCTGGCCGCCAACGCGTGAGCGACGCAATTGATTCAGGTTTTTTCAGGTCCAGGACGATGGCGCTTTTGGCCTGACCCAGCACGGTGTGCAGTCCAGAGGCGCGCCCCGGATCGCCGCGCCCAGGTGCCTCGATCTTGATGACCTGTGCCCCCATCGCGGCGAGATAGCGCGTGGCGGTCGGCCCAGCGATGACCCAACTGAAGTCCAGCACAAGGATACCTGACAGCGGAAGCGGGCCAGCCGAAATTGGTGCCGACCGCGAGTGACCATTCATGAGCATTGCCCCAAATGGCGACGACGGCATGTGAGCGACCTGTCCGCAAACCGGGACCGGGCGGAAGAACGCGCGATGCCGAAGCTGCTCCGACGCCAGATGCTCCGCCGGTTCGCATAATGGGAAGCTAGGAACATGTGCGGTCTGGGCGATAGCGGATATCGCCTGCTTGGTCTTGACGCGACTCCAGTCCGACATCAGCGCGTGCAGGGCGTCCCAGTTGGTGACACGATCCTGCCTGGTGGCAAAGCGCGCCTCCCGGCCCCAGTCAGGCGATCCCATCGCCTCCAGCCACGATGCCCACTGGCGGTCTTCGCGCGGTGAGATCGCGGCATAGCCATCACTGGCCGGCAGGATGCATACGGTGGCGCCGTTGCCATCGCCTACCCGCTTGCGCGACCAGCTTTTCCCGGTCTGGCCTGCCCGGGAGAGTTCAGTCATCGCCAAGGTCGCCAAAGCTTCCTGGATCGAGACGTCAACAATCGCGCCGTTGCCAAGCAATGCCGCGTGCATCCCGGCACAGGCAGCCGCCAGACCTCCGATGAACGCTGATTGTTCGCCGGCGGGGCGCATGGGAGGCTCCGTCAGGTCATCCACCTGGCCGGTGAGCATCCGGGCGATTGAGCTTGCGAAGAACAGGGTAAGGTCGGTGGCAGCGTCTTCGGCACGCGGTCCGGTCTGGCCAAATGGTGAGATCAGCACGATGGCGGCCGTCGGATTGCGGCGGCGCAGGGTCTCGGGGTCGCGTTCGGCGCGCCGGAGAGCGGCGGGACTGCCCTCGCAGATGATCAGATCAGCTTGCTCGATCGCGACTGCCGGCGCGGGAGCATGACCAGGCTCATGATTAAGATAATCCGCCAGGGGGGTTGACCGGTCGGGCTCGATGCGTGCCACGACTGCCCCTACATCGGCAAACATGCGCCCGCACACCGCCGCCGCTAGACCGGGGCCCATCTGCACCACGCGAAAACCGTCCAGCACCGCCATAGCGACTTTTCCCTCAGCCTTGGCCGCGGGCGGACAGGTCCGCGATCGCTCCATGGGTTTCCGGCACGCCTACCACGCAGAAGCTGCCTCCGCTCGGCATGATCACGCCCTTGCAGTGTTTCTCTAGCAATTTTGTGCCTCTGGCAATTTTCGGGTTCGCCAAGCGTACTATTTGCGGGCTTCAGTCGCCATCCGCACCGCCAAACCCGCCAGTACCGTTCCCATCAGCCAACGCTGCACCAGCAGCCACGAGGGTCGGTTCGCGAGAAACACAGCGATCGTTCCCGCGCTGACGGCGATGCCGGCATTCACGCTGACGCTGATGGCGATCTGGATGGCGCCAAACAGCAGCGACTGACCCAGGACGCCACCATGCGCCGGATCGATGAACTGCGGCAGCAACGACAGATACAGTATGGCGATTTTCGGGTTCAGCAGGTTGGTGACGAGGCCCATGATGAACAGCCGATTTGCACTGTCCGGCGGCAACGCCCGCACCTGGAACGGCGATCGGCCCCCTGGCCTTAGCGCCTGCCACGCCAGATAGAGCAGATAAACCGCACCGCCGAAGCGTAACGCATCATAGCCATACGGAACCGCCAGCAGCAGCGCGGTGATGCCGAACGCCGCACTCAGCATGTAGCAGACGAACCCCAGCGCCACGCCGCCCAGTGATATCAGGCCGGCGGCCCGCCCCTGACAGATCGAGCGCGAAATCAGATAGATCATGTTCGGACCAGGGGTCAGCGCCATCCCCAGGGCAATGAGGGCGAAGGCAGCGAGGTTTGGCATGCTCCACAAGACAAAACTCCTTCCGGCGGCCGAAACGGTTGATCGCGCAATCGAGGCCCCTCGTTCCGATCCGCGGCGGATGTTATAGAACCCGCACACCGCAATGGAAACGACACCGATGAAACGCCGCACCTTGCTCGCCACCTCGGCAGCCGCTCTTGCCGCACCCTCGATCGGCCGGGCGCAGGGCACTCGGACTGCTGCGTTTTATCCCTCAGGCCGACCTGACCGTGCTCGATCCGATATGGACCACGGCCTATGTCACCCGCAATCACGGCTTCATGGTGTTCGACACGCTGTATGGGCAGGACAGCACCTACAAGGCTTCACCACAGATGGTCGCAGGCCACGTCATCGAGAACGATGGCAGGTTATGGAAGCTGACCCTGCGGGAGGGATTGAAGTGGCATGACGGGCAGCCCGTGCTGGCACGTGATTGCGTTGCGTCCATCCAGCGCTGGGGCAAGCGGGATGCCTTCGGCCAGGCACTGCTTGCCGCTACGGACGAATTGTCGGCGCCGGACGACAAGACCATCCAGTTTCGTTTGAAGAAGCCGTTTCCGCTGTTGCCCGACGCGCTGGGGAAGTCACCGTCGCTGATGCCGGCGATGATGCCGGAGCGGTTGGCGAAGATTGACGCCTTTACTCAGGTCACGGAGGTCATCGGCAGTGGCCCGTACCGTTTCCTCGCCACCGACCGGGTGCCCGGAGCCAAGGTCGGCGTATGCGAAATTCGCCGACTACGTGCCTCGCACAGGCGGCACGCCCGGACTGGACCTCCGGCCCGAAGGTGGCGAATTTCGATCGTGTCGAGTGGACGACGATTCCCGATCCCGCCACCGCGTCGGCCGCGTTGCAGGCCAACGAGCAGGATTGGTGGGATTACGCGAATGCGGATCTGCTGCCGGTGCTGCGCCGAGCGAAGAACCTGAAGGTGTCGATTCAGGATCCGTCGGGCCAGATGGCGATGATGCGGTTCAATTTCCTCCAGCCGCCATTCAACAATCCGGCGATCCGCCGTGCGCTGCTGGGGGCGGTGAACCAGCAGGATGTCATGACGGCGGTGGCGACCGATGACCCGGCCATGTCGCATACGCCGACTGGATTTTTCTGCCCTGGCACGCCGATGGCGAGCGATGTCGGGCTGGCGGCACTGACCGGTCCGCGCGACTATGCCAAGGTCAAGCTCGATCTGAAGGCGGCCGGGTATAATGGTGAGAAAGTCGTGCTGCTCGCCGCGACCGACTTCCCGGTGCTGAAGGCGATGTCGGACGTGGTCGCCGATATGCTCCAGCAATGCGGCTTGAACGTCGATTATGTCGCGACGGACTGGGGTTCGGTCAACCAGCGGCGGGTCAAGAAAGACCCGGTCGAGCAAGGCGGCTGGAGCGCGTTCTGCACCGCCTGGGCCGGCACTGACATGCTTACGCCGGCCGGCGAACTAGCTCTGCGCACCAATGGCGCTAGTGCCTGGATCGGCTGGCCGGACATTCCCCGCATCGAAGGCTTGCGCGAGGCGTGGTTTGACGCTCCCGATGTCCCTGCGCAGCAGAAAGTCGCGCGTGAGATCCAGGCCGCCGCGTTCGAGGAACTGCCGTATCTGCCGCTTGGACAGTATCTGCAGGCCACCGCCTACTCGACCAAACTGACCGGCGTGCTGAACGGGTTCGCGCTGTTTTGGAACGTCAGGAAGGAGGCGTGAGCCCTGCGGCATAGTAAGCCATTAGGAGCGCCTTTTGGCGGGAGGCATTCACTCCGGATAGATCATCTTCCGGGTGACACCGCCATCCACCACGAATTCCGCACCGGTGATAAAGCCGCTCTCCGGACCGATCAGGAACGCTGACAGCGCGGCGATATCCTCCACCCGGCCGACACGCCCGGCTGGGTGGAATGCGTGTTCTTCCGCTGTCGGCTCAGGGCCCTTGGTCAGGATCCAGCCCGGGCTGATGCAGTTGACCCTGATGTCCGGGCCCAGGCTGATCGCCAGCGCGTGGGTCAGTGCAACCTGGCCGCCTTTGGATGCCGAGTAGGCTTCGGTGTCCGGCTCCGACATCCGAGCGCGGGAGGATGCGATGGTGACGACCGAACCCTTGGCGGCTCGAAGCATTGGTTCGGCCGCGCGGACCAGCAGAAACGTGCTGGTCAGGTTGGTCGTCAAAACCGATGACCATTCAGCCAGCGACAAATCGGCGATCGGCTTGCGGATCATGAAGCCGGCGTTGCAGATCAAGGCGTCCAGCCGCTGCTCCGTCGCGGCGATGGAACGCAACAGCGCAGAGACGGCTACTTCATCGCCCACGTCACAGACAACTGAGCGGCCTCCCTGCGGCGAGGCGACGCCAGGTTCGCGATCCGCGACCACGACACGCCAGCCGTCGGAAGCAAGCCGGGCGGCGATCCCGGCACCGATGCCTCTCGCGCCGCCACTGATCAGAGCGACTCGCGGCGTAGGTTCGATCATGTCCGGGGGCTCCGATTAGACAGCCAGCATTTAAAGCGCGGGAGCGCCGGCTGGTTGCATCGTCACCCCTTCGTGGCGTCCAGTGCCTGTGCCAGGTCGGCGAGGATGTCGTCGATATGCTCCAGCCCCACGGACAGCCGCACATAGCCCGGAGTCACACCGGTCACCGCCTGCTCGGATTCAGTCAATTGCGAGTGGGTGGTGCTCGCGGGGTGGATCGCCAGGCTCCGGGCATCGCCAATGTTGGCGACGTGGTAAAACAGCTTGAGTGCGTCGATGAACTTGCGTCCGGCATCGGCGCCGCCGGCCAATTCGAAGCCGACCAGGCCGCCTTGGCCGTGCGGCAGATATTTTGCCGTACGATCCGCGCCGATCCCCTTGTGGTGCGCCGGATGGATCACCCGCGACACACCCTTGTGTTCGGCGAGATAGTTGGCCACGGACAGCGCATTACGGCTGTGCTCTCGCATACGCAGCGCGAGCGTCTCCACGCCTTGGATGAACAGGAAAGCATTGAACGGCGCCATTGGTGCGCCAAGGTCGCGCAGCAGCGTGACGCGCATTTTCAGGATGTAGGCGATAGGACCGAGCGGCTTGGCAGCTTGGGACCAGACGGCGCCGTGGTAGGAGGGGTCGGGGGTATTCATCGCGGGCTGACGAGTGGGATTGGCCTCCCAATCGAAGTTGCCGCCGTCGATGACGAGGCCACCGATCGAGGTTCCGTGTCCGCCGATATACTTTGTCGTGGAATACATCACGACGGCCGCGCCGTGGTCGAACGGGCGCACCAGAAGCGGTGCGGCGGTATTGTCCATGATCAGCGGGACGCCGAACGACCGGCCGATGGCGGCGACCTCGGCGATCGGGAATGGGATCAGCTTCGGGTTGGGCAGCGTCTCGGCATAATAGGCGCGCGTCCTGTCGTCGGTGGCGCGGGCGAAGCCCTCCGGATCGCTGGGGTCCACGAAGCGGGCTTCGATCCCCTGATCTTTCAGCGTGTTGGCAAACAGGTTCCACGTCCCGCCATACAGGTCGGTGGAGGTGACGATATTGTCGCCGGCCCTCGCCAGGTTCTGCACGCAGAACGCCGACGCTGCCTGACCCGATCCCAAAGCGAGAGCCGCGACACCGCCCTCGATAGCCGCGACGCGTTGCTCCAGCACATCATTGGTCGGGTTCATGATGCGCGTGTAGATATTGCCGAGTTCCTTCAGGCCGAACAAATTGGCGGCGTGCTCGGCGCTGTCGAACTGATAGGAAGTAGTTTGGTAGATCGGCACCGCAACCGCGTTGGTGGCGCTGTCCCGCCGCCAGCCAGCATGCAGGGCAAGGGTCTCAGGATGTTTGCTGCTCATTTGACGTCCGCCCTCCGGCTCAGGTTAGGGCGCACTATAGGCAAAGCAGTTACAGGGTAAACGTCTGAATAAAAAAAGAACGCCTTGCTCCCGAAGGCGTCCTGTAGGAGGTGCTTTTGCTGCGGGTCTGCGCGACGGGACCAAGTCTATGTTCGGAACAAAAACTTTCTGCAGGGCTGCAGAGCGTTCCGCGGCATCCGGCGCGGTGAGATCCCGGTCAGGCGGCGGCCTGCTGCGTGCGAAGAACCTCGCGTCCCCGGCGCAGCGCGTTGGCGATCGTTTCGGCCGGCATGGCTCCCGAAAACAGGCTGTAGCCATCGAGGAAGAACGATGGCACCCCTGATACGCCTGCCTCGCGCGCCGCCTTATCCGCCGCACGCATCTCCTTGTCCGCCAGGTCTCCGGCGAGGAAATCCAGGACAGGCTGACGGGGCAGACCGGCCTGGACCGCACAGTCCTCGAGGACGGCGTGGTCGCCGATATCACGCCCCTCAATGAAATAGGCATTGAACAGGGCTTCCATTGCAGCATCCTGGTCGCCGTTCTGGCCGGCAAACCAGATAAGACGATGGGCATCTATCGTATTTGGGGTGCGCGTCATCAGGTCAGTGCGGAAAGCCAAACCAGCGGCGGCGGCGGCCTCGGTAATCCGGTGGTCCAAGGCAGCTGCTTTCTCCGCACTGCCGAACTTCCACGCGCGATACGCTGCTCTGTCGCGGCCTTCCTTTGGCATGTCAGGGTTCAGTTGGAATGGGTTCCAGTGAACCTGAAAAGTCAGCCCCTCTTGCGCCAGCGTGGCCAGCGCGCGCTCCAGATGGCGCTTGCCGATATAGCACCATGGGCAGATTGCGTCAGAAACGATATCAATCCGGGTTCCAATTGAATCCGCCGCGGGCAAACGGGATTCCGATGCGGCAACACCGCATCCATCGGACCCACAAACCATCCCAGTTGAGGTATCGTTTTCCATGAGCGCACATCTCCTTTTTCATAACATGGTGTGGCAGTACTGCTTTGTCACGTGGATCTGAATTATCACGGGGGATTGGTTTTCTGGTTCAGGGCGCCTAACGTCGGTCCCATTGCTGAACCGGTCTTGACTGAAGGAGCCGAACCGTGGCGTTTCCCCCAAAATCGATGGCTGATTTCGGCGAATTTGGCAAACTTTTCGCGGACATGAAGCTGCCGGCGATGCCGGACATGGAGGCGTTCGTGTCAGCCAGCAGGCGCAACATGGAGACCTTGACGGCTGCAAACCGGGTTGCGCTGGAA
This sequence comes from uncultured Alphaproteobacteria bacterium, assembly GCA_963792345.1. Lineage (GTDB taxonomy): Bacteria > Pseudomonadota > Alphaproteobacteria > Acetobacterales > Acetobacteraceae > Rhodopila. The sequence goes on from CAWBVV010000013.1 coordinate 8,165, forward strand.
GGCGCTCAGGCCGTAGCGCGCCGGCACATGGAAATCGTCCAGCAAAACATGGCCGAATTGACCGAGGCGGTTCGCGCTATGTCCTCGGTGGAGGCGCCTCAGGCGAAGGCGGCCAAACAAGCCGAACTGCTGAAGCAGGCTTATGAGCGGGCTGTCGCCAACATGAAGGAAATCGGTGACCTGATCCAGCACTCGAACGCTGAGGCGGTCAAGCTACTGAATAACCGCTTCGCCGAAGCGATGGATGAGGTGAAGGCGCTGGCCGACAAGTCCAAGGGGTAGTCACAGCAGGACAAGCTGAGGTCCCGGTGGATCCGATGGCGGCCACGTGTGGCAACATGACGGCGGCGAGGTTTGCGCTACCGGGTTGATCTCCGAACGCGCGCGCTTTGGCAGTCCCGGCAAGGCACCGCCGGCTGTCGGGAGGGAAACCAGGATGCTAGACAATCCACCGTTGCTGACGATCCATCGAGGCTATCGCCGGCCCGACAAAGCCTTGATCAAGGCGTTCCGTGGGGCACAGACCTCGCATCTGGCGGATGCCATGGACGGGCGCGGTGCCCTGAACTACCGGATCAAGCCGCTGGATCCAACGAACGCGACCTTCGTGGGTCCAGCGCTGACCGCATTCGCCTATCCCGCGGATATCGTGGCGATGTTCGGCGCACTGTCCGAGGCCGTGCCGGGGGACGTGATCGTGGTTGCCAATGACGGCTACACGGGGACAGCCGTTATAGGTGATATTGCAGCCGGAATGATGAAGAACAAGGGTGTCGCGGCGTTCGTCACCGATGGTTTGGGGCGGGACAAGGCCGGCATCGTGGCAACCGGTTTGCCGGTGTTCTGCCAGGGCATCCAACCAAATTCACCGGCAATGAACGGACCGGGGGTGGTGGGCGCTCCGGTGACCCTGGGCGATGTGCATGTTGAGCCAGGCGATGTAATCGTCGGAGACGCCGACGGCGTAGTGGTAATCCCCGGCAGAAGTCTGCGGCTGGTGCTCGATCGGCTAGGTCACCGACTCATTATGCCGCAACCAGATGCGTATTGAAGCGAGCTTGACGAGAGCAAGGTAGTTGCTGGCGTGCTTTTCGTATCTGGTGGCGATGGCTCGGAAATGCTTGAGCTTGTTAAAGAAGCGCTCGACGAGGTTTCGGTAGCGATACACGAACGCACTAAAGGGGGGACGCTCCACCCGGTGCGCCATTGGCCGGATGTTGGCCCATGCACCGCGGGCTGTCATCGTCTCACGCAGTGCATTGCTGTCATAGGCCCGGTCCGCCAGCAGGATCTGCCCAGCCTGCACCGTATCGAGCATGTCGGTGGCGCTGCGGCCGTCATGGGCCTGTCCTTCGGTAAGCTTGATTGCGATCGGCAGGCCGTTGGCATCGACCAGGGCGTGGATCTTGGTGGTCAGGCCCCCGCGCGAGCGCCCCATGCACTCGGCTCGAGCACGGTCCCGGGCCTTGGACGACGAGGCGTAAGGCCCCCTTTTTGAACATTGCCGCCATGCTGGTGCACCCGGATCGATGAGGCGTCGATCATCTGCAGGTCACCGTCGTAGGCCTTCGACACGGCCTCGAAGATCCGGTCCCACACGCCGACCTTGGCCCAGCGCCGGAAGCGGTTCGCACAGGTTGTCGGCGGCCCGTAGCGGTCCGGGATATCCGCCCAGGGCGAACCGGTCCTCAGCCGCCAGAAAATGCCGTTCAGCACCTTTCGGTCATCGGCACGCGGCACACCCCGCGGCTTGTTCGGCAGCAGCGGCTGGATGATCGACCATTCAAAGTCGGACAACTCGTAGCGACGTGGGTTCATTATGGCACCTCCGGCCACGTTGAATCACCCTACGCCGCGTCGGGGGAAGACTTTTATGGGTTCGTGACCTAGCCCAAGTCCGCGCGGCGGAGGCGCGGACGATCGCCCTGGTGGAGCAAGGTGCCACGATGGCGGCAGGGGCGTTGCGGATGATTGAGAAGGCGGTGATTATCGACCGGTAGCGTTCGCTGGGACAGCGGATGATACCCGATTCCAGATGGGTGCGAACGGCGGGTATAGGCAGCGCAACGTCTTTGGGTCGCGATGGCGCTGCAGCGGCATACCGGGGCGCGGCATACGCAACCGATGCGGGGTGATTGGATCGGGCCTACACCGCCTCTCTCACAACTTGCTCCGCTATACTGTTGTCGATACATTCCTCAAACGGGATGTCGCGATGCAGCGCACCGCCGGACCGCATGGCGGCGGCAAGCCGGTCCACACCCTCCTTGCGCGTGATCGGGTCCGGACCGTAGAGATCGAGCGCGCGGTAGCGGTCGATCGCGGCGGCATAGACCGCCGGCTGCACATCGGGAAAATATGAGGCGAGCACCCGCTGGATTTCGGTCCCGGGCGTCGCCCTGATCCAGCGCAGTGTATGGTACATCGCGCGCACCATGGCGCAGCAATTCGTCGCGCTTCCGGTCCAACACCGACCGGCGCGTCACCAGTGTGGTATAGGCTGTCAGACCTCGATTGGCGGCCGCGTACCACAGATGTCCGGCGCCCGAGGCCAGCAGTTCCTCCGCGTATGGCTGGAACACCTGCACCGCGTCCAGTGAGCCCGCCCGCAGCGCGTCCGCGTTCGCCGCCATCGTCTGGTCCGCTACGCGCGACACCGTTTCCGGGTCAACCCCGTCGCGGCGAATGTCATCCTGCAGGCACAGCCATGGCGTCGGCACTTCCGACACCGTCCCCAGACGCACCTTCGCCAGGTCCGCAGGACGGAACGTCGGTAGTGGTTCGCGACCGATGACAAAGAATGGATCTCGCGCGACCACATCGCAGAAACAGACGACGTCCGACGCCGGATCGGCATCATGCGTCAGCAGCACGCGCAGCGGACCGCCCCACATGACCTCCACGTCGCCGGACCGCAGGGCAGCAGCAGTTCGATTGGGGTCGGAGGACAAGCGGAAGTCCACTTCCACACCCTCCTTCGCATAGGCGCCGGTTGCGTGCGCGGCATAGAACGGCGTGTAGAACAGCGCGCGGAAATTCTCCGACAGGGTGATCATCGCTGGCGTCCTTGGCTTGCGGGAAGCGCCACGATGCGCCAGGGAGGGACAACGCAAAAGAGGGGGAACGACATGCGCGTGGTGCTGATCGGCGTCTCACACTGGCATACGCCGTTTTTTCTTGACCCATGCCTGGAACTGCCCGGTGTTTCGATCGTCGGCGTCTGCGATCCCGATCTGGCGCGGACCGAAGCGGCCGCTTCCAAGGCCGGATGCAAGGCTTTTACCGACTATCGGGAGATGTGCTCAGAGCTGAAGCCCGATTTCGCCTTCGCGCTCGCGCAGCACTGCGACATGGCCGAACTCGCCCGCTTCCTGATCGCCGAGCGCATAGCCGTTCGCGATGGAAAAGCCCTGCGCGATCAGTGCCTCGGAAGCTGCCGACATCGCGACGCGAGCCGACGGCGGCGGGGGTATTCGCGGCGGTCCCGTATGTGATCCGATATAGCCCGCTGATCGAAACGATTTTGTCAATGAATGAGCCGGTCCAGTACGCGATGTTCAAGTTCGTCGGCGGGATGGTTGATCGCTATCACCAGCAGCGGGTCGAATGGGTGATCGACCGGCGGCGGTCGGGCGGCGGCCCGCTGCTCAACCTGGGCGTCCATTTCATGGACCTTTGCCGTGTGTTGCTGAACGGCGCCGATCTGACCGTTACCGGGGCGATGATGTCGAATCGCGCCGCGCATCTGAATATCGAGGACCACGCGGTGGTGCTGATGCAAGGCGGCGGGGCGAGTTGCATGGTGGAGACCGGCTATTTGTATCCGGCTCCCAACTCGGTGTTCGACCTGCATTACTCGATCCGGACGGAAAAACATTACTTCGCCGCACGCGATGACAGCACGCTGGAGATCGTCACCAACGACCGGCACCGCACAACGCGGGCGATGAAGCTGACCAATGTGCATTTCTATCCGACGTTCGTGCGCGACACCTTGCAGCGGCTGCAAGATGGGCGAAAGCCGATCGCCGATCTGGCGGACAACGCGGCGGCAGTGGCACTGGTGGAGGCCGCCTACGCGATGTCGCCGCTGATGCCGAACTGATGAAACGCATCTGGATGCCGCAGCGGGGACAACTCAGAACAGCGAATATCCGCCGTCGATAACGAACGTATCGCCGGTGTGGTATTTCGATGCCGAGCTCATCAGATAGACCGCGATGCCGCCGAAATCGTCGCCCTCGCCCCAGCGGCGCATCGGCACGCGCGGCAGCACCTTGGTCTTGAATCCATCGGTGTGCACGGCGTTCGCCGTCATGTTCGTCTCAATCCATCCCGGCAGGATCGAGTGCGCCCGCACGCTATACCGTGCAAACTCCACCGCCATGGCCCTGACCATCGAAATCATGCCGCCTTTGGTCGCCGCGTAATGCTCACTGCGCGGTGCGGCTTCGATCGCGGCCAGCGAGGCCGTGCCGACCAGCACGCCGCCATCGCCACGTTCAACCATATGCTTTGCGGCCGTCCGGAAAGTGTAGAACGCACCATCCAGGTTGATGCGCGTGACCCGGTGCCATTCCGCGCTGGTCATTTCCAGGAACGAGCGCCCGCCGCGGCCCGATACGCCGGCGTTGGCGAAGCAGCCATCAACGCGCCCAAACCGTCGAGCGTGCGGGCGAACGCGGCCTCAACCGCAGTCTCGTCGCCTACGTCGCATTCCACCGTCAGCACGTCACGTCCGGTCGACTCCAGAGTCTCGGCCGCGACCGCATTTTTTCCCGCGTTGGTGCCCCAGATCGCAATGTTCGCGCCGGCCTGTGCCATCGCCAGCGCCATCCCAAGGCCAATACCGCTATTGCCGCCGGTGACCAGCGCGACCTTGCCGGTCAAATCGAATGGGCTGTATGCCACTGGCTGTCTCCTTCTTATGTGCTTGGGCTCTCTAATACCGAAAGTGTGACCTGAACAGATCGGCCGGAAGATGCCTGGATTTTCAACCTGGCAGCGCTACACGCGGGCTTCTGGAACCGAGGTCCGCCGCGGCCCGGCGACTTGCCTCAAAGCTCTGCGCCTCGATGAAAACACGCGTTACCTCCGGATGTGCATCCTTGATCCGGCGTTCCAGCCGGCTCACCGTCTGCTCCACCGACGAGGCCAATTGAGCGTCATCGAAGTCCAGGCTCAGCGCGACCAGCACGTCGTTGGGACCAAAATGCATCGTCAAAAGCTCGTTCAGGCGCATGACGCCGGTTTCCGCCTCGGCAAGCTGGCGGAGGCTGGCTCTTACCTCCGGCTGCACGCCCTCACCGATCAGCAGACTTTGGCTCTCGTATGCGAGGAGGGCGGCCGTCACGGCCAGCACTAGGCCAATGGCGACGGAGGCGACACCGTCCATGATCGGCAAGGAGAACACCTGACCGGCGGTAATTCCGCTTGCCGCGATCAGCAATCCGACAAGGGCGGCGGTGTCCTCGAAAAGCACGGTGAAAACGGTTGGGTCCTTGCTTGACTTGATGGCGTCAAGCCAACGGCGTTTACCCTTGCCGTCCCTGAAGGCCCGTAGGGCCACGAGCCAGGTGATCCCCTCAAACACCAGGCTTAATGCCAGCACGATGTAGTTGACGACCGGATTTTCCAGCGGATGAGGGTGCAGGATCTTACCCACGCCTTCCACCAAGGCCACGCCGGCGCCCAGACCGAAAATCAGGATCGCGACGATAAAGGTCCAGAAGTAGAGCTGTAAGCCATGGCCGAATGGATGTTCAAAGCTAGCGGGCTTCGTTGCTTGCCGGATCCCGTGCAACAGCAGTCCCTGGTTGCCGGTGTCTACCAGTGAGTGGATGGCCTCGCTCAGCATGGCTGAACTGCCGGTGACCCAGGCCGCCCCGAATTTCGAGATGGCGATGAGCAGATTGCCGCCGAGCGCGGCGTAGATGACGGTCTTGGAGTTATGAGATGCCATGGCACTCTATACCGGACATGCCGCGGCAATGATGCCCCGGCCGAGAAAAATCCGGATTGGGTAGCGTCGCCGTTGCGGTTCGCCCCGCGTTCGCACTGAGCGCATCAGAGGAGGAGCGATCGTCTTGACACTACGGCTGTCCCACCGAAAATGAGGGCTGCACCGGGGTGCCTTCGTAGGGAGGGCTGAGATCACACCCGTGAACCTGCTCTGGGTCATGCCAGCGAAGGGAGTTGTTAATGTCGATTGTCATCATTGGAGCCGGCGTGCTTGGGGCCAGCGCGGCATTCCATCTTGCCAGGGCGGGCGAGCTTGTAACCGTTATCGATGCATGTCTCGACGGCAGAGCAACCGCTGCCGGCGCGGGGATCATATGCCCCTGGGCTTCCGGAGTGGAGGACGAAGCGTTCTATCGGCTGTACGCCGGAGGTGCGGAATACTATCCGGAGTTAGTGGCGGCCCTGGCTGACGCCGGGGAAACGGATCACGGTTACCAACGTACCGGCACGTTGCTGGTGTCCGGCGACAGGCAGGAACTGGCCTGGATAGAGCGGATGGCGCGCCGGCGGGCGACAAGGGCGATCGGGGATGTCCGAAGCCTGACCTCCAGTGAAGCGCGGCAGTTGTTCCCGCCCCTGCGGCATGATCTCGCCGGTGTTCACATTGAAGGAGGCGCACGGGTCGACGGGCGGCATCTTGCCGCGGCCCTGCTGCGGGCGGCCGAATCGCTGGGGGCGGCGGTGTTGCAAGGGGATGCTACCTTGGTCGTGGAAGCAGGCCGGGTGGCTGGCGTTGATGTGGGCGCCGAGCGCATCGCCGCCGACCGGGTGATTGTCACCGCGGGCGCATGGGGAGACCGGGTTTTGCAGCCCATTGGCCTCGGTCTGGCGGTCGAGCCGCAACGTGGCCAGATCGTGCATTTACGCCTTGATGGCGTAGAGACGAAGGATTGGCCGGTCATTTTGCCGCCAGGCAGCCACTACCTCGTGCCGTTTGACGGTGGCCGGATCGTCGCCGGCGCAACGCGGGAAACCGGCGCGGGTTTCGATTATCGGGTAACCGCGGCTGGACAAATGGAGGTGCTGGCGGAGGCGCTAGGGATCGCGCCAGGCCTCGGCGCGGCGACCATCATCGAAACGCGCGTTGGGTTCCGCCCTGCCGGGCGTGGGGTGAGGCCGCTACTGGGATGGCTGCCGGAGGTTGAAGGGCTGGCGGTTGGCAATGGGCTTGGAGCGGCGGGCCTGACCATCGGTCCCCTCGCCGGCCGGTTGTTGGCGGACCTGGTGACCGGCAACACCGGGCTGATGGAGCTGACGGACTTTGATCCTGAACGGCAAGCGCTTATCTCGATGGGTGCATCGGCCGTGCTGCGCTAGGTCATAAGCAAGGCTGGCGACTTTCCTCCCGCCACGGGCCAGTGTTTACTCCGTTACCGTGTCAACTAGACCAGCGGCATCAACGCCGGACGGCAAGAGTTGGCGACAAGAGCCGCGGGCGGGGGATCTCGATCATGGGATCGGCTCGCGAAGGGAGGAAACCGTGGTCGAAGATATTGAGCGTGTGACGATCCGCAGAGTTGCCTGGCGGCTGCTGCCGCTGGTCTTCCTGCTGTACTTGCTGAGCCTAGTGGACCGGGTGAATTTCGGGTTCGCCGCGCTGACAATGAACAAGGACCTCGGCCTCACGCCGTACACCTATTCCTTGGGCGTTGCTGCGTTCTTCTTCGGCTACATTCCGTGCGAAGTGCCAAGCAACCTTATTCTGGAGCGGATCGGCGCGAGGCGTTGGATCGGGCGCATCGCCATCACGTGGGGAATTGCTGCGAGCGCGATGGCACTGGTTTCCGGAGAGCGCAGCTTTCTGCTGGTGCGGTTCCTGCTGGGAGCAGCCGAGGCCGGCTTGTTCCCCGGCATGCTGCTGTATCTGACCTATTGGTTCCCGCGAGCCTATCGTGCTCGGGTCAATGCGGCGCTGGTACTCGCGATTTCGGCGTCCGGCGCGATCGGCGCTCCGGTGGCGACCAGCCTGCTCGAACTCAACGGCTTCTTCGGCTTGGCCGGATGGAAATGGATGTTTCTGCTGGAGGGGATCCCGACGATCCTGCTCGGCTTCGTCGTGTTGCGCCTGCTGACGGACCGGCCCGCGAACGCCACCTGGCTCCCGCCTGAGAACAGGGTATGGCTCGAGGCGACGATGCACCAGGAACGCGCCTCGGTCGAAGCCGTCCATAGCCGATTGAGCGTACGGCGCGGCCTGGTCGACCCGCGCGTGCTGCTGCTCTGTTTCACCTACTTCGCGTTCGGCACGATTTCCTATTCGATGGGCTATTTCCTGCCGCTGATCGTCAAGGGATGGGGCGTGAGCAATTTTGCGGTTGGTTGGATCGTCGCGGTCCCGTCGCTGGTCGGAATCTTCGCCATGATCACCGGCAGCTATTTCGCTGATCGTGTCGAGGACAAGCGCCCGTTTCTCTCGGCGTTGCTGGTCCTGTGCGCGGTCGGTTGGATCGGCATGGGTTTTTATGCCACCTCCGCCTGGGCATTGATCGCGGTTACGCTGGTTGAGATCGGTATCGGCATCGCGCGGCCGATGTTCTGGACCGTGCCGCCCCTGTTTCTGAGCGGCGCCGCTATGGCCGGGGCTATCGCCCTGATCAGCGTCTTTGCCAATTTTGGCGGGATCCTCGGCCCCGTCGTGATCGGCTGGCTCAAGACCACGACAAACAGTTTCTCCGGGGGCCTGTACTACGTGGCTTGCTGCGCTTTAGTCTCGGCGATTGCCATCGCCGTGCTGCGCGCCGTGCCGCGTGTGGCGAGGGTGCCCAGAGGGGGTGGTTGAGCGGCCAGGGCCAGTAGCGCCGGGACCGCGACTTCGACGTCCTAAGCCCTCATGCTCGCGCGGATCGTTCGTGAGTTACGTTCGCCAGCCTGGGGGGCTTGCCATCAGCGGCGATATATCATGTATCATACCTCATGCTGAACAACCCCGGTTTCGCGCCCATCGCCCGCGACAACCTTACCAGCCGTGTGTACCAGGAACTGCGGACGGCTCTTATGGAAGGTCGCCTTTGGCCTGGCCAGCGGCTGAAGATCCGCGATCTGTCGGCGGCGCTGCGTGTCTCGGAGACGCCGGTGCGGGAGGCGGTGATGCAACTGGTCCGCGAACGCGGGCTCGAGATGCAGACCAGCCGGGCCATCACCGTCGTCCAATTGACGCTCGACCAGTACACTGAACTGCGACGTATCCGGCTGGAGCTGGAAGGGCTGGCCGCTGCGGAGGCAGCGCCGCGTGGCACAGCGGCCGTGGTCGAGGAACTCGAAGCACTCAATGCAGAGCTGTTGATGGCCGAGGCGACGCAGGATTGGGCCGCGGCGGTGCGGGCCAACTGGCGCTTCCATCACTGCGTCTACCGCACCGCCACGATGCCGGAGCTGCTGGGCATCATCGAGACGCTCTGGCTGCGTAACGGCCCCCTGCTGAACTATCAGTATCCGCATGCGCCACCGACTTATCCGGGGCGGCACCGCCATCTCGACATCATTGAGGCTATGCGTGCGCGCGACCCCAATGCAGCACGGACCGCCGTCGTCAACGATACGGTTGAAGGTGGCGCACGGTTGCTGAACCTGCTGATCGAGATCGAAGCGGGACGCGTCGTCATCGCGCAACCGCAGTTCAGCGGCCGGTCGCTGTTCAAATCCTCATTTTGATTGCGAAGTCCGCTGCATGCTGGTCACCGATCCCTCCGCCGCGCACTACCAGATCGACGCTTCCCGGCTCGATCTGGCCCAGGAGTTTCGCCGCAAACCGAAGGGTCCTCACAGCGACGAACTGCAGAAGGTGCTGCATCGGATGCGCTGGTCTGGAGTGACCGGCCGCTGGGTGCTGATCACGCTCGAGCCGAACCGTCGCTGGATGCTCGGGCGCCTGCCGGAAAAACGCGGGGCGCCGATGGAGACCTTCGCGAACCGCATTTTCACGCGCGTGGAGGATGCCGAGTGGGAGATCTTTCGCCTGCGCTGGGAAGCTTTGACCGGAACGAATCTACCCGAATGATCGAGGACCGCGGATGATCGATACCAACAGCGTCCTTGGCTATGCATGGCCATTAATCGTCTCTCCCGGTGAGGAGATTGCGTTTCACCTGTCCAGCGCAACGGTGACAGACGCTCAGGCCACCGTCGTGCGCGTTCGCCTGGCCGATCCCGATCCCAATGGGCCAGGGCTGCAAGTGACGGAGCCAGGCGCGGTCGCCGATGGGCCGGTGAGGCTGCGCCATCAACCTATTCATCCGGGATCTTGCGCCGTGGTTCAGGATGCACCGGTGCTGGCGGGGCTGGAAGCACTTTCAGTCGGTTGCTTTCTGTGGCCGACGCGGCTGGAGGCCGGGGCGCAAACGGTGCTCGCGCGCTGGCGTGATGATACCCAGGAGGGATGGCGGTTCGGACTGGATGCCGAGGGGCGGCTGGAGTTGGTGATTGCCGGCAACGGTACCGTCTCTCGAGCCGTCACGAAGCTGCCGCTGTTGGAACGCGAATGGGTGTTTGTCGGTGGCGTCTACGATGCGGAAGGCGGGACGATTTCCGTGATGCAGGTCTCGCTCGACAAGCAGGGCGGCCGGGACCGTACGGATGCGACGGAAACGGTGGCGGTGCCGGCGGTGCGCGCCAGCACCGCGGTCGGCAGTCGTGCATGTCCCCTGACGGTGGCTGCGCACATGGCTGAGCCGTCCGGACGGACCTCGGCCCACTTCAATGGCAAGATCGACCGCCCTCGATTGTATGCCGCACCGTTGGCCGCCGAGGCGCTGCGGTTGCTGTGCGAACGCGTGGTCCCGGACGCCGGCGATCCATTGCTGGTGGCGGCGTGGGATTTCGCCGTCGGCATGCAGACCGAAACCGTGCATGATCGTTCTGCCAACGGGCTGCACGGCGTGCTCCGCCAGATGCCGATGCGGGCCATGACCGGCGCGAACTGGACGGGCCGAACGCAGAGCTGGACGGAAGCGCCAGAGGAGTACGGCGCGATCCATTTTCATGACGACGACATGCTCGACTGCGGCTGGTCGCCGGACCTGCACATGACGATTCCGGCTGATTGGCGATCCGGCTTTTATGCATTGCGTCTGAGCGCCACCCGCCCAGACGGCGTCGCCATCGAGAGCCACGTCCCGTTCTTCCTGCGTGCGCCGCTTGGCCTGCCGCGTGCCAAGGTCGCGGTAGTGGCAGCCACGGCCACCTTTCTTGCATACGCCAACCAGGCACTGCGGCTTGACCAGAGCCACGCGGAGAGCATGCTTGAGGGGCTGATGATCCTTTCGCTGGACGACGTCTACCTGCAGGAGCATCGCGAACTCGGACTGTCGACCTACGACACGCACAGCGACGGCGGCGGCTGGTGTTACACCAGCGCCGCGCGGCCGATCCTAAACATGCGGCCGCGCGGAAACACGTTCAATTACGTCAACGATACCCATCTGCTGGATTGGCTCGAAGCCGAAGGCATCGACTACGACGTGGTCACCGATGAGGACATCCATCACCACGGCGCGCAGGTGCTGTCGCCGTACGCCTGCGCGATCACCGTCTCCCATCCTGAATATTTCTCTGAGCGCATGTTGAACGCTTTTGCCGCCTATCAGCAGGCGGGAGGCCGGCACATGTATCTTGGCGGCAATGGGTTCTACTGGCGGATCGGCTGGCACCCGACGCGGCCTCACACGATGGAGATTCGCCGGGGCATGCAGGGCACTCGCACCTGGGAAGGCGAACCCGGTGAGAACGGCCTGTCCTTCACGGGCGAACCGAGCGGCTTGTGGCGGGCGAATGGACGGCCACCGCAGCGGCTGGTGGGGGTTGGGTTTGACGCGCAGGTATTCGACCGCTCCGCGTCCTATCGGCGGCTGCCTGATAGTCACGATCCACACGCGGCCTTCGTGTTCGAGGGGATTGGCGCGGATGAAACCATCGGCGATTTCGGTCTGCGCGGCAACGGCGCCGCCGGACTCGAGATCGACCGCGCTGATGCGACGCTGGGGTCGCCGCCGTCGCTGCTGCTGCTCGCGACGGCTGACCGTATAGGCTATGGCGGGCTGCCGTCACCGGAGGAATTCCGCACCACCCATCGTGGCCTGACGGGTGAGCAGAACGCCAATGTGCGGGCCGACATGACACTGTTCCCGACAGCGAACGGCGGTGCGGTGTTCACGACCGGCTCGATCGCCTGGGTCTGCTCGCTGTCGCATAATAGATACGAGAACAATGTCAGCCGGATCACCGGCAATGTGCTGCGCCGGTTCATGGATCCAACGCCGATCCCGTCCTGGCCGCCCGCACCCGGCCGCTCGGTGACTTGAAGATATGAAGATTGAGTTCTGAGACCGGGAGCGCTGCAGATGACTCTGCCAAACTCGATTGACACGTCGCTTCGGCAGCGCGCGCGGCGTGTTGTCCCGGGCGGGATGTGGGGGCACCAGAATGCGGCGAAGCTGGGCAGCGACTATCCGCAGTTCTTCGCCCGCGCCGACGGCACGCGCATCTGGGATGTGGATGGTAATGCCTATACCGACTTCATGTGCAGTTGGGGGCCGATCATTCTTGGCCACCATGCGCCCGAGGTGGAAGAAGCCGTACGCCGGCAGCAGGAAAATGGCGACTGCATGAACGGCCCGGGCGAGGCGATGGTCGAACTGGCTGAACTTCTGGTTGACACGATCCCGCACGCGGACTGGGTCCAGTTCCAGAAGAACGGGACCGATGCCACCACGGTCGCCGTCACCATCGCCCGTGCCGGGACGGGCAAGCGCAAGATTCTGGTCGCGCGGGGAGCCTATCACGGCGCCGTCCCGTGGTGCTCGCCGTCGCTCGCCGGCGTTTCGGCTGAGGACCGCGCGCATCTGATCCACTACGATTACAACGACATTGGCAGCCTGCGGAACGCAATTGACCAGGCGGAAGGCGATTTCGCGGGCATCCTGGTCAGCGCGTTCCGCCACGACCTCGGCCGCGATCAGGAGATGCCGACGGTGGCATTCGCCCAGGCTGTTCGCGCCGCCTGCGACGCAAGCGAGGCGGCGCTGATCCTGGACGACGTACGGGCTGGTTTCCGCCTGCACCTCGGCGGCTCGTGGGAGATTGTAGGCGTTCGCCCCGACCTGGCGGCCTGGAGCAAGGCGATCGCCAACGGCTATGCCTTGGCCGCGGTCACTGGTGGGGATCGCTGGCGAGAGGCAGCGACACAGGTTTTCTCCACCGGCTCATTCTGGTGTTCCTCGGTCGCCATGGCTGCTGGGGTCGCTACCTTGCGTGTCCTGCGCCGCGGCGAAGCCATCCCGGCGATGGAGCGTCTCGGCCAGAAGCTGCGTGATGGCCTGGCGGCCGGTGCGGCGCGGCATGGGTTGAAGCTGCGGCAGACGGGTCCGGTTCAGATGCCGATGGTGCTGTTCAACGAGGATCCGGAGTTCGTCCGAGCGGAAACATTCTGCAATGCCGCGCTGGCGCGGGGCGTCTATTTTCACCCGCGGCACAACATGTTCCTGTGCGCCGCCCATACCGACATTGACGTGGAATTCGGCCTTGCATGCCGCGGAGGCGGGATTTGCGGCCGTCGCCCGACTGCCCTTATCGACCTAGACTATAAAGATAGGAATTTCCGCGCATGAGACGTCGTCAGTTTATTGCGGCCACCGCCGCCACGCTCGCCTCGCCTTCCGTTCGAGCAGCCGAGGCGGTCAAGACCATCAAGTTTACGCCGCAGGCCGATCTCGCGCTGCTCGATCCAGTGTTCACCACCGGCCTGGTGACGCGCAATCACGGCATGATGGTCTATGACCAGCTATACGGGCTTGACGAAAGCTTCAATCCACAGCCGCAGATGGTGGATGGCCACGTCGTCGACGACGATGGCAGGAGGTGGACGATAACGCTGCGCGACGGACTGATGTTCCACGATGGGGAAAAAGTGCGCGCGGCCGACGCGGTCGCCAGCATCCAGCGCTGGGGCAAGATCGACGCATTCGGGCAAAACCTGATGGCGGTGACCGACGAACTGACCGCCACATCGGACAAGGTCTTCGTGTTCAGGCTGAAGAAGCCTTTCCCGCTGCTGCCGGCCGCGCTGGCGAAGCCGTCCAGCTTCTGCCCGGTGATGCCGGAGCGTTTCGCCAAGCAGCCGGTGAACGTGCAGGTCACGGAGATGGTCGGCAGCGGCCCGTTCCGGTTCATCGCGGGCGAGCGGCTCGCCGGGGCGCGAGCCGTTTACGAGAAGTTCACCGGCTACGTCCCTCGTTCTTCGGGAACCGCCAGCTTCGCCGCGGGCCCTAAGGTGGTCCATGTCGACCGCGTCGAGTGGCACACCATCCCGGACGCCTCCACCGCCGCCAGCGCGCTGCAACAAGGCGAGATCGACTGGTGGGAGCAGCCGATCCCGGATCTGCTGCCATTACTGCGCGCGAATCGCGACATCGCGGTGGAGGCGAAGGAAAAAGGCGGCCTGATGGGCATGATCCGGTTCAACTGCCTGGTGCCGCCGTTCGACAACCCGGCTATCCGACGCGCCTTCCTGGCCGGTGTCGATCAGACCGAGTACATGACGGCGGTAATGGGCGAAGATCGCTCGCTATGGAACGACCGCTGCGGTTTCTTCCTGCCCGCCAGCCCGTTCGCGACGGAGGCCGGGATCGAGGTCATGACGGGCAAGCGCGACCTGGACAAGGTCAAGCGCGACCTGCAGGCGGCCGGCTACAAGGGCGAGAAGGTGGTGTTCGTGGTTCCCACGGACCTGCCGGCGCTGAATGCCATGAGCCAGATCGCGGCCGACATGTTCCGGCGCGTGGGGATCAACCTCGATTACCAGGCTCTGGACTGGGGTACAGTATTGCCACGGCTCGCCAATCGCGAGGGACTGGACAAGGGCGGCTGGAGCGTGTGGTGCAACTACATCCCCGGCGTCATCGCGATCACTCCGGCGACGCAGTCCTATGTCCGCGGAATGGGCCGCGCGGGTCCTTTCGGCTGGCCGGCCTCAGAGAGGATCGAGGCTCTGCGCGGCGAATTCCTGGATGCATCGAACGTCGATGAGCAGAAGCGGCTGACCAAGGAGTTGCAGTTGCAGGCCTGGCAGGATGTTCCCTATATCCCGACCGGCGCCTGGATGCAGCCGTTTGCCTTCCGGAAATCGCTGACCGACATCTTGAACGGCTTTCCGATTTTTTGGAACGTGAAGAAGGCCTGAGTTGCCGCGGTCGCCTCGGTGCGGCCGCTGCCGCTTCCCTGACCGAGCCCCGAATGCCGGGTCACAAGCTTTAGTGGAACGCAGTTATGGATGAGACACAGGGTTTGCCGGCGGGCCGGCGCCGCTGGGTGATGACGTGCGCGTTGCTGGGCGTAGTCCTCGCGGGCCTGGACAGCGCGATCGCTAACATTGCGTTGCCGACTATCGCCCGCGATCTGGTCGCAACAGATGCCGCCACGATCTGGGTCGTGAACAGCTACCAACTCGCGGTCACGGTCTGTCTGTTGCCGGCAGCAACGCTGGGCGAATCGTGGGGACTGAAGCGGGTCTACGGATGGGGCATGGCGTTGTTCACCGTTGCCTCGCTTGCATGCGCCTTGTCGCCCAGTCTGCCGATCCTGGTGGCATCGCGGTTGCTTCAGGGTATTGGGGGCGCTTGTATGGCGGCACTCGGCGGCGCGCTTGTGCGGGCCGTTTACCCGCGAGCCCAATTAGGTCGTGGCTTCGCGGCGATCGCTTTGGCGGTAGCGCTCTCCGCCGCGCTTGGCCCCACTTTGGCGGCGCTGACGCTATCCGTAGCCCGCTGGCCTTGGCTGTTCCTGGTGAACGTGCCGCTCGGGCTGCTGGCCGTCCCGCTGTTCATGGCCGTCGCGCCGGCGTCGCAGCGGCGCTATCGGGCGTTCGATTGGCTCGGGGCACTGTTGAACGCCGCGAGCTTTGGGCTGCTGGTCGTCGGGGTGGATGGGCTGGGTGGGGCGGCGCCTGGGGTGGCCGGCGCGGAATTGGTCGCCGGCGTTATGTTTGGTGTGTTGCTGGTCTGGCAGCAGTCGCACCGGTCATCGCCGTTGCTGCCGCTGGATCTTTTGCGCCTGCGCCTGTTCGCGCTGTCGATGGGGACATCGATCTGCTCTTACGCGGCCCAGATATTGGCCTATCTGTCGCTGCCTTTCCTGTTCCAGGTGGTGATGCATCGCAGTGCCGTGGCCACTGGTTTGTTGGTGACGCCCTGGCCCCTGGCTGTGGTCGTCGCAGCGCCGTTGGCTGGCAAGTTGTCCGTGCGCTATCCGGCGGCGGTGCTTGGCAGTCTGGGGCTCTCGGTCCTGGCTATCGGCCTGCTGCTACTTGCCACAATGAAGGAAGTGCCGGCTGATTGGGATGTGGCGTGGCGCATGGGCATCTGCGGCATTGGCTTCGGCTTCTATCAGACGCCAAACAACATTACGCTGATGACTGCCGGGCCAGCCGAACGTAGCGGTGCCGCAAGTGGCATGGTTGCGGTGGCCCGAACGGTCGGATGGTCGCTGGGATCCGCCGTCGTCGCTCTGATTTTCGGATTGCGCGGTGGGCAGGGGTCTGGAACTTGCCTCTATGTGGCGGTCGGCTTCGCGGCTGTTGGCGCGCTAATCAGCGTTTCCCGCACTGGTGCGCGTCCGGTTTCGGCGGGGTAGCACCTGGCGGCGGTATCGTCGCTTGTTCGACCTGGCAAGGCGACACCGAACCCTTGCGTTCGCGTCCTGTTTGGTATGATATAGCACCAGTGTTGGTTTAGCAATATCGTTGGGTTGCAGCGGCCCCGCGGACGAAAGGTGAATGATGTCGGTACGGTATGCCGAGGCACCAAAGAAACTGGCGGCTGATCATAAGGCGCCGTATGCGCCCCCGCGCAAGATGCCCTCCGTACCGCCCTCTCAACTGATCTCAGAAATTCTTGCGGAGCGCGACGAAGATCGGAGCTCCGCGGTCCGGGGGATTGCCATTGCCCTGTTGCTCTCTTTGCCGTTGTGGGCGTTGTTGGGATATGCGGTCTATTCGTTGATGTAGGCGGACCTGATCGCCTGGCGGTCCTCCAGGGCTTCGACCCGCCTCGCCGTTCAGGCGGCTTGGGTGATCGGTGATGATCCGCCCGGCTCGCCCGATCCGGCCTCGTTCCGCCGGACAATCGCAACGAAAAGCAGAATCAGCGGGATAACCGTGACAGGAATATGGAAAATGTTGGTCAGCATGAACGCGGGCAACATCATTGTCAGCACCAGGGCCATGACCTCATAGCTGCTGAACGTAGCGCCGGTCTCTAAACGCTCCGAAATGAATAGTGCCATCGCCGCCGTGACAATAGGTAGATCATAGAACAGCGCGTGCGGCGTCGCCAGGAAGGTGCCTGCCAGGAGTGCCGCGGTGGCGAGTCTTCCGGGGCCATGCTTGTAGCAAAGCCAGACAAGAACCATCACGACGAAGGTGGTTAGCGCCTGGCCAGCATTCGCGATGAACAGCGAGCATCCCATCATCCGAAGGTTCCCGCTTACCGTCGGCATAAGGGTAGGCATCACCGGGCCATGGTCAAACCAGTAGGAGTAAGCGGGCAGCATGTCGATCCAGGCCTGCCAGATCTTCCAACCAAAGAGAACGGTGGCAGTGACGGCCATCCCCAGCACGGTCAGGCAGGCTGCGCCAAAGGTCCGCCAGAGCCCCGCCGATGCCAGCGCCACCGGTACCAGTAGGCCCAGTTGGGGCTTGTAGCAGAGCAGACCAATCAGCAAGCCCGCGAGGATCGGTTGTCTTTTTGCGAGTTGAAGTCCAGCCGTCAGCAGG
The DNA here is from genome assembly GCA_963792345.1 of uncultured Alphaproteobacteria bacterium. Taxonomy (GTDB): domain Bacteria; phylum Pseudomonadota; class Alphaproteobacteria; order Acetobacterales; family Acetobacteraceae; genus Rhodopila. The sequence continues at coordinate 25,947 of CAWBVV010000013.1, forward strand.
GACGCGGCGAGAAACCCGCTCTGTCCCGCGAATATACTTGCCGCGGTAGCGGGAGCAAGCAGAACGCCAACCGCGCACAACACTGACCGGGAGCAATAAGAGTAAAGAACCCATATGAGAACCGTGAGCGTGCCCGCTGTCCAGGTCAGGTAACCCAGGTCGTAGGGCAGGAAATTGAGTGGCCAAAGCAGGAATAGGAACATAGGAGGGTAGGGAAAGGGCTTTTCATAGGCCGGCTCCATTCCCAAGCCGACCTGTCGCGCATGGAGTGTCGCGGCATCATATAGTTCAGTGGCGCCATTTGTGCTGGCGATCTTGGCATATGACCATAGAGCAAAGAAGTCGACATACGACGCTGGATGGCCGGGCGTCTGAGCGGAGTATTGATCGAAAATTATCCTGAGATAACTGATCAGGAAGATGGCGCTGAAACTGAAGACTGCCATGCAGAGCAGGATTGTCCTGTGCTGAAACGCTGTCCAGGCCGCGTAGCGTGCCGATAATGATACTACACGGCCTTCCGTGACGTCGCGGGAACTCACGATGAACTCCTTGGGTGCCTTCCGCGCGCCGCCGCGGGCCCATCCCCGCGCCACACCGGCTAACGCGGGGCGACCGGTGTTAAGAGATTTGCGTTTATCTTACAGGCGCGGGATGCCCGTCCGAAGCGGCCAGCAAATTTACGGGGGGTCCGTCTGCTGCCGATTGTTGTACGGATGTTTGTCCCGTCACGCCTATTCGCGAATACCCGTCAACGGCCTTTTGAGCCTCCGCCGAATTCATGATCGGCAACAGGGTGGCAGCAGCTTTTTCTCGGTCTCCGGATAGCGTGTAGGCCAGCGCGAGATTGGCACGCACTCTGCGCGAACTGCTGTCCTCACGAAGAAGCGCTTGCAGTGTTGGGATCGCTTCATCGGTTTTTCGCTCCAGGGCCAGGGCAAGCGCCAGGTTGTTGCGCGAGAAAGCGTCGGCGGGAGCGTCGGCGACAGCGTGCCGCAGCGCGGTCTCCGCCGCCGCCAGCGTTCCTTGCATTACTTCGGCAATTCCAAGCCCGTTCAGGGCTTCAATATTCTCCGGTTCCTTTCCAAGAACCTGACGATAGGTAGCAGCCGCGGCTTCACTCTCCTCCAGTCGAATGTGCAGCCGTCCGACGAGAAGCCCTAAACTCGTGGGCCCCTTATCGCGGTCATAAACCTGGTTGGCGACCTGTAGTGCCTGGAGATTGCGCCCGGCATTGGCCAGTGCGGCGGCATAACGTATCTGGATAGCGGAATTGTCCGGAGACTGCGATGCAGCAAGCCCGAGGCTTGCTAGTTGTTCGCCTGAATTCCCCGGTGGTTCGCTCAATTGCGCGAGCTTCGTGCGTATCGCGCTGTCAGCCTCTGTATTTGAGTGCGTGGAAGAGCAGCCGTTGACGGCAATGAAAGCAATCAGCGTCAGCGCAGGGGTAAACCCTCTGCCACTCCCGAAGTGAATGGTCATAGCTGCCTTTCTGTCGTACCGTCATGGACCCATGCCCGAATCGGGTGACTTTATAGGTATGGATACTAAAACTATCATAACGGTCAAGGAATCTCTGATACAGATCTATTCACCAAGCCATTCCGAGCGATGGGATCACCTGAAACCAAGGTGCCTGATCCTGAGGGCGCAAAAGCCACGGTGCCGCGAAATCTTCGTAAGCCACTGGGGACACGACAGCATCTTTTAAGATGGAGGCTATTACAAAAGGGGATTCTCTAGCTTAGCCAAGCCATTCTTTGTCTAAATTCCGACAACAACACGGCTTTCTCCTGCGTCAAAAACTATAACTACCGCGGTTTTTTCTACATTGAGCAATAACGCCGAGATGTAGAAAGCGGCACGGCCAATGCGACAACAGAGAAAGTAGGCAGGTATTGCGTGTTATTTGAGACACAGTTGAAGATATGACGCGGATTTCAAGTATAGGAAATCGCAGCAAGCAAGAGGTCCGCCGCTAAAAATAAGATGCTCCGCTCGGTCAGCCGCCAGATAGCGCGAGATTTAGACACATGCGAAATCATATGGTATCGGAACGATTTCAATTCGACTTCGGAGTTGTTCCGTCTTATGACATTTATCACCGCTCGCTGACTGCTGCGCGCAGTCTTGCCCGATCGGGGAGTCATCTGTTGCCGTAACAAAGGAGTTTTCCAATGCTCGATATCCTCAAGGCCGCGACTATTGCGTTCAAGAACGACCGCAGTGCAGCGGGCGCGCTGGAGTATGCTCTGCTCTGCTCGTTTATCGCCATCGCCGTTATCGCCGGCGCGACGCTGTTCGGGACGTCGCTGAAGACTTACTTCAGCAACATGTCCACAGCCGTTGGCGGCTGGAACACCTGAATTGTGTTCTTGGGGCGCCTGAAGATTGTAGATCCGGCGCCCCAACCGCAGTCTTGTCTGCATTGGCAGTAGTGTCTGCACGTTCTGGTTGCAAGGCCAGTGGCGTAAGGCCACCCACTCGCTGGTTTCCGGTTCAATGGCTCCTCGGGTTGGCTGAGCCACCTCATGACTACCGGCAGTGTCAGGCGGCAGAAGCAAATTGGGATGGGCGTATAGTAGTACAGAGAGCATGAGAACCGCCGAGGCAACAAGCTGCACCGCGCAGAGAGCCGCCGCGAGCGATGGGCCGCCGTGGCCTTCATCTGTACAAATGAACAGGTTCGTTCAATGGCAATGAATGTTGTGACCCTGATCAACGGCGCCGTCGCGGTTCTGTTTCTCTTCGCGGCATTACGAGATATCGCAGCGAGAATGGTTCCAAACTGGGTTTCGGTGATTATCCTGACCCTCGGCATCATTTCTCAATTGATTGCTAAAGATCTTTCAATTTCCCTGGGACTTGGAGCCTTGATCTTCGTTGCGTCAGCATTGATGTGGCACTTCGGTTGGCTGGGCGGGGCAGACGCCAAATTGCTGGGCGCGGGAAGCGTCGCGGTATCGCCTGGTTCGGTAGGACTGTTTCTCTTTGCCATAGCGTTGGCTGGCGGAGCCTTGGCATTACTGTATCTGGGACTTTTCCTGGTGGTGCGTCGTCCAGCGGCCGGTCCGCGCACGGGACTGGTGTCGCGGATATTGAAGGCCGAGGTCTGGCGCGTCCATAAGCGCGGTCCGTTGCCCTATGCCACAGCAATCGCCGCGGGTTGTCTCTTCACCCTTTTCCTAAGCTAGGCACAAAATGGCAATACGCATCGCCCTGTTTTTGCTAATCGGCCTTGGTCTCGCCGGCATCGGCACGACCATGTTCATCGCACTTGGATCGCATCCAGCGGGCGTGGAGGCCGCCTCGGCGCCGGTGGTGATCCAGAGGACGCCAATACTTGTCGCCTCGCGCATGGTGCGCGGCGGCACGCTGCTGCTGCCCGACGACGTGATCTCCAAGCCGGTCCTTCCTGGCGAAGTACCAGCGGGTGTCTGGATCGATAGCCTGGACACACGCGCAGCCATTCAGGGCGCCATGGTCCGGCACCAGATAGAGCCTGGGCAGGCGATCATGCATGACGACGTGGTCCGACCCGGAGAGAGGGGTTTTCTGGCCGCCGTTCTTTCTCCCGGCACTCGGGCGGCGACTATCGGCGTCGATGCGGTCAGCGGCACCGCCGGCCTGATCTGGCCTGGGGACCGCGTCGATGTCTTGCTCACGCAGAAGATGGATGACGCGAACACCCCCATTTCTCGTCGTGTGGTTTCAGAAACGTTGTTGCAGGACGTCCGCGTCATTGCAGTCGATCAGCATATGACGGCGGGCGTCGCGCCGAACAGCTCGATAGCGGCCAACAACGCTACCTCACGCACCGTAACGATTGAGGTCTCGGCTCAACAGGCGGAGAAGGTCGCTGTTGCCACGACGCTGGGACACCTGGCCCTGGTTATTCGCTCGGCTTCGGAGCCGCCACAGTCAACCGATAAAGAGGGTAATACCGATCAGCGGCCGACTGGATCTACCGGCAGCAGGCTGGTGTGGAGCAGCGACGCCTCGGGCGCGTTCACCTCGTCGCAGCACAACGCCGACATGACCATCCGCCTTTTCACTGGACCTCAGGCCAGTCCTACGGAGTATCATTACTAATGCGTCCCATAATTCCCCTGATGATGTGCGGCTTGGTACTGACGTCCGCGCATTCCTTCGGCCAGACGCACCCTCCAGACCAGATAGGGGGAGCGCGGTCGCAGTCTTCTGCCGCCAATTCCATTGTTATCGACATGGGTTCGGGACGCATCATTCAGACATCAAGAGCGATCACCAATCTTTTCGCCGCGGATCCGAAAGTCGCCGAGGTCAGACCCGCCAGCCCGACGAGTGTATTTGTCTTTGGTGTCGGGCCGGGGCACACGACAATAGCCGCCCTGGACCAGATCGGTGGGGTGGTGGGACGCTATGACGTCACGGTAAAGCCGTCGGCTTACGGCGCGAGCGAGGCAACCGCCGCCCTGCGTCAGGCGCTTCCGCGTAACGAGGTATCGATCCAGACATCAACAACCGGCTTGACGCTGACCGGACAGGTCCGGACGGCCGCCGAGGCAGAACGAGCCGGAAGCATCGCCAAAAGTTTCCTACCTGACAAGCAGGTGCTGGACAACCGCCTGACGATCGCTTCCAGCGTGCAGGTAAATTTGCGAGTGCGCATTGCGGAAATCTCCCGCTCGGTTACTCGGCGCTTCGGTATCAACTGGGCGGCACTCGGCACGATCGGCCGCTACGGGATCCTGGGTGCGATTACGCCCGCCGGTGGCTTCGGCATCGCCGACCCGTTCAACTCGCCGGCCAGCCCAGCCAATCAGTTGATAGCTGGGTATAACAGCGGATCTCTCAGCATTAACGCCGTCCTGGACCTTCTGGCCCAAGATAACCTGGCCACCATCCTCGCCGAACCAAACCTGACCGCAATGAGTGGCGAGACGGCCAGCTTCCTGTCCGGCGGCGAATACCCCATTCCAGTCAGCCAGCAGAACAACACGATCACGGTCGAGTACAAGCAGTACGGGATCTCCCTCGCTTTCGTGCCGACGGTCCTGGGTTCTGATCATATCAGCCTCCGCGTGAGACCTGAAGTCAGCCAACTCACTACCCAAGGAGCCGTCCAACTTGGTGCGGGCAACAGCACTATTCAGATTCCAGCACTGACTGTTCGACGCGCGGAAACCAGTGTGGAGCTTGGCAGCGGGCAGAGCTTCGCGATCGCCGGTTTGTTACAGAGCCAGAATACCGTTGGAAACAGCGGCCTGCCTTACGCGGGCGAGGCACCAATCATCGGTTCGTTATTCGGATCAAATAACATGACACGTAGCGACTCTGGAACTAGTCATCCTGGTAACGCCATACATCGTTCGTCCCGTGGACGATCCGCGTCAGTTGCGGACCCCAACCGACGATTACGTGCCACCCGATGACTTCGAACGTGTGGGTCTTCGCCGTCAACGCGCCCTGGGTACCAGTCCGGATGTCATCTCGGCTCACCTCTCTGGCGATGCTGGTTTCATACTGAACTAAGGAGGCCATTATGCGACAACCATTACTGATCCTGATCGCAGCATGTTCCCTGTCAGGTTGCGCCGGCGCCGTGGGCGACCCGTTCGCCAGGGCAGGAACGTGGACGATAGAGCACAACAACGATACGAATCTGCAGGCCATGGTCGCCAACCCAGCTGATTTGCAGCGCGGACATGGTGATGGCACTGCCATAGGGGAGACCGCGGTCACTGCTATCGACCGTCTGCGAGCGGGCAAGGTTCGTGCCCTGCCGGCCTCGGGCGTGGCGGAAATCACCACGGTAAATTCCGGTAGTTCCGGTTCCGGAGGTGCCCAATGAACGTGATTGACGATCTTGCGGCCGGCGCGGCGCCCAGGCAGCAGGAAACCGGCCGTGCGGATCGATCCGCATTCAAGGCGTTCGTCCGTGACAAGGCAACGGAGTCGCTGTTGAGGGAGGCGTTGGGCGATCTGCAGCAGGACGAGACGGCAATCCGCCGGGCGGACCTTGAAACGACCCGGCGAGCTTTGCAGCGTGATGCCGCGCCAAGCGTGCTTATTCTGGATGTTTCCGGAGAGGCTGATCCGCTGCGCGTGCTTGATGACCTCGCACAGTTTGTCGAACCGGGCGTTCGAGTCCTGGTGATCGGCGATACGCAAGACATGGAGTTCTACCGCCAGGCCACGCGGACCCTCGGCGTTCTGGACTACCTGCCGAAACCACTCAACCGCGAAACCGTTGCCCGCCACTTCCGGCCTGTGATCGTCGGACAAGATCCAATTGATTTTCAGATCCGCGCCGGGCGGATCATTACGGTGACCGGCGTCAGAGGCGGAGTCGGCGCGACCACGATCGCCACGAACCTGGCGAGCCACCTTGGCGAGGCGACACGCAGGCACACGCTGCTGCTGGATGCCGACCTTAACGGTGGAACGGCCGCGCTGATGCTTTCCGCGGAGTCTCAGTGACGCACTTCGCATCGCCCTGGAGTCGCCGAACCGCGTGGATGAGGTTTTCCTGCAGCGTGGCGCACGTAGCGTCAGCGATCGACTGGATGTCCTATCCGGCGAGGAGAACCTCGATCACACGCCGACCTTTCGTCCTGAAGCGGCCGCACAGCTTTTAGATATGTTGCGAAAACATTATCATTTTATTGTTGTGGACGTGCCTCGCTATATTACGCCCTTCAATCGCGTATTTCTTGATGCGGCCCATCAGCGTGTCCTGGTGATGGACGGCTCGTTGGCGTCGATCCGCGACGCCCTGCGATTCATTGCGTTGCCGTCCGGGGCGGCTCAATCCAGGCCCCCGATCGTCGTATTGAACCATGTCGGTTACACGGGGATGCTGACAAAAAAGCAGGTCCTCGACGCCCTTGGGCAGACCCCCGAGGTGATAATACCGCATGCCGCCAAGCTACTTGCGACAGCCGCAACTATCGGCAAACCGGCCGTGCGGAACTGGCGGGGGCCGTTACGAGGTGCAATGGAACAGCTGTCACGTGAGATCACGGTGGCGGCGAGCATGCCAGACGCGCCCGTGGCACGCGGTGTCATTTCCCGTCTGCTACGCAGATGATGGCTCCCACGACATTTGGTCGGCGCGGCTCGGAAGCAACCAATGTCGTCCGGCCGTCGGCCGCCATGCCGGTGCTCGCTGCCAGGCAGGGGCCGTCAATCGATCCGGTTGGGCAGTTGCGAACCATCTTCCTGTCGCGCCTCGATCCTGCGACGGTGTCCGGCCTGGGGACAGAGAAGCTTGCCGCGGAGGTGGAACGCCTGTTGGCGGAGATCGCCGACGAGATGCGGATCCAGCTCAATGGCCGGGAGCAGCGGCAACTCGCTGCCGAGCTTGTCGATGACATGCTGGGACTGGGACCGCTGGAGCCTCTTCTGGAAGATGACACAATAACCGACATCATGGTGAATGGACCCGATCGTGTGTTCGTTGAACAGCGCGGCAAGGTCACGTTATCGGGCGTTCGATTTCGCGATGTGGCCCATGTTGCCAACATCGCCCAGCGGGTAGCGGCGGCGGTGGGCAGGCGGATCGACGAGTCCAGTCCGATGGTCGACGCCCGGCTGGCGGATGGGTCGCGGGTAAACATCATCTTTCCGCCGCTCGCGTTGAACGGTCCATGCATGTCCATTCGTAAATTCGCGCGGAAAGTAATCGATCTCTCTGTCCTTAAGGCTAACGGTTCCATTACGCAGCCCATGGCCCGGGTATTGGAAGCCGCGTCGCAGGCCCGATTGAACGTGATTATCTCTGGCGGAACGGGATCGGGCAAGACAACGCTGATGAACGCCATGTCGCGGATGATCGGACGCGATGAACGAATTATCACCGTTGAGGACGCAGCGGAACTGCAACTGCAGCAGCCGCATGTGGTGCGGCTGGAGACGCGCCCCGCTAACCTCGAAGGCCGCGGAGAGGTCACGGCGAGGGATCTGGTAAGAAACGCTCTTCGAATGCGCCCCGACCGGATCATTATCGGTGAGGTTCGCGGGTCCGAGGCATTCGACATGCTGCAGGCCATGAATACTGGTCATGACGGCAGCTTGAGCACGATTCATGCCAATACCACTCGCGATGCCATGACCCGAATCGAGAACATGGTGCAGATGGGCCAGCCCAACCTGCCGCTGAAGGCCATCCGGACCCAGGTAGTCAGTGCGGTCGATCTGATCGTGCAGGTTGAACGCATGCGCGATGGCGTTCGCCGGGTTACCCAGATCACCGAGGTAATGGGTCTCGAGGGCGACGTCGTCACAATGAACGACGTGTTCCAGGACCAATTCGAGACAGAAGGTGCGGCGGGAGAAATTCGGGGACGCTACCGAGTATCGCGGATGCGGCCGGCGTGTCTTCAGCGACTGGCTTACTTTGGAGTGGACCGGGTTTGGCTTTCGGCGCTGGAGGAGGCGGATCGGCAATGATGGGCCAGATCCCGACCATGATCCTGCTTGGCTCCTCTGCCTTTTTTCTGCTGGCGGTAGCGGGTGTGTGGCTGCTGGCATTGGATTCCCGCAGCCGGGCACTGGCACAACGGACCAAGGCCGTCGCCAGACCCTATGCGCCGTCTGTCGCCTCAACCTCAACAAGATCGTTACGACTGAAGGGCATTAAGGCGAACGCAAGATTTGGCGAACGGGTCGGCCAAATGATCGGGCTGGAGTTGGATCGGCCTGATCTCTATCCGGTTCCGTGGTGGGTCGTGCTTACGGGAATGATCGGTGTTGGATTCGTGTTCGCGAGATTTGTCTTGTTCATGGTCGGCCCGTTAGGCTGGTTCGCGTGGCCGGTCGGCTGGTTCTTCGCGTCACGTTGGTTCTTTACCAGAGCGATGCGAAAGTATCGTGACACACTTATGCGTCAGATGCCCGACGCACTCAGTATGATTGTCCGCACGGTTCGGGCGGGTATTCCGGTCACCGAGGCGTTCCTGGTTGTGGCTCGTGAATCTCCTCCCCTTACCGCCAAGGAATTCAGCATTCTCTCGGGAGAGATGTCCGTTGGCCGGACGATGGATGACGCCCTTTGGAAGATGGCGGCGCGGACCGGACTTCGCGAATACCGATTCGTGGCCGTAGCCCTGTCTTTGCAGGCACAGACCGGTGGAAACCTTACGGAAACGCTGGAGAAGCTTGCCGATGTGATCCGCAAGAGGATGGCACTGCGTGAGCGGGGCAAGGCACTGACATCGGAGGGGCGTGCCACCGCTATTGTCTTGACTGTTCTTCCCTTCCTTGTTGCGGGTGTCCTGCTCTTGATCAGGCCCGATTACATCAGCCTGCTCGTCCTCGATCCAATGGGAAAGCGATTTCTGCTGGCTGCGTTGGCTTGCCTGGGGCTTGGACTGTTTACAATACGACAGATGATTTGCCGGAGCTTGACATGACCAACCTTATGCTTTGGCGGCTCATTGCCGCTGTTCTGGTGATCATCGTGGTTGTTGCCTTCCTGCTGATGGAAATGACCAAGCGTGAAGATCAGGTCAAGCAACGGATACGCCTCGCGCAAGGCCGCGGTCGTGCCAGTGCAACGCCCCGGGTTAACAGAATTGAGGATGCACTGAGCGCGCTCAGCCGGTTCGGCGCGCTGATTATCCAAAGCGGCTTGATGTCGCGCAAGTCTATTGCGGATCTGGAGCTGACTCTGGCCGCCGCCGGTCACCGCACAGCAACGGCCCTGCCGCTCGTGGTTGGCAACAAGGTCGCACTGATGATTGGACTGCCGGTCATCTTCTGGCTTCTTGCGGGCAATCTGGGGGTCGGGAGTGCAGTGCGTTTAATTGCTGCGGCAGCCGGCGCGAGCCTGGGCATGACGTTGCCCGACCTAGTGATCTCTCGGCTGCGCAAGCGATATCTGGCGGAAGTCGAGCGCGGGCTTCCCGATGCGCTCGATCTGCTGGTGATTTGCGCGGATGCGGGCCTGCCGTTGGAGACCGCGCTGGACCGGGTAGCCATGGAGTTTCGCGAAAGCGATCCGCCGACCGCGAACGAACTTTCGCTGACGGCGAATGAAATGAAGATCCTGCCTGACCGGCGGACGGCTCTGGTGAATATTGGCACAAGGACCGGGCTTGATTCGCTGGTCACCTTGGGCGGCACTTTGGCCCAAACACTGCAGTACGGCACGCCTCTAACTCAGGCTTTGCGGACTCTTTCAAGCGAAATGCGCCACACGATGTTGATGCGTTTCGAGGAGCGTGCGGCCCGGCTGCCTGTTCTACTTACTTTACCAATGATCGGGTTCTTTCTGCCCTGCGTAATCATTGTCGTGCTTGGTCCTGCGGGCGTGCAGGTTTACCACATGATGAACGGATGACGGAATGCGACTGAAATCGAGGCTGGTCGCCAAGTTCGCACGTGGTACGTCCGGCAATACCACCACGGAGTTCGTGCTCCTTATTCCGATAATTCTGTTGCTGGTAGTTTTCACGGTAGAAAGCTCTGTTCAGCTCTTTACGAGGGTCGTTCTTCAGTACGGCCTACGAGAAGCAACGCGTTTTGGAAGCACTGGTGCGGCTTTTCCCCCTAACATGGCTGCCAGTCCGCCTGCCTCGCGGGAGGCGGCGATCCCGCTGATTATCGCTGAGTACGGCCTTGGTTTGATTGATTCGTCGTATTTGTCCGTTAGCCTGACAAGCTATCCGGCATTCAGCGCCGTCGGTGCGGCCGGTCAGGGGGCCGTTGGTGCTGGTGGCCCCGGCGACGTCGTCCAGTATCAGGTGGTCTATTTTCAGCGATGGATGTTTCCTGGTTCGGCCTATCCAGCAGCGACCGCGACGGGGTGGTCCGGGATCCAGCACACGCTAACGATGGTGATACAAAATGAAGCGTTCCCGGCGAACTGATGGCCGGCGTGCGGTCGCTGCACTGGAGTTCGCGGTTGTCCTGCCGATCTTCGTCTTGTTGCTGCTTGGCGGAGCAGACGTTACAATTTGGCTAATTAATAAATTCAATCTCGACAGCGCGGCGCAGTTGATTGGCAACAATGTATCTTCGGCGCCAAACCTGTCCTTGAGCGCGTTCCCGGCTTCCTATTGCTCAGGAAATTCCACCTCCCTGAATTACTTTGCAATGGCCTATACGGACGCCAGCCCATTGGCGGTATGTGGCCAGAAAGGTGCAACGATAATCAGCGGGATCACCAACGACGGCACCAGAACAACCATGGTTTGGCAACAACGAAGCGGAGCGTCCGCAGCTTTTCCCAGTCTATTTGGGGTTCCAGGCAGCACGGTAAAATTGCCGCCGGGATACAGCATTCCGAGTGGACACAGCATCATCACGACAGAACTCTATACAGGAATTTCACCATGGCTCTTCAGCGTGGCACTCATGGGCGGCCCGGGGGCCACGTCCTTGTACGCTTATGCAGTGTTCGAACCAAGACTGGGACAGCTTCAAACTCCGCGATAGCGGGCATCTGGGCGGATCGTCGAGCAGCTACTGCCGCGCTTACGGCTGTCATCCTTATAGTCCTGATCGGAATGATAGGTCTGGCGATCGACGGCACCCGCCTGGTCATGGTGCAGTCCCGGCTTCGGGAGGCTGTCGATGCCGCGGCTTTAATCGCGGCGCGCGACATGTATCCGAACACCGAAGCGAACACGGCGGCGGATATCCAGAATGCCACCAATTTGTTCTGGGCCAATTTCGAACGTGCGCAGGCCAATTCGAATTTAGGATATCTACAGACGAATATCACAAACGTAGACGTGTCGATGGTTACGTCTAATACCGTATCCGTCAGGGCCGATGGATTTTTCCCCACCACAATCATGAATATCGTTGGGATTTCCCAGGTTCCAGTATCGGTCGTCTCTCAGGCGACGCGTCAGGTAACGGGTCTTGAACTCGCGCTGGTACTGGATAATACCGGATCCATGGCGGGTTGGCCAATCCAGTCTGTCGTTTCCGCCGCGGGTGATCTGGTAAATATCCTGTACAACAACGGTACCCAGGAGACGGTGCCAAATTTGTGGATCTCCGTAGTGCCGTTTACGGCAGAGGTAAATATTGGAGCGAACAATACGGGATGGTTGCAGCCTGGCAGTGATGTTACTGGTGCCTATATGAATGGGCGCTGGATGGGCTGTGTCATGGCTCGCTATGACAGCGTGGATCCGCAAACGGGATTGACCAATGACTTCACCGATGTTCCACCGGGCGATGCACCGTTCAAGCCGTTTCTTTTTCCGTCGACATTGAATAAATACACCGTAACCGTGAACAAGACGGTCGTGTCATTCGGAGACGACGACTGGTCGCCGACCAATATCACCGAGAGCCGCCAATCCACCCTTCCGCAAAACATCGCGGTAGGTCCGAAATCTTGGGTGCTCCCAGACGTCAACGGGGACGGCACTGGCCGTTCAGCCAGAAACCGCGAGCCGCACCACCGTGCTATCGGTCGTCAATCAGATGGTCGCCAATTTTCGTGGCGGAACGTTTATCAACCTGGGTCTTCAGGCCGGATGGTGGACACTCAGCCCAAGATGGCGTGGCGCGGCGGGTTGGGGAGACGCAAAACTGCCGCTGGACTACAATACCCAGTATATGCGGAAGGTTATCGTCCTGATGACTGATGGCAACAACGAATGGTATGATTATCCCGGCGGGGCGCCGGGCGCCGGGCCGACCTCGGTCAGCGTTAACGGAACAAACGTGGCCACGAAGTGGAAGAACGACGGCGATACGGACTTCACAGCCTATGGCAGGATACTCGATAATAACATGCGTCTTCCGGCCAATCAGAATAATCAGGCCAGCGCCACCGCAAATATCGATAACAAAATGAGCCAGATGTGCAGGCTTATTAAAGACAAGGGCATCATTATTTATACGATTCTGTTTAACCACAACGGTAACGTGTCAGCCGACACGCAGGCCCTTTTCCAAGGGTGCGCTAGCTCCCCTCAACACTATTTCCTAGACGTTACGTCAGCGCAGCTTCAGGCAACGTTCAGCGTCATTGGACAGCAGCTTGCGGCCTTACGTATTTCGCAATGAACTTTCAGTCCTCTTTTGTTGCGCTGTCTGCTGTTCGGAGAGATCTGGTTGCCGGCCTGGTCTGCTCGGTGTTGTCATCTGCCGCATATGCTGGCGGCCTAGGCGTCGGAACCCAAGGTCCGGCTACCGTGGGAGCGGACGGTATGGCGGCCTGCCGTGCCGCGGCGGCGCTCGCGGAGGAAGAGCAGGGGTTGCCCCCAGGATTGCTGCTGGCAATCGGACAGCAGGAGAGTGGCCGCTGGGACACTGAATGGGGCAAAGTTTCCCCGTGGCCATTCTCCACAAACGCCGCCGGGGACTCGCGGTTTTTTGCGACACAGTCGGCGGCCATCGACCACGTCGCCGTCCAGCAGCGCGCGGGCGTTCGTTCAATCGATGTCGGCTGCTTCCAGATCAATCTCTGGCACCACCAAAACGCATTCTCGACGTTGCAGGAAGCTTTCGATCCGGTGGCGAACGCGCGTTACGCGGCGCGCTTTCTGGTTTCACTGCATGCAGCGACCGGAACCTGGGAGGGTGCCGTCGGACGCTACCACTCGGCGACCACGAGCCTGGCCGAGCCTTACACGGCAGCCGTGTTTAGATTTTGGCATCAGCCGAGGAATGCGATGTTTTCGACGCCGTCGAGGGTCGAGCCATGGCATCGGGAGGTAGCGGGCGTGATCGTCCAGTACCCAGGATTTTCCATTGGTTCGGGCATCAGTCCGTTACCGGCTACAAACCTGCCGCGGGTGATAACTCCAATGTCAAGCAATAGTCGGTCCGTGCCTGGCGGAGCGCCAGGTAGGTTGTAGTTCGCGATGATATATTCTGAGCTAACAAGCCGACTGGGGAACGCCCAGCGCGACCCTCCGTCCACGACCACCGTCTGACCCACAGCTAGCTGACTTGGTTGGACAGCGGAAAATCGCACCGCCCCCCTACGTCCTAGCCTGGGCTTTGGTGTCTTTTCAGGACTGAGGCTTGCCGCCGGGATTCAGCTGCCTGATCCAACATTCCGGGGGCGTAGACTATGGGCGTATAGACCGGTTCCCGCGGTTTCGGCAGAGGTCCATCGATACACCGCCAAGGGATGGCGCCCGGCTTCGATCCCGTACACAGTAGGCAGCATATCGAAAGGATGGGGGGACGCTGCCATGAAGGTCGGCCTGTTCGTTACCTTGGAGTGGGAGACCGCCAATGATGACGGAAGTCACGTTGCAAACATATTAGAGCAAATCAAGGTCGCGAAGGACGTTGGATTTTCCTCACTTTGGTTACCGCAGCATTTTGTCAGTGGACCAAGCATGAGGCAGCTTTCGACGTCGCCCATGCTTGGCCTGCTCGCTGGGATTGCGGACGGGATGTCCCTGGGGACCGGTGTCCTGCTGCTGCCGATGTTGAACCCCGTGCTGCTGGCTGAGGAAGCGGCGACCATCGATCATCTGACGGGCGGCAACTTCATCCTCGGTGTTGGACTGGGATACCGAGAGGCCGAGTTCCAGGCATTTGGAATCGAGAAGCGCTCGCGAGTCCCAAGATTCCGGGAGGTACATCGAGGTCATGCGGCTGCTCTGGACGCAGGAGAGGGTGACCTTCCACGGTAAGTATCTGCATCTTGACGATATTGGGCTGAGCCTGCGGCCGAAGAATCGGAATGGCATTCCGATCTGGGTGGGCAGTGCCGTCGATGAAGGCGTCAAGCGCGCTGCTGAGATCGGCGATTCCTGGATCAGTGCCGGAGCCATGAGCCGCGATGACCTCAGGCGTTGGTGGGATATGTTCCATTCCGCCAGAATAGATCAGGGTCGATCGCTCAATTACCCCAAGCAGGTGGCGCGCGAGTGCTTTTGCGGCGCCACCATGAAATCGGCGATTGATCTGGCCGCCGGTCCGCTGTCGGCCAAATACTCCCGCTACGCGGGCAACGGCTGGGGCTCCTTTGATCCTTCGCTTGGCGCCGCGGCATTTACGGATTTCGCGCGCGATCGTTTCGTTGTAGGCGACGAGGCATTTGTGCGCGATGAACTTCAACGCTATCGCGATGAATCAGGCGCCACCGAATTCCGCTTCCGCATGGCCTGGCCTGGACTGCCTCAGGAAGAGGTCCTTGCCAGCATTCGCCGGGTTGGTCGCCTGACCGGCGATATCTAAAGACGTAGGGAAGCAGATCGTGGATCTCACACTCTCCGAACCATATCGAATTTTGCAAGCCGGGGTTCGTGACTTCATCCACCAACATGGTGACACATCGCCGAAGGTGGGCGGCGGTCGGAAGCGGCCCGACCAGAAGACCGGCGACCTGATCTGGTGCCAGGGTTACTACGAACCTGGCAACGGCAGCGCCTGCCACGCCAAGGCCCATCTCGGCGACGTTGGCCGGGACGTCGCCCGGCTGACGACGGAAGTGCACGGCGGCATGGGGTTCACCGACCTGCTAGGGCTGCATTACTGGTTTAAGCGTATCAGCTTCAATCGCCAGATATTGGGTGGACCGGAACGCTGCCGCGACGAGGCCGCCGACTTGCAGGGCTGGAGGCTGCACGCGTAGGAGATCACAATAACCGAGCATGAGGAAACACCAATGTCGGATGATTTAAGCGTCAAGCTATTGGACCATGAACTGGCGGACGATGAACTAGCATGGATGAGGGCAGTCTATGACGACTTTGATGCAGTCCGAGGTTTGTCGAACAGCCACGAGTTCAACCCAAAGGAGGCGCTAAGGGAAGTCCTCGGTCGGGAAAAGCACAGGCTGCCAACTCCGATGGACCTGTCGGGGCCGGGTCCCTGGCGAAACGGCCGCAACCGCCATGGCCGTTTCGTGACGGCGGTGTTTTTACCGAAAGTAGAGTTGCACCGGCACGCGAAGAGCAGAACCGACCAGTTCGCCATGTACGTCGTGGGCGAGGCAGACGCGTTTTCCATTGGTAGTGATGGGGAACCGGTGGTGACGCCGGTGACCGGCGGTGCCCATTTCCACAACTCGCCGGATGCGCCACACGCGTTCCTCCCGAAAGTTGGCGCACCGGTACAAGAAGATTGGGAAATCGCGTTCATCGCGATCACCCCGCGCAATTTAAGGGAGGATACCCAGGCCGTGTCCAGCGGTGTTAGAGCCGCTTACAAGCGCGTGGTCGGGATCGAGGCGCCATTGGGCGTGTAACGACCTTGTCGGCTTTCGCGCAGCTTTGACCGATGGG
This sequence comes from uncultured Alphaproteobacteria bacterium, assembly GCA_963792345.1. Taxonomy (GTDB): domain Bacteria; phylum Pseudomonadota; class Alphaproteobacteria; order Acetobacterales; family Acetobacteraceae; genus Rhodopila. The sequence goes on from CAWBVV010000013.1 coordinate 42,143, forward strand.
TTGCCGATGCGGCGAAGTGCGCGCAGGCTTCACGACAAGAAGGCGGGAGGAGTGAGCGATGGACACGATTGCCGAGGACACGCGCCTACCAGTCGATATCGACGCGCAACCGTTGGTGCGGGAGGCAACGGCTCTGCGCCCGATCCTTCGGGATTACGTGGAGGAGATCGAGCGCGAACAGCGTCTGCCGCGGGCGCTGGTCGAGCGGTTGCGCGCCGCTGGCTTCTACAGAATGGTGATCCCACGGTCGCTGGGCGGTCTGCAGGTTGACCCGCTGACCTTTCTGCGCGTTGTAGAAGTACTGGCCGAAGGCGCCGGCTCTGTCGGCTGGAACGTTTGTAACAACAGCATTGGCCAACTCGTAACCCTTGGTTTGCCTGATGACGGTGTCCAGGAAGTTCACGGTCAGGGTAGCCCTTCCATCATTGCGGGCACCGCCGTTCAGGGTGGCGGACAAGCAGTCAAGGTCGATGGTGGCTACCGCGTCAACGGTCACTGGACCTTCGGCAGCGGCTGCCAGGAGAGTGCCTGGATGCTGGGAAGCTTCCAGATCCTCGAGGATGGCCAGCCGCGCCGCCGCCCGGACGGTGCATCGCTTTACTGGCGTGGAATCTTCCCCCGTGCGGAGGCGAAAGTTGTCGATGGCAGCTGGGATGTAGCCGGCCTGCGCGGGACCGGCAGCTTTGACTGGAAGGTGGAGGATGTTTTCCTGCCTGAACGGCGGACGATGGTCCATGCAGGAGTCCCGCTGGACAACCAGTGGGAGCGCTGGCCAGGGATCACCTACGCTCTGCCAAGCCAGGCCTGGGTCGGTCCTCACCACAGCTCGGTGATCACGGGCATCGCGCGCGCCGGCATCGACGCCCTGATTGCTTTGGCGGTTGAGAAGACGCCGCGCGGCCGGACCGGCATGCTATGTGAGAACCCGCAGGTCCAGGATGCGGTTGGTCGTGCCGACGCGATCCTCAACGCCGGGCGGATCTACCGAAGTGCTACAATCGCCGAACTGTGGAAGACGATCGCCTCCGGCGGCGAAACCACGCTGGAGCAACGCGCGCGTTGCCGCCTGGCTTCCACATATGCGGCTGACAGTGCCCGCGAGGCGATGGATCTGGTGTACCGCCATGGTGGCAGCACGTCATTCAAGCGCGAGAGCCGACTCGCTGAGTGCTGGCGTGACCTGCATGTCGTAGGTCAGACCGTCACCATCGCGCCGGAATGGTACCCGATAGGTGGCCGCGTGTATCTGGGAATGGACGCCGGTTCTCGCCTGCGCTAGCGGGGATGGGGCTCCCTCGGCACCCGGCACTATTCCGGCGCCCGGTCCAGAATGGCCTTCAGCGTCACGGCGCCACTCAGCCCCGCGGGTGCAACGTGACCGCCATCCGAGATTCGTCTGCCCTGTGCATCCTCCCAATGGCGGCCGTCGAAGAACCGCGACGGCTTGAGGGATGGCCCGTCGATGTCATCGAGACATCTTGCATTCACGGTGATCTTGTCCGGTTGAGACCGCGGTATGTAGAAAGTGTGCATGCCGCAATGCGTGCAGAACGTGTGCTGAGCAATGCCGGTGCCGAAAGTGTAGACGGTGAGCGCGGTCTTGCCGCGCAGCAGACTGAAGTCGGTAGGGAAAACCGGCAGATGGAGAATTCCCTTCTTCGTGCAAATGCTGCAACTGCACTGTGACAGTGTGTCCAGGTCAAGTTGCGCGCGGAACCGGACCCGGCCGCAGTGGCAGCCGCCTTCTCGAGTTTCAAGCATCATGCAGTCCCTGTCATTGCCTGTGCTGGTGTCGCAAATCAGATGCGCGCCGTCCAGCGTGCCGCCGCGGATGGTCCACCGGCGCTGACACCTGACAGCCGCCTGGATCGTCGTTAGCATTCCTGACAGCCTGTTCGGCGTTCAAGAACCGAGGCCAAAACTCGACGGAGGGGATCCGATGCAGATAGTTGACGCCCAGATTCATCTTTGGGGAACCGGCTTGCCGAGCAACCTCTCGCATTGGCAGGTGACCTCCTTCACGCCTGAACAGGCCATAGCGTTGATGGATGAAGGAGGGGTCGATGCCGCGGTAATTCACCCACCGGGCTGGGATCCAGGTTCAACCGACATGGCTTTCAGAGCGGTCCGGGACTATCCGGGTCGGTTCGCGATCATGGGATCGGTGCCGCTTGAGCGGCCCGAATCTCGCGCGCGGATCGCCACCTGGCGGCAGCAACCCCTAATGCTCGGACTGCGGTACGCGTTCTTGCACGACCCAATGCGGCAGTGGTTGGCGGACGGTACGCTAGAGTGGTTATGGGCGGAAGCCGAGAACGCTGGCGTTCCGATCGCCGCGCTGGCGACAGATTCCCTGACGGAGCTTGAACGGATCGCCGAACGTCATCCGGGGCTTCGGTTGACCATCGATCATCTGGGCGGCAGAGGCGGTATGACCACGCTGAAGGATGCTGACGCCATGGTTCATATGCCGGAGCTTCTGGCATTGGCCAGGTTTCCAAATGTAGCAGTCAAGGCAACCGGTGCACCGGGTTATTCCAGCGAGGCCTATCCATTTCCGGCGATGCACACCTACCTGCGGCAGATCTATGATGCATTTGGTCCGCGGCGCATGTTCTGGGGGACCGACATTTCAAAGATGCCCTGTTCCTGGCGCCGATGCGTTTCGATGTTCACCGAGGAACTGCCTTGGCTCAGCGACGAAGACAAGAAGCTCATCATGGGTGACGCATTGTGTGCCTGGTGGGGCTGGAACCGGACGGCATAATTTCGTGGTGCAGGAAGAAAATGGGGAAAAGGGTAAACGTTTCAAAATGAGCAAGAATTTGAAGGGGAACATCAAGGGAAAGCCGGTAGCCGTGGTGGTCGGCGCAACCTCCAAATGGCAGTCGGACGGCCGCAATACCAGGCTGGCGCACGGCAGAAGGGTGGACGATAGCGATCTGCCTGTCGGTGTGCGTTGGGGTGTCGGCGGCGCCATTTCCCAGAAGTTCGCGCAAGAGGGCTTTTACGTCGTTCTGACGACCCGCACCGAGCAGAACGCTTCGACGCTCGCGAATGCGATCCAGGAGCAGGGAGGCGATTGCATGATCGCCGAGTTGGATCTTTCCTCGCAGGATTCTATCGCGGCGGCGTTTGCCACGATCCGTCGCGACGCCGGCGACCCGGAAGTCCTGATCTACAACGCGGGTTATCTGGAGGGGCGGGATCTTCCGCCGGACAAGGAACTACTGGAATATATCCCGGTGGAGATGTTTGATGTCACGCAACACATCGCCAGCCGTGGGCCTTTTCTTGTCGCGAAGGAGGTGTTGCCGGCCATGCGTCAGAAAGGGGCAGGGTCCTTCTTCTTCTCTAACAACTCTAAATCCTTGCGTGGACGCAAGCGCAACACTGGCGAGTCGCTGTACTATCCAAGGGTGATGATGCGCGCCCTGGCGCAGGTGCTGACGGAGGAATACTCCGAATTTGGCGTGCATGTGGCCAACGTCGTGATTGATGGCACAATCGACTCACCTGGAACGCGCGCGTTGCCAAAAGTGCGGAATCAGCCTGATCTCGTGATGAATCCGGTGAAGATCGCCGAAGCGTTCTATTACCTGCATACCCAGGACCGGTCGTGCTGGACCCATGAACTCCAACTCACGCCATTTCCGGTCAAACCGAGCTATTGACAGGCGTGCCCGACCGATTGGCCGAGGCTGGAATTGTCTATCCAAATGAAGCATCGTCAGGAGAATGATCCATGCCAGTCAAAATCGAACGGTTTCAACCGGAGGGGATGAATGTACGGATGTCTGCAGGGCAACCTTCCTATTCCCATGTCGTGACCGTCAGTGGAACCGGCAAGATCGTCTATACCGCCGGTCAACTGGCCCGCGACATTGACGGCAATTGCGTCGGCAAAGGCGATATGCGCGCCCAGATGGAACAAACGTTTGAAAATCTCGATCGATGCCTAAAAGCGGCCGGTGCCACCTGGGCGGACGTCGTCAAGACCAACACATTTGTTACTGATTTCGATGAATTCCAAAAGTGTGCCGATGTGCGCATGCGCTATTTGGGTGTGGCGACGCCCACCAGCACGACGGTCGGGGTCACCCGCTTCGCGGGTCCGGATTTCATGATCGAAATTGAGGCTGTTGCCGTCGTTGACGCGTGAACGGGACCCGGGCCGGTCGGCGTCAGGGCCATGAAGCCGAAGCGCAGCGAGCCGGGGCGAGCTGTAATTCAGCCCGCGCACTGACTGAGTACATGTACTTGATCTGGACCAGGTGTCACGGTTTGAACCCGGGCGAGAATACGGTATGGCGTGCGTCAGCGTAGGGGAAACGAAACATGGAAAACCAGACATTCGATTACATTGTGGTCGGTGCCGGCTCAGCCGGATCGGTCCTTGCCAACCGGCTTAGCGCTAATCCGAAATATCGCGTGCTCGTCCTGGAAGCGGGGCGGGAGAGTCATCCGTGGTCGCGAATTCCGGTGGGGTTCGCCAAACTGATAGAGAATCCGGCGGCGAACTGGCTCTATTCGTCGGAGCCAGATGAAGGCACTGGGCAGCGCCGCATTCCCATCCCGCGCGGCAAGCTTCTGGGCGGCTCGTCATCCATCAATGGCATGGTGTTCGTGCGCGGCCAGTCGCAGGACTATGATACCTGGGCGCAGCTTGGTAATCGCGGCTGGAGCTATCGGGAAGTGCTGCCGATTTTCCGCGATATGGAAAGCTATCAAGGTGACGCGGATGACGAATTTCGCGGCCGCGGCGGTCCTCTGAAGGTTACCGAAAGCAATGAAACCGGCCCGCTCTATGATGCGCTGATCAAGGCCGCCGGGGAGGTCGGCATCAAGTACACCAAGGACTACAATGGCGCCAGCCAGGACGGTATTGGCATGACCCAGGCGACCATCCGCAAAGGCCGCCGAATGAGCACCGCCTTTTGCTATCTGGACCCTGCGAGAGGACGCCCGAACCTGACCATCCTGGCTAATGCGTTGACCGAAAGCCTGCTGCTGGCGGGCAAGCGCTGCACAGGGGTTCGCTATACCGTCAACGGACAGCAACACGAGGCCCGAGCGACCCGGGAGGTGATTGTCAGCGGCGGTTCGATCAATTCGCCGCAGCTTCTGGAATTGTCTGGCATCGGCCAGCCGGAGCTGCTTCAAGGCCTTGGCATCGAGGTCCGTCATGCCCTGAAAGGGGTTGGCGAGAATCTACGGGATCATTACTCACCCCGCATGAAATGGACGGTGCCGTCCGCGCTCGGCCTGACCTACAACGACAAGGGACGCGGGCTCGGCCTCGTTTGGCAGGCACTGAAATATGGGCTTACGCACAAAGGATTGCTCGGGCTGCCGGCATCGCCGATCCGCGCCTATGTTCGCACCAGGGTCGGACTGGACGCGCCCGACGCGGCAATCTCCTGGATACCGTTCCTAGCCGGAACGAACTACAAACTGGCTAAAGCCTCAGGCATGACCGCGATCGTCAATATTCTTCGCTCGGAAAGCACCGGCAGCATCCACGTATCCTCCAAGGCAGCGAACCGGTCGCCGGCAATTCGCTTTAACTTTATGACAGCTCAACTTGATCGCGAGGTGACCCTGGAAGCGATGCGTATTGCACGGCGCATCATGACGGCACCCGCGATGCAGGGTATTGCGACTGATGAAATCGCGCCGGGCCTGAACTATCAGGCTGACGACGAATTGCTCGACTGGATCAAGAACAACGCAGAGACAACCTACCATCCGGTTGGCACCTGCAAGATGGGTTCGGATCCGATGGCGGTGGTAGACGATCAGTTGCGGGTGCATGGGATGGAAGGATTGCGGGTTGCCGATGCCTCGATCATGCCGACCCTCACCTCGGGAAACACCAATGCGCCATCGATCATGATAGGTGAGAAAGCATCGCGGATGGTGTTGGCGGCGGCGGCATGACCATGCTTCCCGTCGCACCATCCACAAGCCAGTCCAGGCAGGCAAACCGGCAAGGAGTGCCCACATGAAGATCGGTGTCTTCTCCACGTTCATGTCGCCCCTGGCGACGCCGGGCATGATCCGCGACTTTGGCCGCCGGGCGGAGGGTATCGGCCTGGACTCGATCTGGATGGGTGAGCACGTTGCGCTCTTTGACAAGAACACCTTCGGTTATCCAAGTTCGAAGGACGGCCGCATCCCGGTGCCGGACGGCGGCGGCATGTTGGATGTGACGGCGACTTTCGGCTTCCTGGCGGCCGCGACAACAACGCTGCGATTGGGCACCGGGGTTGCCCTCGTGCCGCAGCGCAATCCGATCTACACCGCCAAAGAGATGTGCACGCTCGACTGGCTGACCGACGGGCGCATTGATTTTGGCATCGGCGTAGGCTGGAACAAGGAGGAGGTCGAGGCTTGCGGATATAGCTGGGAAGATCGTGGCGAGCGTTGCGACGAATTCCTGGAGGTGATGCGGCGGTTGTGGACCGAGCCTGTGGTGGACTTCGCGGGCAAATGGATAAAATTCGAGACCTGCCGGCTCGACCCCAAGCCGATTCAAAAGCCGCACGTGCCAATTATCGTGGGCGGCTACGTAGCGCCCGCGTTCCGTCGCGCGGTGCGCTTCGGCGCCGGCTGGTACGGGTTCAACCGAGATCCCGCCGGTACCAAGCTGATGGTCGAGCGTCTCGACGCTGAGTTCGCCAAAACCGGGCGATCACGAGGCAAGGACTTCCAGATCATCGTCACGCCACCAATATCCATGTCGATTGACGCGATGCAGGGATACTTTGAAGTTGGCGTGGACCGTCTGGTCGTCAACCTTGGCAGCCAGCGCCCTGAACGAGTGGATCAGCGCCTGACTGAAATCGAGAAGCTGGTGAAATTGGCCGCTTGAATGATGATAGACTACAAACCCTTTCAACTTCCGCTGACGGGGTGAGCCCAATTAGGAGAATACAACGATGACCGAGACCAAGCTGGCACCCAACCTTCCGCAATGGATGAAGGACCACACGGACCGCTATCTCGCGAGCGGTGGCACCGATGGGCACATGTACACGATCTCGCGCCCGGGTGCGCCGGAACTGACCGTGGCCTCCCTGCTGTTGACCACGACGGGCCGCAAGTCCGGCGAAAAGTATCTGTTTCCGCTGTTCTACGGGCAGACCGGAGGCAGCTATTTTGTCATCGCGTCGAAGGGAGGCGCCCCGGAGCATCCGGGCTGGTATCGCAATATTCTCGCCAACCCGGATGTCGAGGTCCAGGTAGGGACCGCCAAAATGCGAGCGCGGGCACGGACCGCCACAGGAGAAGAACGCGAACGGCTTTGGGACGAGGCCGTGAAGTTTTTCCCGCCCTATGCCGACTACAAGATCAAGGCCGGCGATCGCGAGATTCCTGTGGTCGTGCTGGATCCAGTCAGCTAGCCAGAGACGATCCCGGCACAGCTAAGGAAGCGGTCGCCATGCAAGCGCCACTCGAGTTCGGATGGTTCCTGCCCACATCCGGCGACACGACCTGCTATGGCGACCGTTCCCGCTTTATTCCGCCTTCGGCCGAACTGTTCGATCGAGTAATACTGGCCGCGGAGGCTGCAGGCTTCGAGTATTTTCTTGTTCCGGTAGCGACCACGTGCTGGGAGGCCTGGATCAGCAGCGCGATGGCGGTGGCAAAGACCAAACGCATCAAGGCCCTCGTCGCCGCCCGGCCCGGCTACGTCAGCCCGGTGCAACTGGCCAAAATGGGCGCCACCTTCGATCAGCTTTCGGGCGGCCGTCTGGCGGTGAACCTGATCGCAGGACAAAGCGAGGCGGAAACACAGGCGGAAGGTATCACGCTGGCCAAGGAGGACCGCTACGCCCTGATGGAGGAGGACGTCTCTATCATGAAGGCGCTCTGGTCCGCCACTGGCCCGGTGGACTTTGCTGGACGTTTCCATACCTTGAAAGGTGCCAGGATTACACCGCGGCCTTTGCAACAGCCCTATCCGCGCTTTTACCTCGGCGGCGGTTCGGCCGATGCCTGGGGCCTCTCAGCCAAGCACTCCGACATCCACCTGTTCTGGGGCGACACGCCCGAGCGAATTGGCGAAAACATGACCACGATCCGCCGCATGGCAGGGCGCTATGGCAGGGCGGAAACCATCGGCTTCGGCATGCGGTTGCAGATCCTCTGCCGCGAAACGGAAGCCGAGGCCTGGGAGGCGGCGCATGAACTGGTGCGTGACGTTACCGATGCCCAAACCCGTTTCATCAGAAACCACTACGCCACTTCAGTCGCCAATCAACGCGTGCAGCAACTGGCCCGTGAGCACGGCGAGCTGATCGGCCCGCACCTCTGGACCGGGGTGACACGGGTTCGGCCGGGGGCTGGGATCGTGGTGGTCGGCAATCCGCGGCAGTGCACTGACACGCTCCAGGAATTCATCGATCTGGGCTGCACCTCGTTCTGCCTGTCGGGCTATCTGCACGATGAGGAAGCAACGCGTTTCGCACGCTGGGTCCGGCCGCTGCTGGATGAACGCAACAAGGGGCGCCTGGCGCGGCCCGCCTGATGATCAACGCTCGCCTGCATCAAGGCGGATTGCGGAATCATATGTTGATCGGGGCCTGTGAGCATCGCTGATAAACCGAAAATTGGGAGGAAGCATCATGACCCTGAAAGTTACAAGAAGAATTGCCGCCGGCACCTGGATAGCAATGACGATTGGTCTTGTGGCCCTGAGTGGCGGACCCGCTCACGGGCAAGACTACGCCTCGATCGTGGCACAGCCTGACCGCAGCGACACGGACCGGCAGACGGACAAGCGCCGGGATCCCGTAAGTCTGCTCGCGTTCACCGGACCTAAGCCCGGATGGATCGTGCTGGATATGGGGGCAGGGGCCGGATATAGCACTGAGCTCATGGCCCGCGCTGTCGGTCCCACCGGAAAGGTCTATGGGCAGAACGACCAGGAGTCCGAAAAGCTACGGGCCAGGTTGACGAGTCCCGCAATGCGCAATGTCGAGGCTCTGGTTCGGCCATCGGACGATCCGGTGCCCTCGACAGTGCACGACCTTGATCTCATCACCTATTACTTTGCCTATCATGATACAACATTCATGGCGGTAGATCGCGCCAAAATGGACAAAGCCTTATTCGCGGCATTGAAGCCGGGGGGTTTTCTGGTCGTCGCGGACCATTCGGCCCGCCCCGAGGACGGAGCGACTGTCGGAAAGACCTATCACCGTATTGCCGAAGCAACGTTGCGCGCCGAGGTCGAAGCCGCGGGATTCAAATTTGTTGGCAGCGGTGACTTCCTCCGGCATCCGGAAGATGCCCGAACCGCCATCGTCTTCCGCAACCCGACGCCGGTGGATGAATTCGTCCTGAAGTTTCAAAAGCCGCTCTGATCCTTGGCCTGGTGGCTCAGAACGGTCGGCAAGTTCTAGACTTCACCGCCCCGAGGGACGCTCGCAACATGACGGGTTCCGGGACGCGGCGGATCTTCCGGGGGACCGGCGAAGCATTGAGCCAGCGTCATCCAGGCGTGCGCCGCCTCACCTGATACCTGGAGCGCGGTGTCCGAGACATGTCGAACCTGGGTGACGACTTGGCAGAAATCGATCGCGCTACCTTCAACCTTGTTGTCCGGCGAAGGGTCGTTCCACTCCCAGACAGCGCCGGAGGGCGCCTGCAGACGCACATGAGGCGCCGCACCCGGCAGTGGCAACCCACGATTGGCGAAGGTCCAGCCGTAGGTTCGGACACCGATTTCGGCGATGTTGCGGAGACGATCGGTTGGCTGCCGCTGCACGCCCATCAAATCGTAGATTTCCTGTCCGTGAGCCCATGTCTCCATTTGGCGCGCGGTGGCGAACATGCGGACACCCATGTCGGGGCCGAACCATTTCAGCCGCGTGTCTGGAGGTAACGCCGAAAACTCGTCGCAGAGTTCAGCCATCCGCGCGAACCAACGTTCCCGCAGAGGTCTCCCCTTCAGTGGCCCCAACCGATACCTTGTCTCCTGAACACGACTCATGCCGCGGTCACGAAGCGCCTGTGTCTCTGCCTTCATTTGTGCAAATCGCGTGGGACCGGCCACAGACGCCGCTGCCATCAGGTCGCTCGCGTGCAGATGCTGCACCACGTCGTTGACGGTCCAGTCTTTGAACAGCGTGGTGCGTTCCCAGTCCGCTTCCTTCAAGGTGAGGAGCAGACCATGCAACTCATCCGCCTCGGCTCGAAAATCAATTACCTGTCGCAGCATGATTTCGTCCCTTACATCGCCGGCCCCAGGCAAGGCAGATCCCGCCCGGCAGCTTCATTCCTCCAACGCGGGAGGCTCTGACCCTCGCCAGCCCAACAGCTCTGCGTTATCCTACTTAAAACACGATGGGAGGATACAATGGCCACTTCCAGCCGCGTTGCCTTGGTCACCGGCTGCGGCAAAGCTGTTGGCATCGGCAATTCCACCGCTCGGGCGCTTGCCGCGGCAGGCATCGCTGTCGTTGTCTCCGACGTGGCGTCGGCCGGCGTTGCCAACGAACACAACGTGCAAGGAGATGTCGATCCGGAGTGGCGCGGCGTCGAAAGCCTCGTGGATGCTATCACGGCTACCGGCGGTCGTGCGTTCGCGACGTTGGGCGACGTCAGCCAGGAAGCCGATGCGGCCCGAATGGTGGAGGAGGTCCTTGCTCGCCACGGCCGCCTGGACATACTGATCAACAATGCCGGTGCCCCGCAAGGGGCTGACCGTAATGAAATTGAAGAGGTCCCAGTATCGGCTTGGGATCTTACGATGGGGGTGAATGCCAAGGGAGCGTTCCTGATGTCGCGCGCCGCAGTGCCGGTGATGCGCAAGGCGAGCTGGGGCCGGATCATCAGTGTATCGTCGAAGGCGGCGATCCGGCCTGGGCGGCGACGCGCCACCTATGCCGCCTCCAAAGCCGCCATCATTGGTTTCACCAAGTCTCTCGCGCTCGACCTTGCGCCTTTCGGCATCACGGTGAACGCGGTGCTTCCCGGACCCATTCGCACTACGCGCGCGATCAGTACCAATCGCCGCGAATTTGGCGACGACCTCGAGGTCGGCTTTCGTGAGCGCTCGAAGGAAATCCCCGTCGGGCGCTTCGGTTCACCGGATGAGGTAGCGGCGACCATCGCCTTCCTGGCATCGGACGGCGCGAGCTTCGTGACAGGCCAGGCAATTGGTATTGATGGCGGTTGGTAAACCAGCCGGCGTTGCTGGCCGGGATAAGCCGCGTAGGACTTGATCTTTGCATTCTAGCCAACCGCACGAGAGGAACTGGATATGGCGTATGAGACTATCACCGTAGCACCGGCCACGGTGGCGATCGGCGCAGAGGTTTCGGGCATTGATTTGTCCCGTCCTCTGGGCAACCAGCAGTTTCAGGAAGTGCACGACGCCCTGATGGCGCACCAGGTGCTGTTCTTCCGAGATCAACGCTTGACACTCGACCAGCACAAGGCATTCGGCCGGCTGTTCGGCGAATTGGCCATCCATCCCAACACGCCGGGACCCGAGGGGCACCCGGAGATCCTGCCGGTTCACGCCGATGCCAGTTCGAAGCGTATCGCCGGCGAGCGGTGGCATTCGGATGTGTCGTGCGATCCCGAACCACCCATGGGTTCCATACTAAATTTGAAGATCGTGCCGCCCGTGGGCGGGGACACGATCTTTGCAAGCATGTATGCGGCCTATGACGCGCTCAGCCCCGGGATGAAGACATACTTGGCTGGACTGACCGCGATCCACGATGGCTCAATGAACTACAGTCGAACCAACCGCCTGATCGGCGCTGAAGGACCCAAGACCTTCCCGCGCGCCGAACATCCGGTCATCCGCACCCATCCGGTAACGGGACGGCAGGCAATCTATGTAAGCCCCGTGTTCACCATGGCGATCAAGGACGTGCCAGAGAACGAGAGCCAGGCAATTCTCGATTTCCTATACGAGCACTGTAGCCGGCCACACTGGCAGGTGCGCTTCCGCTGGCAGCCCGACAGCGTGGCTTTCTGGGATAACCGCTGTGTGCAGCACATCGCCATGTGGGACTATTTTCCAGATGTGCGATCGGGTTTTCGTGTCACTGTGAAGGGTGACAAGCCATTTTATCGGTCTCACTAACGCAGACCGTCAAGCCTTGAAGGCAATGAAGCAGGAGATGATCCCGTGCCACTTTACGAACTGAGAACATATTCGCTGTACGTCGGCAAAATGAGCGAAGCCGTGAAGCTGTACCAAGAATTAGGCTATCCGGCCCTGCAAAAAGGGGGGCACGACAAGCATCTCGTCGGATATTTCCAGAGTGATACCGGGACGATAAATCAGCTCGTGCATCTTTGGAAGTTCCAGGATGATGCCGACCGCCGCGCCCACTGGGCGGCGGTGTTCGCCAACGTTGATTTCGTTGAAGGTTTCGCCTCAAGGTTTCGCCCGCTGGTAATGTCCCAAGAGGTGAAACTTCTTCACGCCGCTCCGTGGGGACCACATCCCTGACGAAATGGCCTGGCACGGGAGGTCAGGCGAATGATTCGGTCATCGCCGAGTAGACGAGCGTGCGCAGATCGCGCCGCAGCGTCAGCCGGGCATCGCTGCCGATAACCTGCGTCATGAACACTACGGCCAGTTCTTCCCTCGGGTCGATCCAGAAAGCGGTCGATGCGGCGCCACCCCAGAAGAACTCGCCGGTGGTGCCCGGTAGCCGCGTCTTGGCAACATTAACATTGACGCCGCAGCCGATCGAAAAGCCGATGCCTGAATACCCGGCTTCGCTGAACAGGCCAGGCGGGGCCATGTCCGCCAGTTCCTTGTCGCCAGGCAGGTGGTTCAGGCTGAACAACGCCACGGTCTTGGGACTGAGGATCTGAACCCCATCCAGCGTGCCGCCATTCAGCATCATCATGCAGAACCGCATGTAGTCGTTCGCGGTTGACACCAAGCCGCCGCCGCCCGATTCCAATCCCGGTGGAGCAGCATACGTGCTTTTGCCTCCATCGTCCTGCAGCTTTATCCCGCGACCTTCCTTTGGCTGATAACAGGATGTGAAGCGATCGATCTTCTCCGGCGGGCACCAGAACGCGGTGTCGACCATTCCCAGCGGCCCAAACAGGCGCGTGCGTAGGAACTCGCCGAAACTCATGCCGCTGAGCTTCTGCACCAGATACCCCATCACGTCGATCGAAACGGAGTAGTTCCATGCCGTCCCCGGCGAAAATTCGAGTGGCAGCATGGAAAGTTGCTCGATCATGGCTTCAAGGCCGCCTTCGGTGTTGAACTCGGCCACCCGCGCCCGGCGATAGGCGCTGTCGACGCTGGTCCGGTTCATGAATCCATAGGTCAGGCCCGAAGTGTGCGTCACCAGGTCCACGACCTTCATGGGACGCTCAACCGGCGTCGTCAGGTACGTCTGCTGCCCCGTCGGCACAAGGCTTGGAAGACCGGTTGCATAAACCCCGAGGTTTTTCCAGGACGGAATATGGGTAGCCACATCGTCGTCGAGACCAATCAGGCCTTCCTCGGCCAGCATCATGAGCGCCACGGCGGTGATCGGCTTGCTCATTGAATAGATGCGGAAGATCGCATCCTCGCGCATCGGCTTGTCACGCTCGAGGTCCATGTGGCCCGACATCCCGGTATGGGCAAGCGTCCCGCGCCGGTAGATCATTGTCAGCAGACCCGGTAGCCGGCCGGTGTCGACGTAGCGACGTTTCATGACGTCATCCAGGTGCGCCAGCCGCGGCGTCGATAACCCGATTGCTTCCGGCCTCATCACCATCTCCTGCCCTGAATGCTGCGCACGTCACACCCGCTAAGCGCTGGCCCTTGTAAAATCCGGCGAGGGAAGCGGCAATACTACCCGTTCGGATCCGGCTGGTGTACGCTGGGTTTTGTGTCGAGGCCTTATCGACGAAGCGGAGGACATCGAAGCCGATGACCACGATCAGCCGACAGATGCACATGGGCGTTTTCGTCCTGGGCACCGGCAACCATCTTGCCGGCTGGCGATACGAGGGCGCGGCGACCAGCCATATGCGAGCTTCCAGTTCATCCAGGAGATCGCCCGCATCGCCGAGCGCGGCAAATTCGATCTGTTGTTCATCTCTGATTCGATGGTCATGGACCCGACCGACCATCCTTCGTTCATGTGCCGGTTCGAGCCGACGACCCTGATCTCGGTGCTCAGCGCCTGCACCACCCATATCGGCCTCGGCGCGACTGTCTCGACCAGCTTCTCCGAGCCGTTCAACGTCGCCCGCATCTTTGGCTCGATCGACCATCTCAGCGGCGGACGCGCAGCGTGGAACGTGGTGACCAGCTCCAATCCCAAAGCGGCGCTGAACTTCAACCGCGACGAGCATCTGGAGCACGAACTGCGCTATCAGCGCGCCAACGAGTTCGTCGATGTCGTCAGGGGATTGTGGGATTGCTGGGACGACGGCGCGATCGTCGCCGACAAGGCGACCGGCCAGTTCATCGACGGGGGAAAGGTCCGTCCGCTTGACCACAAGGGGCGGTTCTTCCAGGTCAAGGGACCGATCAACATGTCGCGCTGCCCGCAGGGGCATCCAGTCATCATCCAGGCCGGCGGCTCGCCATCCGGGCTGGAACTCGCGGCTCGCACCGCCGATGTCGTCTTCTCGGTGGTGCAGGACCTGGCGGCCGCCAAGACCGCTTATGCCGACCTGAAGGGGCGCATGGCCAAGTACGGCCGTTCACCCGATGAACTCGCCGTGCTGCCCGGGGTCATGCCGATCATCGGCGCCAGCGACGCCGAGGCGCGCGACCAATTGTCGAAACTGCAGGCATGGCTGACACCTGCCAACGCAGCGACCCTGGTCGCCAGCCGGATCGGCTACGAGGTCTCCGGCCATCCGCTTGACGGGCCGGTGCCTCCGCCGCCGCCCACCAGGGCAGCCAGACCTTTGCGCACGTGCTGTATGAGACCGCGCGGCGTGAGAAGATGACGCTGCGCGACCTCTACAACCTGACGGCGGCGGCGCGGGGCCATTGGGTCGTTTGCGGCACGCCTGCGCGCATCGCCGACACTCTCGAAGAATGGTTCGTCGCAAGGGCCGCCGACGGGTTTAACATTTTGCCCGCCTACTTTCCCGGCGCGTTCGCCGATTTCGTCGATCTTGTTGTTCCCGAACTGCAACGCCGCGGTCTGTTCCGGCACCGCTACGACGGCAAAACCTTGCGCGACCACCTTGGGCTCGCTCGCGTGCCGGAACTCGGACCGCGAGCCACCGCGGTCGGCGACGCTTGATCAGCATTGTTACGCTTCAATCGAACAGGGTCGCCAGCCGTTGCTTCATGCTGTCGGCGATGTAGAGCGCCAGCGCCTGGATCGTGGAGGTGGGATTGACCCCACCTGACGTGACCCAGATGCTGCCGTCGACGATAAAGAAATTCTTGACGTCGTGGGAGCGTCCCCATGCGTTCACCACGGATCGTTGAGGGTCGTTACCCATCCGCGCGGTGCCCAGCAGGTGCCCGGGGCTGTTGAGAACGGTGCGCGAGGCATAGAGCTTGGTTGCACCTGCAACCGTCAGGATTTCCTCCGCCCGCGCGATCCCATGCTCCATCATGCGGCGGGTATTCTCGCTGATGGCATAATCGATCCGTGGCGCAGGGATGCCGTTGCCGTCCTTGAGTTCAGGGTCCAGCGTCACCCTGTTGTGCTCTTCGGGCAGATCCTCGCAGGCTATGCCGATCTGCAGGCGGTGGTCGAGCAACTGGCGGTAGACGCGATGATGGTCCTTGCCCCACGGCAGGCGCCCCGCCGCGACGCTGGTGATTGCCTCATTGACCGGGCCGGTGCCGCGGGAGAATTGCAGCGTGTAGCCTCGCACGAAGTCCCTGGAAGCGTCCGTCTCATAGAACTCCTTGCTCCACATGGTCGTCATCGGCGCTCGGCCGCCATCCATCTTGTCCTCGACATACCCGAAGACCTGAGGCCACGGATGCAGCATCAGATTCTTGCCGACCAGCCCGCTTGAATTGGCGAGCCCGTTAGGAAAACGGGATGAGGCCGAGTTGAGCAGCAGGCGCGGCGTGCCAATGCCGTTGCATGCGACGATCACGACCTCGGCGGGTTGGAACTGCTCGACACCATCCGCGTCGTAATAGATGGCGCCGGAAGCCATGCCATGCTCGTTTGTGGTGATCTCTCGCACGCGGCAGCGCGTCCGCAACTCCACGCCGGCCCGAACCGCATGCGGCCAGTATGTCATATCAGTGCTGGCTTTCGCCCCATGTGCGCAACCCGGCGTGCAGTGACCGATGTTGATACAGGCCGGCCGCCCATCATACTCAGTCGTTGCGACCGTGGTATCAGATGGCCACCAATGCCAGCCAAGCTTGTTCATTGCTTGCGCATAACGCGTCCCCGTCTTACCGAGCGGGAGAGGCGGCATCGCAGGGGCGCGGGGCGGATAGGCCGGATCGCCCGCGAGGCCGGAGACGCCCATCATGCGGTCGTTCTCAGCGAAGAACGGCTCCAGCGTCCAGTAGTCGATCGGCCAATCGTCAGCGATACCGTCCAGCGATCTTACCCGAAAATCCGATGGGTGCATGCGCGGGAAGTGCGCCGTGTACATGATGGTGCCGCCGCCTACCGCGTTGAAGTTCGCCACCTTCATCGGCGAGTTGTCGTCATTGACCGGGTAATCCGCCGGTCGAGCTCGGCGGTTCGGACTAATGTCGAAATCGGTGTAGCGCCGCGCCTCCCAGTCCCGGCCATTGCTGGGAAACTCGGTGTGCTTCATCCAGTCTCCCTGCTCCAGGCACAGGATGCGCATCTTCGTGTCAGCAAGGCTCCAGGCCGCCGCCGCGCCGGATGCGCCGGAGCCGATGATCAGAACGTCGACGATGTCGTCACGGGCCATATCTATACGCTCCGGTCATCACGCCAAAGTTGCGCGCGGCCACGCACGGCATCCAGCAGCGACCAGTCGCCTTGTTCCAACGTGTGCCCCCTGGGAAATGGCGGCCCCGGCTCCAGTCCGAGCGCCCGCGCCACGCGTTCGTCGCGATAGTAGCATTGTCAGTACTACTCTGCCGAGAGTCGCCGCCAGACGGTCGCCGCGCGCCAGGAAGCCCGCCGCCACCGCCTCGGCCTCGCTGGCGGGAAGATCAGCGAAGCGGGCGCCCGATAGCGCCGACAATGCCGCCAACGCATCTCGCACGTCGCTAGAATCGCGGCCGAGCAATTCGATCATGTCGGCGAAGATGGCTGCATCGTCCGCCCCGGGAACGCCGAACTCGTCACTCGCCGGGATCATCAGGCCCGCGATGCGGCGGAGGTCCCGGGTCTGCTCGGGCGAAAGGCCAGTCTCGGAACTTCATCCGCATAGTTGCCTCATTCACGCGTGTTATGCGCCCACCAGCACGGGGCTATGGCACGACCGAAATCATGACGCAGATTACGGACCGCCGCCAGTACCGACGTGCCTCGCCCCTGGCGCTGGAATGTCCCGCGGTCTTGAATGCGGCGTGTTTGAATACGACACCTCAGACTGACCAACGTCAGGAGACATCGATGTTGCCAGCCAGCAGAGAAATTTACCGGAGCGCCAATGGAGACCGCTGGTCGCTGATCCGGGATGAGCCCTCCAACAGGGTCGTGGTCCTTCATGAACCAAATGCCGCCTCCGGTGGGCAGCCCCGGCGTATCGAGGTTGTGGATTTCCTGGGACGGGATGCCCACTCACCTCAGCACGCGGAACTACTTCGCCTGATCGGCACACTGGTGAGCGAGAAGGACGCAGGGGTCAACCGGATAGACCCAGGTGGCTCGCCGATCTGATCAAGGCTTCCCAGTCACGACCTTGCTCGCTGCTGGCGCACGAGAAGCTGCTTTCTGCGTGCCCAGTCACCTTGCCCCGGCATCGCGGCGACCTCGCTCAGGATGCGTTCGGCTTCATCGAACTCCGCAGCCGCCAACGCCTGATCGAAAGTCCTTTTCAGATCATCTGCGTCCCGGGCCTTTGGCGCTTTTGCCGTGGGACGTAGTAGCCGGGGAACGGAAGGCATTGGGATTAGCTTGACGCGCTGCAGTCGGGCCGGTTCAGCCTCAACCCGGCCGGGTCCTCCTGCTCGGCCCGCTCCCGGGGACCACCTCGACGATGGGGCAAAATCGAGTGGCGCGGTGGATCGACGAGACGACGCCGGCCCAGGCTGTCCTTGCCGCCACAGAGCGAGGGCAACGATGCCTCCCGCGGCAATCACCGGCACGCCTGCCCAGAGTCCAAACGGGGTCAGCGAAGCCGCCCATAGCACGATCGCGAGGACAATAAGTGCCATCGCTCCAACGATCGAAACGGTGACGAAGCCAGCGCCCGCGCGGGCGGCGGCCGCGAATCGTCCTCTCATGATCCACTCAAGCGGGTTCATCATAAGTCCATGGAACATCTTGAGCCGCCGCGCGTTCGGCGATGGCATCCAGCCTATGCTCGAGCGACTGAATTTGCTGCCAAAGGCGGCTCACATCAGAGTGCTCCTGTGCAATCCTGTCGCGATTGACATCCGGGTCGCTGAGGACCGCGGCAATTCCGCTGAGCCTCGATTTCGAGAAGTCGCCCGACGTTTTCAGCCATTTCAGCGATGAGATCGCTCCATGCCTCGCGCAACGGCCCGTGCTCGCTGATATCAATCGTGCCAACCCGACGTTCCAGATCATCCAGTTCGCGCAACAGGCCGCGACGGTTCGGATCTCGCAACCGCGTCAGGACGGCATGCGCCAATACCCCCGTCAGTGTGGCACCGGCAGCTAGCGCGGCGATTGGTCCCAGCACGGGCGCAACGGCAACAATCAGGGCGGCTTTCGCGCTCCCAGCGGCCGCGCCGCCTAGAGCGGCCGTCCCGGCAACGCCCGCTCCGTGCATCAGGCGCTCTAACGCTGGGGCGTCAATTTCTCCGATCTTTAGGCGAACGATGCCCTCGGCGTCGATGGCCAATGTCCCGATAGTTTCTCGAACCAGGGGAAACTCAGCGTTGATGTCGTCGAGGATTTTGTTCGCGTCCAACAAAAGGCCAGTGACTACTGCTTCGAGCGCCACACGCTGCGCCATCTCGATCCGTTCGTTCGCCGCCGTCGCTGTACGATCCAGTTCCGCCTTAATTGCCCTGATCTTGTCATCGGAAAGAACACCATCGGCGCCGCCTTCGGCCCCTCGGCGGGCTCGGCGGATCACATCGGAGAGCGTCTCGCGAGCCTCGGTCAGCGCGGGGATCATCGCACGCCATGTATCGTTGCCGTGCTGCATCAGAAAGGCGCCGTGCGCAACATGGTTCCATCTTGCCTCCGCCTCGGAGCGAGCGAGGCTGAAATCCCGTCGTAGGCCTTCGAGAGAACCATCGCCGGTAAGTGCGGCAAGAAGGCGCTGGCGGAGTTGAATCCAGACTTTCAACTCGCGCACCGCCGCCTCGGCCTTCTGCGAGGCGGCTCCGATGACCTCGCTGATGCCATGCACACGGATGTGGGCCCACAACCGAGACAGGAACCGGGTCGCCTCGCGGTCGTGAACGGGGCTCTTCACCCACTCCCGCTCTTTGTCGCCATGTTGCCGAGCGTGAAATGACGGCAGGTGCAGTACGAATACCCGCTCCGGGTGGACACCTAGCGCGGGCCAACTCTCCCGCATGCGGTCAACGACGATGGCGCGTTGCTCATCTACGTAATCAGCCAAGCTTGCTGCATCCTTGGCCTCGGACGGCGTTCTGTTCCAGTCCATCGCGTCACTATTGAAAACCAGTGCCTCAGGATCGGCGCCGTCTGGCAGCATTTCCTTCAGGATACGGCCCATCGGCCCAAAGCCCCCTGCACGGCGGACAACGCCAATGACCACATTCGCGTTTGCCTTAATGAAGGTCTTCGCAGCGTCCGTGATTGCGCTCGAAATGCCCTCGATACCGGGCATGTCAACAATCCGAAGTCCCCGCTCCAGCAGGCCGTGACGCATCTGCACGTAACCGGCGCGGACATCTTCAATATTGTTGCGATTGCTGGCCTGCAGCAGAAGCCGCCGGAAGCCGGCTTGGTCAACTGGCCGCGGCGCGTCCACATCCCCGACCTGCACCGCATAGGCGGGCTGATCGGAAGCACCTTGGGTGATGAACACCGGCGCAACCGTGCCCGGCTGCGATAAATCCTCCGGCGTTACCGCAACGCCGAGGATGGCGTTGATCAATGTCGACTTGCCCTGGCCCTCCCCGCCGACCACGACGAGATTGAGCCGTGAGAGGTCAACCGCCCACCGCGCGGCTACGAGATGAGAACGTGCCCCGTTCCCGGCCTCTCCGCTTTCCCGCGCGATGTTTTCGGCCACGCGGACCGCGTCGAGAATTTCACGGCGAAGTTCGTCAAAAAGCCGGAGAACCTCAACACCCGGTTCGGTCACCACTTTTGCGGGCAACATGCTCTCCACGCGTCCACCATTCCCTTCGGCCGACAACCCTTTGTCAAATAGAGCACTCGCTGCCTTGAAGGTGCTCACGCCAGAGGGCGAGCACAAGGGCGCGAACAACCCGTGGCAGTCGAGGGAATGGCCCGCGATCGAGCGATCCGGGTCCCCCTGACCGCCGAAACGCCGCCGGCCCCACCTCCAGGGAGCCGACGGCGTCGTTTTGGCCGCCAGTCAGGTTATTGGTTAGTGATAATTAGGATTGTATTGCTGTGACCGCTCGTCGGAGGGATAGCGCTGTGACTGCATGTCCCTCTCCCGCTCATGCTTGTTGGCCATGTGATGACCTACCGCACATCCGCCGGCTGCGCCGAGCACGCCATGGCCTGCCATGTGGCCGGCCAAACCTCCTACCGCGGCGCCCTTAAGGCATCCCTTCGCGTCAGCCGATGGTGCTCCAAACGCCATGGCGCCCAGCAGTGCTGCGCAAAGTGTGGTCTTTGCCAAAATCCTCATCGTTATCATCCCTTGTTAATTGGCCTGAAACGTAGCTGGGAATCGATGCTGTCGGAGGGGTGGTCAGAACGTGTTCTGAAAATGGCATCGCCTCTTCGTGATCCAATCCCATGGGGGGGTTCCACCCGATAGGGTGAGTTTTCCGGTGGCCGGATCGAATCAGCGCCTCATGCTTTCCGGGACCTTGCCGCCATTCTCAGCAAGCTTCTGCATGACGGCTTTATGGAGCGCGATATTTTCTTCCGCGGAGCCATCGGCGCCGGCATGAACATTCAGCTCCGTCGCGAGCTCCTTGCGGGCAGCGAGGCTGGAATCCAGTTCGAGCAGCTTCAGCAGATCAACAATCGAACTCTGCCAATTTCCGCCACCGCCCTTGGCGGACGCCATGGACGACAGAACCGCCTGCACATCAACCGCCTGGGACACGGATTGTGTTGCAGCCGAAGCTGACTGTCCTGTTGAGGAAGGTGCGGGACTGGTTGCGGCGCCATCTTCCGTGGAGGTGGCCTGGGATGAAGGATGGATGGCCTTCTGCGCCACTGCCTCCGCCGAGCTGAAGATCTTGGACATTATGGAGCTGAAAACGCTCATTTGGACTGATCCTGTCGTGGTTTGAGCACCCACAACGCCGCCAGGCAGGTTCAGTTTTTAATCAATGCCTCGGCAGCGCTCCCACGAAGCTAGGTGCGGCGAGCGCGATACGGAAACAGGTCGCATCCGGTGGCCCGCTAATGCATGGGCCCACCGGCTTAACCGGAATCGCACGATCATCTTCACTGACAGGCCAGACACTCCTCGTAATCCGTCGCGTTGCCCGATGCCGATCCCATTGCCACCAGCGGCAACTGCCCCTGCTCGTCATTCGCCGGAAGTGTCGCCCCCAGCATCAATCCGGTGAACGCCGCTGGCGCCACCGCCTTGGTCACTGACGTTGTCGGCCCGGGCGATCGACAGGCTGCGGCAGTAGTACAGCGACTTCACGCCCTTCTTCCAGGCCATGAAATGGATCTGATGCAGATCCCGCTTATGCACATTCGCCGGCAGGAACACATTTACCGACTGGCTCTGGCAGACGAACGGTGCACGGTCCGCGGCGTGCTCGACAATCCAGCGCTGATCCAGTTCAAACGCCGTTTTATACACCGCCTTTTCCTGCTCGTTGAGGAAATCCAGATGCTGCACGCTGCCCTTGGTCAAGGTAATCGATGACCAGACCTCCTCGTTATCGTAACCTTTCTCCGCCAGCAGCTTTTGCAGATGACGGTTGCGGACCGAGAAACTTCCCGACAACGTCTTCTGCAGGAAGACATTGGCCGCGATCGGCTCGATCCCCGGCGATGAGTTCCCGGCGATGATCGAAATCGACGCCGTCGGAGCAATCGACAGCTTGTGCGAAAACCGCTCCTTGACGCCGTATTCCATGGCGTCCGGGCAAGCCCCCCGCTCGGTCTGCCAACTTCACCGAGGCCGCGTTCGCCTGCGCTCGGATGTGCCGGAAGATCTTCTTGTTCCACACCTTCGCCACTACGCTTTCCCACGGCACATTGAGCGCCTGAAGAAACGAGTGGAAACCCATCACGCCCAGCCCGACGGAACGCTCCCGCATTGCGGCATATTTCGCCTTTTCCATGCCCGGCGGCGCGCGGTCGATAAAATCCTGCAGCACATTATCGAGGAAGCGCATGATGTCCTCGATGAACGTCGGATGGTCTTCCCACTCAGCCCAGTTCTCCAGGTTCAGGCTGCACAGGCAGCATACCGCCGTCCGCTGATTGCCGAGGTGATCCTCACCGGTTGGCAGCGTGATCTCGCTGCACAGGTTGGAGGTCTTCACCTCCAGCCCCGCCAACTTGTGGTGCTCCGGCCGGGCATTGTTCACATGGTCGGAGAACACCAGGTACGGCTCCCCAGTTTCGATCCGAGCCATCAGGATACGGACCCACAACGCGCGCGCGGAAATCGAGCGCACCACCGATTTGTCCTTCGGCGAAAGCAGTGACCACTGCTCATCATTCTCCACCGCGCGCATGAACGCATCCGGGATCTGGATGCCGTGGTGCAGGTTCAGTGCCTTGCGGTTCGGATCCCCGCCGGTCGGGCGGCGGATCTCGATGAATTCCTCGATTTCGGGATGCCAGACCGGCAGATAGACCGCGGCCGATCCGCGGCGCAGCGAGCCTTGGGAGATCGCCAGGGTCAGGCTGTCCATGACGCGGATGAACGGAATGACGCCGGAGGTCTTGCCGACCGCACCGACCTTCTCGCCGATGGAGCGCAGGTTGCCCCAGTACGATCCGATGCCGCCGCCCTTGGACGCGAGCCAGACATTCTCGTTCCACAGCCCGAGGATGCCGTCCAGGCTGTCGGTCGCCTCGTTCAGGAAGCAGGAGATCGGCAGGCCGCGGTTGGTGCCGCCGTTCGACAGGATCGGCGTGGACGGCATGAACCACAGCTTGCTCATGTAGTCGTACAGCCGCTGCGCATGCGCCTGGTTGTCGCCGTACTGGGAGGCGACGCGGGCGAACAGGTCCTGGAATTCCTCGCCCGGCATCAGGTAGCGGTCGGTCAGGGTGGCCCGTCCGAAGTCGGTCAGCAGGGCGTCGCGGGAGCGGTCGACCCGAACCTGATAGCGACCTGGCATCTGAACGGCATCGAGCACGGCGGCCTCCCCTGGCATCGTCAAATCGCGAATAACCTTTCTCCTTAGGCCGATGGATTCGAAGCAAACCATATATGGGAACTAGATGGTAGGCGTATCGAACCCACAATATGGAGCGTTTGTGGCCGGATTACCACGCCATGATCTCGCTGAGCAAAGGCCAACTCTAGACGGCTCAACAGCTCTCATTCAATTAGACATTTGCGCGCTCGACACGTTCTCCCCATGTTCCACAGGCGTGTGGATAACTACGAGTTGACGCTCACGATGGCTGGTATGCGAGGACGCGACGGTGCCGCGTGAGCAGGCCGGCGGCTTCATTCGAACGGGGGCCGTCGGAACGCGCGCGGCACCCGGGACGACCGCGGTCAGTCGAATCCGTCAAACCGCATGAAGGACCTGGCCGGGGCGCGGGCGGTGACCAGCGTGTTTTCCACTGCGTCCGGATCGGCGTAACCCAGCGCCATGCCGCAGACGACGGTTTCCTCGTCCGCCAGTCCCAGCACAGGGCGGATGGCGCGATGATAGTGGCTCCATGCGGCCTGGGCGCAGGTATCGAGGCCATGGCCGCGCGCCGCGGTCATGATGTTCTGCAGAAACATGCCGTAATCGAGCCAGGATCCTGTGGCCAACCGGCGGTCGATGGTGAAGATCATTCCGACCGGGGCATCGAAGAACTGGAAGTTGCGGCGGTGCTGAGCCTTCATCTTCGCCGCCTCACCCCGGACGATCCCGAGCCTGCCGTACAACGCCCAGCCGACCGCCCGCCGCCGCGAAAGATAGGGCTCGAAAAATTCATCCGGGTAGTACTGGACCTCCTGCACCTGTCCTGCCTCACCGGCGTCAAATACTGCCTGGACCTCCTGGATCAGTTCCTCCTTCGCCGTTCCGGCCAAGGCATACCCCCGCCAGGGTTGCATGTTCGTCCCGCTTGGGGCGCGCGCGGCCACGTCCAAGATAGCCTCCACAGTCGCCACCGGCACCGGCGTGGGCAGGAACCGCCGGATGGAGCGGCGTGAGGTGATCGCTTCGTCTACCGAATTCATTCTAAAGTCTTCCTGTTCGAGCGGTCGGCCGCATCGCGCAGGGATGCAGGGCAGATGCCAGTGCTGACCTGCCGGCACCTACTACTGGACTGCGTCGCAAGGGCGCAAATGGCCGACCCTGTCAATCGACGTGCATCCGATACAAAGATCGCCGCGCCGGAGCGGTGCCAGTTCGACAGCACTGCCCCGCTCGCCGCGCACGCTCGCCCTCAGTTGACCGCGAAACTCAGCGCCGGGCTGTCAATCGCACTGATAGCCAGTCGGCTAGCCCGCGACTGAGACAGGGTGTCGCAAAGCCCAGCAACTTCGTTGGCGGGGCAGGGGCGGCTGAAGAGGTAGCCTTGAGCCTGTCCGCAACTGCCCATGCGCAGCCGACGCAACTGATCATCGGTCTCCACCCCTTCGGCAAGGGCGATCATCCCCAAGGTGTCGCATAGGTCAGTGACAGCTTTAACGATCGCATCAAAGTCACCGGCTTTCCCGAGGCCTTCAATGACGATCGATCGATCTTGACCTTTGTAAACGGAAACCGCCGCAGATAGCTTAGTGACGAAAAACCGGTGCCAAAGTCATCCAAGGCGATGCCTATACCGAGATCCCGAATTTGATTTAGGGTCCGGAGTACGTTGTCGGTGTCCTCGAGCATAACGGACTTCGGTGATCTCGAGTTCGAGGCTGACCGGCGGCAACCCTGAATCCCGAAGCGCGGAGGTGATGTCCTCGATCAGGGTCCGGCCGCCGAACTGTGTAACCGAGACGTTGACCGCGACCTTGATGCCGGCGGGCCATGTTGCGGCGTCTGAGCAGGCGCGGCGCAGCACCCATCGGCCCAGCGGCACCAGCAGGCCGATCTCTTCGGCAAGCGGGATGAATTCCGATGGTTGGACCAACCCTCGTTCCGGATGAAACCAACGCAACAGCGCCTCGAAACCAACAACGGAATTGGATCTGATATTCATCAGCGGCTGGTAAAAGAGCGCGAACTCCTCAGCCAGGAGCGCCCTGCGCAGGTCGATTTCCAACAACCGTCGGGCCTGCACACGTGCATCCATCCCTGGTTCGAAGAAGCAGCAGCGGCTGCGTCCCTCTGCCTTGGCGCGATACAGAGCCATATCTGCGTTCTTCAAGATCTGGTCCGGGTCTGATCCATTCAGCGGAGCTATGGCAATGCCGATGCTCGTACCTATCAGCACGTGATGGCCGTCGATTTCGTAGGGCTCGCCGAGCGCGTTGATCAGCCGCTCCGCGAGAACCGTCACATCCTGGGGATGGTTCATGCCGGACTGCACGATAGCGAATTCGTCCCCTCCGAGGCGAGCAACCGTATCGGTTTCCCGCACATGGTGTTTCAGCCGCTGCGTCACCGATCGCAGCAATGCGTCGCCGACAGGGTGGCCAAGTGTGTCGTTTACGGATTTGAAATGATCAAGGTCGAGGTAAAGCACGGCGGTTGGTTCACCCCGATGACTCCTTTCGACCGCTTCGCTTAGCCTTTCATGAAACAGCACGCGGTTTGGGAGCCCCGTCAAGGCGTCATGATGCGCCATATGGGAAATCCTCGCTTGAGCCATCCGTTGCTCGGTTATGTCCTCTAGCGTCACCAGCCCGCCATTGTCCGCGACGGGTACGAAAGTGACCGACAGAACGCGCCCGTCTTCCATCTCCTGGACGCAGCCGGAGCGCGTCCCAGCCGCCCGCATCCGCTGGATGCTGGCGTAAGTGACTTCTAGGTCTTCCGAGCGTTCACTCAAAGCGGTGGATGCTGTGCGAAGCAAGATGTCAATGCTCATGCCCGGCGTGACGTCGACGGCGGGCAAGTCGAACAACTCGGCCAGTCGACTGTTCGCCATAACCAGACGCCCATCCGAATGGAACATGCAAAGGGCCTGCGACATATTGCTCAAGGCGGCTGCAAACCGGGTGTTCTGCACCTGAAACTCGCGGTCGGTCCGCTCCTGCTCCTGCGCGATCGACAGCGCGGATTCGGCTTCAGCCTTGGCGATGCGGGCCTCATTCAGCAGCCGCTGGCTGTGCAATTGCCGCAACATGAGGAGGCCAACCACGGCCGTTACGATCTCGAGCATTCCCCCCGCGCTGATCTGATAGGCTGCCTGCTTGCGCCATTGGGTCAGAATACCGGAGATCGAGTCGGTCGCATTCACCCCCACGGCGTGGTGCAATAGAGACGTGGCTGCGACCAGTCGCTCCCTTCCGTCAACCTCGCTGACCTTCCGGACAATGATGTTCCTGGTCGCTGCCGTCGCTTGCTGTTGAAAGGCTAACGCCTGGCCGTAGGGCTGTCCGATCTGGCCGTCGCTATGAGGATAGCGCGCAAGAAGAACACCATCGCCGCGAAACATCGATATCGCGCTGTCCGGACCGCCCGCCGCTTGACGGTATAGCTGCTCAAAATAGTCGAGTGGCACCGCTGCCAGGATAAGACCCAAGAAGGTATGATCCGGGGCCGCAACCTGACGAACGAGGTAGATCATCCAGGATCCAGATGCTCGGTTCAGGACCGGCGCACTGATAAAGACTGCTTGGTCCACCGCAGCCTGCAATGCCTTGAAATAATCCCGGTCGGCGACGTTGATCCGCGGCACCGGCCAGGGGCGTGAGAAGTTCAAAAGGTTGCCATCCGCGTCGATAAGACTGATAACTTCCAACTGCGGCAAAGTGCCAGCCCGGTTTCGCAACTCCTCGTGCACGGCGGAGCCCGAGGAGACGCGTCGGAAATCATCAGGAGTTCGCAATACCTCATGCTGCAGCTGCTCCAGAATGGCTTTCTGGACCAATTCGACGGCTTCGAACGCTCGCTCGGCCTGCTCAGCCAGCAGTAGTGATTTCGTGCATAATTCCTGGGCCGCGTCCGCAAGCGCACAATCATGTAAATGGACCACCAGCAGCCCGACCGTGGTCGCAATCGCCAAACCGAGAATGACCTGGCCAGCAAGCACCAGGCGTACTGGCCTTGTCCAAAGTCGTCGTAGCTCGTTTCCGCCCACCTCTGCCCGAGGCGGTAGCGGCAAGCCCAGCCACCGACGAACATGCGCGAACACGCGCAAGCCCCGATGCGGCCGGATCATGCGATTGCTGACCGCTGCGATTGACTAACAGGATACGCGGGTATGTCTAGGTTGTATCGGCCATTCATAGCAGCTCGCTGATTACGCTGCCGGCCAAGCTAGATGCGGAAAGTGAATATCGGGTTAATTCCCGGCCTTTGCCTCCAGGTCAGAAATGAACTTCCTTAGTGAGGCCGCCCATTTGCCGGCATCCGCGCCGGACGCGAGATGGCCGTGCTCGCTATCGATCTCCACATACTCCGCATCCACGCCGGCCGCCCGCAAATCAGCCATTACCCTGGGCGCCAGGCTGGGCGGGAATAACGCGTCCGTCCGCGACAACACATACAGGACGGGCACCCGGATTTGTCGGTAGTCCTTGGTGATGTCATACGACGCCATCGCATCGCCCAGGATGAACAAAGAATTTGCATCAAAGACGTCGGCCCAGGCCGAGGCAATCCGGCGCAATTCCGCTTCCCGCGCCGCTGGGTCGGGAAACCGATCGGACAGGCTCGCCGCCAGGCCGTAGCGGGTCAGCGTGTCCACGCGCAGCGCCGTCAGGGTGTCATGCACACCGCCCTTGTCATAGTAATCGCCGCCGTTCCAGTTGGGATCCTTCTCGAACCATTCCAGCAGTGCCGCGCGGCGTTCTGATTGCGGCGGCAGCGGCGAGGTCACCACCGGGACCCCCGTCCATGAAATCCGGAAATGTCACCGCCCATTGGAACGCCTGGAACCCGCCATAGGACGGCCCGACGACCGCCCGTAGATGTCGCACTCCCAGATGTTCCAGCAACCGCTTTTGCGCGGTGACGATGTCAGCCACGCTGATCACCGGGAACCGTGAGCCGTACGGCTTGCCGGTGCGCGGATCGATCGACGCCGCGTTGGTCGAGCCGTAGCTTGAACCCAGCATATTGGAGCAGATGACGAAGTATCGGTCGGTATCGATGGGCGCGCCGGGTCCTACCAACGTGCTCCACGCACCTTCGGACGAAGCGACGCCCGGCTCGATCATCCGCGGCCCACTCGTGTAGCCGTGCGTCACCAGGATGGCGTTGCGCCCGTCCGCTGCAAGCCGGCCACGTGTGACATAGGCCAAGGTCACTTCCGGCAGCGTGGCGCCGCCGCGCAACGGAAAGTCTGTGAACGAAAAGCTGTCGTGCACGATATCGGACATGTATGGACCCTCTCCCGCTTCGGTTCAGGTTGCCATTGACTGGTGTTGCATGCGAAGTCAGCGATAGATTTTGGGCCAAACAAGAGGTTTATCCATGCAGCAACCAACCGCGACCACGCTTTGTCTGACGCTCCTTGCCGCCGCGGGGTTGTTCATCGCGCAACCAGCCATGGCGGCGGAACAGTCCGCGGCCATGCACAAGACAACTCCAGAGGGGACCGGCGAATTCGATCGGTACCATCGCGGTTGCCGATTTCCGCGGCCGGTACCACGTTCAAACTCGACCTGCATGGACTTCCGCCTGGCCCGCACGGCTTCCATGTCCATGAGAATGGTAGTTGCGACCCGGCGATGACGAACGGCGCGCGTGTGCCGGCGGGCGCGGCGGGTGGTCATATGGACCCCGATCACACCAGCAAGCACGAGGGACCAACAGGAGCCGGCCATGTCGGCGACCTGCCGGCTCTGGAGGTGGCGTCGAACGGCACCGCCACGCAGACCCTGACCGCTTCGCGGATCAAGGACGCCAGCCTGCTCAAGAAGCATGCACTGATCATCCACGCGGGCGGCGATAACTATAGCGATACGCCCGCCGCGTTGGGCGGCGGCGGCGGTCGCCTCGCCTGCGGTATAATCGAGTAGCGAGTGATGGAATTCGGAATCGCGGTCGCTACCGCGGCGGATAGCTGGAAGACGGTCAAGCGGGCGGAAGAACTCGGATTCTCGCACGCCTGGTTCTACGACACCCAGATGCTGTGCGCGGACTGCTTCGTCGCGATGGGGGCTGCCGCTGTCCACACCTCGCGCATTCGCCTCGGCACCGGCGTCCTGATCCCGACCAATCGGATCGCACCGGTGACAGCCAATGCCTTTGCCTCACTGAACCAGTTGGCGCCGGGGCGGATCGATTTCGGCGTCGGCACAGGCTTTACCGGGCGGCGCACCATGGGCCTGGGCGCGATGAAACAGGGCGACATGGAGGAATACATCCGTGTGGTCATGGCCCTGCTGGATGGCGAAACGCCCGAGTTCGAGGTCGAGGGCAAGCGGCAGAAGATCACCTTCCTCAATCCCGAGTTGAAGCTGATCAATCTGCGCGATGAGATAAAGCTGCATATCTCTGCCTACGGGCCGCGTGGCCGAGCGCTGACCGCACGGCTTGGGGCCGGCTGGCTGAACTTCGTTGGTGACGTGACCAGCGGGGTCATGGCGATAAAGGAGATGCGGCAAAGCTGGGACCGGGCTGGTAATGACGTCGTCGATCTGTCGGCGGTCGCATTCGCCCTTGGCTGTGTCCTGCAGCCGGACGAGGCAGCCGACAGTGACCGGGCCATGGCGCAAGCCGGTCCACGCGCCGCCGTGTTACTACACCGCGCGGCGGACGAGGCGCTGTCGGGCCTGCCGAACACTTCGCCCGTCCCGCCGGAACTGGCCGAACCCATCGCCGGCTATGTCCAACTAGCGAAGGCGTTCGAGCCTGCGGACGCTCGCTATCTGAACAATCATCGCGGCCACCTGATGAAGGTCAAGCCGACCGAGCGCCCGTTCGTCACGGCCGAGATGATCCGTCGGACGACCTTCACCGCCACGGAACCCGAGTTGCTCGACCGCATCGCGGCACTTCGCGACGGCGGCTACACGCAGTTCACCATCCAACTAACACCCGGCCATGAAGATGCCATCGAGGACTGGGCTCGGATCGCAAAGGCGCTATCGCCCCGGTCTTGACCTGACGCCGAAACCGCTTGCAGTTTGTTCTCAAAACCAGAGGACGTCCTAATGACGGAGACCGTCAGGCTGCCCAGGCCGGTGCTGATCCTGGCCGGGGCGGCCGCGATGATGAGCATCGGCATGGGCATGCGGCAAAGCCTTGGCCTGTTCCTGCCGCCGGTAACCCACGACCTGGCATTGAAGGCTGCCGACTTTACATTTGCGGTCGCCGTGCAAAACATCGCCTGGGGGCTCTTCCAGGCCCCGGTCGGCGCGATTGCCGACAAGTGGGGTCTGCGTCCGGCGATGATGACCGGCGGGGTGCTCTACATCATCGGCATGCTGGTCATGCTGAGTGCCACGGGCCCCGGTACCCTTGCCATCTCGGGCGGTCTGGTTGGAATGGCCCTCGCCTGCACCGCATCGTCGCTCGCCATGACCGCCTCGGCTCGCGCGGTTTCTCCGGAACGGCGCAGCCAGGTACTTGGCTTGGTAGGCGCGTGCTCCTCTCTGGGGACACTCCTGATCGCGCCGTCGCTGCAATTCCTGCTGGCCCGCTGGGATTGGCATTTTGGCGTCATGTTCTACCTGGTACTCGCCGCCGCCCTGCTGCCGGCTGCCTTCCTGGCCGGATCGGTGGATCGCATCCCACAGCCGGAAGAGAAACGAGCCTCCATGCGGGACGCGATTGGCGCCGCCTTCCACAGCCGCCGCTACCTCGTCATGACCTGCGCCTATTTCGTTTGCGGCCTGCAACTGATCTTCCTCACCACCCACCTGCCGAACTACCTCGCCATCTGTGGCCAGGACCCGATGTTGAGCGCCACCGCGCTTGCCACGATCGGTGGCGTCAACATCTTCGGCTCCTGGCTCGCCGGCTGGCTGGGGGGCCGCTACCCAAAATACATCTTGCTGGGCCTGCTTTACCTCTCCCGGTCCTGCGTCCTTGCGCTCTACTTCATGCTGCCCCCAACCCCCACCAGCACGATCATGTTCGCCGCCGCCATGGGCATGCTGTGGCTGGGCGTTATTCCCTTGGTCTCAGGCTATGTCGCGGAGTTGTTTGGGACACGCTACATGGCGACGATCCTGGGCATCTCGTTCGTGGTCCACCAGATGGGATCGGTGATCGGTGCGTGGGGAGGCGGTCTGATCTTCGACGCCTTCGGATCATACGACCGAGCGTGGCAATTTGGCGTATTGGTCGGGGCCGCCGCCGGCACCGCGCAGATTCTGTTCGGGGGGCCGGCCCGGCCGCGC
Source organism: uncultured Alphaproteobacteria bacterium (assembly GCA_963792345.1). GTDB lineage: Bacteria > Pseudomonadota > Alphaproteobacteria > Acetobacterales > Acetobacteraceae > Rhodopila. Next base: position 73,970 of record CAWBVV010000013.1, read on the forward strand.
TTCGACCTGAGGCCGGTCCTGGCCGGCGAATAGCAGTGCCAGGCGAAACTCAGGCCTCGCCTGATCGCATTCGCCACGCCAGCGGGATCGCCACCGCGCAAAGTGCGGCCATCATGAGGAATCCACCGGCACCCCATTGCGCGAACAGCGGCCCTGACCCCAGCGTCAACAAAGCCGAAGCAACGCCAACCGCGACCGTTCCGTAGAACGCTTGCGCCGTAGCGGCCAGCGCCGGAGGCACAACGGCAGCAATCAGCCGCATGCACGCGAGGTGCTGCAGCGCGAAAGTGAAACCGTGCAGCGGCTCGACCAAGGCCGATGCCGCGACGGATGTGGTTTCCGCCAGCACGATCCAACGCACGACCCCGCAAGCGGCTGCCAGCACGGAGGCCCAAGCCGGTCCAAGCCGATCCAGGAGCCGCCGCCCGATCAGCAGGAACACCAGGACCTCGGCAGCGACTGATTCCGACCACAGCACGCCGATAGTGCCGTCTCCGATTCCCAGGTCTCGCCAATGGATGACGACAAACCCGTCATGGAACGCGTGGCTGCCCTGGATCAAGCCGGCGACCACCATCAGCCGTCGGAACGGAGGCAATCGGAGCAGCGATCGGGTCCCAGTCCCTTTTTCCCGCGCGACCGGCACGGTGTCGCGCAGAAAATCCGGGACCAGCGCGGCGCAAAGCCCGGCAACACCGAGCAGGACGCCGTTCAACCAGATGATGGCGACGAGCCCGAACCGGGCGACCGCTTGTCCGGACAGTAGCGTGCCCAGGATGAACGCCGCGGAACCTGCCCCTCGCACCCATCCGTATTGAAAACGATTTTCCGCTGCCGCCAGCGTCAAAGCGTCGGCGATCGGCGTCAGCGGCGCCAACGCCGCGGCATGCACCACACTGACCAGCAGCAACGGCCAAAGCCCCTGGGCCGGCAGATAACCAAAGGCCAGGCAGCACGAAGCGCTAAAATAGCCCACCAGTACCAGCCGGGGCATTCCCAGGCGATCCGCCACCCTGCCGCCGATCGGCCCCGCCAGCAGCCGGACGCCCGTTCCGGCGGCCAGCACCAGCCCTATGGCCTCCGGCCGCAGCCCTCGCTCACTTAGGAAGGCGCCGAAGAACGGCGACACGACCCCGAAAGCCGCAAACAACGCCGTGTAAAGCGACAAAAAGTGCGGCAGGCCGGAGGGCATCACGATCAGTTCGTGGCCGAACGCTGTTTTGAAGCCGCTATTGATATCGGCACGTCGGCTCCTGACATGAGGTCGCTTAGAGGGAGGTCTTCCGCATGGCATTCGCCGCCGCCGACCGCGTCGCCTGGACTGATCCCGCTGCTCGTCTGGTCCGGCTTCGCCGGCTGGCCTGGCTGATCGACGGGGCGTTCAAGATGCCCGGCACCCGGTTTCGATTTGGCCTGAACAGCGTCATCGGCCTGCTTCCGGTGGGTGGCGACGTTGTTCTTGGCGCAGTCTCGCTCTACATCATCTACGAGGCGGCTCAACTTGGAGTGCCCAAGCACAAATTGTTTCGAATGCTCGGCAATGTCGGTGTTGAAGTCGTCGGAGGCAGCGTTCCGATCCTGGGCGATCTGTTTGACATGGCGTTGAAAGCGAATCTGCGGAACCTTCGAATTATCGAGGACCATGTGCAACATCGGCCAGCATACGGCGGGTATCGCTGACCGTCGCCTTCGACCGAGCTCGACCCGAGTCTGCCTGAGTCGCCGCCAAGGAACGGGCAGCGACTCATCCCTTTTTCGCGTGGTTCTCACCGTACTTCATACCCTCCAGCTTGATGCCGTCCGGGTCCAGGAAGAAGACAGCGTAATAGTCTTCGTAATACTCCCCCGCGGGATCGACGATCGTCGTCTTTAGTTCGTCGCGTAGGAAGGCATCCAGATCGTCTACGTCCTTGCGGCTACGCAGCCGGAATGCGTAGTGGTGAATACCGACATCGCCGATGTGGTATTTGTGCTTTCCTGCGCCTGTCTCGGCCTGGCCGATCCAGAACAGGGTATTTCCGTTCGACCAGCCCATAGTGTCGGGGTATTCAGCCTCGATCTTGAACCCAAGGAACGCGAACAACCGCCCATAAAATGCCTTGGACTTCTCATAGTCGCTTACCCGGATCGACAGATGATCCACACCGACGACGCGCGCCATCCTGACCTCCTGATTGCCGATCGCCAGCCTACAACGCGCATAGCCGCCAATCGGCCTGTTGTCGTTTGCGCGATCTTCGGGAGAAGTGGCAAATTTCCCACTGCGGCAGCGGGCCCCCCAAAGCCAGGCTTCACCCCGGCGTCAGTGGCGCGTGCAAGGTTGTGCCTTGGCAAATAATGCCGCCACGATCACCGGGCTTCAGCCCACCATAGCATTCAGCGAACACCGGCGGCAGCGACCGCGCATCGGACGGCGCGAGCCACAGCCTCAGCAAGTGTCTCTTTCGCCCGACGTCGGGCCAGTCTTCATACGCAGAGCGGGCGTGCAGGATCGTGTGGTTGTGCAGGAACTGGACGTCGCCAGGCATGAACGTCATGTCGAGCCGCAGGTCCGGATCGTTCGCCAGGTCGGCGAGCATATCCAGTGCCTCGAGATCCTCGTCCGTCAGTCGCCGCGCCTCGGGAAACCGCTGCGCCGAGCCGATGTGCAGGCGCGAGTATAGGACCGACAGCGAGCCATCATGTTGGTTGAATACAGGCGCGTTGTAAAAAGGCAGCTTCCCGGTGGGCACCTCGCCCCGGCGGTCAACCGGGAAGGGCTGATAGAGACGCTCCAGCAAATCTGGGCGGCGGGCGGCCATGACATTGTGCAGCATCATCGAACTTACAATCGCCGAGGACCCTCCCGACTTCGCTCGGCGCAGGCACAGCAGAGCCACGAGGTCGCAGCGATCAATGTGGAAGTTCTGGCGTTCAGCGGTCGTGTAGCTCCGCAGATTGGGGTTGGTCGCGCTCAGGCCCTGGCCAAGGTCATAGATGTGGCCGAGTAGATGTCCCTTGGCGTTTTGCGAGCGGGCGGACCCGAAATATGTGCCCACACCCCAATAGGCCGCCGCGCTCTGCTCAATTGGGCGTTCTTCGACCGGCAGACCGCGCAGCAGGACGAAGCCGCGGCCGTCGAGTACCTCGGCGCGCAATCGGTCAAGCACAGGCCCGAGCGTCGGCAGAGGAAAATCAAGCCGGCGGATCTCGGCGAGATCGAGACCGCGTGCCCGCACATGTCTTGTTGCATTCTCGATCTCATCGACTTCTGCGGGCGACAGGCAATAGATCCATTCTGTCTCCCGTTTCCGCATATCCGCGCCGCTCCAGACTGCCGGACCCTCGACCAGTTTACGCGACGGCAGGCTTCGTGACGATGTCATCACGGCTGAACCGGTCGTTTCCATCAAGCACCTCGCTGTCCTGGCAAGCTCGCGGCTTCTGTCGTTGACGGCAGTAAGTTCAGCATACATGAGGCTAGGACCTGGTCTAGCCGTGGCGGCATGCGGATGTATGCCGCCCGCCGCGCTTAACCGCCGAAGGCGCCGGCCATCACTCTTGCCGCAGGTGTGGGTTGCGGCGCCTGCCGCAGCACCGTTGGGTCACCCAACGCAGTGAGCGAAGCAGTGCTAGATCAAATCTTCTTTAAATCACGCTCGAACTGGACCCGGCCGGTCCCTTGGGACGTTCACGTAGCAAGGTTTGTTCATCGGAAGCGAAATGGCGGTAGTGAATCTGATTTGTCCTGAACTGCCGTCTGGCTGACGTTGAGGACGGCGCGACTGTGTCACATTGTCCTGCGCGGAGGCCATATCATGCGATTCGCTCTCGCTGCGGCTCGGCAAGCCCATCTTGAAGACATTCCTGCTGTTCCGGCAGCAAACCAATTCGCCCGGCTCGCAACACATGGGCGCCAATCAGCCCCCCGCACGGGGCTGTTATGGACCTTCTGCCGGAATCCGGCGCACGGGTTTCGTTGTTGTATGATAACGTACATCAGGGACAATGCGCCAGTCCCTGGATTTGCCGAAGCTATGGAGGCAAATAATGCTGTTGCGCGACACCATTTATAAGAAAATCCGGCGTTCGATCCTGGCCTGCGAGCTCAAGCCGGGGGAGGAGTTGCGAGAGCAGGTGCTGGCCGAGCAGTATCGCGTCAGTCGGTCGCCAATTCGCGATTCGTTGCTTCGACTTGAGCAGGAGAACTTGGTGACTGTGCTGCCCCGGCAAGGCTATCGCGTCAACCTGGTCACAATCTCCGATATTAGGGAGATCGTAAATCTCCGATTGCTCATAGAACCAACTGTTACGGCTATGGCGGCAACCGCGGCTGATGATAACGCGCTCCAGTTGCTGAACCGGTTCAGGAGTTTTGCCGATCAGCCGAAGGAGGGCGATCTTCCATTCAACGACCCTATCCACCGCGCCATTGTGGAGCTTTCAGGCAACAATCGGATCTCGATGGTCGCTCTCGACCTGATCGAGCAGTTTGGGCGGGTCGTCCGGCTCTTCGGGCTGCCTCACGACCGTGATGTAGCGCACGGTTTCAAGGCCGAGCATGAGGCTATCATCGATGCGCTGCAGGCCCGCAATGGCGATCGCGCCGCCCAACTTGCCCGCGAGCACATACAGGCCGGAGGTTCGCACATCCTGATGGCGATGGACCAATTGGCTAACGAGACATAGGGTCCGCCGGGCGCGCGTCTGGAGCACGGGCAGGCAGCATTGCGTCCTCATCGGCGACCTCGTGGGCTTGGATGGTACTCGCTGAGCCCGCACCTTGGACGCTCATGAAGATCGCCACGTTCAATATCAACAACATCAATCGCCGGTTGCCGAACCTTCTGGAATGGCTCGCATCGGCGCGGCCCGATGTGGTTTGTCTGCAGGAACTGAAGTCGACCGACGCGGCATTTCCCGTCGCGGCAATCGAGCAGGCCGGCTACCGCGCGGTATGGCAGGGCCAGGCAACCTGGAACGGTGTCGCCATTTTGGGGCGCAATGTTGAACCCGTATTAACTCGCCGCCGCCTGCCCGGTGATCCGTCCGACCAACAGAGTCGATACATCGAGGCGGCGGTTGAAGGTGTCCTTATAGGTTGCATCTATGCTCCGAATGGAAATCCGCAGCCGGGGCCAAAATTCACCTATAAGCTTGAGTGGTTGGAGCGGCTTGCGGCCTATGCGGCCGACCTGCTCGCCACGGATCTGCCCGTCGTACTTGCCGGCGACTACAATGTGGTGCCGACCGACGCCGACATTTACAAATCGAAATCCTGGGCGAAGGACGCGCTGCTGCAGCCTGAGAGCCGGGCGGCGTTCCGTCGCATCGTTGAGCAGGGATGGACCGACGCGATCCGCGCTGTCCACCCGACGGCTGCCAGCTATACGTTCTGGGACTACAAGAGGGATCGCTGGGCGCGCGATGCCGGTTTGCGGCTGGACCACCTTCTGCTCAGCCCCGCCGTAGCCAGACACCTGCGGGATGCCGGTGTGGACAAGGCGGTACGAGGCGCGCCTGGCGCCAGCGACCACGCCCCAACGTGGATCGTGCTTCGCCGCGGGGGGAAGGGACGAAGCGTCGGCCGGCGGGCTTCACCGAAAGTCGGCCGAGAGCCTCCTGGCATTCAGCGTCCCGCGACCGGAGGTTCGGCGTATGGCAGTTCAGCCCTGCGCCCGCTCACGCGGTGAAAGGTTGCCGCGCGACCCCTGCGTTAGTAGGTTCCCGCGCCTCAGTCCACCAGGAACCCGTCATGTCTCTCACGTCCGAACGTCTCAACCGCATCCAGCCCAGCCTGACCATTGCGATTTCCACCGTTGCGCGCCGAATGATCGCCGAGGGAAAGAACGTAATCAGCCTGTCGCAGGGCGAGCCGGACTTCGATACTCCGCGCAACATCAAGGACGCGGCAATCAGGGCACTGGAAAACGGCGAGACAAAGTACACCGACGTATCGGGCACGCAGGTGCTGCGCAAGGCAGTGGCGGAGAAGTTCAGGCGCGACTCCGGGATTGAATACAAGCCGGAAGAGATCATCATTTCGACCGGTGCCAAGCAGGTGCTGTTCAATGCCATGGTGGGCACCCTGAACGCCGGCGATGAGGTCATCATTCCAAGCCCTTGCTGGGTCAGCTACCCTGACATCGTCACCTTGGCGGACGGCAGGCCGGTGCTGGTCCCCTGCGGCCAGAACAACGGCTTCAAGCTGCGCGCCGAGGACCTGGAAGCGGCGATCACCCCGAAGACCCGCTGGTTCATGCTGAATAACCCGTGCAATCCAACCGGTGCCGCCTACAGCGCGGAGGACCTGAAGCCAATTTGTGAAGTGCTGATGCGTCATCCGCATGTCTGGGTGCTCACCGACGACATCTACGACAGCCTGGTTTACGGCGGCTTCAAGCCGGCCACGATCCTGCAGGTGGAGCCTCGGCTGAAAGACCGGACATTGACCGTGCACGGCGTGTCGAAGGCCTATGCAATGACCGGCTGGCGCATCGGGTTTGCAGGTGGCCCCGTCGCGCTGATCAAGGCGATGGACAAGCTGCAGAGCCAATCGACCTCCAACCCGAACTCCATCGCGCAGGCCGCCGCCGTCGAGGCCCTGCTTGGCCAGCAGGAGACGGTGGAGGAAATGAGAAAGGTGTTCGAGCAGCGCCGCGACCTGGTGGTTGAAATGCTGAATGCGGCGCCTGGTTTGAATTGCAGCACGCCCGACGGCGCCTTCTACGTATATCCGTCGATCCATGGCTGCCTCGGCAAGACCAGCAACGGCGGCGTGCTGATCAAGGATGACGAAGCCTTCGCCCTGGCACTGCTGGCCGAGGAGGGTGTCGCAACTGTGCATGGCACGGCGTTCTGCTACCCCGGCTACATTCGCATAAGCTATGCCAACGCGACCGACGAACTGCGCGAGGCTTGCACCCGTATTCAACGCTTCTGCCAAGGCCTGCATTGACATGCCCAGTCCACCCGCCGGCCGATAGGTCGGCGCAGACTGTTACATCCCGGACCGGTAATCCAGGACCGATACATCCCGACGGGGGCGCCCGGCTTTTCCCAACGTCTCGGCAGGGTGTCGCTCGCCGCCAGCGTGCAGATGACGATCAAGGCACGTGAGCTGAGAGCCTCCGGCAAGCCAGTGATCACCCTGACCACCGGCGAACCCAATTTCGACAGCCCAGTGCATGCGATCGAGGCGGCGCATAAGGCGGCATTGAAAGGCGACACTAAATACCCGCCTCAGGACGGCACGCGGGTCCTGAAGGAGGCAATCCAGCGGAAATTCAAGCGTGACTCCGGCTTGGATTATGCGTTGGACGAGATCAGCGTTTCCAATGGCGGCAAGCAGTGCCTGTTCAACGCCATCATGGCCACCGTCGATCCCGGCGATGAGGTTATCATCCCGGTGCCGCCTGGATTGCCTATACGCAGATGACAGAGCTTTGCGAGGGCGTGCCGGTCCTGGTTAACTGCCCGCAGAATAACGGGTTCAAGCCGCGCGCCGATGACATCGACGCCGCAATCACGCCGCGGACCAAGTGGCTGATCCTGAACAACCCCAACAATCCGACCGGCGCCTGCTGTTCGGCGGCGGACATCGCCGAAATCGCCGCGGTGATGCGCAAGCATCCGCATGTCTGGATCCTGTCCGACGACATGTACGAGCACCTGGTGTTTGATGGGTTCCAGCATGCGACATTCGCTCAGGTGGCGCCCGATCTGCGGGACCGGACGCTGACAGTGTCGGGCGTGTCCAAGACCTATGCCATGACCGGCTGGCGCATTGGTTTCGCGGGCGGGCCGAAGCAACTGATCAAGGCGATGACTGTGATGCAGGGCCAGGCGACGGCGGGCGTCTCCACCGTTGGGCAGGCGGCCGCCGCGGCCGCGCTGGACGGCCCACAGGATGGCGTGGATGTGCAGATCACCGCGTACAAACGCCGCCGCGATCTGGCGGTCGAGATGCTGAATGCGGCCACTGGCATCAGTTGCCACAAGCCTGAGGGCGCGTTCTATGTATTCCCCAACGTCGCGGGATGCCTGGGAAAGACCACGACGGGCGGGCGCAAGCTCAACACCGACGAGGACGTTTGTCTGGCGCTGCTGGAGGAGCACTACGTCGCGACCGTGCACGGCGCGGCCTATCACATGAGCCCGTTCCTGCGCATCAGCACCGCCACGGCGGACGACGAGTTGCTGGAAGGTCTCAAGCGCATCCAGGTCTTCTGCGAAGGCCTGCGTTAGGCAAGGTGCGCCGCAACCGGCGGTATGGCGCCGGGTTGGCTGGCAGGAGGCGAAGCAGGCGGGACAATGCCGACCAACTCGCCTTGCGTGAGCATACTCGGATCCAACACCTCCCATTGATGCGGATCAAGGCGTCGGCGGCTGCCGATCATTAGGTTACGTGGATGAACCGATAGGCCGTCCCGCCGTGATGATGTTCTGGATCCAATTCGCTCTCGTTCTCACCGCAATTCTCCTGGGAATCCGACGTGGCGGGGTCGCCCTCGGCATGATCGGCGGCCTGGGGGTTGCCGTCCTGACGCTCGGTTTCCGCGAAATGCCCAGCGATCCGCCGATCGTGGTGATGCTGATCATCCTGGCGGTGGTAACGGCCTCCGCCACTCTGCAGGTCGCGGGCGGACTTGACTGGCTGGTGCAGAAAACCGAACGGGTGCTGCGGGCGCATCCTACGCGGGTGACGATCCTGGCGCCATTATGCACGTTCTTCCTGACAGTCTGCGTCGGCACCGGTCATGCGGTTTACTCGCTGTTGCCGGTGATTGCGGACGTGGCGCTGAAGACCCGCATTCGGCCGGAGCGGCCGATGGCGATATCGTCGGTGGCGGCGCAGATGGGGATCACCGCCAGTCCGGTCGCCGCGGCGGTCACTACTTTCCTGGCTCTGGCAGCGAAGACGTCGCATCCGGTGGGATTGTTCGACATTATCAAGGTCACCATGCCGGCGGGCATTATCGGCGTGCTGGCGGCAGCGGCCTGGAGCATGAACCGCGGCAAGGAATTGGACCAGGATCCTGACTTCCAGGACCGCAAGCGCGACCCTGCATTCCGGGCTGCGCTGGAGGAAGACGTCACCACGCTGGGCAAGACGTTGCCGAAAACCGCACCCTTGTCAGTCGCGCTGTTCTTCGGCGGCATCTTCACGGTGGTGGTCCTGGCGCTGTTCCCCGCACTGCTGCCACATTGGGGCAAGGTCGATCTGCCGATGACGACGGTGGTGCAGATAGTCATGCTCGGCTACGGCGCGTTTATCCTGTTTGCCTGCAACGTGAAGGCGGCCGAGGTCGCGAGCAGCAGCGTATTCCGGGCAGGCATGATCGCGGTAGTGTCGATCTTTGGCATTGCCTGGATGAGTGACACGTTCGTTACGGCCAACAAAGTGTTTCTGGTCAGTGAGATCAAGGAGATGGTGCAGTACGCACCATGGACGTTCGCGATCGCGATGTTCTGTGTCTCAGCCTTCGTGAAAAGCCAAGCCGCAACCTTGACGATCATGATCCCGTTTGGCATCGCGCTGGGGCTGTCGACGCCGCTGATGCTGGGACTGATGCCGTCAAGCTATGCTTACTTCTTCTTCGCGTTCTATCCGAGCGACCTGGCGGCGATCAACATGGATCGGACCGGAACGACCCATATCGGGCGGTTCCTGCTGAACCACAGCTTCATGATTCCCGGGCTGATCGGTGTCGCGGTGTCGACTACCGTCGGATACTTTCTGTCTCTGGCTTTTTTCTAATACATTGGCCGCCGTGCTAACGAAACATTAACCTCTTATGTCTATAGCTGCTCGGCAAACACGATGCCGAGGTATGACGATGCGTAAGTTTTTGGTTTCCTGTGCTACGGCCCTCGCGCTGTCCATCTGCACACACGCCTATGCCGCCGGCCAGGCTTCGCCTGACGACGCCAAGGCGCTGGCGACGAAGGCAGCCGAACACTTAAAGGCAGTTGGCCCGGATAAGGCTCTTCCCGACTTCAGCGCGAAAGACGGCGCTTGGCACGATCGCGATCTGTATGTGACCGTGGAGGATTCCAAGGGTGTCATGGTGGCGCACGGCGCCAATGCCGGCCTGATAGGGCGGAATGTCCTTGATCTTAAGGATGTTGATGGCAAGCCGTTCAACCGCGAGGTTCAGGCCGTCAAGGACGCCGCGTGGATCAGCTACAAGTGGCAGAATCCGGCGACCAAGGCGGTGGAGGCAAAGACCATGTATACAATTCGAGTTGGTGAATACGTCGTAGGTGTCGGGGCTTATGCGAATTAGGCGATGATCGTCCTGAGCAGAACTTAGAGGTCTGCGCACCGGCAAGGAATGCCACGCAGGACGAACAATCGGTAGCGAAGAAACAGAATGTGTTGCGCAAAGCCATCCTCTGGCATCCCGGAACAGCACGTTGAACGATAGGCGGGCCTCGGCTTCGCGGTCTCCGTCCTGAGGTTATCATGAGAATTCTTCCACAACGCGTCGATTACTCTGAAGTCACTGTTTGGAACTTTGCTCGGTGCCACGGTGATGATAGGCATTGCGACCATGGCGACCGTAAGCCTGATGGAAATCCGGACCGCCAGCAGCCAATTAGGTACCGCCGTCGCGCTGCGGAGTCAGTTGAAATCGGCTTCGAACGATCTATCGTATGGCCAAGCCGCTCTATACCGGGCAATCAACCTCAAGTCGCAGAACGTCGAGATTGTCCACATCAGGACCGCAAAGAACGCGTTCCAGCAGTCCCTGGATCGCGCGAAGGCCAGCCTGGCGTCACTAAGCCTGAGCGGCTTGCCAATCGACACTCAACTTGTGCCGCGGTCCGTGACGGCATTCGGCCAGTATGCCAGTGCGGCGGATCAGGCCGCCTCGTTCGTCGAGGATGACGCCTTCAACGCCACCATGTTCATGACGGATGCGGAGCAGAAATACGACTTGGCCATGGCGTCGGTTGCCACCTTGCTCGAAGCCGCCGGTCCGGTGGTAGACACGATGCAGGAGCGGATGAGGGAGGTGGTGGCCGGGGCATTGTTTCTTATTCCCGCCAGTGCCGCCGTGGCGGTTCTGCTGTCGGTCGCCGCGACGACCTGGCTTAGCCGCTTGATCTCCCGGCCCATCACGGCGATGACCGCGTCGATGCGGCGACTGGCGGAAGGCGACCTCGAGACCGAGGTTGCCGCCGGGGACGGCAAGAATGAAGTTGCACAGATGGCAAAAGCCCTGCTCGTGTTCCGGATCAACGCGCGCCGGGCCCACTCCCTCCAAGCGGAAGCTGACAAGGCAAGTGCAGCGAAGGCGAGGCGTCAAGCGGCGATGGACCGCCACACCAACGACTTTGGGACCTGTGTCGCTAGCGTCATGCAAAATCTGGTGCGCTCAGCCGAGACCATGCGCGGCGCTGCTGGCGCGATGTCCGACGCCGCGCACCGGACGCGCGCGGAATCAATTCGGACTGCTGAGGGCGCTGTGGAAATCGACACAGAATCTTGCCGCGGTGGCCGCCGCCGCGGAGCAAATGCCGGCAAGCATCGGCGAGATTGGCCAGCAAGTCGCACGCGTTGCCGTGGTGGTCCAACAGGCGGTTGAGCGAACCTCGGCAACCGATTCCAAGGTAAGTGACATGGCCGCGGCGGCGGACCGTGTCGGTCACGTCGTGCGGTTGATCAACGCCATCGCCAGTCAAACGAACCTGCTGGCGTTGAACGCGACTATCGAGGCGGCGCGCGCCGGCGAAGCAGGCAAGGGATTTGCGGTCGTCGCTGGCGAAGTAAAGGCACTGGCCGCACAGACCGCCAATGCGACCAAGGAGATCGCCACGCATATCGACGCGATTCGTGGCGCCACCAACGAGGCGGTGACGGCCGTCCGCGGCGTAGGAGTGACGATCGGCCAGGTGGAGCAGGTCGCATCGGCCATTGCCGCGGCGGTAGAGGAGCAGGCGACGGTGACAAAGGATATCGTCGCCAGCGTGCAGACGGTCACGGCGGCGACGCAGGAAGCAACTTTGGCCATGAAGGGAGTGTCGCAGGTAGCGGAGGCCACGGATCTCGCGAGCCGAAACGTGCTGACCGGCGCCGACGAGGTGGCCCATAACGCCGCGACACTGCATACCGAGGTCGATCAGTTCTTGCAGGCGATGAGCAGGACCGACGAGGAGGAGCACCGATCGTTTGAACGGGTTGCCGGGTAGCTAGGCCTTCGCAGCGGCACGGGTCGTTCGGACTGTGGATGGAGTGGTGCAATTGGCGTTCGGCCAGGATGCCGTGACGCTGACCCTGGTGGACCAGGCGCTGCAGCACATAGGTGGACGCGCCCTGCAGGCGGCCTGACCTGATGACCGTCAACCCACGCGTTACCAGAATGCAACCGAGATCAGAACTCTTTTTTCGCGCACCGCCGCGGACCGACGCGGTGCACCTACCGGTAGGATCAGGCAATACGCGGCCCCGTCAATTCCAATCGGCTTTGGTCCCGACCAGGCGCATCAACATCAGGCCGCTGTCCCCTTACGGCCCGCGACGCTTCATCCCGCCGCGCCCGCGTCGCTTCGCTGGATCGTATCCTCCGCCGCCGGGCCCCATCGGCTCCGGTGTGCGATCGGCTCGCTTCGGACGCATTAGGGCACTGGCCTGCGGTGGAGGAGGAAGCCCCAATTCCATCGCTTCCAGTCGCTTGATTTCGTCGCGGTACCGCGCGGCTTGCTCAAACTCGAGATTCGATGCCGCGCCGCGCATCCGCTTTTCCAGGTCCGCGATTGCGGCCTTCAGGTCCTTGCCGACGAATTCGGTAGTGTCGGCATCCTTGATCGGCGCGACCGTGACGTAGTCCTGTTCGAAGACACTTTCCAGCACCTTGCCGATCTGCTTGCGGATCGACATCGGAGTGATTCCATTGGCCTCGTTCCAAGCATGCTGTTTGTTGCGGCGCCGCTCCGTCTCCTCGATGGCGGCACGCAACGACCTTGTCATTACGTCGGCATACAGCACGACCTTGCCGTCAATATTTCGCGCGGCGCGGCCGATGGTCTGGATAAGCGATGTCTGCGAGCGCAGGAAACCTTCCTTGTCGGCGTCCAGGATCGCGACGAGCGCACACTCTGGAATATCAAGACCCTCGCGCAACAGATTGATGCCGACCAGCACATCGAAGACACCCAGGCGGAGGTCGCGAATAATCTCGATGCGCTCCAAGGTATCGATGTCGGAGTGCAGGTATCGCACCTTGACCCCATGCTCCGTAAGATAGTCTGTCAGGTCCTCCGCCATGCGCTTGGTCAGGGTTGTGACCAGCACGCGGCCTCCTTTAGCGGTCACCTGCTTGCACTCGTGCAGCAGATCATCGACCTGGAATTCCACTGGACGGACCTCAGTGACCGGGTCGATCAGCCCGGTCGGACAAATCACCTGTTCGGCGAACACGCCGGCGGTGCGCTCCATCTCCCATGGGCCGGGCGTTGCCGAAACGAATATGCTGAGTGGCCGGAAACGCTCCCACTCCTCGAATTTCAGTGGTCGATTGTCGCGACACGACGGCAGCCTGAAACCAAATTCTGACAGGACGGTCTTACGATTGAAGTCGCCTTTGAACATGCCGCCGATCTGCGGCACCGTGACGTGGCTTTCATCAACGATCAGCAGGGCGTTTTCCGGCAGGTATTCGAACAGCGTCGGCGGCGGCTCGCCCTCCTTGCGTCCGGTCAGGTACCGCGAGTAGTTCTCGATTGACTTGCACGACCCGGTCGTCTCGATCATTTCGATGTCGAACGTCGTGCGCTGTTCGAGCCGTTGCGCCTCGAGCAGTTTGCCCTGGGCGTGCAACTCCTCCAAGCGTGTCTTCAACTCGACCTTGATGTCACGGATAGCCTGGGTCAGGGTCGGCCGAGGCGTAACGTAATGGCTGTTCGCATAGACCGTGATCTCCTTCAGGTCGGAGGTCTTTTCCCCGGTCAGCGGATCGAACTCATGGACCGCCTCGATCTCATCCCCGAACAGCGTGACCCGCCAGGCCCGATCTTCATAGTGACTTGGGAAGATATCGACGATTTCACCGCGCAGCCGGAATGAGCCGCGCTGGAAGGCGGTGTCATTACGCCGGTATTGCAGGTCGACCAGCGCCTTGGCCAGCACGTCGCGGTCAATCTTGCCGCCGACCTCAAGCCTGGCCACCATCCTGGCATAGCTTTCAACCGACCCAATGCCATAGATGCAGGATACCGAAGCCACCACCACGACGTCGTTACGCTCAAGCAGGGATTGCGTGGCGGCATGGCGCATTCGATCGATCTGCTCGTTGATCTGCGAGTCTTTCTCGATATACGTATCGGTCCGAGGCACGTAGGCTTCCGGCTGGTAGTAGTCGTAGTAACTGACGAAGTACTCAACCGCGTTGTCCGGAAAGAAGCTCTTCATCTCACCATAGAGTTGCGCCGCGAGCGTCTTGTTCGGCGCCAGTATCAAGGTCGGCTTCTGCACCGCCTCGATCACCTTGGCCATGGTGAAGGTTTTCCCGAACCGGTGACCCCAAGCAGGACCTGGTCGCGTTCCGCGGTGTCAACGCCCCGGACCAGTTCGGTGATCGCGGTGGGTTGGTCTCCGGCGGGCTCGTACTCCGAGGCAACCTTCAGCCGCCGCGTCATCGGCTTGGCCGGCTGCTTCTGCGGCATGAACAAAGCGGGTATCGGGCGCGCAAGGGTCTGCGACATCAGGAACTCCTCAGACCCTGAAGATGGAGTGTCCCAGGTGCCGCGTCGAGGGGCGGCAAGCCGTAAAGCTCACGAACCCCGGATGTCCTGGCAGGCGCTCTACACGGAATGGCGGCAAGTCAGCCCATTTTGCAGCCGATCTCCTCCTGCGAGCCGAACACCTTGTCCAGATCAGCCGGATTTTCGGGCAGCGTGGCCTTGACGTCAAAATAGTCCCACTTGTCGGTGATCTTGTCCTTCACGGATACCGCGAGGTTCTGTACCAACATCTGGTGGTCGAATTTCCGATAGCTGTAGGACGCCTTTCCGGCTTGGACCTTCCAGGCTTCCAGACCCTCGACAATCGCGTTCGGATCGGTCGATTTCACCGCCTCGATCGATTCGAACACTGACCGCGCGGTGATCCATCCCATCCAGGCCTTGTCGGCGGCCGGCTTGCCGTATTTCTTCTCGTATGCCGCGGCGAAGGCCAGTTCTTCCGGGGGATTATTCGGGTTCTTGTAATACCACAGCTTGGTGAATGTGCCGGTGGCAGCCGTTGGGCCGACCGCCCAGATGTCAGTGTCGCCGATAGCGATTTCAACAAACGGGATCTTGCCCCGCATGCCAAGCTCGTCCCACTGCTTGAGGAACGTGGACAGATCGCCGGCGGACAGGCCACCCACCACGACATCCGGCTTCGCCTGGCGGATCTTCAGGATAAACGAGCTGAAATCGGCGGTGTTGAGCGGGACCTCATCAGATCCGACCTCGGTGCCGCCGGCTTGCTTCAGCAATTCCCGCGAGGAACGCAATATGTCCTGACCAAAGGCAAATGAAGCGGTAATATGATACCACTTCTTCCCATAGCTCAGCGCGTATGGCGCCAGCATCCGGGACTGCACGATAACCGGTGTGTTGAGCCGGAACGTGTAGCGATTGCAGTTCTTGCCAGTGATCTCCGTGGCCGCGGCATTGTCACAAACGAATGGGATCTTCAGTTGCGCCGCGGTGGCTTCCTCCGCCAGCGCGTTGGAGGAAAGCGACCCACCGAGGATGGCGCAAACCTTGTTCTCCTGGACCAGCTTCTGCATGTTTTGCGTGGCGGCCTGGGGGCTTGGCTCATCCAGCCACACCAGTTCGGCCGGCTGCCCCATGATGGTGCTGTTGCGTTGCTCCATCGCCAGGAACGTGCCGTTGGCGAGGTATTCGGTCTGGCCGGCGATTTGTCCGGTCTTCGCCAGCAGCACCCCAATTCGGATCGGATCCGCCGCTCGAGCCACGAAGGGCGCGGCGAGCGGAGCCAAGGCCAGGCCGGCGGCACCGGTCAGAAGTTTGCGGCGAGCGACGGTGATGGGTTGCATTCAATTCCCCCTGGTTTTGTAGTTATTTTCACGTGAGGTCACTTAGCGCGGTCATGTCGAGGCTGCAATCGCCCGCGCTCCTTAAGTGTCGGGGAACATGCGGCCAAGCGCAGGATTGGGTGAAGCTTGCCGGCGCGGGAAATCTACACGATCATCCCACCCCTCAGGGCTTCCTTCATACGCCGGCGATCAGCGCCGAAGGCGCACAGGGACCGATGGGCGGGACGACAAACGGGGGGTAGCCTTGCGCCGTGTCATAGCAGCACTTCTGACCATATTCCTCACATGCCAAGGCATTGCGCTGGCAGAAGCCCACGAGAAGGGCATTGCCGCGCAGTTGCAGGAATTAGCCGACACCTATCTTGCCGATCGGGGCCAGGTTGAAGGTGTTTCCGCGGTCTCCCTCTACGCGGACCCGGGCTCCCGGCATAAGCCGGTGTGGGTCTTTTCCGGCAAGACCGGCAGTGGCGGGAACCGTAAGCCGATCGACTCCCGAACCTTGTTCCAAATCGGCAGCAACACCAAGCACTTCACCGCAGCTCTTATCCTAAAGCTGGAAGCCAAGGGCAGACTCAACATCGATCAGACGGTTGGGGACTGGCTTCCGCAGTATCCTGCCTGGCGGCAGGTGAGCATCCGGTCGCTGCTCCATATGACGGCCCCTATTCCAAATTATCTGGAGACGGTCGAGATCGGGTCCTTGATGGCAAACGACATCCACCATCAGTTCGCACCTGAAAAACTGATAGCCGCCGTGGATCCGGCCAGCGGCAACCATTTGCCAACGCCGGGCGGGTGGTTCTACTCAAACACCAACAACGTCCTGGCCGGCCTGATCATCGAGGCGGCGTCCGGCATGTCCTATAAGGACGCGCTCGAGACGATGATCATCAAGCCACTTGGACTCCACGACACATTCTATTCGGACGGAGCGTATCCGGAGCGCGTGCTGCACCGCATGCCGGCCGGAACATATGAAAACCCGGAGTGCCTGCTGTACCAGCCGGTCCCGTGCAGCATCTCGACCTTGGCACCATTGATCGGCCGTGACCTGCGCGACCAGAACATGTCGTGGGCCGGCGCCGCCGGTGGGATGGTCTCCACACCCCGCGACCTGGCAAGATGGATCAGGGCATTATTTGATTCACGAGTGTTTCCGCAGCAGCAGTTGGACGAGATGACAAGCATCGTTTCGTCGGCAACGGGTCTTCCAATTCCCGATGTAAGTGCCGAGCATCCCAGCGGCTTCGGTCTGGATCTGGGGCGGATCCATAGCGCCGAACCGGTCGGCAACCTGTGGTTCTACCAGGGGATGACCCTTGGATTTAGAACCATCTTTGCCTACTGGCCGCAATACGATCTGGTGATCACAGCCTCTACCAACAGCCAGCCCCCGCAGGGCCAGGACCAATTCGTCCCCAACGTCATCATACCGGCTTTTGATCGCTTGAACGCGGCGGGTCTGATCGATGCGTCAACCCGGCAGGCTGGCCATGTTGATTTCGTCGACCCGACCGACGCCGCCGGCCCCCTCTGAAGGCTCGTGCCGTGATGGATGCCCGTTGATCGATTGGTCGCCGCCTCATAGCTTTTTCATCTGTCGCCAGCGTGATCATCCAGCCGCCAACCGGCACAGCGTCGAGCGCGTTATCCTCGCACACAACTGCGGGAAATGACGATGATCCGACGGCTTGTTCCAGCCGCGGCCCTAGGCCTCCTGGCGATAGTAACGGCACACGCCCAGCAGCCTGCCGCAACCGATAATCCCAAGACGGTCGTCTCGACGGTCCGGCTGGAAAATGGCCTCCGGGCCTCCAAGCTGATCGGGGCGCCGGTGTATAACGCGCAGAACGAGCACATTGGGGATGTTTCCGACCTCTATCTCAGTAAGCAAAACCAGATCGCCAGTGTCGTCATCCAGGTTGGCGGTTTCCTCGGTATCGGCGGCAAGCTCGTTTCGGTCCCGATGGATCAGTTACAGCTGGACCGGTCGGACAAGGTGGTGATGCCAGCCGGCACCAAGGACGCTCTCAAGGCCGCGCCTGACGTCGAGTATGCCGGCTGAGGCGCCATCCTCCGATGGCCCCGCCGACGTGCTGCTCGTCGAACGCGCCCGCGCCTATGCGACCGGTGCTCACGCAGCGGTCGGTCAGCGCCACAAGCATGAGCAGTTCCCATATGCGACACACCTGCGGTCTGTAGCGGAGCTTGTAGGACGTGCGGGCGGTACGCCCCGCATGATTGCCGCGGCTTGGTTGCATGACGTTGTTGAAAATACCGCCTGCACGCTGGAAGACTTGCGGACGGAGTTTGGCGACGAAGTCGCCTGCTATGTCGATTGGCTCACCGATTCGTCGAAGGACGGCGATGCCGAAGCCAAGGCGAAGGAGCACGCCCGTCTGGCAGGCGCCCCGGTTGAAGCCAAGGCAATCAAGCTGGCCGACTTGATCGACAACTGCAGCACCGTGCTGCGATACAAGCCGGACATCGCGGACAACTACCTTGCCGACAAGCAGCAGGTCGCACGGTTGGTCGCGGACGGCAATCGCTCACTCTATGAACACGCAATGGAAATTTTCCAACGTGCAACTCATGTGCGTCGCGGTTGATCCCCTATTAGTCTAGGCTCGGTTCCAGCCTCATGGACTTACGCTGGGTCAAGAAGCAGTTCGCGGCATCAGCAGCTTATTCCATTGCAACCGCGCCATCACGGATTTCCCCATCCGGATTCCCGGTCTCTCGATATAGCTGTAACTAAGCCAAGCCAAAGGCACCGTGAGCGCAACGGCTAACATCGTGACGAAAATGGATGAAGCCGTGGTACTCAATGTGAATCCCAGCTTCGCTTCCATCACGGCCAGGGCCTTGGCGAGGACGCACAGGACTATGAAGTGGAGCAGATAGATGCTGTACAAATGTCCCCAAGGAACAGGAGCGCCTTGGATCTCATCACCGGGATTCTCGTCTTTGCCGCAACAAGAATGCCGACGGCCACGGCCGCCAGTATTGTTTCTGCCAGATGGGCGAACGGACTGAAGTAATCCAGCGGCAGGTACTGCGTCAGCGACAGCCCCAGAAGACTTGTCCAGAATACCGCGCGGGCAGGCACCGCCGCCGCCACCCGATAGATGAAGCCACCTGGCATGGCGATGAATGCGCCAACAAGGAAATCCATGAAATAGAGCAGTATCTGATAGTACGATTGTTCACCATAGACAAAACTAGCAGCGACGAAAACCGCTAAGTACCCCGCAGGCGATCCTTGATCGATGCATCACCATGAAAGCGATTCCGGGCAGAGCAAAGGATGCTATGATCTCGATGCAAATCGACCAGAGTTGCGGAAGAATAAAGCTGCCAATTCCCGCGAAAGACAACACTATAAACAACATGTTGAAACGATCCGCGCGGAATCGGTCTTTGAAGAAAGCGCTCGTATCGGCAACAGGAATTTGCCAGTGTAAAAAAACCAGATAGAGCAAGCCAAACGCGCTGGCAGCCCAGACGGCCGGGTAGATGCGAAACGCGCGCTGCATATAGAACCGAAGGATATTCGCGCGGTTAAACGGCGTGTCGCGCCACGATCTGGTCAACACGTATCCGCTGAGCACGAAAAACACCACCACCGCCGATCTTCCATTGAAGAACAGGGCGATGGACGAAAATAGCGGAGGAATATCGTAATAAATCAAGCAGTGGCCGATCATGACCGCGAACGCCGCGATGCCACGAAGCGCCTGCAGTTCGCCGATGTGTTTTGGCTCGTTGTCCATTGGCTCCAACCGCATCCCTTACAAGGGACACATACGTCGGCGCTCAATTCTAGTCCTCCCGATCGCGCTGAAAAAATCACACAAAACAGCGAGGCGCCGCTTGATCGATGCCCCGGTAACGAAGGCAATCGGGACTTCTGGTGGAGGGGGTTGGATTCGAACCAACGTAGGCGCACGCCAGCGGATTTACAGTCCGCCCCCTTTAGCCACTCGGGCACCCCTCCGCGCTGGGAAGCGGGCACTAAAGCCAAACCGCTCGTCCTGTCAACGCACACGTTGAGCACGCCCAGTTGGCGCCCGCCCTCTCCAGCCATAGCCCGGAATAGGGCTCATCGCGGGGCTGAACAAATCCGGCGATCACAGCCCTTGACCCGGCCCCGAATTTCCCCACACCTCTCCGGCGCCAACAAGAAGCCGCCCGGGACGACGCCCATCCACCTCAACTGTTAAGCACCCTCCGGATGAGCACCCACGTCCCCACGAGATACCCGACATGGCTACCAACGCTGCTCGGCCTTTTCATAGCCGTCGGCCCTGCTGCCACGGACATGTATCTGCCTGCGTTCCCGGCCGTCGAGGCCACGTTCGGCACCGCACCCGGCACCGCCCAGCTCACCCTGGCCACCTGGTTCGCGGGCCTGGCCGTCGGCCAGATCACCCAGGGTACTTCTCTGACCGCTTCGGCCGCCGCATCCCGCTGATGGTGGGCTTCGTCGTCTTCACCATCAGCACGATCGGCTGCGCCCTCGCCCCCAGCCTGACCGCCTTGGCCATCTTCAGAGCAATTGCCGCGTTCGGTGCCTCCGCCGGCATGGTCATCGCCCGGGCCGTCGTCCGAGACCTTTCGGAGGGTCAGGCCGCCGCCATCATGATGTCCCGCCTGATCCTCGTCATGGGGGTAGCGCCGATCCTCGCGCCTACCATTGGGGGTGCCATTCTCGCCTTCGCCCACTGGCGGTTCATTTTCTGGGTTCTCGCGATCTACGGCGCGGCCTGTGTGGTGACCGCTTGGAAAGCGCTTCCTGAAACCTTGCCGGAGGAACGTCGTGTCCGCCTGACACTAGCGGGCCAGGCCGCCCGCTACCTGATGATCCTGCGCGAAAAAACCTTTTTGACCCACGCTATCATGGGTGGCTGCAGCACGTTCTGCATGTTCGCCTATTTGTCCGGGTGTTCTCCGGTGTTCGAGGATGGCTTTGGCCTCAACCCCTCGCAATTCGCACTGATTTTTGGCCTGTGCGCGGTCAGCCTTGTCGGATGTTCGCAACTCAATGCCCGCCTGCTGCCGCGCATTGGCTTGAACCGCATGCTGACCATCGTCGCGAGAGTCTCGCTCTGCGGTACGCTCGTGCTAGTTGCGGTCGCATTCGGTGGCGTGCACTTGTTGTGGGCGGTCGTCGCACCTCTGGTCGTCGTCATCGGCTGTCAGGGGTTCAACAACGCAAACTCAACCGCCGGCGCATTATCTCGACATGCCGGACACGCCGGAAGCGCGTCGGCGTTGATGGGCACGTTCCAGTTCGGCCTCGGCGCCGCTTCCGGGGTGCTGGTCGGGCTGCTCACGGATGGCACGCCCAGGGGTATGGCAGCGATGATGGCCTGTGGCATGCTGGGCGCCGTAGTCGCCGATCGCTTTCGGCCCCGTTCCCAAGGTCCCAGTTCTCCAGGCTCCAGTTCTCCAAGCCCCAGTTCCAAGAGCGTCCGCCCATGATCGTTGGCATCCCCGCCTGCGCCAAAACCCTGGCAGACATGCCGTTCCACCAGACGCCCGCCCGCTATGCACAAGCGGTGCTCGGCGCCGTCGGGGCGTTGCCTGTGCTGATCCCGCCGCTGGGCGAGCAAATGCTAGGGTTGCTCGACGGCCTCGCCGGCCTGCTGGTGCCCGGCAGCCCAAGCAACGTTCACCCGATGCACTACGAGGGCGGGGACAGCGAAACGCCGGACTTCCACGACATGGAACGCGACCACACGACCTTGCCGTTGATCCGAGCGGCCATTGCCGCCGGCATTCCGGTCCTTGCCATCTGCCGGGGCATCCAGGAACTGAACGTCGCCCTCGGCGGCTCCCTGTTCCAACGAGTCCACGTCCGGCCTGGTATGAGCGACCACCGGGGCGGCCCCGGATCGCATGACACCCGCTACGGCCCCAAGCATCCGATCACGGTCACCGGAAGCCTCGCGCGCATTGTCGGGGCGGACACGATCCAGGTAAACTCATTACACGGCCAGGCGATCGACCGTCTAGGACATGGCCTCGTCGTGGAAGCCCTTGCCCCCGATGGCACCATCGAAGCAGTCGCCATGCCAACCGCTCCCGGCTGGGTGCTCGGCGTCCAGTGGCATCCGGAGTGGGCGTTCGCGTCCAATCCCCACAGTATTGCTATTTTCGCGGCTTTCGGGGATGCCTGCCGATCCTGGACCCGTCAATCCCGGCAATGTACACTCAAGCAACGGACGCACCGGGGCGCCTAGGTCACCCATCAAACAATCAACGTCCCAACGAAAGGCCAAAAAACCATGGACCTTCAACTCGCCGGCAAGACGGCACTGATTACTGGGGGCTCGAAAGGCATCGGGAAGGCCACCGCGGAGGTGCTCGCCGAGGAAGGCTGCAACCTGATCCTGGTGGCTCGCGACGAAGCGGTGCTGAACGCAACTGCTGCCGACATCCGCGCCAAGCGGCAGGTTAACGTCCGCACCATCTCCGCCGATCTGTCCAGCGACCAAGCCGTGCGCAAGGTCGCGCAGGAAGCGGGCGACATCGACATCCTGGTGAATAACGCCGGCGCCATCCCGCCGGGGGACGTGCTGTCGGTCGACGATGCCAAGTGGCGTCATGCGTGGGACCTGAAGGTGTTCGGCTACATCTCCTTCTGCCGTGTCATCTACGCCCAGATGAAGGCCCGCAAGGCCGGCGTGATCATCAACGTCATCGGTGCCGCCGGCGAGAAATTCCCGACCAACTACATCGCCGGCGCGGCGGGCAATGCCTCGCTGATGGCATTTACCAGGGCCCTCGGCAAAGGGGCGCCGGCTGACGGATTGCGCGTGCTGGCGATCAATCCTGGCCCGGTCGAAACCGACCGGCTGATCATGCTGCGCAAGGCGGAAGCCAAGGAGAAGTGGGGCGATGAGAATCGGTGGCGCGAACTAAGCGCCGCAATGGCATTTGGCAGGCCCGCCAGTCCGCGTGAAATCGGCAACGCCGTCGCCTTCCTGGCCAGCCCGGCCTCCGGCTACACCACCGGCACGGTGCTGACCATCGACGGCGGTGCTTAGATCGCCGCAACAGGCTCGGCCAGAGGGGTGATCACCGGGGTGATCCCCCTACACGCCAGCCAAAGCTCCGATCAGGCTGTAAGCGGGACTGTCGGACGGCGTCCCCCGCCGGGCTGATAGCGGCTGAGGTATGTCGGTACCACGAGTTCCACCGGCGTGGGTGTAATCTCCAGGTCGGCCAATCCAAAAGCACCTTCGGAGACCACGTTGTCCTTTGACAGCATCAGCAGTTGATCCGGCGTCAGCGGCTTGCCGGGCACATGCTGCAAGATCCGCGCCTCCAGACGGGCGATCCCCATCGGGATATCCACCAGCCGCTTGTCGCGTCGTGTCTGCTTCAGGATGAACGCCAGAATTTCCCGGAACGTCCAAACCCGCGGGCCTCCAAGCTCGAAAACCTCTCCCATCGAATCATCGGATTCCAGCACGGCCATCACCGCGTCCGCAACGTCTCGGACAAACACCGGCTGCATCTTCGTGTCGCCGCAGATCACCGGCATGAACGGGGAAATACGCGCGATTTCGGCAAATCGATTGAAAAATCTGTCCTCGGCGCCAAACACCAGGGACGGGCGAAGGATTGTCGCCCCCGGGAACGCCGCCAGCACCGCCTGCTCCGCTTTTCCCTTCGACGATGCATACAGGCTCGGGCTGTTCGGGTCGGCGCCGATAGCTGACATCTGGATCAGCCGGCGCACGCCGTTGGCGGCCGAAAGCCGCGCTACCCGCTCGGACCCTTCGGTATGCACCGCGTGGAATGACGCGATACGGCTCTCCGTGAGCACACCGACCAGGTTGATGACGATCTCCGCCTCGGCAACGGCCCGATGCACGGTGCCCTCGTTCATCACGGAGGCGAACAGCGGCACCACCTGCCCGACCCTGCCCATAGGTTTAAGGAACAGCGCGGCTTCCGGGTCGCGCACCGCGACCCGCACGATGTAGCCTTGCTGAGCAAGCCGCTTGACCACATAGCGGCCAATAAAACCCGAACCGCCAAACACTGTCGCCACGCGTCGCGTCGCCATAGCCCCCATTCTCCCGTTCACGCCCCAAGGTCCCCTCGCGCTCCAGATACGGAGCCTCGAATGCCCTGTGGCGCCAAGTGTCCACCGCGCGCCCGCCTGATACCGGGGGCTATACCCACCGACACTGGCGCCGACAGGTACAGGATGGTGTTTGTGCGCCACCGCCGGCCCACCCTGCCGGCCAACGCGAGCGTCAAGCGCTATGATACGCCCCCAAACCATGGCTCTCAACCCGCGACTAATAATTATCACGGAACCGGTTGACGCGGGCGCGGGCGGCGGCTACATGGCCCCCCCTACCGCATGCCCGCATCGATCGCGGGTAAACGGTTGCCCTGGTGGCGGAATTGGTAGACGCGCAGGTTTCAGGTACCTGTGGCCGCAAGGTCGTGGAAGTTCGAGTCTTCTCCTGGGCACCAATACTCAATGAGCATTACCCAATTCATGCCGAACGGCACCATCCATCTGTACCAGGACGACCTGCCGGAGGGCCTTACGCTGGGCCCGGTGGTCGCGGTCGATACCGAGACAATGGGGCTGAACCCGCATCGTGACAGGCTGTGCCTTGTGCAGATGTCGGGCGGCGATGGACATGCCCATATGGTTCAGCTCGTTCCGGCCGAACGCGGTGGGCGCGGATTCGATTGCCCAAACCTGAAGCGATTGATGAGCGATGTCGCGGTCGTGAAGCTGATGCATTTCGGCCGCTTCGACGTGGCCGTGCTTCAGCACTACCTGGGCATCACCGTCAGCCCGGTGAAATGCACCAAGATCGCCGCCAAGTTGATTCGCACGTTCACGGACCGGCACGGCTTGAAGGACCTTTGCAAGGAATTGCTGGGCGTTGAACTGTCCAAGCAGCAGCAATCGTCCGACTGGGGAGCGATGGAACTCACGTCCGAGCAGCTAGCCTATGCCGCATCGGACGTGCTGTACTTGCACGCGCTTTGGGCGAAGCTGGAGGCTGCGTTGATCCGCGAAAACCGGCTGGCCCTGGCCGAAGCCTGCTTCGCCTTTCTGCCGATCCGTGGCCAACTTGATCTTCTGGGGTATGAGCAGCCGGATGTTTTCGCACATTAGAGAGCATGATCACGCTCGGCGGAAAGTCCGAGGCGCCTGAATCATACGGGCAAAGGGCCAAACCGGGCACGCGAATCTGGAAGGCTACGATCGTCAAGACGCGCGGTAAAATTGCGGGTCGCAACCTGATCCATGCCAATGGGACAGCGGTACCTTGCTTGCTCCAGGATTTGCGCCAGGGTAAGGGACGCCGCGTCCGAGGCTAAGATCACGTGTCGGGTCGGGACGAATACTTCGCCGCGGAACCGTGCATCATGAGGTCATCCATTTGAGCCACGACAAGGAGCCCGGAGACCACCGCACCTCCAAGCCGACCTTCGCCATGCTGATGGCGGTGCTGGGCGTCGTCTACGGCGACATCGGCACCAGTCCGCTCTACGCCTTCAGGGCAAGCCTTCTGCTGTTCGACCCCGGACGCACGACACCGGCCGAGATCATGGGGGTACTCTCGCTGATCTTCTGGTCGTTGATCGTCATCGTCACCGTGAAATACGTCTTCCTGGTCATGCGAGCCGACAATCGCGGTGAGGGTGGAGTCCTCGCGCTGATGGCGCTGGCGCAACGGGTATCCATCGGCCGCGGCGTCAAGAGCGCGATTGCACTGGTCGGCATCGCCGGTGCCTGCCTGTTCTTTGGCGATGGCGTCATCACCCCCGCGATCTCCGTTCTGTCCGCGGTGGAGGGGCTGGAGGTATCCGCCCCGGAACTGCGGTTTTATGTGCTGCCGATCAGCATTACGGTGATCGTGGCCCTGTTCGCGATGCAGTACAAAGGCACCGGCAGCGTCGGCAGGGTATTCGGCCCAATCATGGTGACCTGGTTCTTCGTCATCGGATTGATCGGGTTGAGCGAAATTGTCCGCCACCCCTATGTGCTGCTGTCGATTTCTCCCACCTACGCTGCCGCGCTCGTTATTCATTACAAGGGGCTGACCTTCTTCCTGCTGGGGGCGGTCGTCCTGTGCGTTACCGGCGCTGAGGCGTTGTACGCTGATATGGGACATTTCGGCGCCCGGCCGATCCGCCTCGCTTGGCTGGGATTCGTCCTGCCCTCATTGATCCTGAACTATTTCGGCCAGGGGGCGCTGATGATCAGCAATCCCGCCGCCATAGCCAATCCGTTTTTCTTGCTCGGACCCGACTGGTCGCGGATTCCCATGGTCATCCTGGCGACCGCCGCCACCGTTATCGCCAGCCAGGCAGGCATCGCCGGCGCCTTCTCGGTCGCACGCCAGTGTATGCAACTCGGTTTTCTGCCGCGTATGACAGTACGCCATACGTCGAACATCGAGGAGGGACAGATCTACGTTCCGCAGGTGAACACCGCGCTGGCAGTTGGCGTCGTGCTACTGGTGTTGGCGTTTAAAACCTCGGACAGCCTGGCCTCGGCGTACGGCATCGCGGTCACCGGGACGTTCATGTGCACCGCTTTGCTGGCCATGGTGGTGTTTCGCCGCCAGTTCCACTGGTCGCGCGCCGCCGCGATCTCGGTGTTCGGCATATTGTTCTTGGTGGACGGGGTATTTTTTGCCGCTAACACGGTGAAGATCGTCGAAGGCGGATGGGTCCCGCTGGTGCTGGGCCTCGGGCTCACCGGGATGATGACATCTTGGAAGCAAGGGCGCGACCTGCTGCTGTCACGCTGGAAGCAATCCAGTATGCCGTTGGCTCCCTTCCTGGCTCGCTTGCCGCAATCGCGCATCATCCGGGTGCCAGGGCTGGCGGTGTTCATGACGAGCAACCCTGGCTATGTGCCAACCTCTTTGCTGCACAATCTGAAGCACAACAAAGTGCTGCACGAAAACGTTCTGTTCGTCACGGTTGAGAACGAGGACGTGCCCGAGGTCTCCCAGCGGCGCCGGGCGGAGGTTGCAATCCTGGCGCCAGGCATTCACCGGATCATCTTTCGTTACGGCTTCATGGAGAGCCCTAATATCCCTAAGGCTCTGGAGGACCTGACCGAACAACTGAACGTGCGCGTGTCACAAGCGAGCTATTTTCTGGGCCGCGAGGTATTGGTGCCCGGAATGGCACCAAAACTACCTTGGTGGCGGCGAACGCTGTTCCTGTTCATGGTGCGCAATGCCGTGCCCGCGACCGAGTTCTTTCGCATCCCCAGCGACCGGGTCGTGGAACTCGGCGTCCGGATCACGATTTGAGATTGGCCGATCGGCCTTTCTAATCCCAGGAGGACCCCGTCGCACCTTAGGCCCCGGGCCCGTCCCGCCTTCGAGGGTACGCCAAATTCTGCTCGTACCCCTGCTGAACTCGTCAGTCGGCGGCGTCGGCGTCGATCTTTCGCTCGAAGCGCTTGCGCTCATTCGGGTCCAGGTAACGCTTGCGCAACCGGATGGCCGACGGCGTGACCTCGACGAATTCGTCGTCCTCGACATAAGCGATCGCCTGCTCCAGGCTCATTTTCCGCGGCGGGATCAACAGCATCGCTTCATCCTTGCCGGCGGCGCGGATGTTGGTCAGCTTCTTCTCCTTGATCGGGTTCACTTCCAGGTCGGATTCGCGGGAATGCTCGCCCAGGATCATGCCCTGGTAAACCTTCTCTCCGGGGTTCACGAACATCGTGCCCCGCTCCTGGATGTACCACAGCGAGTAGTGCACCGCTTCTCCCGCCTCGGTCGAGATCAGCGAACCGGCGCGCCGGCCCTCGATCGGACCCTTCCAGGGACCATAGCCAGCAAACAACCGGTTCATGATGCCGGTGCCGCGCGTATCGGTCAGGAACTCGCCATGGTAGCCGATCAGCCCTCGACTCGGGATGTGGAACGTCATCCGAACCTTGCCGCCACCCGATGGACGCATGTCGCGCATATCGCCCTTGCGGCGGCTTAGTTTCTCCACCACCACGCCGGTGTAGGGCTCGTCCACATCGACCAGCACCTCCTCCATCGGCTCCTCGCGCTCGCCTGTCTCAGCATTGCGCCGCGTCAGCACGCGCGGCCGGCCGATCGTCAGTTCGAAGCCTTCCCGGCGCATCTGCTCGATCAGCACGCCCAATTGCAACTCGCCCCGTCCAGCGACCTCGAACGCGTCCGTCTCGTTGGAATCGGTGACCCGGATGGCAACATTGCCCTCGGCCTCCCGGAACAGGCGCTCGCGAATTTGACGCGAAGTAACCTTCTTGCCCTCGCGTCCGGCCAGCGGCGAGTCGTTGATCCGAAACGTCATCGCCAGGGTCGGCGGATCGACGGGAATCGCGGGTAGGGGCCCAAACAACTCTGGCGCGCCGATCGTATCAGGAATGGTTCCCTCGGACAGACCCGCGACCGCAATGATGTCGCCCGCCATTACCTCGTCCACGGGCACCCGTTCCAGGCCCCGGAACGACAACAGCTTGGTCAGACGCCCGGTTTCCACCACCGACCCATCCTGGCGCAGCACCTTGACCGGCATATTCGTCTTCGCCATGCCCTGCTCTACGCGCCCGGTCAGGACCCGGCCGAGAAAATTGTCGTATTCCAGGATGCTGGCAACCATCGCGAACGGCGCATCCCGTTTGACTGTCGGCGCCGGCACGTGGCGCAGCACCAGGTCGAACAGCGGCGACAAATCCTTACGTGGCCCGTCGAGCGTCTCATCCGCCCAACCATTGCGGCCTGATGCATAGAGCATCGGAAAATCAAGCTGGCTGTCGGTAGCGCCCAAGGCGGCGAACAGATCGAAAATTTCGGTGTGGACCTCGTCCGGGCGAGCATCCTGTCGGTCGACCTTGTTGACCACGACGATCGGGTGGATGCCACGTGCCAGGGCCTTGCCGACGACGAACTTGGTCTGCGGCAGCACGCCCTCGGCTGCATCCACCAGCACAATCGCGCCATCCACCATGTTCAGGATACGCTCCACCTCACCGCCGAAATCGG
Source organism: uncultured Alphaproteobacteria bacterium (assembly GCA_963792345.1). Lineage (GTDB taxonomy): Bacteria > Pseudomonadota > Alphaproteobacteria > Acetobacterales > Acetobacteraceae > Rhodopila. The sequence goes on from CAWBVV010000013.1 coordinate 103,035, forward strand.
CATGTCCGGGCGTATCGACAATGTTGATCCGGGTGTGATTCCAAACCACGGAAGCGCATTTCGCCAGGATGGTGATGCCGCGCTCCTTCTCCAGGTCGTTGCGGTCGAGCGCGCGGTCGGTCACCTGCTGATGTTCACGGAATGCCCCCGACTGGCCGAGCAACTTATCCACGAGGGTGGTCTTCCCGTGATCGACATGGGCGATGATTGCGACGTTACGGATCTGCATACGGTCCTGGCTTCTGGATTGTGCGGCGCACACTTAGGCGCTAATCGGCGTGGTTACGAGCGAAAAGCGGCTCGACCGGCGCGTTTCTGCCATGCTTCCCTGAAGCTTCATAGACCAGCGGCCATCGGCTGTCCGCGGGTTGGCCATGGCGCGAGGACGAGGGATGCCGCCGCCTGCTTCTTCCCGCGCCTTATATCCGCATAAGCCCCCGAACATGGACAGTAACCGATGCCGCAAGGGAATCCAGGTCATACCCACCCTCGAGCACGGAAACGAGGCGCCCGGAGCAGTGCTTTTCAGCAACCGCCACCAGTTGGCGGGTAATCCACTCGTAATCGATGGTTTCCAGCCGAATTTGCGCCAGGGGATCGGCGACGTGGGCATCGAAACCGGCGGAGACGATCAGCAGCCCAGGCGCGAACTCGTCCAGCGCGGGCAGGATAATGTTTGACCATGCCGATCTGAATGCGGCGCTCCCATCGCGCGGATGCAGCGGCGCGTTGACGATGTTCTCGGCAACACCACGCTCCCACGGCTCACCGGTGCCCGGATAGCACGGGCTTTGATGGGAGGACGCATAGAACAGGTCGGGGTCCGCGGCGAACATGGCTTGCGTGCCGTTGCCATGGTGAACATCGAAATCGACCACCGCTACGCGCTGGATACCCCAGCGGGCACGGGCGTGCATAGCCGCTACGGCTGCATTGTTGAACAGGCAGAAGCCCATAGGCCGGTTTGGTTCGGCATGGTGCCCCGGCGGCCGGACGGCGGCGAACGCGGCGCGTGCCCACCCCTCCATAACCGCATCGACAGCCATGCAGGCGCCCCCGGCGGCTCGGGCGGCAGCCTCGGCGCTGCCATGGCTCATCACCGTATCGCCGTCGAGCTGGACAGGCTCACCCAGTTCCGGCCGGATGGACAGGATGCCCTCGACATAAGCCTGCGGATGCACCCGGCTCAGTTGCTCGATCGTTGCCATCGGCGCCAACTCACGCAGCAGGTGGGAGAACTCAGGCGCCTCAAGCGCAACGAGCACCGCCCGCAGGCGTTCGGCGGTCTCTGGATGATAAGGGCCAGTGTCGTGCTCCAGGCACGCCGGGTGGGTGATCAACGCGGTGGTCACGTCAGTTACCCTTCTTCTCAGGTTCATCCGCGCGACGGCGGATCACGAAGCTGAATACGCCAGATTCCTCGCTCCACGCCAGCAGGGCGTGACCGGTCTCACGGCAGAAGGCCTGAAAGTCACCAACCGAGGCCCGATCGGTTGCCAGCACCCGCAATCGTTGGCCAGAGGCCATCCCGCGCAACGCCCTGTTGGCCTTTAACACCGGCAACGGGCAATTCATGCCTTTGACATCAAGCAGGGTCTCGCTCATGGAAGGGAACATGCGATCGGCCCGGCGATTGGGCAAGGGAACGCCCTGCTGAACACAGCCGCGCGTGCCCGCCGGACTATCTCATGATCCGGACCATCTCATGATATAGTCCATCGCCGCGCTTCGCGACCCGCAGGATGCAGCCCCATGATTCCACCAGATGGTTTGGCATGACGCACTATCGAAATTGGCATTGATCTCGGCGGCACCAAGATCGAAATCGCCGCCCTGGCTTCCGACGGCAGCGAAGCTTTGCGCCACCGTGTCCCGACACCGCACGGTTACGCGGATACATTGGCCGCTATTGCGGCCCTGGTGCGAGATACGGAAACCCGCCTGGGCGCGACCGCCACCGTCGGGATCGGAATTCCAGGTGTTATCAGTCCAGCCACTGGCCTGGTGAAGAATGCCAACTCCATCGCCCTCAACGGCCATCCCTTTGACCACGACATTGGGCAGGCGTTGCAGCGCGAGGTTAGGGTCGAGAACGATGCCAACTGCTTCGCGCTGAGCGAGGCGACCGACGGCGCCGGAACCGGCTTTGGGGTGGTCTTCGGTGTCATTCTGGGGACCGGCTGCGGCAGCGGCATTGTTATGCATGGCAACGTTCATCGCGGACCGCATCGGATCGCCGGCGAGTTTGGTCATTCCCCACTACCCTGGCCGCAGGGTGTCGAGGTTCCGGGCCCATTGTGCTGGTGCGGCAAGCACGGCTGCCTGGAAACCTATGTGGCGGGGCCGTCGTTGGCGCGCGACTGCGATGGGCCAGGCGCCCACGACGCCAGCCTTCTTCCGGCACGCGCCGCTGCCGGCGACACGGCGGCCGCGGCGGCATTGGAACGGCATGCCGACCGGCTGGCGCGCGGGCTGGCGGTCGTGGTCAATCTGCTCGATCCCGATGTAATCGTGTTGGGCGGTGGGCTGTCGAACATGGCCCACCTCTACACCGAACTGCCGCGCCGCATCCCGCACCACGCATTCAGTGACACGGTCACGACCCCAATCCTGCCGAACCGGCACGGCGACTCGTCCGGAGTGCGCGGCGCCGCGTGGCTCTGGCCTCTCAAGTGAAATTGACCACCTGATATGTCGCCTTCCACGCCGTCCCTGTGTCGCGACTGCTACTTCATAGCGGACGGGGTGCCGTCGAAATGCCCGCGATGTGGCCACGGGCGACTGGTTGGCCACCGCTCACTGCTGCGCTTGACCATCGCCCACATCGACTGCGACGCGTTCTATGCGAGTGTGGAAAAACGTGACCGGCCGGAACTTCGAGCGCGGCCAGTCATCGTCGGGGGTGGAACGCGTGGCGTCGTTACCGCGGCGTGCTATGTTGCCCGTATCTATGGCGTAAAGAGCGCGATGCCAATGTTCAAGGCGCTCAAGGCGTGTCCCGACGCCGTCGTTATCAAACCGGATTTTGCGAAATACACCGCCGCCTCCCGCCAGGTGAGGGCACTGATGAAGGAACTGACTCCTCTGGTTCAGCCGCTGTCGATCGATGAGGCAGCGCTCGACCTGTCTGGAACCGAGGCACTGCACGGCGCCGCTCCGGCCGTGGTTCTGGCTCGATTTGCTGCGGCGGTGGAGCAGCAGGTCGGGGTCACCGTCTCGGTGGGCCTCGCGGCGAACCGGCTGATGGCCAAGATCGCCGCCGGGCGTGGCAAGCCCCGCGGTTTCACCGTCATTCATGCGGAGGAGGCGGCGTCGCTGCTGGCGCCGGAGCCGGTGCGGCTGTTACCTGGAATCGGGGCCGCGGCGGCCCGCAAGCTGGAAGCGTTGGGCATCACCCGGCTCGGGCAGTTGCAGGCTCTGCCGGAGAGCGAGGCCGCGAGAAGGTTCGGCGACGAAGGTCCGGCCCTGGTCCGGCGGGCAAAGGGCGAGGATGCCCGACTGGTCGATCCATCGCGTGAAGCAAGGTCGGTCAGCGCCGAAACGACGTTCGGCCGCGACCTTGCTGATCTTTTAGACCTGGAACGTCCACTTTGGTTGTTATGCGAAAAGCTGGCCCGAAGGCTTAAGGATCACCAACTGGCGGCCGCCGGGATCGTGTTGAAGCTGAAGACAGCGCGGTTCGCCTCTCGCACCCGCACGGCGCGGTTACCGAGCCCGACCGTGCTGCCGGATCGCCTGTTTCACCTTGCCCGGACACTGCTGGCGAAGGAAGCAACCGGAACCCCGTTCCGCCTGATCGGCATCGGCGCGAGCCCTTTAGTCCCTGGCTCAATGGCTGATCACGGGGATCTCGCGGATGCAAGCACGCCCCGCCTTGCCGCGGCCCAGGCGGCCATCGACACCCTGCGAGGCCGCTTCGGTGACGCCGCCATCGCCCGCGGCCGTTCGCTGCGCTAGATGACCGTTCCGCGATTTGAATTGAACAAGCGAAACGACAGGCCCCGGGATCCTGGGGTGATCAGAGGGAACCAGAGGGGGGCGACCAGGGGAACGAATCGGCGATTCTCGTTTGGACGTCCCAATCCTTAAACGCGGGAAAAGCTCTTAAGGCGTGTTTTAATTAATAAATTTCACTTCATTCCAGAGATGCGAAACGGCAATAATATTGGCTGCGTTCCGCGCCTCCCACAGTGCGTCGGCAACCGGCCGGAGACGATCCAGAATCTACTATGGGTTCGACTGCTCGATCCTGCAAAATCGCCCGGACTTCGCCCAATATTATCAACGTTTCGGCGAGATTATGGGCGTTGCGTTAAGCGGTGGACCTTGCCGAGGCCGACCTCGGCGGTGCCCTCGGCGCTCACTAATTAGAGATATAGATTCTAATATGCATCATATTGGATAGACATATAATTTCGATGATATAATCTAAGGACCGGAACAAATGCGGTTGGTACACCGCTTCGTTACGAGACACGAATTCGATGGCATGACCACTATCGGTTGGCGGTCATCGCTTCGGCGCGGACGGCTGCCCACAAACATGAAAGGTATAGGAGTATGATCACAAACGAGGTGAGCGACGGACTTGCCGGCATCCTGAGAACCGCTATCGTGGAACTCGTCCGCCGTGATGGCCCGGACCTGTCTGCTCGGCAGCTTGGCGTTTTCCTGACGTGCTATCTGGAGACCGAGGCACAGACGGTTCGCGGTCTGGCCGCCAAACTGGGCGTATCCAAACCGGCAATTACCCGGGCGCTGGATCGTCTGTCCGAATTCGACCTGGTGCGCCGGAAGACAGATCCGTTGGATCGCCGCAGCGTGCTGGTGCAGCGTACAGCAACGGGTATGGCCTTCCTCCGGGAAATGCGGACGATCCTTCGTGATGCCGCTTCGACTCTGCGGATTACCGCCGAACCGGCGCAAGCGCGCGCGCGTACCGGCGAACCGGCCCGGGCTACGCACTGACATCCGGGCCGCGGCGGTTCGCGGCCCGGCCGCTCCTGATTGCTCTGCCGGGGTATCATGCCACGGCGGGAATAAGAAGACGCGACAATGGATAAGCACGCGTCGACTCTAGAAGCCGGTACAGCCTCGGGTGATAAGTCCGCGGTGTACGAAGAGCTTGAGCGTCGAGTAGATGCCCTGCTTTCGGTAGAAACCGACCCAATTGCAAATCTGGCTAACGCTGCGGCGGAAATTTATCAGACCTTGCCGGCGGTGAATTGGGTGGGATTTTACCTTGTGCGCGCAACTGACCTCGTCCTGGGGCCGTTTCAGGGTAAGCCGGCCCGCTCACGAATTCCCTTCGACAGGGGCGTCTGCGGCGCGGCGGCAAGCAAGCGTAAGTCTATACTCGTGCAGGACGTGCACGCGTTTCCAGATCATATCGCCTGCGACACGGCTTCGCGGTCAGAATTGGTGGTGCCCCTAATACGCGATGGCACGCTGATAGGAGTTCTTGATCTGGATAGCCCACTTGCGGCTCGCTTCGATTTACGCGATCAGGCTGGCTGCGAGGCACTGGCGGCGGTCATCGCTCGTCATGTCGGTTTCGGCCTGGCTGGTTGATTGCGCCGCGATCTCAATCCGGCGCCGCAAAGGGAGGAAAAGGCATGCTCGTTGACCATCGCACCTATACAGTGAAGCCGGGCACAATGGCCAAGCAGCTCGCGCTGTACCAGGAGTTCGGAATGGTGCCGCAGAAACGACATCTGGGGGAGCCACTGGCTTATCTGGTGACGGAGTCCGGGGAACTGAACACGTTCATCCATATCTGGGTCTACAAGGACGCCGCGGATCGTGCTGCCAAGCGGGCGGCCATGGGCGCCGACCCCGAATGGCATGTATACCTGCAAAAGGTCAGCGAAGCAGGATATTTGATAGGGCAAAGAAACAACATTATGGCGCCGACGGATTTCGCGCCAATCAGTCGGTAGGCCCGCGGTCGCACCCCTCCTGCTCCAGCATCGGCGGAGGGGGCGGTTTAGCCACGTCTTCCCCGAAATCCAATGACGCCCCCGGCGCCGGGGGCGTCGAAGGCCATCGCCGGCCTATCGTGAACCGAATATGGCACTCCCGACGCGGACCCAGGTGGCCCCACAGGCTATGGCAATCTCGAAATCCGCGGACATGCCCATCGATACCGTCGAGAGGCCATGCCTTGCAGTCCGTTCCGCAAGCCAGGTGAAATGCGGTCGCGGGTCCTGGTCGTTGGGCGGAACGCACATCAGACCGAGTAGCGCGGTGCCAAACCGCGCCTTGCAAGCTTCGATGAAGTCGTCGGCCCGATCTCGATCGATGCCGGATTTCTGCGGCTCGGACCCGGTGTTCACTTCAACCAGCAACCCAGGCGTCCGGCCTTCCCGAGCGATGGCCGCCTCGATGGCGTCAGCCAGTTTAGGGCGATCAAGAGATTCTATGACATCGGCGATCCGCACCGCATCTCGCGCCTTGTTGGTTTGTAGACCGCCGATGATGTGCAGACTGAGATTGAACTCCTGCCGCAGATTGGGAAACTTTGCGGCGGCCTCCTGGACACGGTTCTCCCCGAAAATCATCTGCCCGGCTGCCAAAGCGGCTGCAACAGCCTCCACTGGCTTGGTCTTGGAAACCGCGACAAGAGTGATTTCCTCGGGGTTCCGCCCAGCGGCAACGGCGGCATTGGCAATGCGGTCCTGAACGCGGCGGAGGTTGGCGGCGATTGAATCGGGCATGACGGAATCAATACGCCGAATACTGCTTCTCCTCCACTAGCGTTGAACGCAACGCTCGATTGATCGCCTGCTTGATCCTGCCGCGCTCATCGTTCTCATGATAAACCGCGCGGGCAAGCGCGGTGAAACCGGGGCCGAAATCGCCGGTGCCTTCTTTTTCCCGAATCCTGTCCTCGATCCGCCACAGGCGCGTGTTGACCGCCAGCAAGGCGGCTTTCAGTTCCGCGACCAGGGACATGTCCGGAGCCCGGACGTCGGTTTGATCCTGCACGCTCTGTCCGGCCCTATCCGCCGAGCCGGCGGCCGCGCGTCGCAGCAACGTCAATTCAGCGGCGGCGTTTTCCCGTGCCTCCTGGCTGCGGAGGCGATGCGTCTTGATTTCGAGGATCGCAATCTTGTCCAGCAATTCTCCCCAGGAAACAGGAATTACCGGATCGGTCATCGCTGTAGTGCCTGCGCCATCGCGGCAAATACCGAACCCCACTCGCCATCACTGGCCTGGCGGAACAATCGCATCGACCTATACCAGGGGCTGTCCTCGCGATCGAGCATCCAGCGCCAGTCCGGCACGCGACGCAGTGCAACCCAGACCTGGCATCCGAGTGCCCCGGCGACATGAGCGATCGAAGTGTCGGAGGTGATGATCAGGTCCAATGACATCATTATTGCTGCCGTATCGAGAAACGCGTCCGGGCCAACGTCGAGGCCTTCCAGCGTTTCGACCGGAAAACCAGCGCCGGCGATCTGCCCCTCGCCTTCGCCTTTCTGCAGGCTGATCAGGCGTATGCCCCGCACATCCGCCAGCGGCGCGAATGCGCTCAGCGGCAATGACCGGCCTCTGTCCTCGAACCGGCCGGAGAAGCCTTGCCAGTTGATTCCGACGCGCAACCCATTGGGCCCGATGCGGCCGCGCCAGGCTGCTACGCGGTCCGGTTCAGCGAAAAGATATGGCGGTTCAGCAGGCTTGATACCGGTCCGGGCAGGCAGGCTCAGCAACGGGATCACGCTGTCAATCCGCCCATGCGGCGCTCCGGCCGGGATCATCCGTGGCAGGGTCGGATTGCTGCCCAGCAGGCGAATTAGCTGCGGTGGGGCCTCGAACACGACGTTTCCGCGAAGCCCAGGCAGATAGCGTACAACTGGATCACGTCGCCCAGCCCCTGCTCGGCATGTACCAGCAGAGTTCGCTCGCCAAGCGGTTCGCCTCGCCATTGCGGTTCGGCGAAGGGGCGCCCGGGAATTGCCCCCGCACGGAAACGCTGCTCCCACCCGTCCCGGGCTTCCGCGCAACGGCCGAGCAGCAGCATGAGTAACGACCAATTATACCGCAGCACCGGGCTGTCGGGCGCGAGTTGCAGCGCACGGCGCAGGGTTGCTTCGGCCTCCGTGAACGCACCGCGCTCCTTTTGCATGCTGGACAGGTTGACTAACGCTTCGGGCTCGGGCGGGGCCACTTGGAACTCGACTTCGGCCTCCGCCGGCCGGCCGGCCTGGCGCAGCGCCATCCCGAGGTTGTTGTGGATGTCGGGCAGGTTGGGATTCAGCCGCAGCGCCGTGCGATACAATTCGACCGCCTCATCCGGCCGACCGCTGTCGCTGAGGGCATGGCCCAGGACCTGGTGAGCCTCGGCGCTTTGCGGACGGCCCCGCAGCACCAGGCGCGAAGCCTGGGCCGCATCGTCCGGCCGCTTCAGCGCGAGCAGCGCGTTAGCCCTGGTGAGGTGAAATTCGGCGGCCGGCTTCAGTGCGATCGCCTGCGTCAAAAGCGCGTCGGCGACGGCGGGTTTGCCCGACTGCAGCGCCAGCGCGCCCAACGCGTGCAGCGCATCCGCATGCCGTGGCGCGACGGCGATCACATGGCGATAAATTTGCTCCGCCTCCGCCAGTCGCCCCGCCATGTGAAGTTGCTGGCCTTGGCGGAACGCGGCGTCGATCTGTTGCGACCGTTTACTCATAACTTCCGGGAGTAGCGCCACGAGGCGGACTTGCGCAATGATGCCTGGCACCGCGAGCAGGTGAGAAACATGAGATCGGGAGCATGAGCAAGGACCCTAAGGCGTGCACGAGGTGGCCACGGTCCGGCTCGCGGCTGGGCGTAAATTCCATCGTGTTCCAAATTCATTGAAGTAGCCGGAAGCAGCGTCAATGGTGGCTCCGCCAAGTCGAGGAACTCGCTGACGTGGTCTGGGTCGCGTTCCGGTGAACCGCTCGGGAGCGGCGATGCCGCTGGATGCCGACGGCTCGATGACACCGGTTGGCGCGGCTGCGGCGGACGCCCTGGCCTCGGTAATCCTGGTGCTGGGGGCACCGCGGTCTGGCACCACTTGGCTGGCCAAGATCGTCGACAGTCACCCACACGTTCTTTACCGGCATGAACCGGACGAGGCCCGGCCAAGTCCGGTTCCCTTGACCGGAGCGGTCCTACCGAACCTGCTTGCCGATTGGATCGCCGACCGTAGCGCACGCACTGTGACGAAGCGTCCGTTCTTTGCCAAATCCTGGGAGTGGCCCTGGGCGCGCGGCCTGCGAACAGTGCTGGCTGTCGCCGTCAGCGCTGCGTCGCGATCGCCTCCTCCGCTGGACCGGTTGGGCAAGCTGCGATTACCGGATATGGAACGAACCCCGGCACCCCGGGTCGCCATCAAGTCGGTGCGATGGGCCGAGGGCGCGAGTATGCTCGCCGGCACAATGCCGCGCAGTCGCACCATCTTCATCCTGCGGCATCCCTGCGGCCAAGTGGCATCGGTAATGCGCGGCAACCGCCAAAGGCGGTTCGACCTGAAGACCGAAGGCACTGACATGCCGTTCGATGAGGACGCTGCTCGGCCGTTCGCAGCCTCGTTCGGAGTCGATGATGCGGCGTTCCACGCCCTGCCGGACGCCGCGAAATACGCCTGGAGTTGGCGAGCCTTCAATGAGCCGGCATACGCAGCGCTGGCGGCTCAACCGAATGTGCACGTCGTCCTGTATGAAGCCTTGTGCGCCAAACCCGAAGCGCTGGCGCGTAGGGTATTCAGTTTTGCAGGCCTGGACTGGAACCGTCAGACAGCGGACTTCGTCGCCCGCAGCACGCTGCATCAAGGAAAAGCAGGATACTATGCTGTCTTCCGCGATGCGATCGCCGCTGCGGACAGTTGGCGGCGCACCATGTCCGCCAACGACCAGCAGGCAGTGCGCGCGGTCGTCGCCGCGTCGCCCTTGGTGCGGTTTTGGCCGGATCTTGTGAGTTAGCGCCTGCCTGCATTGGAGGTGACAAGACCTTGCCGCAGCGCCCAGGCGAACCCTTCCAAGATAAAGATAGGCCTCTTGCCATGAGTTAGCGGGAACGGAAACCGCACTAGCGGCGTGACAATCTGCCTCGGAGGCGTCACAGTTACCGGGTGAATGTTCTCTCGCCTCCCAGAGCGCGGCTTCAGATCGAGATCGTGCATGATCTTGTTTGCCCGTGGTGCTACCTCGGGGTGCGGCGTTTGTTACGCACCCTGCGTCGCCGCCCCGATATCGCTTTCGAGTTGATCTGGCGGCCGTTCCTGCTGAACCCGGACATGCCGCGGATGGGGATGCCTCGTCCCGATTATGTCACCCGGAAATTTGGTGGTGAGGACCGGGCCAGGCGACTATATGCGACGATCAGTGAGGTCGGCCGCATGGAGGGACTGGAGTTCCGCTTCGAACGCATCCGTCGCACCCCGGCCTCGGTTGACGCTCACCGCCTGGTTCGATATGCGGCCCGCTACGGCAGTGCGGATAGCTTGGTGGAGGCGCTGTTCGCCGCACATTTCACCGACGGGCATGACCTTGGGGACCATGGCGTGCTGACCGCGGTCGCCGCCGCTTGCGGGTTAGATCCGGTGGCGGTGCGCCGCTTCCTTGCCTCCGACGCCGAGGCGGAGGGTGTTCATTCGGACAATCTGCGGGCGCATCGGCTAGGGATAAACGGCGTTCCCTGCTTCGTCGTCGACGGCACCCATGCGATCGCCGGCGCGCAGGAACCCGAGGTGATTGAGCGAATGCTCGACATCGCAACGGTGGACGCGGTTCGGTTCTGACGCGGGGGCCGTGCGCACCTCGCATCGCCCTGCCCGTGGCGGTCGGGCGGTAGGGCGGTCTGGGCGGTCGGGTTGCTCAAACCGGCTCCCCGCCTACGATCAGGGTCGAAACCAGAAGTGGAAACGGTCCCCATGTCGCCTGAAATAAAGGCTCAGCTAGCGCCGCACGGTATGCTTCGCGCCGGCATCAATATGTCGAACTTCCTGTTGGTAACCGGGCGCAGCGCCTCGGGCGATCCTGAGGGTGTGTCACCCAGCATGGCGCGGGCGATCGCCGACCGTTTGGGAGTGCCGGTAAAGTACGTCCCATTCCCGAAGCCCGGAGAACTGGCGGATCAAGCCGGCAATGATGTCTGGGACATCGGATTGATTGGCGCCGAACCCGCTCGGGCGGAAAAGATCGCATTTACAGCGGCTTATGCGGAGATCGAGGCGACCTATATGGTGCCTTCCGGTTCCAGGCTGAAAGCCATCGCCGACGTGGACAAGCCCGGCGTGCGGATCGCGGTCACCGCGCGCAGCGCCTACGATCTATGGCTGGAGCGTAACATCAAGCACGCGACACTGATCCGCTCCAGCAGCCTGGATGGCGCGTATCGAACAGTTCGTGGCCGAGAAGCTGGAGGCATTGGCGGGGCTGCGGCCGCAGGCTGCTGACCGACGTGCAGAAAATGCCGGGGGCGGTTATCCTCGACGGACAGTTTACTGCCGTGCAACAGGCGGTCGGGACGGCCAAGGCCAATGCGGCCGCGGCGGAGTGGCTCCATGCGTTCGTCGAGGAAGCAAAGGCGTCGGGGCTGGTGGCGAAATTCATCGAGCAGCACAAGGTCAATGGTCTATCGGTAGCGCCGCCCGGTTAAGGGTCCGCCAATGTGACGCCCTGATCCGACCCGGCGGCTCTACGGGGCTGATCTCAGGTTACAGGAAGCGGCCGCGCTCAAGGATTTCCAAGGTGTACCCGTGGTAGGTCATGCCGAGTTCCTCGGCACTCGCGAGGCGGCGCAGCGCGATTTCCCGAGGGGCCGACCATGCGCGCTTATGCGCCCGCCGCCAGCACCACAGGCGCCATGCGCCATTCGGATCGTCATCCTCCAGCGGCGGGCCGCCGTTATGTCCGGCCCGAGGTATCTCGCCGGCCATGCCAGGCCCTCCTATCTGGCGGGCGTGACGCCCGCGTGAGGCGCTAGCTGTTTGAAGAAGATTGTCGCCTCCGTCAGTTGCCCATCCGGTCTGAAGGAATGATTGGGAACGCTGCCGGCCTCGGTCCAGCCGCAGCGGCGATACAGCTTGTCGCCCGCACTTCCGGTTTCAGTATCGAGCATCAACAGCGTCCGCCCCGCCTCGCGGGCAGCGTCCTCGACCGCGCTCAGCAGGCGGCGCCCAAGCCCCCGCCGGCGCGCCGATGAAAGCACCAGCATTTTCCCTACCTCCGCGCGGTGTGGCGCGTTCGGTGGCTGGGCTAGTGTCAGCATGACGGTCGCCACCAGCCGTCCGCCATCCTCGGCCACGAGTAGACGTTTCTGGCCGCTCCTGATCCCGATGAGTTGGTCACGCCAGAACGCTTGGGCCTCCTGATGCGAAAACCCGGCAAGAAAATTGACAGAGGCACCATTTTCCACCGCATCCACCAGAATGTCAGCCAACGCATCCAGCAGGGCTTCGCCTTCGGCGGCATCAAGGGCGCGGATTTGAATGAAACGAATTCAACCGTTTCTGTCATGACCTTGCGACTCCATGGCTGACGATAACGGCGTAGCGCACCGGGCGCTGTGTGGTGTTGCGAAACAGGACAGGCCGGTCGAAACGCATCATCAGGCAGTCGCCGGTTTCGAGCTGGAAGGGTTCGTCTCCGAGCAGGAGGTCGAGTTCGCCGTTCGAGAATCCAGACGTGCTGATCGGCACCGTCCATGCGCGGATTGTCGAATGCAACGCTGCTGTCGGCGGGAAATTCGACCTCCACGATGTCGACAGGCGAGCCGGTTCCGGCAGGCGAGACGTTGCGGCGCAAATAATGCGTCGCCGGGTCCCGCCATGTCGGCTGGTCGTTCCGGCGCGACAGTGGACTTCCGGATGGCCGCTGATCGGCGAACAGCATCGACAGGGTCACGCCCAGGCCGCCGCACACCTTGTTCAGAAGCTGCGCGGTGGCACTGGATTTGCCCCGCTCGATACGTGACAACATCGCCCGGCTGACGTCGGCGAGACGGGCGAGCCCGTCAAGCGTCAGGCCTTTCTCTACCCGCAGATCGCGGACGCGGGCGCCGATGCGGGTGTCGATATCAGGTTCAGCGAGGCTCATATATGCATCATACATTCCACTATAATGGAATCAAGATGCTAATGTCGCCTCGCGGTGGCCTGCCGTTTTATTTTACCGGCATCATGATGTGCTCGTACGGAGTGCCGCCCCACATAATAAACGGCTTGGCTGGATTGTTGGGCGACCGAGGGATCACATCGAGCATCCCGGCCATTCCGACGACCATGACATGCGGTCCGGTGGTCACCCATTTCGCGCCCGCCGGCGGTTTAGTGGCGAACGGATCGTCGTTGCTGGCGTCGGACCCGCCTTGCAGCATGTAAACCAGTCCCATCTTGCCCTTCGGAGCGTCCTTGTGGTCCATCCACGCCTGCAGCCACTCCATCGCGTTGCCGGATCAAGGCACATTGGATCGTTGCCCGGCGAACTCGGGTCGTCGGGCATACAGGTGTAATCGTTCTTCCCCTTCCGCAGGGTCCGCATCTTCTCCCCGTCCATGGCAATGATTGTCGCGTCTCGCGAAATCGCGGGCGGGGGCCGCGGACATTGCATTGGCGATCATGGCGGCGTCAGTCTTGGGCGGATGATGCGCCGCCGATTGCGCCGCGGCGGGCGCGGCAAGGGCAACGGCAATCGAGCTGAACGCAATAAGTGAAAATGCTCCTGGAACTCGTGTGGTCATGACGATCCTCCCAAGTTGAGCCGGCAACTTTCCGGTACCGCTAACGATTGGGACTGTCACCGACGATGCCTAGGGGTGCAAGTTCCGCTAATGGGGTTCCTTCAGGCGGGGACGTATCAAGCGGACTTTCCCTGCCACCTCTATCGCAGCCGGCTCGGCAGCAAGTCGCCCTTGCTTTCCAGGACAGGGTAGGCAGCGGCGGCGACCAGATGGGCGTTCACCCGCTTCAGGTCACGCAGCGTGTCGAGATGCAGGGCACTGGTTTCGACCTGCCCCTGCCTTCGCGCAGATGCCCGAAATGCGACGGCCGTGGCCTCGGCCTCCAGATTGCGGAAAACTTCCTTCTCCTCGACCAGCAGGCGGGCGGCGCGATCGTCGCCGGTCACCAGCAGGGCGGCGGCGGCGCGCAGGTTGGCGATCAGCCGGTCCACGATCCGGCGCAGCGGTTCAGCCTCCAGCCGGGGAGAACATCACGCCGCGTTTGATCTGCTTGGCAACGACCCCAAGCAGGCCTTTGTCCACCACGTCGCCGGCGTGCTCCAGGTTGGTCGCGAACGCCAGGATTTCGATGACGCGACGGTGGTCAGCCTCGGTCATCGCCTCGGACGGCAGCGAGGTCATATAGGATTTGATCGCCGTGTTGAGAGTATCAAGCACATCGTCCAGCCGTTTCAGTTCACTCAATTGGCGGCGGTCCGGGCGCTGCAGCGCGTCGCGCAGGCCCAGCAGCATTGCTTCCAGCGCGTCGGCCATGCGCAGGGTCTCCCGAAGCGCGGCGCCGAGGGCAACCACCGGGACCTCGATCGCGGCCGGATCCAGGTAAATCGGCCGGCCCGGATCGGCGGTGTTGACGCGGATGGGCAGCAATCTACGCAGTAAATCCGCATAGGGCGTCAGCAGCGGGAAGAAGATCAGCGCCAGGATCAGGTTGAAGCCGGTATGAAAATCGGCGACGACCCGTGCATTGTCGGGATCAATTGTCACCAGCCATGGTCCCAGCACGGGAAGCAGTGCCAGCCCGATAAGGACGCCGATCGCTCGGTTGACCAGGTTGCCGATCGGCAAGCGCCGCGTCGCCGGATCATCGCCCGCGCCGCCCTCCAGCACCGGGTTGATGGCGGTTCCGAGATTGGCGCCCAGCACCAGCGCGAAGGCGGCATCCGGCGGCACGACGCCCTTGGCCGCGAAGGACATTGTCAGCAGCACGACCGCCACGCTGGAGTGGGCCGCCCAGGTAAGCCCAGCGGCGAGGATCACGTCCAGAACCGGCTGGGTGGAGACAGCCCCAAGCAACATCCTTAGGCTGGGCGCGTCTTCGAAAGGGTCCAGCAGCCCGACGAACTGATGCAGCGCCATCAGCAGCAGGCCCAGCCCGATCAGCACCCGGCCGAAGTCGCGTGGCCCGGCGCTGCTGCGGCGGAACATCAGGACGCCGATCAGGATCAGCGCGGGCGCTACCTCGGCGACGTTGAAGGACAGCAGTTGGACGATGAGAGTGGTGCCGATATTGGCGCCAAGCATGACCGCGAGGGCAGGAACGAGATCAACCAGACCACCGGCAGCGAAGCCGGTGACCATCAGGCCAGTGGCGGTGCTGCTCTGCAGCAGCGCGGTAACGCCGATGCCGGCGAGCAGGGCCTGAAATCGGTTGCGCAAGGCGGTGCCGAGCAGCCCGCGCAGCCGGGCACCGAGGGTGCGCTGCACGCCGGTTTGCACCATATGGACACCCCACAGGAGCAGGGCGACCGAGCCCGCGAGGTTTACCAGCGTGATGGAGAAATCCATGCTCGCCCTCCTTTTTATCGACAGCCGTCCCGTCCCGATGTTCGCCGCATCAGGGCGGCGGCGAGCAGACCCGCGGGTCGAGGTTGCGCCAATCACAGCGCGCCCAAATCGGGGCCCTAAATGGACCGCACGGCAAGAAATTCCAACCGTGTGGGCAGTGTGAAGATCTTGGAGAACTGATCGCAATCCCGCGCCCCTCGCAGAGACCTCCGGCAGCGGCCACGGTCGGGACTCTTGCGGATCCTACGCTGCCGCGTCATCAACGCACGCTCATGCGGGAAGGAAATCGCAACAATGCCCAAGACACCTGACTTTTTTGTTGGGAAGACGATCGTCATTACAGGCGCCGGAGGCGGTATCGGCCGCGCCGCTGCTCTGATCTTTGCGCGGGAAGGTGCCAATGTCGTGGTCACCGACATTGAAGCAGATGCCGCCCGCCGGGTTGCCGAAACAATTCAGCAAGGCGGTAGGCAGGCGATCGCGATACAGGCCGACGTCACATCCCGCGAGCAGATCAATGCTGCCGTGGCCGGGGCGATTGCTCGGTTCGGGCGGGTCAATTTTCTGTTCAATTCCGCCGGCGCCGCGGTGAACCGTTGCAAATTCCTCGAAATAGACGATGCGCTGCTCGACAAGACGCTCGCCATCAATCTCTACGGCACGTTCTACGCCATGCAGGCCACCATTCCGCACATGGTGGAAAAAGGCGGGGGCGTCATCGTCAACGTCTGCTCGATGACGGCGCGGCGCGGCGGCCCGGGCGCCTCGATCCACTATGCCGCGGCGAAAGGCGCGATCGATTCGATGACCCTCGGCGTCGCGCGGGAGTTTGCCGATCGCAATATTCGTTGCCTGTCGATTTCGCCGGGTCCGATCAACACCAACTTTCAGGCCGCCTCCAACTCGCCGCCAGAGTTCCTGGCCCGCGCCGTCGCCGACGTGCCGATGAAGCGCCTGGGCGAGCCTGAGGAAATCGCTGAACTCGTCTTGTTCATGTGCTCGGATGCCTGCGAGTACATGACGGCCAACACCGTCTATGTGAATGGCGGCGGCGGCTTCCGCTAGGGATCGCTGCCACGACGAAGTTCCCGGCGAACAGCCCAGGGCGCTTGCATCCGGCCCGCGCCTGTGGTCGGAGACGCCCCCTCTGACGGGTGGGCTTCCTGCATGACGGTGATCGGCGTTGATTTCGGCACAACCAACAGCGTGGTCACCGAGCTTCGCCCGGACGGTTCGGTCAGCACCGTGCGGCATGCGTTTGGCACGGCGGAGATCGATGTAATCCGCTCCGTGCTGTGCTTTTGGAATGAGGGCGAGCGTAACCGCATCGCCCTGCGGAGTGCGGTGGGTCCGGCGGCAATCGAGGCGTACCTCGACGATCCGCTGGAATGCCGGCTGATGATGTCGCTGAAAAGCTACCTCGCGCAGCGCAGCTTTTCCGAGACGCGGGTTTTCGGCCGTCCATTCACGCTGGACGGCCTTATCGGCCTGTTTCTGCGCGCCATTCTGCCCGGCCCATCGATCCTTCGCCCAACGATCCGCTATCTGGCGGCATCGTCTTGGTGGCCGGGCGGCCGGTGCGCTTCGCCGGAGAGACGGCCGGCCAGGAAAGCTCGAACGGGAAGTCGGAACTGGCGATTTTGGCGAGCAGCGGCTGCGTGCTTCGTATGCGGCGGCCGGCTGGCCGAACATACAGACCGCCCTGGAACCCGAGGCTGCCGGGTATCGCTTCGCCCGCGGGTTGACGGCGCCGGCGACCGTGCTGATCGGCGATTTTGGTGGCGGGACCAGCGATTTCTCGGTGCTGCGTTTTGAACCGGGAAGCTGTCGTCCGGTGCAGGCTCTCGGGCACTCGGGCGTGGGTGTCGCCGGGGATACTTTCGACTTTCGGATCATGGACAACGTGGTCTCGCCGCGGTTGGGCAAGGGCTCCACCTATCGGCCGGGAGGCACCGATCTGCCGGTGCCGCCCGAGTATTTTTCGAACTTCGCGCGCTGGCACCGGCTGTCCCTGATGCGCGCACCGAAGACAATCCGCGACATCGAGGCGGTGGCGCGGTCGGCAATGTATCCGGATCGTCTCCATGCGCTCTTGCGCTTAATTCGTGACGAACTGGGATACGAACTGTATCGCACGGTGTCGGGTGCGAAGGCGGATCTGTCGCGTGCGGAGACGGCGGTACTGCGGTTTCGCCACGATGATTTCGCCATTGAGGAGATCATCTCGCGCAGTGATTTTGAACATTGGATCGCCGCCGACATCGCCCGTATCGCAGAAACTGTCGATCAGGCGCTGGCGGAGGCGGGATTGGCCGAGGGCTCGATCGATCGGGTCTTTCTCACCGGCGGAACGTCTCTGGTCCCGGCGGTTCGCAGGATCTTCACCGACCGGTTCGGTGCGCACCTGGTAACCGGTGGGGGAGAGTTCGTGTCCGTCGCTGAGGGCTTGGCGTTGATCGGACGCGACCGGGTCGCCCAATGAGATTTCGCCGGGTTCGGCGCCGGCCTCCACTCCGGCGTCGCTAACCGATTCGCAGCAGGCGGGCGCCTTCCAGGCGCAGCCAGGGAATCGCCGCCTTTGTGTGCGGCGTCAGTTCATCCACCAATGACCAGAACTTCGGGCCATGGTTCATGTGGCGAAGATGGGCAACCTCATGCGCCACGACGTAGTCCTGCACGAACGCAGGAGCCATCACCAACCGCCAGCTCAAGGCCAGGGACTTGTCACTGGAACAGCTCCCCCACCGGCTGGTCGTGTCCTTGACGGTGACGCGCTTCGGCGTCTCCCCGATCAACCCAGCCTTGGCGGCCACCAGGGCACCGAGGCGCCGCCGAGCTTCCTGGCGGAGGAAATCACGGACGCGGCGAGACAGGAATTCGGTTGCGCCGGTGACGTGCAATTCCTGATCGAGCAGGAACGCGCCACCTCTGGCTGCCGGTGCGTGGCGAATACGGTGCGGTGTGCCTCCGATCGGCACGGTGGCGCCTTCGACAAAAGTCACCGCCTCGGGCAGCGCGGCAAGTCGGTTCGATACCCATTCTGCGTGACCCATCAGCAACGCCATGCCGGCTTTGCGGGTCGCTCTGGATGGCAAGGTCACCACAACGGCGCCTCCGGTCGGGTCAATACGCAAAGAAACCCGCCGAGCCCGGCTGTTGCGGCGCCATTCCACGCGCGCGAGCCCCAACGGCAGGGAGAGCGTCTCAGGCTGGAGATCGTCCATCAGTTGAATGCGCAGAGGATTGACCGATTCGTCAATGGGTTCGTCGGCGATTTTGAGGCGCAACAGCAAATGGTGGCGACAGGCGGCGGCGGCAATAGGTGCCCAACAGGCTGCATTCCCAATTAGCTCGGCGATGGCCGGGCACATCAGGCCCTTGATCGGTACATCGTTTGAATGCAATGTTATATCATAACCTTCAGGATGATCCTATGCTCCGGCGTTCCTTCGTCACGCTCATTGCCCTGGCGCCGCTGAACGCGTTGGCGGCGGACAAACCGCGGGTGGTGGCAACATTCTCCATCCTGGCGGACCTGGTGCGGCAAGTTGGCGGTGATGCCGTGTCGGTGGACGCATTTGTAGGTCCTGATGGCGATGTGCACGCATACGAGCCTCGGCCGAGGGACCTGCGCACGCTGCTTGCGGCAAGCCTGCTCGTGCGGAACGGCCTCGGACTTGAAGGCTGGATGGACCGGCTGACCACCGCCGCTGGGTTCAAGGGCAGGGTCGTCACCGCCGCTGAAAGGGTCGCGCCGCGGACGATGAAGGAACAGGGCGGCGCGCTCGCCACCGACCCGCATGCGTGGCAGGATCCACGCAACACCCTGTTATATGTCCAGGCGATCGCTCAAGGGTTGGCCTCGGCCGATCCAGGTAACGCCGCTGCCTATCGGGATCGGGCAACGGCTTACAGCGCGCGGCTAACCGACATGGATGAATGGATCACCAGGCAATTCGCGGCGATCCCAGCCGAACGGCGACGGATCGTCACCACGCACGACGCGTTCGGATACTACGGTGCCCGCTATGGTGTTGAGTTACTGTCCGCGGAAGGGTTCAGCACGGAATTCGAGCCGTCGGCCAAGGCCATCGCGGCTCTGGTGGCACAGGTAAAGCGCGAGCAGGTTCGGGCGGTTTTCATCGAGAACATGACAAGCCCCCGCATGGCCCAGATGCTGTCGAGGGAAACTGGCGCAGTCCTGGGCGGGACGGTCTATTCAGACGCATTGTCCCCCGCCGGCGGTCCCGCAGCCAGCTACCTGGATCTGCTGCGGCACAACACTAACTCGTTTGCCGCCGCGATGGGCAAGCCCGCATGAGACCTGCGACACCAACGACTGGCGGAATGGCCTGATTTACCCGGATGCATGGCGACTACAACGTGAACCGGCGGGGAACCACGGGGCCCGTCGCCCTCGGCAGCCGTTGCTGTTATCGCACGACCTTCAACCCGGTGCGAAATTTCCGGGCCAACTCGACGTAGACAATCGCATTGCGGTCAAAGCGCTTGCGCTCGTCTTCATCCATCACGCGTCGCAACTTCGCGGGCGAGCCAGTCCACATCTCATTCGGGCCGATCACCTTGCCGGGCGTCAGCAGGCCGCCGGCGCCCAGCAGCCCGCCTTCCTCGATCACCGCGCCGTCCAGCACCGTCGCGCCGATGCCTACAAATGCCCGGTTTTTCAGCGTACAGGCGTGGATGACGGCGTTGTGGCCGACCGTCACGTCATCGCCGATGTGGGTATCCATTCCGCCCGAATCGATGTGGATGACCGTGCCGTCCTGAATGTTCGTGCGCGCGCCGATGCGGATGATACCCATGTCGCCGCGAACCAGGCAGTGGAACCAGATTCCCGTCTCCGGCCCGATCACCACGTCGCCGATGACAGCGGCGGTCGGGGCGATGAAGGCGTCGGGCGCGATCCGAGGCGTGACGCCGTCCAGGGAGAAGACCGTCCCGTAAGGCCAGTTCTGCTCAGGCATCCAGTAGCTCCCGCGCCCCAACCCCGGTATGCAAGCCCAGCATCAGGGCAATGTTCTGGACAGCCGCCCCCGAGGCACCCTTACCGAGGTTGTCGAGTCGCGCCACCAGAACCGCCTGACGGTATTTCTCGTTGACATGGACGGCAAGTTCAAGCCGGTCAGTATCGTTCAGTGCCTCGGGTTCGAGCTTTCCATCCGCCGGTCCCTGGACAACCTTGACGAGCGCACAGCCGTTGTAGCGGGCTTCCAGGGCGGCGCGCAGGTCGGCGCCGGTAGGTTTGCCAGGCAGCGTGTCCAGGTGCAGCGGGACGGACACCAGCATGCCCTTCAGGTAGTGTCCCACCGAAGGAACAAAGATCGGCCGGCGCGTCAGCCCACCATAAAGCTCGGTTTCAGGCACGTGCTTGTGTTCGAGCCCCAGGCCATAAAGTTCGAAAGCTGGGCCATGCGCCGTTTCGTGCGCCTGGATCATCGCCTTGCCGCCACCGGAGTAGCCGGACACGGCGTTGATGGTGACAGGGTAGTCGGCGGGGATCAGTCCGGCGTCGACCAGCGGGCGGATCAGGCCAATGGCGCCGGTGGGATAACAGCCGGGATTGGCCACGTTCTTCGCCGCGGCGATGCGATCGGCCTGGCCAGGCAGCATTTCAGCAAAGCCATAGACCCAGCCCGGGGCGACGCGGTGGGCAGTGCTGGCGTCCAGGACCTTTGGCGCGGCATTCCCAAGCGATGCGGCCATGGCAGCGGATTCCCGGGCGGCCTCGTCCGGCAGGCACAGGACGATCAGGTCCACTTCGGCCATGATGTCCCGCCGAGCGGCAGGGTCGCGGCGTCGGTCCGACGACAGGCTTTTCAGCGTGACCTGCGGGATCGCCGCCAGGCGCTCGCGGATGCCCAGGCCAGTGGTGCCGGACTCGCCGTCGATAAAGACCGTTGTCATGTGTCGGGATGCTCCTTTCCGTGCCGCAAGGTCGCGGCGTGGCGCCGGAAAAGCAAGAGGGCTGTGAGCGTGGCAGCCGTGCAGCCCGATCTTCGCGGGTAGACGCCGTGGTCGCAGCGCTTGGGCAACAAAGTTGAACGTCAGCTTGGTGGGGTTCCGCGGGGACGTTCCGGTGCCATTGATCGGTAACGCTGGCTGCTGCTGATCAGATGGGTCCGCATGGCGGCCCGCGCCTTCTCGACCGAACCAGCTTTGATCGCGGCAACGATGGCGCGATGCTCCTTTTGCACGCTGATCAGGTAGCCGCGCATGTCCGCAGCCTGAATTCGAACCCTGGAGCGGGGAATGATGAAGCGGCCGAGAAAGTCGAGAAAGCGTCGAAACTGTGGGTTACCGGTTGCCTCGGTGATAACCGCGTGGAAAGCGAAGTCTTCGGCGACGGCTGGTTCACCGCGCTCGATCGCTGCGTCGATTGCTTCCAGGGCGGCGCGAATCGCCCTGCGCTGCGGCCGGGTGGCCCGCTCGGCGGCTAGCCCCGCGGCTTCGGTTTCGACCGCTGTTCGCAGTTCCATGATATGAAGGGCATCGGCAAGCGATGCGGCTTGTCCCGGCTCCAGACGAAACGGCGCCTGCGTTGGCTGCTCGGCCACGAAAGAACCGATGCCCTGGCGGGTCGCGATCAATCCCTCCGCCCGCAGCGTGGCGACCGCCTCACGGATGACCGTACGACTGACCCCCATCGCGTCCATCATAGCCTGCTCGGTTGGCAGCCGCGCGCCGGGCAATAGCCTGCCGGCCGAGATGTCGGCGGCGATCCGCTGCCCGATCTCCAGCACCAGGCTGCGGGACGGGCCGAGCGGCTTGAGTGATGAAAGAGTGATGTCAGGTGATATTGCCATGCTGCCGGTACGCGCTTGCACCTGTGTTATCAGTCATCGTATGACTGATAACATATTCAGACAAGCTGGCACGCAGGTCGGGCCGGCACGGGGGGAAACAAGATGATCAGCAGACGTCAGGCGACGTGTCTTGCCGCGACCACTGCACTTTTGGCGATGTGGGGCCGGCCCTCGTTCGCACAGCAGAAAATGGTGTTTAAAGCGTCGGACGTTCACCCGGAGGGATATCCGACGGTGACCGCGGTCGAGGAGATGGGGCAGGCGCTCAGCAAGGCGACCGATGGCAGGTTATCGGTTCAGATGTATGCCTCAATGCAGCTTGGCGGTGAGAAGGAGGCGATCGAGCAGGCCCAGATTGGCGCCATCGCCCTGGCTCGGGTCAGCGTCGGTGCGCTTGGACCCGTTGTCAGTGATCTCAATGTGCTGAACCTGCCGTTTCTGTTTCGGGATACCGCGCACTCGCAGAAGGTGCTGGACGGACCGATCGGGCAGGAGCTTCTGGACAAGGTAACAAATAGTCCGACCGCGAACATGGTGGGCCTGTGCTGGATGGATGCCGGCGCCCGCAACATGTACGATACCAAGCATCCGATTACCGACATGGCCGATCTGAAGGGACTGAAGGTCCGTGTCATGGGCAATCCGATGTTCGTGGACATGATGAATGCGCTTGGCGGGAATGGTGTGGCCATGGGCTACGACCAGGTGTTCACCGCACTGCAAACCGGCGTTGTTGATGGAGCCGAGAACAATCCACCCAGTTTCGTGTTCGACAATCACTACCAGGTTGCGAAGTATTACACGCTGACAGAGCATTTGATCGTGCCGGAGATGCTGGTGTTCTCCAAGCCGGTCTGGAACAAGTTAACCAAGGATGACCAGGCGCTGGTGCAGAAGTTGGGCCGGGAGGCTCAAATGCGGGAACGCGTCTTGTGGAACGAGTATGAGGCCAAGGCGCTGGCTAAGATGAAGGAGGCCGGTATCCAGGTGGTGACGGTCAAGGACAAGGCGCCGTTCCAGGCGGCTGTAAAGCCGGTGTGGGACAAGTACGCACCGAAGTTCGCCGATATGATCAAGCGCATTCAGGATGTGAAGTAACGCCGGTGGGGCTGGGGTTCATCTGCCTCGGGCGGCCCGCGGCGGCGGCATCAGGCTTCGCCCCGTCATGCGTTGACCGGAGGGCGGCACCGTGAGCCTCTATCGCCAAGCAATGGACGGACTGTATCGTTTCTGCGTCGTGGTGGCCGGATCGGCGATGGTGCTGATCTCGGTCATCGTACCGTGGGGCGTATTTACACGCTATGGGCTGAACAGCGCCTCCTCATGGCCGGAGCCAGCGGCGATCCTGCTGTCAATTGTGCTCACTTTCTTTGGCGCCGCCGCCTGCTACCGTGTCGAGCTACACATGCGCGTCACGTTCGTGCGCGACCACATGCCGCCGTTGCTGCAGCGTCTTTCGGATATCCTGGCTGAGTTGTTGATGGCGGCGGTGGGATTGTTCATGATGAACTGGGGTTATGATCTGTGCGCCACGACCTGGAACCAGTCTATAGCCGAATTTCCCTCTCTTTCAGTCGGGGTAACCTATCTGCCGATTCCGTTGGGCGGGTTGTGCCTGTTGCTGTTCGTGATTGAGCGGCTGCTTATCGGCGCCCCTGTCGATAAGGCCGGCGATCCGCACGCCGCCGTTGCGTTCGACTGATCGGATCGATCACATGGAAGTCCTTCTTGTTATCTTTACGCTGTTCGCTTGCATCGCCATCGGCGTGCCGATTGCCTATGCGCTGGGTCTTTCCGCCCTCGCCGCG
The DNA here is from genome assembly GCA_963792345.1 of uncultured Alphaproteobacteria bacterium. Lineage (GTDB taxonomy): Bacteria > Pseudomonadota > Alphaproteobacteria > Acetobacterales > Acetobacteraceae > Rhodopila. Next base: position 127,159 of record CAWBVV010000013.1, read on the forward strand.
GCTTGGTGGATAGACATTCCGCCCGAAGCGGTCATGCTTCAGGTGTCCAGTGGCGTATCGAAATTCGCCATGTTGACGATCCCTTTCTTCGTCCTTGCCGGTGCGATCATGGCCGAGGGCGGCATGGCTCGGCGGCTCGTTGGTTTTGCGAATGTGCTGGTTGGGTTCTTGCGTTTGCGTGGCGGGCTGTCCGTGGTGAACATCGTCGCCACCACGTTCCTGTCGGGCATCTCCGGTTCGGCGGTCGCCGACATCTCAGCAGTGGGATCGGTCATGATCCCGCAGATGGAGAAGGCCGGGTATCCGCGCGTTTTCGCCACCAATGTAACGATCACGGCATCAGTGCAGGCGTTGATGATGCCTCCCAGCCATAATGCGGTGATCTATTCTTTGGCAACGGGCGGAACGATATCGATTTTCAGCCTGTTCCTGGCCGGCGTTATGCCAGGTCTTCTGCTAGGCTTTTCGCTGATTATCCTGTGCTTGGTCATGGCTTATCGGAACGGGCACCCGAAGGGCGACGCGGTGCCGCTGCGGATGGCCGGGCGAATGGCGCTGGATGCGTTCTGGGGATTGGTCACGTTGATCATCATCCTGGGCGGCATTCTCGGCGGCATTTTCACAGCCGTTGAAGCTGGTGCGGTCGCCTGCGTCTGGGCATTTTTCGTTACTATGTTCATCTACCGGGACTATCGCTGGGGCGATCTGCCGGCGCTGGTGCACCGGACACTACGAACCGTCGCGATGGTGATGACGCTGATCGCCTTCGCATCGTCGGTCGGCTACATGATGGCGCTGATGCAGGTGCCGGCAAAAATCACAGCATTTCTGCTGACATTCTCGCATAACAAGTACGTCATCCTGATGATGATCAACGTGCTGTTGCTGGTGCTGGGGTGCCTGCTGGATATGGCGCCGGCGATACTGATCGTCACGCCGATCCTGCTGCCGGTGATGGTCAACTTCGGCGTCGATCCAGTCCATTTCGGCATGATTATGCTGATGAACCTGGGGATCGGGTTATGCCACCCTCCGGTAGGGGCGATCTTGTTCGTCGGATGTGCCGTGGGCAAAGTGTCACTGGAACAGGTAATGCGCGAAATCTGGCCGTTCTATCTCGTGATGTTCACGGTTTTGATGCTGGTCACCTATATTCCCTCGATTTCCTTGTGGTTGGTGCATCTGCATGGATAATTGCAACCACAGAAACTGGGCATCGCTTACGCGTCCAATTAAGGTGAGTGTGTCACAGCCCGGACTGACCCAGGCCGTGACGCGCGCAAAAACTGAACTCCTAGACGACGCCGAAGTCGATCAGGTTCCTGACCGGCGCTCCCGATTTCAGCATGGCGAAGCCTTCGTTGATCTGATCCAGCTTCACGTGACCGGACACCAGTGTGTCCAAATTCAGCCGGCCCTGGCGCCAAAGCTCCAGCAACCTGGGCATATCCACTCGAAAGCGGTTGCCGCCCATGCTGGTGCCCTGGATCTTCCGGTCGCGCAGGAAGTCGGCGCCGTGTAACTCGATCTTTGTGCCAAATGGGATCATGCCGATGATCGTGGCGACGCCGCCGGGCCGGAGCATGGCGAAGGACTGCTCGGCGGTGATCTTCAGGCCGATGGCTTCGAACGAGTAGGGGACACCCTGCCCATCAGTCAGATCCTTCACGGCCGCCACGGGATCGACGTTGGAGGCATTAATGGTATCCGTCGCCCCCATCTCTCGCGCCTTCTCCAGTTTTGATGGATTGGTGTCGATCGCAATGATCCTGGCAGCACCCGCGAGGGCAGCGCCATTTACCGCTGAAAGACCGATGCCACCGCATCCCAGCACCGCGACGGTGCTGCCGGGTTCGACCTTTGCCGCGTTGAATACCGCTCCGACGCCTGTCATGACGCCGCATCCCACCAGCGCGGCGCGATCAAGCGGGATCTCCTTGTTGATCTTCACAATGGCATGTTCGTGAACAAGCATCTGCTCTGCGAACACCGACAGGTTGAAGGCCTGGTGCAGCACCTGTCCCTTCCACTTCAAGCGCCGCGCAGCGCCGGGCAGCAACTTCACCTCGGTGTTTTCACAAAGGTTGGTGTGGCCGGTGGTGCACTGCGCGCACTCGCCGCAAAACACCGACAGGCAGGTGATGACGTGGTCACCGGGCTTTACGTAGGTGACGTCCTCGCCCACGGCCTCAACCACCGCCGCGCCTTCGTGACCAAGCACCGCAGGGGTAGGGTAGGGGTAGAGCCCTTCCATGAAATGCAGGTCGGAATGGCACAGCCCGGCATACGCCGTGCGCAAGAGAACTTCCCGCCGCTTCGGCTTCTCAATTTCAACCTCCTCGATCGTGAGGGGCTGATGCGCTGCGTGGAAAACCGCGGCTTTCATGACTGGTTCCTCCGGATTTTTTACCTGAGGAACTCTAGCCGCGTTCGAACCTAGCGCCAATGCTCCGGACCCTCGCCGGCGAAGGCGGGGCGCGGCGTCGCCTGAACGACGCCGCGTTGATCAGCGAGGACAGATTACCTGCCGCTACCGCCGCCACTACCGCCGCCACCCGCGCCATCGCTCGCACCAGCGGCACCGCCGGTGCCCGATGCGCCAGGCGATCCGCCGCCCATGCCGCCGACGCCGCCGTACGGGCCGCCCGCGCCGTGGCCATTCATAGTGCCCATCCCGGTATAGGTCTGGCCGTTCTGAGCGGCCTGATAGCTCTGCTCATTCAGTTGATCCACCGCCGAATTTTGGGACGTGTCAGCGCGGCTGTGCATCATACGGTGCATCGAATGGCGACCCCCTGACCCCATCCGCATATCGCTATTCTCCGTGGCTGACCGGTCATGGGCGGATGGGACGTTGGGCGAGTTATTGACGCTCGTGTCTGCTGGTGCCGTGTTCGTCTGAGCGAAGGCGGGCGCAGCCGCCAGCAGCGCAGCGGCGCAAGCCGCCTGCAGGAATTGTGTTCTGTCCATAGCGTATCTCCTTCCTGTGGTTGGGCCTAAGCGCATCACGGGCGTTCGGGTTGCAGTGGCGCCGTGGTGCCCACTGAATGCGTCATCAAAACACTGCTCGGCCTTGTATGGTGCGTTCCGCCGCGTCATGCTGGTGTCGATCGGAGTTGTTGAAATGAGCCGCGTTTTCCACCGTTCGGGTGCAGTTCCCCCCATAGCCGCGCGCGGTGAGGGCATCATGCTTCACACGGAGGATGGAAGGTCGATTATCGATGCATCGGGTGGTGCAGCGGTAGCCTGCCTCGGTCACGGCAATCGCCGGGTAGCGGAGGCGATCGGTCGCCAGGCGGCAACCATGGCGTATGCCCATACCGGCACATTCTCCAATCAGCCAGCCGAGGATCTTGCGGACCTCATCCTGCGCGACGAACCCGGCGGCCTCACGCGGGCGTGGTTTTGTTCATCCGGATCCGAGGGGAACGAAGCGGCGATCAAACTGGCCCGCCAGTATTTCCTCGAAATAGGACAGCCCGACCGCACCCGCACCATCGCCCGGCGCCAATCCTACCACGGCACCACGCTGGGCGCGTTGGCGGCGGGCGGCAACATGATGCGCCGAGCGTATTACGAGCCAATTTTGAGCCAGACCCACAGTTTGGTTTCGCCGTGCTTTCCCTATCGGTTTCAGCACGATGAAGAGACCGACGCCCAGTACCTTGACCGCTTGGCAGGTGAACTGGACGCCGAGTTCCAGCGCGTCGGGCCAGGAAAGGTAATGGCGTTCCTAGCCGAACCGGTGGTGGGTGCCACGACAGGATGCGTCACGGCTTTGCCGGGGTATTTCCGGCGCGTCCGCGACATCTGCGACCGCTACGGCGCGCTGCTGATCCTCGATGAGGTAATGTGCGGAATGGGACGCACCGGGACGACCCACGCGTGGGAGCAGGAGGGGATCACCCCGGACATCCAGGTAATCGCCAAAGGCTTGGGCGGCGGGTACCAGCCGATAGGCGGCATCCTGATCGCGGACCACATTGTAAGGGCGCTCGGCAACGGGTCGGGCGGGTTCCTACACGGCCAGACCTACCAGGCGCATCCGGTCGCCTGCGCCGCGGCGCTGGAGGTGCAGCGGATCATCCGCGAAGACAATCTGGTTGCCAACGTTCAGGCGATGGGTCAACGGCTGGAGGCCGGGTTGCAGGAGCGGTTCGGCAACCATCGCCATGTCGGCGACATACGTGGTCGCGGCCTGTTTTGGGCACTGGAATTTGTCTCCGACCGATCAACCAAAGCGGTTTTCGATCCTGCCTTGAAGCTGAACGAGCGGGTGAAACGGGCAGGGATGGCATGCGGTCTCGCGACCTATCCCATGGGTGGAACCATCGATGGGACCCGCGGCGACCATGTTATTCTGGCACCGCCCTACATTGCCACGCCGGCCGATATCGACACGATAGTGGAACTTCTGGGTGACGCTGTGGATGCGGCTTTCCAGGGTCTTTGAGAAGCATTCGCATCATTACGATTCTCACTTGACTGAGCGGTCAATTCCCTCAAATTCCGCGCCATGCGGAACTTTTCAGAACTGACGGAACGCGAAATACTCGCTTTGGCGATCGCCAACGAGGAAGAGGACGGGCGCATCTACCTGGATATCGCCGAAGGACTTCGGGAGGAATACCCTGGCAGCGCCAACGTGTTCAGCGAAATGGCTGGCGAAGAGGGTGAGCATCGCCGGCGACTGCTGGACGTCTACCGGGCCAAGTTCGGCGAACACATTCCGCTGATCCGGCGCCAGGACGTTCGAGGCTTCATCCAGCACAAGCCGGTCTGGCAGATGTACCCGATGAACCTCAAGAGCGTGCGTAACCTCGCGGAAAGCATGGAGACGGAAACTCAGGGATTCTACCGCCGTGCGGCGTCCCGCAGCGAGGATGTTACCATTCGCAAGCTGCTGGGTGATCTAGCCGATGCCGAGGTCGAGCACGAACACCGCGCCGATCAATTGGTGGAGGAGAATCTGCCCGCCAATGTGCGCCGGGCCGAGGATGCCCATGCCCGGCAGTCGTTTGTATTGCGGGTGATCCAGCCGGGCCTGGCGGGCCTCATGGACGGCTCGGTTTCGACCCTGGCTCCGGTGTTCGCGGCGGCGTTCGCTTCGAACAACACCTGGGAGACATTCCTGGTCGGGCTTGCGGCTTCGGTTGGGGCAGGGATCTCCATGGGCTTCGCCGAGGCATTATCGGACAACGGCAGCCTCACCGGCCGCGGGGCGCCACTGATCCGCGGCGCCATCTGCGGACTGATGACGACAGCGGGCGGGATCGGGCACACGCTGCCGTTCCTGATCCCGTCCTTCTGGACCGCGATGATCGTTGCGGTCTGTGTGGTTATCGTGGAACTGGCGCTGATCTCCTGGGTGCGCTGGAAATACATGGACACCCCGCCGCTGGCGGCGACGCTTCAGGTCGCGTTTGGCGGGGCGCTGGTGTTCGGAGTGGGCATCCTGATCGGCAGCAGTTGAGGGCAACCGGCCTCTGCACAAGTCCGGGCCCGTGCCGCATAGTGCGGCGCATTAAAGGACGGAGTGCCGTATGACCTGGCCAACCCAAAATGGCGTTTTCGACGCCGGCGATGTCGCGCTGCAATCGGGCACCCGGCTTCCGTCTGCCCGATTGTCGTGGAAGGCGCACGGCACGCTGTCACCCGACCGTGACAACGTCATCGTCTATCCCACAAGCTATGGAGCGCAGCATCCGGACCTTGAATGGCTGATTGGGCCGGACAAGGTGCTCGATCCAACACGCTGGTTCATCGTGATCCCTGAGATGTTCGGGAACGGCCTGTCATCGTCGCCATCCGATGACGCCGATTACCCCACACTGGTAACAGTGCACGACAACGTCCAAGTGCAGCGGCGTGCCCTGCAAGCCTTGTTCGGGATTGACAAGATTGCATGCGTCTATGGCTGGTCTATGGGCGCGCTGCAGGCCTACCACTGGGCGGCACTGTTCCCACAGGCTGTCGAGCGGATCGTCGTCAACTGCGGTGTCGCGCGAACGGCGGTGCATAATCAGGTTTTTCTGCGCTCCCTGATGGCGACGCTGGAGGCCGCGCCGCAGCATATCGGCAATGGCCGGTTTTCAGCGGAGCCCGGTGCGGCGAAACGGGCCTTCGGGCGGATCTACGCGGGCTGGGCGCTGAGCCAGGATTTCTACCGCGCGGGACTGCATCTGGCTTCGGGACCAACACCCAATCTGGGCGCGCCCGACCTGGAAACCTTCCTGAAAACGGACTGGGAGGATCGCTTCGGCGCTCGTCCAGCCGCCAATCTATACGCTCAGCTTCGATCCTGGGACACCGCTGATATCAGCGCGAACGACCTGTACGACGGTGATCTTGGCGCCGCTCTGCGGGCGATCCGGGCACGCGTCCTGCTCATGCCGGGCGCAACCGACCTGTATTTCCGCACCGCCGACAACGAGGCGGAGTTGCCCTTCCTTGCCACCGCGTCGCTGCGGCCGATCGACAGCATCTGGGGGCATCGGGCCGGAAACCCGGTTGCCAATCCGACCGATATGCTGTTCATCAAGAACGAGGTGCGGGCTTGGCTTGCACAATAGATCCGCCCAACCACACCGGGCAGTAAAACAGGGAGAAATGACGTGGCCGCTGAAGTAACCCGCAGCAATCCGCCTTCAGTTCGCCCGCCGACCGGGTATACCCATGCCGTCCAGATCAGTGGCGACTACCGGCGCCTCATCATTTCCGGCCAGGTCGGCGTGGCACTCGATGGATCGGTCCCATCCTCTGGAGAAGGGCAGATCGGACAGGCGCTGGCCAATCTGCGCGCGGTGCTGACGGCCAACGGGATGACAGTCAGCAACATCGTCAAGACCACCGCCTTCCTGACCGACCGCGGACTGCTGGAGGCTTACCGGCAGGCCAGGGGGGCGATGTTTGGCGATCATGTACCCGCTTCGACCTTGCTGTTCGTTGCTGGTCTGGCGGATCCCGGCTGGATGGTGGAGATTGAAGCCGAAGCGGTCGCGTGATGGACCTGATCCGGCGGAACACTGTCGGCGATGCGGTCCGCCGGGCCGCACGGTTGTTTCGAGACCGGTCCGCTTTGACGTTCGGCGGGCGAGACTGGTCCTTTAATGCGCTCGATCACGCCGCCGACCACGTGGCGGGTCATTTCGCCAGTCTTGGCATCAAGCAGGGTGACCGTATCGCCGCCTACGGCCGGAACTCGGATGCCTATTTTATTGCCTTTCTGGCGTGTATGCGCGGCGGCTTCGTCCATGTGCCGGTGAACTATGCGCTGACCGGTGATGAACTGGGCTACATCCTGCGTCAGTCCGGGTCTCGGCTGGTGCTCATCGGGGAGGGTCTGGACGCCAGCCTCAGCGGAATCGAAACTCCTTCCCGGCCAATGATGGAACTGGTTCCAATCGCGCTGGACGCCGACGCACCGGTCGGGCAGGAGCCTGATCTGCACGACGATTCCCTGGCACAGATTGTCTATACATCCGGCACAACGGCGGCGCCGAAAGGCGCGATGATGACCCACAAGGCGATGGTGTCGCAATATTACTCGGTGATCCACAACATGGACTACGCCGAGACCGACCGGGCATTGGCGGCTCTGCCGTTATATCACACGGCACAGACCCATGCCTTTACCATGCCGCAGCTTCTTGTCGGCGTCCGCACCATCCTGATCGAGGCACCAATCGCGGAAACCGTGCTTCGATTGATCGAGCAGGAGCGGATCACTTCATTCTTTGCACCGCCGACCGTATGGATCAGCCTGCTGCGGCACCCCGACTTCGCGACGCGCGACCTGACCTCGCTTGAAAAAGTCTACTATGGCGCATCGATCATGCCGGTTCCGGTGCTGCACGAACTTCGTGAGCGACTGCCAAAGGCGCGTCCCTATAATTGCTACGGCCAGACAGAGATTGCGCCGCTGGCAACGGTGCTGCGGCCGGAGGAACATGACGCGCGCCCCTCTTCCTGCGGGCGGCCGTGCCTGAACGTCCAGACCAGGGTCGTCGATCCGGACATGAACGATGTGGCGCCCGGCACGCACGGCGAAATAGTTCATCGGTCGCCACACCTGATGGTCGGCTACTGGGACAAGCCGGCGGAAACCGCGGAGGCGTTCGCCGGGGGATGGTTTCATTCCGGTGACGTTGGGTATTTTGATGAGGAAGGCTACCTCTACATCGTCGACCGCATCCGGGACGTGATCAATACTGGCGGGGTGCTCGTCGCGAGCCGCGAGGTGGAAGAAGTGCTGTTCACCCACCCGTCTGTCTCCGAAGTCGCGGTGGTCGGGCTTCCGGACGACAGGTGGATCGAGGCAGTAACGGCGTTCGTGGTCTTACGGCCAGGGCACACGGTGAGCGAGGCAGAACTGCTGATACTTGCTCGGGAGCATCTCGCTGCGTACAAGCTACCGAAGAAACTGGTTTTCGTCGACTATCTGCCACGCAACACCGCCGGCAAACTGCTGAAGCGGGAGCTTCGGAAACAATTCAGTTAGCCTCGGAATAGCCTGGAGGTTGCCCCTCCAGGCCGGCGGTACCAGCGCTGGCCAGCGCCGGGAGATTGGATCGAGGCTGCCCGCTCGACTCTCCGGCGCCGATCAGTCTCAGGGGGTTCTTCAGAAGCTCAGCGATTCGTCCATCATTGGTGTCCAGCGGCGGTTCTTGACCACTGACAGGAACGACCGGTTGGATGCATGATGATTGGTCGGGCTGAGCGAAAGCGCCGGGCCACCGAATATGTCATGCCAGTCCCTCATGTTTTCCATCGCACTGATGAAGCTGTCCAGTGTGAGGTCGCGGCCGGCCTTCTCCAACGCCGCGATGGTGAACGTGGCAGCCGTGTAGCCCGCCTCCCCTAGATAATTCACATCAACGCCGAACCGCTTGCGGAATTTCGCGGTGAAGGCTTGCACCTCGGGTTTCGGATCGTCCGGATAGCGATAGAGCGCCGGCGCCATTGAGTAGAAACCCTCCGCCGGCTCGCCGGGTGCCTCTGCCACCGCGGTGGAATAGCTGGCGAACTGGCCGCAGAAATCGACGTTCCAGCCGATCTTGCGAGCGGTCTGCAGAATGATCGTCGTGTCCTTCACGATGGTGCCCATGCAGATCAGGTCGCAACCAGCATCGTGCTGACGTGCAATCGCGGCGTTGAAATCAGTGTCGGTCGGGCGGTGGGCCGTTTCCGCTGCCAGCTTCAACCCCATTGCCCCAAGTTGCGCCACCACCCCGGCATGAACGTCGCGGCCAAAGTCGGTGTCCTGGTACATCGAGCCCACGACCTTCTTTCCGCGCTGCTCAACGAAATGCTTCACCCCCGCCCGCATCTGGTCGTAGTAGGAGGCAAATTGGCCGAACTTGAGCCGGTTGAACGGCTCGTACATTGAACGGGCACACGTTACCGGAAAGACATTCGGCACATTCTTCTCGAACATGGATGGCATCACCGCGTCATTATGCGGAGTGCCGCCATTGCCGACAGCGAGAAAAATATTGTCGCGGTTCAGTAGTTTGTTCATCGCCTGAACTGCCTTCGGGACGATGTATTCCATGTCCTCTATGATCAATCGAACCTTGCGGCCATGGATGCCGCCCCGCTCATTGACCTCGTCGAACGCCAGACGCGTGGCGTTGGCGTTGTTGACACCCTGCACCGCGGTGACGCCCGACAAATCAGCCATTGAACCGATGATGATCTCGGTGTCGGTCACGCCTCTGGTCGCGGCGGCGGCGCGTCCGATGATCGTCGGCGAAGCAAAAAGCCCAACGCTACCGCCCAGCACGAAGCGGCGCGAAATCGCGCTTGTCATATTCATGGTGGAGTCTCCCTGGCGCGGCCGGATTATCCCAGCCGTCGTTTAGCCCAGGTATCCTGAGACCATGGCGGAATACAGTAAAGCACCCCCGGTCTCCCGGGGGTGTGAAGCGTTAAGTAGCGACCGAGCCTTATCGCTGCTTGCTTGCGGCATCCAGCTTTTGAATCGAATCAGCGTCAAGCTCGATCTCAGCCGCTTCGACCAGTTCTGCAAGCTGTTCCAGGTTGGTTGCGCTCGCGATCGGGGCGGTGACACTTGGGCGGGCGATCAACCAGGCCAGTGCTATCTGTCCCGGCTTGGCCTCGTAGCGCGCGGCCACCTCCTCCAGCGCCTTAATCACGCCGAAGCCATAATCATTCAAGTATTTCTCCACCCGCGGCCCGCGAATCCGCCCCTCCATATCCGCTCGGGATTTATACTTTCCAGTCAGGAATCCGCTGGCCAACGAATAGTATCCAATAACTCCGATCTTCTTCGCAAGGCAAAGATCTTCCAACTTCCCCTCGAATTCCGTACGTTCCACAAGGCTGTAGTGAGGTTGCAGGCTCTGATAGCGCGGCAGCCCCTTTGCCGTACTGATTTCCAGTGATTCCGCCAGCCGCTCGGCGGAGAAATTAGAGGCACCGATTTCCCGGACCTTGCCTGCCTTGATGAGATCGCCATAGGCGGACAGGGTCTCCTCTATGGGCGTGTCAGGATCATCGCGATGCGACTGGTAGAGATCGATGTAATCAGTCTGTAGCCGGCGCAGGGAATCTTCGACCGCCGTCTGCATATAGGCGCGAGACAACCCTTTTTTCCCGGGGCCCATCTCGATCCCCAGCTTGGTTGCCAGGATAATCCTGTCGCGATTACCGCGCGCCTTAAGCCAGTTTCCGATGATCGTTTCTGAATCGCCGCCGCTGTTGCCGGGGTGCCAGCGGGAATATACGTCGGCGGTATCCAGGAAGTTGAAGCCGGCATCAACCCAGGCGTCCAGCAGGGCAAAGGAGGTTTTCTCGTCCGCTGTCCAGCCGAACACGTTACAGCCAAAGGTGATCGGCGACACTTCCAATGATGACTGTCCAAGCCTACGCTTTTCCATACCTAGTCCCTCCTGCACGCCAACGATAAGCCAGCGGGTCGCCGCCCCGCCACCTGGAAACGCGGCCCGCGTGTCGCCTGTCGGGCGGCTCGATGCGAGCCTAAACCGCCGAGGCGCGAACCAGCCGGCCTGGCGTGGCACCTGTATAGACGCCATTTTCAAATGTCGAGACACCCGACATAAACGTGTTCCGATAGCCATCGACACGTTGCACCAGGCGCCTTCCGTTCATCGGCAGGTCATAGCGCACCTCGGGGATATGAAGCCGCAACGCCTCGTAGTCGATCACGTTGACATCGGCCTTTTTTCCCGCGGCCAGACGACCGCGGTCACGGAAGCCGAAGAAATCCGCTGTCTCGCTGGTTTGCCGCTTCACCATCATTTCCAATGGCAACCGCGGTCCCCGCGAACGATCCCGAGCCCAGTGGATCAACATCCAACTGGGGACGCTGGCATCGATGATGGAGGAGCAGTGCGCACCGCCGTCGGACAGACCCAGAATCGTCGCATCGTCCGTCAACATGGTGTGGATGATGTCCAGATTGTCCTCGTTGTAGCCTACAACGGGGAAAAACAGAAAGCGTTCCGCCCCGCCCGCTAGATAGTCATAGGCAACCTCATCCGGGGTATGGTTGGACCGAGCGGCCATGGCGGCGATGCTGTCCTTTTCCTCCGGCTCGTAGTTCGGCGGATCGCCCATCGGGAACATGCGGTTCCAGCGCGTCGTAATATGCTGGCGGAACTGCGACAGCCGGTTCAGCAACTGCGGCGAGGGTGCCTCCGACAGGATTTGCGCCCGCATCGCCGGATCCTGCATCCGCCTGATCCGCTCCGCCACCGGCAGCGCCAGCAGTGCCTGATAACTCGGGCGGATCGAGAACGGGTTCAGCGCCGTATCAATCCCCAGCATCACGCCAACCGGCCGCCCGGCGATTTGGGCGGTGACCATGGCACCAGCCGACCGGGCCTTGTGCACACCGTCCATCAGGCGCTTCCAGCGCACTTTGTCGGTCGGACGGTCGGTCAGCAGGAACCACACCGGGCGGCCGGTATCCTGGCCAAACCTGGTCATCCACTTCAGTTCTTCGGTCTCGTCGTCAAAGTCGCTGTTCACACCGAAGGCACCGTAGCCCATGCCCTTGAATGCCGAACCAATGCCCAGCAACTCGTCGACTTCGGAGTATCGGCCAGGCACCATGTCACCGGTTGGCGTCTTGTGCGAATTGGTGCGCGAGGTGGTGAAACCAAACGCGCCGGCCTTCAATCCTTGAGACACGGCATCGCGCATCGCCGCGATGTCGTCGCCGGTTGCGGGTTCACGATTGATAGCGCGATCGCCCATGACGTAAACGCGCAATGGATGATGCGGAATTTGCGCGGCGATATCAATCGCCCTCGGCATCTGGTCAAGTGCATCCAAGTATTGCGGAAATGTCTCCCAGTTCCACTTCAGGCCGTCCGCCAGCGCCACGCCGGGAATCTCCTCGATCGATTCCATCATGCCGATCAGGGCGCTATGATCTTCGTTACGCACCGGCGCGAAGCCGACACCGCAATTGCCGAACAGGATCGTGGTGACGCCGTGCCAGGACGACGGCGCGAGCACCGGGTCCCAGGTCGCCTGGCCGTCGTAATGCGTGTGGACGTCCACCCAGCCGGGCGTCACAAGAAGGCCGTTGGCTTCGATTTCGCGCTTTCCCGGTCCGGCCTTGCCGCCGACCTGGGCGATCCTGTCGCCGTCCAGTGCCACGTCACCCGTGTAGGCCGTCTTCCCTGTCCCATCGACGATGGTACCGCCTCGGATCACCGTGTCATGCATGGGTCGCTCCCAATGTCCGTTTCCGTTGGGGATATGGGAAACCTCCGCGTGTCTTTGGTCAAGTTTCCCCGCACCCTTTCCCTGCTTCCTTCCAAGGATAGGGCGCCTTGCCGGATAAACATTTCGGAACTATCAGCATGACGCCGCCAATGAAGCGGTCAAATAAACGGGGAGGCTTTTACAAATGCGCATTGCCGTCGCGATCATCGCTGTCACTGTCGCCGCCATGCCGCTGGCTCATGCCCAGGCTCCGGCCACTTCTCCCGCTGCACCCGCGGCCGTGCCTGAGGCCATGCCCTTCGACATCCCCTATGGCGCCCCGATCAATCTGGAGCAGGCGCAGAAAGCGATCGCGGCCGCTATGGCGGAAGCCAGGAAGCACAACTGGAAAATGTCGATCACGGTCGTTGATCCCGCCGGTAATCTGGTCGCGGGCGTGACAATGGACGGAACACAATACGCCTCAATCTCGATCTCGCAGGCCAAGGCCCGTACCGCGGCAATTTTCCGCCGGCCGACCGGCGTTTTTCAGGCCGCGGTCAATACTGGCGGCTCACCGTCGACGCTGAGCCTGCTCGCATTGACCGGTGGCGTGGCGAGCGAGGGCGGCTTCCCAGTCGTGATCGATGGCAAGCTGGTAGGCGCGATCGGCGCCAGCGGCGGGATATTCACCCAGGACGCGGTGACGGCCAAGGCCGGACTGGACTCACTCAGCGTAAAGTAATGCCTCAAGCCGCCTGAACTTCTTGTCCCTTGCCGCCTCGGGCGCTACGCAGACGCCTGAAGCGCTAGGCATTCGAAAGGAACAGGCAGGCATGGCGATCCGACCGGTTATGTTGGTCATCCTCGACGGCTTCGGCTGGCGACAGGAGACCGCCGATAATGCCGTGCGTCTCGCCAAAACGCCGACCTTCACTGGCCTGTGGAACGGCTGCCCGCACGCGTTCCTGCACACGTCGGGCAAGGACGTCGGGCTGCCGGACGGCCAGATGGGGAACTCGGAAGTCGGGCATCTCAATATCGGTGCTGGCCGGGTCGTGAAGCAGGAACTGGTGCGGATCGGGGAGGCCGTGGCCGACGGCAGCATTACCAAGGCACCCGCCTTCATGGCCCTGGCGGAGGCGCTGAAGAAGACCGGCGGCACGTGTCACCTGATCGGGTTGGTTTCCCCCGGCGGGGTTCACTCGCACCAGGATCACGGCGCGGCCATCGCCGGCTACCTGCACAACGCCGGCATCAAGACAGTCGTGCATGCAATTACCGACGGCCGCGATACCCCGCCCCAATCCGCCGCCGAAGACCTGAAACGTCTGCAAGCCGCTCTGCCCAAGGATGTCCCCATCGCAACCGTCGTCGGCCGCTACTTCGCCATGGACCGCGACAAGCGCTGGGACCGGGTTTCGCAGGCTTATGGCGCGCTCGCGGAGGCCGAGGGTGCGCACGTCGCCACACCTCAGGCTGCGATCGAGGCTGCCTACGCCGCGGGAAAGTATCGATGAGTTCGTCCCCGCCTCGGTGATCGGTGATTACGCGGGCATGAAGGACGGCGACGGGATCCTGTGTTTTAACTTCCGCGCGGACCGGGTGCGGGAGATCCTAGCAGCATTGCTCGATCCGGCATTCGACGGCTTCCCGCGCAGACGTACGGTGAAATTCGCCACTGCTGTCGGCATGACGCGCTACTCCGATGCGCTGGCGCCGTTCCTGGGCGTGCTGTTCGCCCCTGACACGCTGCAGAACATCCTGGGCGAGGTCGTCGCCAACGCCGGCAAGACTCAGCTTCGGATGGCGGAGACGGAAAAATATCCGCATGTTACCTACTTCCTGAACGGCGGGAGGGAAATCGCCTACAATGGCGAGGACCGGATCATGGTGCCGTCGCCAAAGGTCGCCACCTATGATCTGCAGCCGGAAATGTCGGCGCCGGAATTGACCGAGAAGGCGGTAGCGGCCATCGATTCCGGGAAATACGACCTGATCGTGCTGAATTTCGCCAATCCCGACATGGTCGGCCATACCGGCGTGCTCGCTGCGGCGATCAAGGCGGTAGAGACCGTCGACACCGGGCTCGGACGCATCGCCGAAGCGATCAAGCGTCAAGGTGGCGCCCTGCTGGTCACCGCCGATCACGGCAATTGCGAGTTGATGAAAGACCCTGAGACCGGTGGGCCGCATACCGCGCATACCACCAATCCAGTGCCGGTGGCGCTTATGGGCGGAGGAGTGAAGGCGATCGCCGAAGGGCGTTTGGCCGATCTCGCCCCGACTTTGCTCGCATTGATGGGAATCGAGCAACCCAGGGAGATGACCGGGCGCTCCATCATCCGTCCGGACTGAATTTCATCGCCTGAAGCAGATGGCCCAACCCACCAAGACATCGCTGGAGTTTTCATTGCAACAATTGGCCCGTGAATGCGCCGGGCGTTGGGACTGCCGCTGATGGCCAAGGCGCCGGTGATGCCGCACTCACGGGGGCTGTCGGTCCACGTAAAAACAGCGAAAAGCCGCAGTCCCGCGTCCGCCCGTTGGCTGGCCCGCCAGCTTAATGATCCCTATGTCACGGCGGCGCGGCAACAGGGCTGGCGGTCGCGGGCAGCATTCAAGCTGCTGGAACTCGATGACAGGTTCCGGCTGATCCACAAAGGTGCGCGCGTTCTGGATCTGGGTGCGGCGCCGGGCGGCTGGACACAGGTCGCGGTGAAGCGCGGCGCGGCGTCGGTGCTGGCGTTGGATTTGTTGCCGATTGACCCGATCAGCGGCGCGGAGATCCTCCAGGGCGACTTTTCCGCCCCAGACATGCCCGGGAAGCTGCTGGCTGAATTAGGTGGCGGGGCTGACCTGGTGCTGTCGGACATGGCGCCGAATACCACGGGGCACGCCTCCACCGATCACATCCGTATCGTGGCCCTGGCCGAAATGGCTCTGGATTTCGCCATCCAGGTATTATCGCCCGGCGGTGCGTTCGTGGCGAAGGTGTTCCAGGGCGGATCGGAAAAGCAGATCCTGGACGTACTAAAGCGAAATTTCTCCACCGTCCGGCACGCCAAGCCACCGTCAAGCCGAAAGGAATCGAGCGAACTTAGTCGTCTACGGTCGATAGCCATGGGCTTTCGCGGACGCCAAGGCAAAGCGACATAGCGCGGCAACGTCGGTTTACAACGTGCGGGCGGCCTCAGCCGCCGCTGATGGCCGTCATAATGAAAACCTCGGAACCTGGGGCCACCGAAGTATTCAGCGTCGCGCGCTCGCCGGCCACAAAGATGTTGATATGCCGGCGAACTCGCGGCGTGCTATCGCATAGCCTGTCGCGCATCCCGGGCCACACCACCTCCAGCGCGTCGATCATCTCCGCCACGTTGGTCGCGCAGACGGAAGGCGTCCTCTCGCACCCCGGGAACAGGCGCAACAGTGCCGGAGGTAGCACAACCCTCACGTGCTCGGTTTTCGATCTGGTCCCGCCCTATGCCGCTGGCGGTCGCACCAGAAGTGTCTCCACGGACAGGATCGGCGGCAGATGGTGTGCAATCGCGGTCCAGGATTCGCCCTCGTCCGCGCTGGCAAACAGCGAGCCGGTGTTGGTGCCGGCATAAACACCAGCCGGGGCCAGGCGATCAGCAGCCATGCCTTGGCGCAGCACGCCGAAGAATGCATTCTGCTGCGGCAGGCCGGTGCGTTTCGGTTCCCATGCATGGCCGCCGTCACGGGTGCGCCACACCGCGGCCTTGCCGTCCGGTACATAGCGGCCGGCGATATCGCCGTTCAACGGCAACAGGAACAGACGTCGAGGCGTCGCGCGGATGGGCAACGGCCGGAAATCCGAAGCTCGACGGAAGGCCCGCCTCAATGCTTTGCCAGCTTCGGCCACCGTCATCGCTGCGGTACATGCCGCAGTGGTTCTGCTGATACAGCCGGTTGGGCTGGTCCGCCGCCATGACGATGCAATGCACGCACTGGCCGAACTCCGGATACCGATCTGCTTCAGGTAGATAATCGCAACGTGTGCCGCTGTTCCGAGGCTCCCAGCGTGCGGCCGCCGTCGGAGGTGTAGAAGACCCCCGCAGCTGAAACCCCGATCCAGATCTGGTCAGGGTCATGCGGATGCGTAACGATCGAGTGCAGGATCAGCCCCGCGCCGCCGGGTTGCCATTTGGGCCGCGTGGGGTGCGCCTGCAGTCCGTCCAGGTGGGTCCAGGACTGGCCAAAATCGTCACTGCTGAACAACCCGGCCGGCTGAACGCCGGCGTAAAGCCGGCCGTCGCGTAAGGCTAGGCTCCATACCGAACTGACCGCATCCTTGCCCGGCGCGTAGACGAGGCCTTCGCTCGAATGAGTCCAGGTTTCGCCGAAGTCGGTGGATCTTCCACACCGCCGGGCCAAACCATTCGTTGCCGCCGCCGGCGTAGATCGTGCCAGTCGCCGGGTCTCCAATGACGTGGTTCATCGGCCAGGTTTCACAAAACGGGCCACGTTGAGACCATGTGTTGCGAGCTGGCATCGCTCTGCAGGATGAAAGCGCCCTTCTTTGTCCCGAGCAGCACGAGAACACGAGTGGTCATGGTTTTGTCCTCCCGAGCGAAAGCATATGGACAAATAGGTTGATGTCAACGTAAAACCGGCCATGCCGCCGCTCGATGATCTTCCCTTTGCAACGACGCTGCTCGTCCGCGACGCATGCCTGTGCCTGCACGTGCAGCGGGCGGCGCGTTCGCTGGCACGGCGTTATGATGAAGTGCTGCGGCCGGTAGGTCTGACCAGCGGCCAGTTCTCGCTGTTGATGGCGCTAAACCGCCCGCAGCCGCCGAACATTGCGTCGGTTGCGGCATTGCTGGCGATGGATCGAACGACGCTGACGGCAAATCTTAAACCGCTAGAGCGACGCGGATTGGTTGAGGTGGGGCAGCTAAAGACCGACAAGCGCCAGCGGACCCTGAAACTGACGCCATCCGGGCGCGCCACGCTGGTTGCGGCGATGCCGTTCTGGGAGCGAACGCATGCAGCGCTTGAGCGTCTGGTCGGCAGCGCCGATCAACTGCGCGCTGATCTCATGGCGCTGACCTGAAAGTTTGCGATTAGCTGGGCGGGAAGAACTCGTACCGGCCCAGCGGATCGCCTCGCACGGATTACCGTGGCTGTTCTATCGAGTTCAGGCGGCGTCCCGTGCCGCTGCGAGGCTGGCCAAGGCCCGGTCCACCCGGTCGAGGCTTGTTTTGTCTTCCTTGAATGAAATCGCAACCAAGCCGTTGGCTGCTCGGGTCACGCGACCGGCTACCGGTCCGCCCACGCCAGGCAGTTCAACCTGAACCTCTTGACCCACCGCCAGCGCGCCACCATGGCGAACCGCCACACCGGTGCGCGACAGGTCTTGGACCACAGCCTGGATGGCGGCAGCCGCCCCGGGCAGAAGCAGGGTCGCGGTGACGCCGTTACCCCCGATCCGCTCGAATCTCCGGCGCTCTCCAGAATCGTTGTTCACATCATCGAGGAACTTCCCCACCTGCTGCCGCAGTTTCTCCGCCTCGGAGCCGATTTCGGTCGCCTCGCTCAGGATCGTCCGGCTGGCCTGCCGGCCCGGTCGGCGACCTGGACGACATTTTCCATGGCCTGAGCGGCTCGGGCCGTCGAACCCGCCACCAACTGGATGCTGGAAGCGATTTCACGCGTGGTGACGCTCTGTTCCTCCACCGCGGCCGAAATCGCCGTCGATACCTCGCCCATCCTGCCGATAATGCCGCCGATCTCGTTCATCGCCGCGACGGTGTCTTCGGTCGCGGTGCGCACAGTCTCGATCTGCGCGCCGATTTCAGCTGTGGCCTTGGCGGTCTGGGCGGCGAGCGCCTTCACTTCCCCGGCGACCACGGCAAAGCCCTTGCCGGCATCGCCGGCGCGGGCCGCCTCGATCGTCGCATTCAGTGCCAGCAGGTTGGTCTGCCCGGCGATGCTGTCGATCAGGCGCACCACGTCGCCGATGCGCGCGGTAGAGTCGGCCAGGCCGCGGATGGTAACCTGGCTGGCTTCGGCGCGCTGCACCGCCTGGCCGGCCACATCGGACGCGACCGCGACCTGGCGGGCGATTTCTCTGACACTGGCGGTGAACTGCTCGACCGCGGCGGCGACCGCGGTAAGATCGGCGGAGGATTGTCCGGCGCCACCGGCGGTTTCCGACGCCTGCATGATGTACCGCGGCGGCGGACTTCGGCCATGATATCGGCGGCCCGGCGCATGTTTGCCGCGGCGCGTGCCGAGAGCGGACATCACGCCGGTGACCGAGGTGCCGAAAGCCTGGGTATGGCGGTCCATCGCATCCTGCCGGCGCGACCGAGCCGCCCGCGCGGCTTCCTGCTCCGCCGTCAGCCGCTCGCGCCTCGATCATATTGGTCTTGAACACGTTGACCGCGCGCGCCATGTCACCGATCTCGTCCTTGCGATCGGCATCCGTGACCAGAATAGACTTGTCACCTCCGGCGAGACGATTGACGGTGTTGGTTATTCGCCTGATCGGGCTCGCAACACCGGAAATAATCGCCAGGCCGGTCAGCAGACTCAGCCCGATTACGGCGACGATTGCGACAGTGGTGCTCCAGCGAGCCTGGCTGAACACCGCGGCGCCAGTGTCCGCCGCTTTTATTCCTTCCTCTCGCTGAACTCTAGATCTTCCGCGAGCTTTGATGCCGCGAGATCGAAATTGACTCGACCCTCGCCTCGATAGTGCTCCACCAGTTCGTCCCGGCCGCCGGGCTTTTTTGCAAGCGCGATAACTCGTCTCCACGCCTTGTTGCACCTGCAAATCAAGGCTTGATCGAATTCCCGCATCAAGCGCTCATCATCGGTCCCGTGGACGATCAAGGGCTCATATAGGCGCCGCAGCTTTGTGACGGCCGCGAAGCCTTCTTCCAAATAGGCCTGATCTCCTGCTGCTCGCTGCTCGCGTTGGCAAGACTGCTGATGACCAAACGGGCCTCGCGCGCACGGTATTGGTTGAGCGCTGTGTTGAGCTTGCCGATTATCACCGACGAAGGCAGCCAGTTGTCGCGGATGTCGGCAGCCGAATTCGTTGATCAGTCCGCTTTCGCGCAGGCCGAACAGCCCGAGCATGCAGGTAAGGAGAAGCGTGCTCGCAAAGCCAAGCAGGACTTTGCTCCGAATGGAAAGATCGAGCCAAAAGCGCACGTGGTCTCCTTGTTCCTCAGCGGAACGCTTGATGACAAATCTGCCGCGATGGAAAGACCGGGATCCGCCGCGCCGGTGTGGAACTCGGTGCGTCTGACGTCGCTGGGCGATTAATAATGCAGGAGCAATAATGAAAGGTTAACGCGAACCGGAAATTCCAAAGTGTTTTGGAATGGCGCGATCGGCGTGCCCGCCAGGGCGGTGCAGGGCAGCACATCCTGCTCCGGCCAGGGCCACCCCATCGCGCCAGCGCCAAACGGCCGGATCAATTTTGATTTCTTGGCAAGCCCCAGCAGCGTGTGCAGCACATGGTCGGTGTGCGCGCCGACCGCCGGACCGGTCCAGCGCACCACATCCTCCGGCCGTTCGCCATCCAGCCGGATCGTCGGCCCGGGATGCAGCGTGCGCCCGATCAGCGGATCGTCGCACGTCCTGCACCGCCTGGCGCGCGCGGAAATGCGGATCGGCCGCGCAATCGGCGATGTCGAACAGCCGCGAGCACGGCACCTCCGCGTCCTCCAGCATCGCCTCGGCATCCTTCGCCGGCAGCGTCCGCGTCCAGGCGGCGATCGCCGCATCCAGCGGCGTCGCGGTTCTGCGCAGCGCAGCCCGTTGGTCGCATAGGCCGGATCGGCCGCCATCTCCGGCCGGCCGATCGCCGCCATCAGCCGGGAGAAGATCAGGTCGGAGTTCCCGGCGATGCACAGCCACCGCCCATCGGCGCAGGGGTAGGTGTTGGTCGGCGAGGCGGTCGGCGATCGCCGCCCCGGCCGGCTGGCGCACCCGCCCGTCCAGCGCGTATTCCGGCAGCATGCCCTCCATCAGGCTGAACACGCTGTCCACCAGGTTGACATCCACCACGCGGCCCTTGCCGGTGCCCATCGCATCGCGCTGCCAGACCGCCGACAGCAGCCCGATCGCCGCATACAGCCCCGCGAGGTCGTCGCTGATCGAAATCCCGCAGCGCGGCGGCGGCAGGTCGGTCGTGCCGCCAGGATGCGCCGGTCAGATGCCGCAACCCGCCGATCGCCTCGCCGATCGCGCCGAACGCCGGCTTGTCGCGATACGGCCCGTCCTGGCCGTAGCCGGAGATCCGCGCGATCACCAGCCGCGGGTTCACCGCGTGCAGCACGTCCGGGCCCGATCTGCAGCCGCTCCAGCTGTCCGGCGCGCAGGTTCTCCACCAGCACGTCGGCCCGCGCGGCCAGCTTCAGCAGAGTGTCGCGGTCCTTCTTCAGGTCCAGTTCGATCGACAGCTTGTTGCGGCCATGGATGCTGAACCACACGGAGTTGCCGTCTTTCGCCGCACCCCAGCCGCGAAACGGATCGCCGCCGGGCGGCTCCAGCTTGATCACCTCGGCGCCCAGGTCGGCCAGGATGCGGGTGCAGAACGGCGCGGCGATATAATGGCCGATTTCCAGGACTTTCAGCCCGACGAGAGGCAGAGTTGCTCATGCACGCATCTCCTAGGTCGAAAACAATCCGCGATTGGCCAAAATTATCGATGCGAACACGATCTTGTTAACCTTTTGTAAATATTTCGGTGCCTACATACAGATTCCGGCGCCGCTGCGGCGGTGTCCTGTTTCCTCCCCGAAGTCGCGCCATACGCGCGACCACCTTGGCGGTACGGCCTCTCCCCCGGCCGTACCGCCTTTTTTTATCCGGCATGCCTTCACGACCGGTCGATCCCGTCAGCAATCGCCGCCGCGTCAAATCCGCCTCTTTCCCGCGCGGCGCGGCAGGACGCATGATCGCACCGCACAACGATCGCGGAGTGATGCCATGGATCCAATCGTCATCGCCCTGGCGCGAGGCCGCCGGCCTGGACAAGGCCCTCGCAGAGTTTCCCGACGACGTGCAGGCCGCCGCGGAGCAGGCGCTGAACAACGCCGGCGTGGTCCAGGTGCCGGCCGACCCGGCCGCCGAACCCTGGCCGCCGATGCGTGCGGGGATCGGCCTGTGACCGCGCCGCACTGGCTGTCCGCCACCGAAATCGCGCAGGCCTATGCCGCCAGGACCCTGTCGCCGGTCGAACTGCGTGCAGCGACCTGCTGGCGCGCATCGAGGCGCTCGATCCGAAGCTGAACGCCTTCATCCGGCTGGATGCCGATGCCGCGATGCAGGCCGCGCGCACAGGCCGAAGCCGAGATCGCCGCCGGCCGCAGCCGCGGCCCGCTGCACGGCGTGCCGGTCGGCATCAAGGACATCATCGACGTCGCCGGCCTGCCGACCACCGCCCATTCCAAGATCCTGGTCGACAACATCGCCAAGGCCGACGCCGTGGTGATCCAGAAGCTGCGCCAGGCCGGCGCGATCGTCATGGGCAAGCTCTCCACGCATGAGTTCGCCATCGGCGGCCCCAGCTTCGACCTGCCGTTTCCGCCGGCGCGCAATCCCTGGAACCGCGACCATCATCCCGGCGGCTCCTCCTCCGGCTCCGGCGCCGGCGTCGCCGCCGGGCTGTTCCCGCTGGCGCTGGGCACCGACACCGGCGGCTCGGTGCGCAATCCCGCCAGCGCCTGCGGCATCGTCGGCCTGAAGCCGACCTACGGCCTGGTGTCGCGGCGCGGCGTCTTTCCGCTGTCGTTCACGCTCGATCATGTCGGCCCGCTGACCCGCACCGTCGCCGACAACGCCCTGCTGCTGGACGCCATCGCCGGCCACGATCCGGCCGATCCCGGCAGCGCCGCCACCCCGTCGCGCGGCTTCGGCCGGCTGCTGGACCGCGGCGTGCGCGACCTGCGCATCGGCTTCGTCCGCCATTTCCACGAACGCGACCTGCCGGCCCATCCCGAGGTCGCCGCCGCGCTGGAGGATGTCGCCCGCGTCCTGCAGGCCGAGGGCGCCCAGGTCCACACCGTCACCCTGCCGACGCTGACCGAATTCGCCGGCATCAACCGCGTCATCCTGTGCAGCGAGGCCTGGTCGATCCACGCCCCCTGGCTGCGCGAGCGGCCCGGCGACTACGGCCAGCTGGCCCGCCGCCGCCTGCTGCCCGGCGCCTTCATGACCGCCGGCGACTATGTCGGCGCGCAGCGCCGCCGCGCCGAGGTGATCGCCGCGGTCGAGGACCAGCTGCGCGACTTCGACGTGCTGCTGTGCGCCAGCTCGATGGACCCGGCCAGCCGGATGGACGATGCCGAGGAAACCGCCCGCACCTATCCGCGCCAGGCCCGCACGCCGTTCAACGTCACCGGCCATCCGGCGCTGGCGATGATGTCGGGCCTGTCGCAGCGGCGGCCTGCCGGTGTCGGTGCAGTTCGTCGGCCGCTACTTCGACGACGCGACGGTGCTGCGCGTCGCCGCCGCCTATGAACGGGCGACGGCTGGCACAAGAGAAGCCGCCGATCGGCTGAACGTGAGCCGAGCCAGCCATCGACAATGTCCACCGCGACCAATCCGGATCCTTTCCTGCATCCGGCCCGACGTCGCGGGTCTACTTCTCCCAGCGGCTGCGGCTGCACTACGTGGACTGGGGCAATCCGGACGCGCCGCCGCTGATCCTGCTGCATGGCGGGCGCGACCACTGCCGCAACTGGGACTGGGTCGCCGCCGACCTGCGCCGCGACTACCACGTGATCGCGCCGGACCTGCGCGGACACGGCGACTCCGCCTGGTCGGCCTCCGGCCACTACACCATGGCCAACCACATCTACGACCTGGCGCAACTGATCCATCAGCAGAATCTGGCGCCGCTGACCATCATCGCCCATTCCCTCGGCGGCAACATCGCGCTGCGCTACACCGGCATCTATCCGCGAGAACGTCAGCCGCCTGGTCGCGATCGAGGGCCTCGGCCCAGGCCCGCGCCAGGACGCCGTGTCCGACAAGCAAGCCGATCGCCGAACGGATGCGCCTCTGGATCGACGCGCAGCGCGGACTGTCCGGCCGCCAGCCGCGCCGCTATCCCACGATGGAGGCGGCCTATGCGCGCATGCAGGAGGAGAACAAGCACCTGACGCCGGAGCAGGCGCGGCACCTGACGCAATATGGCGTCAACCAGAACGAGGACGGCACCTATAGCTGGAAGTTCGACCACTACGTCCGCCTGTGGCCGCCCTACGACATGACGCGCGACGCGATCGCCGAGCTATGGGGCTCGATCACCTGCCCGACGCTGCTGGTCTACGGCACCGAAAGCTGGGCGAACAAATCCGGCCGAGGACGGGCGCCTCGCCTATTTCAACAACGCCAGCGTGCTGGCCGTGGAAAAGGCCGGCCACTGGGTGCACCACGACCAGCTTCGGTTCTTCCTGGCCCAGGTCAGAGGCTTCCTCACGGCAGCGAGCCATGAGTTCTGAGATACTGCGGTTTCGGCGAGCCACCGCGGACTGCCCCACCTTATTGAGCGGCGGCAGCCTGTGCCGCGACCCTGCGGGCGGCCACGTAGCGCACGCCGTCGGCCTCGGTGTGCTCCTCGTGCAAGGTGTTTGCCGCCAGGCTGCACAGTCGCCCGGCCTGAACGTCTCCAGCCCGTTGCCGCGCACTAGCGTCAGCGCTCCCTCGAGCACGAACAACCTTGCATCCCAATCATGCACATGCGGTTCGCTGTGCACATTCGGCTCGATCTTCCCTTCGCTGATGTCATAGCCCTGGCGCCGTGCAGCGTCCTCGAATTCTGCTCTTCACTGGGCAACTCGCTACGCCCGTATTCCCGAAGCGGCAGGACGATGCAGCGCGACGCGGTCGACATAAGCACGGAGCGTACTGACCGCTTCGAAGCGCGCGCCAAGCGCCAGGCATGGAGGGTGGTCCGCAGGATCGTCGGCGCCGCCCTCCTGCTCGTATTGTGCATGTGGGTCTTCATCGCGTGGTCGCTGTGGTCCGAATACAACGCCGCACGCGCGCTCGGACGCACCGCGGCCTCCAACCTCTCGGCGGCCCTCGCCATGGACCTGACAGCCCGCTGGACGCCGGCACCCTGGCGCTTCGCCGCATCGCCGACAGCATGCAAGCCGTGACACATGCAACCATCCGACGCCGTCATCCAGGCGCATCTACGCCGCCAACTCGCCGCGATTGCTGCTGGGCGGCAGCCAGGTCCGCATCGCCGGTCCGGACGGACGCATCGTGGCCTCGACCATCGCCACCGATCCCGGGCCGGCGGATGTCCGCGACCCAGCCGCACTTTATCGCCCACCGCGACGGGGTCGCCGACGGCATGACGCTCGATCCCTACGCCAAGGATCCGGCAGGGCCGTTCATGGAAGTTCAGCCAGCGTCTGGAAACCGCAGACGGGCGTTTCGCCGGCGAGGCGATGCTGCTGCTGCAACCCGCGAGGGCCTGCTCACCCTGCAACGCCAGTTGGATGTCGGCGGTCGCCGCGGCACGCTCACGATCACCGACGCGGTCGGGATCGTGCGCGCCAGCTACAACCGGGAACATCCGGAGGGCCGCTCGGGCGTCGGAACCGACTTGCGCGGGCCGCCCTATCCGGACCATCTCGCGCCCGGCGACGTCGCGGTATACTCCCGCCAGGGACGCCTGGTCCCGATCGAGCGGCTGGTCGCCATCCGTGCGCTCGACCGCTACCCGTTGCGCATCCCACGTGTTCTGGCGCTCGATGACGTGCTGGGATCGGCTCGGACCCACGTCTGGCTGATCGGTCTGGCCGGCATCGGCGCCACCGGACTCATGGCAATCCTCACCCTGCTGCTGAGCCGGGAAGTCTGGCGGCGCACCAAACGTGAGATCGAACTCGCCTACGACCGTGACCGGCTGCGGCTGGCGCAGGCGCAGATCGAGGCCGACCGCAGCGCGGCTGGCACGAAACCAACCGCGAACTGCTGGCGAGCAAGGAAACCGCCGAGGCCGCAAACCGCGCGCGATCGCAGTTCCTGGCCCATATGAGCCACGAACTGCGCACGCCGCTGCACGCGATCATCGGCTTTTCCGAACTGATCCAGGACCAGGCGCCGAGCAAGCCGGGCTCGCCGCCGATTCGCCGGCTATGCCGCGGATATCCTGAGTTCGGGGCGGCATCTGCTGGAACTGATCAACGGCGATCCTGGATATCTCCAAGGTCGAATCCGGCACGGCAACGCTGGTGGAAACCGTGTTTTCACGGTCGCCGACATGGCCCGCGCACGCCTGGTTTCAGTGCGCGCCCAGGCCGAAGCGCGCGACATCGCGATCGACCTGCGACTGCCGGAAGCCAGCGCTGCGGATTCGGGCCGACCGCACGCGGCTGCTGCAGATGCTGATCAACCTGCTGTCGAACGCGGTGAAGTTCACGCCGGCGATCACGGGCGGATCGTGCTGACGTCGCGGAGACCGCGACCGGCGAACTGATGTTCCTGGTCACCGACACCGGCATCGGCATGACCGCGGCGGAAATGGAGGTCGCGCTGGAACCGTTCGGCCAGGTGGACAGCGCAGCTGTCGCGGTCGTTCGAGGGCACCGGTCTGGGCCTCCCGCTGGCGCACAAGCTGACGGAACTGCATCGGCGGGCGCCTGGAACTGACCAGCAGCAAGGGGCACGGAACGACCGTGAAGGTGTTCCTGCAGGCGGACGGCTGTTACAGCGTGACGGTCGTGCGGATCGGAGGCGACCGATGATCATCGTGTTCGGCTCGATCAATCTCGACCTGATTTTCGGCCTTCCGGCGATCCCTCAGGCCGGGTGAGACGGTGCTGGGTCCCTCCGCTCAGGATCGAACCCGGCGGCAAGGGAGCCAACCAGGCGGTGGCCGCGGCGCGCGACGGGGCGGACGTGGTCATGGCGGGTTCGGTTGGGCAGGACGCGCTGGCCGACGCGGCACTGGCCTGCTTGCGCTCCGCCGGGGTCGACCTGCGCCGGGTGCAGGCCGTCGCGAGCCAGCACCGGCTGCGCCTCGATCACGGTTGATCCTGCCGGCGACAACGCCATCGCCGTCGGCTCCGGTGCCAACCTGTCCACCATGGCCTCCAGCTCGAGGACGCGCTGCTGCGGCCTGGCAACGACGCTGGTGCTGCAGATGGAAGTGCCGGCGGAGCAGACCGCCGCACTGATCGCGCGTGCCCGGTCGGCAAGGGTCCGGGTGGTGCTGAACCTCGCGCCGGCGGCCGCGCTGGCCGAGGACGCGCTGCGCGCGGTTGACGTTCTGGTGGTGAACCAGACGGAGGGGCGTGGCTGGCTGAGCACCTCGGCTGCGGCGGTACCGGCGGCGCAACTGAGCGAGCGGTTGGGCGGCGTCGCCGTGGTGCTGACCCGGGCGGCGCTGGGCGCGGAAGTCGCCTGCCTCGACGGAATCTGGCATCAGCCGGCCGATGGCGGTGCAGGCGATCGACACCACCGCGGCGGGCGATTGCTTCGTCGGCGTCATGGCGCACCGGCTGGACCAAGGCGTATCACTCCGCGAAGCGGTGCGGCCGCGCGAGCATCGCGGCAGCTTTATGCTGCACGCGTGCGGGCAGCCAGGGCAGTATACCGACCGGGGCGGAAACGGATGCGTTCGCAGCCGGCTTAAGCGGCATCGGTAAGCATTAAAGTTCATCAGCCTGAGGCAAGGCATTTATTCGTTCAATCAGCGCCCTCGCCGCAACGTCCACGCCTGTCATTTCACGATTGCCGACCGAGCCACTGGCACTCACGCCCCACCGGTGCCCCCACTGATGCCGATCGGGGGGAGGTGTGTTAAAGTTCATCCACGTCGTCAGGCGAGGGAGCCTATGCATCCATTTTCCGCCATCGATCCGTTCTTTATGCTGTCAGGGTTTTTTGTCGGCCTTCTGGTGGGCCAGACTGGTGTGGGCGGCGGCTCGTTAATGACGCCTATCCTGGTTCTGGTCTTCGGCATCCACCCGGCCACGGCCGTGGGAACCGATCTGCTGTATGCCTCGGCCACGAAAACGGTCGGAACACTGGTGCATGGCCTGAACCACACGGTCGACTGGCGGATCGTCCGCCGCCTCGCCTCCGGGAGCGTTCCCGCGACGACAATCACGTTGGTTATCGCCTCTCATTACAACATCGGCGGTTCCGCGGGCGCGCGCACCATATCGCTGCTCTTGGGGACCATGCTGCTGCTGACGGCGCTGTCGCTGATTTTCCGCCGGCGTTTCCTGATGTTGATGGAGCCCCTGCTTCAGCGCGTGTCGGCGGTCCGGGCGGCGAGGCTGACCGTGCTGACAGGCGCCATCCTGGGTATTCTGGTCACATTGTCATCGGTGGGCGCGGGTGCCCTGGGAGTGACTGCGCTGTTGCTGCTGTATCCGCGCGTACCGATGAAGCTTATCGTCGGTTCCGATATCGCCCATGCAGTGCCGCTGACGCTTGTTGCAGGTGCCGGTCACTGGTGGCTCGGATCGGTTGACTGTACCGTTGCTGACCTCGCTGTTGAGTGGGTCCATCCCCGGTATTATCCTGGGCAGCTATCTGTCC
The DNA here is from genome assembly GCA_963792345.1 of uncultured Alphaproteobacteria bacterium. Lineage (GTDB taxonomy): Bacteria > Pseudomonadota > Alphaproteobacteria > Acetobacterales > Acetobacteraceae > Rhodopila. The sequence continues at coordinate 155,413 of CAWBVV010000013.1, forward strand.
GCGCGTATCCCCGACGCCGTGCTGCGCCCCATTCTGGCGGGCGTCCTGTGCATCGTCGGCGGGCGCCTGGTGATGTAATGTTCTGGCTTCACAGTGGGCAACTTCGGTGGGAACCATGGCTCGCGGCGGATCTTCCGCCAAACCCGCCCATGGGGCAGCGGTTCTTGACGGCCGTCGTCGTCGAGGTTCTTTCTCCTTCCACCCGAGCGGGCGATGCCGGTGCCAAGCTGGGGACTATTTCCGCCTGCCGTCTGTCCACCACTACCTGATCGTTCGAACCGAGGACCACGCTATCATCCACCACGCCCGCAACGCCGACGGGACCATTTTGGCCCGGATCATTCGCGAGGGTATCCAGGATCTCGACCCACCCGGGTTGAGCTTGACCGGGTTGTTCCCAACATCAGTCTGAACACTGTCAGGGGACTGTCATGCCGCAAAGCAGGCGCAACGTCAGGAACGTCGCCCAGGGCAGAACCCCGCGGAGGCGTCGGGTTGACGCCCCTGCGGAAGTGCCGACCTTCCAGCAGGACCGCGGCGCGCCTGGGCTACCCAAGCGGGCCACCATGCCGGAAGATGGCGCTCCGGAAGATGCGATGGAGGAAGCCGTCCGGCGGATGATTGAAGCCGCCTACACCTGACAACTCATCATTAACCGGCCGGGTGCCACCTTAGCCGTTTACTTGCCGCATCACCGCCACCCACTGGTCGAGGATCGGCAGGATCGTGTCCTCTTTCTCCGAGGGCAGGCTGGGATACACGATGTCCACGTCCAGCGCCCGATACTGCCCGATCAGCGCCGCGTCCGGCGGTTGCGCGCCCATGACGACCTGCATAGCCGCCGGATCACGGCCCGCATCCGCCGTCATCTTGCGGAATGCTGGTATCAACTCCGTCAGCGGAGTCTTGTTGCTCGCGGTTGCCTGCGGCATCCATCCGTCGCCGTATCGCACGGCCCGCCGTGCCGAGTAGGGAAAGGCGCCGCCGATCAGGATCGGGGGATACGGCTTCTGCACCGGCTTCGGCCACGCCGCCATCGGGCCGAAGTTGACGAACTCGCCGTGATACTCCGCGGCATCCTGGGTCCAGATCGCCTTCATTGCCTCCACCCGCTCCCGAGCCAGTTTGTGGCGCGATGAGAACTCGGTGCCATGGTTCTCCATCTCATCCTGATTCCAGCCGTTGCCGATGCCGAAGACAAACCGCCCGCCGGATACCTGATCGATGGAGGCAACGAGCTTCGCGGTCTGGATCGGATCGCGTTGCGCGATCAGGCAGACGCCGGTGGCCAGCCTCAGTTTCGTCGTCACCGCGGCGGCCACCGTCAGGGTCACGAACGGGTCCATCACGTCGTAGTACCGCTTCGGCAACTCGGCTCCGAGGACGAACGGCGTCTTGCGCGACAGCGGAATGTGCGAATGCTCCGGGGCGAACAGAATGTCGAATCCACGCTCCTCAAGAGCCCGGGCCAACGCTGCGGGGGTCATGGAATAGTCGGTGAAGAACATCGATGCGCCGAACTTCATTATCGTCATCCTGTCGGTTGGCGGGCTCGGTACGCGACAGTGGAAGGGTTCGCCTGACCACGCAACCGGCCCGCTCCTGGTCCCTGAAATCGATCAACTTATAAAGGACCCACTGGACATAAGGATATGTTTATGTCATAGGGCACTCACCATGGAGCACCTCCTCGCCAGTTTGCGCGCCGCCGCTGAACCGACCCGCCTGCGTCTTCTTTCGCTGGCTGCCCGGGGTGCCTTCTGCGTCATGGAGTTCACCGAGATTCTGGGCCAGTCTCAGCCGCGCCTCTCCCGGCATCTGAAACTGCTGTGCGAGTGCGGGTTGCTGGACCGGGTGCGGGAAGGCGCCAATGTTTGGTTTGCGCTTCCTCAGGGTGACGATGGCGCACTGCCCCGTGAACTTGTTGCCCGTCTCCCAGCCGACGACCCGACGCTGGAGGCTGACCGTCGGCAGGCTGCCCGGGTTTTGGCCGAACGCGCCCGTATCGCCTCCGAGAGCTTCCGCCGCACCGGCGCGGACTGGGATGAGATGCGTGCCCTGGACTTGCCCGCTCCAGCGGTCGAAGCGGCACTCTTGTCGATTGTGCCGGCTGGGTCCCGGTCGCCTGCTGGACATCGGTACCGGTACCGGGCGCGTCCTGGAACTGCTCGCCGCTCGAGGTGCGCCAGGCGCTTGGCGTGGACGCGTCCAAGCAAATGCTGGCCCTTGCCCGATCTCGCCTTGCCCGCGCCGAGTTCGCCCACTGCTCGGTGCGGCTTGCCGACATGTACCGGCTGGCCTTGGCCGATGCCTCGTTCGACGCCGTGGTGCTGCAGATGGTGCTGCACTATGCGGAAGACCCCGCCGGTGTCGTTGCGGAGGCAGCGCGCGTCCTGCGTCCAGGTGGCCGGCTGATCGTGATTGATCTCGCCGCGCACGAACGCGACGACCTTGCCACAAGGTTGGCTCATCGCTGGCCCGGATTTTCCGACACCGCGATGCGCGATTTACTGATCCATGCTGGGTTGGAGTGGACCAATGCCTTGACCATCGCCGGTCCGCTGGATGTCCGCATCTGGCCCGCCACGCGTATGGAAGACTCGTCCGCCCTGCGTCCTCGCGTGCTTGCGACGCAATCCGAGTAATACCCATCGGCTATGCACTGCAATCGACCCCCCGTTCGCGGCCCTGAGCCCCGCCGCTTGCGGCTCTGAAACAAGGATAAGCGATGTCCCGACCCCATCTCCTCGATGCCCTGCGTGACCGTGTGCTGTTGTGCGACGGCGGCATGGGCAGCCGGGTCCAGGCACTGACGTTGGACATCGAGAAAGACTATTGGGGCCGCGAGAACTGTACCGACGTGCTGGTGCTGTCCCGCCCCGACATGGTGCGGGAGTTTCATCGCGGGTACTTCGAAGCCGGTGCCGATATGGTGGAGACGAACACCTTCGGCGCCTCTCCGGTCACGCTCGGCGAGTTCGACCTCGCCGAGCGCGCCTTCGAGATCAACAAAATTGCTGGCGAACTGGCGCGCGAGGCCGCTGAAACGTTCTCCGACGGACGCGACCGCTGGGTTGTCGGCAGCATCGGGCCAGGCACCAAACTGCCAAGCCTGGGCAACATCGCCTATGACCCGCTGGAGGCCGCGCTGGCGGTCCAATGCCGCGGCCTGATCGCCGGCGGCGTGGATGCGATCCTGATAGAGACCTGCCAGGACACGCTGCAGATCAAGGCAGCGGTCAACGGCGCCAAGATCGCCCGTCGCGAGGCTGGCACCGATACGCCGATTTTCGTTCAGGTCACCGTCGAGACCACCGGCACTCTGCTCGTCGGACCCGACATCGCCGCCGCGGGCGCGGTCATCGGCGCGCTGGATGTGCCGCTGATGGGCCTGAACTGTGCGACCGGCCCCCAGGAGATGGCCGAACATGTCGGCTGGCTGGCGAAGAACTGGCCTGGCCTGATCTCGGTGCAACCGAATGCCGGACTGCCCGAACTGGTTGACGGCCACACGCACTATCCGCTCGGTGCCGCCGATCTGGCGTCCTGGCTGGAACGCTTCATCGCCGAAGATGGCGTCAATCTGATCGGCGGCTGCTGCGGCACTTCTATCGAACACATCAGCGCGCTCGACGCCATGCTGCGTAAGCGCGGCGGCTTTCGGCCCGCCCCGGTGGTTCGCAAGCCAGTTTGGATACCAAACGTCGCCAGCCTGTATCAGGCCGTGCCGCTGCGACAGGAGAACGCGATCTTCGCCATCGGCGAGCGCTGCAACGCCAACGGTTCAAAGAAGTGGCGCGAACTGCAGGAAAAGCACGACTGGGACGGCTGCGTGTCGATGGGCCGCGAACAGATCAGCGAGGGCTCCCACGCCCTGGACATCTGCACCGCCTTCGTCGGCCGCGATGAAAATGCTGAGATGACAGAGGTGATCCGCCGCTTTACCGCCTCGGTCAACAGCCCGCTGGTGATCGACAGCACTGAAACGCCGGTGATCGAGGCCGCGCTGAAGCTGCATGGCGGCAAGCCTATTATCAACTCGATCAATTTCGAGGACGGTGAAAAAGCCGCCAATGACAGGCTGATCCTGGCGAAGCGCTTCGGTGCCGCCGTCATCGCGCTGACCATCGACGAGGTCGGCATGGCGAAGTCGGTTGAGGACAAATTGCGCATCACGCGCCGGCTTGTTGATTTCGCTTGCAACAAACACGGCTTGGCACAGTCGGACCTGCTGATTGACCCGCTGACCTTCACTATCGCCACCGGCAACGAGGACGATCGCAAGCTGGCGCAGTGGACGCTGGAGGGCATCGCCGCAATCCGAGCGGAATTTCCGGATATCCAGATTATCCTGGGCCTTTCCAATGTCAGCTTCGGCCTGAACCCGGCCGCGCGCGCAGTGCTGAACAGCGTCTTCCTCGACCACGCCATGCGCGCGGGCATGAGCGGCGCCATCGTCCATGTGTCGAAGATCCGCCCGCTGCACCTGATCGCGGAAGAAGAAAAGCAGGTCGCCGAAGACCTGATCTTCGACCGCCGGCGCGAGGGTTATGACCCGTTGCAAAAGCTGCTTGAATTGTTCGCAGGCCGCAAAGCCGCTGATGCCGTCAAGAAGGAACGCGCCGAGACCGCCGAGGGCCGCCTCAAGGACCGCATCGTTGATGGCGACCGCAAGGGTCTTACAGACGACCTGGACGAGGCATTGCTGACCCTGCCGCCGCTGGACATCATCAACAACGTCCTGCTGGACGGCATGAAGGTGGTCGGCGACCTGTTCGGCGCTGGCAAGATGCAGTTGCCATTCGTGCTGCAGAGCGCGGAAACCATGAAAGCCGCCGTTGCCTACCTCGAACCGATGATGGAGCGGGTCGAGGGTCAGGAGAAGGGAACCATCGTCCTCGCCACGGTGAAGGGTGACGTGCACGACATCGGCAAGAACCTGGTCGACATCATCCTGACCAACAACGGCTATCGTGTCGTCAACCTCGGCATCAAGGTGCCGTTGGCGGAAATGCTGCAGGCCGTGCAGGACAACCATGCGCACGCCATCGGCATGTCTGGCCTGCTGGTGAAATCCACCGTGGTGATGCGCGAGAACCTGGAGGAGATGTCCCGTCAGGGGCTCGAGATTCCGGTGCTGCTCGGCGGCGCCGCGCTGACCCGCAATTATGTTGAGGATGCCTGTGTCAACGCCTATGCCTCGGGCCGCGTGGCCTACGCGCGGGATGCCTTCGACGGGCTGCACCTGATGGACCGGGTCACCGGCAATGCGTTTGACGATTACCTGGCGGTGATCCAGTCAAAGCGCGCCGGCAAAGCCCGCAACACGGCCCGCACGCTCGGTCAGGCCGACGCCAAGGCGTTCCGTCCGGTCGATGTCGCTGTGGTGCGTGAGCGACGCCATCGCCTGACGCGCGACGTGCCGGTGATCGAGCCCCCGTTTTGGGGAGCCCGCGTTATCGAGTCCGCGCCGAAGGCCATCGTGCCGTTCATAAACGAGCGCAGCCTTTACCAATTCCAGTGGGGTTTCCGAAAGCAGGGGCGCACGCTTGATGATTTTCTCGGCTGGGCGAAGCAGGAGTTGCGTCCGATCATGCGACGGATGCTGGCCCTGTGCGATGAGCAGGACATCCTGAAGCCCCAGGCTGCCTATGGCTACTGGAAGGCCGCCGGCGCGGGCAATGACCTGGTCATCTTCGAACAGGACGGCATTACTGAGGTTACGCGCTTCTCCTTGCCGCGCCAGCCGAAGGAAGATGGTGAATGCATTGCCGACTTCTTCCGCGACATCGACGACGCCGAACGGGATGTCATCGCCTTGCAAGTCGTGACCGTCGGTCAGAAAGCGTCGGACACCGCACGGATCTGGTTCGAGGACAACCGCTACCAGGACTATCTGTATTTGCACGGCCTGTCGGTGGAGATGGCGGAGGCGATGGCGGAGTATGTTCATAAACGTATCCGCGCCGAACTGGGCTTTGCGGCGGAGGATGACCGCGACATGGAGAAAATGCTGTCACAGGGCTATCGAGGCAGCCGCTATTCGTTCGGCTATCCCGCCTGTCCACGCGTGGAGGACCAGGAGCCGATCCTGGCCATGCTGGGCGCGGACCGGATTGGGATTTCACTATCCGACGAGTTCCAGTTGCACCCTGAACAATCCACCAGCGCCATTGTCGTGTTGAACCCGCGCGCGAAATACTTCTCGGTATAGCTGCGTGCGGCGGGTAACCGAGCGTCGGCGTTGGCCGGAGGCTGGCTGAGAAGCCACACCGGCAGCGAAACAATGCTCATGAACGATTCTGTGAGGTAGAGCCTGGACACTTGTCTCTGGCTGAGGCGAACGCCTTGTCGTAAGCTCGGGGAAGACATTACGGTGAGTTCAACATGGCGCTCGATCCCACGTTGTACCCCTATGACACGGTCGTCCGGATAACGGACACGATCGGCGGTGTGTCCTATCAAGGTTCGGGCGTTCTCATCGCGCCCGATGAAGTGCTGACGGCAAGTCACGTGGTCTACCTTTCCGGGGTCGGAACGGCGAGCAACATTGTCGTCACTCCGGGATCCGGTATTGGTTCCACACCGTTCGGCTCCGCCCAGGGCGCCAGCTTTCATTACTACGCGATTAACGACACGAACGGTTTGATTTCGAACTTTGACTCGCAGTCCGATTTCGCGGTTATACACTTGTCTACTTCATTTACCTCGACAGGATACATGGGACTGCTGCCGGATTTTTCGGGTGGAGCGGTCACCATCGCCGGCTATCCCGGATCGGCCAACGGCACGATGGTCTCCAGTTTCCAGACGGTCAGGCGGGATCCCCGGTTCACGCTGTTGGACGGTGTTAGCCTGGGTAAGGGATCAAGCGGTGGGCCGCTATTCGTCACCGGCGCCGCTGGCCCCCAGGTCGTTGGCACAGTATCGAGCGAAGGCATAGGCACCACCGCGGGCTACAACGCGCTTATCACAACCGCGGCATTCAATCAGATCGAGCAATGGATCGCCGCCGATCAAAGCCAGACCACTACTCAGGCCCCGATCATCCCGCAGGATGGAACGACCACGGTTAGCGGGACGCATACCCAATACATCATCGCCAATTCGTCCGGCAACCTGTACTATCAGGACCGGGTGGCGAACCGGAACGGAGCGCAAGACAAACCCGGCGTTGATGAGATCATATTTTCAGATGGCGTTGGCCGTTTCGATGCGACCGGCAACGCCGAGGAAGTCGCCAGGCTCTATGGCGTTGCACTGGGGCGCGCCCCAGACCTCGCCGGGCTGAACGATTGGACGCACCAGATCGATGCCAATACTTTGCAGCTAAGTAATGTGGCACTCGGATTCGTCAACTCAACGGAGTTTCAGGCAAGATACGGATCATTTAACAACCAGGACTTCGTCCAGGCGCTGTACCAGAATGCTCTTGGCCGTCCCGGCGAGGCCACCGGGATCGCCGCCTGGACTACTCAGCTCGACGCGGGTGTGTCCAGGGCAACAATAGTCGTCGAATTCTCCGACAGCTTTGAACACAAGCAGAATTCACTTTCCAACATCGGGGACAAGGACTTGGCGGAGGTCTATCGCCTCTACCAGGCCGCGTTTAACCGCACGCCCGACCAGGTGGGGCTGCAATTCTGGACCGGCGTGCTGGATTCCGGAACCAGCCCTCTGGCGGTCGCCCAGGACATGACGGGAACGTCGGAGTTTGCATCGATGTTTGCCGGATTGGACGCCACAGCCGAAGTCAACAAGCTTTGCTCAAATGGACTTCACCGCACCGGTGATCCCAGCGAGATAGCTTACTGGGCCGGGCAGATCCAAAGCGGAACGTCCATGGGTCAGGTTCTGCTCGCTTTCGCCGACACGCTGGAAAACCGGATGGCAACCGCCGGGGCCACCCACGACGCGTGGGTCTATACCACGACATAGTGGCCACGCCCGGACGCTGGCCTACAAGTGCCGCATGCCACGCCTGCTTGGGGGGCGTCATGGCGATTGCCGGTGTCGTGATGGCTTAAGCAGGAACAATTTCGTTGCCATACCATGGTCGCTGGCCGCCAAGACCACTCCCGACGCACGTGGCAACATCATCCCATATCCGATATAAGGCGAACCCATAACTCAGGGGAACTCACGCGATGCAACGACGTACATCTCCTCGGCACCGCCGCTGCGACGGTGTTTGCCCCTGCTATCGTGCGGGCCCAGACAAGCGGCCTCAAGGTCGCATTCGTCGCCACCCTGTCCGGGCCCGGTGCGGCATTAGGCAACCAGTTGCGCGATGGCTGGCTTCTGGGCGTCAAGCATCTCGACGGCAAGCTGGGCGGAATCCGGTGGAAACGCTGGTGATCGACGACGAACTGAAGCCCGACGTGGCGTTGACCAAGGTCGGCGCAGCGCTGGAGCGCGACAAGGTCGATTTCGTCGCCGGCATGGTGTTCAGCAACATCCTGCAGGCGATCTTCCGCCCGGTGACGGAAAGTCAGACAGTCTGATCTCCACCAATGCCGGCCCCTCGACCTTTGCCGGCAAGGGCTGCAACCCTTATCTGTTTCGTCACCTCATACCAAAACGACCAGCCGCACGCGACAATGGGGCAGGTGGCACAGGACGAAGGTTACAAGCGCGTGTTCATCCTGGTGCCGAACTACCAGGCCGGGAAGGATGCCGCGGCTGGATTTAAAAGCCGCTTCAAGGGCGAGGTCGTGGATGAAATCTACGTCCCCCTGAATCAGCTCGATTTCTCGACCGAGGTCGCCAAAATCGCCGCCGCCAAACCTGATGCGGTGTTCGCCTTCATGCCCGGCGGGTTGGGATCAACCTGGTGCGCGCGTACCGGCAGGCGGCCTGGCGGGCATCCCGTTCCTGTCGGCGTTCACTGTGGATGAATCGACGCTGCCTGCCCACAAGGATGCCGCGCTTAGGTTTTTTCACCAGCGCCACCTGGGCGCCGGATTTCCCCAACCCGCGCAGCAAGAAGTTCGTCACCGATTTTGAGGCCGCCTACGGCTATGTCCCGGGAACTTATGCCGCGCATTCGTACGACGCCGCCGCGCTGGTGGACTCGGCCATGCGTGGTGCCGGCGGCAAGTGATCCGACAAGCCGGCGCTGCGCGCGGCACTGGAGAAAGCCAATTTCCAGTCGGTCCGCGGGGACTTCAAGTTCGGCGCCAACCACTATCCGATCGAGAATTTCTATCTGTGCAAGGTAGTCGCCCGCAACGACGGCAAGTTCCAGACCGAGACCGTCCGCAAGGTTCTATCCAATGAGATCGACCCCTACGCCGCCGAATGCCATATGCCGTGAGAGCGGCGGTCCACAGTTGTAACCGATTGGAGCACCGGGACGTCATGGCATGTCGAGATCGCGATGTGAATTGCGGTTCCAACCAAACCTGCGATAGCGCTTCTAATGCGCCATACTGGAGTGTTCGCGGCCGGAGCACCGGCGCGGCGAGGAACAGGTATCGGAAAGGCGAACCGATGACGATCAACCTGCTGCTGGTCCAACTGCTGAACGGCGCGCAACTGGGCATCCTGCTGTTCCTCATTGCCGCCGGCCTGACCTTGGTGTTCGGCGTAATGGACTTCATCAACCTGGCCCATGGCGTCCAATACATGCTGGGCGCCTACATCGCCGCCTCCCTTCGGCACCTGGGCCGGCAATTTCTGGATCGGCTTGTGCTGGCGATGCCGGTAGCCCTTCTGATCGGGCTGGCACTGGAATTGCTGGTGTTCCGCCATCTCTATGACCGGGACCATCTCAGCCAGGTGCTCGCCACCTTCGGCGTCATCCTGACGCTGGAGGAGGCGGTGCGCGCCATCTGGGGCAGCGCGCCGTTGAATGTGCCGCAGCCAGAGGGTCTGGGCGGCGGCATCCAGATCATGCCAGGCCTGCTGTATCCGGTGTACCGCCTCGTCATTATCGCGGCCGGATGTGTGTTGGCCTGCTGCTGTGGCTGCTGGTGGAGCGCACGCGGGTCGGCATGCTGGTCCGCGCCGGGGCCACCCATCCGGCGATGGTCTCCGCTCTCGGGATCAATGTCCGCCGTCTGTTTGCCGTCGTGTTCGGCTTTGGCGCCATGCTGGCCGGGTTCGCCGGCGCCATGGCCGGGCCGGTCTTCGCCGTCGAGCCCGGCATGAGTGAGAACGTGCTGATCCTCGCTTTCGTGGTGATCGTAATCGGTGGCATCGGCTCGATCCGCGGGCGCGTTTCTTGCGGCCCTGTTGGTCGGACTACTGGACACGATGGGGCGCGCCTTGCTGCCGGACCTGTTGAGGCTGGTGCTCAGCGCCTCCGCCGCTCGGCAGACAGGTGCGGCGCTGGCGTCGATGCTGGTCTATATCGCCATGGCCGCGATCCTGTTTTTCCGTCCCATGGGTCTGTTTCCCGTGCGCCGAACGTGAGGCGCCTGCTGTTGCCGGTCATGGTGCTGCTGGCCCTGGCGCCGCGCCATTCGCCGGCTTCGGTTCGGCCTACGCGTTGACGCTGTTATCGAGAGCGATGATCCTGGGGATGGCCGCGCTCAGTCTGTCGCTGCTGGTCGGTGGCGCTGGGTTGATCAGCCTGGGCCACGCCGCGATGATGGGTGTCGGCGCTTATACCGTTGCGGCGCTGGACGCGGCCGGCATCACCACCGCATCCTCCGTGGTGTTTCCTGCCGCGATCTTTGCCGGTGGATTGTTCGCGGCTGCTCACCGGCGCGATGTCCCTGCGCACCAGCGGCGTGCATTTCATCATGATCACCTTGGCCTTCGGCCAGATGGCATTCTTCACCGCGTCGTCCTTATCCTTGCTTGGTGGCGACGACGGCTACACGCTGTTCGCCCGTACCGCCTGGTTCGGCACCGGCTGCTGCAGAACCGCGTCGTGTTCTACTTCGTGTGCCTGGGTCTTCTGGTCGCTGTCTGGCTACTATGTTCGGTGATCCTCGACAGTCGCTTCGGCCGTGTCCTTCGCGCCGCCAAGGAAAATCAGTTGCGGGTCGAGGCGCTCGGTTTTTCCCCTTATCCCTACCGCCTCGTCGCATACGTCCTGGCCGGAGCGATCTGCGGTTTGTCCGGCGCGCTGCTCGCCAACGCCAGTGAGTTCGTCTCCCCCGCCACCCTGTCCTGGGGACGTTCCGGAGAGCTCCTGTTCATGGTCATCCTGGGCGGCGCCGGACACCTGTATGGCGCGATCATCGGCGCTTTGGCGATCGTGCTGCTGGAGGAATGGCTTTCCCACCTCTTTGAATACTGGCGCCTGGTTTTCGGGCCATTGCTGGTGCTGTGCGTCCTGTTCCTGCGCGACGGCCTCGCCAGCCTGCCCGACGTGAAACGCTTCCACCGCCCTGCCGGCACGAGGCGGCGCGCCAGTGCCTGAGCCGTTGCTGGAACTCCGGGATCTGGATAAGCGATTCGGCGGCCTGCGCGTTACGGACGACGTCTCATTGACCGTGTGGCCAAACGAGATCCACGCCGATAATCGGCCCCAACGGCGCCGGCAAAACCACGCTGATGGGCCTGACCAGCGGGACCATTCGTCCCGACAGTGGTTCGATCCGGGTCGCGGGCCACGACGTGACCAGCTGGCCCTGCAACGCCGGGCGCGGTTCGGCCTGGCCCGGTCATTCCAGATCACCTGCATCATCCCCGGCTTTACAGCGCTGGAGAACGTCGCGTTGGCGGTGCAGGCGAGCAGCGGATCGTCGTTCCGCTTTTGGCGCCCGGCGCAGCGTGAGGACCGGCCTCAATCAGGCAGCGTATGCAGCGTTGCAACAGGTCGGCCTCGGGCATCGGGCGGCCGCCATTGCCGGCACCATGTCGCATGGCGAGAAACGTCAGTTGGAACTGGCGGTGGCCTTGGCCCATGCAGCCGCGGCTGCTGTTGCTGGACGAGCCACTCGCCGGCGCCGGGGCCGAGGAAACCGAGCGGCTGGTCGCTCTGTCTGCGCCGGTTGCGGTCACGCTTCGGAATTCTGCTGGTCGAGCACGACATGCAGGCCGTATTCGCGTTGGCCGATCGGATTTCGGTCCTGGTCAGGGCCGCATCATCGTCACCGGCGACGCCGCCACCATCCGCGACCACCAGGAGGTGCGACCGCCTATCTCGGGGAGGACGCGATCGCCTGATGAACTGAGCTCCTGGTGCTGGCCGTTTCCTGTCGGGCGATCCGAGCAGTTGGAACGCGGGAGCGGTGAAGCACGCGATCAAGCAGGGGGTCAGGACGGCTTTCGTGGCCCAGGACGAACGGAAACCGTAGTGCTCCATGTGGAAAACCTCACGACCGGCTACGGCCAGAGCCAGGTGCTGTTTGGCATCTCTCTCGACGTCGCCCAAGGCGAGGTGCTCGCCGTTCTCGGTCGCAACGGCATGGGCAAGACCACGACCGTATCGGTTCGATCATCGGACTGTTGCCCGCTTGGGGTGGAACGCTGACATTCGCGGGCCGGTCTATTGCCGGCCTGCCGCCATTCCAGCATCGCCCGCCTTGGCGTTGGGTCTGGTGCCGGAGGGGCGGCAGATCTTTCCGACACTGACGGTCGAGGAGAACCTGATCGCCACCGCGACGGGCGGGGCAGCGGCCCCCCGCTGGACGCTGGACCGCATGTGGACGCTGTTTCCCAAGCCTGCGTGAGCGCCGCCGCAACTTTGGCAGTCAGTTGTCCGGCGGCGAGCAGCAGATGCTGGCGATCGGGCGGGCGCTGATGACCAATCCCAGCCTTCTGATCCTGGATGAGGCGACAGAAGGCCTGGCGCCGGTGATCCGGGCAGAGATCTGGTCGGTGCTGGCGACGTTGAAAGCCGAAGGAGAGTCGATATTACTGATCGACAAGAACCTGTCCGCCGTGCTGCGTTTGGCCGACCGCGCCGTGGTGATCGAGAAGGGCCGTTCGGTTTGGACCGGCACCAGCGCCGAATTGCGGCGGCGCCGCAATTCGTGACCAATACCTGCATCTCTAAACGGAGCAAGACCAATGGCAGCGGAACTCGGCATCACCCGCGAGTGGAGAAAGCCTCGACAACATCGTCTGGGATATCCTGGGCCAGACCTACAAGCCGGTGCAGTTGTCGGCGTCCTCCTTCGCCTTCGACACGCTATTTCCGCCCGGCACTTTCGTGCCGCCGCATTTTCACCCGGACCAGGATGAGTTCATCCGCGTTCTGGAAGGCGATTTCGACATGTGGCTGGACGGCGAGGATCTGAAGGCCAGCGCCGGCGACCTGATCCGCATGCCGATGGGGTCCAAGCACGGCATATTCAACAACAGCCACGCCAACACGCGGGCATTGTTCTGGGTCGCGCCCTCGATGCGGCTGTTCGAGCTGTTCACCAAGATCGACAAAGTCGCCGACCCTGCCGAGGTCGTGCGGATCGCGGCTGAACACAACATCCACTTTCTGCCTCCACCGGGCTAGTTGGGTGGTGGGGGGACGAGCAAGATCTGGCTGGGCGGGCCGGTCCGGGCGCGTCAAGTCTAGCGAGCGGATGATGAGCAAGATCGCGCTGGGCGGGCCGTCCGGGCGCGTGAATGCGAACGGATGAAGCAAAATCGCCACCGGAGGGCCCGGCGCCGCGACGGTAACGAGCAGCCGCGAGCCAGGCTCGACCCGGACGGACGATCAGGGCGGAGGAACATTTCGGATGCCAATCCTGATTGCCGGTGGTGGTGTCGGTGGGCTCACCCTCGCCCTGATGCTGCACGCGAAAGGCATCGACTGCCAGGTATTGGAAGCCGCCGCCGAAGTGAAGCCGCTTGGGGTAGGTATCAACGCCCTGCCGCACTCGATCCGTGAACTGGAGGCCCTGGATCTGCTGCCTCGATTGGACGAGATCGGCATCAGGACGCGGCAACTGACCTATGCCAACCACCTCGGTCAGGCGATCTGGTCGGAATCGCGCGGAACCTATGCCGGCCATGACGTGCCGCAATTCTCCATCCATCGCGGACGGCTGCACGCCATGCTGTGGCAAGCTGCCGCCGAGCGGCTCGGTCCGGCGGCGCTAAGGCCGGGCCGGCGGTTGGTCGGCTTCACGCAGACCGAAGATCACGTGCAGCCACGCTTCGAGGATCCCGCGCGGCGCGCGCCAGGTCATGACCGGAGCGGCGCTGATCGGCGCCGACGGCATCCATTCAACGTTGCGGTCAATCCTGCATCCGCATGAGCCCGGCATAAGATGGAACGGCATCCAGATGTGGCGCGGTGCGGTGGACTGGCCGGAATTCGAAGGCGGCGACAGCATGGTGATCGCCGGCGATGCCGTGGCCAAGCTGGTGCTGTATCCAATCGGCCCCGGCGAGACCCCGCAAACACCGGCTGACCAACTGGGTCATCTACGCCCGCGTCGCCGATGCCGGCGACTGCGCCGTCCGGCGCGGGAGAACTGGTCGCGCCTCGGACATTACGACGCATTCCGCCATCTCGCGGAACGACTGCACCTGCCGTTCATCGACGTCGGCCGACTGATCCAGTCAACCAAGGAGATATTCGAGTATCCGATGTGCGACCGCGACAAGCTGCCGTGGTGGACCCAGGGGCGGGTCACCCTGCTGGGCGATGCGGCGCATCCGATGTATCCGGTCGGATCGAATGGAGCGTCACAGGCCATCCTTGATGCGCGGTGCCTGTGCGACTTGTTGGCGACACGCCCGGTGCCGGAGGCACTGGCGGAATACGAAGCGGAGCGACTTCCGGCGACGGCGGCGGTCGTGGCATCGAACCGCGTCGGCGGCCCCGAACGCGTCATCGACCTGATCGCCCAACGTGCGCCGGACGGCTTCACGCGGATCGAGGATGTCGCCACCGAGGAGGAGCGCGCCAGCATCGTCCGCGGCTACGCGCAACTGGCCGGCTTCAGCGTCAAGCGCTGATGTGTGGCATCATCAACGACGTCACCGAGCGGATATGGCGTGCGCCGCACACGAGGCGGCTTCAGCGTCTGATGCAGTGCGAAGCCGCGGAAGCTACTTCTGCTTGGCGCGCTCGATAGCCTGCACGATGAGCGCTTTCGCCTCGGCGGCGTCGCCCCAGCCGAGTAGCTTGACCCACTTGCCAGGCTCAAGGTCCTTGTAGTGCTCGAAAAAGTGCTGGATTTGCTCCAGCGTGATCGACGGCAGATCAGTGTAGTTGCGCACGTTGACATAGCGCTGGGTCAGCTTCGGCGATGGCACCGCGATGATCTTCTCGTCCCCGCCGCTCTCGTCCGTCATCTTCATCACACCCACCGGGCGGACGTTGATCACGGCCCCCGGCACAATAGGGCGCGTGTTGGCGACCAGTACGTCGATCGGGTCCCCGTCATCGGACAGGGTGTGCGGGACGAAGCCATAGTTACCCGGATAGCGCATGGGCGTGTAGAGGAACCGATCGACGACCAGTGTGCCGGCTTCCTTATCCAGTTCGTACTTGATCGGTTCGCCGCCGATTGCGACCTCGATGATGACGTTGACGTCGTCGGGTGGGTTCTTGCCGATGGCAATGGCGTCGATGCGCATAAGATGTGCCCCCAGATCATGATCGCCGACGGAACGTCCCAGCGACTCGCCAAATGACTATCCCACCAACCCATGTCATCGATAGTGAGTAGAATTACTAGGTCCGAGGGGCCGCCGGGCAGCGACAAAGCTGCTTGCATAGCTGCCAGATCGGCCCTCGAAACGGCATGGGATTGGCGCCGGATAAAGTGAATGCTCCGGCTCTCAGGCTGCCAGTTGCCGCAGGTAGGTTTCCGCCTCATCCCATGCCTCGCCGCCGGCGGCAAGGCCGATGTAGCCATCAGGCCGAACAATGAGCAGGCTCCGCGGCACCGGGGGCGTCCGTGGCTCCGGCTCCAGCAGTGCCGGAAACCGTGCTGCAATTGCCGCCGCCTTCTCCTTGTCGGCCGCGAAAAGCACGAATCGCGCCGCGTCTCCCATTCCCGGAGGCGGACCGTCATAGTCCTGCGGTGCCAGGCGGGTGCCCGCATGCCGGCCTCTCGACAAGGGACTTCCGCTGTAGCCGATCTCGATCTCGCTCATCGTCGTGGTCATCCGGTCCTGCACAGCATGAAAACCGAGCAGGAAGCGCAGGGCGAGGTTGCGTGCCGCCTGCGCCGCCGGATGGCTCAGCGTCACCATGTCCGTCAACCGGCTGGCATTGCGCAGCACCATCTCGCCAACCGCACTTCTTTCCGAACTGTAGCTTTCAAGCAGACCGGCGCTGGCCCGACCCTGCGTCACCATCGCCAGCTTCCACGCGAGGTTGATCGCGTCCTGCATGCCGGTGTTCATGCCTTGGCCGCCGGCGGGGCTGTGAACGTGGGCAAAATCGCCGGCGAGGAAGATGCGCCCGCGCCGGTAGTCCACGACCTTGCGTTCATTGATACGGAAGTTGGACAGCCAGACGGGGTCTACGACCCGAAAACCCCCGCCTGTGCGATGATCCGCCATCGACTGAACCTCGGCGAGTGTGGGGTCCGGTCTCTGATGGGCGGGGTCGGTCTTGCCGACCGTCGCGACAATCCGCACGCGTCCGCCGGGGATGGGGAACACGACAAAGGGGCCGTCGCGGTGCAGGTAAGTGGCGATTTCGTCCGCCGGCGGCGCGCCGTCCCCTTCAAGCCGGACATCGGCGAGCATCCAGTCGTCGCCCTGTGCCGAACCGCGAAATTCGCCGCCGAGGCCGTGCCGCACACTGCTGTGGGCACCGTCGCAGCCAATCAGCCACGGCGTCTCGATCGTCTCCTCATGCCCATCCTCATGCCTCAGCCGGGCTTCAACATAGTCCGCGGTCTCGATGAAGCCAATCAGCTCAACCCGCCGTTCAACCGCCACTCCAAACCCCTGAAGATGCTCGGCCAACAAGCGCTCCGTGTCACGTTGCGGGAGCATAAGGGCGAAATTATAGGCGCTCGCGATGTCGTCGAAGCTGGCGTGCCCTAGCACGGTGTCGCCGCTGCGGATGGTGGCACCGTGACCGCGGAGTCCCGCTTCCAGGAAAGCCGGTGTGCAGCCCATCCGGTCCATAAGCTCAAGCGTGCGGCTCCAGACGACAAGCGCCTTGGAGGTTTCGGTCGGATGTGGG
The DNA here is from genome assembly GCA_963792345.1 of uncultured Alphaproteobacteria bacterium. GTDB lineage: Bacteria > Pseudomonadota > Alphaproteobacteria > Acetobacterales > Acetobacteraceae > Rhodopila. Next base: position 172,469 of record CAWBVV010000013.1, read on the forward strand.
CTGCGGTCGATGATGCGGACAGGCAGGCCATAGCGGGCCAGTTCCGCTGCCATGGTAAGGCCGACAGGCCCGGCGCCCACGATCAAAATCTGCGTCATGCGTTGCTCCTCATGATGCGAAGGACGGCTCCAACGGTCGGGCCGGGAGTGCGGGGGCGATCGCCCTATCCCGAGATCCGCTCGATATCCGCGCCGCAGGCGGCCAGTTTCTGCTCGACCGCCTCATATCCACGATCCAGGTGATACACCCGGTTGACGATGGTCTCCCCCTGTGCCGCCAACCCGGCCAGGATCAATGACAGTGACGCGCGCAGATCGGTCGCCATCACCGGCGCACCCGACAGTCCGCCCGGCACCCCGCGCACGATCGCCGAGGCACCATGGACGTTAATCCTGGCACCCATGCGGTTCAGTTCCGAGACGTGCATGAAGCGATTTTCGAAGATCGTCTCGGTCACCATCGACGCCCCGTCGGCCACCGACATCAACGCCATGAACTGCGCCTGCATGTCGGTCGGAAACCCTGGATAGGGTTCGGTCATGACGTCCGCGCCGTGCAGCCCGTTCAGCCGCTTCACCATCAGCCCGTCAGGCATTTCCGCGATATCGACGCCGGCCTCCCGCAGGATGCGCACCGTTGCGCCCAGATGGTCCAGCCGCGCGCCGCGCAGAAAGACCGACCCGCCGGAGATCGCGGCGGCACAGGCATAGCTGCCGGTCTCAATCCGGTCCGGAATGATGGCGTGTTCGGCGCCATGCAGGCGGTCCACGCCATCAATGGTGAGTGTGTCGCTGCCGATGCCCTCGATCCGCGCGCCCATAGCCACCAGCCCAGCCGCAAGGTCGCCGATCTCCGGTTCGCGGGCCGCATTCGCCAGCACCGTGCGACCCTCGGCCAGCGACGCCGCCATCAGCAGATTCTCCGTGGCGCCAACCGACACGAACGGGAATACGATCGTCGCGCCCTTCAGCCGCCCATCCACCCGCGCATCGATATAGCCACCTTCCAGCAGAATGCGCGCCCCCAACTGCTCCAAACCCTTCAGGTGCAGGTCGATCGGCCGCGCTCCGATCCCGCAGCCGCCCGGCAGGGACACCCGCGCCTCACCCACGCGCGCCAGCAACGGCCCCAGGACGAGGAACGACGCCCGCATCTTGCGGACGATGTCATACGGCGCCTCGGTGTTGGTAATCGCTCCACCGAGCGACAACATGCGCCCGTCATTGGTGATCGGATCGACAGCGATGCCGTGTTGGGCGAGCAGCAGCGTCATCGTCTGCACGTCGGCCAGACGCGGCACATTCGATAGCACCAGACGATCGTCCGTCAGCAGGCCGGCAACCATTAGCGGCAAGGCGGCATTCTTCGCGCCCCCCACCTTGATCTCACCGGATAAAGGGCGGCCGCCACGAATTCGAATACGATCCATTTACATCCTCGGCAGGGAGGTGCCCCGCTGTCCCATATATTTGCCCGCCTTGTCGGCGTAGCTGGTCTCGCACGGCTCGTTGCCTTGCAGGAATAGAAATTGGCAGATCCCTTCATGCGCATGGATCTTGGCCGGCAGAGGCGTCGTGTTGCTGATCTCGATCGTCACCTGGCCTTCCCATTCGGGCTCCAGCGGGGTGACGTTCACGATGATGCCGCAGCGCGCGTAGGTGGATTTGCCCAGGCAGATCACCAGCACATCGCGTGGAATCCGAAAATATTCGACGGTGTGTCCGAGCGCGAAGCTGTTCGGGGGGATGATGCAGACATCTGTCTTGCGGTCCACGAAGCTGGCCGGCGAGAACGCCTTCGGATCAACCACCGCCGAGTCGATATTGGTGAAGATCTTGAACTCGTCGGCGATGCGCGCGTCGTAGCCATAGCTGGACAGGCCGTAGCTGATGACGCCATCGCGCTTCTGTGCCTCGACAAAGGGCTCGATCATGCGGTGGTCCCGCGCCATCTGGCGGATCCAGCGATCGGACAGGACGGGCATGCGACTTGCGGCTCCGAGCGATTGGAATCCCGGTGCTCTAGCCCAAACCCATGCCGCGCCGCAAACCAGTTATTGCTCAACGCGCCGTCGCGTGAGCGGTAACGATTTTAGCCGTACTTCTCAGACCGAGACCTTCGCTGCCGCACGTACGATGCGCTCCGCGTGTTCCTTCGACAATCCCGCCGCGCTAAGCAGGGTTGGGTCGAACGTGGTATCCTCGCGCACCGATGCCACCAGCGCCGTAATAGCCTGTTCCAGTCGGTCCGGATCGACGGTGGCTGTATTCATCCCAACCTTCTCCACCGCCTCCTCCTCTGGTACGCCGACGACGAAGGGTTTAAGGCGAAGCTTGGAACGGTGATCCGGGACGCCCGGCTTGTCGTCCATATCCAGCCCCCGGTAGTAGCGCTTCTGCCACTGCTCGGACACCGAAGCGGGCGGCTTTTCGGCGACACTTGCCAGGAAATTGGTGCGCGAGGCGCTCCAGGCCGCGAACTGCCTCGCCGCTTCCGGGTTGTCCGCCAGCTTCACGAATTTCGGGCTCAACCGCTCCAGCCCGTCACGCGGCATCGGCTGCAGGAAGCAGATCGCCTCGCCCGCCTCGAACCGCACCCAGTGGTTCCGCCGGGTGAAGCGCCAGTTCATAGTGAACGTGTAGGGCGACCAATCGGTCTCGATGACCCCGGACAAGGCGGCGATGCCGTCCTTTGCACTGTTCGGGGTCCCGCCGACCATCAGGTTCCACCCGGTAGGCGTGCGGAACAGGCCCTGCATGTGAATGGTGAACGTCCCCTGCCCAAACAACGATACCGGCTCCGAGGACGATGGCATTCCCGCGTCCGATCGAATGACCACATCCGATTTGGAGGCTCCGCCGCGCCAGTAGGCCTCGAACCCCACCGGTGTCAGCACCTCCCACCCATGGGCATTGGCGATGTTCAGCGGCAGGCAGCGGTAGGCGAAGGCCTCCGGCGTCGCGTCCATCCAGGGCCGAGTGGGTTCAGCCGGACGGATCAGAGGCTGCCAGCCCTCTTGCAAGTAGCACAGGAAATCCATCGCGGGCTCCATTGGTGTCTTTCCGCAACGTAACCCAGCAATCATGGGCGATGCAGCCTTTTCCTGCGGGCGCCCAAATCGATCCCGCGACCGCCCGACCGATTCACCTCGCGGGTGCCATCGCCTCTTGCAAAACCTGACCGATCGGTCATATTGAAGGCATGCGACAACGGGCACTCGCGACCATCTGCTTTCTACCGGACTGAAGGTGCTGCACGCCCGCGGCTTCCATGCCAGCGGCGTGCAGGACATCACCGACGCCGCGGAGGTTCCGAAAGGCTCGTTCTACACCCATTTCGACAGCAAGGAGCGGTTCGGTGCCGAGGTCCTGGGCCGCTACTGGGAGCGCCGGGCCGACCGCGCCCTTGCTATCCTGAGCGATGAGGCCCGGACCCCGCTGGACCGCCTGAAAGCCTATTTTGCCTCTAAGACCCAGGGCACCGGCCCGTTCGACAAGGGCTGCATGATCGGCAATTTCTCCGCGGAACTGGCGGGCGACAGCCGTCTGGTGCGGGATCGCCTGGCCGCGGTGTTCGCTGCCTGGACGCAAATGCTGGCGACCTGCATCCGCGAAGCCCAGGCACGCCGGTGAACTGCGCGCCGGCCTGGACCCGGACACCATCGCCGCCTTCCTGATCGATGCGTTCGAGGGCGCGGTCCTGCGCACCAAGGTGGATCGCGACGCCACCGCGCTTGCGGCGCTTCGAAACCATCGTCTTCTCCGTCATCCTGACCTGAGGCCCCAACCCCATGAGTGCCGCCACAATGACCGACCGGTCGGTCATATTGCCGCCGCCATCCTCGATGGACCGGCGCACCCGCGCGCTGCTCGAGGCGCCGCTTGCTGCCGCTGCTGCTGCGGCTGGCCGCGCCGAACATCCTGCTGATGGTGGCGCAGTCCGCGACCGGCCTGATCGAGACCTATTTCGTCGGCAAACTCGGCACCGACGCGCTGGCCGGCGTGTCGATCGTGTTCCCCGGCGTGATGCTGATGCAGATGATCTCCGCCGGGTGCGATGGGCGGCGGCATCTCTTCCTCGATCGCCCGAGCACTGGGAAGCGGACGCAGGGACGATGCATCCAACCTCGTCTGGCACGCCCTGGTCATCAACGGCGTGCTTGGACTGATCTGCACCATCGGCGTCCTGACCTTCGGCAGGTCACTCTATATCGCCCTGGGCGGCGAGGCTGCGTCGCTGCGATGCCGCCTTGGCCTATTCCAACATCATCTACGCCGGCGCGATCCTGCTGTGGCTGATGAACGCGCTGTCCAGCGCGATCCGTGGCACCGGCAACATGCTGCTGCCGGCCGTCGTGATCTGCGGCGGCGCACTGCTGCTGATCCCGATCTCGCCCTGCCTGATCTTCGGCTGGGGACCGTTCCCGCGCCTGGGCATCGCCGGCGGAGCGACCGCCCTGGTCGGCTACTACGTATTCGGCATCCTGCTGCAAGGTCTGTATCTGTTCGGCGGCCGCTCTGTCCTGCGGCCGAAGCTGCGTGACATGCGCCTGCAGTCGCGGCTGTTCGGCGCGATCCTGAAAGTGGGCGGCATCGCTTCGCTCAGTTCGATCCAGACCAATCTCGCGATCATGATCACAACCGGCATGGTCGGCACCTTCGGGCCAGCGGCGCTGGCCGGATTCGGCACCGGGTCCCGCCTGGAATACCTGATGGTCCCGATCGCGTTCGGGGTGGGCGGCCCGCTGGTGGCGATCGTCGGCACCAACATCGGCGCCGGCCAGCACGCACCGCGCGCTTGCGGGCGGCGTGGATTCGGCGCCGCGATCGGCTTCGGCCTGACCGAGGCGATCGGCATCGCCGCTGCACTATATCCGGTCGGCTGGCTGTCGCTGTTCGACCAGGACCCCGCGATGCTGGCGACCGGGTCGCTGTATCTGCGTTGCGTCGGCCCGTTCTACGGGTTCTTTGGCCTCGGTCTGGTGCTGTATTTCGCCTCCCAGGGCGCCGGGCGGATGTTGTGGCCGGTGGCTGCGCAGTTCCTGCGGCTGGTCGTCGCCGGCGGTGGCAGTGCCATCGCCTTGCGGTTCGGCGGCGGACTGGGATCGGTGTTCGCGATGATCGGCGTGGCGCTGGCGGTGTTCGGACTGGGCGTGACAGCGTCGATCGCCGGCGGCGCCTGGGCGGCGGGAAAACAGTAACGTATCACCAATAGTTCTTCTTGCGTGCGCGTTTCATGCGATAAGGCCAGGTCTATTCCGACAGGGTGGCCTGCGCATGCGCATTTCGGTTTTTGGTATTGGCTATGTCGGCGTCGTGTCCTGCGGCTGCCTCGCGGAACTGGGGCATGAGGTCGTCGGCGTCGATATCTCGCCCGACAAGATCGCCATGCTGGGCGCCGGTCGTTCGCCGATCATCGAGGATGCGATCGACACGCTGATCGCAGGTGCCGTCAAGCAGGGGCGGCTGACCGCAACACATGACGAGGTCGCAGCGGTCCTCGGCACCGATGTCTCCTTCATCTCCGTCGGCACGCCTAGCGCCGCGGACGGCAGTGTTTCGCTCGGCGCGGTCGAGGCGGTGATCAAGCGCGATCGGCGCGGCAATCCGGACCAAGCCCGGCCCGCATGCGGTCGTTATGCGCTCCACCGTCCCACCCGGCACCGCCGAGGATCGCGTCATCCCGCTGCTGGAGGAAACAAGTTCCCGCAAGCTCGGTGACCGCCTGTCATACTACAGCAATCCGGAGTTCCTGCGCGAAGGCTCCTCGGTCCGCGACTTTCGCTCGCCGCCCTTTACCTTGATCGGCGCCCCGCCAGGCGACGATGCGACCATCCTGCGGGAGATCTATGCCGGGATCCGTGCCCCCGTGCACGTCGCCCCGTTTCGCGTGGCCGAAAGCGTCAAGCACATCTCCAACGTGTTCCACGCGGTAAAGTTGACCTTCGCCAATGAGGCGGGAGCAATCCTCGCCGCCTATGGTGTCGATGCGCGAGAGGCTCTGCGGCTGTTGTGCGAGGACCGGATGCTGAACATTTCGCCGGCCTATCTGCGGCCAGGCTTCGCGTTCGGCGGATCATGCCTGCCAAAGGACGTCCGCAGTTTCATTTCTCTGGCAGACCAGAAGAACCTGGCTGCCCCGATGCTGAAAAACCTCATGCCGGCAAACAACGCCATCATCGACCGAACCTTTGCGGCGGTGGCCTGCCATGGCCGTCACCGGTCGCACTGTTCGGCCTGGCGTTCAAGCAGGGCACTGACGACCTGCGTGAATCCCCGTTCGTCATGCTGGCGGAGAAGCTTATCGGCAAAGGCTACGAACTGCGCATCTACGACCGCTTCGTGCAGCGTCGCCACATTGATGGGATCAAACCGAGCCTATATCGACCGGGAAATACCGCATCTGGAGCGACTGATGGTGGTCAGTCCAGCAGACGGCTCTGTCGGAGCGCGAGGATAGCCATCATCGGTCACGTCTGCGCCAGAGGACCGTCCGGCGCTGCTGGCTTCACTGTGCGGGCATGTGGTGATCGATCTGGCGGGGATTGTCGGAGCTGCGCTCGCATCCCGGCATAGACTATGAGGGCCTGTGCTGGTGAGCCGGCCGCGGATGCTGTTTGTCAGTCCGCGCTTTTTGTTCCCAATGGACCAGGGCGGCAAGATCCGCACCGGCAACATCCTGCGCGGCCTGAAGGGTGGCGCGTTCGACGTCACGCTCGTTTCTCCCGCGCCGACCGATCATGCGCGCCACCAAGCCGATGTCGAGCAGGCCTGCGACCGGTTTCTCTGGTGGCCGGAACAGCAACGGTCAAGCATGCGCCGGGTGATGGCGCTGGCCAGCAGGTTGCCGGTGGCCGCCGCGACCGATCGATCCGCGGCCGGCAGCGCCATCGTGCGCAAAGCGTTGGCCGACCGGCCAGACGTTGTCATAGTCGATTTCCCGCACGCTGATGTTCTGATGCCGCCGGTTATCGATGCTGCCTCCGTCATGTTCACCCATAACGTCGAGGCTGAGATCTTCGAGCGGCATGCAAGGCGCGAGCGCGGGATTTGGCGTCTGGTCTGGGCCAATCAAAGCCGCAAGATGGCTCGGTTGGAACAGCAAAGCCTTGTTCGTTACGATTCCGTTGTAGCGGTTTCGGACCGAGACCGTGACGTTCTGGCGAGGCGATATGGTCTGCCGTTGGTCGAGGCAATCGACACCGGTGTCGACCTCGACTTCTTCGCGGTGAACAGGCCGGACAGCGAGCCCGACCCCGGATCCGATGGCGGCACGCTGATTTTCACCGCCACCATGAGCTGGGCGGCGAATGTGGAGGGCATTCATTTTCTGCTTGATGAGGTGTTTCCCCGCCTGCTGAAAGTCCGCCCGCGAGTGCGAGCCGTGATAATTGGCCGCAACCCGCCAAGCTCGCTACACGACAAGATACATCAGCGCGGCCTGGATGTGACTCTGACCGGTTTCGTGGATGACATCCGTCCCCACTTGGCCGGCGCCAATGTCTATGTCATTCCACTGTTCGTCGGCAGCGGCACGCGCATCAAGGCCTTCGAGGCGATGGCGATGGGACGTCCTGTCATTTCAACAACACTTGGGATCGAAGGACTCGACGTTACCGACGGCGAAAACTTCCTTCGCGCCGACGATGCCGATGCGTTCGCGAAGGCAATCCTCGCATTGTTGGCGAACGCATCGTTGCGCGCAACGATTGCGGGTGCGGCAAGGAAGCTAATGGAAGAGCGGTTTTCCTGGTCGAAAGTTGCAGCTCAGTTCGAGGCAATCTGCCTGCGGGCCCTGCAGCGGCGGGGCGGGCGATAGTCGTGCTTACCGGCTTTTTATCAATACCCATAACAAGATGATATTCCCTACGAAGAGCTGATACTCATGTCGGTGTAGGAAAAATATCTTGACAAAGCTGCGCTTCGCGCGTTATGTTCGCTCTTATTATCAAAGGCTGAGCGGCATGTCCGAAACGATGATCGAATTATCAGCCAAATCCGGGCCACCGACGATTTAGAATGCAGGATTTCGGCCGAACCAAACCAGTGTCCGCTGAAGGCAAGCTGCTGGGGCGCGGAATCTAGAGACCGTCCCAACGTGATTGATCGCTTGATCAAAGCAAGACGAGTTGATCGCCAGTGTAGCCATAACAAAGGCATCGAGGCCAACCTGACCGGGCACTCATTACCGTTCTGACAAGAAAGAAGAATCCGGCCATTCCCATAGGACCAAATTCCGTTCCCTGGAGGGAACCGTTTGATGAACGATAATAGCGGCGCACCTTTCAAAACGAACGCTGCCGGATGGCTGCGGCAAAACCTGGCAATCGCGATCGCTTTGACGAGTCTGGTGAGTGCCACAGGTGGCGCTGTGATCAATGGCACATCCCGGCTAGCAAGTTACGATGGCCGTCTCGCGGCACTCGAAGCGGGAACCTCACCCAGAATCGATCGCATGGCTCAGGTCGAGATCAAGTTGAACGCCATCGATGAGCGGCGGATTGCTGACGTTGCGGCTTACGGCACGATCAGTCAGCGGCTCGGCGTATTGAAATCGCAGGTGCGGTTCCTCGGCGAATTCGCGCATGATTCCATGACGGCACAGATGCAGGGAAAGAAGCGATGATACCGCGAGCCGTGCTGCTGGTGGTGCGGACGGTCGGTCTCCTCGCCACAATAATCAGTTGCACCAAGGTGGCACCTGATCTGCAACGTCCGCCTCAGATCGACCAGCCCAACCCGGCGGTGAAAATTCCGCCGCCCGCTGTCTCGCCGGCGGCGGTCTCCATCGTGCGGCACTTCGATTCGGCCAAGGCACGCGAAATCGGTGTCGTGTTAGGGGCGGACATCACGGCACAGCAAATCGAGGAGATCCGCGCCGCGGACAGGCGCGCCCGGAACGCTCTCACCAGCCTCGGGCGGCAGATCCACCATCCGTCAGCCGCAGCCATGGCTGAAGCGCGCGAGGCCGTCCAGGCGCTGGAGAACGCGCTGCAGTGATCAGCGGCCTGGTGTGGCGTGTCCCTGATCGGGCGGACCCTGCGGAGACGCTTTTCCTCAGCCCAGGCAGTAGCAGGATGTCTACCTGAACGTATAGACATCCAGCGCGTTGTCGCGGAACAGCATCCGCTTCTCGTCCTCGGTCATCTGGAACTTGAACGCCAGGTGCGGATCGTCGAAATCCCAGTGCGGATAGTCGCTGGAGTAAACCATCCGATCCCAGCCGATCCATTCGAACACCTGCCGCAGATCATCCGGATGTTCCGGTTCTTCCACCGGCTGCGTCGCGAACCACAGATTTGTCTTCATGTATTCGGACGGCTTGCGCTTCAGGTCCGGCACCTCATCGCGCATCTTCGCCCAATGCGCGTCCAGCCGCCACGCAAGCTGCGGCGCCCAGGCGAAGCCGCCCTCGATCAGCACGACCTTCAGCTTCGGGAAAGCGTCGAACACACCCTCCAGGATCATGCTCGCGGCCTGGTTCTGCATGGAATGGACCAGCACATGGTGGTCCTCCAGATAGAATTGCGGCCATCCGCCGGCGGACGGCGCGCTGCTCTGGGTGCCGCCGATATGCAGCCCGATCGACAGGTTATTCGCCTGCGCCGCCGCAAAGATCGGCCAGTAGCGCCGCCGCCCCAGCGGCTCCGACGTCTTGGAGCCAAGCTGGATCTGGGCGAACCGCCAGTCTCCAGCCCGCTTTTCGATCTCCTTGACTGACGCATCGGGATCGTCCTGCGGCACCAGGATCGAGGCTCGCAGCCGCGGTTCCGGATCGACGAACTCATGCGCCTGCCAGTCGTTCATCGCGCCGCACAGCGCCGCCGCCTCGTCCAGGTTGCGCGACGTGTTGCCGCCCAGCAGCGGCTCCAGCACGCCATAGGCGATGTTGTAGGGATCCAGCAGCTGGTCGCGGATGAAATCAACATCCGAACCCGGAGGCCGCCGTTGGGTGGCCAGGCATCCCGCCGCGAGGTGTTGGGTGAAAATCGGGGATAGGTGCCGCGGTCGGCATACGGGCCGCAGTTGAACTTGCCATACGTCGGCCAGATGATTCCGCCACCGCTCCGACAGATAGGCGTTCAGCGCCCCGGCCTTCGGATATGGATGGATGTCGCAGTCGATGATGCCCAACCGGCTGTCGGCGGGACGGGCCAGGACATCGACAGGTGCGTTCATTGCACATCTCCTAGGTGCGGCTCCTTCAGGCGTGAATAGGTTTCCAGCGGGTTTTCGACACGCATCTTGCGTTGCAGGTCGGCCGACAGGCCGGGCGGCACGATTGCGTCGCCCTCGAACTGCCAGTGCGGGTAGTCCGAGGCGAACAGCAGCATGTGGTCGGCATCGATCTGCTCGACGATGCGCTCCACGGCTTGCGCGGTCCGGCGCGTCGAACGGCTGGATCGTCAGCGCGGATGTTCTCGCGGATGATATCGGCGGGCGAGCGGTTGACCCACGGCACCTCCGCCCGCACGCCGCGCCAGGTCTTGACCGCGCGCCAGATGAAGCCGGGCAGCCAGGTCACGCCGGATTCGAGCAGCACGAATTTCAGGTCGGGGAACTTGTTGAACACGCCGTTGGAGATCAGGCTGAGCAACTGATCCTCGAACGTCTGCGACTGCGCCACATAGTCATGCAGATAGTGCGACGGCCAGCCGGTGGAGGTCGGGGCATAACGATACATGCTGCCGGCATGGATGCCGATCGGCAGGCCGTGCCGTGGCGGCCGCCTCCCAGATCGGCCAGTAGTACGACCGGCCCAGCATCATTTCGCAGGCGACCGGCATCAGCACCTGGACGAAGCGGCGGTCGCCGGCGCAACGGTCGATTTCCTCGGCCGCCAGCAGCGGCGCCTGCGCCGGCACGACGATGGACGCGCGCAGCCGGGGCTCCTTGTCCAGCCAGTGCTCCTTCATCCAGTCATTGACGGCGGAGCAGATCGCCGCACCCATGCTCTCGCTGACCGCGACCTGTCCGCCGGTCAGCGGATTGCAGATCGCGGTGCCGATGCCGAACGTGTCCAGCGCCTGGCTGCGCATCGCGTCCAGCTGGCGCCGGGCGCTGGCCCTTGACCCGCCAGTCCGGGCGGCAGGTGATCGGCGCGTTCAGCGGGTAGGACATCATGTCGAACCCGTCGATGCCCGCGCGCGACGAAGGATTCCTGCCAGAAGTCGTTCATGTAGGGCAGCAGCGCCTTGATGTCCGGCACGCCCGGATGGATGTCGCAGTCGATCGCGCCCACGGTCATGCGTGTTCTCCCGATCCGACTATGTGAGCCTGCGGTTTTCGGTGTCAAATTCATTGCGGAGGTCCCTTATCCGGACCTTGCGCCGATCCGCCACAGGCATTCTCATGTCGGCTTGACGCCGGCTCGCCGCAGCGTGCGCTGCCAGTCGGCCGCCACGCCGTCCAGCGCCGCCTTGGCGGTTTTCTGCCCCAGCAGCACGGCCGAGATGCCGCTGCGCAACTGCAACTCCATCGACGGCCAGAACGGTTCGCGCGGCTCCAGTTGCGCCGTCTTCAGCGCCTGCGCCATGCACCGGCGCCCAGCCGAAGCGGTCCAGCACCGCAGGGTCGTTCAGCACCGAGGTCCGCGGCGGCGCGTTGCCGCGCTCCAGCGAGCGGCGCATCCACTCCTTGCTGGTGGCGAACTGGATGAACTCGAACGCCCACTCGGTGTTCTTGCCGTCCGCCGGCACGCCGAAGGTCCAGCCGCCCAGCGATACCCGGCTTTCCGCGGCGGAGTGGCGGCCGGGCGCGAGCGGCCCAGGCCCAGCGTCCCGCGGTCTGCGACAGTTTCGGGTCGTTGATCAGCGTGCCGTAAGGCGCCAGCGTGATGGTCATCGCGTAGCGGTCGCGCTGGCCGCCGGCGACGATCTCATCGAACTCCCAGGTGATGCTGTCGGGGACAACGACTTTGTAGCGCGTCATCAGGTCGCCGTAGAACTCCAGCGCCTCGACCGCCTTGGCGTCGTTGATCTCGATCGCCATCGTCGCCGGATCGAAGTAGCGGCCGCCGTTGCCGCGCAGGAACGGCGTGAAGCCGCCCAGCATCGCCGGTCCCTGCCGCCCCCAGATGCCCAGCCCGTAGCGCTCCGGCGGTTTCGTCGTGGCCTTGCGCCGCCGCCAGGAAACTGTCCCAGTCGCCCGGCGGCGCGGCGAAGCCGGCGTCGGCCAGCAGTTGCTTCTGGTAGTTCAGGATGCTGGTGGTGACGCGGTAGGGGATGCCCAGCAGCTTGCCCTGGTAGCTGGCGAGGTCGCGCACCGGCGGCAGGAAATCGTCCCAGTCGAAATCGGGATGCTTGCCGGCGTTGTCCGCCAGCAGCTTGGCATGATCCGCCATATGCGGCGCCAGCCAGCCGGCGAACGGCGCCGTCCACTGGATGATGTCGATGTCGGGCGAGCCGGAGTTCAGCTCGCGCCTTCAGCCGGGCGCTGAGGGCGTCGATCGGCAGCAGGGTAAAGTCGACCTTGATGCCGGTGGCTTTCTCGAACGCCGGCGCGACCTCCTCGACCAGGCACCAGTGCCACGGGCCGTTGTCGCCGACGAACACCAGTTTCTCCGGCTTCGGCCGCGGCGCGCACGATGGCCGGCGCGCGGCAGCGCGGCGCCGCGGCGGCCAGAAGCGTGCCGGCGCTCTCATCCTCTTTGCCCACCCCCGCTCGGCGCAGCCCGCGCTGCCAGTCGGTCGCGACATCGTCCAGCGCCTGCTTCGGCGTTTTCTGGCCCAGGATCGCCTGCGACAAGCCCGGCGCGCAGCGACAGATCGCAGCGTGCCCCAGACCGGTTGCGCCGGGCGTGGGAAAGCCGGTCTCGATCGCCGCGGCGGCGACCGGCGGCCAGCCGATCAGTTCCACCATCGCCGGGTCGCGCAGCACCGAGCCGCGCGGCGGCGCGTTGCCGCGGATCATGGACCGCTGCATCCAGTCCTTGCTGCAGGCCATCTGGATGAACGCCAGCGCCCAGTCCTGGTTCCTGGTGTATTTCGGAACCGCCAGGAAATGCCCGTCGACCCAGGTGCGGCTCTGCTCCTTGGCGGTCTGGCCGGGCACGGTCGCCCAGGTCCATTTGCCGCCGGTCTTCGACAGCTTCGGATCGTTGATCAGCGTGCCGTAGGGCGCAAAGGTCTCCGCCATGGCGTAGCGGTCGGTCTGCCCGCCGGCGACGATCTCGTCATATTCCCAGGTCATCGCTTCGGGCGGCACGACCTTGTCCTTGAGCACCAGCCCGGCCCAGAACTCCAGCGCGGCGACCGCCTTGTGCGTTGTTGATGAAGATCTCGCCGGTCTTGAAGTCCAGCAGGCCGCCGCCGCAGGAATACAGCCACGGCAGGAAGCTGGTCATGATCGCCGGCCCCTGGCGCCCGGACAGGCCGAAGCCATAGCGCTCGGGCGGCTTGTTGGTGGCGATCGCGGCCGTTTCGCAGTTCGGCGAAGGTTTCCGGCAGCTTGGTGATGCCGGCCTGCTCCAGCAGCGCCTTCTGATAGTGCATGATCCCGGTGGTGATGCGGTACGGGATGCCGACCATCTTGCCGTCGTAGGTGGCCGCCCGCTTGCTGCCGGCCAGGAAGTCGTCCCAGTTCCAGGACGGGTCCTTGGCCATGATCTCGCCGGCCAGCGCCTCGTGGTCCAGCATGTGCGGGCTGATCCAGCCGGCCATGCCGACCGACCACTGCACGATGTCGATGCCGCTCGACCCCGAGCTGAGTTCGGCCTTCAGCCGCGCGCGTCCAGGGATCGACCGGCAGCAGGGTGAAGTCGATCTTGATGCCGGTGGCTTTTTCGAAAGCCGGGGCGACTTCCTCCACCATGCACGCAGTGCCAGGGGCCGTTGTCGCCGACATAGACCAGCTTGTCCGGCTTGCCCTGCGCCATGCGCGGGCAACGGCAGGCAGCGGCGGCAGCGGAGGCGGCGAGCAGCTGGCGTCTGTTCAGACCATCATTTGGATCACCCCTTGACCGCGCCGGACGACAGCCCGGCGACCAGATGGCGTTGCGCGGCGAACGAGAACAGGATGACCGGCAGGATGACCAGCACGCCGGATGCGGTCATGCCGCCCCAGTCGACGCCGGTATCGCCGCCGGAGAACGCGGCCATCAGCACCGGCAGGGTGCGCGTCGCGTTGTTGGTCAGCACCGCGGCGAACAGGAAGTCGTTCCAGGCCAGTTGCAGGCACAGGATGCAGGCCGCCACCAGGCCCGGCTTGATCAGCGGCAGCACGACATGGACGAACGCCTGGAAGCGGCTGGCGCCATCGACCCAGGCGGATTCCTCCAGTTCCCGCGGCAGGTCCTCGAAGAAGCCGCGCATGATCCAGACCACCAGCGGCAGGCTGAAAGTGGTATAGGCGAGCACCACCGATGTGCGCGTCGTGGTCAGGCCGAACGCGCTGAACAGCACATACATCGGCACCAGCACCGCGATCGGCGGCAGCATGCGCATCGCCAGCAGGGCAAAGAACAGCACGTTGCGGCCGACGAAGCGGAAACCGCGCCAGCGCATAGGCGGCCGGCACGCCGACGAGCAGCGACAGCGACACCGCCCCCGCCGACACCAGCAGGCTGTTGACGAACGCCTGCCCGAAATCCGCCCGGGCCAACGTCGCGGCGTAGTTCTCGAACGTCGGCCACCACAGGAACAGCGGCGGCGAGGCGAACACCTGCAGCCGGGTCTTCAGCGACAGGCCGACGATCCAGACCAGCGGAAACAGGAACGCCACCGTCAGCGCGATCAGCGCGGCGTAGACCGCCAGCTCGCACGTCGGCGTCGCGATCCGACGGCTAGCGCCGCCATCAGTTGGCGTCCCGCCGGCGGACCAGGGCGATGAAGCAGCCGCACAGGATCAGCGAGATCAGCAGCATCATCCACGAGGACGCCGCGCCAGGCTGAGGTCGAAGCGCACGAACGACGCCAGGTAGGTGTACATCGACAGCGTCATCGTGGCGTTGGCCGGGCCGCCGCTGGTCATGACATAGACGTTGTCGAAGGAGCGGAACTCGAAGATCATCCGCAGCAGCAGGGCGACCAGCAGGTAGGGCCGCAGCAGCGGCAGGGTGATGTGCCAGAACATCTGCAACCGGCTGGCGCCGTCGATGCGCGCGGCCTCGATCGGTTCATGCGGCAGGGACCGCAGGCCCGGCCAGCAGCAGGATCGCGACATAGGGCGCGTTCTGCCAGACATTGACGACCGAGACCGACAGCAGCGCGGTGTCGGGGCGGCCGAGCCAGACGATGTGCTGGCTGATGAAGTAGTTGATGACGCCATGGTCGGGGTCGAGCAGCAGCTTCCAGCAGAACGCCGCGACCACCGGGGTGATCATCATCGGCACGATCAGCAGGGTGCGGAACAGGCCGATCCACGGCAGGTCGATGTTCAGCAGCAGCGCGATGCCCAGGCCGGCGCCAAGTTCCGCGGCGACCACGGCCGCGGTGTATTCCAGCGTCAGGATCAGGCTGCCGGTGAACTCCGGGTCGGTCAGCAGGTCTTCGTAGTTGGCGGTGCCGGCGAATTTGCCGCCGAACAGGGTCTGGTCCGGCGACCAAGCCTCCAGCGACAGCCAGGCCGAGAACAGCAGCGGCAGTGCCGAACACCAGCAGCATCAGCAGCGTCGTCGGCAGCACCGCGAAGCGGGGGAAGTTGCGGTCGATCCAGCCCATGCGCCGCCGCGCCCGCAGCGGGGCTGGTCTGGCGACGCTGCGCGTGTGCAGCGATCTGGGTGGTTCCTCCCATCGTCCTGGCCGCTCCGTTGGGTGGCGGGTATTGGATGAGAGGGTAGACTGGGTGGAGTGGGGCGGCAAATTCGTCAGCGTCCGCTTAGGCAATCAGACCGATCAAGGCCAAGCGATTTTTCCCCGGTGCTCTAGCGGATCCAATTATAACAACCGCCTTCCGCGCCAGAAAACACGCTGCGGGAGTAGGAAGCTTTGGAGGCAGCGTCGAAGAGCCTCGATAGCTGACGTGCCGGCTGGACATGCGATGGCCCAAGCAATCCACCCGCCGTCCGTTGTATCCGAAGTCATCCGGATGGCGTCGCGGAAAGGTTTCCCCATCCGCTGCAAAGAAGGTGTAGATGTCGATGTCCTTCACGCCACTTTATTTATCGTTGTAGTGGAGCGCCGCGCTCTGGCACAGCGCGACAAAGATTTTGCGCTGCTAAAGCCCGTTCCGACATTTCGCCTGTATCATTCATCGCGGTCGCTTCCACTTACCGCCTGATCATTGTGTGATTTCCGGCCTGCGCACCGTTCACTCGCTCAAAGCCGGCAGTGCTTCGAATGGGTCAACCGCCTTCACGCCCAAAGGGCCGAAATGCCGCAGGTTGCGGGTCAGGATCGTAAGGCCGTTCTTCTGCGCCGTGGCGGCGATCGCGAGGTCCGCCAAACCTGGCGCCTGGCCCTGGCCGGTGCCCCGGCCAAAAGGACATTGGTGTCCACGAGATACAAGGAGGTCAGAACTCGGCGTCGCGCAGTCCGTCCTGGCGCGCCGGCAGGTCGTCCGGCGTCAATGGGGCCGCCATCAGCAGTCTGCCGAAGGACGGCACCCGAGACAGGCGCTGCCACTCCTCAAAGCTCAACACAACGGCCTCGGGCCGGCCGTGACGGGTGATGATCGATGCCTCACCTGGGCGCGCCTGGTCGATCACCGCCGAAAGCCTGGCCTTTGCGTCGCGAAGTTGGATTTCCTGCATCTCAATATCCCATGACCACAGTAGTCACATGAAGGGTGTCAATAGGCGCCGCAAGACGGGAAGAGAGCTTGGCACCTGACTTCCCCGGCACAGGCCGGGAGTCTGCTCTCCGGGCGCGCCGTGCCTGGTCGGATGAATGGAACTGGGGCGAAGCCCAATCCATGGCGGCCGTCACGCCTGTTACGGGGGCGCTTATGTCGAGGTCAGGCGGTGGTTTGCCCGATCCGGTCTGCCCGCTGCACAATGCGATGAACACATAACCGCGCCCAAGGAGGAACCACATGAAGATCAAGCTGCACCACCTGAATCTGTGTTCGACGAACGTCCCGGCGATGAACGAATTCTATCGCTCGGTTCTCGATCTGGAATCCGAGCCTACACTGGACAGTGCGCGGCTGAAGACAGACGGCTATTCCGCGGAGGTGGCGTTCGTCACCGACGGCCAGACGCAGTTTCACCTGGCGACGAAGCGATCTTGACCTCGGCTTCCGGATGAAACAGCCCGTCAACCCTGTCGAGCGCGGCCATATCGCCTTTCGCACCGACGACATCGAAGGCTTCAAGCAACGCCTGCGGCAGAAGGGAATCCCCTACGCCGACTACGGAAAATGGGCAATGAACGGCTGGTATCAAATCTTCTTCCACGACCCCGACGGCAACATCATCGAGGTGCACCAAGCCGATGCCTAAACCCTCTGGCCTCGGCTCACCCGGCGGAGGGGATCCACGCCACAGGTGACGGGAACGTCCGAGGGCTGAGCGGCAACCGGTTCAGGACGCCTTTTCCTTCACCGGCTTGGTGTCGTTGGCCGCGACCGGCTTGATCACGCTGGTGATGGTCTCCCGCAGCACGGTCACGCGCAGGTTCGGCGCGATCTCGACCTCGATCTCGCTGGACGGGACCTGCTTGCCGTCCTTGTCCTGCACCATCGGCACACGCTGCACCGTGCCCAGGATGCCGCCGCCGGTGACCACCTTGTCGCCGCGCTTCAGCGCCGACAGCATGCCGCGCATCTCCTTCTGCTTCTGCTGCTGCGGGCGGATCAGCAGGAAATAGAACACGGCGAAGATCAGGACCAGCGGCGCGAACTGCGTCGCGCTGCCCAGGATGCCGGAGACGTCCTGCGCATAGGCCGGGGAAATCAGGGTAAACGGGTTCATGGCTGCGCGGGTCCTTGCGATGGGCGGGCCGGACCATAGTTTCCGCCCCTCTTTCGTCAAGCCGCCGTGCGTCTCGAGCAAGCTGCCTTCTCGCCGATCACGCCTTCAAGCCACTGGGAACCTCGCCGGTATGGAACAGACTTCGATCGACCTGCTGACCCGTATCGCCGATGCGCTGGAGCGTCTGGCCCCGCCGCCGCCGGCGGCGATGGACCTGTCGGTCAGGCGGATGCGTTCGTCTGGCATCCGTCGCCGGCCCACCTGGCGCCGGTGCGGAAGATCTCCCGCGTGGATATCGGGCTGCTGAAGGGGGTGGACCGGCAGAAGACCATCCTGGTGGAGAACACGCTGCGCTTCGCCCGCGGGCTGCCGGCCAACAACGCCATGCTGTGGGGCGCGCGCGGCATGGGAAAGTCGTCGCTGGTCAAGGCGACCCATGCGGTGGCGAACCAGGAAGATCCCGGCTGCCTGGTGCTGATCGAAATCCACCGCGAGGACATCCGCACGCTGCCGGAGCTGCTGAACCTGCTGCGCGCCGGAGACGCGGCGCTGCCTGATCCTGTGCGACGATCTGTCGTTCGAGAAGGAGGACGCCGACTACAAGGCGCTGAAGTCGGTGCTGGATGGCGGCATCGAGGGCCGGCCGGACAACGTGCTGTTCTACGCGACATCGAACCGCCGGCATCTGATGCCGCGCGACATGATCGAGAACGAACGCTCCACCGCGATCAATCCGAACGAGGCGATCGAGGAGAAAGTGTCGTTGTCCGACCGCTTCGGGCTGTGGCTGGGCTTCCACAACTGCGACCAGCCGACGTTCCTGGCGATGATCGACGGCTATGCGGCGGATATCGGCCTGCCGATCGGCGCCGAGAGCCTGCATGCCGAGGCGGTGGAGTGGTCGGTGACCCGCGGCGCCCGGTCGGGCGGCGCTGGCAGTTCATCCAGGAGATGGCCGGCCGGCTGGGTTTCCGGCAAGGCCGGCTTAGCCACCGCCACCCCCAGCCCGGCGTAGAAGTTCAGGGAAGCGTAGGGTGAAGGTCTTGCCGTCACAGGTGGATCCGGCTGCGTCGCCGTTGATGGAAATGGTGGTCGATTGGGCATCAAAGCGCCCAAAGACGCTGGCGGTGCGATTTCCCAGGGAAGTCGCCGTCATCTGGAAGGTGTCATCCTTGGTTCAGCACCGCCGGAAAGGGTGGCAACCTTCGCGCTGCGGTAGGGCGGCAAGAGATCGCCGGCGATGCGCGGTTCACGTCCACGACGAAGCGCCATTCGAGGGCGGGGCAAGTCGCTTCCGGCGGCATGACAAGTGTATCCACTTACCAAGCTCGGACTTGTTCCAGGGCACAGGAAAACAAGAGGAGAACCGCCAATGATCAGGGCCGCCAGGCCGGAGACGCCGCGTAGTCTTGCTCATTCCAGGTTCTCCGTTGACCTGGGCAATCTGGGACGCTGTGCTATGCGGTTTCCATGGAGCGGCGTTTGGCGCGATCACATTCGCCATCAAGATCTAAAAACAGAAACGCGTTCCTCCTGGCGGTCCCGCGCCACTGCTTCACTGGTCCGTGCCTCCTTCGGTCCAAAGCCGCCGGATCCGCCCGTCACGACTTCGATCGACGTCGCTCGGCGGAGCATACCGGATCGTGGTCGAGCGGGGCGGTCGCGGTAATCGAGGCTTTGCCGCCGTGTTGCCGCCGTTCAGACCCCAAGGGGCAGAGAGGATCGCGGGCGCCGTCGACGCGGACGTGGCAATCGTGATCGGCGCGATAGACCCGCCGTTATCGCCATGCCGCCGCGGCCAACCGTCCGGCGCCCCCCGAACCGTCTACCAATTCGTAGCGCATCAAGGTCAGCAGATCCAGCTCCAGAGCCTCCACCGGCAGGTTTGAGCGTGTTGGTCATGTGGACGTGCACACCGTCGAGACCGTCCTTGTTGAAGCGGGCGCCGGAGCCCTCCGCCGATCGTTTCCAGATAGACCCACAACGCGTTGTCGGCCGGTTGGTGGCCGGCGAAGGTGATGGAAAAGCAGGCGCCGTTGGACGCCGCCGTCACCTGGTCCGGTACCGCCGGGGCCAGGGCGCCGAAGATCAGATCCACGACGCGCTGACACAGGCGACAAGCGCCGTTCACCGCGGCCGGATGCTCACAGATCGACGATACTGCCTGCGGGAGCGGTGACCGTCAGCGGGCGGGCCAGGCCGGCGTTCGGCAGAATCGTCGGATCAACGATGGCCTTCACCGCATAATAGACTGTGGAGAGAAGTGCTGTCATGGTCATGTTCAGATCCGGCGCGGACTTGCGGCGGCGCCTCGAAATCAAGATGCATCGAATCGCCGCGGACGGTGATCGCGCACGAAAGATCGAGTTCCCCGTCGATCTCCGGGCAGTCGTACGCGATCTGCGAAATGCGTAGACGCCGTCCGGGATCGCCGCGATTCCGGCCCGCATTTTCCGTTCTGCGTAGTCCTGCAGCGCTGCGCCGGCCTGCAGCACGGTGTCGCGGCCGTATTTGGCGCACAGGCGCTGCAGTCGTTGGACGCCCAGCGGTTCGCCGCCATCTGGGCGCGGAAATCGGAAAGGCGTTCGCGTGGGACCTGGCAGTTCAGCAGGATCAGCGATTGCACATCCTGTTGCAGCTCGCCGGCGCGATACAGGCGGATCGGCGGGATGCGCAGGCCTTCCTGATAGATGTGGGCGTGGCCCCGATCGGCGAAGTCGGCGTGGTGCGCAAGGTTGACCGCCCAGGCGATCATCTCGCCCATCGACGAAGACCGGTTCAGCCAGGACGATGTCGGGCAGATGCGTGCCGCCGCCTTCATAGGCGTCGTTGCCGCAGAACACATCGCCCGGCCGCATGTCCGCGAGCGGATGGCGTTTCATGATGTGCGGGATCAGGTCCAGGAAGCTGCCCAGGTGCATCGGGATATGTTCGGCCTGGCACAGCGTTTTTCCGTCCAGATCGAACAGCGCGGTGGAGCAGTCGCGACGTTCCTTGATGTTGGTGGAGTAGGACGCGCGGATCAGTGCCTCGCCCATTTCCTCGACGATGGAGGACAGCGCGCTGCCGATGACTTCGATCGTGATGGGATCGATCATGCGGCCTCCAGGATCAGATTGAGATATGGTTCGACGCGCGCCGTCATGCCGGGCAGGACGAGGGTGGTGGCGTCCATCTGCTCGATGATCGCGGGTCCGGCGATGCGGTTGCCGGCGCGCAGCAGGGACTCGGTCATAAATCGGACAGTCGACGAAACCACCGGCTTCCGGCAGCCAGACGGGGCGATATGCCGATAATGGCTTCGGTTGCGTCCGGACCTGCATCGGGCTGGGCGCGAAAGTTGCCTTTGGCACGACGGCGGAGGCTTCCACGCGAAACGTAACCAGCTGCACCGGCTCGTCGTCGGCGGCGAAGCCGTACAGGCGGCTGATGCGCGGCGGCGAAAGCTTCGGCCAGCATGCGCATGGACGGCGAGGGTTTCGCCTCCGCGGTCCGTCGCCGTCGGCGAAACGGCAATCGGCAATTCGTAGTTCTGGCCGGCATAGCGCATATCGACGGTGCAGGCGATCCGTCCGCGCTTCCGGCAGCGATACCCTCGGTCTTCGAACCAGGTCTTGGCGCGATCTGTCAGGCGGCGAAACGCATCCTGCCAGTACGGGCCACGCCGCGTCGTCGAGCGTCGTCAGCCGGGTCAGCGCGAAGTCGGTGCGCAGATCGGTCAGCAGCAGGCCCATCGCGCACAGGATGCCCGGGCTGACGCGGGACCAGCACGCGGCTGATCTCCAGCTCCCGGGCGAGCCGCGCCGCGTGCAGCGGGCCGGCGCCACCGAAGGCGACCAGGGTGTAGTCGCGCGGATCGTAGCCGCGCTGCACCGAGATCACCCGGATCGCCCGCGCCATGTTGGCGGTCACAACTGAAACGATGCCCTGCGCGGTCTCCATCGCATCCAGGCCGAGTTGCTCCGGCCAGGCCGGCGATCGCCGCGACGCGCCAGATCGTGGCGCACCGGCATGCGGCCGCCCAGCAGGAACGCAGGGTTGAGCGTGCCGAGCACGACATTGGCGTCGGTGACGGTCGGCTCGGTTGCCGCCGCGGCCGTAGCAGACCGGGCCGGGATCGGCGCCGGCGCTGCGCGGCCCGACTTTCAGCAGACCGCCGCTGTCGACGAAGGCGATCGAGCCGCCGCCGGCGCCGACCGTGTGGATGTCCAGCATCGGCGCCTTGATCGGATAGCCGTGCACCACGGCCTCGCTGGCGAGACGGCACTCGCCGCCGGACAGCAGCGCGACGTCGCTGCTGGTGCCGCCCATGTCGAAGGTGATCAGTTCGGAGAAGCCCGGCCTGCCGTCCGACTTCCCGCGCGCCGACCACGCCGGTGGAGGGGCCGGACAGCACGGTGCGCACCGGCAGCATGCGCGGCCTGCTCGAAGCTGATGACGCCGCCGTTCGACTGGGTCAGGTGCGGGGCGGCGCGCAGGCCCAGCGTCCGCCAGCCGGTCGCCAGGCGCTGGATATAGCCGCTGCATGACCGGGCCCGAGATAGGCGTTGACCACGGTGGTGGACATCCGCTCGAACTCGCGGAATTCGGGCGCCACGTCGTGGGAGACGCAGGCGAACGCGTCCGGGAATTCCTCCGCCAGGATGCGGGCGGCGATGGCTTCGTGCGCGCTTCGCACGAAGCCGTACAGGAAGCAGACCGCGACGGCCTGGACGCCGGCGTCCCGCAGACGCCGAACGGCGGCGCGGACGGCGGCTTCGTCCAGCGGCATCTCGACCGAACCGTCGTGGCGGACGCGTTCGGGGACCTCCAGCCGCAGGTCGCGGGTGACCAGCACGACGGGCTTGTCGGCCTGCGATGTCGTACAGGTCGGGGCGCTTCTGACGGCCGATTTCCAGCAGGTCGCGGAATCCGTCGGTGGTGATCAGGCCGGTTTTGGCGCCGCGGTGCTGGATCAGCGCGTTGGTCGCGACCGTCGTGCCGTGGCCGAAATAGCCGATGGCGGCGGGCGAGGCGCCGACCCGCTGCGATGCCCTCCGCCACGCCGGCGGCGATGCCGCGCGACGGATCGTCCGGGGTGGAGGCGACCTTCCACACCGCAACCGCGCCGGTTGTCGTCGTCGAACAGGCAGACATCGGTGAAGGTTCCGCCGGAATCGACGCCAATACGCCATGCCATACGCGAAAACCTCCCTCCGGTCAGTAGGAGCGGTAGCCTAGGGCGCTTTCATCATTACTGGAAATCCGCCGGCGGTGCAGGGGCGGCAACGCGGTGCTGGACGGGGCCAAATCCGTCGATCCGGCGCGGGTTGCGGTGGAAAGCCACATCCAAGCTTGCCCAACGCGGCCATTCCCCCGACAATCCCCGCAGCCGGGATAGGGAGCAGCTGGTGGTTGGATTCAAGAGCACCGAAAAGTACATCGCCACCCGAGATCTGGAAGTCGCGGTCAATGCAGCCGTTACGCTGCAACGTCCGCTGCTGGTGAAAGGTGAGCCCGGCACCGGCAAGACTGTCCTGGCTCATGAAGTTGCGGCCGCGCTGGGACTTCCGCTGATTGAGTGGCACATCAAGTCCACCACCAAGGCACAGCAGGGACTCTACGAGTATGATGCCGTATCCCGCCTGCGCGACGGCCAACTCGGGGACCCGCGGGTGCACGACATCGGCAATTACATCGTGCGCGGCAAACTATGGGACGCGTTCGAGGCAGACGAGCCGACGGTCGTCCTGATCGACGAGGTGGACAAGGCCGATATCGAGTTCCCGAACGACCTGCTGCTGGAACTCGATCGGATGCAGTTCTTCGTCTACGAGACCCGCAAGACCGTCGCCGCCAGGCATCGGCCCGGTGGTGATCATCACCTCCAACAATGAGAAGGAACTGCCGGACGCATTCCTGCGCCGCTGTTTCTTTCACTATATTCGCTTTCCCGACCGCCAAACGATGGAGCGCATTGTGCACGCGCACTATCCCGACATCCGCAAAGACCTTGCGAGAGAAGCGCTGAACGTCTTTTTCCAGGTCCGCGATGTGCCTGGCCTGAAGAAAAAGCCAGCGACATCCGAATTGCTGGATTGGCTCAAGCTGCTGATGGTCGAGGATCTACCAGTCGAGGTGCTGCGCGCCAATGAAAAGCAGGTGGTTATTCCTCCGTTGTATGGCGCGCTACTGAAAAACGAGCAGGACGTGCATCTGTTCGAACGCCTGGCCTTCCTGGCGCGCCGGGGGGGCTGATGTTCTCGCATCTCATCCTGGCACTTCGATCCGCCGGATTGCCAGCCTCCATCACGGAATACCTGACCCTGATGGCGGCGATGAGGGCAGGCGTTGCTGAATATAGCATCGAAGATTTCTACTACCTTGCGCGGGCGACGCTGGTGAAGGACGAGCGCCACCTGGACAAGTTTGATCGGGTGTTTGCCCATTGCTTCAAGGGTCTCGAACCGCCTGAAGGCGTGAAGGTTGAAGACTTGCCGGAGGAATGGCTTCGCAAGTTGGCGGAGAAGCTGTTGTCGCCTGAAGAAATGGAGAAGATCAACGCGCTCGGTGGGTTCGACGCGATCATGAACCGCCTGAAGGAATTGCTGGCGGAGCAGAAGGGGCGGCATCAGGGCGGCTCAAAATGGATTGGCACGGCTGGGACATCGCCGTTCGGAGCCTATGGCTACAATCCAGAAGGCGTGCGCATCGGCCAGGACGAATCGCGGCACCGCCGCGCGGTCAAGGTATGGGATCGAAGGGATTACAAGGATCTCGACGATACGGTGGAACTTGGCACCCGAGGCATGAAGATCGCCCTGCGTCGGCTGCGTCGTTTCGCCAGGCAGGGTGCGGCGACCGAACTGGACATTCCCGACACTATTCGCTCGACCGCGAACAACGCCGGCAGCCTGGACCTGAAAATGGTACCGGAGCGGCACAACACGGTAAAGGTCCTGTTGTTCCTGGACGTCGGCGGGTCGATGGATGACCACGTAAAGCTGACCGAGGAACTGTTTTCCGCAGCGAGGTCAGAGTTCAAGCATCTGGAATACTACTACTTCCACAACTTCCCATATGAGAAGGTGTGGAAGAACAACCGCCGGCGGTACGAGGAAGTGATTCCCACCTGGCAGGTCGTTCGCACCTACGGTCCCGACTACAAACTGATCATCGTCGGTGACGCAGCCATGAGTCCTTACGAGATCACAATGCAAGGCGGATCCGTCGAGCATTATAATGAGGAAGCAGGGACTGCGTGGCTCGACCGGCTGGCATCACATTACCGCCGGTCCGCCTGGCTGAATCCGACACCCAGGCAAAGTTGGGGACATGTCCGCTCCATCAGCATGATCAACGATCTGATGGAGGGCCGAATGTTTCCGTTGACGGTGAATGGGATAGACGAAATGACGCGGGAACTGAGCCGCTAGTCCTGCCGGCGGAGCTTAGCGGATCGCGTGGCGGTTGGTCAAACCGCCGGGCCAAGCGCTGGGTGTGACACCTCTGGCCCGAAGTGTTTACACTGTTGAGCCGGGCAAACCGGGTGTGACGCCGGTATCGGCCTCGAGGGAACGAATAAGCACATGAGCCGCACTGATAGCGCGATCAACATTGATGACTTGAAGCGCATGGCGAAGCGCCGCCTGCCGAAGATCATGTTTGACTTCATTGAGGGTGGGGTCGAGGACGAGGTCGGCTTGAGCACCAACGCCAATGCTTTCCGCAACCTTCGCCTGGTGCCGCGCTACTACATCGACACCTCGAAGCGGGAGCAGCGGGCCAAGTTGTTTGATCGTACCTATGCAAGTCCGTTCGGTATCGCGCCGACCGGCATGGCGGGAGCATTTCGCCGGGATGCCGAGCTATACTTGGCGCAGGCGGCTGGCGAGACGGACATTCCCTATTTGATGTCGGGCGCGTCGAACGCCTCGATGGAAGAGGGTGCGAAGCTGGCGCGAAAGAATCTGTGGTATCAGATCTATGGTGCTAAAGACCGATCGGTTGCAGCCGACCTGGTGAGGCGCGCCACTGACTGTGGAGTAACGACCATCGCTGTAACGTGCGACGTTCCGGTGTCTTCGAACCGGGAGCGGAACCGCCGCAACGGCTTCGTGCGGCCGCTGCGCATGACGCTGCCGACAATATTGGAAGCGATGCTGCATCCGGCCTGGGTCATCAATTACTATCGCAGCGGCGGGCTGCCGATGCTGGGGAACTGGCAACCCTATGCGCCCAAAGAAGCCACCCCGGACGATGTGGCCGACCTGTTCGCCAAGCAGACGCCGGACTCCAGTCAGACCTGGAGGGACCTCGAGGCCATCCGCAACGCCTGGCCCGGCAAGCTGCTGCTGAAGGGCGTGATGCATCCTGAAGATGCGAGGATTGCAACGGGGATGGGGGTGGATGGACTGATTGTCTCCAACCATGGCGCGCGGCAGTTGGACATGATGCCTTCTCCACTTGACGTATTGCCGATGATCCGCGCCGCGGTTGGCCCGGACGTCCCGCTGCTGCTCGACAGCGGTGTGCGTCGTGGTTCCGACATCGTCGCCGCGCTGTGCATGGGCGCCGACTTCGTGCTCACCGGCCGAGCCACGCTTTATGGTGCGACGGCCGGCGGACTGCAGGGAGTGAAGAAGGCGGTATCCATATTGCAACGAGAGATCGATCTTGTGCTTGGTCAACTCGGCGCCTTGAACCTGGAAGCGCTAGGCCCGCATTACTTACTTGATACTGTCCGCTCGGAGGAGGAGCGCCGAAATACCGGGGCGATGGCGGCGCGGCGTCAAGTATAGCGGTAGGATCTTCAGATACCCATCGTGGCAGCCTCAGGCGGAGCGCTCGTCCACCACTAGCCGAAGCACGGCCATCCAGGGAAAGCGCGTGTCAAGCACAACACCTTCCGATGTAGCCAACTTGCCATCCGAGGTGATTGGCACAGTATTAAGGGTGACCGAATCTTCGACATTCCCGCCGATAACTCCGATCTGTCCTGGCACCGTCGTATCGACCACGATATCGCAATGCGATGGAAAAAGGTTTGGTGTTGGTAAATCCTCATACCTCAGCCCCTTCGCCGACCCTCTGCCGAAGCATACCAGATCGCCTAACCTGGGCGCATAGTCCTGCACCTGTTCCGCCGCGACCAGCCACGCGTTCGTTTCTCCCAAGGAAACTCTGCGAGCAGCGTTGATGTAGTCGGCATGGTCCGCGGAATAGGGGAAACGGCGGCCGGCGCCGGCAATTCGCATCACATACGAAATGAATGCCGCTGACCACGCGTAGTCGCCGTCGATTTCGGGGTCAAAGACGGCACCATGTCCGTCGTGCTTGCCGGTCCAGGCGATTTCGGCGGATCCGGCGTTCAGGCCCAGCCACCAGTATTCCCCGACGCGCTGCCACAGCCCTTCCTCCCGCTCGGGCTTGATGATCCGCGTGGCTTCCGCGGCTGGATCTGCCACGTTCTGCCCAAAGAGCCGCCACTCCCGCAACGCTACGGCGACCACAGCCTGCCGCGAGAATGGCTCGTAAGGCACCTTGGCGAAGGGTGGAACATGGGCGTCTTGCATCGGGCTCCCCAGGCAAGCGGTCAGAACGAACAAAGGCAGAATTATTAACCGGCGCATTGCTTCTTTCGTATCGACATCCGTGCCGGAAAGCCACGACCTCGTCTCATAGTTTATCCCTGGTGGAGTGTAATCACGCTGAACGATCGGGTCTGGGTGAATGAACTACGTGCAAGGGGTAGACCAGCTTGAGCCGGCCCGGTAGCCTGACCCCCGTTCACGGCTCCAAGATCGTGAGGCTAGCCTTAATTGCCGGGACTTATATTCGCGACGTTGTGAAACCAGCGAGAAAAGGATTCTTCAATGCGTAAGAGCAGCTCGATTGTCCTGGCCATCCTCGCTTTGATTGGTGTGGCGCCGATGCTGGGCGCCTGCAACACGACAGCGGGCATGGGCAAGGATTTGTCCGCGGGTGGCCACGCTGTCACTGACAGTGCCGAGAAGCACGCTCCATAAACTCCGCTCCCTAAGTAGAAACTGCTCCTGATCACGCAGGCTCACCAGCCAGTAAGACTGCTGACATTTCCGCCGTCGAACAGCGCCCCGCAGCATGGACTTCGTCCACGGCGGGTCGGGCCGGAGAGGTGTCCGCATGGACTCTGTCGGCCCACCACATCATAATTTTGCCGGCGGCGTCCTTCGGGTACGATGCCGCGCGGAGCGACGTAGATGAATGACTTTGACCAATCCTTTTTGCAGTTTCAGGCCGCGCAGCAGGTCCGGCGTTCGGCCGAAGACTGGCTTGTAGCGTTCGAAGGGGCGCTGGTTTCGCGGGATGTGGCGCGGATCGGAGCCTTGTTTCATGAAGACTGCCACTGGCATGACATCCTTGCCTTCACATGGCACCTGACGCCCGTCGAGGGCAGAAACAACGTCGCTGCGCGCCTTGCGACGGAACAGGCGCACACCGCGGCGCGCGGGTTTCACCTTCCGCCGAACCGAAGGCTGCCTCGCTGGGTAAAGCGCCTGGGGATCAACAGCGTCGAGGCAATCTTCGAGTTCAAGACGGCTCACGGTAGTGGTGCCGGCATCATCCGCTTGTCGCCGGCACCAGACGCCAGGGAGGAGATGAAGGCTTGGCTGCTCTCGACAACGCTTGAGGCGTTGGAGGGGCATGAGGAGAAGATCGGCGCCAATCGACCGACCGGGGCGGCCTATTCGCGGAATTTCGGCGGCGACAATTGGGCCGACATGCGCCGGAAGGCCAGTGCCTATGATGATCGGGAGCCCACCGTTCTGGTAATCGGCGGCGCCCAGGCAGGGCTGTCAATCGCGGCACGTCTCAATCAATTGGGCGTTGATACGCTTGTCGTCGAGAAATGGCCCCGCATCGGCGACAGTTGGCGCAAACGCTACCATTCGCTGGCTTTGCACAACTCGATTCATCTGAACCATCTGCCTTACATGGAATTCCCGCCGACCTGGCCGAAGTATATCCCGAAGGACATGCTTGGGAACTGGTTCGAGTTCTATGCCGACGCCATGGAAATCAACTGTTTGACCGATACGGAATTCGTCGGCGGGACGTGGCACGAGACGGAGAAGTGCTGGACAGCCCGATTGAAACGTTCCGACGGAACCGAACGTATCATGCGGCCCCGGCATCTCGTGTTCGCCAACGGGGTCAGCAGCTATCCGATGATCCCGGACCTGGCGGGTCTGGACGATTTCACGGGCGAGGTCATTCACTCCGAGGGCTTCGATAGCGGTGCGTCCTGGAAAGGGAAGAACGCGCTCATTATGGGCACCGGCAGCAGTGCAAATGACATCGCGCTCGACCTGCACAACCATGGCGTGAACACGACGCTTATTCAGCGCGGATCCACGACTGTCATTTCGATCGATCCGAGTGCCAAACTTAATGAGGCGATCTGGGATGAAGGGGGGCCGCTCGAGGATTGCGATCTGATCGTGTCGGCCTCGACACCGCCGTTGATCATCAAGGCCTATCGGGCCGTCACGAAGCGCATGCTCGAGCTTGACAAGGAAATGATCGCGGGGCTCAAGCGGATCGGCTTCAAGCACGATGTCGGCGAGGACGAGACCGGCCATCAGATGAAGTATTTCCGTCGCGGCGGTGGCTATAATCTCGATGCCGGCAGTTCGGCCCTCATGATCACCGGGGAACTGGGCCTGCTGCAGTATGACCGGATCGAGCGCTTCACCGCCGATGGTGCGCTGCTCAAGGATGGCTCTATCGTTCCGGCCGATCTCATTGTTCTGGCGACCGGTTATTATCCCCAGGTGGAGCTGGTCCGCCGCGCCCTTGGTGAGGAGATGGTGGAGCGAGTCGGTCCGATCTGGGGGATCGGCGCGGATGGTGAGCTCAACAACATGTTCAAGCGGACTCCGCAAGAAGGCCTGTGGTTCATCGCGGGTGGCCTGGCCCAATGCCGCATTAACTCAAAGTACCTGGCGCTGCAGATCAAAGCTATGGAACTAGGGAAACTTGGGCCGCTCGGAACAGATTAGGTAGTCATGGATCTTGACGTTGATCGCTTTGCCCGCTCATTGCTGGAAGCCATGCCCGACGCGGTCGTCTATTCCGACGCGGAGGGTAAAATCCGCTATTGGAACAAGGGCGCGGAAGGCATCTTCGGCTTTGTCGCGTCCGAGGCGGTAGGCCAGTCGCTGGACATCATCGTTCCCGCGAACCTGCGGCAACGCCACTGGGAGGGCTATGTTCGCACCATGCATACGGGCGTGACCAAGTATGGTGCCGGGGACCTTCTGGCGGTACCGGCTATCCGAAAGGACGGATCGCGCATCTCGACCGAATTCACGATCGTGCCGTTCAGGGACGAGGCCGGCCGCATGGTCGGCATCGCGGCCATCATGCGGGACGTCACCAAACGGTTCGAGGAGATGCGGGCGCTACGCAAGGCCGCCGCCGGTGCGCCATGAGTTCGGCGGCTCTCCCATCGTCTGTTGTTTTCCCCGAGAGTGCTGAGCGGCGCGCCGCCATCACCAGAGAAATCCAGGCGGCAACGGGTCTTGATGAAGCGGTCCTGGAGCGCCTGGTCCGCGGCTTCTACATCACGGCGCGCCAGGACGAGGTCATCGGCCATCTATTCGACCACGTAGGGGATTGGGAAAAGCACATCGCGAAGATCACAACATTCTGGTCCTCCGTCGCCCTGTTGACTGGCCGCTACCACGGGCAGCCCTTGGCGGCACATTTTCCGCTACCGCTGGAGCCCGTGCACTTCGCTCGCTGGCTGATGCTGTTTGAACATACGGCGCGCCAGGTCTGCACGCCGGAAGGCGCCGACTACCTGCTGGAAAAAGCGCATCGTATCGCCAGGAGCCTGGAGATGGGTGTCGCGGTGAGCCGAGGCGAGTTGCCTTCGCGCACCGGCAGCAATCCTGGATAGTGAATTGGACCTACGACCCCGGTGCTTGGGCCGCCGCCGCTGATTTTTCGCCAGTGTGATGACGCCGGACAGCATGGCTGCCGGTAAAGTTGCTGGCAGGGATCTCAGGGCACAGGATTGTTCTATACGGCGACCAACCGCTCGCTGACTGATCCTGAGTTCCGTGCCTTCGGGTAGTGCCAATTCATCGGGCGCCTTGTCCATGTCGGCGCCGATATCCGTGAGCTTCCCCCTGAGCCCGGTCATGAGCCCATCGACGGAAAGCGCCGTGTCCAGCACCAGGTCGGCCAGCATCCCACTGTTCGCCGCGATTTGCGCGGCTTCCCGCAGCTCACGCGACAACGTCAGCACGCCCGAGCGCATGCTCTCCAGGCTCGATGAGACGTGTTCGGCAAGGCTCTCCTGGTCAGTCAACGCGCGCCCGATCGAGGCGCTCGATGCATCGACGCTGGCGATCGTGTCCACCAGCGCTGTGAGCGAGCCGATACTCTCGCCAACGCTGCTCACCATGGCTGCAACTTTCTGGCCGATTGTCTGCGTCGCCTCCGCGGTCTGGAGTGCAAGCAACTTGACCTCGCCGGCCACCACGGCAAAGCCCTTGCCCGCGTCACCGGCACGGGCCGCCTCAATCGTCGCGTTGAGGGCCAGCATGCGGGTCTGCCGGGAAATGTTGTCGATCATCTTGATCATGTCGGACATTGCGTCCGACAGGGTCGCCATGGTCTCCACGCTGCGCCTGGTGGCTTCGGCCTGCATGGTCGTATCCTTGGACTTCGCGATCGAAAGCCTGACTTCCGAGCCGATGACAAGGATCGACGCGCCGAGTTCGCTGCTGAACGTATTTAGCTGCTCGAGGCCGGTTTCCGCTTCGATCGCCAGCGACATGGATCGGGTGAAGATCTCCTTCGCCTGCGAGGAGGCATTCGCCATCTCACCCGCCATCTCACGCATCTGCTGGTTCTCGTTGACCACCGTGTCCACAGAAGCGTCCACCTGAGCGATGATGTTGGCTCCGAACCGCCGCATCGCGGTCCGCAAGTCCGGTTCGGTGCTGGGATGGGCAGCATCCGGCTGGACATTTTGCGCTACATCGGCGGGAATGGGCCGTAGGCTGTTGAACACTTCAGCGGCGCTGGCTGCCACCTGTTCAGGATGCCCATCGGCTGGGGCATCGTCGGTTCGGCCGAAGGTGGTCAGCAGTGAGATTCCCGTGACCACGGCGCCCAGCAGCCGAACGATTGCCGGCGTCCCCGGTGACGCCATGACGATGAGGCCGCAGGCGCCGCCCAGCAGCGTGCACGCGCCCAGGGTGCGCGGCGTAAGGATCGGCCGAAAGGTCAGCGGCAGCGACAGAACGCTCATTCGCCGGTGCTTTCCTGACTGTAGCTTTCGAACGCCCGGGGCAACGGCCTTTCCAGCGGCGGCAGGCCGAACCGGCTGACCACGGCATCGTGGACGTCGTGTTGCTCATCGCTGATGTACATCGCGGCGAGATCGTGGGGGGACAGGCGCGATCCCGGCGAAGCATTGATCGTGGCCAGACGTTCGAGCGCTGTCACCACGCAATCCGCCTTCTGTCGTGCCAGGTCGTGGCGCTGAGCCTGCTGGAAGGCCAATGCGTCGAGCGTTTGGCTGACCTCGGTTTCGGCTGCGACCGCCGCTGCGCATTGCTGGTCCAGCCCGGGGTCCGGGACGGGGTGGCGCTTGGCTAGTTCGTGCACGAGGCTCGACAGTCGCGCCAGATTATCAGCGATTCGCCACAGAAGATCGACCGTTGCATCGGCCTCCACATGATCGCGGATCGCCGCGACCTGTGCCGCCAGAACGGCGCATACCAGGCGTTCGTTCTCTTCGACGCTGGATTGCACGGGCTAACTCCTTATTTCGCGGGAAGAAGTTGTTTCAGGGTTGCTAGCAGGTCGGCGGGATCAGTGGGCTTGATGAGCCACCCGGAAGCGCCCGCTGCCCTCGCTTCGTCACGCTTCAAGGTCCCGGATTCGGTGGTGAGCACGACGATCGGCGTGAACCGTGTTGCTGGATTGCGCCGCGCCTCCTTGATGAACGCTATTCCGTCCATCTTCGGCATGTTTAGATCCGTCAGAATGAGGGTTGGCTTGAGGCCGGCGGCGAGCTTTGCCGTGCCCTCCTTCCCATCAGCGGCGGTCTCGACCTCATAGCCGGCCTTCTTCAGGATCCGCGACAGGCTCATGACCATCGTGGTCGAATCGTCGAGGACGAGAATCGCTGTCATGTCAGGCCTCTGTCGGGGAAGCGACGATGGGATCGGGACGACGAAGTATGACGACGGCGTCAGGCTCCTCGACCGGCAAGAGCCATCGAGCCAATGCTTCATTCGCGGGTAGGCCGCGCGTGGGCACGCGAGCAAGCATGATCACCTGAAGACAGGCGGTGTGCAGGTGCGTGCAACCGCTCCAGTCAATCACCGCCGCTCCGGCCTGGAGCTCCAGCATCAGGATTTCCGCATCCTCCACGGCGCATACGTCTTCAAGCAGCACCGTGTCATCGTCGCGCCGAATGGTCATTGGATTAGCTCCTTGAGATCGAGGACCAGCAGGACCCGGCCATCGCCCAGCAGGGCCGTGCCCGCATATCCCGATATTTTTGCCAACATACCTTCGAGCGGCTTGAGGATGACCTCCATGCCCTCGCCGAAGTTCGAGATTCCCAGACCTATGGTCTCGCCACCGATACGAACTACCAGAACCGCAATCTCATCGTTGGCGGCGGGCTGATCGGGCAGGCCGAGAAGCCGCGCGAGATGCAGCAGTGGAACGACATGGTCCCGCAGGATAAAGGCTTCGCTCCCCTTTATCCGCACGATGTCCGCGGGAAGGAACTTTGACGGTGCCGTGGATCAGGTCCATCGGGATGCCGAACAGGCGATCGCCTAGTGTGACGGTCATGACGCGGCTGACCGCCATGCTGAGCGGCAGGCTGAGCCGCACGGTGGTGCCCTGTCCCTTGGCACTGGTCATGGTGATTCGGCCACCGGCCTTGTCCACGGCGTTGCGTACCACATCAAGGCCGACGCCGCGGCCGGAAACATCCGACACCGTCTCGGCGGTGGAGAAACCGGCGGCGAACACCAGCATCTTCGCTTCGTCGTCGGAGATAGTGGCGAGCCGGACCTCATCGAGCAGTCCGCGCTCGTAAGCTTTATGCTTGATCGCGTCGGGGTCGATGCCTCGGCCATCGTCGGCGACCTCGATCACCACCTGATCGGCGTCGTGGCGCGCCAACAGCTTGACCGTGGCGGCGCCAGGTTTGCCGCACGCGTCGCGCTCCTCGGGTGTCTCAACGCCATGATCCAGGCTGTTGCGCACCATATGCAGCAGTGGATCGAACAGGTTCTCGATGACGTTCTTATCGGCTTCGGTCGCCTCACCTTGGATGACGAGGTTGACCTGCTTGCCCAACTTGCGGGCCAGGTCGCGGACCGAGTCGCGGAAAGCGCTGGAACACCTGGCCGACTGGCATCATGCGGACCGACATGACGGCACCCTGCAGTTCCTGCGCGATACGGTCGATGACGCCGTACTGGTCCTTGATCTCGCGGCTGAGCTCGCGCAGGCCGTATTGCTGGTCGGCGCGGCGGGCGAGGAACGGCAGGCTGTTCTTGGCGACAACGAGTTCGCCGACGAGGTTCATCAGCGCGTCCACTTTCTCCTGCTCCACCCGCAGAATGCGCGGGGTGGAACGTTCGGCGACCTCTGTCGGCCGCTCGATGGGAGGCTTGTCCGGCCGCTCGCGGACGGGGCCAGCCGAAGCAGGCGATCCGGCCTGAAGCAGCGTGGCAATCACGGCACGCAGCGGTTCGGCCGTGCGATCGGCCAGCGCCCGGACACCAATCAACTCGATGCGCGCGGCCGCCTCCGCCTTGCCGTCAAAACGCAGCGCGTTTGATGCCACACGAGCCGCCGCCGCGACGCGACCTGCGAATTCCCCGTCGTCCACGTCCAGACCCAGCAGATCGATCTGCTCGCGCAGCAGTCCATCGACCACCACGGACAGCGCCTCGCCGCGCTCTCGATCACCGGCTGATCTGTCTGGGTAGGCGGCGCGAGTTCGATGATCGTGACTTGGTCTGGAACATAACGGAACAGTGCGTCGAGCTCGGCGCGGCCGGCTGTGGACAATGCGTGGAAGTCGAGATTGCAGGCAAACGGATCGAGATTGGACAGTGCCACCCAGGGCAGGCGCGCCTCGGTCGTGAGTGCCTGCAACCGCGGGATCTGTGTTACGAGGTAAAGCGGATCCTCGCCACGGAAGAAGCAGCCTGTCCTCCGGCAGGTAGGCGATCAGGCTGAGTGCGCCGTCATGTGCCGCGGTCGCCATTGCCGCGGTGCAGCACATCAGGTTTGAACCACCGGCTGAGGTTGGGCGGCGCGGCCGCCGGACGTGAACCGACCGCCGCTATCGCGAGCGGCTCCCCGGAACGTCGCCCGAACCGAGTGCGCAGGTCGACGGCGAGCGCCTTGGCGACCGGTCCGGCGTCGGCTGGGAGCGTCTCGTGCTGATCGAGATAATCGATCCACAGCCCGACCTGATCGAATACTCTTCAGCGCCAGGTCGACCATTTCCGGACGTCAACGGAAGCGCTATGTTCGCGAACGGCCTGAAAGATGTCCTCGGCCACATGCAGCACCTGGCTCAGCGGCTGGGCATCGAACAGCCCGGACGAGCCCTTCAGGGTATGGACCGAGCGGAAACAGCCGATTGATCGCGTCCTCGGTCAGCCGGGCTGCGCTCCAGCGCCAGCAGGTCTTCTCCGGCCTCCGGGCCAGAGTCGCGCGCCTCGGCAACGAACTGGGCGAGCAAGTCGTTCATGCCCCGCTCCCGTGCACCATGGCGGCGACATAGAGCGCGAGCTGGTCGCGTCGGGACCGGCTTGACCAGGTAAGCGTTGGCCCCGGCCTGCAGCGCGGCGTGGCGATCCTCCGGGCCGGCCTCGGTGGTTGTCATCAGAGCCGGAACCGCGTGCGGTGTCGGTCCCGCCGCAGCGCATGCAGGAAGGCGTAGCCATCCATCATCGGCATGTTGACATCGACAATGCACAGATCAAACGGCGTTTGCAGGCACTTTCTCCAGCCCCTTCGATGCCATTGATCGCTTCCTCGACCCAGTAGCCCTTCGGCTTCGAGGATCTGCCGGTAATACAGGCGCACAACCGTTGCATCATCGACAACCAGGATACTTGGGCGATGTATCGCTCCTGGCGGCACTGGTGTTGTCCGGCGCACTTGGATGCTCACCTCGGACCTCCGCATTTCTGGTAGACGATGGCCTGCGGAAATTTCCTGATCGCGAACAGCGAGGAGATCCGGCTCATGGATTCTGAATGTCCCAGACAGATGAAGCCGCCTCGACGAGGCTGTCGTAAAACGACTCGACGGCCTGCGGCGCGACGGTCATCGAAATAGATCAGCATGTTACGGCAGAAAATGACGTCGAGACGGGCGAAGCCACGCATCGCCGCCGCATCGCTGGCATTGACCTGGGTGAAGCGCACCGATTGGCGCACGGCGTCAATGAGCCGGAACCCTTCGGAGCCCCGCCGGCACGAAGTAACGGCGCACCAGGTCGCGGTCAGGCGATGCAGCGAACGGGCATCATAGATCCCCGCCTCCGCCGCACGCAGCACGTTGGTGTCGATGTCGGACGCCATGATCTCGATGTCGAAGTCGTCGACCCGCGGCCAGTTCTCCAGCAGATAGATCGCGATGGAGTAGGGCTCCTCGCCGGTGGAACATGGCATCGACCAGATGCGTATGCGGCCGCCCTTGCGCCGGTCGGCGACGAGTCTCCGGCAGGATGCCGTTCGCCAGGCAGTCGAGCTGGTGATCTTCGCGATAGAAATAGGTTTCATTGATGGTGAACAGATTGATCAGGCGTTCGATCTCGGCGTTGGCGTCGCTCCGCCGCAAGCTATCGAAGTACTGCTTCGAAGCTGCCAGACGCAGTCCTGGCGATGCGTTCGATGCAAGCGCTTGTCAACATAGTAACGTTTGCTCTCGCCAAAGGCAATGCCGGTGCGACGGTAAAAAAATTCGCAGAACTTTAAGTATTCCGCCTCTGTGATGCACGGCTATCATTGAGCGCCGCGCGCGGCGCCGAGACTCCAGGTCATGGCACCCGCTCGGTGGCGGCATTGATGCGGGAGCAGGCGACATCGGCGGCGAAAGATCAGGAACTGGTCGCTCGGCGAACCGGCTACGCAGCCGGCGCAGCGGGGCAAGCATATCGGAGGTGCCAACCTCGGTCGCCACGTCAACGGCCGCGGCGCAGACATTCACATGCGGATCATGCTCGATGACCCGAACCAGCCGAGGCACCGCCAGCTCGCTCGGCCAGGCGCGCGTCACCTCGATTGCCAGGATGCGCACATCAGGGTCAGGGCTGTCCAGCACCGTGTCCAGAACCGCGACTGCGTCTTCCTCAACTTTTCAGGGCCTCGATGGCGCCGCCGCGCAGGTCTGGCATCGCCGCTGTCGAGCAGCCGGGCGACCAGTGCCGCGACCGGCTGCCCGCCAATCGTCGACCAGGCTTGCGAACAGGGCGTCGCGCACCATCGGCTCTGGTTCGACATGCAGGCGTTCCGCCAGCAGCGTCGCCGCGTCCGGGTCCGCCGCCAGCGCCCGAGCGGCCTGGCGGCGGTCATCGGCGCTGCCAGCGGCCAACTGGTCGCGCGGGTGCTGGACGGGATCGGCCGTTGTCGCGGATGGCGGCGTCTTGTCCGAGGTTCTTACCAATGGCATGTCAGTGCACCCATCGTCTTATCTGGTCCGCGATCTGCTTCAAGCGGCAGGACGACGCTGGCGCCGCCACGTCTCACCAGCTCGCCCGGCATGCCCCAGATCACCGCCGTTTCTTCGGATTCCGCGATGGTGCGGCCGCCGCGCGACCGCAGCTCCGTCATCACGGCGGCACCGTCATTGCCCATGCCTGTCAGCATCACCCCTAGCAGGCGGGCCGGTTCGACGTGTTCCAGCGCGCTGGAAACGAGCCGCTCGACGCTGGGGTGCCATCTGTATTTGCTTGATGCCGGCATCGGAATGGCCGTAAGGTTGTTGCCGCGCTTGCCGACCACCAGGTCCGTTTCGCCCCGTGCAATATAGACAATGCCAGCGCACAGCGGTTCCGGCCGGGCCACCTCGATCACCTCCAGCTCGCACAGGGCGTCGATGCGCCGAGCAAGGACGCCAGTGAAGTTTCCCGGCATGTGCTGGGCGATCAGGATTGGCCAGGGGAAGTTGAACGGCAGCCGCGGCAACAGCGTCTCGATCGCGCCAGGGCCGCCGGTGGAAACGCCGATCAGGACAAGGCCGCGAACCGAACCGGCAGCGGTCATCGGACCCGGCGAGAGCCAGGGACCAGTCGCGCGTCGCTGGTCACCCGGTTCGGTCCGGGAACACCTGTCCGCATCCGTTGCGTCACGCCCCGGCTGTGGCGCAACCGGGCGCGGGCGGCATTGCGCACCTTGCCCACGAGATCCGTCATGATCTCGTCGATATGCAGGGACACCGTGCCGTCTGGCTTGGCGATGAAGTCCACCGCGCCCAGGGCCAGCGCCTGCAACGTCACCTCGTCCCCTCCTCGGTCAGCGAGGACACCATGACCACCGGTTTCGGGCACTCGACCATGATCCGGCTGAGGCAGGTGATCCCGTCCATTTCCGGCATGTTGACATCAAGCGTAATAACGTCGGGAGCAAAAGAGTCCGTGCCAGCGACAGCGCCTCCGCGCCGTTGCGGGCGACGCAAACATCAAAATCGCCCTCAGCCTTGAACACATTGCTCAGGCATCTGCGCATCAGCGCCGAAATCGTCGGCGATCAGCAGTTTCAGCATCAGGCTGATCATCCGTTACAGCCTTGGCGCCGGCTGTTAGGCCGCCACGCCTGCGGCATCCGCGAGCGCGCCGATCTCGTGCCGCTCCAGCAGTTCGTAGCAGGCGCTCGATCAGCAGGATCATCCGCTTTTGCCGTTCCAGGTTCGCAACGCGGGAGATCAAATCGGTCTGTTCGTTTGACAGGTTGGGCATCGGGCCAATGGCGGCTGCGCGGGATTTTCAGCACCTCGGACACGGAATCGACGATGAAGCCGGTGCGCACGCCGTCGATGGTGAAGACCATGATGCGCTGGCGGTCGTTGGGCGTGCAATATCGGCCAGGGCAAACCGCGTGCGTTGGTCGACCACCGGCAGCACCGAGCCGCGCAGGTTGACGACGCCGCTGAATGAAGGCCGGCGCCTTCGGCAGCCGCGTCAGGTTCTCGGGCACGCGCACGATCTCCTGCACCGCGCCGATGGGCACGC
This sequence comes from uncultured Alphaproteobacteria bacterium, assembly GCA_963792345.1. Classification (GTDB taxonomy): domain Bacteria; phylum Pseudomonadota; class Alphaproteobacteria; order Acetobacterales; family Acetobacteraceae; genus Rhodopila. The sequence goes on from CAWBVV010000013.1 coordinate 211,578, forward strand.
CGTATTCCTCCTGCGCCAGGCGGAAGACGACGAACTGCTCCTCCTCCTCGAGCGTGGCGGTATCGCGGCCATGATCCGCAGCCATCGCGACCCTCCGTGTCGTCCTTCATTCGCCGCCGCCGCGGCTGCCCTGCGGACCGTCTCGTTGGCGAACAGCGCGTCCGCCGACAGCACCGACACCAGCCGCTTGCCGCCGTTCATCCGGCAGATGCCCTGGATGTCGCCGTGGCGAAGGCCATCCTGCATCAGCGGCGGGACAGGATCGAACAGGTTGCGGTTCACCCGCAGCACTTCCTTGACCTTGGTCCATCACGATGCCAACCGAGGTATGGTCGGGCAGCGGCACGACGACGATCTTGTTGCGGTCGTCCAGCGGCATCGCGCCCAAGCCAAACATCTCCCGCAGGCTGACCAGCGGCAGCAGGCGGTTGCGCAGCGTCATCACGCCCAGCACATGCGGGTCGGTCTTCGGCACCCGGTTGATCCGTGTGGGGACCTGGACGATTTCCTGCACGTTCTCTATGGCCAGGGCATACTCCTGGCCGGCGACCTCGAAGCTTACCAGTTGCAGCTCCTCCGCCGCCGCGGCCGGGCGTTCGGCCTTGGCCTCGGCATGGCCAGTCCGTTGGCGTTCCGCCCCCCGACCGCCAGAGCCGAATTCCTTGGCGACCAAACGCACCGGGTCCAGGATCATGATCATGCCATGTCCGTCAGGAGCCTTGATCATGCCGCGCAGCAGCTCGGTGTTGATTGTGCCCTCGATCGCGCCGACGCTCTCGATCTGGTCCGCCTCCGCCGTCACCACAGCGCCCATGCGGTCGACCACCAAGCCCACTGGAATGCCCTGGTTGATCACCACGACCCGGGTAGCATCGTCGTGTTCCAGGTCAGGATAGCGGAAGATCCGCCGCAGGCTGGTGACCGACATCACCGTGCCGCGTAGGTTGGCCAATCCCTCCAGGCTGAGCGTGACTGAGCGGCACCTGAACCACCTCCGGCATCCGGATGATTTCCTGCACCTCCGCCAGGGGCACCGCAAACAGGCCGTCGTCGATCAGGAAGGTGACGTATTGCCGCGTGTCATTGGCGTGTTGCTGGGCGGCGCCAGCGTGCATCGCGGGCGGGTCGGCCAGACTCGACTTGCATGTTCACAAGCGATAACCCTTCCGCTCAGTCGCGCGAGTTCTGAAGTTCGTCCGCAAGCGAGGCGACTTCCTCAACCGCTGCCGCCAATTCCTCCGCCCCACTTGACTGCTGCTTGGCCGCGCTGGCCGCCTCGACCGCGCCTCGGCTGGCCTGTTCGGCGCGCGGCGGCGATCTGCTGCGTGGCCTTCTGTGCCTCCTGCACGGCCGTCAGGATAGTTCCGATACCTTTCAGGACTCCTCGTTGGCACCCAAGGACCGACCGCCATGTCCTGTTCGACCGATATCAGATTGGCGGTGATGGCCTTGTTCTTCTGCACTTCCAGTTCCGCCGCCGAGGCAATCTGCTCCAGGTCGCGCCCACCGCGACAATCTGATCCTGGGTAGCCTTCACAACGTCCTTGATGCGATCGGCATTTTCCGCCGAGTTCGCGGGCGAGGTTGCGGATATCGGTGGAAACAACCATGAAGCCCTTGCCGAACTCGCCGGCTCGCGCCGCCTCGATCGAGCCGTTGATCGCCAGCATGTTGGTCTGGATCGACACAGTGTTGATCGAGTTCGACGATCTTGTCGATCCGCCGGCTGACCTGCTCGAGATTGCTGATCAGCTTTGCTGCTTTTGTTGGTCTCGTCGAGGATTCGGAGACGCCCAGGATCAGCTCATCGACCGCGGCTCGGCTGGTCTTCACAAGTTCCGAAATGGCCCGCGGCCCGCCTCCAGTCCTGCGGTCGCCCGTCGCTGCGAGAGCGCAGCGCTCTTCTCAATCTCGATCATTGCCAGCGCTAGACTGTGCGCGGCGGCGGCTGACTGCTGCGAGCCTTTGCTGATCTGCTCGATCGCCGCTGTGATCTGAGTCGCGGCACCGCTGATTTCCTGCACGGCCGAGGACAGTTCCTCGGCCGCCGAAGCCATTTCTTCGGCGCTTTTAGATATATCGGTGCTGTTCTTCAATTCGTCCGCAAGCGTGGAAAGTTCTTCTGATGCCGTCTGGCTCTGGTCGAGGGCCTGAGTCTGCTGGTCGATGGTCTTCAAGCGCTTCCTCGCATGCGGCGGACTGCTCCGCTGCCGCGGCGGCGATCTGCTCCGAAGCCTTCTGCGCTTCCTTCGCGGCTGTGTCGGCCTGTAGCGCGGCGGTTGCGATCTCCGTACTGCCGGCCATGATCCCGCCCATCTCGGTCCGAGCCTTCGCGAGTTGGGTGGTGACGACCTTGCCCTTCTCGACCTCGATCCGAGCAGCCTCGGCCGCGCCGTTGATGCCGTCAGCGATAGTCTTAACCTCGGTCTGGATCTGGCCCACCAGATCCTGAATATCGCGCGCGCTTTTCTCGGATGTCTCGGCCAACGTCCTTACCTCGTCGGCGACGACGGCAAAGCCCTTGCCATGCTGGCCGGCTCTTGCCGCCTCGATCGCCGCGTTGAGTGCGAGCAGGTTGGTTTGGTCAGCGATGCGGGCAACCGCCTTGACGATATCACCGATATTGGCGGCTTGCTGTTCGAGTTCGACGACCATTTGCACCGAGGCTAACTGGCGCGTGGCGCCGGTCTCGATATTGCCCACCGAGGCTGCGACCTGGGTGTTAAGGTCGGCCAGCAGGATCTGAAGCGCTTCGGCTTTCTGCCGGGAGTATTCGGCCTTTTCTCTTGCCTGGCGAATGCCAGACGCGATTTCGGTAACCGAACTGAGCGACTGCTGGGCGGCGCCGGAGGCTTCTTCCGCACCCGTTGCGATCTGCTCCATTGATTTGCGCAATTCCTGCGCGGCGGACGCTGATTCGCTGATCCCCGATGCCATTTCCGCGGTGGCGGCGGCGACGCGTTCCGCGATTTTCTGTTGGCGCGCGAAGGTGCGGACCTTGCGGCGCTGAACGTCCGCCTGAGCGGCCCCTCGGTCCGAGCCGGTCGGTGCGGATATCACTTCATCCCGACGCCCTGACACAACCTGCGCCCGTTTCGCTAATGCCACTTATATTCTCCAATCAAAATCATCAGATTTCAGGCCGACCGGAGCCACTAGAAACACCGGCGTAAATGCGAGGGTCACGACACGATCTGGGTGACGTGAGGAATGTGCCTGCCAATAATGAACGAAACGTTAATGCAGATCGATAGACCTGATATTTTCCGTCGAAGGTTTTTGCTTGAAAGACCAGAGGGATTTCTAATGGCATCGCCGGTGAATCGAGGCTCGCCCGATCGCTTCGTGCGCCGCCGGACGCTTACAAGCGGCCGCGTCACGCAAGAATCGCGCCGGCACCGCCGGTGGCCGCCGGGGCTGCGACCACCCTTGCTGCGTCACAGGGCGCGGCTGCTTTCAGGGAGAAGTGCGGGCCGCCACTATAAGGATCAAGCCTTCTCCTCGAGCCGCGGATCCTTGATGACGACGTAACCGGAAAGCTGTAGCCAACCAATCGCGTTGGCGATGGCTTCCACGGCTATGAGATGTGGTCTTACTTGATCAAATATGTCTTTAACTGTCATTGAGCCATCCTCATGCTCCTGGACACCAGAGGATGTCAGCATCATTGCTCGGCGGCTTGCATCATCTATTTCGCGTAAAGTAATCTCAAGCACGGCACGCTGTGCTGCGCTTGCAAGGCCTGCCAGCTCCTTGTTCTCGGGCGCGATCGCCTTTCTGAGGTCCTGAAGATGGTGAAGAGCCCGGTCGATCGAGGGGGGCGTAATGATCTCTTCCATGCGCTGCTCCATAGGGAGCGAGCAATATAATCCGCACCGCGCCGCGGGAGCAAAATACCTCGCGGTCGGCTTGCCGCGAGATTGCCTTGCAGCGGCCAAGCTGCAACGGCTTAATCCATGGGTGAGCAGGAGAAGTTATGAAAGACGCCGACAGGAGGCTGAAGATGGTCAGTGACTTCGCCGCGAGGCTCCGGGGTCAGCGCACCGAGCGACAGCAGCGAAGACATTTAGATCCGACGGACTTCGATGACTTACGGAAAATCGGCTTTCATCTCGCGGCCGTTCCGGAGGCATACGGAGGCTTCTGGCAGAGCGTACCGAAATCCATTCGCCCGATGTGTGAGGCAATCCGAACCATAGCGACCGGCGATCCTTCACTTGCCCTCAGCCTGTCCATGCACCCGACCGTCCTGGCATTCTGGCGCGATGGCAAGGATCCGGATCCTCCCGATGCTGGATGGGAACAGCAGAAAAAGCACGTCTATGCCACGGTGGTCGATGACGGAGCATGGTGGGCGACGGTTTCATCTGAACCCGGAAGTGGCGGAGATATTAGAAAGACAAGTGCTACGGCAAGGCCGGTGCCGGGTCAAAAGCTGGACTACAACATTACCGGGGAAAAGCATTTCGGATCGGGATCATCAATCGCGTCCTATATGATTACGCCTGCAATTCCCGAGGGAGAGGCTGAACCAGCATGGTTCTTTATCGACTTTCGTGGCATCCCCTGGGACGGCTCGACCGGGATCTTGCTGCGCAGTGAGTGGGACGGCCATGGCATGCCGGCAACCGACAGTCACGCGTTTACTTTCAGGAATGTTCCGGCAACTCGTCTTGCATGGCCGGGCCACCAGCGTGATCCGCGGGGAGGTGGAGCAGGAGTCGGTCTGATGTTCTTCACGGCGGTCATTGTCGGCGTCGTGGACGTTGCAATGAACTACATCCGCCAGCGCATGCAGCAGCGCGGCCAACAGGCATTGAGAGCTTTTGACCGAGTTGAGTTGGTCATGGCCGAACGAGAAGCGTGGCTGGTACTTCAGGCCTATGAAGGCGGGCTACGATCACTTGAAAAACGTGGGAGCGGGCCGTTCGATGCGGCCATGGCAAAGGCCACCATCGCGTCGCTGACTGAATCCCTTCTTACCCGATTGTGCCGCCTTTCCGGTGGCGGTGCCTATTCCAGAAGCTCACCACTTGGATATTGGGCGAACGACGTGAGAGCGCTTGGCTTTCTCCGCCCGCCATGGGCACTGGCAACCGACGAACTTTTTGATCTGAGCTGGCAAAGGGCCATGGTGCTTGCGCCCGAATGAGATGCCGTGATGAGGTCGCGCAGACCGTCAGGCAACAGCAAAGTCAGGAGGCACGTCAATGGAACGCAAGAAGGCTTCGGATTTCCCGCAGGAACTGCTGAACCTGTTCGACGGTTACGTGCACGGTGGGATCAGCCGCCGAGAGTTCTTCGATGGTGCTCAGCAATTCGCGGTTGGCGGGGTGACAGCGGCGGCCCTATTCCAGATGCTGAAGCCGAACTACGCTTGGGCACTGCAAGTTCCGGCGGATGACAAACGGATCACGGCGGAGACCGCTACCGTGCCGTCACCGCAGGGCAACGGAAGCATCAAAGGCTATCTTGTGCGCCCGGCGAATGTTTCCAAACAGCCCACGATACTGGTCATTCACGAAAACCGAGGCCTCAATCCATATATTGAGGATGTCGCGAGACGGCTGGCGGTTGCAAACTTTATCGCATTCGCGCCGGATGGTCTTACATCCTTAGGTGGCTATCCGGGCGATGATGAGAAGGCGCTCGCGATGTTTGGCCAGATCGACCGAGCAAAAATGGGTGAGGATTTTCTCGCCGCGGCACGTTGGTTGAAATCCCGTCCGGACGGCACCGGCAAGGTCGGCGCCGTTGGCTTCTGCTTTGGCGGCGGCATAGTCAATCAGCTAGCGGTGCGGATGGGGCCCGATCTTTCCGCTGGGGTCCCGTTCTATGGGGTGCAACCGAGCGCGGCGGACAACGCCAAGATCAAGGCGCCGATAAATGCACAGTATGGAGGCTTGGATGAGCGGATAACCGGCGGATGGCCGGCTTTCGACGCGGCCCTGACACAGGCGGGCGTGCCGCACGAAGGTCACATCTACAAAGGAGCCAATCACGGCTTCCACAACGACACCACGCCGCGATACGATGAGGCCGCGGCCAAGGAGGCATGGCACCACACGCTAGCGTGGTTCAACAGGTATCTGAGAGCATGAGCCAGGCAATTTATTCCGGGTTCAGGCGCGAGTGACCCGGGTGCGCCCCTTCAGTCAAGCGCGGCGGCCGCTTACATGAACCGATGTTCCTTGACCACGAACCGCGCCGCTCCGGCCTCATTCGGGGCCGCCAGAGCGTTTTGAACGTCTGCCATGGTGTCGAACCAGGCCTGCGCCATCGAACCGACCGTGACTGCCAGATGCGGCACGGTGCTGTTCGGTGCGGGTCCTTGCTCCAGCACGCGATACCGCGTCAGGCCACGTAGTTTCGGCTGCGACGCCAGATCCTCGAGATGGCTCTCTGACCGCCTGCATCGCTGCGTTCGGGATACACGACGATCAAGCCGATCGTGCCGGCGAAGTCCGGACGGGGAACGATTTCAACAGGTTGGGTGATGACGCGGGAGACGGCGCCGATGAACTGCCGGGAGTTGATGTTGCAGGCTGCCATTTCGGGTGATCCATGAGCCCGTTGCCGGTCAGCATCGTTATCGAAGAACAGCAGCGGGAAGCCGTCGATACGCAGTGCTGCCGCGTGCGCCACGCGGCTCGATCACGTGACACTGGGTGTAGTGGCGCAAGCCGGCGAACTTGCAGACCAGCGGGCCATGCACGTCCAGCCAATGGCGGCGGAAGGTCTGCCGGATCGACGTTGTCCAACCGGCGCATCAGGCTGATCGCGGCGATCATGCGGCGCTTCCCGATCATCACAGATAGATGTCATGCGCCGGACTTGCCGACATTGGCGAAGTAAAGTGCCGGGTCGGACGCCCGCACGCGCGCCTCCGGCAAGGCCGAGTTCGCGGCGCACGATGTTGGTGCCCTCTACCAGACGAGACGCATTTGTAGTAGGCGATACGCCGGCTGAGGCCTTCGCGGCCGAAGCCGCAGTCGGTGGTGATCACCAGCCGCTCCGGCGGAATGAACTCCAGCGCGCGGCGGATCAGGTTCGCGACGTATTCCGGCGGCTCGACAACGGTATTGCAATGATTGACCACGCCGATGCCGATCTTCTTGTCGGTCTTGTATTTGCCGAACAGCGGCAGATCCTTGCCGTCGCTGCTGGCGCATTCGAACGTGATCACATCCGCATCGAGCTGCAACAGATGCGGCATCGCACGCTCATAGCTTGGCACTTCCCAATAAACCCGCTGCTGGTTTGGATTGCCCCAGCAGGTGTGCACCCAGATCTCCGCGTCAACGCCGACAAGCTGCCGGTTGAACGCCTCGGTGAGGAATTCGAGGTCGGCGTCGGTGCAATCGGGACGCAGCGACCGCCCGTGATGCGGCGGTTCCTCGACCTGGATCAGCGGACAGCCGGCAGCCGGCGAGTTCCCGAAGCTCGGCATTCATGATGTCGCAGAGATCGAGGATCATCGCCTTGTCGTCGACGTAAAATTCGTTCCACAGCATGCTCGCGAGCGCCGGGGCGCAGATGGCGCCGAACTTCACCGGGCGGTCGGTCAGACGCTGGGCGACCTGCCAGAGCGCGGTGTATTCCCACGGCCCGCGCGTCAGTTTTTCCGACACGATGCTGGGTTGGTAGGCTTCCTGCACCTCCCAAAGGATTTTGCCGGGGCGCAGGTCGTGGCGTCCCATCCAGCCCGCGCGAGGTGTCGCGATGGCCGTGCACGCCGCCGAGGCGTTCGATAGGGTAGAAGAACCAGGATTTGCCGCCTACGGCGAGGTCAAAGCGGCTGTCGCCGTCGGTCACGATGTCCAGGCCCGCTGCCTCCTGCGCGTTGATGACGGCGGCAACGGCGTCGAGGTATTGCTCGCGGAACAGCGACTCGCCCAGCGCCGCTTTGAACGACCGCCCGCTCAGGCTCATGTCGAACCACAGCGGGCGCGGATAGGAGCCGGTGATCGCGGTTGGCAGTATCAGATTACTGGTTGTTTTCAGCATTGACGTAGCCCCCCTGCATTGCGGCGCTCGAAATCGGAAAAAGTGCTCCTGGCGCTCATGATCTTAGGCAAGATGGTTCACCTCGTCCCGATGTGGTGTCAACCCGCTGGCACATGCCGGGCGCGTTTCCGTTCGTCAGCCCTTTCCAAGCCTGGTTCCTCGCGGTACCTACTGGTCTACCGAGGGAGTTTGCGATGCCAGGACCCGAACGCATCGATCGACGCCGTGTTGCGCTGATTGCTTACGACGTTTGCCGGCGCGCGCTGGTGCCGTCGGACCCGCCCCGGCGGGCTGCGATGCGCCCCGTGCTGGACGCCTGGGTGCGGATGATCGCGGTCGCGCGGGCGGCCGGCGTGCCTATAATCTACACAACCCCCGTCAGTCGCCCTGATGGTGCGGACGTAGTTATGCTGCCGACCGATCTTTCGGCGGAGACCGGCGTGCCTCCTCTCACGAATGCTGTGGAGGGCACGGCAGAGGCGGGCTTTCCCGAGGATATCGCGCCGCAGCCCGAAGATTATGTTTTCCTGAAGCGGCGTCCCAGCGCGTTCTACGGGACGGGTGTTGGTGAGTTGCTGCATATGCTGCGGCGTGATGTGATCATTATAGGCGGGGGCGCTACCAATCGCGGCGTCGAGACGAGCGTCCGTGAGGCCTTCAATCTTGACCTCACATCCATCGTGGTGCGCGAGTGCTGCTGGGGCAGCGATGTGGCCGCACACGAATACAGCTTGAACTCGGCAATGAAGATGTACGCTCGCATCCGCCACCTCGAGCAGGTCGCGGCGATGTTGCTGGAATGATCGGACGACCAGTGTGGACCAGGAGCATAGGTGGGCGACGCGCTTAGGCCGGCCTTGCAACTGTTACACGGCACCCATTTGCTTGAGCTCACGACTGAGTTGCTGCACCGCGCCGCTGCCGAACGCCACGTATAGGCGTCGGCGAAAGACGACAGCAAGCCAGTCCGGCCTTTCCCTCAGTATGCCTTCCGCGATGAGGAGATCGACTTCCTCCGTGACCGCTGCATTTACCCGCTCTGAGACGTCATCAGAAAGTTCGCGGCCCGCGAATGCCTTCACCCTAGCGTTTAGTCGAGCCGTGGCCAAAATCTCCCTGTCGCTGATTTTGGCCGCGGTTTCGAAAAGCAGCTTCTGCAAATCCGCCATGGCGTCGCTTTCGCTATTTGCTCGTCCCCTTGTTTACGGGGTTCCGGCAGTAGATGCCAATGGGGAAGCGTTGGACGTCAGATTAGCGCCACGACTGTTCAGGCCCCGCCATCGACCGGGATCGTTGCGCCGGTAATAAACCCTGCTCCTCCTGACAGGAGGAACATAACCAGGGCGGCGACGTCCTCACCGGTGCCGGAACGACCTGCCGGAATCGCGTCGAGCATCCCGGAGCGCGCCTGATTCGACAAGAGATCAAACCGGTCCCGGATCCGGGTGCCCGCATCACCAAGTATCAGTCCCGGAGCCAAGGCATTGACTGTTATCCCGTCAGCGGCAACGTCTTTGGCCAGTTGCGCCGTAAAGCCGATCAGCGCGGCTTTCGCCGTGGCATAAGGTAGCCGAGCCGTGACCGTTGTCGGTGGTCCTTTGGACCCTCGCGCGGCAATCGAGGACAGCACCACGATCCGGCCGAAGCCCTCCCGCCGCATCAAAGGCACGACTGCCTGGCAAAACAAAAAGGTACTTCTGACATTGAGGGCGATGACATGATCCCAGACGCCCGGATCAATGGATTCGATCTCGATTGCCTGTGTTGGTCCGGCCCCGCCGGCGATATTTACCAGCGCATCTATCGTTCCAAAAAGTTCGCGGGCTTTATCAGTCGCCGCTCTCACCTGGTCAGGGTCGGTCACATCAGCAACATATGTCGATATCCGTCCGCCACTGCTGGACGCCTTCTCAAGTTCCGCCAGCGATACAGCGTTCACGTCAACCGCGAGGACATCGCATCCCGAAGCAGCCAAACGTTCTACGGTTGCGCGGCCGATCATTCCGCTGCCCCCGGTCACGATCACTGATCTGCAATCTCGAGCCGTGTTGCCGGTCATGGTGTGCTCCGAATTAGCGGCCGCCGGCCACGGGCAATGTTGTTCCGGTAACATACGACGCCTCGTCCGACGCCAGATAGAGTGCCGCGTCGGCAATTTCTCGTGGCTGCCCCAGGCGGCGCATCGGCACCAGGATGTGTGGGCTGTACTCGCTGGTCTGGCGCAGCATCTGGAACGTCGCTCGTGTGCGGTCCGTCTCGATGGGGCCGGGTGCCACCGCATTGATCCGGATTCCGTAGTCCGCCAGTTCCATTGCGGCGTCCCGAATGAACCCGTGGATGCCGGCCTTCGCCGCCGAATATGCCGCCCCTCCCGAGGACAGGGCGGTCCATGGCGTCCCCTCTCGCGATCCGGACGACATGCAGATGATTGCCCCCGAACGCTGAGGCATCATGGTACGCAAGGCCGCCCGCGTACACAAAAAGGCCGAGCGCAAATTTAGCTTGATGGTGAAATCCCATGCATCGGCGGTCATCTCCCACAGCTTCATATTGCGCGAGCCGCCGACGTCGTTGACCAGTATATCTATTCGGCCATGTGCCGCGACGATCTGAGCGAACGCATCGTCGACAGGTTGCTCCTCGGTCACATCCAGCGTCACCGTAAGAGGGCGGTTGCCGCCTACAGCGATGGCGTCGGCAGTGTGCTTCAGTCCGTCACCGTCCATATCCAGCAAGATCAGAGCGGCGCCTTCCTCACTGAAGCGCTCGGCTATCGCCGCGCCGATACCATGTGCAGCGCCGGTAACAACGGCGACTTTACCTTCCAAACGCGCCATACGTTCCTCCGTTTGTTTGCCAGGAGCCGGCGTGCCCACTGAGTTTTCTACTTGCGCTCCATGTTCCAGAACACAGGAAAGCCAAACGGCACTACCCCCTGAAGACTCGACCGATAAGCCATGGGCGCCGAGAATTGTCCGGCCAGAACCAGATTGACGTTACTATGGAACTCCGCCTGAAATCTGAGCCTCAAGCTGCCTGCGCTGAACGGGGTCATCGGTTTCGGAATATTTCCTTAGCAGGTGCGTCAGCTTCGAATCGCAGTACCAGCCTGGATAGTTCTCGGTGCAGTTGTTCGAAACAGTGGGGTCTGAAAGCGGATTCACCAGGTCGATCCCGTTCCAGACAATCGGAGCCACGCTCCAGCCCCCATTCTCGACAGGGGCCCGGCTACGGCGCCGTTCGGCAACGGTCGCATAGTCGGACGTGCGGAAATCGACATTGAAACCGGCTTGCCGCATCTGGTCCGCGACGACAAGACCGACCGGGTCCAGCAACGCCGATGTCGCGGCATGCAGAAACACAACCTTTTCATTGTTGTAGCCGGCTTCCTTCAGCAGCGCCTTGGCGTGCTCAATTCCCGCGGACTTATAAACTTCGACGCCGGCGTCGGTGGTCCCGGGAGCATCACACATGTAGATCGACAGGCACTGGGTTTTATACATGCTCTTCGGCAGGCCATAGGCGGCCATGACGTCCGCCTGGCCGACCGCTGCCTGCAGCGCGCGCCGCATCAGCACATTACTGAACGGAGGCTGCAGGTGATTGATGCTGATGACATCCATCATCTGCTGAACGCCCTGCTGTGTGGTGACGGTTATGTTCGGATCCTTCCGCAGCACGTCGATGAAATCGAAAGGCACCACCTCCAGCAGGTCAAGTTCGCCGGTCTGCAGGGCAGCAACCCGGGTCGCTTGGTCTGGCATGCTGACAAGATCGACACGATCGACATGCACCACCTTACCGCCGGACAGACCATCCGGCGGTTCGGAGCGTGGATGATAGTTCGGGTTGCGATCGAAAATTGCCCGCTCGCCGAGACGCCATTCGTTCCGGCGAAACAGGAATGGTCCTGAACCCACAACCTCCGGCACCGGCTTGGTAGCATCAAGCCTGGCAAGCCTGGCGGGCATCATGACTGGAACAATGATGCCAGGTTTGCCCAGCGCCTCAATAACGAATGCAAACGGCCGATTGAGGTGCAGATCGAACGTTTTCGTATCGACGACCTGGAAATCCCGCGTGGCGTCTGTCAGTTGGCCGCCAAACAACTCCCGCTTCGCCCATCTCTGGATCGATGCAACGCAGTCTTCCGCGGTCACGGGTGCCCCGTCGCTCCATGCAAGACCATCCCGCAGCCGGAACCGATAGCTCATGCGATCGGGACTGACCTCCCAGCCTTCGAGCATCTGCGGGTGATACTTGCCCTGATTATCAATCGCTATGAGCGTGTCAAAGACCATGTAGGAGAAGACGCGGGTTGCATTGACGGACGCATAGACCGGGTCAAGCGATTGCAACTCGGTATTGAGCGACGCCCGAACCGTGCGGTCCGCGGCCCAAGCCGCTGGGCAGAATGCCACCACCGCCGCCATTCCGAATAGGACTAGGTTGCCGGTGATCTTGCGAACGACCGACCACCCGCCGTGGCGGATGTCTCCGTTAGCAACGGGTAAAAAGGAGTCCCAGGGAGCGTTCATTGCCGTTCACGACTTTCTATGCACCGGATAGCCTCCAGATAGGCCATGCCGGCTGGGCAGCCGTCTCTCCCGTCCATTGTTCCGCTCGTCGGAGACACCGCGTGCGGTGCTGGGCCGCGCCCTTGATCGACGCGACCAGTGGGGCTCAGTAGGCTTCGCTTGCGATATCGGACGCTTGGCGATGAGGAAAATTCATTTTGTCCTTGATGGCATTACGTTCAAACGACGTTGATGGCTTATAGCGCGCCGGATTGGTCTCGCTGACGCAGGTTGGAACACAGCTGATCACTCTGTGGCGGTTCGGGCCGTAGAAGAATGGCATTGCATGGCGTGTGTCCGAACTTCTGTTCAATACGCGGTGCGGCGTGGGCACAAACCGGTCATTGGAATAATGCGCCAGCATTTCCCCGGTGTTTACCACCAATGTGCCTGGAATGCTTGGCGGCTTGATCCAGTCACCGGACTTGGTGCGCACCTCGAGGCCGGGGAACCGAGAGCGCGGCAAGAACGTAATGAAACTACCGTCTGTATGCGGTGCGAAACCGAACTTGTCAGTCTCATCCTCTAGTTGAGGAGCATACTCGATCAGCCGCACCGTGCTGCTTGGACCCACGAAATCTTCCTCGAAAAAGTCCGGCGGCAGATCCAACGCCAATGCGAAGACGGGCAACATCCGGTGCGCCAATGCTCGCATGGTTTGAAAATACGTCACCTGCGCGGCCTTGAATTCGCTCATCCCCGTCGGCCATCGATTGCGATCGTGATCAGGCTCGCCCTTCGTCGGATCAGGATCGGGCGTCGTGATATAAAAGGACTCACTGTAATTTGGCTTGGTGTTCTTGTGTACGGTCGAAGTTCGGACCGTCTGACCGCCATACGGCAGATAACCAATGTTCTCCTTTCCGACCCTCAGAGCGAGCTTGCTTGCCTCGTCCAGTGCGAAGAAAGACGCTGCCGTTTCGAATGCGCTGTCGATGATCGACTGCGGCACGCCGTGGTTGGTTATCACCAAGAAGCCGGTGTCTAAACAGGTTTGGACGACATCTTCCGCAAGCGCATCCGCCGCGCCGGGAGCACCCGCCAGGAACGGCCCCACATCGATGATCGGGATGCGGCTCCCAGTCTCAGCCTTCTCCAATGTCGCAGAGCTCAATTATTGTCTCCTGTTGACTGGGCCGCTAACGACCCGCCTCTCCAGCGATCACAGCGAATGGAGCCGGACCGAGCAACCTGCCTTACAAGAGTATCGATAATCGGAGGCAAATGCGCAAGCGTGCGGGTACTTCGAACCGCTGGCGGGAGTCGGCTTACGTGAGGAGGCGGAGCGAATTGGCGATCGCATGTCACAGGCGTATACTTCGCCCAACGATCGGAGTTTGCACATGACCGACACGCCTGACTACATTCCGCCGAGCGTCTGGACGTGGAACAAGTCTAATGGGGGCCGGTTCGCGAATATCAACCGGCCTATCTCAGGGGCTACGCACGACAAGGAGTTGCCGGTCGGCCGCCATCCGCTCCAGCTCTATTCATTGGGGACCCCAAACGGCGTCAAGGTCACAGTGATGCTCGAAGAGCTGCTGGCGCTCGGCCATAGCGGGGCGGAGTATGACGCCTGGCTGATCAGGATCGGGGACGGCGATCAGTTTGGCAGCGGCTTCGTGGCGGTAAACCCGAACTCCAAGATCCCCGCTCTCATGGACCGAAGCGGCCCCACGCCGATCCGGGTCTTTGAGTCCGGTGCTATCCTGCTGTACCTTGCGGAGAAATTCAAAGCGTTCCTGCCGACCGAGGCGGGCAAGCGTGCGGAATGTCTGTCCTGGTTGTTCTGGCAGATGGGAAGCGCTCCGTATCTGGGTGGGGGCTTCGGTCACTTCTACGCCTACGCGCCGACGAAGATCGAATATGCCATTGACCGGTTTGCGATGGAGGCAAAGCGCCAACTCGATGTGCTCGACAAGCGGCTCGCGGAAAATGAGTATCTGATTGGCAGCGACTACACGATCGCCGATATCGCGGTTTGGCCCTGGTACGGCGGGCTGGTGAAGGGCTGGCTGTATGGCGCGTCGGAGTTCCTGCAGGTGCAGGACTACAAGAACGTGCAGCGGTGGGCGGACACCATCGGCGATCGGCCAGCCGCGAAGCGCGGACGCATGGTCAACCGGGTGAATGGCGAGCCGTCCAGTCAACTGCACGAGCGGCATGATGCCACCGACTTCGAAACGAAGACACAGGACAAGCTCAAGGCGGCGGAGTAGGCGCCGCCTGCACTCGACGTCACGTGGAAAGCCCCCGGCTATATGACCTGATTGGAGCATTCAGTCGCGATGCTGAAGGGCATTGTTCAAAGTCTCGTTTCGATCTGTTTGCTCTGCCTTCTGTTATTCCTGCCGGCTGGAACCTTTGCGTGGCCGGCGGCGTGGATCTTTCTGATCATGTTTGCCGCATGCAGCCAAGCGATGGGCATATGGTTGATGAGAACAAATCCTGAGCTTTTGGCTGAGAGAATGAAGTCGCCGATCAGCGCTGATCAAAAACCGAGCGACCGCTTCATCATGCTCGCCATAGGACTGTTCTTTTGTGTCTGGATTGTCTTCATGGCGCTGGATGCGCGCCACTTCGGCTGGTCACATGTGCCTTCATGGGCTCAGGCAGTCGGCGCGGCACTGATTGCAGGAGCCTTCTACGGTTGGGTCCTGGTCCTGCGCGCCAACACCTTTGCCGCCGTCACAATCCGGCTGCAGCGTGAGCGTGACCAGACTGTCATCTCCACCGGCCCCTATGCAGTTGTTCGTCATCCAATGTATGCGTACGCTTTGCTTCTGATGATTGGAATGCCTTTGCTCCTGGGTTCGTTCTGGGGCCTGCTGGGCGTGCCCATTGCCGTGCTACTGCTGGCGGCCCGAGCGCTTGGCGAGGAGGCGCTGCTGATAGATGGGTTGGCCGGCTATCGAGAGTACGCCGCCCGGGTGCGCTTCCGTCTCGTGCCTTGGGTGTGGTGAGCAGTTGTTGCGTCTGCCCATGTGGCGTCGGTGGCCAGGAGTAGATCGTGAACTTGAAGGCGGTTTGGGTGATTTTAAGCATAGCCGCACTGGGCGCGTGCTCCCACGACTACACTGATTGTACGGGGGGCAACTACCGCGGCGCCTGTATGTCCGGCACCCCCGAACCACCTGCCGTAAGTCCGGTTGCCAGAGATCCCGCTATAGCTCCGTCCGCTACTGGTCCTTATGCCGCACCGGTTGATACAGGTCCTGCTGCCGTGCGTCGCGGAGACCCAAGGGAGTTCGCTGATGTCGATGATAGACAATGCCGATCGTACGGATTGGTATTTGGCAGCCACGACTACGCAGACTGCCGCATCCGGCTGAGCGCACAGCACCGCGGGCTTGACCCGAGCATCGGCACGACGACGCCTGGCCCCACCAGCCGGTAGCGAGCTGTGCCAGTCTTCTGGATAAACGGTGTACGTGACCGGATCGCGCCAGGCCGTGGCCGCTTACATTTCGACGACGATGTATTGTTCCTCGATCGTCACAGGAATAGTTTCGGCCACATATGGCCCTTGAACGACCCGCTGGCCCTCGGCGACCTCCACCGGATAGCTGCGGATGCTGATCTTGGATGGATCGCAGAAGCTCTGGCCGGTGCGGACATCGAATTCCCAGCCGTGCCATGGGCAGCGCAGGATTTCGCCTTTACGTGAATAGCGATAATCGCCTGGTTGGTCAGATTCTATCAGTCCGGTGAGTATGCCTTCACACATCGGTCCGCCTTGGTGCGGGCACCTGTTGAACAAGCCGAAGAACTCGCCACCGAGATTGAATACGGCGATCTGCCGTCCGCGGATTGTCACCAGTTTCCGCTGACCCGGCGGAATTTCGCCAACGGTCGCCACGACGTGCTTGCTCATGATCCAGACGTTCCCGTTAAACCGCGTTTCCAGTCCCAAGGCTAATAGGGCAGGCGCCGGGCCGCAACCGCCCGCTTGACACCACCCCCGCTGGCATCGGCGTGCCTTGACGGGTCACCGCCGCCCGCATAAAGCCTGCCGTCAATCAACCGGGGAAAACGACCATGCGCCAGCCTTTTCGCCAAGGGATTGCAATCCTAGCGATCA
This sequence comes from uncultured Alphaproteobacteria bacterium, assembly GCA_963792345.1. Taxonomy (GTDB): domain Bacteria; phylum Pseudomonadota; class Alphaproteobacteria; order Acetobacterales; family Acetobacteraceae; genus Rhodopila. The sequence goes on from CAWBVV010000013.1 coordinate 228,243, forward strand.
TGCTAGCTGTAACCACGGCACGTGCAGACACTATCCGGTTCGGTGCCATCCTGCCGCTGACGGGACCGGGAGCGATGATCGGCACGCAGCAGATGCGCGGTATTCAGTTCGCGGTGGAAAAGGCCAACGCCGCCGGCGGCGTGCATGGCAACAAGATCGAAATCCTGTTTGAAGATAACCAGGCAAAGCCCGACCAGTCGATTCTGAGCTTCAACAAGCTGGCCGATCTACAGAAGGTGCCGCTGATCTTCAGCGCCTACTCTGGGCCGTCATTGGCTATGGCGCCGCTTGCCACGCGCAAGAAGATCCTGCTTGTGAACGCCGGTGCGCAAGCCGATAAGCTGGCCACCGCCTCGCCTTATCTGGTCAATACATTGCCCACTATCGGTGATGAGGTCAAAGTCATCTCCAAATACCTGATCGGCGAAGGCAAAAAGCAGGGCGCGATCCTGTTCGAGAACGACGCGGCGGGGATTGCCGGGCGTGATGACTTCGTCAAATATTTCCCCGAAGCGGGTGGCACCGTCCTGTCGCAGGAGCCAACGCAGTTTGGACAGACGGACTTCCGTCCGGCGTTGCTGAAGCTGGCGGATGCCAAGCCCCAGGTAATGCTGGTGTCGATCACCGCCGGCTTGCTGCAAATGGCGCAGCAGTACCGCCAGCTTGGACTGAATTTCTCAGTCGCCGGTACAACATTTTTTGCAGATCCCGATACCATCGCTGATCCCGCTTCCGAAGGGTTCGTTCACACGCAGGTTCGCATTGACGCTCCCCCCGAACTGGCGGCGGAGTTCAAGGCGAAGTTCGGCGTGGACATGGAGTTCTTTGTTCGTCAGTACTACAATGCGACACAGATCGTTCTTGCGGTTACTGACCGTCTGCTTACGGAGGGGACACCGCTGACTGGCGAGAGCATGCACGACATGCTGTTCAAGATCCGCAAGTTCCAGGGCCTTATCCCGCTGGAGTTCAAAAGCAACACCGCCACCGTTCCCCTCGATATAAATATGATGAAGGGTGGCAAGGACGTCACCATCAAGCAGATGAGCAGCGACTGAATGGGCCGACGCGATGCTCGCGCTGCAGTTGTTGTGCAATGGGATCGTGACCGGCTGTGCGCTGGGGATCGTCGCTGTTAGCTTTTCATTCATTTACGCCACGACCAAGATCTTTCACGTCGCCCATGCCGGCGTGTACACGATGGGTGGCTACGTTGCATGGTCAATGCTGGGCCATGGGTTCCCGCCGGCGGTTGCGTTTCTAGCCGCCATCGCGGCCTGCACGTTGCTGGGCGCACTGATCCAGGGGGTGCTGTATGCTCGCCTGGAACGCCGACGCGCGACGCACCTGGTGGTGCTGATCGCCTCGCTGGGGGCGCTGGCGGTGATCCAGAACATCCTGGCGGCGGTGTATACGGCGAACATTTTGCGGTTTAACTTGCCCTGGGGGTCTGAGGTCTTCCATCTGGGAGGCAACGTCCGGCTGACGGCGACACAAATCCTGACTGTGCTGCTGAGCCTCGTAGCCTATTCCGGGGTGATGTGGTTTTCGCACGGAACTATACTGGGCAAGCAAATCCGCGCGGTGGCATCCAATCCTTTCCTGGCGGAGATTACGCGGCTGCGTCCACGCCGTGTACATGTCTATGTGGTGGCGATCGCGTCAGCCCTGGTGTGCTTGCCGGGGATCCTGGTGCCGCTGGATTTTGGATTGCAACCGTATAACGGGGTTACGCCGCTGTTGACCGCAACGATCGCGATGATCGCCGGCGGCGTTGGCAGCATAACGGGCGCTTTCGTATTGGCTATCGTCATCGCCGAACTGCAGAACATGTCACTGTTGTTCATCCCCGGCGAGTGGAGCATCGGCGTTACCTTCTTCATCTTTGTCATATTCATGCTGTTCCGGCCAACGGGCTTGTTCGCGGCGGCGCGTTGAGCATGATCGGGCTGGACGGGGCTGTCCCGACACGTGGATCATGCGATCAGACAACGGGTGATTGATGGATTTCTGGTTCAGCTACATCGCCCTCGCCTCGATCTACGTCCTGCTCGGTTTGTCCACCAACCTGCTGGTGGGGATCGCCGGAATATTCTCCGTCTCACAGGCAGCGGTGTTCGGCGTCGGCGCCTATATCGTGGCATTTATGTTGATGAACGATGTGATGTCGTTCCTGCCGGCGCTGGCTATCGCTGCTTCATGCTGCATAGCCCTGAATATTCTGGTGACATTGCCCGCATTGCGGGTATCGGGCGACTATTTCGTGGTTACGTCGTTCGGCATCCAGTTGCTCGCGACGGCGGTTTTTACCAACTGGACGGACGGGACCGGCGGCGCCAACGGATTGCCGGGAATTCCGCCGCCTGATCTTGCCGGCAAGGCGCTGGAAGAAAGCTGGCAGGTGGTCGTGCTTTGCGCCGGCGGCATGGCATTGGGGTGCTTGATCTTCTGGTTGGTAATGCGGGCGCCATTCGGCCGCTTGCTACGGGCCATCCGCGAGGACGAACTCGCGGTCGCCGCCGCCGGAAAGAGCGTGTTGCGGGCAAAGGTCTCCGCCGCCGCGTTGGCGGGTGCGTTCGCCGGGACCGCGGGAGGCCTCTACGCAACGTTCCTCAGCTTTATTGATCCCTCCTCGTTCGACCTCGATGCCTCGATCCTGTTGCTGACCATGGTCGTTGTAGGCGGCGCGCGCACATTGGCGGGATCGATTGTCGGACCGTTCCTGCTGCTGGCCTTGCCGCAGATCCTGACCCTGGTGGATATCCCGACGACGATCGCCGCGGCGGCGCGGCAGTTGATCTATGGCGTGCTGCTGATTGTCTTCATGCTGTTCCGTCCGCAGGGCCTGGCGGGAGAAAAGCTATGACGCCCTATCTACAGGCGACGGCGGTGGAGGTAAGCTTCGGCGGGCTGAAGGCGCTGAACGACTGCAGTTTTACTGTTCAGCAGGGGCGGATTACCTGCCTGGTCGGCCCCAATGGCGCTGGGAAGACCACAATCTTCAATGTGATCACCGGCTTCTTACGCCCGAACACCGGGTCGGTCAGCTTCAAGGGCCAGACACTGGATGGCTGGAAACCCCAGACGATCGTCGCCGCCGGCATCGCCCGAACATTTCAGAACCTGCGGCTGTTCGTGGATTTGACCGCGGTTGACAACGTCCTCGCCAGCTTGCCGGGCCAAACCGGGGAGGAACCCGTTGCGGCCATTTTCCGCCCGTTCCACGTTGCTGCCGCGCAGCGGCGGCGCCGCGACGAGGCTCGGGCGATCCTGGACCGCGTGGGTCTTTCGGCCCGGGCAGGTGATTTCGTGCGCAACCTATCATACGGCGAGCAGAAGTTGCTCATTATTGCCCGTGTCCTGGCGACGGGCGCGGAATTGCTGCTGCTGGACGAACCTGCGTCCGGGCTGTCCGCCGGGGCGTTGGATGGTGTGATGGCGCTGCTTCGGCGCCTGCAGGATGATGGCAAGACACTGCTTGTGGTGGAGCACAATACGCGCGTGGTGCAGAAGATCGCCGACGACGTTCTGTTTCTGCATCAAGGTCATCTGATGGCGCAAGGTTCGCCCGAGGCGATCGTGAACGATCCCGCGCTGGCGGAGATCTATTTCGGCGGTGCGCTCTGATGGTGTTGCGTCTGACTGGCCTGGAGGCCGGCTACGGGTCCAAGACCGTAATATCGGGCGTGTCATTTGCCTTGGAACCGGGTCAGATATTGGCCTTCCTCGGGCACAATGGTGCCGGCAAGACAACCACGTTGAAATCGATCATGGGCGTGCTGCGTCCGAACGCGGGGGAGGTACTGTTCGATGGCAACCGTATCGATCGGCTGAGCGTGGCGGATCGGGTTGCGCTTGGCCTGCGTTTATTGCCGGAAGGACGCGGCATTTTCCCGGATCTGACCGTTGCGGAAAATATCGACGTGGTGGCGGCGCGCAACGTCGGCCAAGGTGCGATGTTCGACATCCCGGATGTGTACAAGCTGTTCCCGGTGCTACAGGAGCGGCGGACGACGCGAGCGGGCAGCATGAGCGGCGGGCAGCAGCAGATGCTGGCGTTGTCGCTGGCGATCCTGGGAACGCCGCGTTGCCTGATGCTTGATGAACCCTCGATCGGCCTGGCACCTAATCTGGTGGAACGGATGTTCCAGCAGGTCAGGGAGGTCTGCAAATCGCATGCGATGACCGCGGTGCTGGTCGAGCAGAACGTGGCGGCGGCAATGAAAATAGCTGATCGGGTCATCATCATGAACAGCGGCCAGATCGTGTTCGATGGCGGCCCGGAAGAGGCGCGGGCTTCCAACTTCTGGCACTATTTCTAACGCAGGTGGGGCGGCGGTTCGCGCCGTGACGCAGGATGCCACGGTCGGCCAACAACTATATCCGGCGCACCGGCAGCCACCACGCGAACAGCATCCCGATCGTCGTGAAGCATCCGATCGTCAGGAAGGCGGCACGGAACGCGTCGGCGATTTCCGCCCGAACAACGAGTTGCTGTGCCGCGGACAGAACGTCCAGTGCGTGAGGACCTTGTTGCACCAGGCCCGCGAACATGGCCGCGGTTGCCGTATCGTGGGCGGCGAGCACCGCGAAGAGCACCGCGCCGACAAGGGCCGTTCCGAACGACGCACCGACCGACCGGGAGAACTGAACCGACGCCGCGGCCGCGCCCAGGTATCGAGGCCCCGCCACGGTCTGTACCGTCATCTGCACCACCGGCATCGCCATTCCCGAACAGAATGAAGCCACCGCGAGCATCGCGACGATGGTGCCGGTTGTCAGATGCGGCGCGAACGCGGCAAGCGACAACAACAGGAAGGCGCTCACCGCAAGCCCCACCGATGGCAATATCGCCGTCCGCCCTGTCGCGGCGATCAACCGGCCACAGAGGAAGGACCCCGTCGCGATGCCCAGGGTCAGCGGCAACAGCAGCACGCCCGAGTGGCCCGTGCTCGCGCCACGCACCACCTGTAGATACATTGGTAGAAACGAAACCAGCGACACTGTTTGTGCTGCCACGCAAGCCGCCATTGTGTCGGTCCGCCAGATGCCGGCCTGGCGGAACAGTTGGATCGGCAACAGCGGGGCCCTGGCTCGCTTCTCCTGGCGGATCAGCAGCACCAGCGAGAGCCCCGCGATCAGCAGCAGCCCGACCACCGCCGGCGCGGCCTGAAGCTCGATATGCTGGGCCTTCTCCATGGCCAGCAGCACCGGAGCGATGAAGCCGGCGAACAGCACGGTGCCCCAGACGTCAAACTGCACTCGTCCGCCGCCGCTCGGGTGAGGCGGTAGGCGCATTACCAGGACCGCGGCGAGTGCCCCCAGTGGCACGTTCACCAGAAACACTGAGTGCCAACCAAAATGCTCGGTGAGATAGCCGCCGGCTACCGGCCCGAAGGTGGCGGCAGAGGCATACATCCCTGATAGGTATCCCTGGTATTTGCCGCGCTGCCGAGGTGGTACCGATTCCGCGATCAACGCCTGCGACAGGGTCATCAGGCCACCTCCGCCGGCGCCCTGCAGCAGGCGGGAAGCGGTCAGCATCAGGATTGAGCCGGACAGGGCGCACAGGACGGATGCGACAATAAACACCGCCAATGCGACGAACATCATCTTCTTGCGGCCAATGACGTCTCCTAACCGGCCGTAGACCGGCGCGGCGATGGTGTTGGCGACCAGGTAGGATACGACGATCCACGACACCCGCTCCACGTCGCCCAACGATCCGGCGATGGCGGGAAGCGCGGTAGCGACGATCGTCTGGTCCACGGCCGCCAGAAACATCGGCAGCATGATGGAAGGAAAGACGGTCAGGAAGAGATTAGGGGCGGCGGGAACGAAAGTCGGGGCAGGGCGGGTTGTCTCGGACGGCATGACCCAAGCGTAGGAGCATCGGGGGCGCTCTTCAAATCCACTTCGCGCCCGAGCATAGTGGTCTGAATATTCCGTGGGGGAGGCCTTCCGTGCATAACGCCGACATCGTCTTTAACGCCGGTCCACGCAGCTTGCGGGTCTGCCGCCCAGCGCTCGACACTCGGGCGTCCGCTTGCCGCATCACCACTCAGGCCCGGCAGCGTGCAGGTGTCGTCGTATCCCTCGGTTGCGACGTGGATCCGCTCGTCTTGTTCGAGGGAGCGTGACATGCCGGTCGATCCCCAGATCCAGACGCTGCTCAATCTGCGCGCGGCGTTGCCCGAATTGCATACGCTGTCCGTGGCGGAAGCCAGGGCGCAGTTCGCCGCCCGGGATTTTCCGGGCCTGCGCAGGCCCGAGGTCGCCGGCGTGGTCAACCGCGACATGCAGGGGCCGGGCGGCTCGTTAGGCTTACGGATTTACACACCTCTGGGCGAAGGCCCGTTTCCGCTGATGGTGTACTTCCACGGCAGCGGTTTCGTCGTTTGCAGCTTGGATACGCATGATGGGATTTGCCGGAATCTTTGCGCGGGCACGGGTTGCGTGGTGGTGTCGGTGGATTACCGCCTCGCTCCGGAAGCCAAATTCCCCGCCGCGACGGACGACTGCCTCGCAGCGACACGCTGGGCGGCGGCGAATGCGGCCGCGTTGGGTGCTGACCCCGGCCGGATAGTCGTTTGCGGCGACAGCGCCGGAGCCAATCTCGCGGCGGTCACCGCACTGCGCATTCGCGATGAGGGCGGCCCGACGTTGGGGGGACAGGTGCTGATCTATCCGGTGACGGATTATTATCAGCCGGGCACGCCCTCGATGATGGAGAACGCGGAAGGGTACGGGCTGACACGTGCCGGCATGATCTGGTTCTGGGACCATTACCTGGCTGATCCGTCGCACGGAAGCCATCCGCATGCCAGCCCGTTCCGCGCGGCAGACCTGACACGGTTGCCGCCCGCGCTGGTCGTCACCGCGGAATATGACCCACTACGTGATGAGGGCGAATACTATGCCGACCGGCTGCTTCAGGCCGGCGTGCCGACCGAGATGAAACGCTGGGACGGTATGAACCACGGATTCTTCTTCTGGCCCGGTGTGGTGGATCGGGCAGGAGAAGCGATGGACGAGGCTTGCGCCTGGGTCCGGTCCGTTGTCGCCTGACAGAGAGGGAAAGCGCCGCATGATTACACGCCGCCTGTTGCTGGGCGCGGCAGCCTGGACACCCTTCGTCGCGAGAGCGGCGGCGGATCCGGTGATTATCGGCGTCAGTGGACCGCTTACCGGGCAATACGCGCAGTATGGGGCCGATTGGAAGCGTGGCTTCGACCTCGCGATTGCGGAGGTCAATGAAGCGGGCGGTATCGGCGGGCGGACGTTGGCGACAGACTTCCAGGACACCCAGTCAGACCCACGCCAGTCGGTTTCGGTCGCGCAGCGCTTCGTCGGCGACCCGCGCGTGGTGATGGAACTCGGGGACTTCTCATCCGCCGCGTCGATGGCGGCCTCGCCGATCTACCAGCGTGGCCGGCTTGTGCAGTTCGGCTTCACCAACTCCCACCCGGATTTCACCAAGGGCGGGGACTACATGTGGTCCAACGCTCCGAACCAGGCGGACGACATGCCGATCCTGGCGGACTACGCCATTCACAAGCTCGGCTTTCGCAAGCTGGCAGTGGTGTTCATCAACGGCGACTGGGGACGCACCAGCAAGGACATCTTCCTTCGTGCGGCAGCGGAGCGGGGCGCCGAGGTGGTCGCTTCCGAGGGTTATCTGCCGGCCGAACAGGATTTCCGCTCGACACTGGTGCGGGTGCGCGACGCCGGACCAGACGCCCTGGTGCTGATCGCATATTATCCTGATGGAGCCCAGGTGGTTCGCCAGGCCCGAGCGATGGGCCTGGCTCAGCCCGTCGTGGCAACCGGGTCGGTCTACTCGCCGAAATTTCTGGAACTGGGCGGCGCGGCGGTGGAAGGCGTCTATACCAATGCCAACTTCTTCCCCGAGGACCCGCGTCCGGTTGTGCGTCGTTTCGTTACAGGCTACCGCGCAATGTTTGGGGCTGATCCCGGCAGCTATAACGCCCGAGCCTATGACGCGATGGTGGTCGCGGCGACCGTAATGAAGCAGTTCGGCGCCGACCGGCAAGCGATCCATGACGGGCTCGGAAAGGTACACGATGTGCCCAGCGTGCTGTTCGGCAGCGTGACCTTTGATCCGGCAACACGACGCGTGAGCGCGCCGTCTTCCGTCGATCTCGTGGTGAGGGATGGGCGGTTCACTGTTTGGAAGGCATAGGCGACGCCGCTTACCCCAGCACTGGCCCTGGAGGTTGGAACGTGCGGTTGGGTCGTCCCCGATTGATCACGCTGGCCTCGTTGCGCTGCAGCAGATTGAGCGTTGCAGCGGGCTGGGTGTTGCAGCAAATTGAGTTCGGAAACACTGGAGGCCGCTATGCCGCTCGCTCGCCGCACCTTGCTCGCCGCCGCCGCGCTGCCCGCCATGCTGCGCGCGGGTGGCACGCGGGCGGCTGATCCCATCGTCGCCGGCGTCAGCGGTCCCCTGACCGGACCCAATGCGCAATACGGCGCACAATGGAAGCGCGGCTTCGACCTGGCGCTGGACAGCATCAACAAGGCAGGCGGGGTGAAGGGGCGGCTGATCGAGTATGACTTCCAGGATAGCCAGTCCGATCCCCGGCAGTCGGTTGCCGTAGCTCAGAAATTCGTCGCCGATCCTCGGATCATCATTGAACTTGGGGATTTCTCGTCCCCCGCGTCGATGGCTGCCTCACCCATCTACCAACGGGCCAAACTTGTGCAATTCGGGTTTACCAACTCGCACCCCGATTTCACCAAGGGAGGCGACCACATGTGGTCCAACTCCACCAACCAGGCGGAAGAGCAGCCGCATCTGGCCGAGTTCGCATCCAAGCTTAACTTCAAGCGGCCGGCGGTGCTGCACCTGAACACGGATTGGGGCCGCACCGCGAAGGATGCATTCGTAAAGGCAGCGGCCGGTCTGGGGATGGAGGTCGCGGCGATCGAGGGCTACCTGTCGGCGGAACAGGATTTCCGCCCAACGCTGGTGCGGGCGCGTGACAGCAAGCCGGACGGACTGGTGCTGCTGTCCTATTACGCCGACGGTGCGCTGATCAGCCGGCAGGCTCGGGATACGGGCTTGGCGCTGCCGATCCTGGCGGGCACCTCCAACTACTCGCCGAAGTTCATCGAGCTTGGTGGGGCCGGCGTCGAGGGTGACTTCGTGATGTCGACCTTCTTCCCCGGCGATCCGCGCCCGGAAGTGCAGGAATTCGTTAAGATATTCCGCGCCAAGTACGACACCGAACCTGACAGTTTCTGCGCCGGGGCGTATGACACGATGATGCTGTTCGCCGCCCTATGCGACCGTTATGGTACTACGCGTGAGGCCATGCAGACCGGGTTGATGGAGATCCACGACGTCCCGAGCGTGATCTATGGCAAGGTGACGTTCAATCCAGAGACACGCCGGGTGCAGGGCGCTAATTACCAGCTTCTGCTGGTGAAGGGCGGCAAGTTCAACGTGTGGGACGGCAGCCGCGCCTGATGATGGGTTTCGCCAGGCATCGTACACCGCAATCGGCCGGAAAGTGAGCGCCCGTGGCAGTATGCGCTGTGGGAGTGAGTTTCTGTGTGTTTTGGCGCCATGATCAAATACCTGAGTTGACTCAATCTGAAGCGATCATGGTCTGATGCATTCGTTCCTCGACTACACCGTCAACGGCCTCATCATCGGTAACATCTATGCGCTGCTGGCGGTCGGGCTGGCACTGATCTTCGGCGTGTCGCACTTGATCAATTTTGCGCATGGATCGGTCTATGCGGTCGGTGCCTACGTGGGCTGGACGTGTGCCACGCTGCTGCATACGCCGCTGATCGTGACGATGCTGATTGTGGTTGTGGCGTGTGCGCTGCTTGGGATCGCCATCGAGCGCATCGGGCTGCGTCCATTGTCGGGAACCGCGCGCATAGCACCTCTGCTGGCTACGATAGGAATAGCCCTGGTGCTGGATCAAGTGCTGCAGATTGTGTTCACACCGGACCCGCGCGCGCTGCCGTCACCACTGCCGGATTGGCGTTTGCAGGTAGGGGGAGGGACCGTTGGCGCGCTAGATCTGCTGATTGCCGCTATTGGAATCAGCAGCGCCATGGTGCTGTTCGGTTTCCTGCGTTTCACCAAGCTTGGATGGGCGGTGCGGGCGACCGCGCAGGACCGCGATGCGGCGCGGCAGATGGGGGTGGACACCGACGCGGTGAACCGGACGGTATTTGCGATCGCTTCGGCGCTGGGCGGGCTGTCCGGGCTGCTGGTCGGCATGTATTTCAACCATATCGACCCGTCCATGAGCTTTCAGGCCACGCTGAAGGGCGTCGTCGCGCAGGTCATCGGAGGCATGGGCAATGTGCCCGGCGCCATCGCCGGATCGCTGCTGCTCGGTTTGACCGAGAGCTACGGGGTGGCGCTGTTCGGCTCGTCGTATCGGAACCTGTTCTCTTTCGCGCTGCTGCTGCTGATCCTGGTGCTGCGGCCGAACGGGTTGTTCGCCTCCGCTCGGGCGACGCCGCCTGAGCCGCTTACCGGCACGCTGATCACACCGAGCCGGCCAGTGCGTGTCCCGGGATTGGCAGTGGCCGCCGCCGTCGCCGCTGCTGCTGCTCTGCCGTTGCTCCCGGCAAATCCTTATGTGCTGCAGGTGCTGACGAATGCCTGGCTCGCGGCGATGCTTGCCATCAGCCTGACGTTGGTGGCGGGAACGCTCGGGCAGGTGTCATTGGGGCACGCCGCGTTGCTGCTGATCGGCGCGTACGCATCGGCGTTGCTGGCGCTCGATAGCGGCTGGCCAGTGTGGGCAAGCGTGCCAATGGCCGGCGTGTTGACGGCGATGATCGGCACCGCGCTGGTGGCGCCGGCGTTCCGGCTGCGCTCCCACTATGTGTCGATCGCCACTTTGGGAGTTGGCGAGATCGTCAGCCTGGTGATCCTAAACTGGGAGAGCCTGACGCGAGGCCCGATCGGGGTGACGAATATTCCCACTCTGTCGGTCGGGCAGATCGAGTTGGACAGCCCGGCGCGGGCGTACTGGGTCTGTCTCGGCGTCCTGGTGCTGCTGGGGCTGATGCAGGCGCGGGTGCTGCGGTCGCATCTGGGCAGGACGTTCCGGGCGATCCGAGACGACGACGTGGCGGCGCGAGCCTATGGGATCAGCCTGGATCGCTACAAGGCGATCGCATTCGGCGTGGGCGGATTTTCGGCCGGGATCGCCGGCGGGATTTCGGCACACCTTTACTCGTACATCAACAATGAAACGTTCACTTCGGCGGTTTCGATCGTGGCGCTGACCATGGTCATCCTGGGCGGCATGGGGAACCTGCTGGGCGCCATCCTTGGTGCCGTCGCGCTGACAGCGTTGCCGGAGATGTTTCGGTTCACCGCGGATTACCGAATGCTGATCTACGGCGCCGTACTGCTGGTGCTGATCCGTTTCCGGCCTCAGGGTGTCTTGGGCACGGTATGAGTGTTCTCCTGGAGCTTCGGGGCGTATCTCGCAGCTTTGGCGGCGTCCGTGCGGTGCGCGGCGTAGACCTGAGTCTTCAGGTTGGAGAATTTCTTTCCATCATCGGCCCGAACGGCGCCGGCAAGACCACGCTGTTCAACCTGATCAGTGGCCACGACGTGCCTGATGCTGGCTCCATCGCACTGAATGGCATGTCAATCGCCGGCGTGGTGCCGGAGCGGATTGCCGCGATGGGGCTGGCCCGTACGTTCCAGCATGGCCGCGTGTTCGCCACGATGTCGGTGCGGGACAACGTGATGGTCGGCGCGCATCACCGGCTGCGCGCGGCCCGGCCTCGTTTGCCTGGAATGGGGGCTTTGGCGGAGTTGGCGGCTGCGCTGGTGCGTCCGCCATCGGTGGCGCGCGAGGAAAATATGCTGCGTCAGGAGGCAGAGCGGATCGTGGCCATGTTTGGCGACCGCCTGACACCGCGGCTGGATCAGCCGGCCTATTCGCTGTCCTATGCCAACCGCCGGCGGGTGGAGATCGCCCGAGCACTGGCGCTGCATCCGCGGGTGCTGCTGCTGGACGAGCCGACAGCGGGGATGAACGAGACCGAGACGGCGGAAATGGCCGATATCATCGCTGCGCTGAAGGCGGACGGGCAGACCATTCTGCTGATCGAGCACAAGTTGGACCTGGTCATGCGGCTGTCGGACCGGGTGATGGCGATGGATGACGGGTCTGTCATTGCCGCCGGTGCTCCGGACGCCGTGCGGGTCGATCCGGCGGTGATCGAGGCCTACCTGGGACACAGCGCCTTGGGTGCGACGCCTTCGGGCGAGGGGGTGGCGTGACGGGTCCGCCGATGGAGACGCCTTTGCTGGCGCTGGACGGGGTGGACAGTTTCTATGGCCCTGTACAGGTGCATTTCGGCCTGACGCTGCAGGTGCGCGCCGGTCAGATCGTGTGCCTGCTGGGCGGCAATGCCAGCGGTAAATCGACAACAATGAAGGTGATACTGGGGCTGTTGCGTCCGCGTGCCGGACGGGTCCGGCTGGATGGGGCGGACATTACCGGACTGCCGACCCCACAGGTTATCCGCCGTGGAGTGGGTAGTGTGCCGGAGGCTCGCCGGTTGTTTCCCGCCATGACCGTGCGGGAGAATCTGCTGATGGGTGCGTTCGCCCGGTCTGACCGTGCGGCGGTGGCGGAGGATCTGGAGAAGATGCTGGCGCTGTTCCCGAGGGTGCGGGAGCGGTTGGGCAACCGGGCTGGGACGCTGTCGGGCGGAGAGCAGCAGATGGTTGCGATGGCGCGTGCGCTGATGGGGCGGCCAAGGCTGCTGTGCATGGACGAACCGACCATGGGGTTGTCGCCGCTGTATGTGGACCGGGTGTTGGAACTGGTGGGCACCGTGGCGGCGAGCGGGGTAACAGTCTTCATGGTCGAGCAGAACGCCAGTTTGGCCCTGCAAATCGCTCATTATGCGTATGTACTGCAGACGGGACGGATTATCCTGCAGGGAAAGGCTGCGGATCTGGCCCGCGATCCGCGCATCCGGGATGCGTATCTAGGCGGGGAGAAGGACGTCGGCCGCTAGCGCGCCGCTCCTGTCCCGTTAGTCCTGGACATGGATCAGCATGCGCCGTCGGCCCGGGCCAACGATGTCCGAACTATGCGAGCAGCGGTCTAGCGCTAGGTGTAGTCATGAGCAGCCATGGCGGAAACTTCCTCAATAGCGGGGAGTGACCGTCACCATTCCTCTCCCCGGCACCGGCATGCGCACATATCCGCAGCCGGATTCAGGAACCGGCGGGTGCGAGACTGCTCTCCCTGATTTGCGGCGCGATCTCCTCCATGAACAATCTCAATGCGCGAGAGGAAAACTCCGCGGGCATCGGGCCGGTTCTGAAGCGGACGAAGACGCCACCGATCCCGGTCTTCGCGAGGCTGGTGAAATCCTCCATCATGCTGTCGGGTGAGCCGCAGAGAACCGGCTGGCCCTGGCTGCGCATTGGCCTTGGCGACCATCGCCTCGAACGCGGTACTCTGGGCCGCACGGTAGGTCTGCATCTGCTGGAAATACGGCAGGCCGACCTCGTGCGCTTCCTTGTCGGTCGGCGCCAGGACCACCGTGCGGGCAACCCAGCACTGCGAGATCGCGTGATCAATTTTGTCGGCACTGATGCCGGCTTCCTGCGCGGCCTTACGGTAGACCTCGATATTGCGTGCCGCACCCTTTGCGGTTGCCGCCGCCATAAGCACCGGGACGACCCAGACGAGCCTGGGCGGCGAGGGAAGCTTCGGACGCGACGCTGCGCAGGATCGGCGGGTACGGCTTGGTGTATGGCCGCGGCCGCAGCATCGGGATCTCGAAATTCCAGTATTTACCCGAATGCACAACCTTTTCGTTGGTCCAGCACTGCAACAGGATCTTTTCGATCTCCTCGAAACGCTCCTGCGCGCTGTCGGGATCAATCTGGTAGCCGGTGTACTCGTGCGTGTTGACGAGGCTGCCGCGTCCGAGGCCGACGATCAGGCGCCCCTTGCTCAAGTTGTCGATCAGTGAAATCTGCTCGGCCATGCGAAGCGGGTGGTAAAGCGAGGTCTGCAGGACAGCGAAACCAATCTGGATCCGGCTGGTCGCCATCGCCAGTGCAGCGGCGAATGTGGCGGGATCGACGTAGGCGCAATTGCCGTCGAAGTGGTGCTCGACCAGGAAGACGGCATCCATACCCTGTTCCTCGGCGAGCCTGGCTTCACACACCGCCTCGTCGATAACCCGGTCGTCCGCCGACGGATCGCGCGATTCGTGAAACAGAAAAACGCCAACCTTCATCCACATCTCCTGCGGTCATTCAGTGCTTGGTGCCGTTCATGCAATATCGGTGCCCATCGATACAAGTGTATGCCGCGCTGGGCTTCTACCGCTCAGAAGCGTCGCGCGGCGCAGGGGTGACCACACTTCTTCTCCCGTTGAACCGCAAGCATCGCCACCGTAGGATCGCCGGATGACCATGACGCCCCGCATCAAGCGCCTTGCCTTCTTCACCCGTCTGCTCGACACGGCGCCGGCGGCCGAACGTTATCGCCTCGCGGCCGAGCAGATCGCTCACGCCGAACGTTCGGATACGACACGGCGTGGGTCGCCCAGCACCATTTCCATGAGCATGAGGGCGGGCTGCCGTCGCCATTCGTGTTTCTCGGCCATCTCGCGGCGCGCACCGATCGCATTCGTCTTGGCACCGGGATTATCACGCTGCCGCTGGAACTGCCGGTGCGGGTGGCCGAGGACGCCATCGTGCTGGACCTGATCAGCGGCGGCAGGCTGGAACTCGGCGTCGGCAATGGCGGCAATCCGACCGCTTTCGCCGGGTTCGAGCTCGACGGCGAACGACCGCGGCGGGCTGTTCGTGCGAAATCTGGCTCGGCTGCGCGGCGCGCTGCAGGGCGAGCCGATTCCCGGCGGTGACACGTTGTATCCGCAACAGCCGGAACTGGTCGAACGGATCTGGCAGGCAACGTTCTCGGTCACCGGCGGCGCGCGGGCCGGGCTCGCCGGCGACGGGTTAATGCTGTCGCGCACCCAGCCGCGTCCCGCCGAAAACCCGAACGCCACGCTCGCCGAGTTGCAGGACCCGATCATCGACGCCTATCTGGCCGCTTTACCGCCGGACCGAGCGCCGCGCATCGTCGGTTCGCGCAGCGTGTTCGTCGCCGAATCCCGATCCGAGGCGCTGCGGCTGGCCGATATCGGCCTGCGGACGCAGTTCGGCGCTTCATCGACAAGGGTCACCGCTGCCCGGCGACACGCTGGCTGATCTCATTACGGCATTTGACGTGCATGTGGGCACGCCGGATGAGGTGATCGCCTCGCTGCGCGCCGACAAGACGCTGGCTCGGGTCACCGATCTCGCCGTGCAGGTGCACTCGATTGACCCGCCGCATCCCTGGATCCTGCGCTCGATCGAGCTGGTGGCGCAGGAGGTTGCGCCCGCCTTCGGCTGGCGGCCACAACCCGAACAACCATTCTGCGCTGAGGCGGAGACCGTCGCATGAGCGATCCTGATGTCATCGACATGCTGGCGGGCCTGGCACCGGACTCGCCCTTGGCGCTGATCCGCGACCGCAAGCCGGTGACGCGCCAGAACGCCCAGGCCAGCTATCGCGCGTTGTTTCAGCCGGCCGACCCAGCCGATGTGTACGGTCGCAGGAGCGATTTGCCCTGGCCACCTTCGTTGCCGGCCTGCACGCGCAGGACAAGATTACCGCATTCTACGGTGCCGGCTTATCCCGAACCGCTCCAGCTTCTGCCTTGGTCGCGGCGCTGTCGGCTGAAATCGAACGAGGCTGCACCGTCGGTCCCTACGGCGCCTATCCAAAGGGTGCGTTGAGCCAGAGGACGTGGCCGGCGCGATCTATCAGGTCGCCGAAACGCAGCGCGCCGCGCTCGGTGATCGGCTGACGGCGGCGTTGGAACATGTGCATATGTTGGTCTTCCATCCGCGGGACGCCAACGCTGCCGGGCTGCAGGTTCTGCTCGATACAGGTTGGTCGAACACCGGCATCGTAACTATATCGCAGCTTGTCGCCTTCCTTGCATTTCAGATCCGCGCCATCGCCGGCCTGCGAACCCTTGAAGCCGCTAGTGGACAGCCAGGCGGATAGTGTTGTCGGATCTATCCATTAGCGCTTGTTTGGGTGGACTGCCTGACTCGACCCCAGGATGTTTCTGTCGGGATCGGGTCACTGGCATATAAGGAACGTCCCATGACCGAAACCGTCATCCTGCATCCGGAAAACCACGAGCCAACGACATTCACCCTGGAAATCCTCGATTGGCTGCCGTGGCTGGCTCCGCCGGCCGAGGATGAACTGACCGAGCGGCAGCGTGCCAGTCTGGTCGATCGGCACGGTCCAAGTCGGCTTATTTCCGCTTACTGGCGCGCGATCCCGATATCCTGGAGGCGCGGACCCGCACCGACAAGGACATTTTCTACAACACAAGTTCCGGTCTGCCGCGAGCCGAACGCGAATTGGCCGCGGCTTCGACCTCACGCTACAACGGTTGCATCTACTGTGCGTCGGTCCACGCCCGCCATGCCATCACATTCTCCAAGCGGAATGAGGATGTGAAGCGCTTGTTGGATGTCGGGGTGGGTGCTGACAAGGGTGCTGACCTGGGCGAGCGCTGGAACGCGATTATCGCGGCGTCGGTGGCTCTTACGGCGACCCCGATCGCATTCGGTCCAGGCCACGTCGAGCGTTTGCGCGTAGCGGGGCTTGACGATGCGGAAATCGTGGACGTGATCAACGGTTCGGCATTCTTCAACTGGGCCAACCGGCTGATGCTGTCGCTAGGAGAACCGGCGCCGGTCGCCAAAGGCTAGTTCGGTTCTATGCTCGCAGATTGGCTCGCAGCGTGTTTCCCTCATACGTGGTCCGTACCAGTCCGCGCCGCTGCAGTTCCGGCACGACGCCGCGGCTGAACTGTTCGTAGCAACCGGGGAACGTGGTGGGGGTCAGCACGAAGCCGTCGCACCCGCCGCTGTCGAACATCGCCTGCAGCTGGTCGGCGACGTCACTGGGCGTGCCGACGACCTGCGGACAAAGCTCGCTGACGGCGAAGCGCCTGGCTGCGTCGCCTAGCGTCAGTCCCTCGGAGCGGGTGCCCTGCAGGATGACGTCAAATGATCCGCGGGAGCCTTCGCTGATTGCTACATCCTGCAGAGGCTGGTGCAGCGGATAACGCGACAGGTCGGTGCCGATATGCGCTGAAATGAGTGCAAGTCCAAGTTCGGGGTCTACAAGGTCGTTGAGATAGGCGGCTTTCTCCTCCGCGATGGCACGCGTTTCGCCGACGATCGGATCGACCGAGACCAGGACCTGGCATTCCTCGGGGCGGCGGCCGCGTTTCTCCATGCGGGCGTGAATGTCGCTGCGGAACGCCTGCATGTCCGGGATGGAATGTTGCAACGTAAATACGATCTCCGCCCAGCGCGCGGCGAACTCCCGGCCGCGCGGTGAGCTTCCAGCCTGCATCAGGACTGGCCAACCTTGCGTGGTTCGCGGGACGGTGAGTGGGCCACGTGTCGTGACGTATTTGCCTGCGTAGTCCACACGGTGGACTTTGGTTGCGTCGGCGAAGCGGCCGGATACCTTGTCGATGATCAGCGCATCCGGCTCCCAACTTTCCCAAAGTCTGGTGCAAGCCTCCACGACCTCATCCGCAACATCATAGCGCTCGTCACGCGGGATTGGCTCCAGGCCAAAATTCGCCCATTGCGGGCTGCTGGAGGTGGTAACGATGTTCCATGCCATGCGGCCGCCGCTGAGGTGGTCCAAGGTGGCGAAGGTGCGCGCGGTCTGGAACGCGTGCACGAAGCTGGTCGAGACCGATCCGCCGAGCCCGATGTGCTTGGTTACCCGAGCCATCTGCGCGAGCATTGGAATGGGGTCGAGCAGGCCCATTTGGCCGCCGCGCGACAGCACGGTTTCGTAGCTGCCTTTGTAGAAGTCCATCAGTGCCAGGATGTCCGCGAAGAATAGTGCGTCGAAAAATCCGGCTTCCAGCACGCGGGCAATGTGTTCGTAATACTCGGGCGTCAGAAAGGAATTGTCGGTCTCGGGATGGCGCCACATGCCGTGGTGATGGGCGGTGGGACCGGCGAGGAGAAAGGCAACCAGGCGCATGCGTCGGCGAGGCATTGGGTCAACCCCGTGGTGATGCAGGAAGTGCAGCAATCGCTGTGCCACGTCCATGCCGCTCGTCACCTTCAGGTTTCGGGGGTCGGGCCGTCGCAGCTAGGCGCCCGCATGGCACGCGGATTGCGTAACCGGATAAGGCCGGGCCCGCCCAACGATATGGAACGAGCATCCCCCTATATATCAGCAGAGGAGCACGCCGTGACTCAGCGCCCTACAAGACGAGGCCTGGCGGCGGGAGCCGCTGCCCTGCCTGCCGCCTTCTTCATTGGCAAATCCCAAGCCCAAACTGCGTCCCTAAGTACGTTGGAGCGTGTGACCAACAGCAAGCAGATGCGGATAGCCGTGGTGTCGGGCAGCCCACCCTATTTCAAAAAGGATCTTGCCACGGGCATATGGGCAGGCGCGGCGGTCGAGATGGCCAAGAGCATAGCCGGCATCTGGGGGGCGGAGGTTGTTTTCCTCGAATCAACATGGGGCAACTCCGTACTCGACCTTCAGTCCAACAAGATCGACATCGCTTTCGCGCTCAATCCGACGCCGCAGCGCGCGTTGGCGATTGGTTTCACGCGTCCCTATGTTGTCGCCCCCTTCGGCTGCCTGGCCCGAGCCGGCTTCACGCCCAAAACCTGGGATGATATCAACAAGCCGGACGTTCGGATCGCCTTCGATCTGGGATCGCTGCATGAGACCTGCGCCCGCCGCTTTGCTCCTAAGGCGCAGCTTACAGGCTACAAAAGTATAGACGAATGTGTTTTGGCGCTGCAATCCGGCCGTGCGGATGCGGAAGTCATCGCGGCCACCATTGGCCTGAGCACGGTGGGTAAAAATCCGTCTCTTGGTCCTTATCATTTGCTCAGCACACCGACGGTTTCGCTGCCGAGTTGCTATGGTATCCAACGGGAGCCGGATACGCGCTTCGCCGAGGTCGTAAACGCCTGGATCGACTTCAACCGTGGCATTGGCACGATCCGAGAGCAGATGATTTCCGGTCTTTCACTCAATGGCGTGACACCGGAACAGGTGCCGGCCGAATTAAGTTTCTGAACGCGCAGCGGGCGGTTACGCGCGGAACGCAGGCATTACTTGCTCACCGAAGCGGCGCATGGAGAGCAGGTTCTGCTCATGGCTCATGTCGCCAAAGCCGGTTTGGCAGAGCAAATGCCGCACTCCGACATCCCGAAGTTCGCTGACCTGCTCGCGGACCCGAGAGGGGGAGCCGAAAAGCGATCCCGTAGAAAGCACGTAGGCGAGCGCCTCGGCTTCATTGACGGCAGGGTCGGTCCATGGGTTCAGCATTACCGGATCGATGTGAAAATCAGCCGGATTATATTCATCACGCACGTGCATCATATGTGCCCGCGTTCCCAGCAACAGTGCGGATAGTTCATCCTCCGCCTGGGCGTCAAACTCCGCCACGTAGACGTTTCGCCAAAGCGCGGCTTGATTGAGCAGTCGTTCCCGGGTGCGGTCGTCGTGGCCACCCTCGGCCAGTCCGGCTTCATAAAGTTGCCAGCGTTGCCTGATGCGTTCGACGGGAAGGCGGGCCGTAAGGATCGGTATACCGAGGCGTCCGCATTCGGTGAATGACCCAGGTGAGATGACACTGCGCCAAATTGGCGGCCCCGGCTGTTGCACCGGCCGGGGGCGCAATTCCGGCACCCTCAGGTTGAAGTATTTTCCTTCGTATACGAGGGGGGATTCGCGCCAGGCGCGCTCAAGAACCTCCATCGCCTCGGTCATACGTTCGCGACTGTCGGCGCTGCGCAATCCATGACCGACGAACTCGTATTCGTTATAGACCGAGCCCTTGCCGATGCCGACATCGATCCGGCCTTTGCTCAGATTGTCGAGCAGCGCGAGTTGCACCGCGAGTCGGATCGGGTGATGGAACGGCATCTGCAGTACGGCGAACCCGAGGCGGATCCTGCTCGTGCGCTGGGTCAGGGCGGCGGCGAACATCAGTGCATCGTTGTAAACGCTTTCACCGGTAAAGTAGTGCTCGGTCAGCCACACGTCGCTGAACCCAAGTGCTTCGGCGGCACAGACCTGGTTGATCTGCTGCTCGATACGCAAGGCATCCTGATCGGGTGCCGGGGACAGCGATAGGGTCAGCCAGCCAAACTGCATAATCATCTTCCGATCCGTGTATCTTCCAGAGTGCAGGTGGTTGGCCCTGGGATCAAGGGACGGATCTTGTATCTACAGCAGGCTTGCGCCCCGGCTTCGCGCGTCCTGGCGGTGTTCGGGGAACACAATCCCGTTGCCAACCCCAATCAGTAGGGTCGTTACGCTGCTACCGAATCCAGCCGGCGTTGGTATTCCAAGGCGATGGGTAACGGATGTTCCACAGACGTTCCCGAGGCGCATTAAGGCTTTGTGGCTTACGGCGCTCAACCCCCGAGGGGAGAAACGACGGATGCTTGATCACAGCCTCCAGGACTTCCAGCAAGTGCCCGGCAATCGCGACGGATTGCTCGTCGCAGGCAGCATGGAATGCAACCAGGATCTTGTCCGTAAGACGCCTCCTGCGCTCCCTCGGCATGGCCGCCTGATTATGGGCTACGTGGTTCCTACGTCGTGATTGCCGGGTCATTGTGCCGCCGCCCCTACCGGACCGGAGAACAGCGAGTAGTGCACCGCAGCCGACAATGACCTGGGCGCTGGCGCTTGAACAGATATCGATGGAGGCCGTTTCATAGGGGTCATATTGCCGAATGACGGATTAGACTAAATAGTAATAATATCGTTATCGCTTCAACATAGCGGCTGCGGAACCGCCGGTCATGCTGACGAGATAAGCGTCCTTGTGGGGCGCATCTTGTGGAGGACGAGCGTGTGGCGGGATGATACAGGTGAAGGCGATGCCCCGAGATCATTCGCAGCGTGGGCGACCGAACATGAGGTAGCAAGTGCCGTCGCCCGAGTTGCCGCCGACGTCCGGGAACCCTGAGCCAACAGAGCCCCCGAGGTCATCCAGCGTGGGCGTCCAGCCGGCATCGGAAGCCTTGCGCGCCATTGCCTTGATGTGTGCTGGCGTCTCGACCTTTCCGTTCATGAATACGGCGGTCAAGCTGCTTTCCCCAAACTATCCGGCCGTACAGATCACGTGGGCCCGTTTCACCGGGCACCTGATCATCATGCTCGTGGTGTTTCTGCCGCGATACCGCTGGGCGTTGCTGAAGACGCGGCAGCCCATCGTCCAGACCGGCCGCTCCATCTT
This sequence comes from uncultured Alphaproteobacteria bacterium, assembly GCA_963792345.1. Lineage (GTDB taxonomy): Bacteria > Pseudomonadota > Alphaproteobacteria > Acetobacterales > Acetobacteraceae > Rhodopila. The sequence goes on from CAWBVV010000013.1 coordinate 249,615, forward strand.
GATGCTGATGAGCAACCTGGTGTTCGTGATGGCAATCGGGCGGGTACCATTGGCCACTGCCTCGGCAATAGGCTTCACTTCGCCTCTGATCGTTACGGCACTGTCGGTGCCGCTATTGCATGAGACAGTGGGATGGCGGCGCTGGTGCGCGGTGCTCGTGGGTTTCGCAGGCGCCCTCCTGGTGATCCGTCCAGGTGCGGGCATGGCTGATCCCGCGGTATTGCTCATCCTTTTATCTTCGCTGACGTATGCACTCTACCAGATTGCGACCCGCTGGGTCGGTCGGCATGACAATGCCGCGACCGGGATTGTCTTCGCGGCCTTGGTTGGCTCGCTTTCCTTGAGCCTGGCGATGCCTTTTGTTTTCGTCATGCCGCGGACGCTGCTCGATGGGCTGCTGTTTTCCAGCCTCGGTCTGTTAGGGGGCATCGGACACTATCTGGTTATCCGCGCTTTTCAGCTCGGGCGAGCCGCTGTGATCGCCCCGCTCGGATATGTGGAGCTGATCGGAAGCACGGTATTGGGACTGGCCATCTTTGGTCATTTTCCGGATCGATGGACCTGGATTGGCGCCGGGGTGATCATTTCGTCCGGGATTTACATCGCATGGCGGGAGCGGCGACGGCGGGAAGGCGGCTGAACCGGTGATCTCGGCGACGGACTGATCCGGCGGGTTTTTGGCGACCGCCCTCCCTCTGGTCGCACTCGAAAGTAGCCTGTAGGGTTATCGCAACCATAATCGGGGGAAGAAACGCCATGTCCACCGCTATACTGTCGCGCCGGGCGATGTTGTCCGCCCTTGCGGCGAGTCCCGCCGCCATGGAACTGTTGCACACCGCTGTGGCGCAGGCGTCCGACCTTGCTGCCTCCGGCCTGGTGGGTGAGTTGCAAGGTCCCACCATGATCACCGACCCTTCAAAGTGGCCGACCACCTTCTCTGAGGCGCCGATGCTGGCTGAACAGGTCAAGGCTGGGAAACTCCCGCCGGTCGAGCAACGCATCCCCGCTGAACCGATGGTCTGGCAGCCGCTGAACGAGATCGGCAAGTACGGCGGCACCTGGCGCCGTGCCTTCACTGGACCGGCTGATGGAGAGAACGGCAACCGCATCCAGTCCTCTGACAAGCCGCTGCACTGGAGCGCCGACGGCAGCAAGATCGTGCCCTGCGTGGCAAAGGGCTACGTGCTCAGTGATGACGGAAAGACCTACACGCTGTCAGCTGCGCAAAGGCATGAAATGGTCGGACGGGGCGCCGTTCACCGCCGATGACTTCATCTTCTGGTTCGAGGACATCTACGGCAACCAGGAAATCGTTCCGACGCCGACGCCGGAAATGCGCCCGCAGGGCAAGCCCGGCCGGATGGTCAAGGTGGACGAAACCACCGTGCGCTGGGAATTTGACGTGCCGTATTTCCTGTTCGAGGACATCATGGCCGGCGACACCGCCATGGGCGGCGGCCAGGCGGTGCGGCAAGCCGCCAAGGTCAGTTTCGGCGCCTATGCGCCCGCGCACTACCTCAAGCAGTTCCTGCCGAAATATTCCTCGGTGGAAGCGGTGAACGCGCGCGCCAAGCAGGAAGGCTTCGAGAACTGGATTGCAGATGCTGCACTTCAAGAAGGACTGGGAGCTTAACACCGAGTTGCCGATGCTGGGTCCCTGGCAGACCGTGCGGCCGATCAACAACCGCGATCTGGCTGCTGGAGCGCAACCCGTACTACTACGCCGTGGATACCGCGGGCAACCAGCTGCCGTATATCGACCAGGTGCAGTTCACCCTGGCGGAGAACCTGGAGGTCATCAACCTGCGCGCGATGGCCGGCGAGTATGACGAGCAGGAACGCCACATCGACCTCGGTAAGCTGCCGGTGCTGCTGGATAACCAGGAGAAGGGCAACTACAAGGTGCACCTCGACCTGGGCTTTGCCGGGTCCGACTTCATGTTGCAGATCAACCAGAGCTTCACAGGCCGATCCGGAAATCCGCAAATGGCTGACCAACGCGGATTTCCGCCGCGCGCTGTCGCTGGGTATCGACCGTGACCAGTTGAACGAGACGTTCTGGCTGGGCGTCGGCACGCCCGGATCGCCGGCCCCGGGTGAGAGCATGCCGCAGAAGCCCTGGGCCGGAGTGGCGCAACAAGTGGTCGAGCTACGATCCGGCGCAGCGCCAACAAGATGCTGGACGGCATCGGCCTCGACCAAGAAGGACAGTGACGGCTACCGGGTGCGCACCGACAACGGTGAGCGGTTGCGCATCCAGATGATCGCCATCCAGGCGTTCCTGCCCTATCCGAAGCTGTCCGAAATGGTCGCCGACCAGTGGCGCAAGATCGGCATCCAGGCGGATGTGCGGGAGATGGAGCGCGGCCTGGGGTTTGCCAAGCAGACCAATAACGAACATCAATTGTTTATCTGGAACAATGGCGGAACCGAGCTGCTGTATCTGTTCCCGACATGGGCGGTCCCGGTGATCCCGGCGCTGCGTTCTGGGCCCGGCCTATGCGTCCTGGTACTAGCGTCCGGCGGCACGCAGGGAACCAAGCCGGACGACCCGAACATCCTCAAGATCTTCGATCTGTATCGCGAGGCGGCCGGCCTGAAGGCCGAAGGACGCAACCACAACGCACAGGAGATCTGGAAGATCCTGGTGGACCAGCAATACGGCATCGGGACGGTGGGGCAGTCTCCCGCAGGACTTGGGGTGCGCCTGGTTCGAACAGGCTGGGCAATATCGCCGCGACGGGTCTGCAATGCGCAACATTGCCGGACGCCGGGAAACTCCCACCCGAGCCACCTGGTACTTCAAGACCTGACCGGATGCTGACCTACCTGCTGCGGCGCCTGGGGTTGGCGGCGATCACGATATTCGCCATCACATTGGTGACGTTCGTCGATCCTGCATTTGCCGCCCGGTGGACTTCGTCGACCGCCTACGCGGCGCAGGCGGCCGCGTCAGGATCGGCGATTTCGGCCGCCGAGGCCGATGCCATGCGCCTCGCGTATGGCCTGAACCAGCCGCTCTACGTGCAGTACTGCAAATGGTTGTCGATGGTCGCGCACGGCGATTTCGGCCGTTCGTTCGAGTACGGCCGGCCGGTGACCGAGGTCATCGGCGACCGGCTATGGCTGACGATCCTGCTGTCGATCGGCGCGATCATCGTGACCTGGGGTCTGGCGCTGCCGATCGGGATCTACTCGGCGGTGCGGCAATACTCGGTCGGCGACTACGTCTTCACGTTGCTGGGCTTCATCGGGCTGGCGGTGCCGAACTTCCTGCTGGCGCTGATCATCATGTATGTCGGCCTGCGCGTGTTCAACGTCAATGTCGGCGGCCTGTTCTCCTCCGAGTAGCAGCTGGCGCCCTGGTCGTGGGCAAAGGTCTGGGACCTGATGCAGGCATCTGCCGGTGCCGATGCTGATCCTGGCGCTGGCCGGCACGGCGCAACTGGTGCGGATCATGCGCGCCAACCTGCTGGACGAGCTGCGCCGGCCCTACGTGGTGACCGCGCGGGCGCGCGGGCTGGCGGAGCGGCGGGTGATCCTGAAATATCCGGTGCGCGCCGCGCTCAATCCGTTCGCCTCGACCATCGGCTATCTGCTGCCCTACACCGTGTCGGGCAGCGTCATCATCTCGGTCGTGCTCAGCCTGCCGACGGTGGGGCCGTTGCTGCTGCAGTCGCTGATTTCGCAGGACATGCTGCTGGGATCGACGATCATCCTGCTGCTGGGCGTGCTGACGGTGATCGGCACGTTGCTGTCTGACCTGCTGCTGATGTGGATCGACCCGCGCATCCGGCTGGGGCAGACTGAGATGAGCTCGTCACGACATACGCGCACCGCGGCGGCCGACGGTAGCGCCGAGACCCGCGTCGCGGTCGCGACCCAGCGGCAGCTGATCTGGTGGCGGTTTCGCAAGCACAGGCTGGCGGTGGTCAGCGCCGTGATCGTCGGCGCTGTTCTACTTGGTCGGCGATGTTCGCCGACACGATCGCCTACACCGAACCGTTCGATACCCAGGCGGCGCGCAGCTATATCCCGCCGCAGCCGATCCACTGGTTCGACGCCGACGGTCATTTCCGTCCGCAGGTCTATGCGCTGAAGGGCAAGCGCGATCCGCGCACGTTCAAGCTGTCCTATGCGCCCGATCCCGGTGAGACCGCGCGACCTGGTGCTGTTCGGCCACGGCTACAGTACAGCCTGTTCGGCCTGATTCCCGACCGACATTCATCTGCTGGGCGTCAGCAACGGCCGCCCGCAGGATGCGCTGTTCCTGCTGGGCACCGATCAACTGGGCCGCGACGTGTTGTCCCGCCTGGTGCTGGCGACGCGACCTCGCTGACGATCGGGCTGGTCGGCGTACGCTCAGTCCTGGTGCTGGCGTGTCTGCTGGGCGGCATGTCGGGGTTGTATGGCGGCTGGGTCGACATGGTCATCCAGCGGGTGATCGAGATCCTGCGCTCGATTCCGACCATCCCGCTGTGGATGGGGCTGGCCGCGGCGGTGCCCGCAAGCTGGTCGCCGCAGCAGGTCTATTTCGCCATCACCCTGATCATCTCGCTGATCGGCTGGACCGAACTCGCGCGCGTGGTGCGCGGCCGGTTCCTGGCGCTGCGGGAGGAGGATTTCATCACCGCCGCCGAACTGGCCGGCGCGTCGCAGCTGCGGATCATCTTCAAGCACATGGTGCCGTCTTTCCTGTCGCATATCATCGCCGCGGTCAGCCTGGCGCTGCCGGCGATGATCATCAGCGAGACGACGTTGTCGTTCCTCGGGCCTGGGCCTGCGGCCGCCGGCGATCTCCTGGGGCGTGCTGCTGCAGGACGCGCAGAACCTGCAGACGCTGGGCCTGGCGCCCTGGCTGCTGGTGGTGGCGCTGCCGGTGATCGTCGTCATCCTGGCGTTCAACTTCCTCGGCGACGGGTTGCGCGACGCGGCGGACCCCTATGGCTGATCCGATCCTCAGCGTCCGCGACCTGCACACGTATTTCTTCGCCGATGAGGGCGTGGTGCGCGCGGTGGACGGCACCTCGTTCGACCTGTACGCCGGCCGCACGCTTGGCATCGTCGGCGAGTCCGGCTGCGGCAAAAGCGTCACCGCGCGCTCGATCCTGCGCATCGTCGAACGGCCGGGCCGGATCGTCAGCGGCGAGATCCTGCTGCGGCGACGCGGACGGATCGGCGGTCGACCTGGCCAGGCTGCCGACGGACGGGCGCGGCGATGCGCGGCATCCGCGGCGGCGAGATCGGCGCTGGTGTTCCAGGAGCCGATGAGTTCGCTGTCGGCCTTCCACACCATCGGCAACCAGATGATCGAGGCGATCCGGCTGCACGCGCCGCTGTCGAAGCGGGCCGCGCGGGCGCGGGCGATCGAGCTGCTGGCGATGGTCGGCATTCCGCGGCCGGCGCAGCGGATCGATGCCTATTCGTTCGAGCTGTCCGGCGGCCTGCGCCAGCGGGTGATGATCGCGATGGCGCTGGCGGCGGAACCGCGCGTGCTGATCGCCGACGAGCCGACGACGGCGCTGGACGTGACCACCCAGGCGCAGATCCTGGACCTGATCCGGCGGCTGCAGCAGGAACGCGACGCTGGCGGTGATGCTGATCACCCACGACATGGGCGTGATCGCCGAGATGGCGGACGACGTGGTGGTGATGTATCTCGGCCGCGAGGTCGAGAAGGGGCCGGTCGACGCGATCTTCCACGCGCCGCGGCATCCCTACACGCGGTCGCTGCTGCGCTCGATCCCCAGCGTCCTGGCGGAGCCGCGTGCGCGCCTGGCGACGATCAGCGGATCGATCCCGCACCCGTTTGCCCGGCCCGGCGGCTGCCCGTTCCATCCGCGCTGCCCGGACGCCATGCGCGGCATGTGCGACACGGCGGTTCCCGCCGGAGGTGATGATCGGCGAGACCACGCCACCGCCTGCCATCTTTATACCGACGCGGTGCCAGCGTCGAGTGCCGGCATGACCCGTGCTGGATGTCCGCGGCCTGCGCAAGCATTTCCCGATCCGCCACGGCCTTCTTGGGCGCGTTCGGCCGGATCGGTCAGCGGTCGACGATGTCAGCGTTCAGCATCGCACAGCGGGGAAACACTGTCGCTGGTCGGCGAGAGCGGCTGCGGCAAGACCACGACGTCGCGCTGCATCCTGCGCGCCATCGCGCCGACCAGCGGGGAGATCCGGTTTCGCACCGCGAACGGCGAGCAGATCGACGTCGCGCCGCTCGGACCGCAAGCAGCTGCGGCCGCTGCGGCGGCAGATGCAGATGATCTTCCAGGACCCGTTCTCGTCGCTCAATCCGCGCATGACGATCTCGGAGATCATCGGCGAGCCGCTGCTGGTCAACGGCATGACCGATACCGCGACGACGCATCGCGCGTGTGGCGGAGCTGCTGGAACTGGTGCAGCTGCCGAGCGCCTACCTCAATCGGTTTCCCGCATGCGTTCTCCGGCGGCCAGCGGCAGCGCATCGGCATCGCGCGCGCGCTGGCGCTGAACCCGTCGCTGATCGTGGCGGACGAGCCGGTGTCGGCACTGGATGTCTCGGTGCAGGCGCAGATCGTCAATCTGATGCTGGATCTGCAGGACCGGCTTGGCCTGGCCTATCTGTTCGTCGCGCACGACCTGTCGGTGGTGAAGCATGTCAGCCACCGCGTGGCGGTGATGTATGTCGGCCGGATCGTCGAGATCGCGCCGACCGCGCGCTGTTCGCCACGCCGCGGCATCCCTACACCGAGGCGCTGCTGTCCGCGGTGCCGGTGCCGGATCCGCGGCGGCGCGCGCAGCGCATCGTGCTGGAAGGCGAGGTCGCCGACCCGTCGAACCCGCCCTCGGGCTGTCATTTCCATCCGCGCTGCCGCTACGCCATCGAGCAGTGCCGGGTCGAGACGCCTGAACTTACCGAGATCGCGCCAAATCACGCGGTCCGCTGTCTGCGAGCCCGCGAGTTGTCACTTTCCGGGGTGGTCATGCAGTCCTGAGCGCTCACAAGCATTGACGCGCGTCGAATACGTCATGCCGGGATGGCTCCGGCCCATGGCCGGACCAAAGACCATTCACAGCCCGCTTGTGCCGGGCCATGAACGGTGAAGCCATCAGGGTGCGGTCATCCGATAGACCTTCGCCGCGGTGCCGCTGTAGAGCGCCGTCTTTCGCTCGCCGAGGCACTGGCGGTGATGCGCTTGAAGGCGTTCCACAACTCGGTATAGCCGCACGACTGCTTGTCCGGCGGGAAGTTGCTTTCGAACATGCAGCGATCGACGCCGAAAGCCTCGATGCAGGGCTCGATATACTGCCGCCACGCCGCGGCGAGATCTTCGGACGAGGGCGGCAGTCGCGCTCGTGGAAGTCGAAGCCGAACGAGACCATGCCGATGCCGCCAAGCTTGCAATAGACGTTCGGACACTTGGCCAGTTCCTTGATGTCCTTGCGCCAGCCGGCCAAAATTTCCTGCCGGCGGCCGGCATAGGGTCCGACGCCGAGCACGCCGCCGACATGGTTGAGGATGATGGTGGTGTCGGGAAAGGCCCGCGCGAGATCGATCGCATCCGGTAGTTGCGGATGATACTGCCAAGACTCGAAACTCAGTCCCAACGGCGCAAGCTGGGCGAAACCCTCGCGGAACTTCGGGTCCATGACCTGATGCAGCGGCACGGTGCGGGATGCGAAGTTGCTGATCGCCTCGTTGGCATCCCAGGCCACGCCGTGGCGCATGCCGCGCAGGCGGCCGCCGGCGGCTGTGATCTCGGCTTCCAGCAACGCGCGCACGCTGGCGCCGACACTCAGGTCGCCGCCGCCAATGATGGCCTCGGCGACGCGGCAGGGGCCGTAGTTGCCGGAGGCGCTCATCGCGGCGATGCCGGTGACGAACTCGACTTCGCCCAGCGGCGGCCATCTCGCGCGGGCCGGCCTTGCGATACATGGCTCGGCATTCGAGGAAGACGGTCGACACGATGTTGTGCCCGCCGCCGATATCGGCCAGCAATTCGGGCAGCAGGTAGTGGCCGCGATGCGGCTGATCCCAGAAATGGTGGTGCGGATCGATGATCGGCAGATCCGGTTCCAGCGCCGCCTCGGTGCGCTTCGCCAGCCATGCGGCCAAGGCGGCATCATCGCGGATGGTGGTGCCGCGGTACTCGCCTTTGGAGTCTCCGATCTGGGGCATTCTGTTTCCTCCCTTGGTGTGGTTTCTTCTCTTGCCGCGCCGCGGCCCCCGAAGGCCCGGTATGCTTCATGGAGCCGGGCTTCCCGACGCTCAGACTACGCCCAAGCCACGGTGATCTCCAACCGCGCCATCCGACGCACGGCTTTCAGTATGCCGCCTCGAGAAGGCGCACGGCGTCCTCGATTTGGTCCAGAGGGGATCGCTGCCCGGCATTGGCATTGAAGTTCTTTACCGTCTCATTCGCGATATTCCGAAGATCCTCGCGCGGAATATCGAGCTGCCTCAGCCGTATCGGAACGCCCACGCGGCTGTAGATAGTTTCGAGCGTGTCGGCCACGGCGGCGGCAGCCTGTCTGGCATCCATGTTGCCGTGCCAAATTCCCAGCGCCTCCGCGATCTGCCGCGCCGAGTGCGGGTCGATCGAGTTCGAAAGCCGGATCTTCGCGGCGTGAACAACCGAGGTGGACTCGCCTTGGCCGACATGTGGATAGCGTGCAGTGCAGGGCTGTCGAGACGGCATAGTTGCCAGCGAATGCGCCTCCGCGGAATCGGGGGGAGCCGTCGTCCTCGAGGCGGTTCTGCAGGAACGCCGCGATGCAGAGTTCGACGCGCAAAGCCGGGTTGTCGATCTCCTCCACCAGCCTCGGATAAGCTCGGTGCGCGAGATGGAAGGCGTGGTTGCGGTCACCTTCCGCCAGCGGGTTGATGTTGGTCTGCGACATCGCGGCTACAGCGCCGGCGAAAACCGTGGTTGCCGTTGAGCGAATCAGATCCGGCGGAGCGCTGAGCAAGGCCCGTTCGTCAATGAATATGGAGTGGGGGCGGGTCTTGGGGTCGAAATACTCCATGCGGTGGTCGAGGTCCGGGTTCTTTAATCCGGTGCCCGCGCGGTTCATGGCGCTGGTCGGCGTCGTGGGAATGTTGATGATTGGCGGTTTTGGCGCCAGCAGGCGGGGACTGTAAGCTGGCCTGCCCTCCGGATACTGGGTCATGATCCGGAACGGATCGCCAAATTCCGCCATGAAAATCGCCACTGCCCGGGTCGCGACGATGACGCTTCCTCCGCCAATTGCGATCAGCAGGTCGGCGGAGGCTTCCGCCGCTGCGTCCGCGGCGGCGCGGACTGATGCATAGGTGGAGTCTTTCTCAATGCCATCGTAAACGCCGGCATACCCGTCGCCAAGTGTTGCCTCGACGCGACGGACGGTGTCTGTGCGGCGGTTCACAGACCGGGAGCACACAACGAACGCGCGCTTGGCACCCGACCGGTCGACCGCCTGCTTAAGGTCCTGCTCGATAGCCTGTTGTCCGCAGTACAGACGCCAGGGATAGCCGGACGCTCGGAATGTAGTTTCGTTCATTGTCTTCCAGCAGAGCCCCTAAATTCGCGTCAGGCGAACTTGCTGACGGCGCCAACCAGGTCCGATACCGCGTCATAGGCGCCCTTGACGGTACTATCGCGATCGTTGCAACCGTGACGGCGCCGCCGATAATCTTGCCTGCGTTCAGGTCCCGCAAACCGGCTACCATCGTCTTAAGCTTGTCGAGGTCAGTGGAATCGTCCACCTTGATGTTCAACGCCGCTATCTTGGCCTTTGCATCGGCCGCGTATTCCTTCCGTGCGCCCAGTGTCTCCAGCGCGCTGCTGCACGCCTTCTTTAGTTCCTGGATCGCGGGCCAGGCCTTTACTGCGTCCCTGATTGACGAATCCTTGAACTTGTCGATTGCCTTAGTCAGCTCCTTGTATTTGGCATCGAGGGCATTGATCAACTTGCCCAGCTCGGTCAGGTAACGCAGCCGCGCCTGTTCAGGCAGTTGTGCTATATCCTTGCCAGTGAAGTCCTTGATCGCCTTGGTAATCTTGTCCTGCGCCATGCTCAAGGCATCGCCGGCCGTGCCCGCCAGAGCCTTGATTTTCTGTAGCTTCGTCTTGGCGGCGATCGTGTTGGCGTCATAGGTGGCCTGAATCTCTGTCAGCAGGTTCTTGGCGCTTTTTTCATACAGCGCGATCGCCTTGTCCAGTTCAGCCGCAACTTCCTGCTCTGTCTTCATGAAGTCACTGATAAGATCGTAGAATGTCTTTGCGCAGCTAACGATGTTTTTGTAGGCCATGATATCCGCGCCGTGGCTTGCGACCAGGCGCGCGATCGTGGCAGCGAGGCTGATCGTGGTAATGATCGCGGTGCAGGCACCCTTGATCTTCCACTCTCGAGCATGCTGCTTGAAGTTTGCGTCTTGAGCGACCATGGCTATCACCCGGTCTTCAAACGCCTTGCTGATCGTGGCTTGGTCGAGCAACGCCTCAAGCTTGAGTTGAGCCTGCTTGGCGGTCTCCTTTAAGGTCGTGCCACTCTTTACTGTCAGTTTAGATAGAGTTGCAGCAAGATCGTCCGCGATCGCCTCGGCATTTTTCTGGTATTCCGCGCAGAATTTCTTGTGCACGTCGGTGACCCGGGCGCGGAGGCCGGAATTCTTGTCCGCGCCCTCAACCTTTACCGACAGCTTCAGGCCGTAGCCCTTGTCTATGTCGAAATATTCGTTGACGATCGGCTTGCAGTCGCCCTTGGTGAGCACCATGAAGGTTGGGAAGTCGATGTCCTCGGTCGCCTTCGACGAGGAAGCGCTCTTGAGCTTGCATCCCTTAAGAAGCAGGGCGTCCTTCTGGTCATAGCCAAGGATCTGCTTCAGGCCAGCTTGCTGCGCCTTGACCCGAACGACCAGGTCGCTGCCGATCAGGCCAATCTTGAAGTAAGTGTCCTTGACCGCTTCTTTCTTGGTCAACGCGTCCTTGATCAGCTTGTCGGCGTGAGTAAAGACGATCTTGTCCAGGTCCCCCTCGACCTTAGGCGCCAGCATGATCTTTAATTGCGACTTGATGCTGGCATACATGGCCAGCTTGGCATGACGGCTCTCAGGATAGACGACGTGTTTCTCGTCCATCTTCTTGCTTGACGTGTCGGACATGAACCGCCCCCCGGATTTCTATCAAAGCGTGCTCAGGCTGACGAAAAAACTCACCCTCATTCTTCCACCTGCTCGGATCACGCTCGAAGCGAAGCGGCGACGGAGGCTAGCAAGGCGAAGTTCGCCTCGCAAGCGAGTCGTTGGCCGGGCTGCGACATGCCACGGCCCACGGGAAGTCAGTAAGGCTCCCCAACAAAAATGAACGTGGTCCCGGTCACGATCGGGGCGCTGGCGCCGACGAATGACACATTCGCGTCCTTGACCTGGCGCGATCCGGCTCGGCCGGATGCCTGCAGCGCGCCCTCGATAATGTGCCACAGGCCGTGGATGCGCCCCGTTCCAAGGCTGCCGCCGAAGGTGTTGAGCGGAAGTTCACCGTCCAGTTCGATGCGCCCGTCCTGGATGAAGTCGAGCGCCTCGCCTTCCTTGCAGAAGCCATAGGATTCGAGCCCGTAGATCACCGAGGCCGAAAATCCGTCGTAGATCTGCGCAACGTCAACGTCCTTCGGGCCGAAGCCAGAACGCTCCCATGTCAACTTGGCCGAACTGCTGCCGCCCTCCATGTAGCTGGACAGGCTGCCGATGCGGCCCGCGACCTCGAAGTGCAACCGTTGACCATAGCCCGCGATGTAGGCTGGCTTAGGCTTCAGGTCCCGTGCCCGCTCCGCAGTCGTCAGCACGATGGCCACCGCGCCTTGCACCGGAATGTCGCAATCGAACAGGCAAAACGGATAGGCGACCATCCGTGAGGCGAGGTAGTCTTCGCGGGTCAGTTCAGTGCCATAGAAATATGCATGCGGATTATGCTGCGTGTGGCGGCGCTGCGTCACGGCGAGTGTCGCCATCTTCTCTCGGCTTTGGTTGTGCCGCTCAAGCCAGCGCGTATAGGCAACCGCCATGCCCTGTCCGGGGCCACCAAAGCCATAGGGGGCGGTGAATTGGGCGGCACCGTGGGCATGGGCGCCGGGAAGGTTCTGATAGGTGCCGCGCGGGTTATGCATCGCCCGCCAGACCACCGCATAATTGCACACCCCAGCGAGCAACGCGTTCACCGCCTGTTGCACCGCGCCGCCGATGTTGGTCGTGCCCACTTGGATGTGCCATGTCAGGTTCGGCAGCTTCAGCATCGCCATCATGCAATTGACGGACACGACAGAGACCCCATCCACCTCCGCATGCCCGGTTGCCGGTAGCTCCGGATAGGTCGCCAGACCGTCGACGTCTGACATAAGCAGCCCTGAATCGGCCACCGCCTCGCGCACCGCCGCCAGTGCATGCGCCGCGAGGGGCGTGTCCGCAATCCGGGAAACCCGGGAGAATCCCACGCCGCTGACCGCGATCTTGCACCGGTTGTCCCACATGCGATGTCTCCCCTTTACTCGGCGCGCGCCAGGCGGAACTGCGGCAGCGTAATTTCTTCGTTAAGTTTCTCGAAGATGACCTCCACGCGCCGCCCAACCTTTGCCTCGGTGTATGGCACACCCAGCAGGTTGCCGGCGAGCAGCGCCCCGGGGGCTTCGTCGAGTTCCACAATGATGCTGGCGTAGGGCACGGCGGAGGCGAAGCGTTTGTCGCCGGTGTGATACATGATTGTATAGGCGTAGATCGTCCCGGCGCCGGCCACCGCTTCGAACTTCAAGTCCGTCGCGATGCACTGGACGCAGGTTGCATAGGGCGGGTGCTGGAAGCTTCGGCAGGACTGGCAGCGCTGCAGTTCAAGCACACCGCGCTGGGCCGCGTCCCAGAATGGCTTGGTCCATTCGTTTGCGACCGGGATCGGCCGCGTCACCTTGCTCCAGTCGCTCATCGTCATTGCCTGTTCCTCCGTATGCGTCACGCCGCCCACCCTCCTTAAGCCGCGCCAACGGCTTTGTGCTCGATCAGGGCATCGATCTCGGTCTGTGAGTAGCCAACCTCGCGCAGCACCTCCCTGGTGTGTTCGCCTAGTCGCGGCGCCAAGCGGCGCACGCCGGCGGGGCTTGCGGAAAAACGCGCCGGAGGACGTGCCTGGCGGATCTTTCCCTCGGTCGGGTGGTCCAGCTCCGGGAACATGCCAACCGCTTTTAGATGCGGCTGCTCGGCGACTTCCGTCAGCTTGGCGAAGGCGGTGTGAGGCACGTCGAGCCGCAGCAGCAGTTCTTCCCACTCCGCGGTGGTTCGCCTCGGCGCGATTTCGCGCATCCGGTCATAGATCTTATCGATGTTCCGCGCGCGCAGCACCGGGTCACGCACCGAAAATTCCTCGATGCACTCTGGATGTCCAACCGCATCGAAGAAGGCGCACCAGTTATCGCCGGAATACGGCAGCATGGTCAGCCAGCCATCCTTGGTGCGGACCGGCCGGCGGGCCTTCATGCGTTTGTAGCCGGATGGCCCAACCGGTGGGACGAAGGCATAGCCGCCGAACATTTCTATGCTGTTGAAGGCCGCCAGCGTTTCCAGCATCGGCACTTCGACCATCTGGCCTTCCCCGGTTCGCTCGCGATGCAGCAGCGCGGCTGTCACGGCGGAGGTGAGCGCCATGCCGCAGATCTTGTCGCCGATCAGGCTGGGGACGAAGGCTGGCTCCTCGTCGGTGCCCATGGCAGAGGCGAAGCCAGAGGCCGCCTGGATGATCTCGTCGAACGCCGGGCGCGCACGCCATGGGCCGTCCTGCCCGAAGCCGGTGGCAACCGCATAAACGATCTTCGGGTTGAGCTCCCTGCAGTCCTCGTAGCCGAACCCAAGGCGCGCAAGGCCGGCCGGGCGGATGTTGCTGACCAACGCGTCCGCCCCGGCGATTAGCCGCCGCAGGACCGCTTTGCCCTCGGGGTGCTTGAGGTCCAGCGCGATGCTGCATTTGTTGCGGTTCGCCGCCATGAACTGGCCGCTCATGCCGCGGTTGCGGAACTGGCCGGAATGACGCCAGGTGTCGCCGGTGAGGCTTTCAATTTTGATGACCTCTGCACCCCAGTCGCCAAGCGTTTGCGTGCCGAACGGGCCAAACAAGACGGTGGTCAGGTCGAGGATGCGAAAGCCCTTCAATGGCCCAGTTGCGGGTTGAGTGGTTGCGGATTGGGTCGTTGCCGTATGGGCACCGGGTTCTGGCATCGACGATCGTGGCATCGTGGTCTTGTCCTTGGTCGGTTTTGTCTCAGTGTAGGCAGAGAAGCGACGCGTGGCGAACCGGACCCAGCGAGCCGGGTGTTTTATTGAAAGTAAAAAGTAAGGAGACGGAGCTTGACGAGCCGCTACGGGTTGGAGATCCGTGCCGCCACTGGCGCTGACGCGCCGGGGTTATCCGAGTTGCTGAGCACGGTCGGCTCACATGTTCCACCGCGCGCTTTGACAGAGCGATTGGAGGCCATCAGAAACGAGCCGGGGGCGGCGCTGATCGCGGCCGGGTGGGGACCGCCCAGCGGCCTGGTGCTGCTGCACTGGTATCGGATTCTTGAAGCCGACCAACCGGCCGCGCAGATCACCCTGCTGCTGGTCGCTCCGGCGGAACGGCGCAAAGGGATTGGCCGGCTGCTGGTCAAGGCCGCCGCGCAGGCGGCACGGGTGGCAGGCTGCGCGACGCTTGAGGTGCAGGTGCCTCCGCACGAACCGAGCGTACTCGGATTTTGCTCTGCCAGCGGCTTCGTCGAAGTCGGCCGGCGGTTCGCGAGGCCGCTACGGAAAAGTGGCTGATACCCGGCGGCGCTTGCATCGACCGTATCAGGATTCCTTTGCACGCGCCGCCGGGAGTTCCTCAAGCCGGTCAGCCAGACGGTTGAGTTCCCACTGACGCGCCAACGCGGCCGCTGTTTCCCAAGTCGGTGTCTGATCATTGAGGCTGGGCAGCGGTGCCGTGGCATCCATGGTAGCGATCTTCTTGTAAAGCTTTAGCTGGTTTGCCTGCTCGACAAAGCGTCCATCAGCGATGGCTTGTTCCAGCGTCCCGAAGCGGCGCAGCAGCGCCGCGGCTCCTTTCGGACCCACGCCTCGGGCGCCGGGAAGCTTGTCGGACGGGTCGCCGCGCAAAGCGATGAAATCGGGCACCTGGCGAGCCTCTACCCCGTATCGTTCGCGCACTTCGGCCGGTCCGATGCGCGCCAGTTCCCCGGCCTTGACCGGATGCAAAATGGTCGTGGCAGCCGAGGCAAGTTGAAATGCATCTCGATCGCCGCTTGCAATGAGTACCATCCCGTGGCGGCGTTCCTCCGCCGCCGCCGAGGCGGCCAGAAAGTCGTCCGCCTCATACCCCGGCGCCTTAGCGTTTACAAAACCGCATGCCGCAACGAAGTCTGGCAGGATTTCCAACTGGTCCAGCAGTTCCTCGTCGAACTTCCGGCCGCTTTGGTATGCAGGGAAAAGGCGCTGCCTGAAATTCGGCGAACTCAGAGTGTCCCATCCAACGAGCACGGCCCGAGGCTGCTCGGTTTCGTACAGCCGTATCAGAAAGTTGGCGAAGCCCACGATCATGCCGCCGCCGCGGTTTCCGATCCGCCGGATCGTTTTCGGCAATCCGTGAAATGCGCGGTGCGCAAAAGAGTCGCCGTCTATGACCAGCAGTGGCTTGGTCATAGACGGCTTCCGCATGAGGCGAAGCTCATTCGGCGGACAGAGTGTAGAATCCGATGCCGCATGAATGACCAGCGCCCCGCCAACTGAATTCGTTGCTTTGGTATGACACGCATCATGGCAATCCGCGACAGCGTGGCGCGAGGTGCCAGGCTCATGTTGATCACGCTGGCAATCCCGCGGCTTTCAGTCCATCCGCATAAGTCTGCGCCATCGTTCCGAGCGGAACGGGTATGCGGGCGAAGAAGCCGGAGATCGTCAGTTCCGGCTCGATCTCCAACAACTCCCGGACAGCCTGCCTCGCTCGATCCTTCTGCCCGAGCCTGACGAGGGAAACCGCGAGCACGCGAAGTGCCACCGCGAAACGCCGGTTCTGAGCGAGAGCCCGTTCGGCCCAACGCTCCGCCGCGGCGTAGTCTTCGTCGATGATCGCCGCGATCGCCAGGACGCCGGACATCAGCCATCCGCGCGGATCACGCGGATTGAGCCGCTGGGCGCGTAACACCATCTCGCGGCCGACACGCTGATTGCCGCACATCGTCTCGATCCAGCCGCCAAGAGTCAGGGCCATGGCGGAATTCGGGTTAATGAGAAGGGAGCGGCTGAACAGCTCTCGCGCCCTATCCCGCCCGGCCTGTGCCATATTCCACACCGCGAACGCGGCCATCCAGAGAACCTGGGCATCATTGGGCGCAATTTCCGCCGCCCGCCAGGCCAGCCTGACCGCCTCCGCGCGGCCTGCATCGTCCTGCTGAACCCATCCCTGGAAATGGCATTGCGCACGGCAATACGCCGCAGCGGCCATTGCCGGGGCATATTCGGGATCTTCCACCAAGGATTGATCGAGGCACTCCAATGCCGCTGCCAAACTGGCGGCGGTGAAGTCAGAAATCATGCGAATAGGCACGCAGCAGCAAATCGTAGGCATCGAGCCGCACCGGCGCGGCCCGCCGAAGCCGGACGATCTCAGCAATCTGCAACGTCGGCTCGATCACGGCGGCAACGCTTTCGGAGACCTGGTCTTGCAGCTCGAAAACAGCTTCGGGGTCTCCATCGAAACGGTCGGACCAGAGGTGCGCGCCGGATGCGGTATCAACCAGATGACTGGTGATGCGGAGCCGGTCGCGACTGCGCCGGACACTGCCCTCTACGACGTAGGCAACACCGAGTTCCTGGCCGACCTGGCGGACGTCCACCGTTCTGCCCTTGTAGGTCGAGGATGAGCTGCCGGCGATGACGAACAACCCACTGCCGCGAGACAACGCCGTGATGATCTCTTCGGTGATCCCGTCCGCAAAATAGTCCTGCTCCGGGTCACCGCTGATGTTGAGGAAGGGCAGGACCGCGACAGCGGGGAACTTGGAACCGCCCCACCATGCGATGACTTCCGCGGGCACATTATCGCCCGGCGGCTCCTGCACTGGATCAGCAACCTCGTGCACCTCGCCCACGAACCGGACGCCCTTGCGTGGCAGGGTGCGGATCAGGCGCTGGTGCGCGCCGGTGTCGCCGATGGCGGTGCGTGCCGAGTTCAGGCGGCTGCTGAGCGTCGCCTCCGAGACAATGCGGCCGTGCCAAACGGACTCCAGCAGATCATCGCGGCTAACCACGCGATCCCGCGCTTCGATCAGAAGCTTCAGCAGATCAAACACCTGAGGCTCTACCGCGACAAGGGCGTCATCCTGACGCAGCTCGCGCCGAGCGGTATCAAGCATGCAGTTGCCGAACCGATAGATCACGCCTCGCTCGATGTTGGTTGCCGGATCCAATCCTATCACGAGCCGCTCGCCACTCATACCGGTCGATGCTTGCGTCAAAAGTACCGTTGGTGCGGCGTCGCCGGCCAACTTGGCGCGCCATACCCAAAGCAAGTCTCGACCGCCAAAAATCATGGCAATCTGGAGGGAAACTGCAAGTGGCCTGAAAGCAGACCAAGGGCAATTCCGGCAATCTCCCTGTTATCGCAACTGAACGAGGGGATCCGCAAATGCAGACCGAGACCATCGACCATCGCCGCCGCCGCCTCCTCGGCGCCGCTGCCCTAGGCCTCGCGGCCACCAGGTTCGAGGCAGCGGTCCCTGCCAACGCCGAGACCGCGGCAACCGGGGGAACGGCGTTTCCCGGCCCGCTCAAGCAGGTCAACGCCGGGGTGCTCAACGTGGGATACGTCGAGGCCGGGGTTCCGCACGGTCCGGCGGTGATCCTGCTGCACGGCTGGCCCTATGACATCCACAGCTATATCGAGGTCGTCCCTCTCCTGGCCGCGGCCGGGTACCGGGTGATCGTGCCATATCTCCGCGGCTATGGCTCGACGCGCTTCCTCGCCGATGAGACAGTGCGCAACGGGCAGCAATCAGCCTTCGCGGTGGACACGATCAACCTCATGGACGCGCTCGGCATCCAACAGGCGATCGTTGCCGGGTTCGACTGGGGTGCGCGGACCGCCTGCATCGTTGCGGCGCTCTGGCCGGAGCGGTGCAAGGCGCTCGTCTCCGTCAGCGGCTACCTCATCGGCAGTCCGGAGGCCAACAAGGCGCCCCTGCCACCCAAGGCCGAGCTTACATGGTGGTACCAGTTCTACTTCGCCACCAGCCGCGGTCGAGCCGGCTACGAAGCGTATCGGAAGGACTTCGCCAGGCTCATCTGGCAGACCGCCTCGCCGCGATGGAATTTCACCGACGCGGCATTCGACCGCAGCGCGCACGCCTTCGAGAACGCCGACCATGTCAGCATCGTCATCCACAATTATCGCTGGCGGATCGGCCTGGCTGAGGGCGAGCGGCAATATGACCCGTTCGAGAGACAACTGGCGCAGGCGCCGATCATCCGCGTGCCGGCGATCACGATGGAGGGCGATGCGAACGGCGCCGCGCATCCGGAGCCGGCTTCCTATGCCAAGAAGTTCGCGGGCAAATATGCGCATCGATTGATCAAGGGCGGCATCGGCCACAACCTGCCCCAGGAAGCTCCGCGCGACTTCGCCCGGGCGGTCATCGACGTGGATGCCGCCTGATCTCGCCGTGATCCTTTGATAGGAGCACCCCTCATGCAGTCGCGCCGCTCATTCCTTCCACAACTGCTCGCCGCCAGTTCCCTGGCCGCAGGATTGCCGCCGGCTGTTCGCGGCACCGCGCAAACCAGCGCCGCCTTGGCTCCGGACTTCATCGGCCTCGACGGCTGGCTCAACACCACATCCCCGCTGACCCTTGCCGGGTTGCGGGGCAAGGTGGTGCTGGTCGATTTCTGGACCTACTCTTGCATCAACTGCCGCCGGACGGTTCCGTACTTGAACCGTTGGCAGACGGACTACGGCGCCCGTGGCTTGCAGGTCGTGGGCATTCACACGCCCGAGTTTGGTTTCGAACACGTACGCCACAACGTCGCGGACGCGGTGCGCGAATTCGGCATCCGCTACCCCGTTGGGCAGGACAACGGCTTTCGGACCTGGCGGGCCTGGAGCAACGAGGCATGGCCTGCTTTCTATCTGCTGGATCGTGACGGCCGGATCGTGCTGGTTCGGGAGGGGGAAGGCCACGCCAGCGAACTGGAGGCCGCGATCCGGGCTTTGATCGGCCTCACGTCATCGCGCTTAGCCGCTGCGCCAGGCGACGACCCGGACCTGTCGCGGATCGGCACGCCAGAGATCTATTTCGGGTCACTGCATCCGACGCCGCAAGATCGGTCGCAGCGACCCAGGCAGGGCGAGGCCACCTACTCCTTGCCGGCGGCAGGCCAGAATCCTGGGGAGTATCAACTCGACGGAACCTGGTTGCGGCAGGACGAAGCCTTAATACTCCGCTCTCCTCGCGGCGCTGTGCGGGTGCGCTTCTCCGCGGCCAGGTTGCACCTCGTTGCCCAGGCTCCGAAGCCGGCGAAGCTACGCGTCACGGTGGACAAGGCCGACCCCCACGTGATCGAGATCGAGCGGCCGACCCTGTACACCCTGTTCGACAGCACGACCTATGACGAACACGTGCTGACTTTCGAAGCCGAAACGCCCGGCTTGTCCCTGTTCAGCGCGACCTTCGGTTGAAGGCACAATAGCGGCAGTTGCGTGTCCATCTCCGGCGGCGTTAACTCGGGCTGCCGGATGGGAGATCTTCGACGGCACCAGCTTGCGCGCGAGCCAAGGCCGCGAAAGCTGGGGCCGGCGAGTTGTCTCGCGCGTGGTGATAGGCTGGGAGATGGGGTGGGGATGCCGGAAGTTTCGGAAGCCAAGGCCGGCCAGGGCGGCGAATTCGACGCGGTCGTAATCGGCGCCGGATTCGCGGGGCTGTATCAATTGCTCTGCTTGCGCGATCGGCTCGGTCTGTCTGTACAGGTGTTGGAGGCCGGCGGTGGGGTAGGCGGCACCTGGTACTGGAACCGCTACCCCGGTGCACGATGCGATTCCGAAAGCCACGCCTACTGCTACACATTCTCCGAAGCGCTGATGCGGGAATGGGAGTGGTCGGAGCGGTATCCGGAGCAACCGGAAATCATGCGCTACCTCAACCATGTCGCCGACCGGTTCGACCTGAAACGCAGCATACAATTCAATACAAGGGTGACCGCCGCACACTACGACGAGGCGGCGAACCGGTGGAACGTGCGGGCCGAGAACGGCGAGCAGTTCACCGCGAGGTTTCTGATCACGGCGGTCGGCTGCCTGTCCACCGCGAATGTGCCACAAATTCCAGGCTTGGACAGCTTTCAGGGTGACTGGTACCACACCGGCCAGTGGCCGCATGAAGGAGTGGATTTCACCGGCAAGCGGGTCGGCTTGATCGGCACCGGATCGACCGGCATCCAGGCGACGCCCGTCATCGCCGAGGCCGCCGCGCACCTCACCGTTTTCCAGCGCACCGCCAACTATAGCGTGCCCGCCCGGAATGCTCCGCTGACCGCGGAGTTCAAGCATTGGGTCAAGGAAAACGCAGCGCGGATCAGGCAAGCCACCCGGGCCACGCCTAATGGTCATCAGTTCTTTATCTCGGAGCGTCTGGCGGTGGAAACCCCGCCCGAGGAACGTCAGGCCCTATATGAAGCCGCGTGGGAGACCGGCGGCTTGCAGTTTCGGGCAACATTTCAGGACCTGATGGTCAGTAAAGCAGCGAACGACACCGCCGCGGAATTCATTCGGGGCAAAATCCGGGAGATCGTGAAGGATCCCGTGACGGCGGCGAAGCTGTCCGACATCGATCATCCCTACGCGGCGAAACGGCCGCCTATCGACAGCAACTACTTCGAGACCTTCAACCGCGACAACGTGACGCTGGTCGACGTCCGCGCCACCCCGATCGAGTGCATCACGCCCAACGGCGTCCGCACGCGCGATGGCGATTACCCACTGGACATCGTCGTCTTCGCCACCGGGTTCGATGCCATGACCGGGCCGCTGCTGCGGATGGACATTCGTGGCCGGGACGGCAGGCGCCTGGCAGAGGAATGGGAAGCCGGCCCACGTAACTACCTCGGGCTGCAGGTGGCTGGATTTCCGAACCTGTTCACGGTGACTGGTCCCGGCAGTCCATCGGTGCTGTGCAACATGCCGGTCGCGATCGAGCAGCATGCGGAATGGATCGCCGACTGTATCTCCTACATGCGCGCACGAGGCATTGAACGGATTGAGGCCAAGACCGAGGCGATGGACGAATGGGTGGAGAAGGTGAACGCAGCCGCCAACGCAACGCTGCTGCCGATGGCGACGCACTCATGGTATCTCGGCGCGAATGTGCCGGGGAAGCCGCGCGTGTTCATGCCTTATGCGGGCGGGATGGCGCGGTATCGGGAAATCTGTACCGAGATCGCCGCGAATGACTACCAAGGGTTCACACTTAGCGGCTGAGGCCTTTGCTGCCTCCGGCTGTCGCGGGTTCGACCGGTTGGGCGGGGTCGTTAGGCGGCGTGTGTCAGCACCATGTCGGCCGCCTTCTCGCCGATCATGATCGACGGCGCATTGGTGTTTCCCGAAGTGAGCGTCGGCATGATCGACGCGTCCGCGACCCGCAGCCTCTCGATGCCATGCACGCGCAGTTGCGCGTCGACGACGGCCATGCGGCGTCCGACCCCATCTTGCAGGTCCCGACAGGGTGATAGGTCGTTTCGGCGACCTCTTGACCCAGTCCAGTATTTCGTCGTCCGTTGTTTGCGCGGCGCCCGGCGCGATCTCCGTTACTTGCAGTTGGCGCCAAGGCGGGCGCGGTCATGACTGGCGCGCGCGATGCGGACCGCGCGTACGGTGAGCTCCGCATCGATCGGCGACGACAGGAAGTTGAAGTTGATCGCGGGCGGCGTGCGCGGATCGGCCGAGGTGATGTGGATGTGCCCCTTGCTCTCTGGCCGCATCGGATGTGCGTAGCAGGTGACGCCCGGACTGGCGCGATAGCTTCGGGCCCTTGGCCCCGGGTTCGGTCAGCATCGGCACCCAGCCCAGCAGCACATCGGGCGCCTCGAGCCCTTCGCGCGAGCGAACGAAGGCGCGGATCGGCGCCGCCACCATGCCCAGCAGGCCGTGTCCCGTGAGTGCATAGCGCAGCGCCTGGCCGGCAAGCCCAAGGCCACGCGCCCGGTCGTTGAAGGTGAAGCCCTTGGCGCCGACTGCCACCGTGTTCGCGGCGCATAATGATCGCGCAGGTTCTCGCCGACGCCCGGCAGGGCATGACGCACTTCGATCCCCAGATCCCGCAGCCGCTCCGGCTGGCCGATGCCCGATAGCTCCAGCAACTGCGGAGAGTTGATCGACCCGGCGCTGATAATGACTTCGCGCGTGGCACGCGCCTCCCGCTGGCCGCCCTGACGGAATACCGCACGCCGTGCAGCGCTTGCCCTCCAGCAATACAGCTTGGGTCAGGGCGCCGGTCTCGATATGCAGGTTGGGACGTTTGCGGATCGGGTCCAGGTAGCAGTGCGCCGTGCTCATGCGCCGCCTGGACGAGATCGTCGCCTGGCTCATTGCGATGCCGTCCTGCGGGCGCCGTTGTAGTCGCGGGTTATGCGGAATGCCGGCCTGGGCCGCCGCCTTTATCAGCGCGGCATACAAGGGATCGCGCGGCTCCGGGTTGGTGACGCGCAGCGGTCCGTCGCGGCCGCGAAATTCGTCGTCCCCGCCGCCATCGTAGGCTTCCATGCGCTTGAAGAAGGGCAGGACGTTTTCGTAGGTCCAGCCCTGGTTGCCCATCTGCGCCCAGGTGTCGAAATCCTGCGCCTGGCCCCGCACGAAGGCCATGCCGTTGATCGAACTGGAGCCACCGAGCATCTTGCCGCGCGGCACCGGCAGCGCGCGGCCGTTGGTGCTGGCCTCCGGTTGCGACGCTGTACAGCCAGTTGGCAGCGGGGTTGTTGATCAGCCTGGCGAAGCCGATCGGGATACGGGACCACGGATGGCTGGCGGGGCCGGCCTCTAGCAGCAGCACCTTGTTGCGCGCGATCGGCCGAAAGCCGGTTCGCAACAACGGCGCCGGCGGAGCCGGCACCGACAACGATATAGTCGTAGCTTTGCATCCCGTTTCAACCCTTTTTCTTCTGCACCGTCCCGACCTTACGCGCCCGATCCAGCATGCCGCGCCCGGCGAGACATGTTTCACCGGCAACCACCACCGCCTGACGGGCAGTCGGGGGATTTCCCGCTCTTCACCGATACTTGCCAACGTCCGACAACCTAGGCACCAACCGCGCAACCGGCAAACCGGCGGGACCGGCGGCGGCCGTGGCTAATCTTGACAGGGCCAGCAAAATGCGGCCCGTTTTCGCCAGTAGATTTTGCAGGAAGCGTTATAATCATGTCCGCAGCGGTTCAGGAAGCGCGTGACCCCGGCTCGCGACCTCGGTTTGATGTCGTCGTGGTCGGCGGTGGCCTGGGTGGCCTTTACGCCCTGCATCGGCTGCGTGGACTCGGGCTGAACGTCCGGGTGTTTGAGGCCGGGTCCGGCGTCGGCGGAACCTGGTTCTGGAACCGCTATCCCGGCGCTCGTTGCGACGTCGAGAGCATGGAGTATTCCTACTCATTCTCCAACGATCTACAGCAGGCGTGGTCGTGGCCGGAGCGTTACGGCACGCAGCCTGAGATCCTGCGCTACATCAATCACGTCGCTGACAATTTCGACCTGCGGCGCGATATCCAGCTGAACACCCGGGTAGTTTCTGCCGTATTCGACGCCGCGACCAACGAATGGACTTTGGAGACCGACCAAGGCGACCTCGTGTCCGCCAAATTCTGCGTTATGGCCAGCGGTAACCTCTCGACGCCGCAAGTCCCAGATTTCAGGGGTCTGGAGACGTTCCAGGGCAAGTGGTACCATAGCGGACGCTGGCCGCACGAAGGCGTCGATTTTTCAGGGTTGCGTGTCGGGGTAATCGGCACCGGCTCATCCGGTGTCCAAATGATCCCTCGGATTGCTGAGCAGGCGGAGCACCTGACGGTGTTTCAGCGGACGGCCAATTTCAGCCTGCCCGCGCGCAACGCACCGCTCGACCCGGACAAGGAACGTCAGCACAAGGCGCAATACGAGGATCGCCGGCGCGCGGCGTTGGACACCCCTTTCGGCATTGCAGGTCATCCAGCCCCCACCAAATCGGCGCTTGAGGTCAGCGAAGCAGAGCGTCAGCGGGCCTACGAAGCGAAATGGGCCGAGGGCGGGAGCATCAGTTTCCTGTATTCCTACACCGACCTGCTGGTGAACAAGGCATCCAACGATACCGCGTCGGAATTCGTGCGTCAGAAAATTCGTGGCATTGTGCGTAACCCGGCGACCGCTGAAATCCTGGCGCCAAAGGATCATCCGATCGGCACCAAACGCCTCTGCCTCGATACAAACTACTACGAGACCTACAACCGTAATAATGTGTCGCTGGTGGATGTAAGGGCTGATCCCATTGCGGAGATCACCGCGACCGGGGTGCGCACGCGGGATCACGAGCATGGTCCTTTTGATGCCCTGGTCTTCGCTACCGGCTTTGACGCCATGACGGGTGCGCTGCGGGAGATCGACATCCGCGTGCGTGACGGCGCGACCCTGGCCGACCAATGGGAAGCCGGGCCGCGCACGTACCTTGGACTGATGGTTGCTGGGTTTCCAAACCTGTTCATTATTACCGGCCCCGGCAGCCCATCAGTGAAAACCCAGATGATCCTGGCAATCGAACAGCACACCGACTGGATCGCCGACTGCCTCATGCATTTGCGTACCAATGGCTACACGCGGATCGAAGCCGGCCCGGGCGCCCAGGACAAGTGGGTGCAACATGTGAATGAGGTTGCGGACAGCACGCTCTATCCGTTGGCCAACTCGTGGTACATGGGCGCGAACATTCCTGGCAAGCCGCGCGTCTTCATGCCCTATGTCGGCGGCTTTGCCGGGTACAAGCAGAAGTGCGACGCGATCGCCGCCGGCGGATATGACGGCTTCATCCTGTCGCGGCCGAGCTTGGAATGATCGGCCCGGAATGATTGGCCCGAAATGATCGCGCGTACCATGAATGCCGGTGTGACCTGGCCGTTCGGCGGGCTTCGGGAATCCTGACGATGAAGACGGTCCGCACGCCGGTTCTGGAGATCGGCTATCAGGAGGCGGGGCCGGCCGATGGGCCCGTGGTTATTCTGCTGCATGGCTGGCCGTCGGATGTGCATGATTATGACGGCGTGGTGCCGCCGTTGGTTACTTCTGGACATCGCGTGCTGGTGCCGTGGTTGCGTGGCTTCGGGCCGACCCGATTTCTCGACGCGGCGACGCCTCGCAGCGGCCAACAGGCGGCCCTGGGTGCCGATGTCCGAGACTTCATGCAGGCGCTGGGCATAGCGCGCGCAACATTGGTTGGATATGATTGGGGCGGACGAGCAGCGTGTGTCGTCGCGGCACTGTGGCCGCGGCTTGTGTCAGGGCTGGTGGCCATCACCGGGTATGGCATTCAGGATATCGCCGCCGCCTCCGCGCCTGCGTCCGCGGAACAGGAATATCGTTACTGGTATCAGTGGTATTTCCATACCGACCGCGGACGCGCCGGGCTGACCGCAAACCGTGAGGAACTGACGCGCCTGCTGTGGCGCCTGTGGTCGCCGAACTGGGCGTTCGACGACGCGGCCTTGCGGGCTACGACCGCCAGTTTCGAGAATGCGGATTTCGTCGACGTGACCATCCAGTCCTATCGCCATCGCTATGGCAACGCGGCAGGTGATCCGGCCTATGACGCACTGGAAGCACGCTTGGCGGCACAGCCTTCGATCGGCGTGCCAACGATCGTTTTGCACGGACAGGAAGATGGCGTCGGCCCCCCCGCCGGCTCGGTTCCACGCGACCGGCTGTTCACTCGCTTACTGGAACGAAAGTTGATCCCGCGCGCGGGGCATTTCCTGTCCCGGGAAAATCCGGATGATGTCGTGGAGGCGGTTGTGCGACTGGGTGGCCAGGCGGCATAATGCCATGAATTATAGATGCTGGTCGCGCGAGATCACGCCGCTCCATGCACGAGATCTGGCGGCTCGGACAGCAAGCAGAGGGTTGGACTTCTGGCTCGGGCAGCATAGGCCGCGGCCTGCCGACTTTTAGGAGTATACGGTCCATGGAAATCATCCCGAGCGGGCAAACCCTCGGAGCCCGTGTAGAGAATATCGATCTGGCGGAAAAACTTTCCGACCAGGACTTCCGGACGTTACTACGGGCATTGGGGCAGCACGGCGTGCTGTGCTTTCCAAACCAGACCTTTGACACCCCGGCGCTCGCCGCGTTCGCCCGGCGCTTCGGGGATCTGGAGGTAAATGTCGCCAACCTCTACTATGAGCCGGAGTTTCCGGAGATCATGATCCTGTCGAACCAGGTTCGTCCGGACGGTAAGCCGGTCGGGCTGAACGATGCCGGCCAGGGGTGGCATACCGACATGTCGTACAGCAAGGAAATCGCGCTGGCGAATGTGCTCCATGCTCAGGCAGTGCCGATGCGGAATGGGAAATCTGTCGGGGAAACGCAGTTCCGCAACATGCATGCCGCGTATGCCGAACTGCCGGAGGAATACAAATCGAAACTGGAAGGCCGAACGGCCACGCACGACTTCGAGAAATTCTGGGAGGTGATGCGCCAGCGTCCAGGCTCCCGCCGTGCCGCACTTACCGAAGAACAGAAACGCAAGAAACCGCCGGTCTCGCAGCCGTTGGTTCGCGTGCACCCGTTGACCGGGCGGAAGGTGCTGTATGCCAATCCGGGCTACACGATGTTCATCGACGGGATGGACCCTCAGGAGAGCGGGGCTGTTCTGGACTATCTGTTTCGCCATCAGGAGCGAGTGGATTTCCTGTACGCGCACCGGTGGGCAGTGGGCGATGTTCTGATGTGGGACAATATCGGGACCGTTCATAACGCGGTGGCGGACTACATGCCCTCGGAACCTCGGTACATGCGACGTGCCCAGGTGATGGCGACACTGGATTATCCGGCTCTCGTTGCCTGAATGTCCTCGGCTTTTACCGGCAAACGCATTGTCGTCACCGGCGGCGCGGGTGGCATCGGCGTCGAAACAGTGCGCGCGTTCATGGAGCAGGGCGCCCACGTGATCATGGCCGATATCGACGAAGCGGCATTGGCGCGCGCCCAGCAATTGCTTGGCCGGGTGAGGCTGGGCACGATCGCATCCTCGCTCGACACACCAGCGGAATGCGTTCGGGTCATCGAGGCAGCGGGCGCGCCGGTCTATGCGCTCGTGCATCTGGCCGGCCTGTTCGAGCCAGACAAGCTGGATCCGGATGATCATGGGATTTGGAACCGGGCGATCGCTGCGAATTTGACGAGCGCGTATGACATGGCGGTAGCGTTCTCGACCCGGTTCGACAAGCGGGCGACTGCGCGGATCGTTTTGACCAGTTCGGTGGCTTATCGCCGTGGCAGCGCCGACGTTACGTGCCATATGCCGCGGCAAAGGGCGGAGTGGTTGGGCTCACGCGGGCATTGTCGCGCAAACTGGCCCCCGCGGTGCTGGTGAATGCCATCGCTCCCGGGGTGATCGAGACGAAGATGGCAGAGCCGGTCATCGCCGAACGCGGTGATGCCTACCGGCGGGAGATCCCGTTGAAACGGTTCGGCCTGACCGTCGGAGGTGGCCTCGGTCATTCGATTTCTGTGCTCGCCAGACGCGTCCTATATCACCGGACAAACGATCACGATCGATGGCGGGATAACCAACGCCTGAGACGGGGTTTCTCAATTGATGGCGAAACTAATGCGGTCATCTGCGGGCCAAACCGGATCCGGGTCGTGCCGTGATAACGATGTCCATGCCCGGCAGTCTCGCAGCAAAGCCAGCAGCGATGCGCTCAGGATCGTAATGACAATCCACCAGGTGCCCGAACTCGTCGGCCACAACAATCCGTCGAGCCAGGCAGTGCGGACGTGAAGCGCATCCCGTGCCCACATCACGCCGACTACCAGAGTAATGCCATGCGTGGCAGATGTCCCCTCGTTGGGTGGAGAGCGTCAGTAACGCAGGCAACACGAACAACAAATGAATGGCACGGTAGCTGACACTCTGCCCGGCAAGGAAGCATCCGACCATGAGCGCGGCGCCGATCGTCAGGAATACACGCTCCGCCTCCGGCACCATTCTGAGCGCTCTGCTGCATCGCCCATGACCAACGCAGCGCCAGCGCCGCCATTATCGCCAGCAATACCAAGTACATCATGGTAGAGGACCATGCAGGCCAGTCAAAGGCTGTGGTAAGTGCCAGCGGAAGACTGATGCCTCCGATGTTGCCGGTCGGAATTAGCTCCAATACCCGCAGCAGGTCTGTCTTTCCGGCAGAAGACACGCCGTGATCGCCAGCAGCGACAGCGCTACGATCACAAGCAGGTCAGCCAACGCTCCCGCCAGGCCAGGACCAGAAGTGTCACCGGATAGAACTTCAGCGCGGCCGCCAGTATAACGACCGCATAACCGGTAGCCTCAGCCACGACGAACGCACGCCAGGCAACCAACCAGCAGGGCGAGCAGGAAGATCAGCAGTCGTTGTTTGCCCGTTCCAGGGCAAGACAACTGAAGGGGAAACCACGACCGCGGGTGTCATGACCAGGGTGCCGGCTGTCCGGCGTGCCGGTGGGAGAATGACCAGTCTGAGCAGGAAAGCCAACATCGAGCGCCAGTCCGACGCCGTGGTCCACGGATGTGGTGATGGGAAGAACACCCAGGTGCAGCCAAAAGGGCGAGTAGACATGCATCCGGCCCAAGGTATCGCAGGGGTTGGCCATATATACATCGACACCGAGGCGATGACATTCCATTGCCGACATCACCGCGTGCGTATCGAGGAACGGCAAGCGGAACGCCCGGACACCGAGCATCCGCAGGAACGCCATATATTGCTGTTCGGCCCCGGCCAGCCACAGCGCTGCCAGTGTGAGAAACAGCAATCCCCGAT
Source organism: uncultured Alphaproteobacteria bacterium (assembly GCA_963792345.1). Classification (GTDB taxonomy): domain Bacteria; phylum Pseudomonadota; class Alphaproteobacteria; order Acetobacterales; family Acetobacteraceae; genus Rhodopila. Next base: position 278,660 of record CAWBVV010000013.1, read on the forward strand.
GGCGGCGGGCGGTACCCGGCGGCATATGGGGGGCAAGCTTTCATTCGGACCGGACCGCCGGGGCATCGCCGGTATCGCCGATCAGAGTGGGGCGATACGTGCGCTTTGCCAGACGATCCGGTTCACGCGGCGACCAGCGATCGTTTCGCACGCGATGTTTCCCTGCGATGGGATTCCAGAGCTGGTCCAGGGGTGATTGGCGAATTCTGCAGTGGCGTCATTGGGAGGCCGCCTAGACACTGAACTCGATGGTGACCCCGAAAGCCTCGGTCGCCGGCACCAGCACGCTGGTTCCGATCCGATCCACGCCGCGGACACCACCTGCCTCCAGCGCGGTTTCCGCCGCGTCCAGCGACAGGGTCCGGAAGGTCAGCGCGGCCATGTAGTCGCGCCGGCCGCGGCTGTCCGGCGCGGCGCCGCCGAACATCTCCCACAGCGCGCCGGGGTGAACCACGTCGAAGCGGGACAGGCCCAGGATCAGCGAGCAGCCGTCATCGGTGGCGCGAACGGTGTTCGGTCCGAACATCTGGGCGAACAGGCCGCCCAGTATCTCCGGCTCTTCGGCCGCGATCACCGCTCGGGCAACCCCGACGGCGCCGTTGGCGTGGTGCCGCCATTCATCGCGCCAGACCAGGTCGCGGGTCAGATGCTGGCAGAAATACAGCCGCCCGGCGGCGGAGGCGGATCGCGGCAAGCGGGTCGTGCGGAACACCGCGTCGCGGGTTTCACCGGCGGCCTCGACCGGGCGGGAGAACTGCTGCGGCGGGTCGATCGAGCACCTCGTTCCGGCGCAGCGCCTCGTAGGTCGCGGCGGCATCTTCGGTGCCGAACACCAGCCCGTTCAGACCGAGCGGGGCCTCCATGATCTCAGGCCGGCTGCTGTCGCCGGGTTTGGCGGCGATCAGTTCCAGATAATCGGTGCCGAACATCGCCAGGTGGTTCATCGAGCCCAGCGTGTGATACCCACGCGGCGTCAGGGTGAAGCCCAGCCGGCGATAGGTGTCGGCGGCTTCGTCGATGCGGTCGCGGGCGTTGACGACGACGTGGTCCAGGGTGGGGACAGGAAACACAGGCTTCATGCGGTGTCAGTTCCGATCGTGGCGGCCCATCGTCGGACAGAGTTGACAAGCGGGGCAAGGATAATGCGGACGTCGGTCACGTGCGGCTGGCTTGTCCTCCCAGCTATGCCTATCTTGGGAACGCCCATCAACGGCAGGCGATGCTTTGTCTCATGCTTGAAGCAGGCGCTTCATGCGGTCATACCGCGGTCGCATCCCGATGTTACCCACGACGCTCAGCAGTGCACCCTTAGGGATCTCGATCATGTCCGACTCAATTCAGCCCTGGGCAACAACCCGTTCTGCTGTCTGACCGGCGCCAGCCGCGGCATCGGTCACGCCACCGTCAAGCGCTTCGGCAGCGCCGGCTGGCGCGTGCTGACGATCTCCCGCCAGGCGTTCGATCCGCGCTGTCCTTGGCCGGGCGGCGAGCGCAACCACATCCAGCTCGACCTGGCGGATGTCGACGTAGTGCGGGATGCATTGCCGGAGATCAAGCGGGTCACCGGCGGGCGGCTGGACGCGCTGATCAACAACGCCGCGATCTCGCCAAAGCATTCCGACGGCAGCAAGATCACCAGCCTGCAGATGGCCTACAAGGACTGGCTGCACATCTTCAACGTCAATTTCTTCTCCGCGATCCTGCTGGCGCAGGGCCTGAGCGACCACTTGATCGAGTCGAAGGGCAGCATCGTCAATATGACCTCGATCGTCGGGTCGCGGGTGCATCCGTTCGCCAGCGCGGCCTATGCGACATCGAAGGCGGCCCTGGCGGCGTTGACGCGCGAAATGGCGAATGACCTTGGGCCGCTATGGCGTGCGGGTGAACGCGGTCTCTCCAGGCGAGATCGACACCGCGATCCTGTCGCCCGGGACCGAGGAGATCGTGCAGCGGGAAATCCCCATGCGGCGACTGGGCAAGCCAAGCGAGGTTGCCGACCTGCTGTTCTTCCTATGCTCGGACCAGGCGCTGTATCTGAGCGGGTCCGAGGTCCACATCGACGGCGGCCAGCGAGTTTAGATACCAGCAAGCCTAGGATACCAGCGAGTTCCAGGGTAACCCCATAACCAATGATGTTTCATTTTTGTTCTTGATTTGGTCTCTTCTTTGTGCTATCGGTCATCCCGTCAGAACGCTCTGGTGGAGGATCCGATGCCGATATCGCCTGTCCCGCCCGGTTACCACACCTTGACCCCGTATTTGATCGTGAACGGCGCGGCGGCCGCGCTTGGCTGGTACGTTCAGGCGTTTGGCGCTCGCGAACTGATGCGGGTGCCGGGACATGATGGCAAGGTTGGGCATGCGGAGATTGAAATTGGGGACAGCCGCATCATGCTGGCGGATGAAAACCTCGCGGTCGATGCCAAATCTCCCGGTGCGTTCGGCGGATCACCTATCAGTTTGCACCTTTACGTTCCCGACGTGGATGCGATGATCGCTCGGGCTGCCGCCGCCGGCGCGACGATCAAGACGGACCCCGTAGATAAGTTCTACGGCGACCGCATGGGAACCCTGCTCGATCCATTCGGCCACATCTGGCACATAGCAACACATATCGAGGACGTGACAGCCGAAGAAATTGAGCGCCGTCTGGCTTCGATGTCCTCGTCTGGTTAAATGGCCGCATAGACGCGCCGGTCATTTCGCGGGCGGACTTGCCCCAATGGCGACCATCTGCTGGTCGATCCTTGGCCGGTATACTACCCCGCCGCGCGTCGCCGCGATTGTCGGTTCGACGTGCAACGGAATAATTCCCAGATCCTTCACCGCCGCTTCCAGGGCTTCCCGGATGGCAGCGTCGCGTCCCGCATCACTTCGCACGACGGCGGCCTCGATCAATGCATCCAGCGCTGGGTCGGAGAACCCACCACGATTGCCATCGCCGATCCCCCTCGCCTCGTTTACTGTCTGGGCGGCGACTTGCAGAATGGGACTGTCCATCCCGCAAAGATGACAGGGACAGTTCATATAGGATTAATGGCCATTCATTCTTCCCATAGCGCGAGCGGGGAAAGAACACGCTTCCGGGCATCGTTTCCAGTTTCATGGCGAACCCGGCGCGCGACAGCATCTGGGCAACCCCTTGGCAAACCCGCGCGTCGTCGACCCAGCGATCGTTGGGGCAGGCCAGGGTCATGCCGAATCCGTCTTGATATCCGGCCTCGGTCAGCAAGCGCTTTGCCGCCGCCGGATCAGCGGCCGGGACGCCGACCGAGGCATCCCATCCGCCAAAACCTTCTGGCACCAATTGCATTGTCGCGACGCCTTGGCCCGATAGCGCACGAGATACCAGTGCCGCGCGATCCAGTCCTAGCGAGATCGCTTGCCGCACCCGGATATCTCGCAGCGGATTGTGATCCAACTCCGCACCCTGCCGATCGGTCATCAATGCCAGTTTGTCATGTGCGACATTCGGCAACAGGAAGGCCACACGATCCGCCGGTCGCGCAAATACGGAGATTGCTGGCGTGGCCCGCAACCGGGAAACGTCCTCGGGGGGAACGTTCTCGATCACGTCGAGATCGCCCGAAAGCAGCGCCGCCTCCCGCGAGGCGTCGTTGCTGATGACCCTTATCGTTACCCGTTTCCATGGCGGTGCGGGCCCCCAGTAATACGGGTTCGGCTCCAGTACCGCCGTATCGCCATAGCGAAACGAAACCAACCGGAAAGGTCCTGTGCCGACGGTTGCCCGGGCGCCTGAGAAATCCTCCGGCGGCGCATTCACCATCGCCTTGGACAGAATGAACACGTTGGTGAACTGGCCTGGCAAAAGTGGATTTGGCCGGTCGGTTGTGACACGCACGGTATAGGGATCGACCGCTGTCACGCCGGTGATCGTGCGCAGGTTGGACGTATATGGTCCGGGGTTGTTCGGGATGGACGGGATGCGCTTAGCGCTCGCCACGACATCGTCAGCGGTGAACGGACTTCCATCGCTGAATCGGACATCGTGCCGCAGTGCAAATTCCCACGTCAGCGGGTCGACCTGCTTCCACGACAGCGCCAGCGTCGGGGTCCAGTGAGCATCCTCATCCCTGCCAACAAAACTATCGAACAGGTTCCGCGCCATCGCCATGTTCGGACCAATGAACAGGGTATGGGGATCAACCACGAAAGCTGACTGCACCCCCATCCGCAGTTCTTGCGCGGTGGCGCCAAACGCTATCAGACTGAACAGAAGTATCCACAATCGCATGGCGATAGCTTGCGCGGGGGTTAGGCAAGAGTCCAGGCCGCTCAGACTCGGCTCATGAGCCGATACCGCCGGTCATTCCCGAACGAAACACCGGGTTGGCCAAGCCCACCGGTTAGACGCGCCAGGACCTTCGGCCAGCGCTATCTACCCCCCCATCTGCAAAGGACTCTCGCCGCGGTAGTGCCGGTTTCCGACCGGGAAAAACACGTAGCCGAAGCGGACCCATGCGGGTCCGGCAATCTCCTGTAGCCAGGCGCAACCGGCGCCACCGCCATCAGGCCGCGGTTCCGGCGCCCCAGCGCTGCACGCCGCCTTTAGCGCCTCGATCAGCGCCTCGTCGAAACCCGCCAGCGCATTGCCCGGCGACAGCACCAGCACGCCGGGATTGCGCAGGTTGATGCGGCCTGCGCCGCCTCCAACCACCTCCGCCACGGCGGTAAGCAGGTCGGCGGGTTCCAAGCGGCGCCCAAAGGAAATTCGAACCGGTCGAACAGCCTCGATCAGCACCGCGACCGGATCAGCCCCGGCACCAGCTCAAACCCTCGATCCGTTCCGGATAACCCGGCGGCTCCGGGAACCGGACCCGGTTGCCCATCATCATCATGCAATGGGCCGTGGCGAACGGCGTCAGCCCATGCGGCGAGAAGCCCCGCTCGGCGGCCGTGGCCATCATCGCCGGGAACAGCGGATGGCGCGACCAGGTGGCGACGAAATGCAGGAACCGCGACAATGGTCACCGCGGCGGCCGTCGGCGCGTCTTCCATGCACGCCAGGATCGCGGCCTGCATCCGGCACGCGAAGATGCCGAACCGCCCGAGCCGAGCGCGTGATGGCGCATGGCAGCGGCCTGATCATCCGCGGCTCGTACCCGAACCGGGACGGGCAACGCGGCGCCTGTAAGCGTTCGAACAGCGAGGCGGCCTCGTCCAGCAGAGACCGGCGACAGGTGATAGACATTGTCCGGCGTCGCCGGCTGGAACAGCGCCTGCAGCCGAGCCATCTCCGCCTGCCCAAGACCAAGCACACCGGGCGGCACGGTCATCGCCGTCTCTGCGGCTCCGCCGACGGTGCGGCGACGATGGCCGACCGTGGCGGCAGCGCGCCCTCGGGCAGAGCGGGCGGTAGTAGTCACCGCACCGCAGCGGCCGCACTGGATACCGAGCGCCAGGAAGCGTGCCGGATCGAAGCCTTGGATCAGGATATGGCCGCAGTGGCAGGCCAGCGTGCCGCTGCCGGATCCAATCAGGATCGGGCCATCGCCCGCCTGGACGAAATGCGTCTCGGCCGTCACCCGGCAGCCAGTCTAGATCCAGGCGAACAGCTTGGTGAACCAGCCCTCTTTCTTCTGCTGGATGATCGGCGTGTTGCCGACATCCGGGCCCTCGCCCAGCGCGGCATTTTCCCGCAGGCGCTGCGACTCCTTCGCCGCATCGACCTGCACGTGCTCGGTTTCGGCTTGCGCCAGTACAGCACCTTGTCGATGAAACTGTCGTCGGCGTTGCCCGGTTGGCATCCTGGTCGATCCGGCGCGGATATCGCTCGGCGCGGCGCGGCCCGGTCTGCTGCAGCAGCGCGGCCTGACCTGGGCTGGCGTTGCCCTGCGGGGTGCCCAGGGCCAACTGCGGCACCAACGCTTCCGCCGCCTGCTCCCGCTCGCTCTGTTCCTGCGGACGCGGGGCACCGGGCCGCGGCGGACGCAGATTATAGTCCGGCGGCATCGAAAGCGGCGCGCGCGTCGTCACGGTGTATTCGTCCGGCGCATCCCGGGTCAGGCCAAAGGTGCGCGACAGTTTGTCGCCGCTGCAGCCGCCCAGCAGCAAGCACGCAGCCCAGCAGAAGCGGGCCGATCAGGCTGGGTTTGGACGGATTTGTTCGCATGCGACGTTCCTTACTCATTCACCTGCTCATGCCGCAAGTACGTATCGGCTTTCTGGAGGAATCCCCCGGATCAGACCAGCCGCCGCCGTCGGGCATCAGCCTGGCCGCCGCCGCCGCGGCGGGATCGCGATCAACATCGCCAGGAACAGCCCGGCGGTCGCCGTCCACTGCGCGATGGAAACGCATGCGCATAGGCCCGCTCGCCGGTGCGCGCCATCCAGCACCATGAAGAACAGCGACCCGATGGCGGCAACGCTGATCGCCGCGCCGATCTGCATGGCGGAGTTGGTGATGCCGGCCGCAACTCCCGCCTGCGCCGGCGGCACATCGCCAAGCACCGTCGCGAACAGCCGCGGGAACGCCACGCCCTGCCCGAGCCCGGCCAGGAACACCGCGGCCGACAGCGGCGAGCCCGTCGATCCCCGAAGCAACCAGCAAACCGACCAGCGTGTAGAAGGTGACCTGGATGCCCATGCCGATCGACAGCAATTTCGGCCGCAGGCTGACCAGTGGGCGCGCTGACCAGCGGCCCGATGAACAGGCCCACCCCGTAGGGCACGATGGACAAGCCCGACCGCCAGCGGCGCCATGCCGCGCCCCTCCTGCTGGTACAAGCCCGAACAGCAGGTAGAAGCTGGTGGTGAAGAAGAACAGCGCCGCCACCAGCAGGCCGCGGCGGAAGCTTGGAATGCGCAGCAAGCCGCATATCCACCAGCGGCATGCCGCCGGCCCGGCTCAAGGCGTGCCTCGTAGCGAAGAAGCCGCCGACCAGGAACGGGGCGCAGGCCAGCACCGCGAACACCCAGACCGGCCAGCCCTGCTCGCGGCCCTCGGACAGCGGCACGACAATCGACGCCAGCGCCAGGGAGATCAGCGCCGCACCCCCAAGGTCGAGCCGGACATTGCTGCCGCCGCCGGTCTCCGGCACTACCTTCCAGCCGAGCACCAGCGTCACCGCGCAGACCGGCAAGGTCAGCAGGAAGATCGCCCGCCATCCCAGGTCGGCCGGGTTCCACTGGATCAGCGCGCCGCCGCTGAACTGCCCGATCGCCGCGGCCATGCCCATCATGATGCCATAGGCGCTCATCGCCCGGCGCCAGTTCACGCTCATCCTGGAACAGCGCCCGGATCGAGCCCTAGCACCTGCGGCAGCAGCAGCGGCCGCCGCCGATCCCTGGATGATCCGCGCGATCACCAGGTTTGCGGGGCTGGTGGCAACGCCGCAGCCCAGGCTGGCCAGCGAAAACCCCGCCATGCCGATCAGGAAGCAGCGTTTGCGCCCATACAGGTCGCCCAGCCGGCCGCCGGTGATCAGGAACACCCCATAGCCGCAGGCATAGCCGGAGATCACCAGTTGCAGTTCGGCCGGCGTCGCGCCCAGGCTTTCATGGATCGAGGACAGCGCGACGTTGACGATGAAGAAATCCAGCGGCGGCATGAACCCACCCGCCAGCAGTATCACCAGCGCCACCCAGCGGAGGGCGCCTTTTTGACCAGTTGACACGTATTCTCCCTAACGACCGCCGGCATCGGTTTTGCTGCTATAGACGGTTCCTTGTACCTTGCCGCCCGTCGCCGGACCTAGCATCTAATCTCCATGCTGCCACCCCGCACAAGACTGGACCCAAGGGCTACTACGCGCGGCTCGGTCTGGAGCCGGTGGCGACCGCAGGCCTCGATCGTCGCGGCGTACCGGGCCAAGGCGCGGCTACTGCATCCCGACGTGCCCGGCACCGGCGATGCCGAGGCGTTTGTCGCGGTGAAGCAGGCCTACGATATGCTGTCCAACCGCGAGCGCAGCGGAAGCCAATCGACCGGCGCGCGCGCGGGACGATACCGCGCAGATGCCCGCTCGGCCGGTGTCCGATCGCGGTTCCCCGACTGTCTTCTGCCCGGTCGCCAGCCGCTGGTGGCGCAGCATGGCTCGAGCATTCCTCGGCCTGCCGGTGGCGGTCTGGGCTGGTCTCGCGCCTTCCTGTTCCTGTGCGTGTATCAGGTCGCGGCGCACCTGTTGAGCGCCCTCGCCGGTCGAAGAGGCCGATCATCCGGCCGAATGCCGCGACGGTCGAGCCGCTGTCGCCCAGCGCGCATCGCGCCGTGCTGTATGGTCCAGCCCCGGTCCGGCTTGCCGGCACGCCCAATTTCTATGTCCTGCCGGCGGGCAACCCGCCGTCCTGTGGCGGCAGGACACGCAGCGCAACACGCTGGTTCCGCTCGGCCAGCTTCCGCCGTTCAGCGCGGTGCAGGCGGTGCGGCTGATCCGTCAGACCGGCATGCTGGAGGTTCTGGTCAACGACCAGGGCAACGGCTTCATCAGTGCCGACCACCTGACCCCAGGTGATACGCGGGCCGCCAGGGCGGCCTATTGCAGCTACAATTCCGGTCCGGCGCCCTCCGACGGCGAACTGCTGGAACGCCGCGGCGTCGGCAACGCAACGTTGTCGCTGGAGAACCGGGCCGTGCAGCCCGCCGTCGTGAAGCTGCGCGACCAGACCGGGGCGGTGGCGGTCGCGGTATTCCTCGGCCCAGGCGGACACGCCGACATGGAGCGGCCTGCCAGGAGGGCGTTTACCGGCCGGAGTTTGCCATCGGCGAATTCTGGAGCCGAGCATGCAACATCTTCGCCGCCGGGATGCGGGCGCGCCGGATGGAGGAAGCCGTCCGGCTCCCGGGAGATGCGGTGGTGGTGGTCTCGCCGGATGCCGCGGAGCCTGCCAGGTCGGATATCTCCGACCAGGCGTTCGAGCAGAAATAACCGTCGGACGGGGCGGCATCCTTCATCAGTGATGCCTTTCGCAATCGTCTGCTGCCGGCCAGACTGCTACTGGGCCAAACCGCTGCTGCCCGGTCAGACCACGACGGGGGCGGCGCCGGCCTGGTTGCGCCGCGACTGCCAAAGCGCCACGAAGTCGATCGGCTGCAGCAGCACCGGCGGGAAGCCGCCGTCGCGGGTCACATCGGACAGGATATTGCGGGCGAACGGGAACAGGATGCGCGGGCATTCCACCAGCAGCACCGGCTCGATCGCGTTGTCCGGCAGGCCGGTCAGCGTGAAAACGCCGGCGTAGGTCAGTTCGGCAACGAACACCGTCGGCGCCGGGGTGCGGACTGCCCGTTGGCCTGCGCCGAATTGTCGTGCGCCTCGGCGCGGATCATGATCGCGACCTCGAAAACGCTCTGACCTTCCTGCACACGACGCGCCTGGACATCAAGGTTGATGCTGACCTGCGGCTGGGTGCGAAGCTGGGTGTAGATCTGCGGCGCGCCCGGCACCTCGAACGACAGGTCCTTCACATACTGGATGTTGACCACCAGCGGCTGGACCGGCTGTGCCGTGGGCTGCGGGGAGGGAGTGGTCTCGGACATCAAAAGCTCCGTCTTTTCAGGATCGCGGCGGCTCCGGCCCGCGATGAGGCGCGCCGGGTAGCACGGTTGTGCAGTGATTGCCACCAACTTCGGCTGCGAAGGGAAAACCACGGCCTGAACGCCAACTTCCGAACTTTGCGGCCGCGTGCGGCATCATCCGGTTATGCGCGCCACACCAGCCGTTCCGGCGCCGGTTCGGTCGGATCGCAGCGCAGCCACTGGCCGTTGGCGACGCTCTGGCCGGTCAGGCTGAGAATGAACCCCCAATGGCTGACGACCAGCGTATTGGCCCAGTCGTGGCGGCTGGCAAGTTCGGCGCGAAAGCGGGCGGCACGGTCGACGATGACCGATTCCTCTGGCTCTTCCTCCGCCGGCCACCAGACATCCTCGATCGGCGCGAAATCATGGTCCGGCCAGTCGCGTTCCAGCGCGGTGCGCGGCGAGCCGACGTCGCAGGCGAACGCATAGCGCTCGCGCACGATCGGATCGATGGTCACCTGCAGGCCCAGCGCGGCCGCCACCGGGCGGGCAGTCTGCAGTGCCCGTGTGTAGGGCGAGACGATGATCCGCTCGATGCCCTGGCCGGCAAGCTGCTGGGCGGCCTCCTGCGCCTGGGTGTGTCCGAGCTCGGTCAGGCGAGGATCGATGATGCCGGGATCGCGGCGCGTGGCACTGAAATGCAGGTTGAACTCGCTCTGTCCATGGCGCAGCAAAATCATTGGTCAACCGTGCAAAAGATCATTGGGCGGCCTTACAGAGGCAGGGATCGATCGGCAAGTGCGATCATCACGCCCCCCCGCGGGACGATTTAGCCCCGGATTCGTTTGTCATACCCCGCCTGCGCGCCTATCTGTTGTTGCATAAGGAGGGTGTGGCATGAGTGCGAGCGGCGGATTTCCTATCGATCTGGTGCTGTTTGGGATGATCGCGGCGTTTCTGGTCCTGCGGCTGCGCAGCATCCTCGGCAAGCGAACCGGTTTCGAGCGTCCGGCCCCGCCGGTCCAGCAGGCGCCTCTGCGTCCGGCCCGGCCCGATCATCGACGCCAAGGCCGAGCCCGCGGCACCAGCCACGGCTCAGACCATCCCCGATGCCGCCTCCCCGACTGGGCAGGCGCTGGCGCGGATGCGGGAGATCGATCGCGGCTTCGACCCGGCGCGCTTTCTCGCCGGGGCGGAGCAGGCATTCCGGATGATCGTCGCCGCCTTCGCCGCCGGAGACAGGGTGGCATTGCGCCCATTGCTCGGGGACGAAACCTACGCGGCTTTCGAGCAGGCGATCAGCGCGCGTGAAAAATCCGGTGAGAAGCAGGTCAGCGAGATCAAGGCGATGCAGCACTTGAGCATCGATGCCGCGGAACTGAAGGGGCGCGTCGGGTTCAGTGACCGCCAGGATCGTGTCCGACCAGATCAGCTACACCCAAGACAAGAACGGCCGTCCTTTAACGGGCACCGATGCGGTGACCGAGATCACCGACCTGTGGACGTTCGAGCGGGATCTGGGCCAGCCCGATCCGACCTGGCGTCTGGTCGCCGCGCGCAGTGGCTGATGCCAGCGCACGGTTGAACAACGCCCGGTGCGCGCTTCGGCTACCCGTGGCGATCTGGCTAATCGGGGGACTTGATGACCGGGACGAAGATTCGGGTTGGGTTGTTCGTGACCTGCCTGGTCGATATGCACCGGCCGTCGGTCGGGTTCGCCGCGATCAGGCTGCTGGAGCGGGCGGGTTGCCAGGTGGAGGTGCCCCGCGCGCAGACCTGCTGCGGCCAACCGGCCTACAATTCGGGTGACCGGCGAACAGCGCGCGACCTGGCGGTGGGAATCGTCGAGGCGTTTCGCGGTTACGATTATGTCGTCGCGCCCTCCGGCTCCTGCGCGGGGATGCTGAAACATCATCTGCCGCATCTTTTCGACGACGATCCTAATCAGCGTGCGGTGGCCGATGCGATGGCGTCGCGAGTGTATGAGCTGGTCAGTTTCCTCACCGAGGTAATGGGCGTGCGGGAGACCGGCGCCGCCACCCTCAGGCGACACCGTGACCTATCACGACAGTTGTTCGGGGTTGCGTGAACTCGGCGATCAAGCAGCAGCCCCGGGATCTGCTGCAGGCGGCGGGGGTGACGGTGGTGGAGATGACGGAGCCGGAAATCTGCTGCGGCTTCGGCGGGACATTTTGCGTGAAATATCCGGACATCTCGGTGCGGATGGTGTCTGACAAGACGAAGGACATCGTTGCGACCGGTGCGTGCACGCTGCTGGCGGGCGATCTGGGTTGCCTGCTGAACATTGCCGGGACGGCTGCAACGAGAGGGGCACTCGCGTGCATGTTCGCCATGTCGCGGAAGTGCTCGCCGGCATGACAGCGGACCTGCCGCCGATCGGTGAGGCGCAGACCTAGCCGGACGGCGACCAACTTCCGGGCCGCCAGAGCGGTTGGCGCTCTGGGGTTTGCGGTCAAAATGACCCGGGAAATGCAACGCGTCATTCTAGCGTATGGCATCTGACCGCACGCCGGAACTCTTGCGCCCAATGTGGTGAGACCGCGCAGGAGATGCCGATGGGGCGCACGTCATCCGTGCAACTCGAATCCAAGGTTCCTGGGCCAGAAGTTCATCGCGACATCCGGCGAGCTTTTGGGACCCGCGGGGCACTGCAACCAAAGCCTGATGGCTTGGGACGGAGGTCCGCCTGATGCGGCGGGTTTCAGGTCCGGGACGCCAGGTGCCGCCGCTGGAGGCTTGGATCATGCGAGACTCTATTCCGGGATTCGTCGCCGTGGAAAATATCAGGCGCTTCGAATGCCAGATATCCAGCGCCATCAGCCAGCAAGAACGGAACTTTCTACTGGAATTGCTATCCGAGGAGCATTTAAAACTGAAATCTGCCCAGATCAGTTCATCACAACGTCTATCAGCAACCCGATCGATGCGATTGGAGGTGATGCGGCGCATCGTGGATGCGTCCTGACAAGAAATTTTCTGTTCCGCGGCAGTTCAAGATCCCGGTGGCGCACGAAGAATAAGTAAAGCCACACAGATATCGGCCGTAAAATATCAGTCCAAATCCTACGCTTATTAGAAGCGTTTCGATGCGAGGGCGTTTTTCCTTGCTTGTAGATGCGGGATTATGTAGTCATAACTCGTCGCTCATGATTGCCCAGGCTTTGAATGCTTGAGAGAGATCGTGCTCCCGCCGACGCGAGGAGTGCCTATGCCAGATGCCGATCGTAGAGCTGGCGTCCGCAACGAACTGCTTGCCGCGCTGCCGTGTGATGTCCTGGCGCAAATCCTGCCGAAATTGCGTCCGATAACGCTGGAGCCGCGTGAAATATTAATCACTCCAGAGAAACCAATAGAAGCAGTCTATTTTATCGAGAGTGGATTCGTGTCCTTGGTCACGACGCTCGAAGATGGCACCCAGGCCGAGGTCGGGCTTGTGGGTCGGGAAGGGATGGTCGGACTGCCCCTGATCGTTGGCGTTGACAGTGCGTTCGAAGAAGCCTTCGTCCAGGCTGACGGGTACTGCTTTGCAACTCCTGGCCAGCGCGTTCAGGCAAATACAAAAAGAAATTCCGGTCTTCCAGACCCTGCTGCTTCGATATACCGAAGTGATGCATGCACAGACCACGCAGACCGCCGCTTGCAACGGCCGCCACGGTCTGCAGCAACGCCTCGCTCGTTGGCTTCTGATGGCTCACGATCGCCTGGAACGCGATGATTTCGCGCTGACACAGGAACTCCTCGCCGTAATGCTATGTGTCCATCGCCCCAGTCTCACCGTGGTCGCCGGCACGCTGCAAAGAGCGGGCATAGTACAATTCGGGCGCGGCCGCATTACCGTGCTTGACCGGGCCGGTCTGGAAGACATGTCGTGCGACTGCTACGGCCTGGTCAACAAGAGATCCAAGCGCCTGCTCGGATTTTAATCGCCGCTCTAGGTATGCTACCCGACCGCGAGTGCGGCAAACGCTATGCTACCCGCAACTCCGTCTTCTCCGGTTGAGGTATATTGATGACTATGGATCTTGAAAATAACAAGTCATCTTCCGTGTTGACCCACAGCAACGTCGTGCCGCTGGTTTCTCGATCACTGGTTGAACGGACCCCATGTCAGCGCCGCATCCGGTCGCCCGAGGAAGACCCGTACACTGTCATCCTGCTGGCAGCCGGAGAGTTTGAGGCGCATCGGATAGAACAAGCCGAATATTTGGTGGAATGGGCTTTCGCGCTCTATGATCAGTGCGATCAGGAGGCCCTCACCGTGGTCCCTCTTGAAGGAAACGGAACGTCCGGTCGTTCGCGAGGCAGAGAGAGACCGACGCGATGAAGGCCATAGGCCTCTGACCCGGTCGAGGCCGCTTGATGAAATGATGCACAAAATCAAGAGAAGCCGAGAGATACCCCGCCAGGCTTTAGCTTGAGTAATTGACCGGTGCCAGGCAACGACGTCATTTGGGAAGATCCGGGCCGTCTTTGTTTATAAAATTTGGTCGATGGTAGGCGACTTCGTCGCGGCCATTCCCTTTCAGGCTGAACCCAGGACCATTCTCCCCCTTCTCTAAGAATTCGGCCCACCCAGGGTGAACAAGAGTTCGGTAATCTATCTCGACAGTGATCATCCTCAGTGCTATCACAGATGTTCAGATCCTGTTTTACAGATATATCTCTTCATCTATAGTTATGACCCAGTAGAAACGATGGGTCAGTCCGGTGAAAGCTAATCCGCTTATGCTTGTATTGTTGCGATAAGCTAACGCAGGCATTCTGTCGGAGCATGAGGGGAGCGTGCCTTGAAAATAATGCCGCTGGCTTATACTGGACGACCTGAAAGCTGGATGATCAAGAATGGTCCGTGGGGACGGCGTGAGCGGCGAGCCCGAGTCGACGCCGATCCCATCGGACATGGGAATATGAGCGGCGGAGCGCAGCTTGACCTTGTTCTGGTTGATGCAACTCAATTGGAGCTTCCAAGGGTTCTTGTTGTAGCGTCGATCGCAAGCGAGCATCTGCCTGTACCTTGGGTCAGAGGATTCAAACGGCGCGCTACAGCCGCAAACGCCCGACTACGTACATTTGCATGAACCACCCGACCAAGCGGCTTTGGCAGGGGCGGCGCAGCGGGTCATCCGTAGCACGGAAGTATTGGCACGCGAGATCAGGTCATCAGTCGGCAGGATAAAATCCGACATCCAGGTCTTGCAGCATGAGATCGTGGAGGCCCACCGGCAATTTGATTTAGTTATGGCCAGACTGGGCTATAGCAAAAGAGAAGCCTGAGCAGAGCAGGCGGGGAATCACTCGAACGGCAATTACGAAGTATGACAAACCGGATTAGACGGCGGCGGCGCGCGAACAGAGATCCCGATTCCGCCCGAATCAAGCGTCGGTCGCCTTATTGAAATCGCGCCGCGGAATATGGCGATAGATCGAATGGCGGGCGCCGTCCGGCCACCAAGTCAGCCACCACTTTCCCGCTCATTGCGGCGGCAGTAAGTCCGACATGCCCATGTCCGAAGGCGTGCACGATATCGGAACAGCCCGAGGCTGTGCCGAGTACCGGCAGTCCGTCGGGGGTTGAAGGCCTGTGGCCCATCCAGAGCTTGATCCTTCCGGCGGCAGAGTCAGCGGGGAGGCCGGAAAGACCTTTCGCGCGAACTTGCAGCAGCACATCGGCGCGTCGCCAGTCAGGTGCTGCGTCCAATCCTGCGAGTTCCACCTGTCCTGCCAGCCGCAGGCCTCCGGGGTCATCACGCAAGCCATCTTTCCATCACTGGGCATCACCGGATATCGCGGTTGCATGCCGGGGTCCGAGATCACTATGTGGTAGCCTCGCTCCGTCTCCAGAAATACACGGTCTCCGGCCGCCTGAGCGAGCACTTTTGACCAGGCGCCGGCTGCGATCACCGCTTTGTCGCAGGCAACTTCGCCGTTGCGGGTCGTCACGGCACAAAGCCGGCCGGATTGATGCGGAACCCGGTAGCCGCGGCCTGGGTTACCTGCGCTCCAAGCGCGACGGCATGGCGGGCGAGGGCAGCGACATACGCGCCGGGATCGCGGCACTGCCCATTTTCCTCGACCAGCACAGCAAACTTGTAGCGCCGATCGAGGGCTGGCTCACGCTGGCGAAGTTCGTCCTCATCCAGTTCCAGCCATTTACCCCGTTGTCGCGGCGAATGGTCCAGGACAGCGCTTCCGCTGCGAACGCGGCGCGGTCCGGGAAAGCAAACAGCGCGCCCTGGCGAGTGATAAGGTCGCCGACGCCGGCTTCCTCGGCCAAGCTTGCGGTGCAGCGCCGGGGCCTGGGCGAGCAGCGGCTGCAGGGCTCGCGCGGTGCGCGCAACTTTCGCGGCGGTCGACGCCAGCCTGCAGGAAGCGGATCAGCCAGGGCAGCAGGCGCGGCAGGTAGGACCAGCGGATGGTCAGCGGGCCGAGCGGGTCCATCAGGTAGCCAGGAACTTTTCTCCACAGGCCGGGTGCGGACATCGGGATGACCGAACTGGGATTGAGCATGGTGCCGTTGCCATAGCTGGCGGCTTGCTCGCCGCCGGGCGTGCCGGGTTCGATGATGATGACGGCATGGCCGTCGCGCAGTAACTCGATCGCGGCCGCAAGGCCGACCGGCCGCCGCCGATCACGGCGACCGGTCGATCATCCGGAGGCGGAGATGATGTGCGCGCGCATCGTTGCCGTTGATCGGGTCCTTGTTCCGAAACGATTTCTCCAGCGCCGAGGTGACCGCCTCGATGACGGGTTGGGCATTGCCCGGGGCTCGCACTTCGATCTCCGTGCGCAGCTTGGTGCCGAGGCAATAGCCGGTGACAATTTCGGCAGCCGATACGGCCGCAAGGGGAAGTTCAACTACGGTATAGATCGCGTCAGTAAAACCGGCGATGGTCAGATCATCGTCGATCGCTGTGTTGTCGGTGTATCCATGCAGCCCTAGTGCTACGAATTCGGCGGGTCGATTGGGGAACAGGTTGCCGAGGGCGGTCTGCAGGCAGTCCGCAATGGGGTTGTGGCGGATATCGCCGAGGACGCTGAAAACGAAACGGCCATGTTTGTTTCACTACCCGCCTGGCCTCCTGAAACACGCGGATCCTGTCCTGCATTGCGGCGATGCCGAATTGACAGGTAATGATCCCGAACGCCTGGTCGGGAAACGGCAATGCGTGGGGATCGGCCCGCTGCCATGTGACGCGCGCCATGCCCGGTTTACCTGATGCATGGTGGACCATCGCCGGATCAGGATCAGTGGCGATGATGGCCATGTTGGCGGACACGGCGGACGCGATTGCCTGGGTCAGCACACCGGTGCCGGCCGTGAGCTCCAACAATGGTCCGATGGTCAGGCGGGTGAGGCGGCGCGCCATGTCGTCCGCGAAAGGCGACAGCAGGATGGGCGCGAAAAAGCGGTCATGGGCCGTCAGGTTCCGTGGTTGGTGGAGCGTGTGTTCACCAGTGCATCAAGCGCTTAAACGACCTTTTTCAATCCATAGAATTGCGGCCAGCCGTCAGGCACGTCGTGAATATAGTCATGAAAAGCGGTGGGCTGATCGTACATTCCGAGCGGCGCAAAGGTGGGATTTTGCCAGAAGGCAAGCTGCATTGCCGTCGCAGATTTTCTGTTGCGCGGCCTGATCGGGTGCCTCGAACCAGGCACTGTAGAGTTCTTCGATTTTTTCGTTCGTCGGCCAGCCGAACCATGCCGCGCCACCGTTTCCACGAATCGCGATATTCGGTGCTGGAGAGATATTACCGAAGCCGCCCAGGAACGTGTAGAAAATGTTCCAGCCTCCCTTGTCGATCGGTTCGCGGCTGGCGCGCCGCTGAACCACCGATCCCCAATCGATCGCCTGCAGATCGATGTTGAAGCCGATCTTGGACAGAGATATCGGTGGCAACCTGCGCCTCCGCCCAAATCGTCGGGAAGTTGGAGGCTGCCAGAACAACAATCTTCTCGCCATTGTAGCCGGCGGCGGTCAGGTCCTGCTTGAGCTTGGCATAGTCCTTGGGGCCGCGGGTGATTTCCACCCCGGCTGTGCTTGCCATCGGCGTTCCGGGAGCGAACAGTCCGACATCGGTCTTGTATAGTGACGGTTCGGCGCCGGCGACGCCCTCCATGACTTCCTTCTGATCAATGGCGGCGACCACCACGCGGCGTATTGCGGGGTTGTTGAACGGCGGGATGCAGATGATTGAACCGCAGGCACCCGATCTCGCCCGTACGATCCTTTACCGTAACGGTGACGCCCTTGTAGGCTTTCGATCTGCGGCAGCAGGTCGAGCGTAGGGTTTTCCCACCAGTCGATCTCACCCTGCTGCAACGCAGCGGATGCGGTGGCGGGATCTGGGATGAAGTTCCAGACGACACGATCGACATTGACGATCTTTGGTCCGGCGTTGAAGCTGGGGGCGCCGTCCTTGCGCGGTACATACGCGGCGTTCTTGGCGAAGACGACGCGGGAGCCGGGAATGCGCTCGTTCGGCGAGGAACTTGAACGGGCCGCTGCCGATAGCCTCGGGGATCTGCTGCATCGGGTCGGTCTTGGCCAAGCGTTCCGGCATGATGGCGCAATACACCTCCGCGAGCGCCGTGCGGAGCAGCGGAAACGGCTTGTTGAGGCGGAAGCGGATGACGGTGTCGGAGGGCGCGGTGATTTCGTCGATCCGCGTCATCAGCGCCTGGCCGAACGGATTGCGCTTGGCAAACCGCTGGATGCTGGCGATGCAGTCCCGCGCAAGGACCTTTTGGCCGTCATGGAATCCGAGCCCGTCGCGCAGGGTCAGTTCCCAGGTTTTGCCGTCGTCATCGACGCGATGGCCTTCGACCATCTGTGGTTGCACCTGAAACTGGGCATCGTAGCCATAGAGCGTGTCGAACACAGCCAGCGAATAGTTGCGCGTGACATCGGCGGTGGTCCAGACCGGGTCAAGGGAGGCTAGATCCGCTTGTGGCGCGAAATTGACGGTCTTGGGCCCGTCGGCTCGGGCGATGCCGGGCATTGCCAGGGCCGCCGTGATCGCAGCGGCTGATTTTAGCACGTTGCGTCGTTTCATGCGCCAGGCTCCCCATCACCAGCCTACAGGTTAGGCCGCAATGCCAGTTTGGTCCAAGGGGGGCCGCCGCGCCGCCCGACAGGCCTCGGCTGTGCCAAGCCTCAAGTTGCCGCGAAGCGCGATGGAGCTTTTCCTGTCTCAACTCGATGCATTGCGAATCGAGGATAGCGCTTCGGCGATGAGGGGAGCGGCGGCGTCCGACATGCGGCGGCCGTCATGGCCGACCCCTTGGACATCGATCACCCGCCAGCCGAGGACGGTGCCATGCTGGCGCGCGGCCTGGCCGCCATTGGCGAGATAAGTGTGAGCGCGGGCATACCGCGTCGGCCCCTGTTTCAGCGACTTGGGGCCCTTGGGAAAGAAACGGCCGGTGGTCTTGGTGTCCTCGGTGCCGGCCATGATCGTCAGAGGGAACCGCAGCAGCGCTGGGAGGGCGTCGCGGACTGACCTCGGTGGCGCCAAGGCCCCAGGGCCAGTCGATGGCGAGGTCTGGCATGGCGTAGGTGCCGGCGTTGGCGCTGACCGCCACGGCCACGTCGTCTCGATAGCCAAATGAGAGCATGCGGTGGACGTACTGCCCACCCGCGGAATGTCCGAACAGGCCGTACTTCCTCGTCGTGGTGATGCCCTGGGCCGGAGGGCGGCGAAGAGCCGCGTATCAATCCCAAAGGTCCACTTCTCGCGTGGGTTCGGCGTGCCGTCCTTGGCATGGAGATTGCCAAAATTGTACCAGAGGTATTCCGGGAAGCTGGCCTCGGGGAACTCAATGGCGATTGCCAGCATCGCACCAGGCGTCGACATGCGGCAGCCAGTAGTCGCGGTAAGCCTCGCCGTTCCTGGCAACGCCATGGTGCACGAAGACGACGGGGACGCCGGGGTGCCAGCTCGGCGGGCCTCGCGACGTGAAGGACGAGCGCCTGATCCGGAAAGGCAGGATCGAAATATCGAAGGGAAGCCGGACCCGGCGCGGCGACGAGCGGCGACAGATCGATCATGACGGACAATTCCCTCCGATTTGGTCTTGCCGCGATGCGGTGATGGCCTTACGCGATGATCGTAGCGGCTGATGGCGCCTCCGCAAGCACTGGGTGACGCGGCTGCAAAGCCTGGTTTGACCAGCTAGTTACGCTGGCCGGGCGGATTCTGCATGCGGACTGCGTTAACCGGAACTACGGGAGGCGGCAATCATCACCGAATCGGGCAGGCTCTTCGTCGCGTTGCGCAAGGATGGACCGGTCGCCACCGGAGGGCGGACGGCGATGTACCATGCGGTGACACCACATTGCCGGATCGCCTTGTGCGCGACCGAACCGGGGGCGGGGTCCGCATGGGCTGAACCTCCGGCGTCAACGGTTACTTGCCGCGTATGCCTGCGCCGGCTCGCGAGGTTGCGTTCGGTCGGGCGGCGACGCTTTCGTTATCCGGAGGCGGAGGCCGCTGCTCCTGGGGGGGGCGAGGGCGGTAGCTGATTCAGGCGCTTGTCTTGCGTGATCCATGCCTCCGCTTCGGCCTCCGAGGCGAAACCGAGCATGGTCTGGCGAGCGCCGTTGCTGGCGGCAATGCCGATGTTGAAACCGGAGCCGTCTCCGTTGGGGATGATGGTGTAGGTTGTCATGTCTCCTATATGGGGCACGCGGACCAGGATTGCATCAACGTCAGGTCTTGCTCATCAGAAATTCACATTGGGGATTGGCCTCGCCTGCATTCGAAGCGAAGCGGCATTATCTCTGGCATGCCATGTTTCGTCCGAACGGGCGGCCTGAGGTGATTGGCCGTTGTGGCACTTGCGGCTCGAATTCACGAGACGAAACGATGGGCGGAATAAGTCGGGAAGGAAGCAGATCATGACGCAACTGACGGGCCAGATTGCCTGGGTTACCGGAGCGGGTACGGGTATCGGCGAAGCCGCGGCTTTAGCGCTTTCCGAGGCAGGTGCTTCTGTTGTGCTGACCGGACGCAGGCCGGGGCCGCTGGAAGATGTTGCCCGCCGGATCAACCAAAAGGGCGTGGCCCACGTTCAGCCGGCCGATCTGACGAAAGCTGATGAGGTCCAAAAGGTCGGCGAGTATATCCGGGCAACATTTAACCGTCTGGACATCCTGGTGAACAATGCCGGGGTCAACATTGTGGCTCGCCATTGGGATAAACTGACGCCGGACAGCATCGACGCCCTGCTGCAGGGCAACCTGACCGCGGCATTGTATTGCGTGACGGTCGCGTTGCCATTCATGCGGGCGCAGAAGGACGGTCTGCTGATCCATACCGCCTCCATGGCCGGCCGCTTTATCGGCGGTGTGAGCGGGCCGATCTATACCGTGGCGAAGCATGGCATCGTCGCGATGAGCCATGGGCTGAACATGCAGGAGTGCGTTAACGGGATTCGCTCGACGGTATTCCTGCCGGGGGAAGTGGCGACACCGATCCTCGACCAGCGGCCCAACCCGGTGGGGCCTGAGGTGCGGGCGAGAATGGTCCAACCGGCCGACTGCGGGGACCTTATCCGCTATATCGCGTGTCTGCCGAAGCATGTCGTGATGAACGAGGTCCATCTGTCGCCGACGCATAACCGCGGATATGTGGCGGCTTTGCAGCGACAAATCTAGCCCATGTCCAGGCGCACCCTCAGGCACACAGAAGGTGTGCCGCGTCATGTGGCGCTCGGATCGCCGGGCACGGCGAGAGTTTGAACCGTTATTTGGTCCGGGGTGCCCGGATGCGTCGGTTATATCGCGGGCGATGAGCCACGAGCGGACCCGGTGGGGAGCAGGTCCACAGGGTAGGTCGGACGAAGGTACTTCCAGCCGCAACGCAACCGGCGTGCCTAGCCACAGGGCGTTCTTGCTGTGGTCGTCGTACGAACTCTCCGTCAGTGGATGGACAAGGACATCGAGGCCTTCCCGGTTCAGCATCAGCCAAGGAACGATGTTTTGGAACTCCTCGCCGCGAAAGATGATATTGAACTGAGAGATCGGGTGCGGTCCTCTTGGCTCCTCGCTGAAGCCGCCGGGTTCTACGTTGAACCTGGTTATGATCGTGTCCCGTAGTTGCTCCGCGGTGCTCCTGGTGGATGGCGCGAAATAGACATGGGCATGATAGCCAATGACCTTGTTCATCGAAGGCTCCTCCCGCTTGGTCCTTTGTTGTCCGGCTTTCGCTGCCGTTCAGAGGACTTTTCCAGCCCAGGCCCCTTCGATGAGGATCACGACGAGGCGAGGCCAGATGCCGGTACCCTGTCAGCCGACCCTGTCCTACCGTGGGCCGGTGATCGGAATGCCCATCGCGGCCTGTCGGTCAGGCCGCCTTGGCGACCGCACGCTTTGAGATCACGCCAATCAGATGGGCGCGATACTCGGCGCTGGCATGGATGTCCCCGTTGAGGTCCGTCAGCCGGCGTGACGATGCCGCGAGTGGCATCAGGGGAGAAATTGGCCGACAGCGCCTTCTCCATCTCCGTGTGGCGGAACACGCCGCCTTGGCTGGCGCCGGTAATCGCAAGGCGCACGCCGGTCGGCAAATTTGGCCACGAACACGCCGACGATGGCATAGCGCGAGGCCGGGTTGCGGAACTTCTCGTAGGCGGATTTTTCCGGGATAGGTAGCTCGATCGAGGTGATGATCTCGCCCTGTTCCAGGGCGGTGGTGAACATGCCCTGGAAGAAATCGTCGGCGGCGATGCGCCGGCGGTCGGTGACTTGATGGTGCCGCCCAATGCCGAGCAAGCGCGCTCGGGTAGCAGGCAGCGGGATCGTTGTTGGCGAGCGATCCGCCCATCGTGCCACGATGGCGCACCGCCTCATCGCCGATCAGCGAAGCCTGGTGCTGCAGGCCGGGGATTTTCGCCTTGATCTCAGGGCTGCTGGCGATTGTGGCGTGGGTGGTCATGGCGCCGATAGTGACCTTGTCGGCGGACGACGGTAATGCCGGTCAGGCCGAGTTTGGCGAGGTCCACGACGGTGGAGGGCTTGTTGAGCCGCTGTTTCAGCACCGGGATGAAGGTTTGGCCGCCGGCGAGCGCCTTGGCGTCCGTGTCGGCGGACAGCAGCTTGACCGCGTCCGCGAGGCTGCCCGGTTTTTCATAAGCGAAATCGTACATGTGTCTGTTCCCTTTGCCTATTCCGCCGCCATGGCCGGTGTTGCGGCCTGGATGATGGACCAGATTTTGTCGCCGGTTGCCGGCATGTCCAGATGGCGGACGCCATAGTCTTTCAGGGCGTCCACCACGGCGTTGATTACCGCCGGTGGCGAGCCGATGGCACCAACCTCACCGCAGCCCTTCGAGCCGAGGGGATTGTGCGTGCACATGGTGTTCTCGGTGGCGACCGACATGTTGGGGATGTCGTTGGCGCGGGGCATCGTATAGTCCATGTATGATCCGGACAGCAGTTGGCCGTCGGCGTCGTAGTTGCAGGCCTCCATCAACGCCTGGCCGATGCCCTGGGCGACGCCGCCCTGCACCTGGCCCTCGACGATCATCGGGTTCACCACGCCGCCCGACGTCATCGACGGCGGTGAAGTTGATCATCTCGACCACGCCGGTTTCCGGGTCGATTTCCACTTCCGCGATGTGGCAGCCGCCGGGGAAGGTAAAGTTCTTCGGGTCGTAGAAGGCGGTCTCGTCGAGCCCCGGTTCAAGTTCCTCGATCGGGTAGTTGTGCGGCACGTAGGCGGCCAGGGAGATGTCGGTCAAGCGTCTTCGACTTGTCGGTCCCGGCAACGGTAAAGGTGTTGTCCTTGAACTCGATGTCTTCCACCGCCGCTTCCATCAGGTGGGCGGCGATTTTCTTGCCTTTGGCGATAACCTTGTCCATGGCCTTCACCATGGCGGAACCGCCGACCGCGAGGCTGCGGCTGCCGTAGGTGCCCATGCCGAATGGAATTTTTCCGGTATCGCCGTGCACGACCTCAACCTGGTCGAACGGGACGCCGAGTTGGCTGACGACAAGCTGGGCGAGGGTGGTCTCGTGGCCCTGGCCGTGGCTGTGGGTGCCGGTGAAGACCGGTGACGCTTCCGGTGGGGTGAACGCGGATTTCGGCGACTTCATAGAGGCCGGCGCGGGCGCCGAGCGATCCGACGACGGCGGAGGGGGCGATGCCGCAGGCCTCGAGGTAGGTGGAGATGCCGATGCCGCGGAGTTTGCCCCGGGATTTGGCGGCGGTGCGGCGCGATTCAAAGCCGTCCCAGTCGGCGTTTTTCAGCGCGACCTTGAGCGTCGTCTGATAGTCGCCGCTGTCGTATTGCAGGGCGACCGGGGTCTGGTAGGGGAAGGCGTCGGCGGGGATGAAGTTTTTGCGGCGGAGTTCGAGCTTGTCGATGCCGGTGTCGTGGGCGATGACGTCGACCAGGCGTTCGAGCAGGAAGGTGGCCTCGGGGCGGCCGGCGCCGCGGTAGGCGTCCACCGGGACGGTGTTGGTGAAGACGGCCTTGACGTTGCAGTAGATCACCGGGGTTTTGTAAACACCGGCGAGCAGCGTGGCGTACAGATAGGTCGGCACGGCAGGGGCGAAGGTGGACAGGTAGGCGCCCATGTTGGCCAAGGTGGTGATGCGCAGGCCGAGGAAGTGGCCTTCGTTATCGAGCGCCATCTCGGCGGTGCTGACATGGTCGCGGCCGTGCGCGTCCTGACATGAAGCTTTCGCTGCGCTCGGCGGTCCATTTGACCGGGCGGCGCAGTTTGCCGGCGGCCCAGGTGACGATCGCTTCCTCGGCGTAGTGGTAGATTTTCGAGCCGAAGCCGCCGCCGACGTCGGGGGCGACGACGCGCAGCTTGTTTTCCGGGATGTGCAGCACGAAGGCGCCCATCAGCAGGCGGATGACGTGCGGGTTCTGGCTGGTGGTGTAGAGCGTGAAGTCGCCGGAGGAGGTGTCGAAGTCGCCGATCGCGACGCGGGGTTCCATGGCGTTGGGGATCAGGCGGTTGTTGGTAAGGTCGAGCTTCACGACCTTGGCGGCGCCGGCAAAGACGCCGTCCACCACCGCTTTGTCGCCGATGACCCAGTCGTAGCAGATGTTGCCGGCGACGCCGTCATGGACCTCGGGGGCGCCGGATGCGACGGCATCGGTCAGGTTGGCGACGGCTGGCAGGTCGGTGTAGTCGATTTCGAGCAGTTCGGCGGCGTTCTTGGCCTCCTGCTTGGAGGTGGCGATCACCACCGCGACCGGATCGCCGACGTGGCGGACTTTGCCGACGGCGAGCACCGGATGCGGCGGTTCGGCCATCGGCGAGCCGTCCTTGTTATGGATCTGCCATCCGCAGGGCAGGCCACCGATCGCCTCCGCTGCCATGTCGGCGCCGACGAAGACCTTGACCACGCCAGGCGCGGCCGACGCTGCCGCGATGTCGATGCGGTTGATTTTGGCGTGTGGCCGGTCGGAGCGCTTGATGACGGCGTAAAGCTGGCCCGGCCGATTGATATCGTCCGTGTAGTTGCCCTTGCCGCTGAGGAAGCGGACGTCCTCCTTGCGGCGAACGGATGCGCCGATGCCCTGGAATCCCATGGTCGTCCCCCTTTGTTGGAGGGCATGATTCACGCGCTTTGACGTCCCGCCACGCGCGATCATGTCCTTATGTTGGAGGGCATGATTACGCGCTTTGACGTCCCGCCACGCGCGATCATGCCCTTATGTTGGAGGGCATGTTCACGCGCTTTGACGTCCCGCCACGCGCGATCATGCCCTTATGTTGGAGGGCATGATTCACGCGCTTTGACGTTCCGCCACGCGCGATCATGTCCTGCGGCTATTCAGCCGCCTTGGCGTGCATCAGCGGATGAGCGGCGGCGATCGCCTTGACGATGTTGTGGTAGCCGGTGCAGCGGCAGAGGTTGCCTTCCAGGCCCTCACGGATTTCCTTCTCGGACAAGCCCATCCGGGTGCGCCTGCACCAGGTCAACGGCGGTCATCACCATCCCGGGGGTACAGAAGCCGCATTGCAGCGCGTGATGCTCGCGGAACATCTCCTGCATCGGGTGCAGGGTGCCGTCGGCGTCGGCGAGGCCCTCGATCGTCAGCACGCTGGTGCCGTCCGCCTGCAGCGCCAACTGGGTGCAGGATTTGACCGAGATGCCATCGATATGGACGACGCAGGCGCCGCACTGGCTGGTGTCGCAGCCGATATGGGTGCCGGTTAGGCCGAGTTTCTCACGCAGCAACTCGACAAGCAGGGTGCGTCCTTCGACCTCTACCGTATGTTGCTTGCCGTTGACCGTCAGGGTTACCTGAGGCATCGCGCTCCCTTTCGTGGTGTCGTTGCTTACGCGTCGGGGCGCCAGAGGCGTTCAGCCGGGGCTGTGCCCATGGACGATCCCGTTGGGTTTAGTTTGGTCGTTCCTGCCGTTTGCGGTCAAGCGGGGGCGGATGTTTGGCCTGCCCAAAGGGCAAGGGGCTCGGCGGGGCGAGGAAGCACCGAACGGCATGGTGGCCGAGCAGGACCGCTTCCTCATTGGTCCAGGGCGTTGGAGTGATGTAGCGCGCTGGGGCGGCGATAGATGAACCAGTAGATGCCACCGACAAGCACCGCTCCGCCGAACCAGTTGCCCAACGTGACCGCACCAAGATTCAGCAGATAATGCGCGATGGGGATGCTGGGCAATGTGGCGGGATCTCTGCCGAGCTCCTGCCAGAACGCATCGCCGGCCCACCACTCGACGAATAGACCCAGCGGGACGTAGTACATGTTCGCGACGCAGTGCTCGAACCCCGCTGCAACGAAGGCGGTGACCGGGAAGAAGATGGCGATCACCTTGTCGGTGACACTGCGTGCCGCCAAGGTCAGCCACACCGCCAGGCAAACCAGAACGTTGCAGAGAATACCGAGGAAGAAGGCATCGGACACCGGCAGGTTGCTCTTTGCTGACGCAAAATAGAGCACGCTTGAGGCGACCGCGCCGTGGCCGAACTTGTACTGACCGGACAGAAATACCAAAGCGGCGGTGCCGAGCGCGCCGACGAAATTGC
Source organism: uncultured Alphaproteobacteria bacterium (assembly GCA_963792345.1). GTDB lineage: Bacteria > Pseudomonadota > Alphaproteobacteria > Acetobacterales > Acetobacteraceae > Rhodopila. Next base: position 305,167 of record CAWBVV010000013.1, read on the forward strand.
CGGCCCAGACCAGCACCCAAACCCTGATCATGACATGTGTAGAGACCCGGCCGCTCGCCCATGCCATGACCATCAAGGCATCGCCGGTAAACAACTGCGCACCTGCCACCATCACCAGGATCAGGCCGAGCGAGAACACCGCGCCGATCAAGAGGTGACTAATGCCGTAGGGCAGGACGCCATCCGTCCCAGCCAAGGTGACGGTCGCGAACATAGCGCCAAGGGCGATGAAAGCGCCGGCAAGCACCGCGAGTGCGAACAGCGTCCAGCGGTCGTGGCTAGCTTTCTTGACCCCTAAATCTTCGGCGGACCGGGCGATCGCGGCGGGTAGAATTGCATCCAGCGCCGCACCCGGTTCGTGGGCCACGGCAAGCGTCGCCGCGGACGAGGAGGCCACGTGTTGTTGCTTCGTCTCGAGATCGGTCACGGCCGGACTCCGGTGTTCCGGACCTTCTCGACCGGTCCGCGGCGAAAGGCAATCCAATATGAAACAATTACGGTGGGATCGTGAAAATGCCTGGCGGCGGCTTGCTCCGCGACCAGCTTACCGAAATTACTCCCTCGGCTGGAGCGCTGTGGGCGGCTTGTTTTTCAGGTAAGCCTGCCGCTGGTGGCGATGTTATCGAGCAGGCGTACCATCCCTAACCGGGCGGCGGCGATCAGGCGGGCCCCCGGCCGTACCGCATCGAGCGGCGCCAGACCCGGACCGTCAACCAATGCGAAATAGTCAACATCAAATCCCTCGCGCGCCAATGCATCCCGGGCCGCCGCCAATGCACCTGAAACCGGGCTTCCTTCAGTCAACGCCGCTGCCGCGGCCTGCAGCGTCGCGTAGAGCACGCCAGCGGTTTGCCGGTCCGCCGCCGACAGGAACCGGTTGCGCGACGACATCGCCAGGCCGTCCGCCTCCCGCACCGTCTCGATCCCGACGATCTCCAGCGGCAGCAGCAGATCGGCGACCATCCGCGTCACCACCTGCAATTGTTGCCAGTCCTTTTCCCCAAAATAAGCGCGGTCGGGCCGAACCTGGCCGAACAGCTTGGTGCAAACCGTCGCCACTCCACGGAAATGACCGGGGCGCGCATCGCCTTCCCAGCGTTCGGCCGGCCCTGCGACCACAACCGTCGTGGCCTCGTTGGCGGGATACATTATCTCCACATCCGGCAGCCAGACCAAGGCGCATCCCTCGGCCTCCAGCGTCGCCAGGTCTCCGGCTTCGTCTCTGGGATAGCGCGACAGGTCTTCGTTCGGCCCGAACTGCAGCGGGTTGACGAAGATGGAGGCCACAGTCGCGGCGCCGGAGGCGACGGCATTCCGGACCAGCGTTCGGTGGCCCTCATGGAGCGCGCCCATTGTCGGAATCAGGGCCAGCGCGCCTGCCGACGGCGCAGGTCCGCGCAGGCGGCGCGTAGGTCGGAAAGTGTGCGAGCAATCAGCATGGGGCGGACCTTGGTTCAGCCCGCGCTCGCGGGCAACATACTCAATCACGCAGGAGCCATGACAATGAAGCTTTCCCATCAAATCGCCCTGATAACCGGCGGATCGCGCGGCATTGGCAGGGCCACGGCGCTGCTGTTCGCGCAAGAAGGAGCCGACATCGCTTTTTGTCACTTGAACGATGACCTGCAGGCCGAGGCCACGGCGGCAGAGATTCGCGCCCTTGGCCGTCGCGTGCTCCATCGCTCGGTCGACGTCGCCGACACTGCCGCCACCAAGGCATTTGCCGAACATGCCGCAACGGAACTCGGCCCCATCGATATTCTGTTCAACAATGCGGGGATAAATATCCGCAAGCCGTTCCCTGACTACACGGAGGCCGAGTTCGACCGGATCGTCGCGGTCCATCTGAAGGGCATGTTCTTCATGGCGCAGGCGGTCTATCCGGCAATGGTCGCGCGCGGCAGGGGGTGCATTATCAACGTCGCTTCACAGCGGGCGCTGAAAGGCGCGGTCAACTCGGCGCCATATTCCGCGGCCAAGGCCGGCATCATCGGCCTGACCCGGGCCCTGTCGTGGGAGGCCACGCCAAAAGGCGTGCGTGTCAACGCGATCGCCCCTGGTCCGATCGACACCGACCTGACAGCGACCATGGAGCAAGCCGACCGGCAGGCCTTCATCGACGCCCTGCCGATCGGACGCTTTGGCCGCCCGGAGGAAATAGCCGCCACCGCGCTGCTGCTCGCTGGTCCGGACGGTGGATTTTACGTCGGCGCCACGCTTTCCCCGAACGGCGGTGACGTGATGTACTAACGCCACTGATCCTGTCGGCGCGGCCCCACACAGGCCCGCGTGAGCGCATGAGATCTTGTTGCGGCTCGAGGCCTGCTCGCGGCATTACTTGGCGGAGCGGTGAGGGGATGTGGGCATGTCTCGATGGCTGGTGTTGCTGGGCGTGGCGCTTTTTCTGACGTGCCCTGACGCTGGGAGCGCCCGCGCCATCCTCGCCGCCACTCCGATCTCCCGCATGGACCTGTCGTGGTGGCGGGAGCGGCACGAGGCGAAACTCGCCGAAGTCGCTCGAACGAAACCGGATCTGATCTTCCTTGGCGATTCGATCACCGCGGACTGGGAAAAATCGGGGCCGCCCGAATGGCAGGATTTTGCGCCGGCCTGGCAGCGGTTCTATGGCGATCGGCGCGCGGTCAACCTCGGCTTCAAGGGGGACACCACGGCCAGCCTGCTGTGGCGCATCCGTAACGGTGAAGTCGCGGGCATCGCTCCCAAGGCTGCGGTTGTCCTGATCGGGGCGAACAACCTGGGCCGGGTTCACTGGTCGGCCGAGGACACCGTTGCCGGCATCGACGTAATCCTCGCTGAGCTACATCGCCGATTGCCGTCAACCAAGATCCTATTGCTGGGGGTACTGCCTTCCGAACGCTCCAGTTGGATCAACGAGACGACCGCCGAGATCAATCGTATCCTCGCGGAGCGCTACAAGGACGACCGCTCGGTGTCGTTCCTGGACCTGACGGCGCTGTTCATGCGCAACGGCAAGTTGAACCGGGACCTGTTCCTCGACTCCAGGCTGACCCCGCCGGATCCGCCGCTTCATCCCAGCGCGCAGGGGCAAGCGCTGATGGCGAAAGCGATGGAGCCGATGTTGGCGACGATGCTTGGCGACAGACCGCATTCATGACGACCCGTGCGGCTCAGCAACGGGCATCATCGGTACGAACAACACTATGAATCCGGAACCGGGTTGATTAACTTTAACCACTACTCGGGTTTTCCCGTACTGTTTTTCCCAAGCGCCTTGGGTTAATCCAGCACCCCATGGGACAGGCAGAATTGACCAAGGCACAGGCCCGATCATGGCTGCGCCGCGAACAAAAAGCTGGGAACCGGGCCGCAAGGCCAGTCTTGATGTGGCATGTTCTTGGAACGATGGCCGCTGTCGGGCAGGCATTCGCCGCAGCCTCCGTGCTTGACGCCGCGTTCACCGGATCGATGCCCGAAGCCCCGGCGCTGACGGTTTTTGGAGTTCTGGCCGTGCTCCGCGCCCTGATATGGTACTTTACAGAGCGCGCGGCTTTCACCGCGGGAGCGGCGGCCAGGCGAAGGTTGCGCAGCGATGCCCTGTCACGCCTGCTCCACGCTGGCCCCGCGCTATTGCGCGACCGCCATTCGGGCGACCTCGCCAGCATCGTCGTTGACAGGATCGAAGCCTTGGACGGCCTCTTTTCACGTTACGTGCCGGCTGCGACCTATGCGCTGATCGGTCCAGCCGTGGTGCTGCTGGCGGTGCTGTACGCCGATGCGTGGGCGGCGCTGCTTCTGCTGGGGTGCGGTCTGCTCGTTCCGCTTGGAATGGCAGTCGCCGGCATCGGCGCCGCTGCTGCATCGCGAAACCAGTTTCTCGCCATGGCCCGCCTGCAGGCCCGTTTTCTCGACCGGATCCGCGGCATCGCCACCATAGTTTTGTATGGCCGGGCCGAGGATGAGGCCAGCGCGCTGTCACAGGCCGCCTCGGAACTTCGGGTCCGCACCATGCGGGTGTTGCGCGTGGCATTCCTGTCCTCCGCGGTGCTTGACCTCGCTGTCGCACTGGCGATCGTGGTTCTTGCCATCCATTACTTCACCCTGCTGCGCACCGGTGGAGCCGCCGGCGTATTGTGGCCCGCTTTGGCCGTACTGTTGCTGGCACCGGAGTTCTTTGCCCCGCTACGGACCTTTTCCGCCGCCTATCAGGACCGGCTTCACGCCACGGCGGCCGCTGAGTCCCTGGTCGATCTGCCAGCGTTGCCGGAGCCCGTTCCAACTCGTGAAATCCGCACGGTCTCCGCCCAGGGAGTGACCGTGGCCTTCGACAACGTAGGCCTCACATGGGATGCCTCCCGAGGTCCAGCGCTCGCGGGCCTTTCGTTCCGGGTGGCGGCGGGCGAGACTCTGGTTCTTGCCGGCCCATCCGGCTCCGGCAAGTCCTCGGTTATCGAGATACTGCTCGGTTTCGTCCGTCCCGACAGCGGACGGGTCACGATCAACGGCGCCGACATCACGGACCTGGTTCCCCAGGCGCTTTCCCGCCTGACAGCCTGGATTGGCCAGCGCCCGGTGCTGTTTGCCGGCTCGATCCGCGACAACATTCTTTTCGCGCGGCCCGAAGCCTCGGCGGAGGAGGTCGCCGCTGCGGCGAAAGCCGCTCGCCTCGATAGTTTCAGCGCCTTGTTGCCGGGCGGTCTGGATACGCTGATCGGCGAGGGTGGTTTTGGCCTGTCCGGTGGTCAGGCTCAGCGTGTGGCGATCGCCCGAGCCTACCTGAAGAACGCGCCATTGCTTCTGCTCGATGAACCTACGGCACATCTCGATCCGGCGACGGAGCAGGAGGTGCTGGATAGCTTGCGCCGCCTCGCGTTGGGCCGGACGGTGATCCTGGCCAGCCATTCCGCTGCCGCGCATGGCTTCGCCGGGCGACGGCTGGACCTGCGCGACGGTCAGGTAGCCGTCGCGGCGCGAGGTGCGGCATGAGTGGGCCACTGTTTCGGATCATCGGGCTTTGGGGTCGCCAGGCCGGGTGGCTGTTGATCGGTCTCGCGTTGTCCCTGACCGCGTTGATGGCCGGTGTAGGGCTAATGACGACGTCCGGCCTGACGATTGGCGCCGCGGTTCTCGCCGGTTCGTTGGCGGTTCCGGCGATGCTGCGTGCCTTCGGCGCTGCCCGTGTCGTGCTGCGTTACACCGAACGACTGGTCACCCACGGGGCGATGTTCCGCGCGTTGGCCGATGTGCGGGTGTGGTTCTTTGGGCGTCTTGCCCGGACCTCCGCTGGTGGCCTGGGCTTCCGCCATGCGGGAGACATGCTCGCTCGTCTCGCCGGTGATGTGGAAGCCTTGGATGGACTTTATTTGCGGATTCTATTGCCGCTGGCCGGCGCGGTTCTGCTGCTGCCTGTCCTGGTGTTGTTGATAGGTCATCGGTCACCTGGCCTGGCAACCGAGATCGGGGTCCTGTTCACCGCCGCGGCCTTTATATTGCCCTGGCTGGCAGCGCGCGCATCGGTCCGGGCCGGGACGGGACTTGCAGCCGAGGCCGGTGCCCTGCGCGTCGCCGCCGTTGATGCCCTGACCGGGCTGCGGGAGGTGCGGGCGTTCGCTGCAGAAGGCCGCATGCTGGCCACCGTGCAGGCCAAGGAGGCGGCACTGCTATCGGCTCAGCAGCACATGGCAACTCGAACAGCGCTTGCCGGAGCGGCGTCTTTCCTCTGTGCCCAGGTCGCGGTGTTGGCAGTACTGATCGAGGCGGACGCTCGGCCGGCCATGGCCATTGGGGCGGCATTCCTGGTCATCGCCGCCTTCGAGGCGGTGGGCGGACTGTCGCGTGCCGGCGCGTTGGCAGGTCATGCCTCGGCTGCCGCTCGCCGCGTGCTGGAGGCCGCGGACGCTCCCGTTCCAGTTCCCGATCCGGCCGATCCGGTGGCAATGCCAGCCGGGGTCGCGTTGCGCTTTGAAGCGGTCGATTTCCGCTGGCAACCCGACCGGCCGGCGGTATTCGAAGGCCTTACGCTGGAAATTCCGCAGGGCGCCCGGGTGGCCGTTCTGGGTCCGTCCGGTGCTGGAAAATCAACACTGGCAGCACTGGCACTGAAGGTCGCGGCGCCCAGGTCCGGCCACATCCGCCTCGGCGGCATCGACATCGCCACGTTGCCTGCCGCTCTTGTCCGCGCGCGGATCGGCTGGCTCGGACAGACGACGCATTTATTCGATGACACCATTCGTGCAAATCTGCTGCTGGCGCGTCCGGACGCTGACGAAGCTGCCTTGTGGGCTGCCTTGGATGCCGCCCGGATTGGCGAGGTGGTGCGGGCACTGCCGGATCGGCTGGATGCCTGGGTCGGGGAAGGCGGGGCACGTTTCTCTGGTGGGCAGGGGCGGCGGCTGGCTCTGGCGCGTGCGCTGCTCTCATCCGCTCCGATCCTGATTTCTGGACGAGCCGTGTGCCGGCCTGGATGCCGAGACCGAGCGCTCGTTCCTGGAAACGCTGAACGAGACTGCCTCGGGCCGAACGGTGATTTTGATCACCCACAGGCTGGCTGGGGTGGAGAAACTGGATCGCATCTTCAGGCTGTCCAATGGCAAGGCAGTCGCCGCGGCCGGGTAGAATCAACACCTGCCGACGCTCGGGTTGAACGGCAGCGAGTTTGGCGCGCCGCCACTGGCGACCCGGCGCGCGGCCCCGGCGCGCCCTGCCGGTAACGCAAGCGTCACCCCAGCGTCAGCCGTCAGAGATCGCGATCCGCCTAAGCATGTGAGCACGCGAAAAGCCGTGGCACCGGCGTTCTTCAGATTGCCATATTGTAAGGTCGCGTCGGGAGAAGCATGATCGGCGCAATCGACGAGGGGCGCTGATCGCATGAAGTCAAGCCGGATGACGACCTACATCATTGCCGCGATGGTGCTGGGGATCGCCGCTGGGCGGCCTGATCCACGACCAGTTCGCGGCTCCGGCGACGCAGAAAGATGTTCGCCGGCTACGTCTCGATCGGCAGCATGATCTTCCTGCGGCTGATCAAGATGATCATCGCGCCACTGGTGTTCTCCACCCTGGTGGTCGGCATCGGCCACATGTCGGATGCCGGCGCGGTCGGCCGGGTCGGCGGCAAGGCCATGCTGTGGTTCGTCTCCGCCTCGCTGGTGTCGCTGACCCTGGGCCTGATCCTGGTCAATCTGTTCGAACCGGGGGCCGGCATCCACAAGGTGGTCAGCGGCGTCAGCTCCGGCATCGACGCGCATGCCATGACGCTGGACGGGTTCGTCAAGCACGTGTTTCCCGGATTCGGCGATCCGCCCGATGGTGGACAACGAGATCCTGCAGATCGTCGTGTTCTCGATCTTCTTCGGCGTCGCCTGCGCCGCGATGGGCGAGCGCGCCAAGCTGGTGCTCGAGGGCATCGAGGGCCTGTCGCACATCATCCTGCGCGTCACCGGCTACGTGATGAAGCTGGCGCCGCTTGCGGTGTTCTGCGCGATGGCGGCGACCATCGCCACCAACGGGCTGGGCATCCTGCTGAACTATGCCAAGTTCATGGGCGAGTTCTACTTCGGCCTGGTCTGCCTGTGGCTGGTCCTGGTCGCCGCCGGCTTCGTGATCCTTGGCCCCAGCGTCAAGCGCCTGGTGCCGCTGGTGCGGGAGCCGTTCCTGCTGGCGTTCTCCACCGCCAGTTCCGAAGCCGCCTATCCGAAGATGCTGGAGCAACTGGCGAAATTCCCCATCTCCCGCAACATCTCCAGCTTCGTGCTGCCGCTGGGCTATTCGTTCAATCTCGACGGCACGATGATGTACTGCACGTTCGCGTCGGTGTTCATCGCCCAGGCGTACGACATCCCGCTGAGCCTCGGCACGCAGATCGCCATGCTGCTGACGCTGATGCTGACCAGCAAGGGCGTGGCCGGCGTGCCGCGGGCCTCGCTGGTGGTGATCGCGGCGACGCTCAGCCAGTTCAGCCTGCCGGAGGAAGGGCTGCTGCTGCTGCTGGGTATCGACACCTTCCTCGACATGGGTCGGTCGGCGACCAACGTGATCGGCAATTCGCTGGCCACCGCGGTGGTCGCCAAGTGGGAGGGGCAACTGGTCGCCGACGAAGACACGCTGGAGATGATCGAGGAGATGGAGGTGGAGCCGGTATGAGGCGTCTCCTCGGGCTTCGTCCTGGTGGCGCTGGCGGCTTGCGGCGCCGCCCGGGCGGAGGAGACGGCTTGCTGTCCGGCACGCTGAAGACGATCAACGACCGCGGCACCATCCTGATCGGCTATCGCGACAGCGCGCCGCCGTTTTCGTTCCTGAACACGGCACGGCAGCCGGTCGGCTTTTCGCTGGATCTGTGCCATGGCATCGCGGAGGACGTGGCACGGGCGCTGAACCGCGACCTGCTGGAGTCCGATGCGCCGGCCTGGCAGACCGGCGTGCGCATCGTCTACGTGCCGGTCGCGGCCGAGGAACGTCTGCCGAAGATCGTCGCCGGCGCGATCGATCTGGAGTGCGGGTCCACCACGGCCAATGCCGAACGGGCGAAAAGCGTGGCGTTCTCGCCGATTTTCTTTCTGGCGGGCACCAAGCTGCTGGTGCCAGCTGGTGAACGGGCGGCCCGGACGTCGCCTCCTACCGCGACATTGGCCGGCCATACCGTCGTGGTCGGCAGCGGCACCACCAATGCCGCGGCATTGCACCGGCTGGCCACGACCGTCTCACCCGCCGATCACGGTGACCGAGGTCGCCCAGCCTGGACGCCGCCTATGACATGCTGGCGGCGGGGAAGGCCGATGCGTTTGCCTCCGACGATATCCTGCTGTGCCGGCTTCATCGCCACCCGACCGGATGGCAAGCGCTTCGGCATCGCCGGCGATTATCTGTCGTTCGAGCCCTATGCGATCGGTTTCCGACGCGATGACGCGGCTTTCGCCGATCTGGTCGCGACAGCTTTACCCGAATGGCGAGCGGAGGGAGCGCTGAACCGGCTTTACACGCGCTGGCTGATGGACCGGTTGCCTAACGGGCGAAGCGCTCAATGTGCCGATGAGCCCGCAACTGGCGGAGATGTACCGGGCGCTGGGTCAGCCGGACTGATACCGGCCGACGCTTCGGTCGAGCGGTACAAGAATTCCCTTAGCGCGCTGCCGCCGGCCCCTGGGAGCGCTGCGGTCAATGGAAACTTCGCGCAGCACTTTCGTCGGCTGCCTTGGCTGCCTTGTGCGCCTCGGTCTGGGTGCGCATCCTATAGTCGGGTTGCAACAGCACGGTCAGGTCCTGGATGCTTGGCAGCGCGGCGATCCCTATCAAGCTGTCGAACACGGCGGACAGGCTGGCTCGGTTCAGGCTGCGTCCCGCACAGTCGGCGAACTTGGCCCAAAGTTCAGCGTGGGTCATTGGATCGCCAGCGGGCCCGCGGCTGGGGTAATCGTCCAGACGCGAGGACAAGCGCCGGCCGTCGATTGTCTCGACGATGACCTCGGTGCCCCAATCCTCCGCCATATGCGGGTGCGGCCGGGTCTCCAGCCGCTGCATCAAGGCGCGGACAACTGGATCGTACGGGGCATCGCCCTCAAAATCCGACAGCTTCACCGACCGGTCGACCAAGGCCCGTGCGACGCAATATTGCATGCTGAACTTGGCGGCGAGCGGGCTGCGCGGGTCCGGGTTGTTGGTATGTGGCAGACGGCGCGCATGCGGCATGACGATGATGCGGGCCACGCGCTCCGGCCGCAGGTCATGGTGCGTGGCGAGATCAATCATCCTGCCGATGGATGGATGGGTGCTGCCGCAGCACGGGTAAGGCTTCAACCCTGGGTCGCCGCCTCCGCCGCACTCGATCGGATCGTACCAGCCGTCGAGCATCCGCGCGATATCGTAGGTTCCGGGGCCGTTGAAAACATCCAGAAAGCCCTGCTTGTGTTCCAAAGCGCCTGGATTGGCGGTGAAGCCCTGTTTTGCCATCAGCGCGGCGAACACGCCGTCGCGGATCGCATGGCCGACGTGCAATGGCTTGGTCATGGTGCCGAAATTTGCCTTCACTCCGGCAGCGAACGATGCGGCCATTCCTAGCGCTGTGGCAAGTTGGTCGACCGTCAGGTCGAGCAATCGCCCGGCCCCGGCGACAGTGCCGAAAATTCCGAGTGTCGCGGTGGGATGCCAGCCTTTTTCATAATGGTGGTGATGCACTCCACGCCCGATGCGGCATTCGGTTTCAAAACCGGCCACATAGGCGGTGACGAACTCGCGGCCCGTGCTTCCCAACATTTCGCCGAGAGGGATCAACGCCGGAATGAGCATCGCGGAGGGATGCCCGCCCATCGATCCGACGACGTCGTCGTAATCCAGCGCATGGGAGGCGACGCCGTTGACCAGTGCGGCATCCAGCACACTGGTCCGGCGGTTGGTTCCAAGGATCAGCGCGGGGCCAGGGGCGGCGGCGATTCCAGGAACGCGCAGGAGGATTTGCGGTGCATCCTCATTGATTCCAGCCAACGTGCAGCCGACGGTGTCCACGAGAGCGTTCGCCGTCCACTCGCGGGCCGTCGGCGTAATATCCTCGTAGCGAAGCGCACGAATGCGGTTGGCTATCTGTGTTGCCAGAGTGCTCATGGACCTCGCTTCTCCTGAAGCTTTCTTGGCCGCCATATTTCGGGGCGGCGATCGACGCGCGCACAGCGAACTTTGAACCGCCTGCATCCAACCGTCAAAGAAAGTCGTGCGCGAGGCTGGGTTCAGGACCCTCTGAGCGCGAACCGACCGGATGCGGCTCGGTAAGCTTCCAGTGTCCGGCCGGGCGTAGGATCGCCTCCAAGCCCCGTCGCCCGGGGGATGATGCGGAGTGGTGCCTGCCTGAACGACGATATCGGGAGCGACCGGTAAAGCGAGGTCCCCCACGAACTGGTTGCGGGCGCCGGTTGCGCGGCATCGCCAAGTTTGGTCTCCTCAGGCAGGGCTGCATATACTTTTTGCCGATATTCCGCACCTAGGTCTGGCGTGGCCGAGTGGTACAGTTCCACCGCTCTCGGCCATGATCCGCTCTTTTCGAAAAGCTGGACGAGAAAACGCGCGCCGTAGTCGGTATTCAGTCGCGGGTCGAAAGCCTGCTCCATGCTCGCGAAGGCGTCGGGGTGGTATGTCAGGCTGATCTGCATGCAGCCCACATCGATCGACCGCGCGGCCCGAGGACGCATTGTTTCGGCGACGGCGACAACCTGCGCTTTGTTGTCATAGAAACTACCTTGACCGTCGAGATTGATGGTCCACGGCCAAGGATTTAACGTGCCTGACGACTGGTCCCGCCGGCCGCTTTCCACTCGCGCGATTGCCGCCAGCAGATGGGACGGTATGGCATGGGCTCGTTCGGCTGCCGCGATCGCGGTTCGACACATCTGGTTGGCCGTCTGCGGCGCAGCGAGACCGATGTCGGCGAGGACCTGGATTGGTGCCAACAGGACCAGAAGGGAGGGAATGAGGCGCCAGTTCATGACCCCGGTGTAGCCAAGAAAGATGAACAAAAGGTTGACGGGGAGGCGTTCCGTTCAACGGGGCGTAGCGGCACGAGGTGGCCAGCGGGTGCGAGCCGCAAGCAGTAGCGGGCGCACATTCCATGGTACTTAAAAGCAAGATGGCAGCCCGAAGGACGTGCTGAACCGAAGGTCCATAAACCAGTGGTGATGGTCAGCGTAAACTGACGCTTATGGGAGTTTTTGGCGGGCTTCGCGGAGCATCAGGGTTGTGGATTCCACCAGGAACGTCATTGACGCGGCGTCCTTTTGGCAGAGGCCATCACTTCCCAACGTCCGGCACCACGTCATCGGTTTTGACTGATCGGGAGCGCCAAACCGGTTGATTATGGCCGCGCGGATAGTTTCCGGCTCTCCCGGTTGGCGGGCGGCGAATGTATAGCGGATCTGCACAGCCCCCCGATCGGATGCCAGGTCGACGGTCAGTTGCCCGTCCCGGGTCGTGGTGGTCAGCGAGCCTTGGCTGCGCGTTACCGAGAAGCCCTGGCGGGCCAGCCGAACGAGGATCTCGGCTTCCGGCATGCCCAGGCGGAGACCGATGATGTCGGCGCCGGCGGCGTCGAAAGCGTTGCCGTTGCCTGCGGCCAGCACGACCACCATGGCGGTAGTCAAAGCCAAGCGGTGCATGTTGTCTCCCGGATTACCAGGCGAGTATCGGCTAAGGACGTTAATGCCGCGTTAACGCGGATACCGATAGCTTTCAGTAACGAGACAATCTTTCACCAGCGGACTGGCATCCGCTCCGGTCATGTTTAGCGTTGGTTCAGGCTACCGCCGATGCCCTGTGATCGGCGGTATCGCGGCTTCATGACGACCCCTTACCTGCCTCGCTCATATGCCCCCGAACCAGTTGGCACAGCGGGACGAGGCATTCTGTAGAAGCAGGCTGTCCTGCCGAAATCAGCCAGACGGGCGAAATTCAGCCAGGAAATTCGTAGAGCAAAGCTCCATCCAGCCAGATTTGGAGGCCGTCACAGTCGTCCGTGTCTATGCGGTCTGCAAGGAGTTTCTGGCCGGTCGCTATAGCGGCGTCCAGTGTCTCCACTCTCAGATTGCAACCCTGCGCGATGCGCCCGGCCTGCAAAAAATGGCAGCGATACATCATCGTCAGGTGTCTTTCGCGAGAGCGTAAGAGTTCCGATGAAATAACAAAAAAACCAAAGGTTTGCAACGAATTTCCATCCTGGATGGGGCGCTCCCGCGCCACCCGCTGGTGCCGGTCAAAAGGCATCTGAACGGCCGATTCCGCTTAAAACGTTGCATAGCTTCAATATTCGCAGGGATTTTGCCTCCGCGGCGATGAGGTTATAACCGCTGGTCTGCTACAACAGTCGACGTGGCGGATAATTCGATGTGTCCGGGAGAAACCTCCATGCTGGTCAAACGCTGGGATAAGTCAAAAATGCCGTCTCGCCATGTTACGGTGGGGCCAAGCCGGGCGCCGCATCGCAGCTACTATTACGCGATGGGCCTGACCGGGGAGGAGATCGATCAGCCATTCGTCGGTGTCGCGACCTGCTGGAACGAGGCGGCGCCGTGCAACATCGCGCTGAACCGGCAGGCGCAGTCGGTGAAGAAGGGCGTGTCCGAGAGCGGCGGCACGCCGCGCGAGTTTACCACGATCACCGTGACCGACGGGATCGCCATGGGACACCAGGGCATGAAGTCCTCGCTGGTTTCGCGCGACCTGATCGCCGACAGCGTGGAGTTGACGGTGCGCGGGCACTGCTACGACGCGCTGGTCGGGCTGGCGGGTGCGACAAGTCCCTGCCGGGGATGATGATGGCAATGCTGCGGCTGAACGTTCCCAGCGTGTTCATGTACGGCGGGTCGATCTTGCCGGGCAAGTTCAAGGGGCGGGACGTTACGGTCGTGGACGTGTTCGAGGCAGTGGGCATGCACGCAGCCGGCGGGATGTCAGACGAGGATCTGCATGAACTGGAATGTGCCGCCTGTCCGTCGGCGGGTGCCTGCGGCGGGCAATTCACCGCCAACACGATGGCCATGGTGTCCGAGGCGATCGGCTTGGCGCTGCCAGGATCGGCAGGGTCGCCTGCGCCATATCGAGGAGCGGGACCGGTTCGCGGTGGAATCCGGCCGAGCAGTGATGAACCTGATCGAGCAGCGCATCCGGCCGCGCGATATCGTCACGCTGAAGGCGTTGGAAAATGCCGCCGTGGTGGTCGGGGCCACGGGTGGCTCCACCAATGCGGGGCTGCATCTGCCGGCTTTGGCGCATGAGGCGGGGATACGGTTCACCATGGATGACGTGGTGGCGATCATGCGCCGCACGCCGTACATCGCCGACCTCAAGCCTGGCGGTAAATACGTGGCGTTTGACGTCCATAACGTCGGCGGGGTTCCGGTTGATCATCAAGGCGTTGCTGGATGGCGGGCTACTGCACGGCGACTGCCTGACGGTGACCGGCAAGACGTTGGCGGAGAACCACAAGGACGTCGTGTTTCCAAACGACCAGGACGTGATCTACCCAGTCTCCAACCCGATTTCCGCTACCGGCGGTGTCGTGGGTCTGAAGGGAAGCCTGGCGCCTGACGGGGCGATCGTGAAGGTCGCGGGTCTGCACAACCTGCGGTTCGAAGGCACTGCATTGTGTTTTGATTCCGAGGAGGAAGCCTACGCCGCGGTTGATGCGCGTGCCTACAAGGAGGGTGACGTGATTATCATCCGCTACGAGGGTCCGAAAGGTGGCCCGGGAATGCGCGAGATGCTGTCCACTACGGGCGCTATCTATGGTCAGGGGATGGGCGAGAAGGTAGCGCTGATCACCGATGGCCGGTTCTCGGGCGCGACGCGGGGCTTCTGCATCGGCCATGTCGGGCCGGAAGCGGCTGTCGGCGGGCCGCTCGCGCTGGTGCAAGAACGGCGACAAGATCGTCATCGACGCTGACATGGCACGATCGACCTGATTGTGCCAGACGCTGAACTGGCGTCGCGGAAGGCAGCGTGGAGACCTCGGCGCACGGACTACAATGCCGGGGCGATCTGGAAATATGCGCAATTGGTGGGACCGGCCCATCTGGGGGCGACGACGCATCCCGGAACGGCAGCGGAAACGCACTGCTACGCCGATATTTGATGCGGACCCGAGCCGAAACGCCTGTTACAATGCGCGTACCTTGGGTTACCGCCGCGGGTGGTAGGCGCCGATACTGGATTTGCGAAGGAGTAGTCCGATGAGATGGCTTATCGCCGGAGCGGCGGCCATGTTCGCGCTCGCAATAGGCGGCGCGAACGCGCAACCGCCGCCTCCGCCCGGGTACGCGCCGATCCCGCCGCCGCGCAGGGAAGTGGTGCCGCCGCCTCCGGGTGGGCGGATGGTGTGGGAACCAGGCCACTGGCACTGGGACGGCTACCGCTATCAGTGGCGGCCCGGCCGCTACGTGGTGCGCGGACCACACTATGGGCACTACGTGGAGGGCCGCTGGATATGGGCACCGCGCGAGGGCCGTTGGCTCTGGCGTCCGGCGCATTGGGAATAACCTGTATCGGTGGAATAGCCCG
Source organism: uncultured Alphaproteobacteria bacterium (assembly GCA_963792345.1). Taxonomy (GTDB): domain Bacteria; phylum Pseudomonadota; class Alphaproteobacteria; order Acetobacterales; family Acetobacteraceae; genus Rhodopila. Next base: position 320,176 of record CAWBVV010000013.1, read on the forward strand.
AAATGCCGCACGTGAGGGCGATTGCGTTTCGGTAGGGATCGCGGTCAGGCGGCCAGGGTAGTCACCACAGGGACGTGGTCCGAAGGTTGCGCCTGATCTCGCTCCTGCTTGTCGGGGTCGGCTGACACCAGCCGCTCCGCCAGGGTAGGCGACAGCAGGGCGTGATCGATTCGCAGGCCCTGGTCGCGCTGCCAGGCGCCGGCCTGATAGTCCCAGAACGTATAAATCGGTCCGTGCGGATGCACCGCGCGCATCGCATCGGTCAAGCCCCATCCAGAGCAACCGGCGGTAACGAGCGCGGGTCTCCGGACGGACCAGGGCATCGTTTGGGGAGAGTGCTCCGGGGGCGTAGTCCTCATCCGTCGGGCAGACGTTGAAGTCGCCGGTGATGACCAGCGGGCGGTCGTCGTCCAGCAAGCGACTGCGCCCGATCGGCCAGACAGTCCATCCAGGCGAGCTTGTAGGCGAAGCCCTCCTCGCCGCGGGAGTTGCCGTTCGGCAGGTAGATGCCGATCAGGGTGATACCCTGGACCTCGATCTCGATGTAGCGCGCCTGGGCGTCATCTTGCAGGCAGACCAGGCAAGGCGCGGTGCACCACGGTGAACGGCACGCGCGCCAGGACGGCGACGCCATTGTAGGATTTCTGCCCAACAGCCTCGGCGGTGTAGCCCAGGCCGTGGAACGGGCAGTGACGGAAAGGCTGCCGTCTCGCACTTGATCTCCTGCAGGAACAGCACGTCCGGCTGGGATTTCTCCAGCCAGCGCTGCACATGGCCCTCGCGCTGGCGGATCGAGTTGACGTTCCAGGTGGCGATCTTCACGTCGGGTCCTCTTGCGTCTGCTGTCTCTTGCCGCGAATTCGTCGCTTGTGGTCACTGTAGCGGTCAAACCTGCTTGGAAGGGCGGATCATGCCGATCGAACTCTACACCTGGAACACTCCCAACGGCCGCAAGATCAGCGTTGCGCTGGAGGAAATGGGCCTGCCGTATAACGTCCATCCGGTCAACATCTCCAAGAACGAGCAGTTCGCGCCGGATTTCCTGAAGATCAGCCCGAACAACCGCATTCCGGCGATCATTGATCCGGAGGGGCCTGGGGATTCGCCGATCAGCGTGTTCGAGTCCGGGGCGATCCTGATCTATCTCGGGCAGAAGACCGGGAAATTCTATCCGACGGATGTTCGCAAGCAGGTGCCGGTGCTGGAGTGGCTGATGTGGCAGATGGGCGGTTTTGGTCCGATGCCAGGCCAGGTGCACCATTTCCTGCAGGTGGAAAATCCGCAGGACCAGCGCTACGGCCTGGAGCGCTACTCGAAGGAGACCGCTCGGCTCTACGGCGTGCTGGACCGGCGCCTGGCCGGACGCAGAATATGTGGCGGACGAAGTCTCCATCGCGGATTTCGCCATTCTGGGGTGGGCGTGGCGGCATGAGCGGCACAAGATCGATCTGGCCGGGTTCCCGAACGTGAAGCGCTGGTATGAGACGATGATGGCTCGCCCGGCGACGGCGCGCGGGTTCGAGGTGGCGCTGAGCTAGATTAGCCCCGATCCGGATTCCTGTTTGACGCTGGGGCGGCGCTTGCCTACAAGATGCGGTGCAAACGCCGTGTCCGCGCTTTCCACGTGAGTGGGTGGTTCGGGGATGTTGCCCCGGCGGAGGGGTGGCCGAGTGGCTGAAGGCGGCGGTTTGCTAAACCGTTGTAGGGGGTCAACCCCTACCGTGAGTTCGAATCTCATCCCCTCCGCCAACGCACGACTTGCCGCTAATGGACGCAATATCGTCTCTGATCGTAGGAGATGCGCGGGCGGCCTTCTGCATAGCATACCTGGAACGGCCGCACCGGCCTCTCCCCGAATTCTGGACAGGTAACCAAGAGGGAGTCACCCCTCGAAGATTTCGGCAACGGTCTCGGACCTATGGACCAGTTCCCGCTATTGTCGCTGGTCGATCGCGCTGACACAGAGCCTGTCGGTCGTAGCGCAGTGCCGCCTGCTGAAGATCGTGCGCTCCTGGCTGTGTTAGCGCGCGGGGACGGTGAGTGAGGACGACCTGCGACCGATGCGGCAGATAGAGGCGGCCTGACTGAATTAAATGCCCGCCGCTCATGGACCGCCGGTTCCGTGTCTAAGCGCGCGGGAGGCGTGGATCGGCATGGTTCACCCGAGATTTCCGCTTTGATCAGGGCGTGCGGTTCACAGTGCTCCACGGGACGGAGCGTTGGCGACCCGCGCGTTCGCGTCAGCATGGAAAGGCGCTGTAATCCGGTTGCCCCGCGTGGGTAGTGGGAATTCCTCTGCTCGGAGTTAAGGTTCCGCCCAAGCCGCGGGTGCGGATCAGTTGTGATTACTAGCGCAGGTATAGTGTCCGAGAGCCCGATCGGCTGTTCCTGATCTCCTTCCGGGTGGGATCTTTCCCGGCCCGGAAAATTGGTCTGTTACACGAGTGCCGCCGGCGATCTCCTCGACGCCCGCAGCCTCCACGCAGACGGCTCCCATGGCCAAGGCGGTGGCTACGGCCATGATGCTGAATTTGGGCGCCAACCGCGTAGTGCAGGTCAAACCGCCATTGCAGAAGACTGGTCGGCCGCCGCGGCCATCAGCATCGCCCGCCTAGTCCTAGTTCAGTGACGAGGCAGTTAAAAAAACCCGTGGTTCAGGTGAGGTTCAGCACGGCCCGCTAGCAACACAGCGGCCGAGCCGAAGGGCCAACCCGAATGACAGGAAAACGAACATGGCGACCAGCTTCTTACGTTTGATAACTTATCGTCGAGCGCGCCGCGCCCTGGCCTTCCTTCGTCCCGAGCGGTGATAGCCTTGCAAAATTGCATATAAGCGCGCATATACTGCAAAACAGGAGCCGCCAGTGCAGGTCATGAAGGAACAGGTCCGTTCCGCTTCCTCCAAAGTGGACCCGGTTGCAGCCTTGCGCGGGTTCTTTCACATCGCGGGCGCCTGGGGTGCCACGGCGGAGGAGGCCCGCGTCCTCCTCGGCACCCCGGCCGAACGAACCTATTATGCATGGCGGGCTGGCAGCGCTGTGCGGGTTCCAGCCGACACGCTGCGCCGGATCGGCTACGTGGCCGGCATCTACAAGGCGTTGCAGATCCTCTACTCGGACCCGCACCTCGCCGATGGCTGGGTCAAACGTCCCAATAGCGCATTTGGCGGTCAGACGCCGCTGGCCCGGATGTGCGCCGGCGATGTCACTGATCTGGCCGCGGTACGGAACTATCTCGACGCGGCGAGGGCACCCTGGAGCTGAACTGTGTCAACCCGCCGCGTCGATTGGCCGCAAGCCTGGCGGATCATCGCCTCACGCTACCCGCCGATCAATTTGTTCGAGCGCCTTACGCCGGACCCGGCGGTTTGGGACGCGCTGATCATGCTCGAGCAACTCACCAATCCGCGCGTGCGTGACGAGGTTGGTGAAATCGCGCTGGTGCCGCCCGAGCAGCGCGTCTCCGGTCCTGGCGCCAGCTATGTCATGGCATCCTTCACCCATCTCAACCGCAGGGGATCGCGCTTCACCGACGGCACCTTCGGCGTCTACTATGCCGCGGCGGAGCTTGAGACGGCGATTGCTGAAACGGTCCACCACTTTGAGGTTTTCGCGCGCGACAGTGCCGGTCCTGTTCGCATGGAGGACATGCGCGTGCTGGTCGGGACCGCGGCTGAAGATTTCGAGGATGTCGCGGTCCTGGCAGGAACCCCAGCGCGGCCAGATACTCGATCCGGACAATTATGCTGCCTCCCAGGCCTATGCCCGCGCGCTGCGCGATGATGGGGCCACCGGTGTGGTTTATCCCAGCGTTCGACGGTCGGGGGGAACTTGCATCGGCGCTTTCAGACCCCGCGCCGTCGGTATTCCCCGGCAAGAGCGGCACCTGAAGTATCGTTGGAACGGCGACCGGGTGGACCGCTACTTCGACTACCAGCAGGACCTCTGGGTCACGCTGTAGGTCGGACCGGCCGGTCCACTCGCCGCGTTGCGTCCAGTTCGGATTGACACATCGACCCTCGATGCATAGACCCATTGCTGATGAGCAAGCGTCCGTCCCTCCGTTCTGTCGTACGTCCTCCGGTCAATCTGACTGATCGAGCCTATTGGTCGGGCACGATCAAGATGGCGCTGTCCAAGTTCTTCGTCCTGCGAGTGCTCCACGACGGCCCATCGCATGGCTACGACATCTCTCGAGCCGTCGAACGAGTGACCAGCGGCTGTTGCTCACCGACCGAAGGTGGTCTGTATCCGGTCCTACGAGAGTTCGAGCAGGGCGGATACGTGACCGCCGGGTCGGAGATCGTCTCCGGCCGGGAGCGCAAGGTTTATACGCTGACAGAAAAAGGCCGCGACGCATTCCGGGTCGGCCTGGAAGCCTGGATGGATGCCACCGGAGCCCTGGTCCAGACCGGCCGTGAAGCCAAGGCCCGCAGAGCCGCCGATCGTGTCTGCAACTGTTAGTTAGTTATTGCCGCTGATGCATCGGCCATCGATGTATCAGTCTGTGGAGAACCCCGAGATGAACGCGTGCTGCTCCGCTAACCTCAGCAATTCCCAAACATGGGCCGAGACGGTTCCCGACCTCTCGCCGCCGCGGGTCGCGATCATAGGCGGCGGCCCGGTCGGCTTGGCGGCTGCGGCCCATTTGCTGGAGCGTGGCCTGGAGCCGGTCATTTTCGAGGCCGGCCCGTCCGTTGGAACGGCGCCCCGCAACTGGGGCCACGTCCACATGTTCTCGCCCTGGCGGTACAACATCGACCGCGCCTGCCGCACACTCCTCAACCGGCATCACTGGACGCCACCAGACGCCGATGCTTTCCCGACCGGCCGGGAGCTTACCGAAGCCTACTTGGAACCGCTTGCGGCCACTCCGGAGATCGCGGGGCGTCTGCGCCTGGACACGCGGGTGACTGGCATAGCCAGAGCGCGGGCGGGGAAGGTGCGCGATGTGGGACGTGAGCAGCAGCCATTCGAGGTGCGCTACAGGAATCCCGCAGGATTAGAGGGAACCTTGTTCGCACGAGGCGTCATCATCGCCACCGGCACCTGGGGTCATCCCAATCCGGCAGGCGCCTCCGGTCTGCCAGCAATCGGCGAGGAGGTAGCCGCCGACCGCATTCGCTACGGCATGCCAGACGTCCTGGGCACTGACCGGGACCGCTATGCGGGCAAGCGCGTCCTTGTGGTCGGCTCCGGCCATTCGGCCATCGGAACGCTTCTTGACCTCTCGCTGCTCGCCGCCCAGGGGACCGGCACGACTGTTCTTTGGGCCACGCGGAGCACGGATTTGACGCGGGCCTACGGCGGTGGCGCGGCCGACCAGTTGCCGGAGCGCGGGGCGCTTGGCCAACGGCTCAGGGCCCATGTCGAGTCCGGCCGGATCAGGCTTCTCGCGCCCTTCACCCTCGATGCAATCGGGCGTACCGCGGATGGGCGGCTCGACATATGCGATGCCGGCGGGCGAGCCGTCCAGGTGGACGAGATGGTGGTGGCAACCGGGCTGCGGCCTGACCTGGCCATCCTGCGTGAGGCGCGCCTCGACCTGGACCCGGCACTCGACTGCCCACGAGTGCTGGCGCCATTGATCGATCCGAACCTGCACTCCTGTGGGACGGTGCGACCTCATGGCGCCCTGGAACTCCAGCAGCCGGACGCTGGGTTGTTCCTCGCGGGGATGGTCAGCTACGGCCGGGCACCAACGTTCTTGCTGGCTACCGGCTATGAGCAGGTACGCTCGATCGCGGCATACTTAGCGGGCGACATCGAGGCGGCCCGCCGCGTCGAACTCGACCTGCCGCAAACCGGCGTTTGCTCGGCGAACCGTATCGTTGCGGGTGAGGACGTTATCGAGGTGGGCTGCTGCACGCCTGAAACGCCGCAAGGCGTCTGCTGCCCGCCAAAGCCCGAACTGGTGGAGGGGGCGCCGTGCTGCGGACCGGCAGGCCGCCATGACGTCGCCATCGCTGAACCGGCCGAATGAATCGGGCTGCGATGCCGACCGCCATTCCCGCGGGCGAGGCCACCAGCCGATCCAGGCTGGTGGTCGTATCCTCGGTTGGCGTCGCCCAGATTCTTGCCTGGGGCTCGTCGTATTATCTGCTGGCTGTCCTGGCCGGCCCAGTCGCGAAAGACACGGGCTGGCCATCGACCTGGATCATGGGTGCCTTGTCCATCGGGTTGCTGGTGTCCGGCATCGTCTCCCCAAGGGTCGGCCACCTGATCGACCGGCGCGGCGGGCGCCCCGTGCTCGCGGCCAGCGCGATTCTGCTGGCCGTGGGCATGCTGCTTCTGGGAACCGCACCAGCGCTGCCGGTCTTCGTGGCCGCTTGGGTCATCCTCGGCCTTGGCATGGGCGCCGGTCTCTACGACCCGGCCTTTTCCACGCTGGGGCGATTGTATGGGGACCACGCCCGCGGAGCGATTACCCAGGTCACCTTGTTCGGCGGCTTCGCCAGCACAGTCTGCTGGCCGCTGAGTGCCCTGCTGGTCGATCAGCTCGGCTGGCGCGGGACCTGCCTGACCTATGCCGCCATCCATGTCGCCGTCGTGCTGCCACTCTATTTCTTTGGACTGCCCAGGGAGACCGCTCCTTCAGAGACCGCTCCGGCGTTGCACCAACCTGCATCGCGCGGCACCGCCGCCCACGCACGGGTGCGTCCGGAGTTGCGTGCCGCCTATGTCCTGCTCGCGGTGGGATTCACGCTGGCCGCCGTCATCATGACGGTCATCTCGGTGCACCTGCTGACCTTGTTGCAGGCGCGTGGCGTGGCTCTCGCGGCAGCCGTTGGATTCGGTGCTCTCATCGGACCTAGCCAGGTCGGCGCGCGGATCCTGGAGATGGCGTTTGGCCGCAAGGCCCATCCGATCTGGAGCTTGCTGGTTTCAACAGTGTTCGTCGCGATCGGCCTAGCGATGCTGATCGGCGCGCCCGGGTTGGTCGCGGCGGGCATCATCCTTTATGGGTCCGGCAGCGGCATCCGGTCCATCGCCCGCGGCACGGTTCCGCTGGCGCTGTTCGGGAACGAAGGTTACGCCATCCTGATGGGCCGCATCGCCATGCCGACGCTGGTGGCGCAGGCGGCGTCACCCACTATCGGGGCCTGGTTACTGAACGGGTTTGGGCCGACCGCGACGTTGGCCGCGTTATTCGCCGCGGCGGTCGTGAATATCATTCTGGTGCTGGCGCTGCTGCCTTACGCCCGGCGCTCGTAATAGCGCCCGTCACCATGAATCGTCCGGCGAAGGCGGCAGCGTGGCACGGTCATGCAGGCATTACGGTAAAGTCGCCCCGGCTGCCCCTCGTTCGTACCAGCCCCGGGTGCGCATGACGATGGCAACCACCGAAAGCATGACCGGTACCTCGACCAGCACACCGACCACTGTCGCCAGCGCGGCACCGCTTTCGAAGCCAAACAGAGCGATCGCCGCTGCGACGGCCAGTTCAAAGAAATTGCTGGCGCCGATCAGCGCGGATGGTCCCGCCACGCTGAATGCCGAACCACACTGGCGGTTCAGCACGTAGGCGATGCCCGCGTTAAAGTAGACCTGGATGATGATCGGGACGGCCAGCATCAGGATCACCAGCGGCTGGGCGATGATCTGCTGCCCCTGAAAGCCGAACAGCAGCACCAGGGTCGTCAGCAACGCCGTCAGCGACACCGGACCGAGTGCTTTCAGAGTGCGTGCCAGCGCATCAGGACCACCGCCGGCAAGAAGCGAACGGCGCCAGATCTGCGCAACTATAACCGGCAAGACGATGTAAAGTCCCACCGAGATAAGAAGAGTTGCCCACGGGACGGTGATAGCCGACAGGCCCAGCAGCAGCGCGACGATGGGCGCGAAGGCGACGATCATGATGGCGTCATTGAGCGCGACCTGGGACAGCGTGAAATTGGGCTCGCCGTCCATCAGGTTCGACCACACGAAGACCATGGCGGTGCAAGGAGCGGCGGCGAGCAGAATGAGGCCGGCGATGTAGCTGTCGATCTGTCCGGCAGGCAGATACGGGCGGAATAACCAGCCAATGAACAGCCAACCCAGCGCCGCCATGGAGAACGGCTTGACCAACCAGTTGATGCCAAGCGTCACGGCCATGCCGCGCCAATGTGCCGCCACCTGGCTCATGGCGCCGAAGTCGACGCGCAGCAGCATGGGAATGATCATCAGCCAGATCAGGACAGCGACGGGCAAGTTGACCTGGGCGATGGTCATCCGGCCGAGCACATGGAACGGAGCCGGCACGATAGTGCCGAGCACCACGCCGGCGACGATGCAAAGAGCGACCCAGACGGTCAGATAGCGCTCGAACGTGCTCATTGCGGTCTTGCGCCGCGCAGCCGTCCGCGCGGGGACGGTCGTGCTCATGGCACCAGGCCCGTGCAGGCGCCCACCCGGGGCAGGGAAGCAAAAGTCGTTCTTTTCATGCAATTTCCTTCGTGGCCGGTTCCGCTGGGCGGTGGCCAGAGTTTTGGACCGCGGTTGAAATAGGCAGCAGGAAGATTAACCACCAACATGGCCTGGGTCGTTGATCCCAATCCAAGCCGGTCAGTCGCCCTGCGCGCCGACGCCGACGCCGACCCCGACCGGCCCCGCGCCGATGTCATCGAGGTGGGCTTTGGCGGCCATGCGATCGAGCGAGGCGAACGGCAGATTGATGAAGATTCCAAGGCGGCGGCGCAGGCTGGCGTAAAGTTCATTGAGCATCGTTGACCGCTCCGTTCCCGTGCCGGTGAACTTTGCGGGGTCCGGCAGCGGCCATGCTCCGGTGATGGCCTTGTCGCCAAAGTCGGGGCACGCCCGGCCCTCCAGCGTGTCGCAGAGCGCGATGACGAAGTCCATGTGCGAAGCCCGTGGACCGATGAATTCGTTCCATGATTTGCTTCTGAGGCCCGCAACGTCGTGACCGAGGGCGTCAAGCTTCTCGAGCACCTCTCGCATAGGGCCGCCCTCGGCGGGGTCGGACCCAGCCGAATATACATTGAACCTATCGCCTCCGAGCTTTCTGAGGATGGCCTCGGCCATGATTGAGCGTCCCGAGTTTCGGGTGCACAGGAACAGCACGTTGAAGGCCGGGGTCATCAGTGGCCGCGCTTCGGGAAGATCCGGCAGCAAGCGCGCCATGTCGCCACATAGCTCGGGGCGGCCCCCGCAGCATGTGTCGGTCAGGAATGCGATCAGTTCGCGCAACACGAGAAGCCTGACCGCGTGAATGATCTGGCGGCTTTGGCGGGTGGACTGTGTAAGCCCCGCCTTCTCCAGCGCGCTCAGGTGAAACGATGCGGTCGAGGTGGGTAAACCAAGGCGCGCGGCGATCTGGCCCGCGGGCAGGCCATTCGGACCCGCACCGATCAGCAGGCGCAGGACCGCCAGCCTGGTATCCTGCGAAAGTGCTCCGAAAACCTGTGCCGCATCCCTGATTTCCATATTTCCAACATAACCGTTACATCGCGGCACGGCAAGGCAGTCTGAATCCGGGGCAGCGACCTCTGTTCGCAGCGCCACCATTGCCTGGGGAATTATCGGCGGAGTACCCTGACTGGAGTTGCAGGAGAACAAAATGAACTGCTTGTCTCGGGTCCTCATCGTGGGGTTTGCCATCACCGCGCTGACTGGTCTCTCAGCCGCGTTTGCACAATCGGACGGCGGTGGCCGAACGGTTCCGGGCCACCACATGCCGGCGGCCGGATCGGGGAGACAGCCCGGGGAGGCAACTCGTGGGGCGCGGCCCCAGCGGATGTCCGTGGCAGGCGACATGCCCACCATGCCAGGTCAGGATGCCTTCGGCGCGCTGCAGGAAATCGTCCGCATATTGGAGGCCGACCCACAGACGGATTGGGAAAAGGTGGACATGGACGGGCTGCGTGAGCACCTGATCGATATGAACGAGGTTACGCTGCACGCAGAAGCAAAAGTGCAGCGCATCGATGACGGCATCCGGGTAGCGGTCACAGGGGCAGGGCGGACGCGCCTGGCCATCCAGAGAATGATTCCCGACCAGGCTCGGCACCTGAATGGGACGCATGACTGGCGCGTGGTGACTCAGCCGCTACCCGACGGCGCAATGCTGACTGTTATGGCCACTGACGCCAGGCAAATCGCGATCATTCAGGGTCTTGGCTTCGCCGGTGTGCTGGCGAGCGGCGGCTATCATCAGATGCATCACCTGGCGATGGCCAGGGGCGAATTCATGCATTGAGCCAAACGGGGGCCGATCTGGTGCGGCCCCAACCAATGGGGCGGGCTTTCCAAATCGCAACTGCCTTCCGTGCGCGGCGCCAAGCCGGGAGTAGTCAAGGGACTGTTGCGTCTCTGGTCGTGCCCCGTCAATGGATCCGACCTGAGGCCAGTATTTGCCCGGCCGGTTGTTGACCGCCGGCCGGCGGGAATAAGACCCGGAACAGCACCATGCCTGCGAGCATCGACGCGACGAAGAGCATTACGCGCCAGCCGCCCAGGGCGAGCGACGCCAGTGCCGGACCGGGGCAGTAACCAGCGAGCCCCCAGCCGACGCCAAACAGCAGGGCACCAAGAACAAGGCGGGCGTCCAGCCGGTTCTTGGTTGGTCCGGAAAAGGCAGGTGCGCATAACGGCGTCTGGAACCTTCGGGCGACAGCGAAACCCGCCGCCGCGACAGGTATCGCCGCGGCCATAACCAAGACGAGGCTCGGATCCCATCGTCCTGACACGTCCAGGAATCCCAGCACCTTGGCCGGGTTGATCATGCCTGACACAGTCAATCCGAAACCAAACAACAGGCCGGACACAAGGCTGATGACGAGCGGCATGGGATCAGCCTCCGACAACATGGCGTGCGACGAAAACGGTCGCCGCGGCTGCCGTCATGAACACGCCGGTTGCCGTGATCGAGCGCAGCGACAAACGCGCCAGGCCGCATACGCCGTGGCCGCTGGTGCAGCCGCCCGCGAGGCGAGTGCCAAAGCCCACCAGCAAGCCTGCTGCCACTAGCACGATTGGGCTGGACTGCACGGCGATAGCCGGCGGCCCCACTGTCAGCAGGCAAAGCACCGGCGCGGCGACCAATCCGGCAAGAAACGACACCCGCCAGCCCACATCGTCCGCCGATGGACTTCCCAGCCCCCCTAGGATGCCACTGATGCCTGCGATGCGGCCGTTCGCAACCCAGAGCAAAGCCGCTGCAAGGCCAATCAACGCGCCACCGGCTATGGCTGAGTATGGTGTGAAGTTTTCCATTTCGGTTCCTGTCGCGCCTATGGATCAATCCGGTTTTGCTCAGTCGACGATCAGCCTGCCAGGCGGCAGCGGGCGAGCTTCCATAGCCGAGGCGGCCTGGGTCGGGCCGATGCAACGGCGATTCCGGGCGTGACCACCAGCGGACGGCAGCAGAGGCACGACATGCCGATCCCATCCCGAAGGCCGAACCATGACGGTGTATGCCGTGGACGCTGGAATGCCAAGCACGGGCTGGGCCGAACCAAATATGCGTACCGCCGGCTGATCGAGGCTTGTGGATGCGCTGACTTCACCTGCACTCCGGGCCATCACGGTCAGCGGCCCGGAATTGTGTCATCCCATGGAAATTGTTACGAGTGTCACCATATCAAATCGTCCAAAGAATGTGGCCGCCAAGCATAGTCAGCCGCAAGAACGTCTAAATTTGTTTCTATACCGCCGAAAAATCTTTCAGTAACTGGCATCTTCAGTGTTTTTGTACTCGCACGTGAGTCACCGGCCCTCCTTGCGAAATCGGCCGGATGCGGTTGGTATCGTCTGCCTCGACGACGCAATACCTGGACATTAAATAAAACACTTTCTCGATTGTGCGGGTACGATGGTGTGGATATTGAACAATCCAGGTTCTGGAGAGGTGTTTCTGACTAATAGCAATTCAGCCGGAAGCCCAACGATATGGTTTCAACTCGCTTTGAGGAAAATCGTTAGTTATAAGCTATAAAGCTTGACTGTAAGCATCTGGAACCGCAACAAAGGGACTAACCCTCAAAAATAAGCCGACCAGACCAGAAGTCGGGCCGACCCACGTAAAAAATCCCACCCGAAACGACGGAGAGTGAAATATGGCTACAATACCAGGCGGTGCCTACATCACCGATACCCATGCGGGGGAAGTTCTGCACGGGACGGGTTTCAACGATGATATGTTCCTTCACTTCGCTCACGACAGCGTCTATTCCGGCGACGGAAACGACCTGGTCATGTCGACTGGCGGCAACACCGACATCCATTTGGGTGGAGGCTACGACGTGGTCTTCGCATATAATGGCCACAACTTTGTCGAGGGCGGCAGCGGGCACGACATCATTACCGTGGGTGGCAAGGACAACGTCGTGCTGGGTGGTTCGGGCGACGCGGTGATCTATGGCGGTTCGGGCGGCGATTCACTGGTCGGCGGATCCGGGAACGACGCAATTCATGCCGGGTCCGGAAAAGAATTGTTGGTAGGCGGAGACGGCGACAACACGCTTTACGCGGGCCACGGCGACGACACCATGATCGGTGGCGCCGGTGACAACATGTTCGTCTTCGGCAGCGGCGGCGGCAAGAACGTCATAGTCGATTTTCACGATGGCGACAGCATTCTGATCGCCAAAAACATCAATGGGCTCCACATCTCCACACCGCAGGATCTTCTTGCACACGTTACCGACGACAATGGCAACGCGGTTATCACCTTGGGCCATGAAACAATCACCTTGCTGAATATCAAGGCGGAAGACATCCAGAACAATCCCGCCGGCTTCTTTCACGTCCATTGATCCAAGTCCTGCCGCTCGTCCCTGAAAGGGCGGGCGGCTGTCTTCGCATAGATTCGCAGTCAGGACCGGCACAATTATGATGCTCCGTGTGATCGCAGCCAGCGCGGCCCAGGCCCAAGGAGTCCTGCTCGCCCCTGGCGTCGCGTTAATCACGGTATCAGGCTCGGACCGCCACAGCGGAACACCGATCATTTCCTACCGGGGCAGTCCGTTGCCACCTCCGCACGGAATGGTAACGATAGACGGGGACGCAAATTCTCTTAGAATCGCCGCCGTCCGCTTGCCGGTAGACCTGGACGGCAGTCTTCCGCTATTGGTGGACAGCGGCAGCGGCGAGCACACAGCCCTGCTTCTGTCCGAACTGGATTCGAACCCACTTGCGATTGCTGCTGGGTTCGACGCGGCAGCGCGTTGGCGCCTGCTCGAATTTCTGCTGAATTTCTGTTGCGCCGCCTTCCGCCTCGGCAGGTCAACATCCTTTGCGCAGCTTTGTGTGACACTTGCATTGGACTGTACACGAAACGGCGGGATCGCAACGGTCGAGGCCCAGGTCTTGCCCGGGCAAGTATTGCTTTCTGGCATCGAGATCCCTCGGAGTTCGACGATCTGTGTCATTGGACGACGAGGCGTCGCTCACGGCACCACGCCTATTCTTCATACCGGCCGCCTTCAGATTGTTCCTCAGGTGTCGTCCGGCGATCTCGTGGTCGCGTCGGGAGTTGACCCGGTCGCTTGGACTGTGGATGAACCGGCGACCGTTCCCCATGTCCTGTCGCTGCCGGAGAACGCCCGCATTCCAGGCGCAATGGCCCGGGCGGCCTGTCGACAGGCCCTGGGCCGCGGTCCTCGCACCGGTCCGGCCGCCCTGCTGCTCCGGGAAATGGATTTCCTACACCCGGTGCCCGCCCGCAAGATCGATGACCCAGCACAGCCGCTGGGCGGTGAGGTCGAGCTTGCTGTACCCGACAGCGAAGGTGGAATGTTCCTGGCAGGCTGGTTGCGCGACCCACTCAATCTGATCGACAAGATCGAAGTAATAACCGATGGGGGCCGCGTCGCTCTGGCCGCTGGATCTGTCGTTCGGCTGCAGCGTCCAGATATCATGAAGCGCTTTGCTTCGGCGGACCATCGTGCCACGGATGCCAAGCCGGGCTTCGTTGCCTACGTTGCTGATCTCCCCGGCGGTTATACCGTTCAGCCGCGCCTTTCGCTTCGATTGAAATCAGGATCCCGGGTCGACCTGACTCCGGCCCCGCGCTCGATGGGACCCGCCGCCGCCCGGGATCTCGTGCTTGGCTGCGTGCCCCCGGGCCACGTCACGCCGGCGATGATGCGCAGTTGCATCGCGCCGGCCGCCGCGCGGCTTCACCGAGCGGCCATGCAAAGGCAGGATGCACCGGAGATACTCCAGATCGGCAAGCGTATTGCCAGGCCGCTGGCATCCATCGTGGTCCCGCTCTATCGCAACCTTGGCTTCCTGCGCTTTCAGTTCGCCGCCCTGGCGGACGACCCGGACTGCCGCCGATCCGAAATCATCTATGTGCTGGACAGCCCGGAGCAGCGCAATGATCTGGAGCACCTGCTGCGCGGCCTGCACCGCCTGACCGAAATGCCGGCGACCCTGGTGGTGATGCCGCGCAACCTTGGGTATGCGGCAGCAAACAACGTTGCCGCGGCCGAGGCGCGTGCCGCTGTCCTGCTGCTGCTGAATTCGGATGTCGTGCCAATGCGGCCCGGATGGCTCCGCACGCTCCTGGAGCCTTTTGCGCGGGCGTCGGTCGGCGCGGCCGGACCCAAATTACTATTCGAGGATGGGTCAATTCAACATGCCGGCCTGCATTTCGAACGTGATGAGGACGGGATCTGGTTTAATCGCCATCATCACAAGGGTATGCCCCGGGATTGGGCTGATGCCCGGATACGTCGCGACGTGCCCGGCGTAACCGGCGCCGCGCTCGCCATTCGGCGCAAACTGTTCGAGCAGATCGGCGGCGTCTGTGAAGACTATATAATAGGAGACTATGAGGACTCCGATCTCTGCCTGCGCGTCCGCCAGGCCGGATCCTCCATCATGTATGTTGCGGAATCAGAACTCTTCCATTTCGAGAGACGTTCGATCAGCCTGCACGCGGGTTATATGCGCACACACGCTTCTCTCTACAACAAACTCCTGCATCACGAACGTTGGGACAAAGCCATTACGGCGTTGATGGCAGAACCGGGTTCGACGCGACGGAGGCGAGCATGAGCGAAGTCGCCGCGAACCTGCAGCAGCTTCCGTGGCTGGAAGCACAACTACGTAGAAACAAGTTTCTTCCGGCACCGCCGACGGAACTGACGTTTTGCGGGGATGGTGACTATCGTGCGATCGGTGCCGAATTCCTCGGGCATTTTGTTCGATTGGGGGAGTTGCGGCCGACTGACCGGGTCCTCGACATCGGCTGTGGCATCGGTCGCATGGCGGTGCCGCTGACGCAGTTTTTGTCTGAGGAAGGGCAGTTCACCGGCGTCGATATCATCAAGGACGGGATCGCGTGGTGCGAACGGTCAATTTCAACTGTCTATCCGAATTTTCACTTTCAGCATCTGGATCTTTACCATCCGCTCTATAATCCGGGCGGTTCGGAGGACGCGACGAAGATACGCCTGCCGTTTCCGGATCAATCATTCGACTTCGTCTACCTCGTGTCCGTGCTCACGCACGTAGAAGGGGCCGTGCTGTTGAATTATGCACGTGAAATTGGACGTCTTCTGGCGCCCGGCGGACGATGCTTCGCAACCGCATTTCTGCTCAACGAACCATCGCGAGAGGCGCTGAGGTCAGGCAAGGGCCGACTGGCTTTCCATCCGGACCAGGAGGGGCCGGAGATTTATGCTGATCCTCAAGCGCCAATGGCCGCTGTCGCGTTCGAGGAAAATTTCCTGCTGGAGAAATTCCTGCGGTTCGGACGCAGACGGCTTCGTCCTGCTGTGTATGGAGGCTGGAGCGGCCGCCATAGCTCCGTCTTCCAAGACATCTGCATTTTTGAATAGGCACCCTCCTGTGAGAATCCTGTTTCTTAGTCACTCCCACCCCGATCTCCAGGCCGGCGGCACAGAGATATTCTCACTCGATCTGTTTCGGGAGCTTCGTTCGCGCGACCGCGTTATGGGCGTTTACCTCGCCGGCACCTCAACCGGCCAGCGCTCTATCGCACCCGGGACCGCGTTTCAGACCGTTGGCACCGCACCTGACGAACTGCTGTTATGGACCGCGGGTTTTGACAGCTTCTACCTGTCGCAGACCGATCTGCACGGCGTCGTTCCAGAGTTCACTTTATTGTTGCGCAAGATGCGGCCGGATATCGTCCACGTGCACCACACCCTGCAATTAGGTATGGAATTGGTCACGATGATCAAGCGTGTGCTGCCGGGCACGCAAATCGTCATGACCCTGCACGATTTTTATCCGATCTGTGCCAATGACGGACAGATGCACACAACCGCCGGGGTGCCTTGCTCAAAAGCGTCGATCGACGCCTGCCATCGGTGCTTCCCGGATCGCCCGGCAACGGACTTTCGGCTGCGCGAACTCCATATTCGCGGTGCCTTGCGGGCGGTAGACCGGTTCATCTCCCCCAGTGAGTTCTTGCGCGACCGCTTCATCGCGTGGGGCATTCCCCCTGGTCAGATCGAGGTTATCCGCAACGGCCTGCCGTCAAGGTTGGACGTTGCCCCGCGGAAGACCGAAGAAGACAGGCGCGACCGATTCGGCTTCTTTGGGCATATAAATCAATTTAAAGGAGCAACGGTTGCGCTCGACGCCTCCGCTAGGCTCAGCCGGTCTGGCATTGCTCATCAGCTTAGCATGCATGGAGGTACTGCCTTTCAGTCGCAAGTAACGATCGAGCGGTTTGCACGCGCGTTGGAGGCAGCGCCCGATGCGGTTCACCAGGGTCCCTATGATCGCGACGATCAGTCAAGGCTGATGGCAGACCTGGACTGGGTAATCGTGCCGTCGGTTTGGTGGGAAAACGCCCCGTTGGTTATCCAGGAGGCGTTCGCGAGCGGCCGGCCGGTGATTTGCAGCGATGTAGGCGGCATGGCCGAGATGGTTCGGGACAATATCGATGGTCTGCATTTTAACCGAGGTGATGCCAGATCGCTCGCGCAAACGATGCAGCGCGCTATTGAACAGCCTGGGCTTTGGCAACACCTGGTAGCGGGCGTCAGGCGGGTGCGCAGGATTGAAGACGTCGCGGATGAACATCTTGTCCTTTACAAGGGTTTGATGTGCGCTTCCGCCGCCCCGCGATCGAGCGCGGCGTGAGCGCGCTGGCTTCCACCGTGGTCGAAGCCCGGCCCGACCCCGAGACAGCACAGGTCGGCGAGATTTCCGCCGCCTGGCAGATCACTCCGGAAGCCTTGATTGTCATCGGCTGGCGGAACGAGAAATCGGCGGCGGACGGCGTGGTTGCGCATCCGAAGCCGAACGCGGCGAAGGGACGATTCCACAGTGTGGCATGGGCTTTTCCGGCCGGCGGTACCAATGCCCAGCATTTCGCCGCCGCCCTTCAACTGCCTATCGGTGCCGGTGTTCGTCCCGGTGACACCTTGGCAATCACCGGACGCGGCGAAGCCTCGGGAGTGATAGCTCGCCTTCCGCCGCGCTTTTTGGACGCGGAGGCATTTGGTGCGGAACTCGCGCGCCTGTCGGCGGGAAGCGCGATTGCGGTGACACGTTTTCTTCTGCAGACATTTCCAGCGTCCGCGACAAGCGGGAACGCCGAGATCCGCGCCTTGATGTGCGCGTTTCTGGAACGCGCCTCCACGCCCGATGGCTGCGTGGAAATGGTGGGCGCCATCGATGATCACTGCGTCCTGCTACAGGGCTGGGGAGCACCACCCGGACCGGAATGCGAGATGCTCGTGATCGGTGCCTCCATCGAGCGGTATGCGCCCCGAATCGCCCTGTTCTCGCGGCCGGATATGCGCGGCACGCCCACGGGCCAGGTCATCGTTCTGCCGTCTGCCGCCTCCCGCGGTCTGCAACAGATCGAAGCCGTCGTTCTTCTCGATCGGAGGGGACCGCGCTGGCGCAAGATGATCCCAGAGCGGCACATGCTTTCGAGCCCCGAGACGATCGCTCATCTTCGTTCGGTGCTGCCCGGTTTCGAGTGTGACACCGCGACACGAGACTTCCTGCAGGCAGGATTGCGGCCGCGATTCGACGGGCGCTTCACGCTTTACGACAGTGGCAAGCCGATCCGGTTAGCGGTGGACCTCGCCGCCGCCGCCACCGGCGCGGGAACCTACCTGACCGGATGGCTCTATGATCCTACCTCGGTGGTTGGGGAGATTCTCCTGCGCGGCACGCGCGGTGCTTCTGCACCGCTGAACGGCGTTTGGACCCGGATTGTCCGTGAAGACGTAACGGATGCTTTTCGTAACGATCCTGCTCTTCCACGGGCCGAAGCAAATCAGCATCGGCATGGCTTTGCGGTCCGTATCGCCGGTGTCGGTCCGGCAACCGACGGCGAGGCTTTCTACTTGGATGTCTCGTTTCGCGACGGACAGTGTGGATTCGTTCCACTTACAGTGAAAGCGGCGGAGCGCCCGGCGACCCAGGCACTGCTCATGGCAAGCGTTGATTTGCACAAGCCGTCCGGCCTGCAGGTCATCGAGGAGCAATTGGCGCCCTTCTTCCTCGGTATGACGGCGTCTGGCAGTCCCGAACCGTCGGTGGCGTTGCCGGTACCTGGCGACTGGTCCACCGCCATCGTGGTGCCGCTGACGGATGCGGCCCTGCCTCGCGCTCTGCTGTCGCAGTTTCTGCATGATCCGCTCTCGGAAGGTGAGGGCGTGATGTTCGTGTATGGCGAGAACTGGTCCGATGGCGCCGCGGAGGCGTTGCGGACGCTGGCGGCGTTTTATGGCGTATCGCCGGCCCTGGTGCGCGTGCCGGGAACGGTCAACGCAGCGGTGGCGCTTGCTTCTGCGGTCATGGTGGCAGAGACCCCGCGCCTGCTGTTGCTGGCTCCTGGCACGGTCGGCAGATCCCGCGGTTGGCGGCGTTCGCTGTATGCCGCGCTGGAGGCGGTCGGCGAGATGACATGTGTCTCGCCAACGGTGGTCTATGAGGACGAATCGATCAGGTTCGGCGGCGCCGATTGGATCGAGGCACTCGACAGCGCGCCCTATGTGCGCGTACGCCGGCGGCTTGCAGGGATGCCTGTCAGCATTATCGGCGCCGCGAACCCAGAAGCAACCGCTACCGCCAGCCCAGCCTGCTGCCTTATGCCGCGCCAGGCGGTACTGGGCGATGGGACGCTGAAAAGCGTGTTAGCGGCCGGATCGATGCAGGAAGTGAATTTATCCTTGTTACTGCGGCAAAATGGGATAACGTCGATGTGGGCGCCCGCTGCTCAAGTCTATGCGGCGGATGCACCATTGACCGACGCTCATGAGAATACCGTCCGCGTCGGGCGATTCGTCGATGGCTGGTGCTTGCGTGCCCGCCTCGCGGCCGAGGAATGAAATCATGCGCGTTCTGATCATATCCCATGGGCATCCAGCGTTTTCCATCGGCGGTTCCGAGGTCGCATCCCATAACCTGTTCCGGGCATTGGGGCAGCACGATGGGATCGACGCCTTTTATCTCGCTCGGTCACCCGCCTCGTTAGCCCGGCATGCGGATACGCCTCTGATGAGCCTGCGGCAGGGCGAGCGCGAAACCTTCTTACACACCGAAGCCTGGGACCAGTTTTGGCTTTCCAACGGCGGCGTGGCGGACTTGCAGGGCGCATTCTCCGACTATCTGCGGCATGTCCGGCCCGATGTTGTCCATTTCCACCACGTCCTGGGCCTGGGTGTCGAAGCCGTGGTTCAGGTTCGGCGGATACTGCCGGACGCAGCCATTGTGATCACATTCCATGAGTATCTCGCGATCTGCATCAATCACGGTCAGATGGTGAAGACGTCGCGCAACACACTCTGCCGCGGGGCATCGCCGGCAGAGTGTGCTGGCTGCTTCCCGCAGCATAGTCCGGGCCTTATCTTCCAGCGGGAAGCCTTCCTCAAGGATCATCTGCTGATAGCGGATGCATTCGTTTCTCCAAGTCATTTCCTAATCGACCGATATTCAGCCTGGGGATTGCCACGCGAACGCTTTACGATGATTGAAAACGGCCTGGCGCCTCAGACCATCGCGCCGCCGCGCAACCTAAACGCCAAGGGCAGGCGTGGGCGTTTTGGCTTCTTTGGCCAATTATCGGAATTCAAGGGTCTTCATGTACTCCTCGAAGCGGTCGCTTCAATCGAGGAGGAGGTTTGGGGAAACGATGCAAAGCTCTACATCTTCGGCGGCAATCTGGAGAACCAGCCGGTTGCGTTCCGCGAGCGCTTTGAACGCCTGATCGACCGGACCGGGCGCCGCGCTCGTTTCTTTGGCAGCTACCGTTCGGAGGAGCTTCCTCGACTGATGGAGCAGGTTGATTGGCTCATCATGCCCTCAATCTGGTGGGAGAACAGTCCTGTCGTTATCCAGGAAGCCTTCCTCCATGGCCGTCCTCCGATCGTTGGTGATATTGGCGGCATGGCCGAAAAGGTCAGGCATGGTATCGATGGCCTGCATTTCCGCGCGGGTAGTCCAGAGGATCTCGCTGATCGGATGACAGAAGTTCTGACCGACGCCGGCATGTGGAAGCGACTGCGCGACAATGCCTCAACCCCGCTGGACCTTACAGGTTTTGCCGATCGCCATCTTGCTGTCTACCGCAACGTTATTGCCGACAGGCAAGCGACGGCAAAGCCTGTCGCACGTCCCACTCGCCGCAAGGCCGCCTGAGAACAGGAGAGATGTCCATGACCAAGATATTGGTGATCAGCCCATCTGGCGAAGTTTACGACCATGACTGCGTTCGTTGGTACAGCCATCTGAGCTTTGATCTGGCTCCGGATCATTATCACAACATCGGCGATGCCTTTGTTTACGATAGCTCCCTGAAGCTGTTGAATTTCACCAGTCTGAACGGGCTTAACATCCGCAATCCATCGGATGCCGATATCGAGCGCTACAACAGCGAATATGCGTTCGCGATCTTGCGCGGCTCTAATTATCTCCATCCGGAGATGGATTGGGAAAACGCCCCTTCGGTCCTGAGCCGTCTCCGGATCCCGGTCATCGCCTTCGGAATCGGTGCTCAGGCGCCGGCCAAAGGCAAGCTAGAACTAAAGCCCGATGCCCGGCGCGTCCTGGATTACATAGCAGAGCGGTGCGTATCCTTTGGAGTCCGCGGGACCTACACCGCGGAAGTGCTCTGGTCGCTTGGTATCCGCAACGCCCGGATTATCGGTTGCCCAACGATCTTCCGGAAAAATGACCCTACCCTCAGGATCGACCTGCCGCCGCTTGAACAGGTGCGACGCGTAGGCTTCACGCTTCGGCGTGAGGTCGGGAGTGACTACGCTCAGGACATCCGCCGCTATCTGACCCTGCAGCGTGACACGATCCTTGCCTTGTCCGAGCGGTTTGACCTTCACGTGATGGCTCAGGGCGAAGTTGAGGAGAAGAAGATCCTGTGGGGCGCCTCAGAAATGCGCGAGGCAGCCATAGCCCAGTTACGCGCGGAGGGATGGCTGCAAGGTGAAAGCGATCCGCTGGAGAAGCTGTATCGATCCAAGTTGTTCTATGCGGATTCAGTAAGCGAATTTGAACAATTCGTCCGCCAGCGCGACCTTGTTCTTGGATACCGGTTGCATGGCAATCTGATCAGCCTCGCGAACCGCATTCCGTCGATCTATTTCACCTACGATAGCCGCACGGCCGAATTTGTCGACACTTTCCAAATTCCGAGCTTCAACGTATTTGGTGGCCAGGCATTCCGGCTGGAAGATTACTGGGATCAATCGCTGTTCGATAAATTTAATCGCGCGTATTACCAGCACTATCGCGACGCACGACTGTTCCTTGACGAGAACGGGCTCAGCCACAAGATGTTGGACGAAGCGGCGGCGACGGCGAGAAAAGCGGCGTTGGCCGCATGAGCACGGTAACCAACATCCGCGCTGCCGCTCCTTCGCTGCCCGAGATTGTGGGTTATGTCGAGGCGGCCACCACCGATCGTATTCTTGGCTGGGCATGGGCGCCCGCCACTCCGGACCTGCGCGCCGCCATCGAACTTCGCCTTGGCGATGACAATGTTGCCAATACCGTGGCCGATCTTCCGCGTACGGACCTCGCAAGCAACGGGATTGGCGATGGCCGTCATGCCTTTGACATCATGATTCCGTCCGATGTGCGCAATCGTGCGGCTGAACTTCGAGTATTTGCACGTGCCGGCGACGGAGAGGCATTTCCCATCGGCGCCACTCCGGCAGCCGACGGGCTCTCGGATCAGGTGGCAAAGCTCCTGCGCGGCGTCGATATGCTGCTTAATTCGCAACGTCTGATCCATCGCGGCCTGCAGACGGCGTTGGCCGGCGGGACGCAGGGCAAGGACGCAGAGCCCGAGGCGGACGCACTGACCCGGATGGCCGAACTTCAAGCCGGGACGGCGGCGCAACTAGCGGCAGTCGAAACGTTCGTTGTCCGGCTGGACGAGCATTTGGCAAGGCTGTCGCCTGCGGATGCCAAATCGCCAGACGGCGCCACGCGCCTTCCGCAGCCAGTGCTCTGGGCGATCGGAATTTCCGGAACGGCGCTGCTGATATCCATCGTCGGCCTCGTCAGAGCGCTGGGGGGCTAAATGCGCAACCGCACCGCAACCACCTCTGACCCGCTCGACCAAGCCGGGAAATTGGCAACATTGCGGCGCCAAGCGATTCGCGGCGGCCTCGGCATGGCGGCAATCAGTCTGGGCTGCAACATCGGTGCCCTTGCGGTTCCCCTCTATAACATGGAGGTGTTCAACCGGGTGATGACCACTCACAACATGCGCACCTTGGCGGGCCTCTCCGTTGGCCTCGCCATCAGCGTGTTGTTCTACATTACCCTGGATCACCTGCGCGCTGGCGCCATGACGGCCCTGGGTGATCGTTTCGCCCGCAACGTTTCACCCGCACTGCTGAGGGCAGCCTCGGTCGCGGGCGTCCGCGCGGCTAATCCGATGCAGGCGATTCGCGATGGGGAAACGCTGCGGCAGTTCATCGGCAGTCCGATGCTGACGGCGCCACTTGATCTGCTCTGGTGTCCGGTCCTGCTGGTGGTTCTGTTCCTGATGGGATGGGGTTTCGCTGTATTGGCAGCGGTTTTCGTGGTCATCCTCGCAGGCCTCAATCTGCTGGGCGATGCGGTGGCGCGCCGCCCGATGATGGAAGCGAATGAGGCCAGCGTCAGTGGCTTTCGCGATGTCGCCGGCGCAACGCGTGGGGCGGAAGCAGTGATTGCGATGGGTATGTTGCCGACGCTCGCGCGGCGATGGGATCGTGCCCAGAATGAGGCGCTGTCCGCGGGGACGCGGGCCCACCTGCGTAGCCGGACCGTTACCGCAATGACGCATGCGCTGCGCAGCGGAATGACGGGAGCGATGGTTGCGGTGGGCCTCGTGCTGGTCCTGAACGGCTATGCATCGGCGGGTTCCCTGGTTGCGGGAAACATGATCCTGGCCAGGATGCTGATGCCGTTCGAGCATTTTTCGGCGACCATGCGTCAATGGGCCGACGCCGCCGCGGCATGGCGGCGGACCAAAGCCTTGCTGAAAGAAGTTGTGCCTGCACGCTACGTTTATCCGCTGCCGCGGCCTGAGGGGCACCTGGTCGTCGAGCGTCTTGTTTATATGCCGCAAGGAGCGGATCGCCCGGTACTGCGTGGCATTTCCTTCCATGTCGCACCCGGCGAAATCATCGGCATCATCGGCCCCTCGGCATCCGGCAAATCGACTCTTATGAAACTGATTCTGGGCATCGCGGAACCGACCAGCGGAGGCGTGTTCCTTGACGGCCACAGCACGTATCTGTGGAACCGTGAAGATATCGCGCGCCACATAGGCTATGTGCCGCAGTCGGCGGTTCTGACGGATGGAACCGTTGCCGAGAATATTGCCCGTGGTGGCGATCCAGACCTCGTAGCCGTCATCGCCGCCGCCCGCCGGGCCGGGGTGCATGCCGCGATCGCGGCGCTGCCGTTCGGCTACGCCACCCGCATCGCCGGCAGCGGCCTGATGCTGTCGGCCGGCCAGCGGCAGCGGATCGCCCTTGCAAGGGCGCTGTACGGGGCACCTCGCCTGATCATTCTGGATGAGCCGAATGCCTTCCTCGATACCGACGGGGAGGCCATGCTCGACGCGCTGTTTACCTCGCTTCGAGCCGAAGGAACCGGGGTGCTCATTTCAACCCATCGACCATCGGCGGTGAAGTCGGTGGACAAGCTTCTTGTGCTGAACCAGGGCACGATTGAACATTTCGACACGCGCGACGCCGTTATGCGCACACTCGGAGGTCCAAGAATCCACCTTGTCAGAGCCTCGGACAAGGTCGCCACGTCATGAAGCGCCACCTCTCCCCAGCGCTTCGTCATGCCCGCAACGCCCTCTGCCTTGGCCTTGGTCTCGCGATGTTCCTGACAGTATTCGTTGATGTCGCGGTTCTTGCTGTACCGATCTACGACATGCAACTCTACGACCGAGTGCTGCTCAGCCGGAACATGAGCACAGTGGCAATGCTCTCCATCGCTTGTGGCATCGGGCTGATAATTTATGGCATTCTTGACTATCTGCGGTCGGTAACTCTCGTGATTATCGCGGACCGCGTCGGCCGAGCCCTCAGCGTGCCGGTTCTCGAAGCGGCGGTTCGCCGCGGCATGCACGGTGACAGCGCTGCGGGTGCGGAGGCGCTGCGAGACCTTAATGACATTCGTTCCTTTCTGTCGTCCGGAGCGGTCTCCACGCCGCTCGATGCACTCTGCGCCCCGCTTCTTCTTACCGTCATGTTCATGCTTCACCCGGCCTTCGGCTGGATCGGGCTGCTCGGCGTCTCCGTTCTGACTCTGGTAGGCATCATCAATGACTGTCTGGTACGGCCTGCGATTACGGCCGCCGCCGATCAACGGGCTCGGGCCGCGCATCAGCTTGCCACCGGTCTGGGCGAAACGGATCTCATAGATGGGCTCGGAATGTTTTCCGCTTTGGCACGTCGCTGGGCGGCACGGCATGCATCAGCAATGCATCGGATGCGCCATGCGGAGGAGCGCTCGCAGCGCATCGCCTTCGTCGCGAAAATCATCCGCATGGCTTTGCAGGCAGGCGTCATGGCAATGGGCGCGGTCTTGATCATATCCCGTCAGGCGTCGGCCGGCAGCCTGATGGGCGCCAACCTGCTTCTGGCAAAGGTTCTTGGCCCGTTTGAACTCATTGGTAACCAGTTGGCGCCGCTGGATCGAAGCTTACGCGGCATGGCTTCGTATCAGCCGCTTGCTGTCCTCGGTGGACGAGGTCAATACCGCCGAAGTGGTGGCGGGGTCCGAGCAGGCGGGCGTGGTTTTGCAAGGCGTCGGCTATCATGCGCCGAATACTGGGCGCACACTGCTGCAAGACATCAGCCTGGCGTTGCAGCCGGGAACCGCGACCGCATTGGTTGGTCCGAACGGAGCCGGTAAATCGACGTTGCTGCGGCTGCTGGTAGGCGTGCTGCCGGCAACGCAAGGTACGGTGCTGCTGGATGGTGTGCCGGTTTTGACCGGCGAGCGGGGCCGCATCGGCTATCTTCCCCAGGGAATTCATTTGTTGGACGGTACGATATCGGAAAACGTCGCGCGTTTTGATACGGCGGACGCGGGTGATGTCATCGTCGCCGCTCGGGCAGCTAACGTTCACGATATCATCGGACGCCTCCGGCAAGGTTACGACACGCGCATTACCCGGGCGGCCGCTTCGCTGTCTGGTGGACAACGCCAGCGTGTCGCCCTCGCGCGTGCTCTCTACAACAGCCCGCGCCTGCTCGTGCTCGATGAGCCGGACGCGAGTCTCGACCAGGAAGGTGAGGAGGCGCTGCTGAATGCCATCGATGCCGCGCGAACCTCGGGGACCGTTGTCGTCGTCGCGACACATCGGCCCAAGCTGCTGGCTCGCATGGACTACACACTGACCCTCCGCGAAGGACGCATCCAGGAATTCGCCCCCCGCCAAACCGAGGAACCCGCTTCCGACACTACGAAACCACCCAGAAGCTTGAAGATCGGGAGCACGACCTGATGATGCAGGTCCTGGATCTACATCCCGAACAGGGGGCGTGGCCGGTTCCTTCGCTGCGGCGCATCGCGATTGCCAGCGCGCTGACGGTGGCACTCGGGTTCGGCGGTTTGGGTCTTTGGGCTTCGTTGACGCCGCTCGACAGCGCGGTCTCCGCTCCGGGCCTGTTTGTCGCCGCTGGCAAACGCAAGACGGTTGTCTTGCAGGATGGCGGTATCCTCAGCAAGTTGCTGGTCAAGGAAGGTCAAGAAGTCACCGCGGGCCAGACATTGTTCATTCTTGACGATGTCCAGGCCCGGTCCACCATGAACCAGGTCAAGGCGCAGTACTGGGGTTCCGTCGCCAAGGCGACCCGTCTGCAGGCGGAGACCAAAGATGAGCGGCATCTCGTTATGCCGGATGACCTGCTCGCGGCCGCCGCGGCGGACCCCGCGATCGCTCCCCTCGTGCGGGCTGAACAGGATCTATTCGCATCGCGCTGGGACACGTTCGACGGCAACGCGCGCGTCAGCGGACGCAAGATCGAACAACTGCAATCCCAGATGACCGCGCTTCAGGTCCAACTCTTAACCCTGAACAAAAGACTTGAGCTGACGCAGGAACAGGCTCGCACCGTCGAGTATTTGCGCAAGGAGGGGCTCGAAACAAAGGGAAGATCCCTGGACTTGCAGCGCTCGGTCGCCGAACTGCAAGGCGCACTCGGCGACGCCGCCGGGCGCTACACGGCAGCCGGGCAAGCGATTGAGCAGACCAAGTCGGAACTGTCCAATTACGCGGAAACCCGGCGATCGGACTCGTCGAAGGATCTTCAGGAAACCCAGGTGGCTATGGCCGACGCCGCTCAACGTCTGCGCGCGGCCGCGGATCTTCTCGGCAAGCGTGAGGTGCAGTCTCCGGAAACGGGCATTGTAACCGACATCAAATTTTTCACGGCTGGCAGCAGTATCACGCCCGGACAGCCGGTGCTCGATATCGTGCCGGCTGACAAACGGCTTCTGGTGGAAGCATCAGTGACTCCTGTTGATATCGAGCATGTCCATGTCGGCCAGCGAGTTAACTTCAAACTATCGGCGTATAAGGCCCACCGGGTCCCCACGGTCGAGGGGCGCTTAGTCTACGTGGCCGCCGACCGGCAGCAGGACCCTCAGGGGAATCCATTCTTCCTGGTGCGCGCGGAACTTGACCCGGACGCGCTGAAGCCGTTTCCGGGCGTCGTGGTGTATCCTGGCATGCCAGCCGACCTGTTGATTATCGGCGGCGAGCGCAGCGCCTTGAACTTCCTGATCTCACCCATCCTGGACGGCATCCGTCACGGCATGCGTGAAGAATAACCCACTCTCGAAGGACAGTCGGATGTCTCGCATGAAAGGCCGCTACCTGGTCACCGGCGGTGCTGGCTTCGTGGGAAGTCATGTAGTGCTCGCACTTCTCGATCTCGGGCACGACGTGACCGTGTTCGACAATCTGTCGCAAGGCCATCGACTGGCGGTGCCAGGGGCGGCGCGCTTGGTGGAGGGCGATCTTGGCAACGTCCGGGATGTGCAAGACGTGCTTGGCAACGGGCCTTGGGATGGCGTGCTGCACTTCGCCGCTCTGTCTCTGGTGGGTGAAAGCATGAAGCAACCCTTCCGCTACCTGCAGGAGAACGCAACGAATGGGATTCGCCTGATCGAAGCCTGTGTGCAGCACGGCATCACGCGGTTCGTCCTGTCATCAACCGCGAATCTCTATGGCAGCGCGGGTGACGGGCCAATCCAGGAAGACACTGTCATCGACCCAGGTTCGCCCTATGGCGAGAGCAAGCTCATGATCGAACAGGCGCTGCGGTGGGCGGACAGATGTTTCAGTTTTCGCAGTGCCTGCTTGCGCTATTTCAACGCAGCGGGTGCCGACGCCCTTGGCCGAGCAGGCGAGGATCACGATCCAGAAACCCATCTGATCCCGCTCGTGATCGACGCCGCCTTAGGTCGCCGGCCGGAGATCTCTGTCTTTGGCAATGATTATCCCACTTCCGACGGCACGTGCATCAGGGATTACATTCACGTCGCGGACCTTGCTGATGCGCATATCCGGGCGCTGGGCGCGCTCGGTGGCCACAGTGTCACCTATAATCTCGGCACCGGCAGGGGAAATTCGGTGCTGGAGGTCATTCGCTCGGTCGAGCGCATTGGCGGCCGGAAAGTCCCTGTGCATATTACCGGGCGTCGCTCAGGCGATCCCGCCGTTCTCGTTGCATCATCCGATTTGATCCAGCGCGAGACTGGGTGGCAACCGTACTACACCGTGCTCGATGATATTGTGCGCACCGCATGGGCGTGGCGTGAGGCACATCCGAATGGCTATGCGCAATCACCGATATCGGCCGCGGCATGACAGGCAGCGCGTCAGCGCCCGACGCGTTGCCGGTCACACGAAGAGGTCTGATGATGGGTATGGGCTCGGCAATGGCTGTGCAGCCTGCGAGGGAGCAGGCGATCAGCCAAGCGGATCTGCTTCGGCTTGAGGGGTTCGGCGATAATTGCGAGATGGGCTTTGTGCTCCGCCGCATCGGCTTTGAAGCAGGCATGCTGTTTCGCTGGGCCTTAGTACGACCCGAGAGCTTGCTTGCGACCTTGCGTGGTGACTTCGCCGGACTCTATGAGTTCGACAACCTCGTGCCAAAGAACAGCGAGATGGTGCGGGACCTGCATTACGGCACGGCGTGGCATACCCAAATGTATTCTTCGTTGCGGGCAGGAACACGGACCTTCAACGCCGACCGCGAACACCGCCGAACGATCCATGCTCGCGAAGAGGCCAAGCTTGCCTATATGGCCGAGAAACTCCGAGCGAAGTTCTGTCATCCAAACCCGGTATTCGTCATCAAGGCGAACAGCGGTATTCCGGAGGATACTCTGGAGGCCATCCACTACCAGATCTACCGCCGCGCCACGTCGCCCCGCTTTCTGTTTCTTGAAGTTCAGGACAACCCGGATCGCGCCGGCACGGTCGAACTGGTGGATCGCAACCGGATGCGCGGTTACGTGCCCAGATTTGCGGGCTATGACCACGCGGACGAGGGCGATGACGCCAATTGGATCAGCGTGCTGGTAAAGGCGCTGGCTCATAATGCAGAGCCACCACCTGTGGTCGTGCCAACCGCACAGGCTGAAATGCTCACGATCATTTCATTTCCATATCCAGACAATACAGCCCCGGATTACCGTAGCCCGGTCATGCGCGACATCCGTGGAGGCGTGCCGTCCCTGGTAGGCGGGAATGGGTGGTGCAGAATGGTTGACGAAGATACCTACCGTCTTCACGCGACTGGCTCCGACAATGAGGCGACGCGGCTGCAATGGACCGGGGTGCATCTTCCTTCAGGTTACGGCGTGACGGTCCGGGCTGCCCTGGCGATAGAAGAGTCGTTGCCGCTCCGCGCCACTTTGCGGATCGCCGGTTCGGATGGAACAGCCTCCCAAAGTCAACACATCTTTGACGGCAGTAAAGAGCAGACCCTTGCGGTAGTTGGGCCAGTCCACCTCGCAAATCCGCTGACTGTCAGCCTGTCCGCCGAACCTCTGCTTCCGCTGAAGATGGGCGAGCGTGCCGTCATCGATGTAGCTTCGGTAAAGGCTGCCCCGTTCGACAGATGCACGACATCGCCTCGCTGAGCGTGCGGATGCATTTGCCGCGCCTGCCTTTGCTGCTCGGTTTCGCGATAGCTGGTCTCCTCCTGGGTGCGTCGCCACGAATCATTCAGGCACACGCCACGGATTTCAGCCCTGGCCTGAAGCTTCGCGTCTCAGGGGAAGCGGTGACGGTGTTCTTGAAGGCACGGGACGCGTGCGATTCCTCGCACATTCCTGATGCGCCAGCCCGAGCGATTCGTACGGGTGCGGGAATGGTTCAACTCTACGCACCTCATTTCCGCAACCGCAGGCTCGTCGGCCCCAGCCTGCTCGAGTTGTCCAGCGACTGCCGGGTTGTTTACCAGGGAGACGAACGTGACGACCCTGCTGCTTTCGACGACAGGCAATGGATAACCAGCCTCTACACGCCGGATGGAAATACGATTTTCGCGGTAATCCACAATGAGTTTCAGGGACATCGGCGACCGGCGCTGTGCCCCAGCGGCCGCTACATTGATTGCTGGTACAACACGATCACCGCGGCGGTTTCGCATGACGCGGGTCAGCATTTCGAACGTGTCGCCAGCGGTCCTGGCTTAATCGCTACATTGCCCTACCGCTATGATGAGGTTGTTGGCCATCACGCCGGCTACTTCAATCCGACCAACATGGTTCAGGACAACGGAACGCTTCTCATGATGGTTTTTGCCACCGAGGCAAAAGCGCAGAAGCCAGGAAACTGCCTGCTGCGCACTGACCGGATAGCCGATCCCGCGGCCTGGCGGGGCTGGGACGGGCACGGCTTTGGAACGGTCTTCATTGATCCTTACAGCAAGGCGGCAACGAATGGTCCGCATGTCTGTGCCCCGGTCGGAGCGGGGCAGTTGCGCTGGCCGGTCACCAGCCTTGTCCGTCATGCCCAGACCGGTTTGTTCATCGCCCTCATGATGAACGGCGCCCATGACGGCGGCGGCCTGTTCTACGCGACCAGCCCCAACCTGATCGACTGGTCGTCGCCGCTGAAACTAATGGATGGACTAGGGGAGGGGGCGTACCGATGTGGTGATGCCCCGCCCATCGCTTATCCATCGTTGATCGACCCGGACAGCACCGATGGCAACTTCATGACGGTGGGCCAGTCGGCGCAACTCTTCCTGACGCGCTTCAATGTCACGGGATGCCACACCAGCATGGACCGCGACCTGATCCGATTTCGCGTCACCATCTCAGCCGGCGGCAATTAGCTCATACGGCTCCGTCTGATCGCAGCGCTTCAACCGCCTGAGCATTCAGGCCAAGCCATTCGCTCAGCACTTTTTCGGTGTGCTCGCCCAGCACCGGAGATGATCGCAGGGCCGGCGGCTTTCCATCCACCCGCACCGGCCAGCCCGGCATCTTGAAATCGCGGTGCACCGGATGGTGCATCACCTGCATGATGCCGCGGTCCTCAAAGCTTTGATCGTTTTGAAGCTCCATCGTATCCAGTACGGCGCCGGCGGGAATACCGGCTTCTCCCACCGCTCGCATGGCATCGTGCTTGGTCCTCGTCCTGGTCCAGGCGGCGATGATCGCATCGACCTCCGGTTCGCGGTCCACCCGGTCCATCGGCGTCAGGTACCGCACGTCACCAATAAGTTCCTCCCGCCCTACCACCTTCAACAGCCTGATCCCAGTGGTCCGGATTAGCCCGGCTCGTCATAATGTAAACGTAATCGTTGGGACCGCCGGGGGCGCAAGGATACAGTCCCATCGGGGCATTGTTGACGCCAGGCACTTTGCTGCCTCCGCGCTGTGCCGGCTTGCCGGTAAGCCCCTGGGTGGCAAAGTTGATACGCATGTAATGCATGATCGCATCCTGCATCGCCACCTGCAGCCGATGTCCCTCACCGGTTTCCTTGCGCTTATATAGCGCGCCCAGAATGGTGATCGCCATCGTCATGCCGGTGCCGGTGTCGCCTAGGGAGATCCCTGGCCGCGTGGGTGGACCATTCGGGTCGCCGGTGACGCTGAACGTGCCGCCACAGGCCTGCGCGATCATGTCGAACGCCAGGTTCTTCTCGTATGGGCTGCCTTCGCCGAAGCCCTTGATCTGAGCGTAGATGATACCAGGGTTCAGTTCGCGCACCACGTCATAGCCCAGGCCCAGCCGTTCGATCGCGCCGGGCGCGAAGTTCTCGATACATACATCCGCTTGGCGCAACATGTCCTTGACCAGCGCCAGCCCCTTCGGCGACTTCAGGTTGACCGTCATCGAGCGTTTGTTGGCGTTGAAGACGTGGAAGTAATACGGGTCGGTGTCCGGCTGACCAGGGCGCAACCGCCTGCCGGGATCGCCCATCTTCGGGTTCTCGATCTTCACCACGTCGGCGCCAAGCCATGCGAGGGCCTCAGTGCAGGACGGGCCAGCCTCGAACTGGGTCAGATCGACGATCTTGACGCCGGAGAGGAACTGGACGCTGGCGACGGGATTGGACATGGCGTTTCCTTCGCAAGTTTCCGCTGTTTTATGTTCGGTTGGATGCAACCGTGCCACCGCCAGCACGTCCACGCAATCTGCGCGAACCGTGGTCTGCCCAGGTGACCATGCACGGATGAGGTTTATGTGCCATCTCTCCGCGCTGTGCCGGGCATGGCAATCGGGGGTCGCATGCAACGTGTTTGGATCGTTTTGGGGTCACTGGCCGGGTTCGGCGCGGTGGCGATGGCGGCATTCGCGGCGCACGGAATCCGTGATCCGGCAGCGCAGCATATGGTGAACAGTGGCGTGCAGATGCAGGGATGGCACGCGTTGGCCCTGTTGGGGACTGGACTGTGGGCAACCACGCGGGGGCAGGCTGGCCGATGTGGCCGGCGCGGCTTTCGCGCTGGGCTGCTGCTGTTTTGTGGCGCGGTCTATTCACTCGGGGTTGCCGGCGTATCCTGGGGCATCCTGGCGCCAACCGGAGGAACCCTGCTGATGCTCGGATGGCTGCTCTTGGGGGCATCCGCATTGCGCGCCCGATGATCAGTGCCGCCTACCTGGCCGCGGAGGGGTTCGAAACGCCGCTCGCCGAGGAACTGGCGCGTCGAGGTGTAACCGTCAGCGACTGGCACGGCCGCCTCGCCCTGTCGCCCGACAAGCCGGTGCATGCGGCCTGGGCACTGGACATATGGACAGCCCCGCGGGAGATCGAGGTTTCCTCGGTCAGGCCGCCGGCTGACGCGCTGCGGGCGATGCAGCGCAACTGGTCGGCATACGGCGCCGGTCACCATCGCCGCATGGCGTTGATCCAGGACCGGCTGCCCCCGGTAAAGGCACGTCCATTGGTGTTCCCGACGCTGGCGCCCGCAGTCGCATCTTGGCGGCTGGACGCTGCTGGAACCGGACCGAATGCTGGCCAGCCCGACCAAGTCCAGCCCTTTCGTCAACGGCGAATGTCACTTCGTCGAGGACCATATCGGGCCGCCGAGCAGGGCGTATCTTAAGCTATGGGAGGCGTTGGTACGGTTCGGACGATGGCCGGCAGCCGGAGAAACATGCTTCGACTTGGGCGCTTCGCCGGGTGGATGGACCTGGGTGCTTGCGTCGCTTGGCGCCGATGTGACAGCGGTGGACAAGGCGCCGCTGGATCCGGCCGTCGCCGCGATGCCCGCCGTTTCAGAGCGGCTGGACAGTGCGTTCGGCATGCCGCCCCAGCCGGTGGACTGGCTGTGCAGCGACATCATCGCCTATCCCGACCGCCTGCTGGCCCTGGTCCGGCGCTGGATCGATGCCGGGGCGGCGCGCCACATCGTCTGCACGATCAAGTTCCAGGGCGCCACGGACCACTGTCGGCCGAGGCGTTTGCCGCCATCCCTGGTGGCCAGTTGGTCCACCTGTTCCACAACAAGCACGAGCTGACATTTCTCTGGAGCGCCGGCTGACCCCTTGTCCGCTCAAGGCGTCTGCTCAGGGGTGCTTGCTGACTTGGATGCGCATCGGCTAGATGCCGGTAACGCGCGGTTGGGGGCATGGATGGCGGTCAACAAGATTTTCCCGGATGCGAAGGCGGCCTTGGCGGGGCTGCTGCACGACGGCATGACAATCATGTCCGGCGGGTTCGGGCTGTGCGGCATCCCCAATGCTCTGATCGAGGCGATCCGGGACAGCGGAGTGAAGGACCTGACGATCATCTCCAACAACGCCGGCATCGACGACGTCGGTCTGGGCCAGTTGCTGCAGACCAGGCAGGTGCGCAAGATGATCAGCTCCTACGTCGGTGAGAACGCCACCTTTGCCAAGCAATTCCTGGCCGGCGAACTGGAGATCGAGTTCAACCCGCAGGGCACGCTGGCGGAGAGGATTCGCGCCGGCGGGGCGGGAATTCCGGCGTTTTTCACCGCGACCGGAGCTGGGACCCAGATCGCCGAGGGCAAGGTCCAGCAGGAGTTCGACGGGCGGCTTTATGTGCAGGAGCGCGGGCTGCGCGCTGATCTTGCGATCATCCATGCCTGGAAGGCCGATACCGAGGGCAACCTGGTCTATCGAAAGACTGCCCGGAACTTCAATCCGATCATGGCCACGGCGGGCGAAATGGTGGTGGTCCAGGTGGAGCACCTGGTGGAGCCAGGGCAGATCGATCCGGATCATATCATCACGCCCGGAATTTT
The DNA here is from genome assembly GCA_963792345.1 of uncultured Alphaproteobacteria bacterium. Taxonomy (GTDB): domain Bacteria; phylum Pseudomonadota; class Alphaproteobacteria; order Acetobacterales; family Acetobacteraceae; genus Rhodopila. The sequence goes on from CAWBVV010000013.1 coordinate 354,333, forward strand.
CGTCAACCGCATCGTCAAGCTGGATACGGTGGACAAACGGATCGAGCAACGCACCGTGCGCAAGCGCGGTTGAACACACCGTGCGCAAGCGCGGTTGAACACACCGTGCGCAAGCGCGCTTAAAACGCAGCTTGCGCCAGCGCGTCTAAAAGGAGCGACAAATCATGCCCTGGACCCGTGATCAAATGGCCGCTCGGGCGGCGAAGGAACTGGAAGACGGCTTCTACGTCAATCTGGGGATCGGCATCCCGACCCTGGTCGCGAACCACATCCCGGAAGGGATGTCCATCCAGTTGCATTCCGAGAACGGCATGCTGGGCACGGGCGCCTTTCCGTTCGAGGGAGAGGAAGACGCCGACCTGATCAACGCTGGCAAGCAGACGGTGACCGAACTGCCGACGACCAGCTTTTTCGACAGTGCCGCGAGCTTCGCGATGGTCCGCGGCGGTCATATCGATATCTCGATCCTCGGCGCGCTTCAGGTGGCGGAGAACGGCGACCTGGCGAACTGGATGATCCCCGGGAAGATGGTGAAGGGGATGGGCGGCGCGATGGACCTGGTCGCCGGCGTGCGGCGGGTGGTGGTGCTGATGGAGCACACCGCGGGCGGCAAGTCCAAGTTGCTGAAACGATGCAATCTGCCGTTGACCGGGGCTGGCGTGGTTGATCTGGTCATAACCGACCTCGGTGTGTTCTCGATCTCATCAAAGGGGCATGATGATGGGCTGGTGCTGGTGGATATCGCGCCAGGAGTGACACTGGCTGACCTGCACGAGAAGACCGAGGCACCGTTCTCCCTGGCGCCGCACATGAAGGTCAACGCCTGACCAGCAGCCGCGGTTCAACTATGCAAATGGCTGTTTCATCACTATATTAGTGCCATGGAACCACCATCAGCGGCTGCTGTATCGCGCCAGATCAAGACCCGGCCCAGTCGTGGCGGCACTGCCGTGGCGCCCAGAAGCCCGTCCAAAGGCGGGGCCTGGGAGACGCTGAGGTTTGGGGATGTCACGATTACGGCGCGGCGGCCAGCCGAGGCAGAGATAAGGGCCAATGTGGAGGCGAGCAGCGCGGCTTTGAAACGGGCGCTGCCCCGGTTGCTTGATCCGGGAGTTCGGATTTACGCGAAGAAAGATGTGCCGCTGTATTGGGCCGATCCGGATAATCCTGAAGAAGGCTTCATCCGCAAACTGAACGGTAAGACTGAGCGCGGGGTGCTCGACGACGACGGGGTGTTCAAAGCGGCTGATTGAACAGCATCGAACAGGCCGTCGACGCGGTCCTGCGGGCGCAGGAGCAGACCAGAAATCCGCTTGGGCTCGTTCTGGCTGGGCATAACGGATCAGGCAAATCGACCCTGTGGCGCCGGTCGCTGGCTGACCGGCTGCAAATCCCCCTTATCAACGCCGACCGGATGATGCTTTCGATCCTGCCCGAACCTGGGGAGGGTGGCCACCTTGTGCCTTGGGCCGCCCGGCTTCGCGATCGGGACGCTGGTTGGATGCGGGTCGCCCAGCAGGGCGTCCAGGCGTTCGTTGGTCATGCCATGGCGGCGCGGGTGCCTTTCGCCATGGAGACAGTATTTTCCTACTGGGAAGAACAAGCGGACGGGCGTGTGCTGTCCAAGATCGACCTGATCACCAACCTGCAAGCGGCCGGATATTTCGTCCTGCTGGTGTTCGTGGGCCTGCACAGTGAGGGCGCCTCGATCAGCCGCGTTGATACACGTGTGCGGGAAGGTGGGCACGGCGTTCCTGTCGAAACCCTGCGCCGGCGGTTTCCGAAGACCCAGAAGGCAATCGCCGCGGCGGTGAAGGTCGCGGATGCCTCGATCCTGACCGACAACAGCCGCTCGCCGAACGAGGCCTTCACGGTGTGCCGGGTCCAGATGGGGCCGATGCCGCTGTTCGATATAAGACGGGGCGACCGCAAGCCGCCGCGTGTCGTTGCAGCCTGGCTGGATGTCGTGGCGCCGGACTAGATCTGACCCGGGACATGGATGCGCTGATTGTCCGGACCGGGACACGACCTGCCATCGTTTACACGCCAGCCTGCATCGCCTAGCGTCACGTGTGATCAAGCGAAGGCGAAAGTACCGCCCATGGCTCATTCCACCGAGGACCGTCCAGCCTCGGACTATCTTGCAGGCGCCATTGACTGCGACGTCCATCCGGCGGTTCCGAGCACTCGCGCGCTGTTGCCATACCTCGACGACTACTGGCGCGAGCACATTCTGCGACGCGGCCTGGAACGTGAGAACCTGGAGCCCAGCAGTTACCCAGCCAACGCCGCGATCAACGGCCGGCCCGACTGGCGCCTGGCGTCCGGTCCGCCGGGAAGCAGTCTGGCGGCGATGCAGTCCCACCTGCTCGACCACCTTCGACCCCGCTTTGCCATCTGCAACGTGATCCACGGCGCCCAGGTCATGCTGAGCGAGGATTTGTCCGCCGCGCTGTGCCGCGCGATCAATAACTGGATCAGGGCCGAATGGCTGGATCGCGATCCTCGGCTGCGCGCATCGATCGTGGTCCCGCCGCACAGCGCTGACCTGGCGGTGGAGGAGATCGAACGCCTCGCCCCTGACCATCGCTTCGTTCAGGTCCTGCTTCTGGCGATGACCGAAGTTCCGCTCGGGCGCCGGCAGAACTGGCCGATCTACAAGGCGGCCGAAGCGCACGGGCTGCCCATCGGCATTCATGCGGGCAGCAGCTTTCGCCATCCGCCAAGCGCCTTGGGCTGGCCGTCGTACTACCTGGAAGACTACGTGTCACAGGCGCAGGGTTTCTCCGCCGCGCTGAACAGCCTGATCAGCGAGGGCGTGTTCGTGAAGTTCCCTGACCTGAAGGCGGTGCTGATCGAGTCCGGGGTGACCTGGCTTCCGGCATCCCTCTGGCGCCTCGACAAGACCTGGCGCGGGGTCCGCGCCGAAGTGCCGTGGCTGGAGGAAGTCCCGACCGAAACGGTTCGCCGGAATGTCCGGCTGACAATGCAGCCGTTCGATGCCCCGCCGAACGAAAAGCAGCTTCGCACGTTGTTGGATCAACTTGGGTCGGACCGGATGTTGCTGTTTTCGTCCGATTATCCGCATTGGCATTTCGATGGCGACGAAGCTTTGCCGCAAGGTCTTTCCGCGGAACTGTGCCGAAGAATCTGCGTCGAAAACCCGCTCGACACCTATCCCCGCCTGAAGGAGACATCGTCATGAACGTGACCGTCCTGGATCGCTCACCTGACCGCTCCGCGCAAAGCCATATGGGCTTCATCGATTGCGACGTTCATCCCTACGTCAAGGGACCGAATGATTTCGACCCGTTCCTGTCGAAGCGCTGGCTGGAGCATAAGCAGACCATCGGCGGCCGGACACGTCAGGGCCTGGCGAAAACCTCCATGTATCCCAGAATGTCGCCTGGCGTGGGCATGCGGATGGACAGCTGGCCGAAGACAGGCGGCCATCCGGGATCGGATCTGCCGATGATGCAGGAGCAACTTCTCGACTTGTTCGACGTCGCCTATGGATTGCTCGCCCCACTCGTCGGCGGCGCCCCCGGCGAGCGGAACGTCGAGTTCGGCGCTGCGATGGCAACGGCGGTAAACGAGTGGCAACTCGCCCACTGGTGCGATCCCGACCCAAGGCTGCTTGGTGCCGTTCAGGTCAACGTCGAACATACCGAGGCCGCGATCGCGGAAATCGAGAAGCGAGCGGGGGATCGCCGCTGGGCGCAGGTGAACATTCCGCCCCGTGGGCTGGAGCCCTTGGGCAGGCGCCGGTATTGGCCGATTTTGCAGGCCTGCGCCGCGAACGGCTTCCCGGTGTCGCTGCATCTCGGTGGAACCAGCGGGCATGCTTCGACCGGCGGAGGGTGGCCATCCTTCTATCACGAGGAACATCCGTCCTACGTGCAGACGATGCAGACCTTGGTCACAAGTCTGGTTTGCGAAGGCGTGTTCGAACAGATCCCCAACCTGAAAATCGTCCTGGTCGAGGGTGGTTTCGCTTGGCTACCGGCGTTGTGCTGGAGGCTGGACAAGCACTGGAAGCGGCTGAAGGCGGAAGTGCCGCACCTGACGCGTTCCCCCTCAGAGTATGTGCACGAGCACATTTGGGTCACAACTCAACCGATCGAGGAGCCGGAGCGGCCAGAGGACATGCTGTCCACGCTGGAGTGGATCGGCCCGGAACGCGTGATGTTCTCCACTGATTATCCGCACTGGGACCAGGACGATCCGCGGTATGCATTCAAGATACCGCTGCCGGACGACTGGAAGCGCAAGATCTACCGGGACAACGCGCGCGCTCTCTATAACCTGGACTGAACCATGGCCCCGGATGGTTCCATTCACCGCGCCCGGCGAGGCGGGACCGCGAACTTGATCACATGCGCGGCAGGATCACCCATCCCGCTCGGCGGTCCGCCGAAGCCCAGTTCCATCTCGCAGGGCTATTCGTGAGGCAAGCATGACCCGCCATGTCGTTGCAACCGTAGACGAAATACCCGCGGGCGCCCGCAAGATCGTTATGGTAAAAGGCCGCGAGATCGGTATTTTCAACGTCGCCAATGACTTCTACGGCCTGATAAACCGATGCCCGCATCAAGGCGCACCGTTGTGCACCGGTGAAATCGTCAGCCGCCTGGTTGCGCCCAGCCCAGGCGATTATCGGTTGACACGACCGGGCGAAATGATCCGGTGCCCCTGGCATTGCTGGGAATTTGAAATCCGCACCGGCCAATCGCTATGCGACCCGAACAGCGTGCAGGCGCGGGCCTTCGAGGTGGCGGTCGAACCGGGCAAGACACTTGTGGATGGACCGTTCGTCGCCGAATCGGTTCAGGTAACGATAGACGGAAGCTACGTGGTCGTCGATCTGTAACGGCGATCACAGGACTTGAACTTGGTCTCCGTCAGAGCAGCGACTTCGCATGCTGGAGAATCTGCTCACAGACTTTCTGAGTAATCTGCTCCTTGATGCCGCCACCGCCGAGGCTGTAGCTTTGGCCGCCGCCAGTCTGCAACAATCCGTTGCTGCCTTGCTTGTACCCACTGTCATTCGTGCTTTCGCCGGAGCCCGTGATCTTCCTCATCAGCGAGTCCTTGACGGAAGACGCTCCATTAGCGCCGACATATTTGTTCTGGATGCGGTACCTGCAGCACGCCGGCCGTATTGCCCGGCGCGGCTTGACCAACCGAGGGAATGGCGCCGCCGCCGAGTCCGCCAAGCATGCCGCCGCCGGTTCCGCCCCCGCCGCCAGTTTGCCCGCCCCCAACCGCGCCCTTCAACTGATCCATCAACTGAGCCCGCACGGCAACCTGTGATCCGATCAGGGCGAACACGATCAGGGTCGTAAGCGCCAGGTGACGACGTGCGAATTTCTTCATGCCGAAGTTTCCTGATGACGTGGCCAAGCGTTATAGCATTTTCAGGTTGCCCTGAAAGCCGGTGCCGATCGCCGGGAGCGGGCTCAGCCGGTTAACCTGAGCGCGGTGCCATACCGTTGCACCAGATCGCAGTTCCAGTGATCGGTCAGATTGGTATCGCCAAGCTCCAGATTAAAGAAACTTGCTTCCGGCGCCTCAAACAACGGTCCGGCGTGCCAGGTCCCCCGAAACAGCATCACCGCTGCGTCGGCGGGAACGCGAAATGCTCGAATTTCGTCCAAGGCGGGCTCAGCCCCGGTTGTATCCACGGCGGCGGGGGGCGCGACGGCGAGCAGCCAAGGCAGTCCGCCCGCCGAGGCAAGCACCTGCGTCACGTTTCGGTGGCGCGTGATCCGGTGGATGACCAATCCCCGGTTCGGCAGCCGCATCGCGTAAAAGCGCGGGGTGCCATCGCCGAAATACAATGCCGCGTCCTGCGGTCCGAAAAGCGTTTCGTCCTCTGTTGGCGCGATGACCGTGCCGTAGGGCGCGAACGATTCCGCGGTCAAATTCACAGCCACGAGTTCACGGATGACCGGGTCAGGCATGTGCTGTCTCCTGCGGAAATCGAGGCGGGATTATCAGATCCAGTTCGTCATAGGCGCGCAGGTCAGCGAGAATGTCGTCCTGTTGTTCCAGCAACAGCCGTTTGACCAGCGAACGCAGCAGTCGCGGCAGCGCATATTTGTGGCCGCTGATCGACGTGGAGTGCGGCCCCATGCTGACGAACGCCGCGAAATTGAAGGCGTGGACACGCGACATCCAATCATCCTCCGTTGTGCGTGGTATGAATTCGTAACCTTCGTCCAGGTACGGATAGGCCCCGAGTTCGGCGCTTGCCTCATCGGGTTGCGGATCGAACCGGTCACGCCACAGGGCAACCCCATGGGCGAGGTTGCGCAGTTCAGGTCTCGCGGCAAGTTCGAAGGCGTAGCCGGTCGCGCATATAAGATGATCGAAATGGAGTATCTGAGAGGGGGTTGTAACGCGTATCCCGCTGTCTTCAAGCGCGACCTGGTTCCACGGACTGCCGGCGTGCATATGGAACCCCGGCAGGGTGACGGCGGTTTCGAAGCTGGCAACGCCTGGCGGCTGATCGAAAATCCGCATATGGCGTGCGATATTCCAGCGCGTGCGGTCGTTCAACGCGGGCCAGTGCGCCATCAGGCCAGGCGAGTCGAGAAAACGGTGCGGGTTGACCACGGGCAGGGCAGCGCGGCGAAAGCACAGATCCACGCGATGCCGCGCCGGAAAGCAGCGCCACGACCGCAGCATCGAATGCCGACGCGCCGTGGCCCAGGATGCCGATCCGCTTCCGTCTCAGCCGTTCGAAGTCAATCGGTGTGCAAGCATGATCGTAACGATCCGGTGGCAACGCCGTGGCCACAACTGGCGGCATCCGGCAAACGCCCGCGCCCTCGAACCCGGTCGCCAGAACCACTGACCTCGCCAGTCGTACGCCATGTGAAGTTTCCACCGCAACCACGTCGGGGCGCGGCCCGCGACGGATATCGCTGACGGCAACATCATTCTCCACCGGAAGACCGAGCGCCTCACGATACCAGCGGAGATAGGCCATCCAGTCACGTCCGTGGGACCCGGGTGAAACCTTCCCATGCGGCCGAGCCAAACCGGGCTCGATGCCATGCGCGCACCGACAGGCTGGGCTGGCCGAATTCGATGCCGGTTTGCTGCTTCGGTGTGCGCAATTCGCTCATGCGGGCGAAGTGTTCCCACACGCCCTCCTGTCCGGCCGGCCGGGCATCAAGAACGGCCATATTGCTGACGCCGTCGCGGCGCAATCCGTGAGCAATCGCCAAGTCCGGACTGGCCGCCGCCGACCACCAGGACGTCGGCGCACGGGCTGCCATCGATTGTCACCGGCTTCACCCACGGGCGGTCCGGGTAAGCGAGCGACGCCAGTTCTTCGCGAACCTGAGTGGCGAGCGCGAACTCCGCTGGGGTCATGTGCGTGGACGCGACTGGAAGGTCGAATACGCGCTCATGCCGGCAGTGCGATGCCCAAGTATCGCCATCGCATTGCTGCACAGGATCGCCGCCTCGGCGTCCGGCCCAAGTTCATGCAAGACCGCGCGGTGAACCTCGGGCTGTGCCATTCCGTGTTGTCCAGGTCGGTATTGGCGACATGCGGCGGGAAGAACGGATGGTCGGTCCCGAACATGATCCGGTCCGCGCCCACCAGCGCGATCAGCAATGCCAGCGTCGGCGCCTGATAGCCGATCGCGTCAAAATACAAATGCCTCAGGTAGGAACTGGGCGGATGCTGCAGCCGGACCGGCGAATGAGAATCGCCAGCCACGCACGCATCCAGCCTGCGATGCCAGATAGGGCAGCACGCCGCCGGCATGGGCTGACCATCAGCCGCAGTCCGGGAAACCGGTCGAACGTGCCGCCGAGGATCAGCCGGGCGATGGCGGCTGTCGTCTCGAACGGGAAGCCGAGCGCCAGTGGCATCGCATGGCCGTAGCCCGTCAGAGCCTCATTTCCTAATCCGTAATGCGGATGGACGAAGATCATCAGGCCGTCGCGCTCCGCCGCTGCCCAGACCGGGTCCAGCGCCTGGTCATCAAGCCCCATGCCGGCGCCGGTGGTGCCGATGATCGCGCCACGCAGATGCGGCAGTCGGGCGATGCGGGTCCAAGTTCCGCGGCGGCGCTTGCGGATCGCGCGATGGGCAGCAGCCCCAGGCCATACAGTCGGCCGGCGCTGCCGTTGCACAAGCGCCTCCATGTCCTCGTTGATTTCAGCTGCAACCGATCCGGCGTCCGGCAGAAAATCCAGCCATGGATTGGCCGGGCTGACCACCGATACCGCGATGCCGTGCCGGTCCATGAACGCGAGCTTGCGGGCGCGGTCGTAGTATTCGCTGCCGATGGGGCGCCCGACGGACGGTGCTGCTGTCGGCATCCTCGCCGGGCAGGATCAGCATGCGGTCCTGCCCATCGCGCGTCACGATGCGCGGCACCGTATCGCGCGCCCGCAGCAGGGACACGTACCGGCCGGGATAGACATGCGAGTGCACATCTATCGCCGGGCGCGATTCTCGTGGCGTTCATTTCTTCCGGTCCCCGGCTGTCTCGGCCTTGTCCCAAACCGCGTGGGTCCAGGCGCCCTTCGGGCTTCTTCGTGATGATCGGGGTGGATCCGCCGGACAGCAGGATATTGACGGTCTGGTCGAATTCAGCCGGATCAAGATAGCCGACGCCCTTGCCGCCGGTGCCGACCAGCTTGGCGATTTCCTTCATCTGCCGCAGTTGGATCTTGTAGACCGCGACGCCGGCCGGGATCGTTGTCGACGATGATCTTGGCGGCTTCGTCCGGGTGTGCGATGGCATATTTCCAGCCCTCGATGGAGGCGGCGAGGAAGCGGGCGGCCTTTGTCGGCGAATCTGGGATCGGCCAGCTTCGGCTGCCAGCGCGTAAAGTCCGTCCTCCAGCGTATCGACCTTGTTGTCGGCATAGGCGAAGGTGATCAGCTGATCCGGCTTCACCCCGGCGTCGAGGATCTGATAATATTCGTTGTAGATCTGCGTCGCGATGCAGTCGGCCTGATGTTGCAGCAACGGGATCGACATTGAAGCCCAGCTTGATGATCTTGATGTCGGGGTTGGCGCCGGAGGTGGTCAGTTTAGATGCGAAGCGAAGGCCAGGAACGGATACTCGTTGCCGCCGAAAGCGACGCCGACGGTCTTGCCTTTGAAGTATTCCTCCGGTTTGGTCATTCCCGGCCTTTCCAGCAGGTGATCAGCCCGCCCGCGCGGGTGAAGAACTGCGCGATGTTGACCATCGGCACGCCTTTTTCGCGCGCCGACAGGGCGCTGGGCAGCCAGTCGACGGCGAAATCGACACCGCCGCCGGCGATCACCTGCGGCGGGGCAAGGTCCGGGACCGCCAGGCTTGATCGTCACTTCCAGTCCGTGGGCTTTGTAGTAGCCTTTGTTCTGGGCGACGATGTAGCCGGCGAACTGCGCCTGGTACACCCATTTCAACTGGATCGACGTCGCATCGAGCGCATGCGCTGCCGTTGTCGTCATCGCCAGGGCGGCAGCGAGGCTTGCCGCGACCCCCGACCGGATTAACCTCCGTAAGCGGTTCGTCTTAAGCACGTGGGTCTCCTTCAGGTTTTCAGCTTTATCCGGCCACTTTGGCGCCCGGCACGAAGTTGCGAGGGATGCCAGAACGTCGCGCTGCGTTCCGCCGCGGCGAGCAGCGCGTAGCTGAGTCGAACCGACCAGGGCCGCGACCAGGATCGCGGCCCAGACGTGATCAAGTGCGAGATGGCCGATCTCCGCCGAAATGCGGAAACCGATGCCGTGCACCGGGGTGCCGAAGAACTCGGCGACGATAGCGCCGATCAGCGACAGGGAGGCGTTGATCTTGAACGCCGCGAACAGGAACGGCAGCGCCGCCGGCAGCCGCAGCTTTCGCAGTGTCTGCCAGTAGGTCGCGGCGTAGGACGTCATCAGGTCACGCTCGATGCGCGAGGCCTGCTGCAGGCCGGCGACCATGTTGACGAAGGCCGGGAAAAACGTGATCAGGATGACCACCGCCGCCTTCGACTGCCAGCCAAAGCCGAACCACATGATCATGATCGGCGCGACGCCGACGATGGGGATGACGCTGGCGAAGTTGCTCAGCGGCAGCAGGCCCTGTTGCAGGAACGGCGAGCGGTCCACCGCGGCGCCGGCCAGGAAACCCAGTGCCGTGCCGATCAGGAAGCCTGGGATCGCCGCATAGAGTACGGTTTGCTGCACATCCTGCAGCAGTTCGGGCAGCATCTCCCAGAAAGCCGCGCCGATAGTGCTCGGCGGCGGCAACAGGATCATCGGGACGTCGAAGCCTCGCGTCAGAACTTCCCACAGGAACAGTATCAGAACAGCGAACAGTGCTGGCGTCAGCACAACCGCGGCGCGCCCGTCGTCCTCGGCCAGGCCAGCCAACGCGAAGAAGCCGCCGGCCGCACAGGCGACCGCCGGACAGCAGCGCCGGCGCCGGTGCGGTGCCCACCAGAAACAGCGCCGCGATGCCGGCGGCAAGGGATGCGGCACCGCCGATCCACCGCGGGAGCAAGCCCGTCCCCGGCTTCGATCGGCAACCGTCGCCGCATCAGGAGTGCTTCATTGCGAAGCCCGGAAACGCGGCAGCGCCCGCTCGATCAACGTCAGCACCCCTACCGGCAGCCCCGGCGGTCAGTGAGGCGACGACCAGGGTCGCCCACATCAGCAACATCAGCCCGTTATAGGACGCGATGAGCAGCCTCGCGCCGAGGCCGGCCTGTGCTCCGGTGGGAAGCTCCCCGACGATCGCGCCGGTGATCGCCAGCGCCATGGCGACCTTCAGCGCCGGAAACAGGTATGGGATGGCGGAGGGCCAGCGCAGCTTTCGAAAGATCTGCGAGCCGGAGGCGTTGTAGGTATGCAGCAGTTCCAGCTGCGCCGTACCCGGCGGCCCGCAATCCCTTGCACATGCCGATGGTGACCGGGAAGAACGCCAGCGACGCCGAGATCACCGCTTTCGGCAGCAGCCCGCTGAACCCGGCATGCCCCAGCACCACGACGATCATCGGCGCCGTCGCCAGCACCGGAATGGATTGCGAGACGATCACCCACGGCAGCAATCCGCGGTCCAGCAGCCTCGAGTGTACGATCGCGGTGGCCAGCGCGATGCCGATGCCAGCGGCCAGGGCGAAGCCGGCAAGCGCTGCCTCCAGCGTGACGCCGGCATGATAGATCAGGCTGCGCGGGCTGCTGACCGGATAACCGAACAGCCCGTTCCAGGTGGCAACGGCGACTTGCGGCGGTGACGGCAGGATCGGCCGGTCGTTCCACCAGTTTGCCGGCAGCCAGCCGGGAGCGGCGTCGTCCGGAGTCGGGTTGATCAGCGTCGCGGCGACCGACCACAGCCGCAAGCACAATGCACAATATCACGGCGATCGCAGCGGCCTGGCGCACCCAGGCGGCGTGGTGGCCGCCACCGCGCCCGACGGACAGTCACTACCCCATGCCTCGGCATTGCCCGCCCGTTGCTAGCCCTCTACTCATCAGCATAGGCATCGCTCAGCGCATCCCGCACCTGCTGGGAAACATCGAGGAACTGCTTCGTGTTGCGCAGATCGAGCGTCCGCTGTTGCGGAAACGGGCACTCGATCACCCGGCTGATGCGGCCCGGATTGGCTGACATCGCGACGACGCGGGTCGAAAGAAAAACCGCCTCGGGGATCGAGTGGGTGACGAAGATGACGGTCAGGTTCCGCTCCCGCCACAGATCGGTCAGATGCAGATTCAGCTTGTCGCGGGTGATCTCGTCCAGCGCACCGAATGGCTCGTCCATCAGCAGCAGCTCCGGCTGCAGACTGAGTGCGCGGGCGATCGAAACACGCTGCTGCATACCGCCGGAAAGCTGCCAGGGATAGCGGCCGGCTGCCTCCGTCAGACCCACGGCAGCCAGCGCCGCATGCGCTCGGTTACGGCGTTCGGCCGCTTCCAAGCCGATAATCTCCAGCGGCAGCATGACGTTGCTGATCGCGGTGCGCCACGGATACAGCGCCGGCGACTGGAACACGTAGCCATAGGATCGGTCGGACCGGGCCTGACCCGGGGTGCCGCCGTTGACGCGTAACTGCCCGGAAGTCGGCTGCGCGAGGTCGGCGATCAGCCGCAGCAGCGTCGTCTTGCCGCACCCCGATGGGCCGATCAGTGAGATGAATTCCCCCCGGGCGACATCCAGCGACACCTCGGACAGTGCCTCGAACACGCCATCGCGCGATTGATATGAAAGGCCAACGCGATCGACCGACACAACGCAAGGCTGCCCTGTCGCCGGCTCTGTTCCCGATCGTCCAACGACCCAGCCATCGTCGAGGGACGAAGCAGCGGTGGGAACGGCATTGATCACGGAGGTCCGCCGAACTCCGGTCCGCTGCGGCGCCCCTGGCCTGCAAACCAACCGGCTCTGGATGATGCGAATGTTCCGCGCACGGGTGGTGCTCCTGCTTTACCAGCAAGCAGAGGCAAGCGCCGTGCCACGTATGTGGGAGCTCCGGCAGGCGTTCAGGGGCGCAGGGCACCGATGGAAAGTCGGCAGCGCCGCATCAGGCGGCCTGGCCGGACCGGATCATTGGTGACCAGCCGCTGGCAGCCTTCAATGCGACATGAGCACCGGCAGTGTCATATGCCGCAACAGATCCCGCGTGACGCCGCCCATGATCATCTCCCGCGTCCGTGAGTGCCCGTAGCCGCCCACCACCAGCAGATCGGCAGAAATGTCAGAGGCGTAATCGAGCAGCGCATCGGCGGGGGAAAGCCCATCCGACACCACAGTCCTTGCCGCGGACACGTTCAGGTCGTGGCGCGACAGATGCTCGGCTATATCAACTGTCGGCAACGGGTCATTTTCGCGTCCCGCGCGACCAGCCTCGACGGTCAGCACCGTTACCTTCGCCGACGGGGCGAACAACAGCAGCCCATCGTGCGCCGCACGCGCCGATTCCCGGGTCGCGGTCCAGCCGACGAGTGCATTTGTGCCGATCGTGTCAAACCGGCCGGCATAGGGGACCACAAGCAACGGCCTGCCGGCAGTCATCAGCAGATCCTCGACGAGCGTCCGAGCGTTGGCCGGAGGCGGACTTTCAGGGTCAGTCTGACCGACGATGATCAGGTCGGCGGCATGGGCACGATGAATAATGCCGGACATCAACGAACCTGTCTCCAGCATCCAGTCGCCTTTGATGCCGTCGCGGCGCAGCGGCCTCACGGAAATCAGCCTCGATGACCGCGGCCCTGGTTCTGGCCTGGCCCTCTATCTGCTTGGCGAATTCGGGTAACGCCCAAAGGTCCGGGTAGCCCCCAAGGGCAAAAGACAGATCCGCCGGCAACAGCACTTCCAGCGGGCAAAGGCCGGTGAGGTGTGCATCATTGCGGCGCGCCAGTTCAACCGCGATGGCCATTTTCGCCCGGTCACGCGCTGATCCGTCAAGCAGCACGACTAGGTCTCGCAGGCCCATGATACCCTCCTGTTGTTATTTCCGCCAATTTCGTGGGGTCTTCTGAACACGAATGCATTGATTCAAGTCAACGCAGTGCCGAATGGCAACGATTTGGTAAAACGGATATGCTATCGCGCTCGATCCCACTATGAAGCTTCGATGACCGCCGATACAGACCAACCGGTTGATTTGAGTTCTGGCACTCACTCCGACAGTTTTCGCCGCGCGCTTGAGGCCGCCGAAGTTGGTCTATGGCACTGGGATCTGAACACCGACGCTGTCAACCTGTCTCCCTGTGCAGTCGCGTTGCTTGGCTGTGACGGTGTGCAACCGCTTGATTATGCGGGACTGATCCAGGCACTCCATCCCGATGACCGCGCGGCCGCCGAACGGGCCCTGCAAGACAGTATTGCCCATCTGGGCCGTTTCGATTTCGACGCCCGGTCCGCCGCCCGCGGCCAATGCATCCGGGTCCGCGGGCAGGTGCTCCATGTCGGCGGCCACGCATCCGAAGTGACGGGCGTTCTGATCGACGCATCGGGCCGGCGCACCCCAAGGGAAGCGTCAGACAGCCGGCTCGCCGCCATCGTGGCCTCGTCGGATGATGCGATCATTGGCAAGACGCTCGACGGCATCATGACCGACTGGAACGCCGGAGCCGAAGCCATCTTTGGCTACACCGCGGCGGAAGCTATCGGTCAGCCGCTGACGATGCTGCTTCCCCCGGGGCAGGAGGACGAAATGGTCCGGATGCTGGACCGGATCAGGGCGGGCGAGCGGGTTGAGCACTACCAGACCCGCCGCCGCCGGAAGGATGGCAGCATCATCGATGTGGCAATTACGGTCTCGCCGGTCTGGGACGAGACGGGCAAGCTGACCGGCGCATCCAAGGTCGCTCGGGATATCACGACAATGAAACGGGCCCAGGCCCAGCTTGAGGAGCGTGAGGCGCATCTGCGGTCAGTGCTCGAACTCGATCCCTGACGCGATGATCGTGATTGACGACAAGGGGATCATGCAATCCTTCAGCACGACCGCCGGACGCCTGTTTGGCTACGCGCCCGAGGAGGCTGTGGGCCAGAACGTCAGCATTCTGATGCCGTCGCCATACCGGGAACAGCACGACAGCTACCTGTCGCGCTATTTCGCCACTGGCGAGAAAAAGGTGATCGGACGCGGACGCATCGTTGTAGGCCTGCGCAAGGACGGCTCGACGTTTCCCATGGAACTGGCCGTCGGGGAGATGATTTCCAGTGACCATCGGTGGTTTACCGGTTTTGCGCGTGACCTGACCGAGCGCCAGGCGACCCAGCAGCGGATGCAGGACATGCAGGCGGAGCTGATTCACATGTCGCGTTTCACCGCGATGGGGGAGATGGCCTCGACCCTGGCGCACGAACTCAACCAGCCATTGACGGCCGTCGCCAGCTACCTGAACGGTTGCCGCCGGCTTCTGGACGGCACCGAGAGCGTTCACAACCTGATGCTGCGTGACGCGATCGATCGCGCAGCGGATCAGGCCTTGCGCGCCGGTCAAATCATCCGCCGGCTGCGACAGTTCGTGGCTCGCGGGGAAAGTGACAGGCGCGCCGAAAACCTGCAGAGGCTGATTGAGGAAGCGAGCGCCTTGGCCCTGGTCGGGGCTAACGAAGCCGGTATCCGGGTCGGATTTGCCCTCGACTCACGTGTGGAATTCGTTTTGGCCGACAAGGTCCAGGTGCAGCAGGTCATCCTGAACCTGATGCGCAATTCGATCGAGGCGATGCAGGAAACCTCGCGCCGGGAACTGACGCTGTCCACCACCGAGAAACCCCATGCGATGGTGGAGATCCGGGTCGCGGATACCGGCTCGGGTATTGCCCCGGAAATAGCTTCGCAGCTATTTCAACCTTTTGTGACCTCAAAGCCGAACGGCATGGGGGTCGGGCTCTCGATTTCGCGCACCATCATTGAAGCACATGGGGGTAAGCTGTGGGCGGAGCCGAATCCCGAAGGCGGGGCCATTTTCTGCATGACCTTAAAAACGCTCAGCAAGGAGGACCTGGCTGATGGCGTCTGATGCCGTGGTGCATCTGATCGACGACGATGATGGGGTCCGGCAGGCTGTTGCCTTCCTGCTGACGACATCCGGCTTTGCTGTCCGGGTATACGAGTCGGCACTCGTGTTTCTTGACGCGCTGGCTTCGGTGCAGCCTGGCTGTGTCGTCACCGATGTGCGGATGCCGGGGATGGATGGCCTGGCCCTGCAGCGGGAACTCAAAAGCCGGGGCGTCGGATTGCCGGTCATCGTGATCACCGGGCACGCTGACGTGCCGCTGGCCGTCGAGGCCATGAAGGCGGGTGCGGTCGATTTCATCGAGAAGCCGTTCAACGATGAAAGCCTGCTGTCAGCCGTGAGGGTGGCGATCGACCGGCACGCCAAGGATTTCCGCCGTGACGATGAGGTCGCGGCATTCAAGGCCCGGCTGGACAGTCTGTCGCCGCGTGAACGTGAGGTATTGGATGGCCTGATCGCCGGGCTGCCCAACAAGACGATTGCCTATGACCTCAAGATCAGTGCGCGTACGGTGGAGGTCCATCGAGCAAACCTGATGACGCGGATGGGTGCCCGCAGCGTGGCCGACCTTGTGCGGATGGTGTTCGTCGTGAACTCGCCAATTTGATCCATATCAAGTGTTTCCGAATTGATTACGCCTAGATTTCCGTTGTGCCCCGGCAATGACGGGTTAGGGGCAGTCGGAGTGCTTGGATGGGTGACCAACGGAAACTCGTCATCATCGTCGATGACGACCAGGCAGTGCGGGAGGCACTGCAGTTTGCGCTTCGTCTGGAGGGACTTTGCGTCCATGTCCATAGCGTCGCTGCCGATATGTTGGCCGATCCCGGCTTGAGCCGGGCGGGATGCGTCATTCTCGATCACAGAATGCCGCGCCTGGATGGGTTTGCGATGATCACCGACCTGCAAAAGCACAGGCCCGGACTGCCCACCATCATGCTCACCAGCCGTGCGACACCAAAGGATCGCGCCCGCGCCGCCGCGGCGGGTGTGCATTCGGTCCTGGAGAAGCCGCTCCTGGACAATGTACTGATGGACAATATCCGGACCGCGCTTGCAGCGGCCGCCAGTCGCGCGAATCCCGCGGTGGATCACGCGGGACCGGGTTCGGCTAGCCGGGGCTGTTAGGTGGACGGTCCGGCGCGGCGGTGGTCGCCGCCTGTGTTCAGCGCCGGCGCCAGCATCGCGACGTGCCGCAGTACGTAGTTTTGCGTAGGATATAACCGAATATTAGGCAGCCTCATTGGCCGATAGAAGGACGGCATGTTCTCGCAGGTCAGGAGTTCCCCGATGTCGGCATCACTCGCGGTCGCAGCCAAACACCAGACTTTCGCTCCCTCGGCAGCGTTTCTGTCTGCTCCATGGGTCGGACCCGAGGCGCAGGACGGCCTGGATTTGAGCGGCGTCGTGATCAATGTGGTCACCGACCGTCAAATCTACAGTGAGGGTGACGAAGCGCGGTGCTTCTACAAAGTGGTCAGCGGCGTGGTTCGGACCTGCCGGTTTCTTAGTGACGGCCGGCGCCAGATCGACGCCTTCCATCGGGAGGGCGACGTCTTCGGCTTCGAAGCCGGCACGGAACATCGGATGGCGGCCGAAGCAGTGTCTGATTGCTGCGTAATCGCCTATCGGCGCCGTGGCCTGGAGACGATGGTGTCCCAGGATGACCGTCTGGGGCGCTGGTTCTTCTCTCATGCCATGTCCAGCATGGCCTCGGCCCGGGAACACTCGCTGCTACTGGGGCGCGGTAGCGCGGCACAGAAGATCTCGGCGTTCCTGCAGGAGGTTGCGCAGCGAGACGGCGGCAACGTCATCGATCTGCCAATGAGCCGGCAAGACATCGCCGACTACCTCGGGCTGACGATCGAGACGGTATCACGGACCCTTTCGCAACTGGAGCGCGATGGCGTAATCGGGCTACCCAGCGCTCGGCGCGTGCTGCTGAAGGATCGCCGGACACTGCGGGCGCTCAATTCGTGATGCGCAAGGGCTTTCAACGAGGTGAAACCACCGGAACGATAAACCAGTCGATCAAGCACTACCCCTTCTGAGCGGCCTCCCTCGGCTCAGGACGTCCTTGAGCCCGTCAGCCCGGCGCTGCATCAGGCGAAGAAGAAGGCGATTGCCAACACAAGGTAGACGCCGATCAGGAGCACGCCCTCGAACCACGTTGTCTCGCCGTCGCCGGTGATTGCGTTGACAATGAAAGCGGTGCCGGCGATGGCGAACAGGTCCAGCGGGTTGTTGAACACCAAGGTCATCGGGCTGCCGAGCATCCACGACAGAATCACCAGCAGAGGGGCGACTACCAGGGCGATCTGAATAGCCGAACCTATACAGATGCTCATCACCAGGCCCATGCGATCCTGCCGCGCAAACCAAACGGAGGAAAACAGGTCGGCGATCGTTCCCACCAGCGCCAGCACGATCACGCCGAGGAATGTGAGTGACAGATGCAGTGTGCTCGCCGCATCCGCCAGGGCGTCCGAAATCAATTCGCTTCCCAGGGCTGCCCCAACGGTCGCGGCGCTCAGAACGGCAAGACATTGCCATAGCGGCCAGACCTCGCCCGCTTCGTGCTCTTCACCTGTCGAGAACACATCGCGGTGTGTCACCAGAGTATACACGAGGTTGCCTAGGTAGACGAGCAACAGCACGCTCGACACCATCAGGCTCAACGACTCGTCGCTGAGCGCAACATTTCCGGCATGGGTGACACTGCGCGCGGTGAAGTCGAACACCGCGGGCAACAGAAGCGCGATCACCACCAGTATCAGCAGGCTTGACAGCAGGCCGGCTCGTTCGCGCTTGAAGGTCTGCCGCTCGCGGCCGAAGCCACCCACCACGATGGCGAGTCCAAGTCCGAGCAGGCTGGTGCCGATGATCGAGCCGGTGATCTGTGCATGGACCACATCGGACTGGCCGTGCGCCAGCACGAACAGCGCCAGAAGCAATTCCGCCAGGCTGCCCAGGCTGATCGTCAGCAAGCCGCCGACAGCCGGACCGGTGTGCTGGGCCAACTTGTCCGTCGCCGCCCGGATCCAGTCGGCTAACACGCCGACGCCCAGGATGCCCGTTACGAACACCCAGATCGGCGGGAGGTCCATCGCGTAGTGCACAAACGGTGCGATCGGCACCAGAAGCAAAAGGGCCAATCGGATCATTATGCTGCCTTTGATGGGGAGATATATTACCGAACGGGTGAGGATCGTCTCGGGTTCAGTCAGGATCGCGCGTCGTGGTGTGTTATGAGATTTTTCGGGTTGCTATCGCATCGGGCAACAGCGAATCTCAGCTTCATGGATCTAGAAACGCCGATTCGTACGGTCGCCGGGCAGGCGAAGACCGTACCTACTGTCTCCCCCAAGTCGCTCTACCGGCAGGCAAGCCCGCCGGCGGCGACGCCGGACCTCGGAGCGCAGCCGGATGATGATTCGGTCAGGGGCTCTACCGGCACCGGCACGGAGCGGGAGGCGCGGCTCCTGCGTTTCGTGGACATGATGCGCACGGAGCAGGTGCAGGCATCCGCCGCGGCGGAAGTCGAGAAAGCAGATTCACGCCGCTACCGCCGGCCCGGTTTGTTGTTGGCGGCCGCGGTCATCGTTGGGGCAGGGGCCGTCGCGGCGTATTTGGAGGCGGGGCGACCGCCACAAGTGCGTCCGGCCGCCCCGCCTGAAGGCGGCATCGATCGGACGCCGGCTCAAGCGGCACTTCAACCGGGACGTCCAAGTCAAACGGATGTAACGCCGGCTGTCTTGGCGCCTCAATCCACGGCTCAAGCCAGTGCTCCCGCTCAAGCCAGCGCTCCCGCCCAGGCCAGCGCTCCCGCCCAAGCCAGTGCTCCCGCCCAGGCCAGCGGTCCCGCCGAGCCCAGCGCTCCCGCCGAGGCCAGTGCTCCCGCCCAGGCCAGCGCTCCCGCCGAGGCCAGTGCTCCCGCCCAAGCCAGTGCTCCCGCCGAGGCCAGCGCTCCCGCTCAAGCCGAGGCTCCCCCACAAGCGGGTGAAATCGCAACGGATAGGCCGATCGGCGCCGTGCCGCTCGACATCGCTCCTCAGGCTCCTCCACCAAACGACCCGTATCCATCCGAGCCGATGCTTGCAGAACCCGAGGCTGCCAGCCCGAAAGGGGACGCGCCGGTCAACGCGCCGCCACCCACCGCGACGGCAAGCGCGGCCGAAGTGTCCGAAACCGAAACGGCCAAGCCTGTTCTGTCGGTATCCTATCCGCATGGCTCCTCTCACGCGGAAGCGAATGCAAAGAACGTGGCGGCGAAGACTGGTTTGAATTTAACTACCTCTGACGCTGAAACCTCGCCCGGATCACCGGCAGATGCGGTGATAAAGTTCTCGGAGGGGAGAAATCACTCGATCGCCCGGAAGATCGGCAAATCGCTGGGAGAGGCGGGTTACAAGTGGAAGATCGAGAATACCTCAGGTTCCAGCGGGGTTCACCGCAACCTGATCGAGGTCTGGTTGCCCCGGTAGTCTGACGCGGCCGCCTGCGCCGAATCCGCCATAGGAAGCCCGGGCAGTTCTGGCCATCATGAGGTAAGCTGGATCCTCGTTCGCCCAGGTAAGTGTGCCGCGGCGAACAGTGCCGCCGTCGCGATGCCGGCCAGAACCCAGAACGCGGCAGCAAATGCCTGTGTGGGTACCTGCATCCGCGCCAGGGCAAATTGCAGGCAGATGGCGAGGCCTGTCGTGCCCGCCGGTCCGCCGAAGCGCTGGCAGATATTGATTGCGGTCGTCGCATGCCCAAGCGACTCGCGCGGCACCGAAGCATAGGCAGCCGCGGCTGACGGAATGGTAATCGATCCGCCGCCAAATCCACGCACCAACAATGCCACGCACAGCAACCCCAGCGAAGTGTCGGCTCCCGCCAATGCAAATGGGATCGTGCCGGCCAGTGAAAGTGCTGCTCCGGTCCCCGAGATCGCGCGTGCTCCAAACCGCTCGCTCAGTCGTCCCATAATGGGCAGCGCGAAAAATACCCCCAAGCCCATCGGCATCAGCAATAGGCCAGTCACGCTGGGCGGCAGGCCGCGGAGCTTGAGGAAATACAACGGCATCAAAAGTTGGCCGCCGAAGTTGATGGCATTCGACAGGAACTGGGTTGCCGCCGCGGCACGAAACGTCCGGCCGCTGAAAAGACGCAAATCGATCAGTGCGGTGGCTGGCCGGCGCAGTGCGTGCCAGGCGAAGCCCGCCAGCAGCACTACGCTGGCGGCCAGACTGAACAACGCCTCGGCGTTTCCATGCGCGAGCGATACCAGTCCTTGCAGCAGCAACGCCAGGCCGGGCGACACCATCGCAAACCCGACCAGGTCGAGACGCCGCGCCTTGGTTTCCTCGTCTCGCGGCAGCACCGTCCATGCGAACGTGATGGCGATCATTCCGACGGGAGCGTTGACGAAGAAAATCCAGTGCCAGTCTAAGTATGTCAGGATCAGCCCGCCCAGGGACGGACCCAGCATCTGTCCGACCATGACAGGCATGGCGGCGACACCGATGACGCGGGCCATGTGGCGGCCGGCGTGACGGGCCATCATCATCTGCATCATCGGCGCCAGCAATCCGCCAGCGACCCCTTGCAGCACCCGGCATGCGATAAGCAAGCTGACCGACTGGGCAAGGCCGCACAGCATGGAGCAGGCCACGAACCCTGAAAAGCAGCCGAGGAAGATGCGACGAGCACCCACCCGGTCGATCAGCCAGCCACTGAGAGGCAGTGCCAGGGCAAGCGCAAGAAGGTAGCCGCTGGTGATCCACTGAGTGGTTCCCAACGGCACGTCGAACGCCCGCCCAATCGTGTCGAGCGAGACATTGACCATCGTGGAATTGAGGCCCGACATCAGCGGCCCGCAGGTGCAGGCACCCGCAATGATCCAGACCCGGCGGTCGACGTGATCGGATGGCTCAGTCATGCGCGTGCGGCCCAACCCAGAAGGCAAAGCCATTACAGAGCATGTTCCCACCGCGGCCAAGCCGCGCACCCTGGATCCGGCATCGTGCTCGCTGCTTCACCACCGATCGACGCCGGACCCTCCGCCGGCCCGTGGTCTAGATGCCGAGGCTACCGCGAGCAGCGGTTCTCAATGCACCGTAACGAAGGTGAGACCACTCTCGGCGACCACCTCGATCGCCGTCTCTATGGCGTCGACCACCTCGATTGTTGCGCCGTCAGCCCCGTAGATCAGGAAGGCCGGCTCGCCATCGAGTGTGCCCTCCTTCAGGTAGGCGACTTGGCGTGTGCCAAGGTGCAACAACTGCGCAGCAGTCATTTCGCGAAGTGCAACGGCGGAGTTATGGGCGAGACATAGATGCATGGCTTTTGGCCTTCTTTTGGCGTGTCCGGTTGAACGCGTCCTTTTTGGCCGCCAGTGCCAACCGTTCCTCTTGACAAACGAGAAGAAACCGGCCGAGTCCCACGTGGGTTTGACCACGCGACTAGGTGCATTGTTTCACTCAAAGTTTAAGATCCGGTAAACTGCCGCGTGAGTTAAGTCGCTTTTGGGAAGATCATGCGAATTGTGGTGCCGCGTCCCGGTTCGCTGCTGATGCTCAGCTTCCCGCCGCACTCATCCACGAATGCCAGAACCAGGAACAGCCCGAGGCCGATGTTGCCGTCAGCACGTTTGGTCGTGAAGAACAACTCCGTCGCTCGTTCCGCCACTTCCCGTAACATCCCGGCCCCGGAGTCCGTGACCGTCAGTTCCACGGCGTCCATGGTGTTCAAGGCGGAAGCGGCCTGCGCCGGATCAAGGACGTTGGTGGCAACAACGATTTCATCGTTACCTCCCGCTGCGTCGGCGGCATTGTAAACAACATTCAAAAGTGCTGCTTCCAAATGGTGAAAATCAAGTCGAACGGGGATCAGGCCGGGCGCGAGGTCCATGCGCAACCGCACACGCTCGCCGACGGATCTGGCTAATCTGTCCCCAATGGCCAGCAGCGCGGTGTTCAAATCGGCGATCTCTTCGCAACCAATCTGGCGTTCGCTTAGCGACACAAGCTTGGCGGCGAGCAACCCGGCCCGCCGGGCTCCCCAGATAGCCCGATCCAGGTAACGTTCCTGCCGCTCGTCGGTGGCGTGACGCGTCGCACGCTCGACATTTCCACTTACCACGGTCATCAGGTTGTTGAACTCGTGGGCGACCCCAAGGGAAAGGGCGTGCATGCTGGCCATCCGCTGAGCCTGTCGCCGGGCCGCCTCCTTTTTGAAGCTGACGTCGATCTGGCTGGCAAAGTAGTAGATCAGCCTGCCCTGCTCGTCGAACACCGGGCTTAGGTGGAGCGCATTCCAGAATCCCGAACCGTCCTTGCGATAATTGTAGATTTCTTCGTTGAAGGTTTCGCTTGCGGCGACTGTATGACGAATTCGTGCGACCATCGCCGGATCTGTTTGCGGACCTTGCAGAAACCGGCAATTGCGCCCAACGACCTCTTCAGCCGTGTAGCCGGTCAGGTCGGCGAAAGCCGGATTAACATAGACCAGCGGGCAGTCAGGTTGGTTTGGATCGGCGAGCGCCATCGCCATGCGCGTCATGGCCACGGCCTGCCGGAACACCTGTTGATCCAGAAGCCTTTGACCCGAGGCAACAACAGCCTCGCTGTCAGCGGAAGCCGTGTCTTGGGTAGTCACTCGATCGTCTGACGAAGCGGTCACCCGCAGATAACTCCGGGCGAGGCAGTGCGCTGCATAGTCACGCACTCGTGTCGAGGTTATCCTTCATGCGCGCATTTTTCGAACGACCATCTTTCGGCGGGCGCGTTGAAAGGGCGCGAGTCAACCGCTCTTTGGTAGTGGTCCGGTCAGGTGGAATCTTATGCCGCCGGTTGGATCGGGTCGCAAAATCAGGGGCTGGCTGGTGCTGTGGTCAGGCAGGGCTGACTACGACCACTGGCGGCGGAAGGAGGTCAGTGGTTCGTGGGCAGAGCCTGCATTTTGCTTGTTGAGGACGAGCAGTTTATCCGGGAACTGATAGCCGAGGTCCTGCTTGAGGCGGATCTGGACGTCCTGGAAGCCGCCGATGGCGAGGCAGCTATGGAGCTTCTGAAGCAGCGAGGCCGTGTCGATCTCCTGATGACCGATGTGCATATGCCGGGCCGCATCAATGGCGTTGATTTGGCGCGTCGGGCACGGCTTCGTTATCCCGAACTACCCGTGGTGTTCGCTACCGGGCGGCCGGAAACCCTGAAGGCTTTTGGTGAACTTGGGCCGCGAGATATCTGTATGTCGAAGCCATTCACCCCAATGGAGGTATTGCGAGTGGTGGAGCGGCTTCTTGCCGCCCAGGTCCAAGCGTCGGAATGGTGACACTTGCCTTCGTAACACCGGCTGAACTACCTCGATGCGCTCTCGTTAATGATTTCCAGCAGCCGGCGGGATTCGTCCATGGCCGCCTTCAACGCGTCCGCACTAGCCAGCATCCGTGCTGTAGATGCCTTTACGCAACGGATGTTCTCGACGGCATCCGCGATGACCTGCTTTGATTCAGACATTAGTTTGCCGAGCGAGAAAGGCTTCGCCAAGTAAGGATAGCCAAACTGCTTTAGCTTCTCGTTAACCTCGGGGTGGCCCGAAATAAACAGCACCGGGGTATCTTCGTTGGCGGCTATTTCGGCAAGCTTGATGCCGGAGATCCCCGCGAGCGTGCCATCTATCAACGCAAGGTCAAAATGCCCCGCGCGCAGTTTCTGGACAGCCAGTTCCCCGCCCGGCTCGCAGTCCACTTCGGTATCAGGCCAGTCATGGAGGCAGTCCGCCAGGATCTCGCAGATCAGGGGATCATCATCGACAACCAGAACTTTCCTTACCGCGTGTGCCATTAACATGTTCCGAAGGTTCTAACGGAGCACGAACGTCGCATTAAACTTGATAAACGTCTACGGGGTTTGGCGAGAGCTTTTTCCAAAAAGCACGGCCAGCTTTAAGGCGGACGGCTTTCCTCCTGTCAGATCGGCAACTTCACCGAACCCCAAATCACCGGCACGAAGGGGCGTCAGTCTCCTTTGAATTCGGGTCTCCGTTTTTCGAGAAAAGCGTTAACCGCCTCGCGATGGTCACCCGTGGCGTGCGCCAGCGCCTGCAGGCTCGCGGATAGTTCGAGCAGGGTGTCCAAGCGGCTGTGGCGTCCCTCGATCAGCAGGCGCTTCGCCATCCGCACCGCGATACGGCGGATTTACCGCAATCCGGGCGGCCGAGCGCATTCGCCGCCTCCAGCAACTCCGCATCCGGCACTACACGCGAAACCAGACCGCAAGCCAGTGCCTCCGCGCATTCAGCATGTCACCGGTGAACGCCATCTCGCAGGCCTTCGAATAGCCGACCACCCGCGGCAGCAGCCAAGCGCCGCCATCGCCCGGAACGATCCCGACCTTGACGAAGCTTTCGGCGAACCGAGCACTTTCCGCCGCAATCCGCATGTCGCACATGCAGGCGAGGTCGAGCCCCGCGCCGATCGCCGGCCCGTTAACCGCGGCGATGATCGGCACATCCAGTTTCTCGAACGCCAGCGGAATGCGTTGAATGCCGAACTTGTAGTACTGCGGTCGTCTGCGCCGGCTGTTCTCGCCCGGGCTTCGAAGCTCTTCTGCATCGCCCGCAGATCGCCGCCCAGAACTGAATGCGCTGCCGGCGCCGGTCAGGATCGCCACACGCGCGGTCCCGTCCTGGTTGAGCCGCTCGAGCGCGCCGACGATGGCATCCACCGTCTCACGCTCGGAAATCGGGTTGCGCATCGCCGGATCATTCAGCGTGATCGTGACAATCTGGCCGTCCTGTTGATACAGAACCTTGTCGGTCATTTGTTGTGTCCTTGTCGATGACTAGCGGGCGGGCTCGCAAGTTCGGCTTACCCAAACTGTGTTACATCCGTTTCCGGGTTACCGAAGCCCGAGACCGCGGGCGATAATTCCGCGCAGGATCTCCCGTGCGCCACCGCGCAGCGAGAACGACGGGGCATGCATCATCGTGTGCGCCAGCACCGCGGTGAAAGCCTGGGTGGATTTCGCATCCGGCTCCTGGTCCACCAACTGGCGGGCGATTTCCGGGATTTCCTGCTCTACCAAGCGCGCCGAGATCCTTCACCAACGTCGCCTGCAGGGCAGGATTTTCACCCGCTCTGCAGCATTCCGGCAACGGACCACGACAGGCGCCGCAACGTCATGATATGCGCGGTCAGCCGCCCGATCGCGATCGCGCCGGCTTCCGACGGTTCAGGCCCGAGCGCGCGAACCAGTTCTGATGAACAGCCGAACGACGACAGGAACCGCTCCGGTCCGCTGCGCTCGAACGCGAGTTCGCTGGTCACCTGGTTCCAGCCGTCGCCCTCTCGGCCCAGCAGCGCGCGTCTCCGGCAGGAAGGCGTCGTCGAACACCACCTCATTGAAATGGTGCTCGCCGGTCATCGCGATAATCGGACGGACTGTCAATCCCGGGCGTGTTGTGCAGATCGACCAGGAACTGGCTGACGCCACCGTGGCGGTCCGCGACTCCCGCTGCGGCGGGCCCGGTGCGGCAGAACAGGATCATGTAGTGCGATTTGTGGGCGAAGCTGGTCCACACCTTCGTGCCGTTGACCAGGTAGCCGCCTTGCACCTTGGCCGCACGGGTGCGGACGGAGGCGAGGTCGGACCCGACATCGGGCTCGCTCATGCCGATGCAGAAGAACGCCTCGCCGGCCGCGATCCGGGGCAGGATCTTCTTCTGTTCATCGGTGCCGACCCGCAGGATCAGCGGACCGGACTGGCGGTCGGCGATCCAGTGCAGCGCGACCGGGGCACCGGCGGCCAGCATTTCCTCCAGCACCACGTAGCGTTCCAGCGAGGAGCGCTCGTGGCCGCCGTACTGCTTCGGCCAGGTCATGCCAATCCAGCCGCGTTGGCCCATCTTGCGGCTGAACCCGGCATCCATTCCGGTCCAGGACTCTGCCCGCTCCACCGGCTTGCGATCAGCCAACTCGGTTCTGATAAAGTCGCGGACCTCCAGGCGCAATGCTTCGGCCTCAGGGGAAGGCGGCGGCGGCGGGAAGGTGAAGGCGTTCACCGGGAGGTCCTTCGGCGGTGGGTTACCAGCCGGTAGCCCGCCCTCTCCGAAGGGTCAAGACGTCAGGCTGCAACCCGCCGTATGGCACGTGGCATTCTGGTCAGGCGGCGAACGATGAACACCAAAGCCAGGGATGCGCCTACGACAAACACCCAATGAGCCGGCCGCAGCCCGCGGGCGATTGTCTCGTTCGCGGCATCACCCGCCAGGGATCGACCTTGGTCGCCAGGCCATACCAGGCGAACTCCAGCCCGGCGGTGGCAAGTCCGGACAGCACCGCGAGGCCGCTGTAGAGCGCGGCGGTGAAAGCCGATCCCCTGCCTGCGCCGCCATGGCTCAGGCAGCGTGCGCCAGGCCATCAGCCAGACGAACAAGCCGGAGACGAACACCGGCTCCGACACGTTCAGCTTCGACCTGAATGTAGAAATGCAGCAGCGCCACCGCCCCGAGCGGATAGGCCAGCCGGTGCAGCCGCTTCCAGTTCGGTCCAAGCTTCTTGACCCACGCGTCGGTGGAGGTGATTGCCAGCGCCAGCAGCACCAGCAACGCGGCGAAGCCGATGGTCAGGTAGAACCGCAGCGCGATTTCCGATCATCACCGTCAGCAGCTTGAAATTCTGATCGACGACGTAGAGGAACAGATGCGCGACGGCGTAGCACGCGGCGGCGACGCCCGACATTGCGGCGGACCAGCAACAGCCCCGGCCAATCCAGCGCCCGCGCCAACGGAGTGATCGCCAGCGAAATCAGCAGGAACCGGATCGCCCACAGCCCGGTGCCATGGATCGCCTCCATGACCGGCCGGCCGCCAAGTTCGCCCGGCCGCCAGCCACATCGCATACAGCGCTCCGGGCACCAACGAGCGACACCAGCACGGCCGCCTTGAACGGCAGGAACCTGCCCCGCCGATCCCGCCAGGAACAGTTCATCAAATGTCCGCTCCGTTTCGACTTCGGTTTAGTCCAGGATTGGAGCCGGAAAGTCAGGTTAAACAGTGGAGAACTGTAGTCTCGAGGGTCAAAACCTTGCGACGATCCGCGCCAACGCGGTCACGATGGTGGCAGAATCGTACGAAAGAGGGAAAACAACTGATGTCAGCCGCCCTGCAAATGCGACCTGGCATGTCCGACGCCGAATGGCACACCCGGTGTGAACTCGCAGCGCTTTATCACGTCGTCAACGACCTTGGCTGGACCGACCTGATCAACACCCATATGTCGGCGCGGGTGCCGGGTGAGCCGAACCATTTCCTGATCAATAACTATGGGGAGACGTTCGACGAGATCACCGCGTCTTCACTGGTGAAAATGGACATGGAAGGCAACGTCCTGACACCGGGCGGCAAGTTCAACAATGCCGGCTTCATCATCCATAGCGGCGTCTACAAGGCGCGGCCGGACGCCAACTGCGTGCTGCACACGCATACGCGGGCCGGGGCCGGCGTGTCGCTGCTGCGCAAGGGTCTGCGTCCGATCAGCCAGGACGCGCTGCATGTGATCGACGACGTCGTCTATCACGACTACGGCGTGCCGGCGACGGTCGAGGAATGCGATGCGCTTGGCAGTAAGCTGCGCGACCGGAAGCTGCGTGGTACTGCTGAACCATGGTCTGCTGACGCTGGGCGAGACCATCCACGGCGCCCTGATGCGTCTTTACATGCTGGAACGCGCCTGTGAGCTGGAACTGATCGCTCGGCAGATTGGACGAGCCGCCGGTGATCATCGACGACTTCGTCCAGCGCAAGGCCGCCGAACGAATGAAGAAGATGCGCCCAACCGAGGGATATGGACTGGATGAGTGGAAGGGCCTGGTCCGCACGGTAGAGCGCAAGGGCGCTGACTTCCGTCGCTAACGCGCGCCTTCAGACGCGGATGGGTCTGCGGCAAGCCATCCGCGCATGCGCCTCCTTCGTTCTCTCCACGATCCTAGCCCATCAGGAACCATAGCCGGAACAGAAGGTTTTCCGCCCAGGTCTGGCGCGCAAATCCAGGCAGGGTGAGGACCTTCAGCCGCGCCAACAGGCCGCCTCGGCGGGCGCCCTCGATCGTCGTCAGCGTCGCCTGTGTCTGTTCGGGCAATGCGCGTGGTCCAGAGCGAAGTGCCTCGATCTGACGCCAGAACAGCGTCATGAACGGGCTGCGGCCGCGACGCGCGGCGCCTAACGTTCGCTGCCAAAAACCGAGCGGCTCACCGATCAGGTTGTGGTTGTGCTGCCGATACAGGATGTCGGGGGTATTGCCAGCGATCACGGTTCCACCGTTGGCGGCGACAACCAGATAGGCCCACCAGTCGTGCCATGTTCCCTCCGGAACCCGCGTCGTATCGATTAGCTCGGCCGCCGCGCGGTTCAGCATCATGCAGCATCCAGGCGCGAGGTTCTGCGTCAGTGCGGTTGGGAAGCCGGGTGGGCGCCGCGGGGCCAGCACCTGTCCGACCGGATTAAGCCGTTCATCGACAAGCTTCCGGGCGCAGAAGTAAAGCGCCGGCCGGTGCGCAGGTATCTCCGCAAGTGCCGATACCCCATGCGCGAGCTTTTCCGGCAGCCAGAAATCGTCCTGATCAGCAAAGGCAAAGAGCCTTGCCTTCCCCCCGATGGCCAGGTGCAGCAAGGCAAGGAAGCTGCCGGTGGCCCGCATACGCTCATTTTCGGGGGCGCGGATACATCGCCCCTCACCCTGACCGGCGACGAACTTTTCCATCTGTTGCCGGGTGCCGTCGGACGATCCGTCGTCGCGCCAGTAGAGCAGCCAGTTCGCGTGGGTTTGCGCGGTGAGGCTTGCCAGTTGCTCCGGCAGGTAGCGCTCACCGTTGAACGTCGAGAGCAGGACGGCCACGATATCATCAGCCAGGGATGGCCGCACGCACATTGGGAAGCCAGAGAGGCTGGTTATGCAGCCTTTTTGACCAACAGATTCATCGCGATCATCGTCTCGGCGATCTGCACGGCGTTCAGGGCGGCGCCTTTCCGCAGGTTGTCTGATACGCACCAGAACGACAGGCCGTGTTCCACCGTCGGATCCTTGCGGATCCGGCTTACGAACACCGCGTCCTCGCCGGCGCATTCCAATGGAGTGACGTAACCGCCGTCCTCGCGGACATCCACGACCTCGATACCGGGTGCATCACGCAGGATTGCCCTGGCTTCGCCGGCGGTAACCGGGCGTTCAAACTCGACGTTCACCGCCTCGCCGTGGCCGATGAACACCGGGACCCGGACGCAGGTGGCATGCACGGCGATGTTCGGGTCGAGGATCTTCTTGGTCTCGACCGTCATCTTCCACTCTTCCTTGGTGGAGCCGTCATCCATGAACTTGTCGATGTGCGGGATGCAGTTGAAGGCGATTTCCTTGGTGAACTGCTCCGGCGGGCTCTGCTCATATACAAAGGAGGACTTGGTGTGATTGAACAACTCGTCCATGCCTTCCTTGCCGGCGCCCGATACCGATTGATAGGTCGAGACCACGACCCGTTTGATCTTGAACTCGTCGTGCAGCGGCTTCAGCGCGACAACCATCTGGATCGTCGAGCAATTGGGGTTGGCGATGATGTTGCGTTTTCCGAAATGGCGCAGGTCTTGGGGGTTCACCTCCGGCACCACCAGCGGGATGTCCGGGTCCATGCGGAACTGGCTGGTGTTGTCGATCACGACGCAGCCCTGTTCGGCGGCGCGAGGCGCGTAAATCGCGGACACCGAGGCGCCGGGGCTGAACAATCCGATGTCGGTCCCCGTGAAGTCGAACGTATCCAGGTTGCGGACAGTGAGAATCTTCTTCTCGCCAAAGGAGATTTCCGACCCGGTCGAGCGGCCGGAGGCGAGGGCGATAACTTCAGAGGCGGGGAAATTCCGCTCCACCAGGGTTTTGATGATCTCGCGCCCGACTGCCCCTGTGGCGCCGACAACCGCGACCCTGTACGCCATGATACTCTCCTGTTACGGTGCCCGCCGGCCTGCTACAATGCTCGCCGGCCTGTTACGATGCCCACCGGCCTGTTACGCTGCTCGCCGGAAGTGGGTGTTACGGAGCGCAGGGTTAGCGGTACCTACGCCCAGAGGCAAGCAATAGGCGGCAAGCAATAGGCGGCAAGCAATAGGCCGCAAGCCATACGCGGCTTTCTTGTTTTGGACCCATGAAAACGCGATAGTGGAGCCATGCAGCGGATCGTCACCCTGACCGAGCGCAAGACGGCGGAAGCGGCTCGCCGGGCCGCTTCGGTCGAGACGCTGCTGCCCGTGCTGGCTGACTATGCCCGGGCGCATGGCGGTCGGTTCCTGCTGTTTGGGTCCGCTGCCCGCGGCCAGATGAAATTCCACAGCGACGTCGACCTGTTGATGGACTTCCCTGAAGACGCGTTGAACGAGGCCTGGGCGTTCGCGGAGAAAGCGTGCTGGGAGCGCGACCTGGAGCCCGATTTGTTGCCCTATCGCTGGTGCAAGCGCCCCTTCCTCGATCATGTCGAGCACGATGCGCGGGTGCTGGCATGAGTGACGCGCGTTGGTTTGAAATCGATACAGCGGCCCAAGCGGCCACTCGGCATTTTACCTGGGCTCGATCCTTCTATGAGAAGATCCCCGGCACGAACGCGGCCGAAGACCGTCACCTGGTCGAAATGGCTTTCATGCATGCTATGCAATCAGGGCACACTTCACTGGAAACCGCATTGCTACGCGTTCTGGACCTTTGTGAGGAGGTTCCCCCGAGCGGAGCCACATGGCACGCGGACCTGATCAAGCGTGTCGCCAGTCCGGTGGATGGCCGTCCAGCAATCCTTACTGGTGCCATAGCGGCGGCGGCAGACATAACCCGCCGGTTCCGAAATGTTGCGGTTCACGCGTATGACGGCTTCGACTTTAAGCAGGCGCGGGAGGCCGTAGACAGCGCCAAACTTCTTGCCTCGCAACTCTTGTCCGAGATCGGGCGCTTCCGTCAGGCATTCGATCCCTAGTAATGAGGAGTGAGGAGACGATCAGGGGCTCCGTCGGGTGGCGTGATGCTACCTCGGTCCTGGCGCTGTTTCAGGGCGCGGCGTTGCTGGCGCCTGATGCCGAGGCTTTGGTCTGCGGGCCGCTACGGCTGACCTACCGCCAGTATTTTCAAGCCGTTGCGGGTTTCGCGGCCGAACTTCGCCGTCTTGGCGCGGCGGGCGAGAGGGTGGCGCTGCTAAGTGTGAACTCGGCTGAAGCGGCGGTGGCGACGCTGGCGATCCAGGGGGCGGGAGCAATCTTTTGCCCGATGAACCCGGCCTACACCGCGCGGGAATTGCGGGAGATACTGACCGATTGCAGGCCTATAGTCGCGGTGTGTGATGCGGTCTGCGCACCGGTCGTACGCCTGCTGGCCGCGGAGGCCGGTATCGAACACGTGGTCGTGCTGGAGGGCGGAACCGAGCGCTTCGAGTCGTCCAAAGCAGGTCTGACCATGCCTGACCCCGATGCGGTTGGCATGATGCAATACACCGGCGGGACAACCGGGCGGCCGAAAGGTGTGATGCTGACCCATCGCGCCATCGCCACCAATGTCCTTCAGCGGGAGGCTTTCCTGCCGACCGAGACGGGGGACCGGTTCCTCTGCATGATGCCGCTGTTTCATTCATTCGCGCTGGCGATGAACCTTTATCAGGCACTGGTATGTGCTGGAGCATTGGTCATCCTGCCGCGCTACCGGCCTGATTGGGTGGTCGAGGCGATGGCACAGGAGCGCATCACGGTGCTTCCCGCCGGCGCCACCGTCTTCACCGGCTTGCTGGATTTTGCCGGTTTCCAGGCGGCCGATCTGCGGCATCTACGTGTCTGCTACTCGGGCGCCTCCGCCTTGCCGGCCGAAATACTGCGACGTTGGCGGCAACGGACCCGGGCGCCGATCTATGAAGGCTACGGGCAGACCGAGGCTGGTCCCATCCTGACCTACAATTCCCCGCTTTTTCCAGTGAAGCCGGGCCGCGTGGGCAAGCCCCTGCCCGGAACCGAGGTGCAAGTGGTGGACGCGGCGGATTTGTCCGTGCCGGCGGATCAGCCTGGTGAAATTCGTGCCCGAGGCCCGCAGATCATGCTGGGCTACCACGATCGCTCGGAGGAGACCGCGGCAGCGCTTCGGGACGGCTGGCTATACACCGGCGATGTCGGTTCGATCGACGCCGATGGACATCTCGTTATCCTCGATCGTCTGAAGGACATGGTGATCACCGGCGGATACAACGTCTACCCGCGTGAGGTGGAGGATGTGCTGCTGCTCCACCCGGCGGTGCGGGAGGCCGCCTGCTTCGGCGTTCCGGACGCCTATCGTGGCGAGGTGGTGCATGCCCGGATCGTGCTGCGTGCGCCGATCGAGATCGAGCAGGTTCTGGCGCATTGCCGGGCAAACCTGGCGAAATACAAGGTTCCGGCAGAGCTTAGCGCGGTGGATGCGATCCCGAAGACGGTCGTCGGCAAAATCGACAAGGTCGCTCTGCGCCGAGGCGCATGAAGACTTTTGTCGGTCGGATGGGTACATGAGCCGATAAGCCTGAGGCCGCGCCATCCTTTGCCGGTCGATGCTCTGGACCGTAGCGCCCTGGTGTTCTACGTCCATGCCAAGACCCACGGAGGAAACACGATGCGCGAAATCGGGCACTTCATCGGCGGCAAGCATGTCGCGGGCACCAGCGGCAGGTTCGGCGATGTGTTCAACCCGGCCTCGGGCGAAGTCGCCGCCAAGGTCGCCATGGCCGATGCGTCCGAGGTCGACAAGGCGGTCGCGGCCGCGAACGCGGTATGGCCGGCCTGGGCGAATACCCCGCCGCTGCGCCGCGCCCGCGTCATGTTCAAGCTCAAGGAACTGCTTGAGCGTGATCGGCGTGAGATGTCTGAGATCATAACCGCCGAACACGGCAAGGTTCTGTCGGACGCGGACGGTGAGGTGCAGCGAGGGCTGGAAGTGGTCGAGTTCGCCTGCGGCATCCCGCATTTGCTGAAGGGGGAATATACCGATCAGGTCGGCACCGGCATCGACGCGTGGTCGATCCGCCAACCTTTGGGCGTGGTCGCCGGCATTACGCCGTTCAACTTCCCCATCATGGTGCCGCTGTGGATGATCCCCGTGGCCCTGGCGACCGGCAACTGCTTCATTCTGAAGCCGTCGGAGAAAGATCCTTCGGTTTCGCTGAAGCTGGCCGAGTTGCTGAAGGAAGCGGGACTGCCGGACGGTGTCTTCAGCGTCGTGCAAGGCGGCAGGGAAGCAGTCGAGATCCATTATCGCCCATGCCGGCATCGCAGCCATCAGCTTCGTCGGGTCCACCGCCATTGCTGAAACGATCTATCGCGGCGGCACATCGGCGGGAAAGCGGGTGCAGGCGTTGGGTGGCGCCAAGAACCACCTCGTGGTGATGCCGGACGCGGATATCGACGATGCGGTCGATGCGTTGATGGGATCCGCCTACGGTGCCGCCGGAGAGCGCTGTATGGCGGTCTCCGTCGCGGTGACGGTCGGCTCCGCGGGCGATGCGCTGATGGCGAAGTTGGCGCCCCGGGTGCGGGCCCTGAAAGTAGCGCCCGGTGTGGATCCGGAGGCCGAAATGGGCCCGCTGGTCACGCGTGAGCATCTGGAGAAGGTGCGCGGTTATGTGGACCTCGGCGTGCGCGAAGGTGCTGACCTCGTGGTCGACGGCCGCGGATTGAAGCTGCAGGGGTATGAGAACGGCTTCTTCCTCGGCGGCTGCCTGTTCGACAACGTCAAGCCCGACATGCGCATCTATAAGGACGAAATCTTCGGGCCAGTGTTGTCCGTGGTGCGGGCGCCGGACGTCGCCACGGCCACGCGGCTGATCAACGCGCATGAGTATGGCAACGGTGTCGCGCTATTCACCAATGATGGCGGTGTGGCCAGGGATTTCACCCAGGCAATTCAGATCGGAATGGTCGGGATCAACGTGCCCATACCGGTGCCGATGGCTTTCCATTCCTTTGGCGGATGGAAGCACTCGCTGTTCGGCGATCACCACATCTACGGCCCGGAAGGCGTCCGGTTCTACACGCGCTACAAGGCGGTGACGCAGCGTTGGACCGCCGGGACGCGGCGGGGCCCTGAATTCACGATGCCGACCCTGGGCCGGTAGTCCTATCCTGCGCGGCGGTCAGCCATCGCGCTCCTCCTCGGGCACGTCGTCCGTGAACAGGGCTGAAGTGGCTTCCGCAACGCGGCGAGAAGTCACGGCAAAGTCCGCGCTGTGCAGGACCTCAGCAACCTCGCCCACCGCCTTGCGGCATTCATCCTCGGTGCCCGATTTGAACAATGCGGCCAGCGCTATGCGGCCATGCGCAGGCATCGAAACGAACAAGCGCAGGGCCAGCCCCACGATCTGCTCAGGCGAAAGGTCCTGATGCCGTCCAGCCATGACGATGCCTTCCGCGATCTCTTCCGGAACGCAGGCTGACACGTTGTTCTCAGTCACTTGCTCGATCCTCATTTGCGGGCCGGGTGGTCGTCGCCCACACAGCTGAATTCAAAGTACCCGGCTGACGCTTGCGCCGGCCGATGTCCTCGGTCGCCACCACCACCACCACCGCCGCCGCCGCCGCCACCACCGCCGCCGGTCAGCCGGCGGGTATTACATCAGCTTCTCGGCTCGAAAACTGAGCCACCTGCCACGACCGATCACGATATGGTCGTGCACCGCGATGCCCATGGTCGCCGCTGCCCGCGCGATCTCCGTCGTCAACACCACATCCTCCCGCGACGGCGCCGGATCGCCGCTCGGATGATTGTGGGCGAGGATCACGGCGGTGGCGTGCAACTCCAGACAACGGCGAACGACCTCGCGCGGATAAGCCGGAGCGTGATTGATCGTGCCGGACCCCTGGATCTCGTCCGCGATAAGCTTGTTGCGGCCATCAAGAAACAGCACCCGGAATTGTTCAGTACGCTCATGGCTCATCGCGGCGGTCAGGTAGTCGGTCAACCGGTCCCAGGTCGAGAACACCGGTTGGATCGCCAGGTCCTGCCGCATCATCCGCAGGGAAGCCGCCTGCACCAGCTTGACCGCGGCGGCGCCTGCCTCGCCGACGCCCTCGATCGTTCGAAGCTCGGTCTCCGACGCGCCAAGAACGCCGCCGAAGCTGCGAAAGCGGTTCAAAAGCTCGCGGGCAATTGGCTTGGTATCGCGGCGAGGCAGAGCGATGAACAGGATCATCTCCAGCATCTCGTGATCCGCCAAAGCGTCGGGGCCGGATCTCAGCAAGCGGTGCCGCATGCGGGCGCGATGCCCGTCGGCTCCGACCGGGTCTGGTGGCCGCGGCAGCAAATCAGGCAGCAATGGGAGTTCAGCCATTCCGGCCGGTCTGGAGGGTTTGGACATAATCGGCGCCTCGGGCTCTCGCGGCAGAGTTTCCGTCGCGAAGGCTAGTCGCCAAACCTTGCCAATCAGCTAACGCCGAGCGGCGGTTTGTCCAGTCCGGCGGGGGAGAGCGTGAAAATTTCGCAGCCGTCGTCAGTGACGCCGATCATATGCTCGAACTGGGCCGACAAGCTGCGATCGCGTGTTACCGCGGTCCATCCATCGTCGAGGACCTTCACCTCGGGGCGGCCGGCGTTCACCATCGGCTCTATCGTGAAAAACATGCCTTTGCGCAGGATCGGACCCTCGCCGGGGCGGCCAAAATGCAGCACGTTCGGCGGCTCGTGGAAGCGACGCCCGATGCCGTGGCCGCAGAAGTCGCGCACGACGCTGAACCGGTGACCCTCCACGAAGGTCTGGATCGCGTGCCCCACGTCGCCCAGGGTCTTGCCCGGTTTAACGATCTTCAGACCGCGCATCAGAGATTCATACGTCACATCTATCAGGTTGCGGGCCCGCGTATTCGGTGTGCCGGCGGCATACATCCGCGAGGAATCTCCATGCCACCCGTTCAGGATCACCGTCACGTCGATGTTCAGGATGTCACCGTTCTCCAGCTTCCGATCGCCGGGGATACCATGGCAGACGACATGATTTATCGAGGTGCAGATCGACTTCGGGTAGCCGCGATAGTTCAACGGCGCGGGAATCGCACCACGCTCCTGAATGAAATCATGACATAATTTGTCAAGCGTCCCGGTTGAAACCCCCGGCTTTACATGCGGTACAATCATATCCAGCGTTTCCGCTGCGAGGCGCCCCGCGGCCCGCATGCCGGCGAAATCGTCCGGCGCGTGGATCGTGATGCGCCTTGAGTCTGCTCCGCCGTCCATTACCTTACTCCGCCTCGGCCTTCTTCCGCCCCGGTTGTACTCGATGCCGCCGCCGGTTTGCCCGCCCTTTGGCGATCGCATGACCGACGCCATACGCCGCATCTTCAGATTGCAACATGCTCAAGCGCCACGTTCGGCGCAAGGTCAACATTGCAGGCAATCGTGACGAGCTTGGCTTGACGGGATAAAGAAGACTTCATGATCATCGATATGCATACTCATGCGGGCAGGCCGCGCCGAACCGGCGATGTCGATCGCGCCGTGCTCGCATCCATGCGCCCAGCCGGTGTCGCTGCCGCGGTCGTGTCCGCCATAGGCGACATCCCGATGATCCGGCGCAACAAGGATACCTTCCGGCTGGAAAAGTTCCGCGATCCCGATCCCGGCGAGTGCCTGGAAGCTGTTGAAAGCTACCTCACCAGCTTTGAACGATCAGGCACTCGTATCGCCCGCGAACCGGAGGATATCCGCCCTGACGATCCAGCCTTGGTGCTGGCGATAGAAGGTTGCGATTTCCTGGAAGGCAACCTCGATCGACTGGACGCAATGGAAGAGCGGGGCGTGCGCAGCATCCAGCTCACCCATTACCTTGTGAACGAGACCGGCGATATCCAGACATCGCCGCCCGTGCACGGCGGTCTTACCTCTTTCGGTGCTGATGTCGTGCGGCGGATGAACCAGTTGGGAATCATCCTGGATGTGGCTCACTGCTCCGAGGATACGGTCAAGGGTGTCGCCGCCGTCGCCACACGCCCATTCCTTTGCACCCATTCGAACCTGAAGGAGCCAGGTCACAGGAACGGGGACCATCCACGCTTTATCGGCCCCGACTACGCCCGTATGGTCGTGGAGTCCGGAGGCGTGGTCGGCGCCTGGATCTCCGTTCTGGTCGAGGAAAAGCTGCCCGGAATGATCCGCCATCTGTTCCGCATGATCGACGCTTTGGGCATCGACCATGTCGGCATCGGCTCTGATCTTCCCGCCGGCGTCGCTGCTTCGGAGATGCCGGACTTCTCCCGCCATCCCGAAATCGTCGCCGCGTTGCAGGGCCGCGGCCTGACGCCGCAGGAGGTGGAGAAGGTGTGCTCCGGAAATTGGCTGCGGGTGCTGCGCGCGGTGCGCGGATGACCGATGACCGCGACGCCTATAAGCGGGAGGCCGCGATGGAAGCGGTTTCCATGGTTGAGGACGGAATGGTTGTCGGCCTCGGGACCGGGTCCACGGCCAGGTTTGCGATCGACGGCTTGATCGCCCGGGTGCGCGCCGGCCTGCGGATCGTCGGGATCGCAACCAGTGAGCGAAGCGCGCGGCAGGCGCGGGAGGGCGGTATCGAACTGACCGACTTCGCGCACCATGCCAGGTTGGACCTGACCATCGATGGGGCGGATGAAATCGCTCGCGATACACTGGACCTGATAAAGGGATTGGGGGGTGCACTGCTGCGCGAGAAGATCGTCGCCGCTGCCAGCGAGCGGCTGATTATCATCGCAGACGAACCGAAATTGGTTTCGGGGCTCGGCGCTACCGTATCCCTTCCGGTCGAGGTCGTGGTTTTCGGCTGGGAAACCACCGCTTCCAGGTTGGACAAGCTCGGTGCACGGCCAATCCTGCGCAAGGCTGACGATGGCGTCGCCTTTCATACCGACGGCGGCAATCTCATTCTCGATTGCCATTTCGGCGCGATCGATGATCCGGCCGGATTGGAGCGGGAACTGTCGGCCACGATTGGCGTCGTGGAAACCGGGCTGTTTATCGGGATGGCAAGTACAGCGCTGGTGGCCACACCGGGCGGCGTCGTCCGGCTGGATCGGCGATAGTAACGACTGAGAAAGAAACTGACGGAGCGCGCCGTTACACGGTGCCTATCGCGCGGCGACCTGACGGGAGTCCGGGCGAATGACCATGCAGGCGCCCTTTCGACGGCTTGAGCATGTCTCTTGCGCGTCGGACGCTGTCAGTCCGATGACCTGGGCGCGCCATATGGTCCGGCCCCGCAACCTGACCGGCTCAATTCGGACCTCCCCGGCCTCAGCCTCGCGTCGAGCGGAGGTGGCGGAGCCGCGCGCGGCGGCCTCGGTCGAGAAGGTGCCCACCTGGACCGTCCAATTCGGCGCTGCATGAGGGTGTGCGGGACGGATGTTCTCGGCCGCATGAGCAGTGGAAATCAACGTCATCCGGGACGCCATCTGGACGGCCTTGCGGGTGATCGGCACGTCCAGCTGTTCGAAGCTACGGTCAAGCAACGAAGCCATGTGGATGTCGCGTTCCGGGTTGGAAGATGCGCCCAGAACCACGCCCACAAGACGAATGCCGCCGCGGACCGCGCTGGTCACCAGGTTGTGGCCGGAGGCCTCGGTATAGCCGGTCTTGAGGCCGTCCGCGCCCGGATAGGTCCTCAGCATGTTGTCGTGGTTGAAGATTATCTGCCGATGCCAGGCGAAGCTCGGGGTCGAGAAATAACGGTAGAAGCCAGGAAAATCGTTGATCAGGCGCCGGCTCAGGATGGCGAGGTCGCGGGCCGTCGTCCATTGATCAGGGTTGGGCAGGCCGGATGCGTTGGTGAACGTGCTGTGGCTCATGCCGAGGGCACGAGCGCGCAGGGTCATCATTTGACTGAAACGGTCCTC
This sequence comes from uncultured Alphaproteobacteria bacterium, assembly GCA_963792345.1. Classification (GTDB taxonomy): domain Bacteria; phylum Pseudomonadota; class Alphaproteobacteria; order Acetobacterales; family Acetobacteraceae; genus Rhodopila. The sequence goes on from CAWBVV010000013.1 coordinate 393,680, forward strand.
GCTGCCGCCGAGTAGCTCCCCAAGGGCCGAAGCGGCGTCATTGGCCGATTTTGTGACAAGACCGAGGATTGCCTCCTCCACCGTCAGGCGGGTGCCAGGCAGCAGACCAAGCTTTGAAGGCTCCATCGAGGCGGCATGGGGTGACACAGGAACGGCCTGTCCCAGGCCGATGCGGCGGTCACGCAGTGCCTCGAACGTCAGATAGAGCGTCATCATTTTGGTGAGGCTGGCCGGATGACGCGGCTGATCCGCATTCACCTCCTCCAGCACGTCGCCCGTTGTGGCGTCCACGACGATCGAACTGTACCGAGCCGAGCCGATTTGGGCTTGCGCCGCGGTGCTCATCCCCCACGACGTCAGGCCAGCAGCGGCCAACAGGCAGTGCAACAACTGCTTGCGCAAACGGCACGCAACGCTAGCCATTTATGTCCCTTTCAGAGCGGCGATGTAACCTTATGTTTTCCTCATACAGAAAGTCCAGCGCAAAACGGCTCGAAAAAGCGTAAAATGTGAAGGTGTTAGGGCCCGATGCTCGCATGAGGCGCGGTGGGCGGCTGATAGAGCGGGACGGGAGATTGGCGGGGTTTGGCAGAAATTTTGTGCAGTGCACAATTTTCGCTTGATAGACGCTCGCGAGGTTTCTATATCACGCAAGTGTTGCAGTGCAGCAGAGCAGTAGCGCCCGCGACAAAGAGATTACGGGTGGACAGTTTGGCGAAGCCCAGGTCTGCCACCGCCGAGCGACTAGTTCATTCACATTGAAAGAGAGACGACCATGTCCAGCGCGCCCAAATCGAAGATCGTCGAGATGGCTCCGGCCGCAGAAGCCGCGAGCAGCGCCACCACCGCCAGCATCGAGAGCACTGCGTCGAACTTGAAGGAAGGTGTTGCGAAGGCGACCGCCGGCTTCGAAGCGACGCAGGTGAAAATGAAAGAAGGAGTTGAGAAAGCCATGAAGACCGCCGAGGAATTTGTCGCGTTCAGCCAAGGCAATATCGAAGCCGTCATGAAGTCCAGCCAGATCTGGGCGACAGGCGTGCAGGATCTTTCCAAGCACCTTGCCGCCGCCGCTCAGGCCTCGCTGGATGAGAGCATGTCCGCGTTCAAGGCGCTGACCAGCGTGAAGTCCCTGAAGGACGCGTTTGAACTGCAATCCTCGTTTGCCCGTGCCGCCCTGGAGAAGTCCCTGGCTGAGTCCGGCAAGCTGACCGATGCGTCCTTCAAGCTGACCGAGCAGGCCCTGGCCCCGATCACCGCGCGCGTGACCGTCGCGGTCGAGAAGTTCGCCAAGGCTGCGTAAAAATCTTCTGCCCGTGGTTTAGGGCATAGCGCCAGAGACTGCGTCCCGGGTTTCAACCGGAATGGCGGTCTCCCGGCTACAGCAAGGCCCGGACATTTGTCCGGGCCTTTTTGTTTAGGTTCGGGTGGCCAAATCAAGGTTCGGCTGCTGCCATATGTGCCACAGGCGTGGCCTGGTAGTGGATCAACCCGGTTATTGGATGAAGTACCCTCTTGCGGTTGCGGCCGGTCGGCGCAATCGTCTCGATACGACAGATTGATGCGAGGAGGCCCAATACCCTTTCATCAGGGCGCGTCGTACCGATATGCTGGTTCCGGAAGCCAGGCAGGATCGGCCCGGATCGAAGGCTGAGTTTTCGGGCTGGGGTTGGACTGGGCGCCTGGCTTGGTTGGCGGTTATGTTGGGGCCTTGCGACCGGCAATCTGCGGTCGAGTGCGGGACGGCGAATGGATTTGATCACGATGAGCGACAATGACAAACGAGGCGGTGGGACGACTGAGGGGCCCAACACGGGCGTCGTCGTCAAGGCTCGCCCCAAAACTCGCAAACCCGCGATGTACAAAGTTTTGATGCTGAACGACGACTACACCCCGATGGAGTTCGTCGTGCATGTCCTGGAGCGTTTCTTCCAGAAGAACCGTGAAGAGGCCACGCGCATCATGTTGCACGTTCATCGGCGCGGCGTGGGGGTTTGCGGGGTTTTCACCTATGAGGTGGCTGAAACGAAAGTCACCCAGGTGATGGACCTGGCACGGCAGAATCAGCACCCGCTGCAGTGCACGATCGAGAAGGAATGATAACACGGCTCGGCGTGTTAGCGCCAACATCGTGTTCCAGAGACGGGCAGGCCAGTCGCGCCTACCCGGGAATGACCAGGTCCCTGACCGGGCCGTAAGAGTTTAGGAGCGTCGGATATGCTGTCACGGAACCTCGAACAGACGCTTCACCGGGCCTTGTCGCTCGCCAGTGAACGGCGGCACGAGTATGCGACCTTGGAACATCTCCTGCTGGGCTTGGCAGAGGATACCGACGCCGCCACGGTGTTGAAAGCGTGCGGTGTCGATCTCGACAAACTGCGTAGTGACCTGACCGAGTTCCTGGACAAGGACCTCGCTGGTTTGGCTACCGATCGTCCGGGAGATCCGAAACCCACCGCCGGCTTCCAGCGCGTCGTTCAGCGCGCGGCCATCCATGTGCAGTCGTCGGGACGTGATGAGGTTACCGGCGCCAACGTGCTCGTCGCCCTGTTCAGCGAGCGCGAAAGCCATGCGGTGTATTTCCTGCAACTGCAGGACATGACTCGCCTGGACGCGGTGAACTTCATCAGCCACGGGATTGCAAAAGCGCCTGGCCGATCGGCGCAGCGGCCGGTGGCCGGCAGCAACAACCAGACGCCCGAAGGCAACCAGCCGGAGCAGGAGCGCGAGGAAAAACCCAATCGCCGCAGCCAGGACGCGCTCTCGAACTACTGCGTGAACCTGAACAAGAAGGCGATGGCGGGGAAGATCGATCCGCTGATCGGACGCGACCTGGAGATCGAGCGGACCATCCAGATCCTGTGCCGCCGCACCAAGAACAATCCGCTGTACGTTGGCGATCCGGGCGTAGGCAAGACCGCCATCGCCGAGGGATTGGCCAAGCGTATCGTCGAGGGCGATGTGCCGGAGGTGTTGCTGAAGTCCACGATCTTCGCGCTGGACATGGGCTCGCTACTGGCCGGCACGCGCTACCGCGGCGACTTCGAAGAGCGGCTGAAGGCCGTGGTCAATGAACTGGAGGCCCAGCCGGGTGCTATCCTGTTCATCGACGAAATCCATACCGTAATTGGCGCGGGTGCCACCAGCGGCGGCGCGATGGACGCATCCAACCTGCTGAAACCCGCGCTGGCCTCCGGGAACCTGCGCTGCATCGGCAGCACCACCTACAAGGAATTCCGCAACTACTTCGAGAAGGATCGCGCGCTGGTCCGGCGCTTCCAGAAGATCGACGTGAACGAGCCGTCGGTCGAGGACAGCGTCAAGATCCTGCGCGGCCTGAAGCTGAACTACGAGAAGCACCACAAGGTCCGCTATACCGATGAGGCGATTCGGGCGGCGGTGGAGTTGTCCGCCAAGTACATCCATGACCGGAAGCTGCCGGACAAGGCAATCGACGTTATCGACGAGGTTGGCGCTTCACGCATGCTGCTTCCGGAGCACAAGCGCCGCAAGACGGTGACCTTGCGCGACGTCGAGGAGATCGTGGCCAAAATTGCGCGCATCCCACCCAAGTCGGTCTCGGCCGACGACAAGGAAACGCTGCGGAACCTGGAGCGCGACCTGAAGTCGATGATATTCGGACAGGACAAGGCCATCGAGGCTTTGGGCGCCGCCATCAAGCTGGCTCGGGCCGGCCTGCGGGAGCCGGAGAAGCCGATCGGCAACTACCTGTTCTCGGGTCCGACCGGCGTCGGCAAGACCGAGGTCGCGCGGCAGTTGGCCTCCACCATGGGCATCGAACTGATCCGCTTCGACATGTCGGAGTACATGGAACGGCATTCCGTATCCCGCTTGATCGGTGCGCCTCCGGGTTATGTCGGGTTCGACCAGGGCGGCATGCTGACCGACGCAATCGACCAGCACCCGCATGCGGTCCTGCTGCTCGATGAGATCGAAAAGGCCCATCCGGACCTGTTCAACATCCTGCTGCAGGTGATGGACCACGGGAAGCTGACCGACCACAACGGCAAGACGGTTGATTTCCGCAACATCATCCTAATCATGACCACCAACGCCGGTGCCTCGGACATGGCAAAGGAAGCCATCGGCTTCGGACGTGATGTCCGGCAGGGTGAGGATGACGATGCGATCAAGCGGCTGTTCACGCCGGAGTTCCGCAACCGCCTGGATGCCACCATAACTTTCGCCGGTCTGACGCCGGAAATCGTCGGGCGCGTCGTCGAGAAGTTCGTGATGCAGCTAGAGGCTCAACTCGCGGACCGCAATGTCACAATTGAGCTGTCTTCGGCGGCCAAGGAGTGGCTGGCGGAACGCGGCTACGACCGGCTGTATGGGGCTCGTCCGCTCGGACGGGTAATTCAGGAGCATATCAAGAAGCCGCTCGCCGAGGAACTGCTGTTCGGCAAGTTGGTCAAGGGCGGCGCCGTAAAGGTGACGCTGAAGGACAACAAGCTGGACTTCGAGATCACCGAAGCGTCGCTACCTGCCTTGCCGAAGCCGGAAGGCGACGACGACGGCGGTGCCGGACGTGAGGAAGAGGTCGAGGTTTAGAGGGCAGCCAATCGGTAAACTGGCGCGGGCAACCGCGCCAGGACCCGATAATCCGACGTCTAATGAAGCTCTTAGACTCCCAGTACGCCTGCACCTGTTGTACGAGAGATGGTGGCAAGGCCAGGTAGTTCAGGCTTGTTGCCGCCGGTTGCCCCAACTCCAGAGCCCAGTGGAAGAAGCCAAGAAGATCGCGGTTCTTGGCAGGCTCCATGCTGTATTTGCGGATCAGGGCGAACGCTGTTGCCATGACCGGGTAGGCCTCCGGCCGGGGCGAATCACTGAGCAAAATATGAAAATCCGGCTCGGCGGACCAGTCAACGCCCTCGGTGGATGCGAAAAAGCTGCTTTGGTTGGGCGGCACGAACGCGCCACCCTTGTTCTGGATCAGCCCGTACGTCAGCTTGCCGCGAATCGCATAGGAAAACTCCACGTAGCCAATCGCACCCTTGACCCGTGCGACACGCTCCGCAACGCCGCCGTTGCCCTTGCCCCCAACACCAACCGGCCATGCGACCTTGGTACCGGCGCCAATCCGGACCTTCCACTCCGCGCTGGCCTTGGATAGATAGTCCGCCCAGTTGAAGGTCGTGCCCGAACCATCGGATCGGTAAACGACCAGGATTTCCCGGTCGGGCAGCGTCGCATCCGGATTGAGTGCGGCTATCGCGGGATCGCGCCAGGACTTTACTTTGCCTAGGAAGATGTCGGCCAGAAGCGGCCCGGTGAAGTGAAGCTGACTTGGGCCAATCCCGTCCAGGTTCACGACCGGCACGATAGCCCCGATCACCAGCGGAAACTGCAGCAGGCCGTCGCGCAGCAGTTGCGCATCGACCAGGGGCGCGTCGGTGACGCCAAAGTCGACCACTCCCGCGGCGATCTCAGCGATACCCGCCGCGGATCCAATAGGCTGGTAGCTTACATGGACGCCGCTGGTTTTCTCATACGCTTCAGCCCATTTTGCCACAACGGGGAAAGCGAGCGTTGAGCCGGAGCCAAGGATCTGCTGCGCCGTTGCGGGATTTGCAGAATAGAAGGCCAGGAGCAACACCGCGAGCAAAGGGAAACGGCCCAACGTCTGGCTCCTTTTTCTTAAAGAATTAGTAGAAATCAAATCGTGTTGTCACACAAGCGTCTGCTTAGCACCAACGGTAACTTTCCTGGTCCGTCGCAGCGCGTGCATCGTATCGAACCTTGCTTGGCGCCGGTGACCATGCTGGGGGCCCGGTGGCTGCTGACTTTATGTCCCGGTTCGTCCCCGGCAGGCCATCTCGGTCAGCGCAGCCTGGGTTCTTTTCACGCCGGCTTTGGCGGCCGGCATGCCCTACCAGGGAACTTCCGCACCGGTGTAGTCGAGGAACCGGTGCTGGTGGGCGCCACTTTGCTGTTCGATCACCTTGACGATCCCCGCCGCGCTGTCTTCGACAGACACCGCCGCACCTTGGCCGCCCATGTCGGTCCGCACCCAACCGGGGTGCAGCGTTATCACGGTCAGGTTCCGCCCGCGCAGTTCACTCCATAATCCAGCTGTCAGCGAGTTGAGCGCGGCTTTGCTGGCACGGTAAAGTTCATGCCCCCCGGGGTTCCGCGACACGCTTCCCATGCTGGAAGAACTGAACGCCAACACGCCCGACCCCGAACGGATTTTTGTGGCGAGGGATCGTGCCAGGCGGATCGGAGCGATCGCGTTAACGAACATCAGGTCGCCAATTTCCTTCGCGGTGGCAGCACTTGCACTGCGGTGTTCGGGGCCGGACACGCCTGCGTTCACCAGCACCGCATCCAGCCGCTGCTCACCGAGTGAGCCGGCGAATTCGTCCACCGCCGCCGGGTCGTTCATGTCCAGCCTGGCGATCGAGACCCGCCCGAGATGCGCGGCCGTCAGGTCATGCAGCGATGAAGCGCGCTCCGGATCGCGGGCGGTGGCGATGACGTCCCAGCCGCGCGCCAGGAATTGCTTCGTGACGCCTAGACCGATGCCGCGATTGGCGCCGATGATAAGCGCGAGCCGATGTTCCGCCATGTCCTGTCCTTCCTGATCGATAATACGCCGCGCGAGACGACTGACGCAGCGGCGGGAATCCAAGGGGAAAGCAGGACCGCGTCAAGCTGCCTGTCACCTTGTCTTCGGTCGTGCCGGAGCGTGCTTCCAATGCCGCACGGACAGGGCGCGGCGCCTGCTGTCAACCGAGTGCGCGCACCGCGCGACAGGTCGCGGTCCGGACACATACGGCGCAATTCGACGGAGCCATAGTGCAACGATCTTTGGAGCGGAACTCTAGCGAGCGCAGGCTACAACGACCGTGCCGGTCTTGCCGCCTGCCTCCACCGACGCATGGGCGGCGGCGGTTTCGTACAGCGGGAATTCTCCGGCGACCGACAGGATGCGGCCTGGCGTGCGGACGAATGCGGCGATGTCGGATTGTGCCCGCTTGCGGCTTGGCATGCGGGCTTGTCGGCAGCACGAAGCCCCGGACGCGTCAGGTTCTTCCCATCAGCCGCGCGCAGGTCGATTCCGGCTGTCAGCGCGCCGTTGGTCGCATAGTAGGCGATGCTGCCGTTGTCGCGCACCGAAGCCAGGGTGGCCGCCAGGTTGCCGCCCAGATCGACATCGACCACGTGGTCCACGCCGCGCGCCGCCGGTGATCTCGGCAACCCGGGCGCCGACATTCTCGGTGCGGTAGTTGACGACATGCGCCGCGCCGCCGGCCAGGGCGCGCTCTGCCTTCTCCGCGGAGCTGACCGTCGCGATGACCTCGGCGCCAGCCCAGGCGGCGAGCTGTACGGCGTAATGCCCGACCGCGCCGGCCCCTCCGGTAATCAGCAGCGTCTTGCCCTGCACTGGACCGGCGGCGAAGACGCACCCATGCGCGGTCATGCACGGGAATCCCCAGGGTAGCGCCCTCGGCGAAGGACACATGGTCCGGAAGTTCGGTGACCAGATCCACATCGAGCGCAATGTATTCCGCCGCGGTGCCCATCCAGCGGCCGTTGCGCTGCCCGTTGTATAAGCCAGACGCGTTTGCCGATCCAGCTGGCCGGAACGCCGTCACCGATTTTGTCCACCACTCCGGCGCCATCGCTGTTTGGGATGACCTGCGGGTATTCGGCCGGCCACCGCGCCGCGGCGGCGATAGGTGTCCGACGGATTGACGCCGGACGCTTCCAATCGAACGCGAACCTGGCCGGTGCCCGGTTCCGGTGTCGGCAGTTCGCCGCTCACGATCACTTCGTCCGCTGGTCCTTGCCGGTCGTACCAAACCGCACGCATAACTATTCCCCCATCTTTGACGCGGCAGCTTATACATACGCGCCACGGCTTTCACCCCTGGCATCCGTATATGGATACGTCTTGCGGATCGCCCCGGATGTCCGGACCGCCGCCACTGCGGACCGCATCCCCGGGGCTTGCTGCCCCGGAGTGTTCTGTCCGGCCAGCGAACCACCGTTTGGCGGCCCACTCTCGGACCCATTGTTGGAGCAGGCGGATTCACTACCAATCCGATACCAAAACGGTTTAGTTTGCTGGGCAATCGTTTGAGTCGGAGAGAGCGCCGTGCCGTTTACTGGCGATTATGATGGCTCCATCGTCGTGGTTCTGGAGCAGTTGCGGCTGGCGGCCAACCTTGAGGGCCTCGCTGTCATCGATCTGAGTGAGGAGGCGGCGGGGGCTCCCGTGGCCTATTGCGTAGGCTCGGCGGGCGAGGGCACGCCCGATTTCGCGCACTCGCTGTTGAGCGGTAATCCCAGTCATCCGATCCATTTCCTCGCTCCCGACAAGCGTCAGGTCCTGGCCTGTCCGTGGGTATTGCCGCCCGCCCGGCCGGGCGGGCTGCTGATGTGGCGAGATCCGCATAAGCAGCCCTGGACCGAGGCCGATCACGACTTGGCAGCGGCGGTAGCGATGCTGCTGCGGGTCGCGATCGGTGCCGGCATGGGGCAGATCGGCATTGACCGGCTTACCGGGCTGCCAAACCGCCGCTGGTTCATCGATGAGGCGGACCGCCACATTGACCGCCTCGACCTCGACGGCATGGTGGGCACGTTGGTGCTGGTCGATATCGACGATCTGCGCGGTGTCAACCAGGTATCGGGCCGGGCGCTGGGGGATCGGGTGCTGGTCCGTATGGCCGGCCAACTGCGTGCGGTGGTTCGCCCGAGCGATATCGTTGCTCGTGTCGGGGCGGATGAGTTCGCGATATGGCAGGATGGGATGGACCACATGACCGCGGCCGAACGCGCCGAAACGCTGTGTTCCGGGCGGTTGTTCCAGGATCTGGCGGATAGTCACCGTGTGACGTTTTCTATCGGAATCGCAAGCCGCGCTCCGGGGGGTGGCGAAGGTGTGCGCTCGCTGTTGCGCCGCGCCCACATGGCGTCGAAGGGGGTAAAGACCAGGGGTGGCGGTGGCTGGCAGGTCTCCCGGCCGGTGTCAGTACCGCGGGCCCTCGATCCCGAGGCCGGTTCCGGTTTGTGAGACTTGTCTTGTGCAAGTGGGTGAGTTGGTCCGAAGTCTCAGGCGGTTTCAACCTTCTGATCTGACCCTCTGGCATGTGACATCCATCGCTTCGCGCCCGACGGCGAGAAACAGGGGCGAAATAGATCCACCTGCCATGAAAAATTGGACAGCGGGTGCGGCGGGCGCATTCGGTGCTTGCCCGACACCCTAAGTCGGTGAACAATCGCAGGATGATGCCGGTTCAGGCCCCTGCCGAGCTTGACACCGCCGCACAGTGTCAAGGGGTGCGGCGGGATCAGGTGCGCCGTGTCTTCGGACCCGCCTTCGCCGCGCTGGACCTCGGTACGAACAACTGCCGCATGTTGGTCGCGACGCCCTCGGGCGATGGGTTCCGCGTTCTGGATAGCTTCTCTCGCATCGTTCGGTTGGGTGAGGGGCTTCACAGCACAGGAATGCTGAATGAAGCGGCAATGGATCGCGCCATCTGCGCCCTGCAGGCCTGTGCCGCTCGGCTGGCGCGACGCTCGGTACGGGGTGTGCGCGCTATCGCAACGGAGGCTTGCCGGCGCGCGAGCAACGGCCCGGCGTTCCTCCGCCGAGTGAAGCAGGAAACCGGCTTCGATTTCGGCATCATCTCGAGCCGCGAGGAAGCCGAGTTGGCACTGGAATCGTGCACGCCGCTCCTGCCCTGTGATGGGCGAAGGGCCTTGTTGTTCGATATCGGCGGCGGCTCGACGGAACTCGCCTGGGTGCGGCTTACCAATGGCAAGCCGGCGCTGATCGGCTACGACTCGCTGCCTGTCGGGGTGGTTACCCTGTCGGAGCGCTGGGGCGATGCCGGGTTCACACCGGATGGGTTCGAGGCGATGGTAAGTGACGTCGCCGAACGGTTGAGCGCGTTCGAAAAAGTCCATTGCATCGCGCGCGAAATCCGCGACGGTGGGGTGCGTCTGCTCGGGACCAGCGGCACCGTGACCACGTTGGCGGGTGTGGCCCTGAACCTGGAGCGTTACCGGCGGCTGGCGGTCGATGGCATTGAATTGTGCAGTGAGGAAGCCGCGGACGCGCTCTCCCGTCTCAGAGCGCTGGGGCGGGAGGGGCTGATACTGCATCCTTGCGTCGGCCCTGATCGTGTCGAGTTCGTTTTACCCGGTTGTGCGGTGTTCGCGGCGATCGCCCGGGTTTGGCCGGCCTCTCATGTCATAGTCGCCGACCGCGGGCTGCGCGAAGGCGTATTGCTTCGGCTGATGCGCGCCGACCGCCTGCGCCAGGGGCGCTGCTCCCGGAGCGATTGAGCCGGAAATTGACTCTGTAATGTTGTGGAACGCGCGGCGCCCTCTATGCGCTGCGCCCATCCCAGTCCAGGATCCTCCGTGAGCCCTATCGTAGGGCCGCTTTCCCGCGAGATCGACGGCGCGCCAAACGTTTCGAGGAAGCCGACGGCTTCGGTCACAGGTTCAGAAGGATGAATATGGCCGACGTTCGCCCGCCGCTACCGCCCTTCAACCTCGAGACGGCGCGTCAGAAGGTCCGTGCCGCCGAGGATGGCTGGAACAGCCGCGATCCCGAACGCGTCTCGCTTGCCTATACCGAGGACAGCGCATGGCGGAACCGTAGCGAGTTCCTCCAGGGCCGGCCTGGGATTGTTGCCTTTCTGACGCGCAAATGGAATCGCGAACTCGATTACCGCTTGATAAAGGAGCTATGGGCATTTGCTGGCGACCGCATCGCCGTGCGCTTCGCTTATGAATATCACGACAATTCAGGGAACTGGTTCCGCGCGTATGGCAACGAAAACTGGGAGTTCGCAGCCAGCGGATTGATGCGCACTCGCTACGCGAGCATCAACGACCTTCCTATCGCCGAAGCCGCTCGGCTGTTCCGCTGGGATGCAGGTGCACCCCGGCCCGCGGATCATCCCGGTCTCGACGATCTGGGCCTTTAACGAAGGAGTGTCACGGCCAATCACCGCAGTGTCGCGGCAGATCAACTTCGTCTTGACGCTAATCCTCCTGCCTCCAGTTGATGTCCGCTGTTTCACAATTTTTCGTGTGATCCAAAAGTTAAAAATGCTGGCTTGTTGCGGTCCTGATCAGTTATTGATATGCCGTTGAAGTGAGCCGGCGTGATATATCTTTAAGAATCAGGATTTAATATGCAGGTTTTAGTTGTCGAAGATGATGTCATGCTTGCGGACTGCTTGGCCGAGGCCCTCATTGATGATGGCCATATCGTCTGTGGGGTGGCCGCCACGGTCTCCGAAGGCGTGCTATTGGCCCGCCAGTATCGCCCGGATGTCGCGGTTCTGGACATGCATTTGCGCGGCGCCGAACGCGGCAGCGACGTTGCCGAACAACTGATGGAATCTGGCGATTTCGCGGATATGGGCTTCCTCTACGTGACCGGAGAAGCAGAGCGCGTGCAGCGGGAGGCACGGGTAGGCCATGCCTGTCTTAGTAAACCTTACACCTTCGCCGTCCTGAACGTCGCGCTCGAGGTTGTCCGCGACGTTGCGGTGCGCGGCCGAACATCACGCGCGCTGCCGCACGGATTGCAACTCCTCGATTGTGCCGAGGCAATGGCTCAATCGGTCGCATGACCTCGGCGGCTCGCCTTCGCAGATCAAGCCTTAGAGGGGCCTTTATCGTCTCACGGGTGCAAGCCTGACCACCGCCACCGCACCGCGCGGCATCCACAATGCGCACCCCAGTGCGGTCAGTGTCGAAACCAGCGCAGCGGCCGCCAACGCGTAGAGCCCGGCCTCGAATGTGCCGGTGGCATCCTTGGCATATCCCACAACAATCGGCCCCAGGTAACCGGCGAAGTTGCCAAGCGAATTGATCAGGGCCAACCCGGCAGCCAGCGCGGTTCCAGTCAGGAACGTCGATGGCAGCGGCCAGAACGGGGATTTCATGCCGTAGAACCCGACGGTGGCGAGTCCGAATGCTGCCAGCACCCAAAGACTGTTGTGCAGCATCGCCGCCAGGATCATGCCGATCGTGGCCAGGCCGCAGGTGACCACCAGCGTCCAGTAGCGGTCGGCCATCTTGTCCGAGATATGGCCGCACACGACGATCGCGATCGTGCCAAACACATAAGGCAGCGAGGTCAGCAATCCCGCCTGGGTGTTGGTCACCCCGATCGATTTCAGGATCTGCGGCAGAAACAGCACCGTCCCGACGCCGGCCACCCCGATGCCCGCGAAAATTATGGTCAAGATCAGCAGCCGGGGATTGGTCATCGCGGACAGAATTCCGAAGCTGCGGACCTGTTCGATTGCATGGGTTTCACGGCTTATCGAGTCTTCAAGCCAAGCCCGCTGTTCCGGAGCCAGCCACCTTGCGTCCGCCGGCCGCTCAGTCAGGAAGAACAGGACCGAAATGCCGACCAGCGCGGTGGGAAGTCCCTCGCCGATAAACATCCATTGCCAGCCATGCAGGCCCCAGATGCCCTCCATCTGAAGAAACGCGGTGGAGATTGGCGCGCCAATGGCCGTGGCCAGTGGCAAGCCGGTAAGGAACCAGCCTACGACGCGGCCGCGATGCTGCTGCGGGAACCAGCGGTGGAAATACAGCAGCAGGCCGGGAAACAGGCCAGCCTCCGCAATCCCGATCAGGACGCGAACAACGAAAAAACTAGTTGGCCCGGTTACCCATGCGGTCGATGCCGACAGCAGACCCCACGAGATCATGATGCGCGCGATCCACGGGCGCGCGCCGACACGCTGAAGGATGATGTTGGACGGCACTTCCAGCAGGCAGTAACCCCAGAAGAATGCCCCCGCCGCCAAGCCATAGACCGATGCGCTGAGACCAAGATCGCGGTTCATAGTCAGCGCGGCAAAGCTGACATTGATGCGGTCCACGTAGCACAGGATATAGAGCAGGAAACAGAATGGGATCAGGCGGATATAGACCTTGCGAAGCGTCGCGTGCTCCAGGTCCGTGGTCTCGGAGGGGGCCGAGGTCTCGGATGCGTGCATGGTCGCCTTCCTTCCGCCGGTTCGTTTTCTGGTTGCGGTAACGATGTCACCCGCCCGGAGCCGGCGCAAGCGCTATCGGCGCCCCTGTTCAACCGGCGGCGCTGCTTCCGGTCCCTGCAAACAGCAACGTCGCAAGCGTGCTTTGTGGCAGCGACCTTGACCCAATAGCCGCGGGAACGCGATGCGGCAGCCACACCTCGGTTGCCGCCCGCGCTCACCCGTATAGACTGCCGGCATGGAGATGACCGGAACCGCAGCCCGGCTGACAACGCCCCAGATGCTGGATCGGCTGGTGTCGTTCGACACGACCAGTCGCAATTCCAATCTGCCCTTGATCGCCTTCGTCCGCGACTACCTCGACGATCTTGGCGTGCCATACCGTGTCAGTTCCGATGCGGCGGGGCAAAAAGCCAATCTGCATGCCATCATCGGACCACGGCAACCGGGTGGGCTGGCCCTGAGCGGACACGTGGATACCGTCCCGGTGGATGGTCAAGCATGGACGGCTGATCCCTTTGTGCTGCGCCGCCAGGACGGCAAGCTGTTCGCGCGTGGCAGTTGTGACATGAAGGGGTTTGTCGCCTCTTTTCTCGCGGCCGTTCCCGACTTTCAGGCGCGTAATCTGGCTCGCCCGCTGCATCTTTTCATAAGCTACGACGAGGAGGTCGGGTGCGGTGGCGCCCAGCGGCTGATCAAGGATCTGAGTGATTCCGGCCTGCGACCGGATTTGTGTGTCGTTGGTGAACCCTCCGGGATGCTTCCTATCCTGGCACACAAGGGAAAGCTCAATCTCAACGTGTCCGTGCGTGGCCTGACAGGTCACTCCGCCGAACCCTCCAAAGGGGTCAACGCCGTGCAAGCCGCCGGTGAGGCAATCGCCTGGGTGGCCCGGGAGGCGCGCCGGCTAGAGGCCGAGGGCCCATTCGAGGAGGGTTTCGATCCCCCTCACACCACGATCCATGTCGGCACGGTGCAAGGCGGAACGATCCTCAACATCATTCCCGAACGTGCAGAGTTCACCATGGAGTGGCGGTTCATACCGGGTGACTCGCCGCATCGACATATCGAGCGAATGCAGGCTTGGATCGCGCAGACGATCGAACCGGCGATGAAGGCCGTGGATGCGGCCTGCGGCTTCAGCTATGCCATTGCATTGGAAATGCCCGGGATGGAGTTGCCGGTGGGACATGCCCTCACCGCGGTGGTCAAGCAAATCACCGGCTCCAACAGCACGGGAAAGGTCAGTTACGGTACCGAAGGCGGGTTTTTCGAAAACGCGGGCATCCCAACCATCATCTGTGGGCCAGGGCATATCGCGCAGGCGCATCAGCCGGATGAGTGGATCGCGGAAGATCAGTTGGCCTCGTGTGATCGCTTCATCCGGCAACTCGCCGACCGACTACTCGTCTAAGACGCGTGCGATGCCGTTTCCCTCTCCCTCTCCACTGCCTGAGTTCAAGGTCCGGCTTTTTCCCCCCGATATCGCACCATGGGTGACGGGCAACGGAGGGATCAACGGAATAATTACTCGCGATTCGGGACGGCCGGGGCCGCACGTCGCCTTGCTTTCGCTCATGCACGGCAACGAGATTGCCGGCGCGATCGTGTTAGACGATCTGCTGCGGGCGGGCTTGATCCCGACCAAGGGGAAGCTGTCTTTCGCATTCCTGAATCTCGCGGCTTTTGAACGATTCGATCCGCAGCGGCCGACGGCGTCACGCTTCCTCGACGAGGACATGAACAGGGTCTGGGATGCCGCCATCCTGCGTGGGCCGCGGCGTTCGATCGAACTGGATCGCGCCCGCGAGATCCGTCCCTTTGTCGACTCGATCGATGTGGTTTTGGATCTTCATTCAATGCTTTGGCCGTCTGAAGCCTTGATCCTTAGCGGGACGCCTACGAAGGGTACGGCTTTGGCAACGGCTATTGGCACGCCGTCGCTCGTGGTCGCGGATCATGGTCACGTCAACGGCCGACGGCTGATTGACTATCCACGATTTTCGAGCGCCGATACGCCTTATGCCGCCTGCCTAGTGGAGGCTGGGCAGCACTGGGAACAGGCCACCGTGGATGTATTGCGAGCGAGTGTGGCCGGCCTGCTTCGCCACCTCGATCTTGTGCCGCCGGACGCACCGCTGCCGCCCGCGCCGCCTGTGGCGGTGTCACGGGTCGCGACGGTAACGACCGCGGTGACCGCGATGACCTCCAGCTTCACGTTCGCACAACCCTACCGGGGCGGCGACATCATCCCGAGACGAGACACTTTGATAGCGATGGACGGCGAGACGGAGATCCGCACGCCGCACGACAATTGCCTGTTGGTTATGCCGAGCCTGCGGCCAAGTCGCGGCCATACCGCGGTTCGCCTGGCGCGTTTCGAGTAGCGCCCGCGACCGCGCCCGGATGATCCCCGCGCGGCTGCGCCGTGATGATCCCCGCGCGGCTGCGCCGTGATGATCCCACGCGCTACCGCCGCGAACGCTCCACGCGCTACCGCCTCGAACGCCCCACGCGCTACCGCCGCGATAAACCTAACTGGTTTCGATCCGGACGATCCCCGGTTTCGGCGACGCCGCATGTTCCTTCAGAACCGCGTCCGTGGAAGGGTCGATCTCCTTCATCAGCACGTCATAGCCCCACAAGTCCGCCAGATGCTGCAGAACCAACCGAGCGTCCTTTTCGTCCAGAAGGATGCGGTTGAGCGCGCGGTGATGCAGGATCAGCCGGCGGTCCCCGGCGAGATTTACATCCACCACCTGGATGTCGGCGGAATTCCACGAGACATCATAGTGCTTCGCCAACGCCTGCTTGATCTTGCGGTAGCCGCGCTCGTCGTGGATCGCCTCGACCCGAAGGTTCGGCTCGTTGGCGTCATCCAGGACATGGAACAGGCCGAAATGGCGCACCAGTTTCGGGCTGAGGTACTGCAGGATAAAGCTCTCATCGCGATAATTCGCCCAAACATCGCGCAGCACGTTCATCGAGTCGTTGCAGCCGGCGATGTGCGGGAACCACTGGTGGTCCTCAGCGGTTGGAAGCGTGCAGATCCGCTCGATATCCTGCATCATGGCGAAGCCCAGCGCGTAGGGGTTGATGCCATTGTAGCGCCGGTCGTCGAATTCGGGCTGGAACACGACGTTCGTGTGGGAGCTCAGGAACTCCACCATCGCGCCGTCCGTCAGAAGGCCTTTTTCGTGCAGACGGTTCATGATGGTGTAGTGCGTATAGGTCGCGCACCCCTCGTTCATCACCTTGGTCTGCGTCTGAGGGTAAAAGTATTGCGCGATGATACGCACGATGCGCAGTACTTCACGCTGCCAGGGGGCCAAGCGCGGGGCGCTCTTTTCCATGAAATACAGGATGTTTTCCTGCGGCAGTTCCAAAAGCGCCTTGCGCTGTTCGGCGGCTGTCGGATCGTGACGGACGTTGTCCTTGCCAGGCACGGTGCGCCACAGGTCGTTGAACACCTTCTCGTCGTGCTCACGCCGTTCGCGTTCGCGCTTTTCCTCTGACCGCAGGTCGGCGGCGCGCTTGCGCGGATATTTGTGCACCGCATGGCTCATCAATGCATGCGCCGCATCCAGCAGCCGTTCGACTGCTACCTCACCGTACCGTTCCTCGCAGGAGGTGATGTAGTCCTTGGCGAATTCCAGATAATCCAGAATGCCGTTCGCATCCGTCCACTGCTGGAACAGATAATTGTTCTTGAAGAAATGATTATGGCCGAACGCCGCGTGCGCCATGACCAGCGTCTGCATCATGGCGGTATTCTCTTCCATGATGTAGCTGATGCAGGGGTTGGAGTTGATGACGATCTCATACGCCAAGCCCTGCATGCCGGCGCGATACATTGCCTCATTGCGGGAAAAATGCTTCCCGAACGACCAGTGCTTATAGAACAGCGGCATCCCGATCGAGGAATAAGCATCCAGCATCTGCTCGGTGCCAATGACCTCGATCTGGTTGGTGTAAACGTCGAGGCCCATCTCCTGCAGGGCAATTTTCTCGATCTCGTCGTAGCAGCGCTGGATGGTGCCGAATTCCCAGTCGCAGCCCTCGAACAGCGGGCGTTCTGCCCGGATAAGCGTGGAACTCATTCGGCTGCTGCCTCCGCTCCAGTTTTCTTCGCGAACAGTTCCCGGAACACTGGGTAGATATCACGACGGTGCCCGACCTTGCGCATCGCCATGGGGGCACCGGCCCGAATGATCGTGGAGTAGGTCTGCCACAGATCACTGTCCCGCCGGATGAAGCCCGGCGGGAAGTGCTCCGAGTCACGTCCCACCTCTAGATAGGCGTAGTACTGGCAGGCAGGCAGCAGGGTGTTGGTCAGCAGCGCGGCGGTCTTGTCGTTGTCGCTGGCGGTGTTGTCACCGTCCGATGCCTGAGCGGCGTAGATGTTCCAGTTGTCCGGGCTGTAGCGCTCCTCGATCACACGCTGCATCTCCTCCAACGCCGTTGACACGACCGTGCCGCCGGTTTCGGGACTGTTGAAGAAGGTTTCCTCATCGACCTCGGACGCTTGGTGGGTATGGCGGATGAACACAACCTCCACGTTCTTGTACCGCCGCTTCAGGAAGATGTACAGCAGCACGTAGAACCGCTTCGCCAGGTCCTTCATGTGCTCGGTCATCGAGCCCGAAACGTCCATGAGACAGAACATCACCGCCTGGGCGACTGGCTTCGGGTGCGACTCGAACCGGCGGTAACGCACATCGAGTGGGTCGATGTAGGGGATAACGCCGGTACGGCGTTTCTTGCGGGCGTATTCTTCCTGCAGTTCGACGCGCTTTTCCTCCTCGGCGGGATCGAGGGCTTCAATTTCATCGAGCAGGGCCTGCAGTTCCTCGGGCTTGGGCCGGCGCAGGGCGATGCGGCGGGACATGCTGTTCCGTACGGTCCGGTTCAGCGCCAGGTTGGCGGGTGAACCGCTGACCGAATAGCCGGCGCGGTGATAGACCAAGGCCTCGGCATTCACCACGCGGCGTTTCGCCAGATCGGGTAGTTCAAGATCCTCAAGGAAGAGATCGACAAATTCATCGCGTGAGAGAGCGAAGCGGAAGTCGTCCTCACCCTCGCCGTCGGGGCTGCCTTCGGACCCGCTGCCGCCGCCGCCGCCGGGTGGCCGCTGGATGGTGTCCCCGGTGACGTATTCCTTGTTCCCGGGCAACAGATGATCGCGGATGCCGCCAGACGAACTCCGCCGGAACGAGGGCTCCTGCACCCCCTGCGCCGGCAGAACGACTTCACCGCCTTCGTCGGCGTCCTTAATGCTCCGGTTGCCGGCACTTTCATGCACCGCCTTCCGGATCTGCGCTTTGGCACGGCGCATGAAGCGCTGGCGGTTCGCCAGGTTTTTCCCACTCGGATTCAGGCGACGGTCGACTATGTGCATAATGTGCCTGTCAGGCCTCTCGGATGATCGGCGGGTATCAACCCGCCTGCTTCACGCGCATATACCACTCCACGAGCCGCCTGACCTGCCGTTCCGTGTAGCCTCGGGCCGTCATGCGGTCGACGAACTCGGTGTGTTTCTTTTCGGTATCACTGTCCTTCTTCGAGCCGAAGCTGATGACGGGCAGCAATTCCTCCACCTGGCTGAACATACGGCGTTCGATCACGTCGCGGATCTTCTCGTAGCTGGTCCAGGACGGGTTCTTGCCGTTGTTGTTTGCCCGAGCCCGCAGGCTGAATTTTACCACCTCGTTGCGGAAGTCCTTGGGGTTGGCGATGCCCGCCGGCTTTTCGACCTTGGTCAGCTCCTGGTTGAGCAGTTCCCGGTTCAGCAACTGTCCGGTGTCCGCGTCCTTGTGATCGATGTCCTCGATCCAGGCGTCAGCGTACGAGACATAGCGGTCAAACAGGTTCTGCCCGTAGTCGTGGTATGATTCCAGGTAGGCCTTCTGGATCTCGTTGCCGATGAATTCGGCGTAACGTGGCGCCAACTCACCCTTGATGAACTCCAGGTACCGCTTCTCGGTTTCCTGGGGCATCTGATCCCGCCGGATCGACTGTTCCAGCACATACATCAGATGCACCGGATCGGCGGCGATTTCAGTGGTGTCGTGGTTGAACGTTGCCGCCAGCACCTTGAATGCGAAGCGGGTGGAAGCGCCATCCATGCCTTCCTCGACACCGGCGGTATCCTTGTATTCCTGCAAGGAACGCGCGCGCGGATCGGTTTCCTTCAGGCTTTCGCCGTCATAGACCCGCATCTTGGCGAACACGGTGGAATTCTCGTGCCGCTTCAGCCGTGTCAGCACCGAAAACCGGGCCAGCATCTCCAGCGTGGCCGGAGCGCAGGGGGCTTCTCCCAGTTCCGAACGGGAGACGAGCTTTTCATAGATCTTCTGCTCTTCGGTCACCCGCAGGCAGTAGGGCACCTTGATGACGTAGATACGGTCGATAAAGGCTTCATTGTTCTTGTTGTTCTTGAAGGTCTGCCACTCCGACTCATTGGAGTGCGCCATGATGATCCCCTGGAACGGGATCGCGCCAATGTTTTCCGTGCCGATGTAGTTGCCTTCCTGCGTCGCTGTCAGCAGCGGATGCAGCATCTTGATCGGCGCTTTGAACATCTCGACGAACTCGAGCATACCTTGGTTCGCTCGGTTCAACCCACCTGAGTAGCTGTACGCATCAGGATCGTTCTGGGCGTGCATCTCCAGTTTGCGGATGTCGACCTTGCCGACGAGCGAGGAGATATCCTGGTTGTTTTCATCGCCGGGTTCGGTCTTGGCGATGCCGATCTGGCGCAGTCGCGACGGAACCAGCTTCTGGACACGGAACCTGGAGATGTCGCCATTGAACTCATCCAGCCGCTTGATGCACCACGGGCTCATGAGGCCCGTCAGGCGCCGGCGTGGAATGCCGTAGCGATCTTCCAGCAACGGTCCCATCCGCTCGGGATCGAACAGGCCCAGCGGGCTTTCGAACACCGGCGACAGGTCATTGCCGGCTTTCAGCACGTAGATGGGGAAAGTCTCCATCAGTGCCTTGAGCCGCTCGGCCAACGACGATTTGCCGCCGCCGACCGGCCCGAGCAGATACATGATCTGCTTGCGCTCCTCGAGACCCTGGGCGGCGTGGCGCAGGAAGCCAACGATGCGCTCGATCGTCTCTTCCATGCCGTAGAATTCGCTGAACGCGGGATAGACCCGGATGGTCCGGTTCATAAAGATCCGGCCCAAGCGTGGGTCTTTCGAAGTGTCCACCATTTCCGGCTCACCGATCGCGGCTAGAAGCCGTTCGGTCGCCGTGGAGTAGACCAAGGGATCCTTCTTACAGGCCTCCAGATACTCCGCCAGCGACATCTCGGCCTCACGATGAGCCTCGAAGGTCTTCGCATAGGCGGTGAAGATGTCATCGACCGTCTGCATCGGCCGCTCCTTTCTTAGGGGTGATGCCGTGGTGGGCCGGCTGGGCCCGCATCTGCTTCTGCTTATGCAAGATGGGTGCAACCGTAGCGTATAGGGGATGCGTCGCGTGAATGTTTTCGTCGATTCGGATCATTCTGACATCCGCAAGTGTGATGGGGACTTGCAAGTCTGCATCGAACTCATGAAAAGCCGCGTGGTTCTTTCTTTTGCCGGTTTGAAACCATCGCCGGCACTTGTGGACTGAAGCGTCATTTATCGCCTCCATGTGCAGCCGCACTCTTCGCTTCCATGTGCGGAGCACCGGGAGCAGCCCCTCAGGCATCGAGGCTGAAGACTTGTCATTCAGGGAATGGCCGCCGGCATATCCAGAGCCAAGAGAATCGCGGCAACTCCGCCAATCACGGAATAGTGAAAGCCACCGCCTCGCTTTTCAAGACAATTCGCAAATGGACTACAAAAAATCGAAATCCGGGAGGCGGAGAAATATTGCCCTGCTCGGATGACCCGTCGGTAGCGCGCGATCAAGCGATGAAGCGAATGGGGCCGCCCAAGATTGCGAAATAAGCCGGGGCTCGCCACGCTGGGGATTGACGCCGTCGGTAGTGGCGCCGTGGGAACCCGCACCATGGGAACCCGCACCGTGGGAACCCGCACCGTGGGAACCCGCACCGTGGGAACCCGCACCGTGGGAACCCGCACCGTGGGGACTGGCAGTCTGGTGGCCGGTGGCTGCGCCAAATCCCGTCTCCAAGCCATACGCCGGATTCGTATGGCAACGGCACCGACGTGCTTGTAATACACGGATACTCTTAATAAACCGTTAACGTGTATCGATTCCGTTCCTGCTCTCTTGCTCACGATACAAAGCTACACCACCCATCAGGGCGCGTGGCCCAAAATCTTTCTATGATCCCTCCCTGTGCAACCCGTGCCGAAACGACAGGCACGTGCCGCTCCAACGCGCGGTAGGCTGCCGGGCTGCCATCCTCTAAGCGGTTGCGCTGCAACGCTTTTGAAGCCGCCAGCGACCGCGACTCGCCTCCCCTGCTAAACGCTATTCGGGACGCCTCCATGCCTGCTCGACAACATGTGACTGAATGGGCCGGTCTCAAGCTCGATCGCCCTCGCGTGATGGGAATTGTCAACGTGACACCCGATAGTTTCAGCGGCGGAGGTTTTCAGACCTCGGTCGCCGGCGCGATCGAGGCTGGCCTGGCGATGGCGGAAGCGGGCGCCGACATCGTGGATGTGGGCGGCGAAAGCACGCGCCCTGGGGCTGACCCCGTACCTCCGGACCTGGAACAGGAACGGGTACTGCCGCTTGTCCGCGCCCTTGCGGCGGCGGGAGTCGTTGTCTCGATCGATACCAGAAACGCCGGCACGATGCGTGCGGCCCTCGGCGCCGGCGCGCGTATCGTGAATGATGTTTCCGCACTCGCCCACGACCCGCTTTCCGCTGGTGTGGTCGCCGATCATGCATGCCCGATCGTGCTGATGCACATGCGAGGCACCCCGGCGACCATGAGCGCCGAGGCGATCTATCAGGACGTCCTGGGCGAGGTACGAGCGGAACTGTTGCTGCGCATTCAGGCGGCGATCGAAGCCGGGGTTTTGCCGGAGCAGATCGCCATCGATCCCGGCATCGGCTTCGCGAAACGGGCGGCACACTCGCAAGCCGTTCTGCGCGGCTTGCCGGAACTCGCCAGCCTGGGCTACCCCCTTTTGGTCGGGGTTTCCCGGAAAAGCTTCGTCGGGGCGATCTCGGGGGAACCCGATGCAAGCCGCCGTTTGGGCGGGTCCCTGGCCGCCGGGCTTTTCGCCGTGTCCAAAGGTGCCTCGATCCTTCGCGTACACGATGCGCGCGAAACAGTACAGGCGTTGCGCGTATGGCAGACTTTGTTCGATTGATACGCGGTTCTGCTTCCCCAACACCAGTGGTGTTTGTTAAACGACATGGGTTTTGTTGAAGGTTCAAAACGTGGCGATGGATAGCGCATGACAAACACACGACGCCTGTTCGGCACCGATGGCATCCGGGGCAAAGCCAATAGCGAACCGATGACCGCCGGGATCGCGTTACGCCTGGGCCAGGCCGCCGGCCTGCGATTCACCCGCGGCGACCACCGGCACCGGGTGGTGATCGGCAAGGACACGCGGCTTTCCGGCTATATGATCGAGCCCGCGCTGACCGCCGGCTTCATCGGTGCCGGCATGGATGTGACTCTGCTGGGACCATTGCCAACCCCAGCGGTGGCGATGCTGACGCGTTCCTTGCGGGCCGATCTCGGCGTCATGATCTCAGCATCGCACAATCCCTATGAGGACAATGGGATCAAGCTGTTCGGTCCCGATGGCACTAAATTGTCAGATGAAGTGGAGATCGAGATCGAGGCGCTGATGGACAGCGGCTTTGCCGGCCGGCTGGCGGAATCTCACCGCCTGGGGCGAGCGGCCAGGCTTGACGACGCAGCCGGCCGGTATATCGAGGTTGCAAAGGCAACTTTCCCGCGTGGACTGCGACTGGACGGCCTACGAATCGTCGTCGATTGCGCCAATGGGGCGGCCTACAAGGTGGCGCCGACAGTGCTGTGGGAACTGGGCGCAAGCGTTATCCCGGTCGGTGTCGGACCGGACGGGTTCAATATCAACAAAGGCTGCGGTTCCACCGTGCCGGAGTTCCTCTGCGGCAAGGTGCTGGAGCATGGGGCACATCTCGGCATAGCACTCGATGGGGATGCTGACCGGCTGATCATTGCCGACGAGGGCGGCGAAGTCGTGGACGGTGACCAGATCCTGGCGCTGATCGCGCAGTCCTGGCACCAGGCAGGCACCTTGCGCGGCGGCGGAGTAGTCGCCACCGTGATGTCCAACCTCGGCCTCGAGCGGCACCTTGCCGCCCAGGGCCTGCAACTCCATCGCACCAGGGTCGGCGACCGCTACGTGGCTGAACATATGCGCTCCGAAGGGCTGAACGTTGGCGGCGAGCAGTCCGGTCATCTGATCCTGTCAGATTTCGCCACCACCGGGGATGGTTTGCTGGCGGCGCTTCAGGTGCTGGCCGTGCTGGTTCACCATGACCGTCCCGCTTCGGAGGTCCTGCAGGTGTTCCAGCGCTTGCCGCAGCGTCTGAAGAACGTGCGGTTCAGCGGAACGTCGCCGCTGCAGGACAACAAGGTGCAGGCCGCCATCGCGGATGCCGAGATGCGGCTCCGCGGCACCGGCCGCGTGCTGATTCGTGAGAGTGGCACTGAGCCTCTGGTGCGGGTGATGGCTGAAGGCGAGGACAGCGCCATGGTGGCGGCGGTCGTTGACTCGCTATGCGAGATGATCGCCGAGGCAGCCCGCGTGCGGGAATCAGCGCACTGAAATGAACATACGAATGGGGCCGCTGTGATGGAAAGCATGGCATGATGCAGGGCCGGGTGCTGGTCATAGCCGGTTCGGACTCGGGTGGCGGCGCGGGCATCCAAGCCGACATCAAGACGATCACGGCGCTAGGCGGATACGCGGCGACAGCGCTTACTGCCCTGACCGCGCAGAATACGCTCGGCGTGCACGGTGTATTGCCGGTCCCGGCAGACTTCATTCGCCAGCAGATCGAGGTCGTGCTTGGCGACATCGGCGCCGACATCATCAAAATCGGCATGCTGGGCGACGTTGCGACCATCGGCACGGTGTGCGACGCGCTGGAGGATTTTGCCCCTGATGTACCGGTGGTGCTTGATCCCGTGATGGTCGCGAAAGGCGGGCAGGCATTGCTGGCCGCCCATGCGGTGGACAGCCTGCGCCGCCGGCTGTTGCCGTTGTCCGCCGTGGTCACTCCCAATCTGCCCGAAGCCGAAGCGCTTACCGGTCTGGCCATAAAGACCGCGGACGATATGGCGGAAGCCGCCGCCGCGATCCTGGCGATGGGCGTGCCGGCGGTATTGCTCAAAGGCGGCCACCTCGAGTCCGAGACAGTGATTGATCTGTTGGCGACCGAGGCGGAAACGGAAGCCTTCGCCGCACCGAGGATCGCGACAAGGCACACACATGGAACCGGCTGCACCACGGCTTCGGCCGTCGCGGTGGGGCTGGCGCAGGGTCTCGCGCTGCGCGAGGCGGTGCTCCGAGCACGATTGTATGTCAGGGCCGCGATCACCGCGGCGCCGGGCTTCGGAGGCGGGCACGGTCCGCTCGACCATACCGTGACGATCGATCTAGCCCGAATTTAAGCCGATGCTCGGACGCTCAGGCGGGCGACGTGATCACCCGCCGCGCGACCCGATTGATCTGCGCCAGCCAGATCTCATCCATCCGCGCGAAGGCGTAGCTTACCGCCAGTAACGCCGGGGCCGTTCCCAACGCCGCCACCGCCAATGCGGCCCCGTGCGGGAGGGCGGGCCTCACAGCCAGGAACAGCCAGCAAGACAAGGAACAGAGCACTGGGAAATGAAACAGGTAGATCGGAAACGAGAGCCGTCCCAGAAGCCGTCCAACAGCCGAAGCAAGCATACGTCCAACCCATTCGCTTCGCAGCAAGCCGACGATCAGCAACACGCCGCCCAGCGTGTGCAACCAGATCCGGTCATAACGCCATGCGGAATGGTCGTTTAGAAAGCTGAATCGAGCATACAACCCACGAGGCTCGATGTAGCCAAACAGGAAGAAGCCGAGCAGGAGGCATATCGGCGCCACCCATCGGTGAACCGAAAGCGCCCCCCGGGCATTTGTCCAGCACAAGGTGAGTCCCGCGACGAAGGCGACCAGGCGAGGGTCGACATACTGCGTTGCCGCGGCTACCCCCAGCAGGAGGACCACCCCGGCCCAGGTCCGGAAGCGCCACAGCAACATGCACAGGCCGAATGTCATCAGGCTTCCGAACAACTCATCGCGCATGGTCCACAACACCGGATCGTAGACATTGGCATCGCGCAGAAACGCGAACACGGCTCCTTCCAGCACCGCGTTGAGGAGTGATGGCTGAAGTTGACCCTTGTCGCCGCCGCCGAAGGTCCTCAACCATTCCGATTGGGTGAAGCGCGCCGCATCGCGATAATAATACAGACCGAATCTGAAAAGCAGGTAGGAGCCGACCGCCGCCGCGACAGTCAGGCCAGCCAGGCGAAACCAGCGTTTGACGATGGCACGCATCACCACGTCGGTCCGCCCGGAACGAAAATAGCCCAGCGGCAGGACGTACCCCGACAGGACGAAAAACAGCATCACGGCGCCCGGCCCGTCGATCAGCGCAAAGGCCGGACTGCCAACCAATCCCCTGGCCGGATCGAAGTCGGGGACGATGCCGATCCGATCAGGTAGAAAAGCGAAGGCAAAGTGCCACAGCACGACAACCAGTGCCGCCACGCCTCGTAGTCCGTCGAGCTCAGCGAACTTTCCGGGTTGCCCGGAGGAGGATTTCCGGCCGGCTTGGGCGGCGGGAGCGCTTGCCGTTCGCGCTGGTTCGCCAGCGCCGCTCGCGCTTTGTGTTTGCTCGCGTGGTTCACCGTTCCGGTGGTTCCACCTGCTCGAATTACGCTCCAGACCCAGGCCATTTTCCGATTTCGGTTGGCCTTGCCTCTTGCCGGCAGCGTGGGACCCTCGGCTGGGAAGCAGTCGATCATCAGACATCGCGCTGCCAAACGTCCGTGGAAGCGAAGCGTTCGCCGCTGCCGAATCACGAAGCAGTTCAGCAGGTGGGGCAGGGTTTTGAGGTTGGATTTCAGGAATTCGAGCCTAGACCGGAGATCTTCCGACCCCCAACCGAACCTCCGGGCACCCATTGCCGCGTTTAGCGCGAAGCGCCCGTTCGGAGCCGGACTCCCATCTGCCCGCTACCGCTTGCCAACATTGCAGCGACCGCGTCCGCCATCTGGCCAAGGGCAGCGCTCATCGCGGCCACCAGGGCCTGTGTGGTCGCGTCCGCTGGCCGAACCGTGAGCGTCACCCCCCGCGAAGCGGCACGCTTTCCATCGACCGCGATTTGGGCGGCGAGAAGCACCAAGCCGTCTCGGTTCAGGTCCAGGCGCTGCAGGTTGATCTCCACGGTTGCATCGGATGGTGTGGAGATAGCACCGCTGTCACCATAAACGGTGCTGCCCGGCAGCCGCTGGTTCAGCTCCTGCACCAGGATGCGGCTCATCATCGAATCGAGCGGCTCGCCCCACCACTCATTGGACAGCACGTCCATGCGGTAACCCTCGGAGGATCGCACGATCTGCGAGCGCTCAAGGTAGTGGGCGGTGGCGATGGCCCGCAGCTGAACAACCTTCGGCGCACCTGCATGCGTAGGTCCGGGGACGGGTGCCAGGACATAAAGAGTCGGGTTCGGCGACGAGCAGGAAGCCGGCAGGGTTGCCAGGGCGAGCAAGGCGACGCGGCGAGAAAACCTCATTGAACCCCCTGGTCAGTGCGCCCGCGGATCAGCGCCTCCGGATGACGTGACAGCAGGTCGGCCAGCACGCGGATCGAACGGGCGGCATCGGACAACTGGGACAACATGCGGCTGACGTCACGGCTGAAGCGGGAGTCGCCGCCATAGCCGCTCTCGAGCGAGCCAATCAGCTTCTCGGCGCGCTTGACTAAGTCATCCAGCCCGGAGGCGATGGCTGGAAGCCGCTGCATGGCCGGCGTCAGGCCGCGGTTGAGGTTGTCTACAAGTGCCTGAGTGCTGGCGATGGTCAATCGCAGCGCGGACATCGATTCGCCAAGCTGCTTGTCGTTCACCAGGGCGTTGACCCCCGTCAGGGTCTCATCAAGATTCCTCCCGATAGAGGCGAACGGGATGTCGCTCAGGCGGTTGACGAGGTTCGTCGCCGCGGTCGCTACGTCATCGGAGCCGCCGCCCAGGACAGGGATGACGTATGCATCACCCTGCTTTGCCAGCTGACCGGCCCCTGCATCGTGATAAACATCCAGTGCCAGTTGCTTCTGACCCGTGATGATATTGGCTGACTCCAGCTTCACGCGCAGCCCGCGCTTCACCAGGTCCTCGATCCGAGTATCGAGCCCGCCGCCGGTCGGCAGTTCCAGCATGGCGATTCGTTCCGGCTCCAACGTGAAGTGCACCGGGACCACGACGTTGTCCTGCACGCGGTCGTAGACCAGGGAGACATTGGAAACCTCGCCGATTTTCAGGCCGCGCAGCGTAACGGACGATCCCGCGGACAGGCCCGACACCGATCCATTGAAGTTGGCAACGAACGGAACGCTGCGCTTGAAGGCCGATGAACTGGCCGCGTCCTCAGACAGAAACAGCGGGAATTCATGGTTGGCGTCGCTTTCGGCGGTGACAGCCGGATCGTCGGGCGTTTCAAACGCGATCCCTCCCAGTAAACGGCACGCAACGATTCGATCTGGAGCTGCAAGCCGCTCGTGCTCAGCGCGATCTTTGCCCCCGAGGCGTTCCAGAACCGCGAGTTATCGTGCACATACTTGTCGAACGGCTCGCGCACGAAGGCATGGACGGTGATGTTGCGCGCCATCTCCCCGACGTCCCAACCAAGAATCTCACCGACCTCCAGGTCTCGGAACATGATCGGCGAGCCAAGGTTGAGCGAGCCGATGCGATTGGCCTGCAACAGGAAGGTTCTACCGGGAACGTCCGACTGCAGCACCGGCGGATTCTCCAGCCCGATGAAATCGCGCTTCTGTTCGCCGCCCTCCGCCGAGGGCAGCAGGTCGATGTAGGACCCGGAGAACAGGGTCTGTAGTCCGCTGATGGACCCGGCGAAGAAGCGGGGACGCACAACCCAGAACTGCGCCCTGTCGGTCAGCAGCGGTTCGGCTTCCCGGTTCATCCGGACGGTTACCTGGACGCCCTTCAAGTCAGGGGTCAGTCCGACCTTCTGCACAACACCCATATCGACGTCCTTATGGCGGACGTGGGACTGGTTCGCCTGCAGGCCCTCAGCGGTCTCGAAACTGATGGTGATCAGCGGCCCACGCTCCGACAAGGTTCGCCAGGACAGCCAACCGCCAATGATGACCGTCACGACCGGGATGGCCCAAATCAACGACGGCCGCCACTTGTGATCAATTTTGCCTCGTACGACCGCTGTCGGATGAGGCGCTGATGGGTCGGTCCCACCTGAGGCGGCGTTCTGAGAGGGAGGGCGGTCGCTCATGCTGTCTCGGTTCTCATGCGGGCGCTGTCCCACATCAGGCGGGGGTCGAAGCTATGCGCGGCAAGCATCGTCAGGATCACGACGGCGGCGAAGGCGATTGCTCCCGGTCCGGGATATACGCTCGCCACCTGGCCGAACTGCACCAGTGCCACCAGGATAGACTCCATGAAGATGTCGATCATCGACCAGCGCCCGATTGCATCGACGATGCGGTACAGCACGGTGCGGTCATGCAACCCCCAGCCGGTGCCGGTATGTGTGGAGATCAGCAGAATGCCAAGTCCGATCAGCTTCAGGACCGGCACCGCGACGCTGGCGAAGAAAACCAGCGCGGCGAGTGGCCACATGCCGACCTCGATAAGCTCGCGCACCCCTCCAAGAATCGTGCTTGGCTGCCCGGCGCCCAACCGCACCACGGTCAGTACGGGATAAACATTGGCGGGGATGTAAAGTACCACCGCCGCCAGCGCGAACGCCCAGGCGCGCTGGAGCGAGGCGGGCTTCCGGTCGTGCAGCCTGAACCCGCATCGCGAGCAGCGCATCCCGGGGGCGGCGCGGCTCACCAGCCCGCAGGTGTCGCAGCCAATCCGCCAGCGGTGCTGGTTTGGCGAGGGCCGGTCGGCGGTCGCTGGATTCAAATCCAACGTGCGGCGCACCCGGCGATTGCGCGGCTCCATCGCCTCCCATACCGCCTGATCATCCAAGGTGTAGTCGGCAAGCACCATGATGACCATCAGTCCGCCCAAAGCGAAGATTGCCGGCCCCAGATCGACGACCGCCATCCCACTCAGTCGCACATAGGCCACGAACAGGCCGAGCAGGTAGATTTCCACCATAGACCAGGGACGCAGATGCTCGACCCAGGCGTAGATGGTGCGCAATTCCGCCGGCGGATGGGCAAGACGCAAGCCCAGCAGAACTGCCAACATGCACACGACGCGGGCGAGCGGCGCGATTACCGTGGTGACCAGCACCACCACCGAGATTTCCCAAAGCCCATACTGCTCCATCTCAACCGGGCCGGTGACGATTTCGGCAACGCGCTGCTGCCCTGCCGTACTGACCGACATAAGCGTCAGGGTCGACCCTAACAGGAACAGGATCAGGGCACTGATGTTGAGCGCCAACGGCAGCAAGAGCGGGTCTCGCCTGGTGTGGCGCAGCACTGCCTCACAGCGCACGCAGACCGCGCGGGAACCGGCGGGAAGTGCGGGCATGATCTGCATCAGCCCGCAATCAGGGCATTCATACAGTCGACGGGCAGTCACCACGGGCGGCCCTTGAGCCACTTCGGACTTGCCACTCATCAAATGGCTCGGCGACGAATCGATAGGCACATCTTAATGACGTAGCACGCTTGAGCGGTCGAAAAAGAGGAATAGACCGTGACAATAGGGGAAATTGTGTCAAGCCGCATGCACAGAGGCCGCTTCGGCGGCAATCCGCCTTTGGGACGACTTCCTCTCAGTAAAGGGTTCGGGCAAAAGGGGAGATCGAAAGGGAGGCAAGGAATGAATATGCCGACAGCCCAACGTCCTGTTGACCAGGGTGAAGTTGATCAAGGGGCATTTGGCCCAGGCTCGCGCGGACCGTCGCGGCGCCACCTGGCCGCGCTGCTGCTGGCGGGTTTGGCGGCGGTATCACTGGTGGCCACTGGCGCGCCGGCGTCCGCCGAGGATCTGCCCGGTGTGACCGCTACCGAGATCAAGATCGGCAACACCAACGCCTACAGCGGACCGGCTTCCTCCTATGGGGTGATCGCCAAGACAGAGGCCGCGTTCTTCCAGATGGTCAACGACCAAGGCGGCGTTGCTGGGCACAAGATTAAATTCATCTCGTACGACGACGCGTACAGCCCACCCAAGACCGTCGAACAGGTCCGCCGGCTGATTGAGGAAGACCAGGTTGCTCTGTTGTTCAACACGCTCGGCACTCCGTCCAACACGGCCATCCAGCGCTATGTGAACCAGAAGAAAGTGCCGCATCTGTTCATCTCGACGGGGGCGGACAAATGGGGCGATTACCAGCACTTCCCCTGGACCATGGGCTACCAGCCCAGCTACCGGACCGAGGCCCAGATCTATACCAAGTACATGCTGTCGCAGCACCCGGGAGCGAAGCTGGCGATCCTGTACCAGAACGACGATTTCGGTAAGGACTATCCGGCTGGCGTGAAGGATGTCCTGGGCGACAAGTTCAGCAGCGTCGTGGTGAAGGAAGCCAGCTATGAGACGACTGACGCGACGGTGGACAGCCAGCTAGCGGCGCTGCAGGCGTCCGGAGCAAACGTATTGCTGGTCGCCGCGACACCGAAATTCGCCGCCCAGGCGATCAAAAAGGTACACGACCTCGACTGGCACCCGACCTTCTTCCTGACCAACGTTTCGATCTCGGTGGGATCGGTCATGACCCCAGCGGGACCGGAGAACGGTGTCGGGATCATCACAACCGGCTATATGAAGGACCCCACGGACCCGTCGTTCAAGGACGACCCCGGCATGAATGAGTGGCGCACCTTCATGACGAAATATATGCCAGGCGCCGACGTGACCGATGCCAACCACAGCTTTGCCTATGGCGTCAGCATGGTGATGCTGCAGGTGCTGAAGCAGTGCAATGGCGACTTTTCCAGGACCAACATCATGAAGCAGGCGGCGAACCTGCATGACACCTATGACCCGATCTTGCTGCCGGGGATCAAGGTGAACACCAGCCCAACCAATTTCCACCCGATTAGGGCGATGCAGTTGCAGAAGTGGACGGGCAAGAC
The DNA here is from genome assembly GCA_963792345.1 of uncultured Alphaproteobacteria bacterium. GTDB lineage: Bacteria > Pseudomonadota > Alphaproteobacteria > Acetobacterales > Acetobacteraceae > Rhodopila. Next base: position 424,941 of record CAWBVV010000013.1, read on the forward strand.
GTGGGAGCGGTTCGGTGACGTGATCGAGGGGACCAGCTAGCGTCAATCCCGACGCTGGCGGCGGGGGCAGGAAGCCAGGCTGCTTCTGCTCCCCGAGAGAGCTCAGGCAGCCGAACCGGCGAGGGCCTTTGCATGCCAGCGCAAATGGTCCTCCACAAACGTGGAAATGAAGAAGTACGAGTGATCGTATCCTTCCTGCCGCCGCAACGTCAGCTCGATTCCCGCTTTCTCGCAGGCAGCCTCCAGCAGGTGCGGCTTCAATTGGCTCTCCAGGAAGCCGTCGGCGGTGCCTTGATCCACCAGAAGTGCCGGCAGTCGCGCCCCGTCGTCGATCAAGGCGCAGGCATCGTGGCCGCGCCACGCCGCGCGGTTCGCACCAAGGTAGCCACCGAGTGCCTTCTCCCCCCAGGGGCAGTTCATCGGCGACGCGATCGGCGCAAAAGCCGAAACCGAGGCAAAATGTCCAGGATGACGTAGTGCCAATGTCAGTGCTCCATGGCCGCCCATGGAGTGCCCCATGATCGCCTGCCGCTTTTTGTCCGCGGGCAGCGCGTGGGCGATCAAGTCCGGTAGCTCCCGCATGATGTAGCTTTCCATGCGATAGTTCCGAACCCATGGCTCCTGCGTCGCATCGAGATAGAATCCGGCCCCCAGGCCGAAATCGTAAGCCCCATCAGGATCATCGGGCACGCCCTCGCCACGTGGGGAGGTGTCGGGAGCGATCAGGATCAACCCGAGGTCCGCCGCGACGCGCTGGGCGCCGGCTTTTACCGTAAAGTTGTCCTCCGTGCAGGTCAGTCCAGCCAGAAACCATACCACGGGTAACTTCGCGGCCGCGCCCTGTGGTGGAACGAACGCCGCGAAACGCATGTCTGTTCCGGTCACCTCGGAGCGGTGCCGGAAGACGTGCTGCGTGCCGCCGAAGCAGCGCGCGGCGGAAACGATTTCAGGTGCCGAGAGCGCCATTCCAAGTCTCCGTTCGTTCGCGACCGCTATAGCAGCGTCGGTGCTTCCTCTGCCCGTGCATGAGGCTCGAGAAGTTCTGGGCCATCGTTCTGGACATTGCCGACTTTCTTATCGACCGGCCATAGCAGCAGCATGTCTTCCGGCGCGGGTCTCAGCAATGCGCCAACGTCGCCGTCCGCCTCGCCCAGCCATATTGGCCAGTCGGCCTGCTCGATGATGACCGGCATGCGCGGCTGGATCGCCGACAACTGGCGGTTCGCGTCGGTCGTAATCGTCGAGAACGTCTGCCGGATGTTGCCGTCAGGCGCCTTCCACCTTTCCCAGATCCCCCCGAAGGCCACCGGATCGCCGTCCTGGCGCGCGACCGCGAAAGGAACCTTGCCGCTTGGGTCGGTGCGCCACTCATAATAGGCCGCGGCGGGCACCAGGCACCGGCGCCTTGCGAACGCGGCCTTGAACATGGACGAGCGAGCCACCGTCTCCGCCCGGGCGTTGATCGGCTTTCGCGCCGTTTTCAGATCCTTGGTGAAATAGGGGACCAGACCCCATGTCAGGACGTCAAGCGTCCGCCCGTGTGCCGGATCACCCCGAACGACCAGCGCCTCATCGGTCGGTGCCACGTTCCAGCTAGGCTTAAGGCCAGGAGGCTGGTTTACCGTCCCGAAGAGTCGGGCGATCATCTCCGGGGGCAGATAGCTGGCGTATCGTCCGCACATGCGCGCGATGTGGGAGGCGCGGGAGCGGAATGCCACCGCAAAGCCTTGCGAAGTGATCGCTTGCGGCGCGGCGGCCGTAATCGAGGCGGACGATCAGGTGGCGATGGCGTGGCGATGCGCTTCGTGCAACAATATTCCGTATGGGACCTGCAACCTCTCCGGCCGCCAAATTCTGGTCGTTGATGGAGCGGTGGAAAGTGTCCGATGCTGAAGCGCTGAACCTGATCGAGTTTCCCGGGAAGCTGGGCAACTCAGGCAAACGACCAAAATTCCGGCTGGTCACCAAGCAGCAGCGCCTCTTGTCCTATCCGGCTGAGGTCGACGGCGCGCTTCTGGCGTCCGGGCACGACCGGGCCTGGCTTCACCGGCGCGTCCGAGGCAAACCGTTTTCCGGACGCTCCCCATTGTCCTACATGATTGAGGAAGGAGAGCCGGCCGTGGCCGAAGTTCTCCGTCATCTGAACCGCGCCGGTCTGCAGGCCTCGCTGCGAGCCGATGCGACGGAACAGTAACAAACAAAGGTTCAGCAATGCTCTCTTATCATTCCGACCCTTCGATCAAGGCGCGGTATCTCGCGCGGGTGGAAGGCCATGGCGCGGCGGACGAGATTATCAAAGGGCAATACTGGGAAGCAGGAAAGGGCTGCGCGGTCGGTTGCACGGTTCATGGCGCCTCCCACGAGGCTTTCGAGAGTGAGCTTGGCATCCCCGAGATGCTGGCGTGGCTGGAGGATGTGATCTTCGAGGGGCTGCCCAACGGGCTAGCAAAGACCTGGCCGGAGCGCTTTCTGTCGTCCATCGAGCCGGGAAAAGATCTTTCCCGCGTCGGTTGGCGCCTGCTTTTCTGGATTTTGACGGACAGTGGCTTTGGGGACCGCGATCATCCGGGCGTAAGCGATGCGGTCAGGCGCTGCGCCGGCGTGTTGATGCCCTTGGCCGACGGACAGCCCGCCGACCGGGCGGCGGCCGAGGTTGCGGGGATACTTGCATGGGAGGCAGCCGAAGCCATCAAGTTGTCGCACCCGGCCTCGGATCGCGCGCTGTGGATCGCCGAGAGTGCCGCGCAAGCCGCGGAAAGTGCTGCCTTGAGCGCGATTGACCGTCCGTTGAGCGCCGAACGTGCCGCCACCGCGGTGAGCGCGGTAATAGCCAAAAGTGCGGACTTCGCCACCGTAGGCGACAAGCTGATTGCGTTGCTGCAGTCCGCCTAGGACCGCGCGTCGTCAGTGCCCGTCCGCGACCGGCGCCTTCGGTGGCGCCACTTTCTGCATCAGCGGCACCATCACGGTAGCCAATCCCAGGCACAGCATCAGCGCCAGGAACGCATCGGCGTAGGTCTGCGTCTGGGCCTCCCGCATCGTCAAAGTCCATAGCCGCCGCAACGCGACGGCGTGGCCCATTGTCGCGTCGCCTCCGCTCAGGGCTGTTGCCTTTGCTGCGGTCCGCGCAAGCGTCTCCATCATTGCGGTATTTGATGCATTCAAATGTTCGGCCATCCGCAGAAAATGCAGGTTGGTGCGATCGTTCAGGATCGTTCCGCATCCGGCGATACCGATCGCGCCGCCAAGATTGCGCATCAGGTTGAACAGCCCCGACGCGAGCTTCAATCGCTCCGGTGCGATCGCGCCAAGCGTCAGTGTAACCGTCGGCGCCACCGCGAACTGCTGGGAAAAGCCCCGGAACGCCTGCGGTATCAGCAGTTCCCGCCAGCCCCAATCATGTGTGATCGGCGTAAAGTTCCACATGCTGAAGGTGAAGCACGCCAGGCCGAACAGCATCAGCCACCGCAGATCGACCCGGCGCGCCATGAATGTATACACAGGGATCGCCAGGATCTGGAAAATGCCGGTGGAGAACACGGCCAACCCGATCTGCAACGCGCTGAATCCACGCACCCGTCCGAGAAACAGCGGAGTAAGGTAGATGGTCGCGAAAATTCCGACGCCGGTCATGAACGAGAAGAAACATCCAAGAGCGAAGTTGCGGCTCTTCAATGCTCGCAGATCGACCACCGGCCGTTCAAAAGTCAGGCTGCGCCAGATAAAGGCCACTCCCGTCGACGGCGGAAATCCAGGCGGTGGCGCGGATTGTACTGTCGCCGAACCAGTCCCATCTCGGGCCTTCCTCCAGCGTGTATTCCAAACATCCGAGGAACACCGCCATCAGCGCCATTCCGAAGTAATCGGCGCCTTTCACCAATGACCAGTCCGGCTTGTCGATCTTCACCATGATCGGGACCACGATCGTGACGAATATCCCCGGCACGAGATTGATGAAGAACAGCCAGTGCCAGGAGTAGTTGTCCGTGATCCACCCGCCCGACGGTCGGCCCCAGTGTCGGCGCCAGCGATGACAAGGCGCCGATCGTCGCCGCGGCGATCACCCGCTGATGGCCCTGGAAGTAGAAAAAAGCCGTGGTAAACACCGTCGGGATCATCGAGCCGCCCAGGAACCCCTGCAGCGCGCGGAACACGATCATGCTTTGGATGTCCCACGCCCATCCGCACATCAGACTGGTGAGCGTAAAACCCGCGGCCGAGATGCTGAACAGCCAGCGGGTGGACATGACCCGTGACAGCCAGCCCGACAGCGGAATGACGATGATCTCGGCGATAAGGTAGCTTGTCTGCACCCACGCGATCTCATCCGCCCCGGCGGATAGGCCACCGCCGATGTCGCGCAGCGATGCGGAAACGATCTGGATGTCCAGCAGCGCGATGAAAAAGCCCACGGTCATGGTGGCGAAGGCAAAAACCTTCTGCTTCATCGTCAGCCCGGTGGCGTCCACCGGTGCATCGATGCGCGTCGTTGCGCTCATTTTCCGCCGCGCAAATCGACATCGGCGGTCACCGAAAGGCCGGGACGCAGCCGGCCAAGCTGCCGATGCCTCGCCGTCCAGCAAAATGCGCACGGGGACCCGCTGCACGATCTTGGTGAAATTGCCGGTGGCGTTTTCCGGCGGCAGCACGCTGAACTGTGCGCCGGTCGCCGGCGACAGGCTGGCGACGTGGCCGTGGAACGTCACGCCCGGCAAGCACGTCGGCGTAGACCGTTGCGGCCCTGCCCGGCTGCATCCTTGCTAGCTGGTTCTCCTTGAAGTTGGCGTCCACCCATAAGCCATGCGCCGGAACCACGGCGATCAACTGCGATCCGATCGCGGCAAAGGCGCCGGTACGAGCGCTGCGGTTGCCCACGACACCATCAACCGGCGCGCGGAGTTCGGTATATTCCAGATTCAGCCGCGCGGTCTCCCGGTCCGCCGCGGCGGCATCCAGCGCCGCCCGAATCTGTTGCTTTTGAGTATCGATCACCAGCAACTGCTGCTGCGCCGCATCCAGTGCCGCTCGTGCCTTTTCCCCTCCGGCCAGGGCTTGCTTAAGGTCGGCGTCAGCCTTTTGGAAAGCCTGAACGGATGCCGCCGCCGTCCTGGACAATGTCTGTAACCGGACCTGGTCGTCCCGCGCGCGGACTGTTTCCGCGTCGGCCGCTGAAACGCCGGCCTGCGCCTGCCGGATCACGGCGTCCTGCAACCGTCGCGTGGCATCCAGGTTTGCCAACGTCGCCTGTTGACCCGCCACCATCGCCTCGGCCCGCGCCAGCCCAGCGCGATAGTCGCGGTCGTCCAGCTTGATCAACAGGTCGCCCTGCCGCACCGGCTGGTTGTCGGTAACCAGGACCTGGGCGATGAAGCCCGAGACCTTTGGCGCGAGCACGGTGACGTCGCCGCCGACATAGGCATCATCAGTGCTCTCGATGAAGCGGCCAACCGTCCAGTAACCATAGCCATACCAGATCAGCCCGGCGCCGATGAGTGCGACGGCTCCGAATACCGCCGCCTTCCTGGCAGTGAGGCGCTTTGGACGTGATCGCACTTCCGGAGCACGCTCTAAGACAGCGGACGTCATGCTAGCCTCCTGACTTGAACTTCAGGGCGAAGAGAGGGGTGGCCGGCCGTGGAAGGCGTCATGCAGGATCAATATCGTCCATTTCCCGCCAACCCGATGGTGGCCGCGGCCGACGGGGCAGGGCATGCGCCCGGGCCAAGTTGCCGATAGATAGACACTGCTTTCAACATGAAAGCAACTTAGGTTGGAGAATTGCATAATGCAAGTCTTAGGGATGCATCCCACTGGTTGCATCCCGCTGGTTGCATCCCGGGCGGGCGCCACGCACAGTGGTGAGACCAAACCGTCCGGAAATGCCGATGACCGAAACCGCCCTCCACAATACCGATATCGATGCCGCGCTGAATGAGGCGAAGGAAGCCTACGTCACCAGCGCACCGAACAGCTTGGCCCGCTATGTGGAGGCGACAACGGTAATGCCCGGCGGCAACACCCGCACGGTTCTGCATTATGCCCCGTTCCCGCTGGCGATGGTTCGCTCCGAGGGATGCCGCATGTGGGACGCCGACGGACGCGAATACATCGACTTCCTTGGCGAGTATACCGCCGGTATTTATGGCCACTCGCATCCGGTCATCCGCGCCGCCATCGACCGGGCGCTGGACAACGAAATCAGCTTCGGCGCCTCTAACATGACCGAAGCCAGATTCGCCCGCGCTGTGTGTGAACGCTTCGGCCTGGACCGGGTGCGCTTCACCAACTCCGGCACCGAAGCCAACCTTTTGGCCATGTCGCTTGGCCGCATCTTCACCCGGCGAAAAAAGATCCTGGTATTCAATGGCGGCTACCACGGGGCGGTGTTCGGTTTCGCCTCGGGCGGTTCGCCGATCAACGTCCCGTTCGAATACGTGCTTGCCCCATACAATGATATCGAGCGGACCCGCGCGCTGATCACCGAGGATCTGGCCCTTGTAATCCTGGAGCCAATGATCGGCAGCGGGGGCTGTATCGCGGCAACGCCCGCCTTCCTGAATATGCTGCGGCAGGAGACGACGCGGGTCGGCGCACTGCTTATCCTCGATGAGGTGATGACATCCCGCCTGGCGCCCGGCGGACTTCAGTCCGTGGCCGGCGTAAAGCCGGACCTGACGACACTGGGGAAGTACATCGGTGGCGGAATGTCGTTCGGAGCATTCGGCGGCCGCGCTGAGATCATGGATCTGTTCGATCCAAGGCGTCCGGATGCCTTGCCGCATGCGGGGACCTTCAACAACAACATCCTGACGATGACCGCGGGCTTGGCTGGCCTGACCGATGTATATACACCAGAAGCCGCGCGCCAGTTGAACTCACGGGGCGAAAATTTACGCGAGCGGTTGAACGCGCTTTGCCGGGCCGCGAAAGCGAAGCTGCAGTTCACCGGGCTTGGATCGATGCTGGCCGTGCACACGATGCGTGGCTCGGTGAGCAGTCCCGAGGACGCTGCGAAATCCGATCCGAAGCTGAAAGAACTCTTTTTCTTTGACATGCTTGCGCATGGGATATGGCTCGCCCGCCGAGGCATGATGACCGTTTCATTGCCCATCGGTGACGCCGAGTGCGACGCCCTGGTTGCGGCCGTGCAAGAGTTCCTGTCGGTGCGCCGGTCGTTACTGGTGTAGTGGCTGATGTAACGCGGTAGCATGCTGCCGCTGATCGCGCCGATCGCTGACCGGCGCCGCACCTCTCGTGACGACGCTCAGGCAACCAGGTGGGCTCTCCAGAATCGCTTCAGGAATTCAAGGACGCCAAGCACGGCGGCGACGACCGCGGCCACCTTGGCAAGGTCGTCGGCATGCAGGGGGCCGAAGCGGAACAGCATCCGCCCCGCTGGCCAGACCAGCACCAGGGCCAGCAATGCCGCCGTTACCGCCGAAACCCACCACAAGGTGTGATTGCCTTTTCCGGCCGGTTCAAAGATCGAACTGTCGAACCTGCGGTTGACGAGAACCAGTCCCAGATCGACGAGCACGAGGGAGACGAAAGTCAGTGCGCGGGCGTCGCCCTCGGGCATGCCCCAGTGGAGAGACGCCCAATAGATCCAGGCCAGCGGTATCAGGGCGACGGTACCTTGGATTAGGCTCCAGGAGATCAGTGCCTGCGAGAACAATGTGCTGGTAGATGCGCGTGGCGGCCGCTTCATGATGTCGCTTTCGGCGGCTTCAGCCTCAAAGACCATGGAGCACACCGGGTCGATCACCATTTCAAGAAAGGCGATGTGGATCGGGCTGAAAATGAGCGGCAGCCCTGTCAGCAGCGGAAGCAGCGCCAGGCCGGCAATCGGGATGTGGACGGCGATGATATACGCCATCGCCTTGCGGAGATTATCGTAAATCCGCCGCCCGAGTTCGATTGTCCGCACGATCGAACCAAAATCGTCGTCCAGCAACACGAGCGAGGCCGCCTCGCGGGCAACGTCGGTGCCGCGTCCGCCCATGGCAATGCCGATGTCAGCCGCTTTGAGTGATGGCGCGTCGTTTACGCCATCGCCGGTCATTCCGACCACATCGCCTCCGGCCTTCAGTGCCTCGACGAGGCGCAGCTTTTGCGCCGGCACGATGCGGGCAAACACGCTGACATGCCGCACCGCATCCCGCAGTTCGACGTCCCCCATCCGCTCGATGGCCGAACCCTCCAGCGCCGCTTTCGCCTCAACTCCGGCTTGGCGAGCAATGGCGCGCGCGGTCACGGGATAGTCGCCGGTGACCATCACCACGCGAATGCCGGCCTCCCTGCAGGCAAGAATTGCAGCCGGCACCGATGGCCGTAGTGGATCAGCCAGGCCCGCCATGCCGAGCAGGCTGAAGGCGAAGCCTCGGGGCGTTTCCGGCAGCGGGCCGGACAGCCTTGCCTCCGCCACCGCCAGGACACGCATACCCCCCTCTGCCAAGCGATCGGCCTCCTGCGCCAGGGCTGCTCGGGCCGGAGCATCAAGCCGGCAAAGTTCGGCGATTGCTTCCGGGGCACCCTTGGCGGCGGCGAGAAGCACGTCGCTTGCCTGGTGTTTCCACACCTGTGTCACCGCCAGCAGATCAGCTTGCAGACCATACGTGCGGGTCAGTATCCAATCCCCGTCCGCCCCGCTCGCCGGGACCGGGCCCGCCAACGCCCCACTTCCCATCACCCGGTTTCCTAGTTCATGAAACGCATGATCCATCGGGTCATAGGCATCCGGCGCGCTGGCTCGCGAGCCGATCACGGCGATCCGCTGAAGCGCACCCTCCAGCGGAATGTCATCCTGAACCTGCCTTGTCACACCGCCTGCCCACAGGGCGACGACCGACATGCGGTTTTCGGTCAGCGTGCCGGTCTTGTCGGTGCACAGGACGGTGGCCTCCCCTAAAGTCTCGATCGCCGAGGCGCGGCGGGTCAGGACCCGAACCCGCGACATCCGCCATGCCCCCATCACCATGAAGACCGTGAGCACCAGGGGAAATTCTTCCGGCAGCATCGACATGCCAAGGGCGATACCGGCGAGCAAGCCGTCCACCCAGCCGCCGCGCAACATGCCATAAAGCAGGACGACCAGCAGGCAACAGCCCAGGCCGCCAGTCGCGGCGATACGCACCAATCGGTTCGTCTGGCGGGTCAGGCGAGGCGGCGCGGTTTCGATCTGGCCCAGAGTCTGGCCAATACGCCCGATCTCACTCCTCAACCCGGTCGCCCGGACCTCGGCCACGCCCTGACCCCGCACAACCAGCGTGCCGGAGAAGACGTGCGGCAGGTCGTCACCGCCGGGACGCCCATCCGTCTCGCCGCCTGCCTGCTTGCGCACCGGCAGGGACTCGCCGGTTAATAGCGATTCGTCGATCTGCAGTTCCCGTGCCTCGAGCAGCATTGCGTCGGCCGGTACACGGTCGCCTTCGGACAGTATGATGATATCGCCGCGGACCACCTCGTGTCCCGCGATGCGACAACGCTCCCCGTCTCGGACGACCAGGGCGCGGGGGCTGGTCAGATCCCGCAGCGCATCGAGAACGTGCTCGCTTCGCGTTTCCTGGATGACGGCGATGGCCACGGACAAGGAGGCAAAGACCAGCAGCAGCAACGCTTCCAGGGTGTCCCCGAGGAGAAGATAGATCACGCCTGAGCCCAGGAGCAGACTGAACATCGGCTCGCTCAGCACGTCGCGCAGGATGCGCGGCAACTGCCGCTGACCAACGCGGGGCAGTTCATTGGATCCCTCGGCTGTCAGCCTCGCGGCAGCCTCCGCTTGGGTTAGACCTTGGAGCATGGAGCATTATCCCACGCCATGAATTGCTCCAGGTTGATGCAGCGCAATTCATCCGCCGTCGTCGTGGTGGCCAGCGGGACGAGCGGCCCAGAAGCCGCTCTGTCGACGATCATTTCGTGTCGACGTCTCGTCCGCCCAAGGTGCGCTGCTTGAAGTCCTCCGGCACCGCCGCACCAAAATCCGTAAACGCGCGACGCACGGCCTCGGGCGTGGACCCGAACACCTGCTTGCGGTTCTGCTGGGCCCAGGCACTCGATCCCACCGGCGCATCCAGCGACTGCTGGAAGATCGGCATCACGTAACGGGCGAACAGTTCATAGCTGCGCATTGTCTGCTCGCGCGTTGCCCATTCATGCGCCCGGAACAGGATGCCGCCAAATCCGCCCTGGCTATACTCCAGCAGGCGCTTGATGCCTTTCGCCACGGTTTCAGGCGATCCGACCAGGGTCGTTCCCATCTTCACGCCCTCACTCAGCGGATCATCCGAGCGGCCGGGTGGGCGGCCCAGCGTGTCTTCGAAGTAGGTAATGGTTTCGTTACGCTCGCCTTTGCGGACCTCGTTCAATGCCTGCTCATCATCCTCGGCGATATGGGCATTGACGACGACGCGCCATTTCTTGCGGCTGACGGTTTTTCCCGACTTCGCGGCGGCGTCCTCGGCGATCTTCCACTGGCTGGCCAGCGCTTCCGGCCCGCCCGGCAGCCCGGCGCCTATCGACAGCACGCCGACGCCGTGCGTCCCCGCGGCGATCATGCCAAAGGGCGTGATCGTGCTGGCCACCGCGATCTCGAAATGCGGGTCGCTATAGGGCGCGAGATGCAGGCGCGCGTCGTTCATCTCGAACCAGTCGGTCTTGATCGTGACCCGGTCTTCCATTTTCAGAAGCTGCATGATCGCATCCATCGACTGCAGCATGCGCGGCCGTTGCGTGGACGGCTCGATCCCCAGCATGTAGGCGTCCGAGGTCAGTGCGCCCGGCCCGCACCCCAGCATCGCCCGGCCGCGGGTCATATGATCAAGCTGGACCCAGCGTTGCGCGACCAGGAACGGGTGGTGGTAAGGCAGGCTCGTTACCCCCGAACCCAGTTTGATGTATTTGGTCTTCTCCGCCGCGGCGGCGATGATCAGTTCGGGTGAAGCGATCAGTTCCCAGCCGGCGGAATGATGCTCGCCGATCCACGCCTCGTCGTAGCCCAGGTGATCCAGCCATTGGATCAGTTCCACATCGCGATCAATCGCGAGGGTCGGGTTTTCGCCCAGCCGGTGAAACGGCGCGAGAAAGATGCCGAAGGTCAAGCCACGATGGGCCATAAGGCGTGCTCCAGATAATTCGTCTGACCATATGGTGCCCGTATACCGGCCGGTAGCCAAGTGCCGCGGGCGATGGCAGTCTTGCCCGAACAGCCTGCCGGCAAGACAGCCGGCGATGTGGAGGGAACCATCATGCGTCTCGCGGGTAAGGTCGCCATCATCACGGGTGCGGCGTCGGGCATGGGCGCCGCGACGGCGCGTCGTTTTGGCAAGGAGGGCGCCAATGTCGTCCTCGCCGATATGCTGGAGGAAGAGGGACGGGCGGTGGCCGACAGCATCACCAAGGCAGGCGGGAAGGCACTGTTCATGGCGCTGAACGTGACCGACGAGGCGGGCTGGACGAAGGTTGTCGATGCAACCGTCGCGGCGTTCGGGAAGCTGGACATTCTGGTGAACAACGCCGGCATCAGCGGCAGCGCGACCAACGACATGCTGGATTCCGCGCTGTGGGAACGGGTGATGGCGGTCAACAGCACCGGCGTGTTCCTGGGCACCGCGGCTGCTGTAAGGCAGATGCAAAAAGGCGGCGGCGGGTCGATCGTGAACTTGTCGTCGATTTCCGGCGTAGTCGGCCAGACCATGGTGCACATGAGCTACAATGCTGCCAAGGGTGCAGTGCGGATCATGACCAAATCCACCGCCGTTCAGTTCGGCAAGGATGGCATCCGTTGCAACTCCGTGCATCCGGGGCTGATGCCTCCGATGCGCACCTCCGGCGCGACCGCCGACCCCACTGTCAGGGCCAAGATGCTGAAGGCGGTGCCGCTGGGCCGAACGGGCGAGGTCGATGAGGTCGCCAATGCCATTCTGTTCCTGGCTTCCGATGAGGCATCCTATGTGACAGGCGCCGAACTTTATGTTGATGGCGGCTATTTGGCGATGTGAACATGGGCCTTGGGGTCTGGGTCACGATCGTTGTGGCGATCGTGACCCTGCGCGGCTGATACCTTAATGTGCCGGTGCCAGCGATCGATCAGTGCGATCAGGTCGTTCAGGGTGAACGGCTTGGCGATATAGTCGCTCATGCCCGCTGCCATGAGCGTGTCGCGGTCTCCATCCATGGCGTTTGCCGTCATGGCAATGACCGGCACGCCCGCTCCTCGGCCCGGCAGTGCCCTGATCAGCCCGGTGGCGGCGACGCCGTTCATTGACGGCATCTGCACGTCCATCAGAATCAGATCGTAACCAGATTTGCTGATCTTCTCGATCGCTTCCTGGCCACCGGCGGCAACATCCACATTGTAGCCGGCCCGGTTCAGCATCGCGGCGGCCAACTGCCGGTTGATTGCCACATCATCCACCACCAGAATTCGAAATGCTCCGTGGCACGTGCCCGGATCGGGCGCCACCAAGGCCGGCATAGGATCGAACGGCTCTGCGCCTCTGACCAATTCCAGAATGCGCGCGATCAGCATCCGCTGCCGGATAGGCTTGGCCAGTACGTGTCCCACGCCTGCATTGGCCACCTCGGCCCGCAAACTGGCCGATGGACGTGAGGTCGCCAGGATCACCTTCATTTCGCCTAACCGAGGATCGGAGTTGATCCAGGCGGCCATCTCCAATCCCGTGTCGCCGGGCATTTGGTGATCCAGCACGGCCACGTCAAAGGGCTTTCCGCCCGCCGCCGCCTCACGCGCCATGGCGAGGCCGCCGGCGACGTCACCGGCGGTTTCAACCTGGCCACCGTCGCCCTCGATCTGCCGGCGGATGATATCGAGGCTGGCTGGATTGTCGTCCACCGCAAGGACACGCAAGCCGTCCAGCGTCGGCCGATGTGGCGCGGCGGCACCACCGCGGCGCAGCGGGATCGAGAACCAGAACGTGCTGCCCTTTCCTGGCTCGCTGGTGAACCTGATCGTGCCGCCGATGATCTCAACGATCCGGCGTGATATCGCGAGGCCCAACCCAGCCCCGCCATAGCGCCTGGTCATCGATGAGTCCGCCTGGGTGAACATCGAGAACAGGAACGGTTTGGTATGTTCGTCGATGCCGATGCCCGAATCCTCGACGTCGAAGCGAACCCACTCAACCCCGTCATCATGTCTTTCAATGCCGGCGAGCACGACGACGCTGCCATGTTCGGTGAACTTGATGGCGTTTCCGACAAGGTTCAGCAGCACCTGGCGGATACGGCCACCGTCACCTTGGAAGACACCGTCGAGTTCAGGCGCGACGTAACAGGTAAGGTCTATGTCCTTGTCCGTCAGGCGCGGCGCCAGAATGTCCAAGACACCCTCGACAACCTGAACAATCTCGAACTCATGGTTGACGAGGCTCAGGCGCCCAACCTCCATGCGCGAATAGTCGAGGATGTCGTTGATAATCGTCAACAGCGCCTCGGCGGAGGTTCGGACGGTCCGGGCGGCATATCGTTGTTCCCCATCGAGGCCGGTCTCCAGCAGAAGATCCGTCATGCCGATAATGCCGTTCATCGGCGTTCGGATTTCGTGGCTCATCGTCGCCAGAAACTCGGACTTTGCTCGGCTGCCGGCCTCGGCTTGCTCCTTCGCCAGCAGCAGGCTCTGGCGATAGGCCCGCGAGCGCCGCGTCATCTCCATCGATATCGCAACGCCCCACGCAACAGCGCACAACCCGAAATACGCGATGACAAAGATGGTCAGTCGCTCGGCTTTGAACCCGGCCAGCGCCTCGATCGGGATCAGAACGTGCGCGGTCATGCCTTCAGTCTGCAATGGATGGTGAGCAAACACCGCGGGGATCGAGACTTTGCTGACGAGGAACGAGTAAGGTCTTTTAGCAACCGCTTTCAGCGGTATCTCCCCGATATCGGCGCGTTTGTAAGCTAAAATCCGTTCTTCGGGGGTCATCGCGAACACCGCGCTGCCCGGAACCGCCTTGAGCAGCCAGTCCGGGTCCGCCGAAATGACCACCACGCCATGCCTGTCGGTGACAAAGGCGCCCTTCGCGGCGACCGAGCGTCCTATATTGGGAACATCAATTTTGACGACCGCTGCCCCGATGAAGCGGCCGTTGGACTGGACGGGTGTGGAGAAGAAGATACCGGGGATGTCGGTGCGCCGGCCCACGGCGTACTGGACACCCGGTGACAAGCGGGTGGCGGCGATGAAATACTCGCGGTCGGCGAAATGCCCACCCACCAGCGTGTTGGAATCGGCGGAGTTGCTGGATGCGATGCACAACCCGTCGGCGTTCATTACGAAGGCCAGATCGACGCTCATGACCTTGGTGGTGAAGCTCAGATAAGCGTTGAGCGGGCCGTTGTCGGCTCCGGGCGAAGCCAAGGTCGCCGCGACGACCGGTTCGTTCGCGATCACGACTGGCACCGATCTGATATAGGCGAGGGAGCGTTCGACGTCGCCGGCAAATCCCGTCAGCCGAAGCTCCGCCTCACGCTGGACCCGGGTTACTTCGGCTTTTGTTTCGTGCTCTTGCCATTCGCCGGTAAGCCACCATGCTGCCCCACCCAGGAGCAGCAATGTCACTACAAGCGCAAGTTTAGCTTCCCGAAACAACGTCCAGTTCATACTCATCATCTTGCAGCGATACGATTACCCCCACGCGGCCGATGTTGATCCTGAGCGGACGAGCGCGGCGCATGTTGTTATTAAAGAGTAAACCGGACCTCGTTGATATACCATATCGGCAAAGGCATGTCGACAACGCATGGAACTGGATGCTCAACCTTTCTCGTGCTCTCGGAGTTCGCTGAGTTGATCGGCGGGCAGCCGTCAGCTGCCGGGCTTGCCTGCCGGACGCGGCGGTGTAGCCTGACCAACCTGTCATCGCGGCCGGTCAACCTGGGAAGAAACAATCATGCAGTTCGGTATCGCCATCCCAACAGCGGCTGATTCCTGGCGTCTGGTCCGGCGCGCTGAAGAACTTGGCTTCAGCCACGCCTGGTTCTTTGACACCCAGATGTTGTCCGCGGATCCCTTCGTCGCCATGGCCGCCGCGGCGATGAAGACTACCCGGATCAAGCTTGGAACCGGCGTTCTGATCCCGTCCAACCGCATTGCCCCGGTCGCGGCCACCGCCTTCGCATCGCTAAACAAGCTGGCGCCGGGCCGCATCGTCTTCGGCGTCAGCACCGGATTCACTGGCCGGCGCACAATGGGCCTGGGCGCGGTCAAGCTGGGCGACATGGAAGATTATATCCGTACAATTCAGGCACTTTGGCGTAACGAGACCGTGGAATTTTCGGTCGAGGGCAAACGTCGGAAAATCCGGCTGCTGAACCCCGAACTAGGCCTGGTCAACATCCAGGATGAAATGCCCACCTTCATTGCGGCCTCCGGTCCGAAGGCGCGGGCGCTGACGGCAAAACTTGGTGCTGGATGGATCGACAACGTCGCTGATGCGGAGCGCGGAGCGGCGACGCTGGAGCAGATGCGCAGCGCATGGCAGGCCGCGGGGCGCGAGCGGCAAACGCTGACCTCGGTTGCCTGGATCGGAGGAGCGGTGCTGGAGGAAGGCGAGCCTGCGGATGGGCCGCGCGGGATGGCGCTCGCGGCGCCTCGGGCGGCAATGCTGCTGCACCGGGCGGCAGACACCGCGCTGGCCGGGTATCCAACGCCGGTGGCGATGCGGCCCGAATTCGCCGCCGCCGTGGAGGCGTATGTCGAGCACGCACGGTCGTTCGAGCCGAAGGATGCATACTATCTGGCGAATCATCGGGGGCATCTGATGTTCGTCCGGCCCGATGAACGAAAGTTCCTGACGGCGGAGATGATCCGGAAGACCAGCTTTGTCGGTACTGCGGCCGACCTTACCCAGCGCATCGGCGCATTGCGGGACGCCGGATTCAACCAGGTCGTCTTCTCGATCCCTCCGGGTCAGGAGCATGCGATCGAGGATTGGGGCCGGATCAGGCGTGCCTTCGGTTAGAGGGCCGGGCCGGCCGCTCAAGCAGCGTGACCGCCCGCGAAGCGCTGCCCAACTTTTCGGCTGTACACCGCCTCATGCGGTGGTGAGGTCGTCATTGAGGTGCCGGCCAAATCCCTTAGTATGGGGCAGTCCGGATGGTTGTCCCCGTGACACGCATCGGCCAAGGCCGCCAGGGCGTCTTTCATCGCCGTCAATTCCGCGATCCTGGCTTCAAGCTCCGCGACCTGGCGCCTGGCGATATCCTTCACCTCGCGGCTCGGTCGATTTTTGTCTTGCCATAAGCCGACAAGCAGCTTGATCCGGTCCATCGGCAGCCCGAAATCCCGCGACCGCCTGATGAAGCGCAACGTCTCCACATCGGCGTTGCCATAAATCCTGTAGCCCGCGTGGGTGCGTCCGGCGTGCGGGATAAGACCGATACTTTCGTAATATCTCAGCATCTTGGCGCTGACGCCAGATTCCCTGGCTGCTTCACCAATGTTCATCGAACCCTCTCGTTCACACCCTCATGAAGGTTCCCATGGGGTCAAGGTCAAGACATTTCCGGGCGTGCTTGACCTTCCCACGGTGGGAAACCCTATCTGCGTTATCCGACGGCATGGTCGCACGTGGTGCGACAATCCAGGAGATACAGCGATGGATGAACATCAGCACCCCGGCGGGCGCGATGACGCGACGGAGGCGACAGCCGTCACGGATCCGGTTTGCGGGATGAAGGTCAATCCGGCGACGTCGAGGCATCGTCTGGAGCATGCCGGGACGACGTTCCACTTCTGCTGCGCCGGCTGCAGGACGAAGTTCGAAGCTGATCCCGCCAAGTATCTGGCGCCGAAAGCTACCGCGCCGGTGCAGGCGGACGGCACCTACACATGCCCCATGCACCCCGAAATCCAGCAGTCCGGGCCCGGAAGCTGCCCCATCTGCGGGATGGCCCTCGACCCCATGGAGGTATCGGCCGAGGCGGCGCCCAATCACGAACTGCTCGACATGACGCGCCGGTTCCGGATCGGCCTTGTCCTGGCGCTCCCGGTATTCATCCTGGAAATGGGCGGTCATATTCCCGCCCTGCGCCTGCATGACCTGGTTCCGCCGGTGTACTCGACCTGGGTGCAATTCGCGCTGTCCACCCCTGTCGTCCTGTGGGCCGGCTGGCCGTTCTTCCAGCGCGGATGGTCGTCGGTCCTGAGCCGCCACCTCAATATGTTCACGCTGATCGCCTTGGGCACGGGTGCCGCATACCTCTATAGCCTGGCCGCGACCTTCGCACCCGGCATGTTCCCGGCAGGCTTTCATGACATGGGCGGAGCCGTCCCAGTTTACTATGAGGCCGCCTCAGTCATCACCGTGCTGGTCCTGCTTGGGCAGGTGCTGGAACTTCGGGCGCGTGAGCAGACCGGTGGGGCCATCCGCGCCCTGCTGAACCTGGCGCCAAAGACCGCCCTTCTGGTTCGCGACGGCGGTGACGACAAGCAAATCCCGGTCGATCAGATCAGCGTCGGGGACCGGTTGCGCGTGCGCCCGGGGGAAGGCATCCCCATCGACGGCGCCGTCCTGGAGGGCGAAAGTGCCGTCGACGAGTCCATGGTCACCGGTGAGTCCATGCCGGTGGCAAAGCAGGCCGGTGCCAGGCTGATCGGCGGCACCGTGAATGGCACCGGCTCGCTCATTATGCGCGCTGAGAAAGTCGGATCGGACACGATGCTGGCGCGCATCGTGGCGATGGTGTCTCAGGCTCAACGCAGCCGGGCGCCGATCCAGCGGATGGCCGATGTGGTGGCTGGTTGGTTCGTCCCAACGGTACTGGCCGTCGCCGTCCTGGCTTTTATTGCCTGGGCGGTTTGGGGACCGGCGCCTTCATTTTCATACGCGCTTATCGCGGCGGTTTCCGTCGTGATCATTGCCTGCCCGTGCGCGCTTGGCCTGGCCACACCAATGTCGATCGGCGTGGCCGTCGGCAAGGGAGCAGGTGCCGGCGTTCTGATCAAGGAAGCCGAGGCGCTGGAGCGCCTGGAGAAGGTCGACACCTTGGGGATCGACAAGACGGGCACCCTGACCGAGGGCAAGCCGCGTGTGACCAAGATCGTCGTGGCGCCCGGAATGTCGGAACCTGAGCTGCTCGCGATGGCGGCGAGCCTGGAGCGGTCCAGCGAGCACCCGCTGGCGGGGGCCATCCTGGCGGCGGCGCGGGCATCGAATGTTGCAACGACGGAGGCGATCGGCTTCACCTCGATCACCGGAAAAGGCATCGCCGGCAAGGTGGGGGGCCGATCAGTTGTCCTGGGCAACGCCGCGATGATGGCTGACCAGGGCGTAGCGCTGGGCGACTTGCAGGGAACGGCTGATTCGCTTCGCCGCGAAGGTGCCACCGCGCTTTTCATGGGTGTGGATGGGGCGGCCGCCGGAATCATCGGGATCGCTGACCCTGTCAAGCCGACAACAAGGGCCGCTATCGATGGGCTGCGGGACGACGGGGTCCATGTCGTCATGCTGACCGGCGATAACCGGTTGACGGCCGAGGCGGTGGCCCGCGCCCTCGGCATCGATGACGTGCATGCCGATGTCTTGCCGGATGACAAGCATCGGATCGTCAAGGCCCTGAAGGCTGACGGGAAGACCGTCGCGATGGCCGGCGATGGGGTAAATGACGCGCCCGCTCTGGCCGCGGCGGATGTCGGGATCGCCATGGGGACCGGAACCGAGGTGGCCATGCAGAGCGCGGGCATCACCCTGGTGAAGGGAGATCTGGCCGGCATCGGGCGCGCGCGCAGCCTGAGCCGGATGACTATGCGCAACATTCGGCAGAACTTGGTGTTTGCCTTTGCCTACAACATCGTCGGCATTCCGCTCGCCGCCGGCATTCTGTATCCGGCGTTCGGTATCCTGCTCAGTCCGGTAGTTGCCGCGTTGGCGATGTCGCTGAGTTCAGTGTCGGTGATCAGCAACGCCCTCCGTCTGCGAGCCGCCACGCTGTAATCGCCCTCCTTCCTCGTCGCTTCAAAGGACTGCCAAATGAAAATCGCGCTTTATGCTCTTTCCTTACTTGTGGTGTCGGCTGCGCCCGGGCTCGCCCAGCAGGCCAAGCCGATGCCCGGCATGCAGATGCAAACGCAGGATGGCGATGCCGCTCCGTCTTCCAAGGCCTTCAAGCAGGCGAATGAGAAGATGATGCACGGGATGGCGGTGCCATTGAGCGGTGACGCTGACCGGGACTTCGTCGCGGCGATGATCCCACATCATCAGGGTGCGGTCGAAATGGCTCGGATTGAGCTGCGATATGGCAAGGATGCCGAACTGCGGCGCCTGGCGACGAACATCGTCCGGTCCCAGGACAAGGAGATCGCACAGATGAAGACTTGGCAGACCAGGCACGCCCCGCGGAAGTGATTTGGTAAATGCCCGCGCTGACGGATGGGGCGCCTCGCCCGTCAGTGATTAAAACGAGTCACCGATTAAAACAAGTCTCGCGGCGGCGGCACTGTCATGCATGCCATGCCTCTGCTGGTCAGCCGGGAGCATGCCTGCGCCGCTGCCGGAGCGGACAATCCCGACAAACGCGCGCGGAAGGCGACCTGGTTGCCGAAAGGGGTGGTCGCCGGCAGCTCTATCTTCGTGGTCCGAAGCAGGTCCGGCGCTGCCGATCTTGCGTTCTCCGCGGCCGCCTCGGCGATGGACAGCGTTGCGAATGCGCCAACCTGGATCATCCAACGACCCGGAGCCGGTCCAGGCGAGAAGGCGGCCGGCTGAGCCATTCGCTCCTGAATCGGCCGAGCTTCGAGGGAAAAGCGGCTTCCCGAGGTGGACGGGGCAACAGCAGCATTCCCGCTTCGCGGAGCATAAGGGTTCGCGACAGCAGCCGAACTCGAAGGGGCATACGAACTCCCCGGCGTAGAGGAACCTGGAGAAGCAGACGTATTCGTCGCGGAATACGAGTTCCCAAGGGCAGGCGAACCCTCCGGCGCATATGGGCGCGCAGAGGCATAGCGGGACCCGCCCGGGTCTGGCATGGGCGTGCTGTATGCCGGCGGACTCGCCTGACCTGCCGGTCGGCACGGCCGCGTGGGATCATAGGCGGCGTCCGGGTCGCAGCTGTCTTCGACATAGGGGGCCGATGCGGCGGCGTAAGGCGCAGCCACGACAGGCGCAGCCACGACGGGCGCGGCCTGGACGGCGGGGGCAAGCGGGGTGCATGGCCCGTCCGGATTGTAGGCGGCATCCGGGTCGCATCCCGCCGATGTTTGGCGGAAGGCAACGCGCGTCACCGTGGCACCACCGGCATACACCGCCAATGGACCGGACATCGGCGTGTCGTTGCCTAACAACGGTGCGATGGAGGCGACATAGTTCACCGTCTCGGCCGGCAACGGCGTGCCGCTGTTCAGGTATCGATCCAGTCGATTGGGGCCGGCGTTGTAGGCCGCGAGGAAGCCGGGTGAGCCAAAGCGGTCGTACATCTCCCTCAAGTAGGCCGTGCCCGCCAGGATGTTGTTGTGCGGATCAAACGGGTCGTCGCCCAGGCTGTAGCGGCCGCGCAGCCCATCATAGGTGTCCGGCATCACCTGCATCAGGCCCATCGCGCCGGCCCAGGAGATCACGTCCTCCTGTCCGCCGGATTCCTGGCGCATCACGCGGCGGATCCAGTTCTCCGGAACGCCAAAGCGGCCCGAGGCTTCAGTGATGTAAGGACCCCAAGGATCGCTCGCCGACCCAGGCGGCGGGTAATAGCGGGACGGCTTGTAGTGATGAGCCGCGGAACGGGTCGTGTGGCTACTGCCGCAAGCCGCAAGCGTGGCCAGTAACGCCAGGCAGGCGGCCACCCGGACCCGATGGGGCGTGACATAGCGGCTCATGGACGATCAGACCGGCGCAGTTACTGCCGCCATCGTTATCACAGAGGCTGAGGAACCTGATAGAATTCTCTGGCGCCGTTGGTCATTTTCCGTCCTGGTCTGACCGAGCACCATCTGGGAAAGGGCGCCGCCGCTGCCTCGCGCGACGGGGGGGCCGGTGGGAGGACAAGGCCTTCAAGTATTGCGAATATTTGCTATAGTCGATACATTCGCAGGCATCATGAACCGTGTCGCGCTTCTAGTCGCTCTGACCGTTACATTCGCCGCATTTGCCGTATATGCCGCCCCGGATGAAGCTAAACTGGGCCGACAGCTTGGTTATCCAGTCGGGACTGGCGCGACCTGGTATTACGACGAGGCCGTGCGCGTTGGCTCGTTCACTCATCAGTCCGAAATAAAACGGATATATGACGGCAGACCAAATACTTTGCAGGCCTCATCGAAGCCGATGCAGCTTCCCAATGCCACGCAGGAGCCTCCGATTTGCTGGAATGCGAAGCAGGCGCGCGATCTGACATTGGATGATTACCTGGCCCGCCAGCGCATCATGGGGCTCATCATCGTCAAGGACGGCGTGGTGCAACTGGAACGATATCAGTAGAACCGTAAGCCCACCGACCTTTTCACCTCGAATTCGATGGCCAAGTCAATCACCGCGCTCGCCGTCGGGATCGCCCTGCGTGAGGGCCTGATCAAATCGCTGGACGACAGTGCCGAGCGCTATGCGCCTGGGATCAGGGGCACGGTCCTCGGGCAGACGAGCCTGCGCAATCTGCTGCGGATGGCCTCCGGCATGAAACACAACCAGACGTTCGACGGATCAGGAGACACCGGCCCATTCAGCAAGGCAATATCTAAAGGTGGCATCGAGGCGGCGATACATACGGTCACAGTGCGCGAAGTTGAGCAGGGAACGCGGTTTTACTACGCCAGTCCCCATACGGTCACGCTGGCGGCGGTGGTGCGTGGCGCGACCGGCATGAGCCTGAGTGAATATTTGACGCCGCGCCTGTGGCAGGCAATCGGCGCGGCAGACAGCGCAACCTGGTATGCGGATCGGACGGGGCTGGAAGTGGCTTTCGGCAGCTTCAACGCCACTCTGCGCGACTACGCACGTCTAGGTGTAGTGCTTGCGAACGACGGCCTGCGTCCGGACGACCCAGGAGGTCGCCGGTCATTCCACGGGATTTCCTTCTCGATGCAACTGACTGGCAGCGGATGCCGGAGGCGTTTCGGCCGGGCCGGGCCACATCCTACCTCGGCTACGGTTATCAATTCTGGACATTTCCTGGTGAACACAGACGATTTGCAATGGTCGGCGCCTATGGTCAATCAATTTACGTCGATCCGGGGTTGAAACTCGTCATGGTGCAAACTGGGGCCAATGCAACCGCGGAAGCCGGGGCGACCAGCCTTGGGGCGGACCGCGACGCGTTTTGGCGGGGCGTCGTGCGATTTTACGGGAAATGGTAGGCCGGTTGATGCGCCGTGATGGGCATCAATGTTTAACAGCACCTTTGCCGATGTCTGCTCATCCATCAGCCTTGAATATCTCAAGGGCGACCCGCCGCCCGGCCAGCCCCTACATCCCGATCGAGAACCCGCCATCGACCGGAATCGCGGTCCCCGTCACGAAATCCGATGCCGCGGAGGCCAGGAACGCGGCAATCCCCGCCATGTCGTCGCGGCGTGCCCCAGCGGCCATGCGGCGTGCGCTTCTCCACGCTGTCGTGCAGACCCGCGACCTGCTCGCCGCGCGCGCTTGGTCAGGTCGGTGTCGATCCAGCCGGGCAGCACCGCATTCACCTGAATATTGTCCTTGGCCCAAGCGGTCGCCATCGCGCGGGACATCTGCACGATGCCGCCCTTGCTCGACGCATAGGCGGTGGCATAGGGCGCCCCGAACAGCGACATCATCGACCCGATGTTGATCATCTTGCCGCCGCCGGCCTTCACCATCGCCGGGTAGGCGGCCTGCGAGCACAAGAACGCGCTGGTCAGGTTGGTGTCCAGCACGTGGTGCCACTCATCCTCGGACAAGTCCTGCGGCATCTTGCGGACCGAGGTGCCGGCATTGTTCACCAGGATATCGAGCCGTCCATGTTGCCTGACCGTGGCGGCGATCAGCGCCTCGCATTCGGCCTTTTTGGTTACATCGGCAACGATAAAGCTGGCGTCGGCGCCCATGTCGTGCAGCGCCTTGCAGCGCGGCCGTAGCCTTCTCCTCATTGCGTCCGGCAATGACGATGGCGGCGCCGAGTGACGCGATCCCCTGCGCCATGCCGAGCCCAATTCCGCCGTTGCCGCCGGTGATGACGGCGACTTTGCCTTTAAGATCGAACAGGTTCATTGGTTTCTTCCAGTAGAAGCATGATCGGGCACAGCCCCAGCAGCGGTCGAGGACGTATGGCCCAGCATGATGGGTGGCATCATGCCGCGCAAGGCCATCACGGCACCGCCTTGAACTCCGCCAGGTGGTCAAAGCGCTTTCGGAATGTGCCCAGCCCCATGGTCTGCGAACGTAACTCGATGATCAGGTCGTGCAGTTCGGCTTCCGGCACCATGCGCTTCGACATCGTCCCATCCAGCCCAGCCCGGCCGCTCGGCGAACCCGAGGATCTGGCCACGGCGGCCTGTCAGCAGACGTTGGGCCCGCGCGGTGTAGTCGTTCGGCACACTGATCGTGACATGATCCACCGGCTCCAGCAGCACGGGTTCGGCCTTCGCCAGCGCTTCCTTCATCGCGATCTGAGTGGCGGTCTTGAATGCCATGTCGGAACTGTCCACCGCGTGGAAGCCGCCGTCGACCAGCGTCACCGAAACATCGACCACGGGATAGCCGAACGGACCCTTGCGCGTGGCTTCCTCGGCCGCCTCGCCGACCGCGGGAATGAAGTTGCGCGGCACCGCGCCGCCGACGATCTTGTCGATGAACTGGAAGCCCTCGCCGCGGGCGCGTGGAGCGATGTCGATCTTGACGTCGGCGAACTGGCCGTGGCCGCCGGTCTGGCGTTTCAGTCGCCCATGCTCGTGCACCGTCTTGCGGATGGTTTCCTTGTAGGCGACTGCCGGTTTGTGGGTGGCGAGTTTCAGCCCGTAGTCCCTGCCAGATGGTCCACCGTGGTTTGCAGGTGCATCTCGCCCTGGCCGTGCAGCACGGTCTCGCCGTCCTGGGTGACGAACAGGGATGGGTCCTCCTCGGCCAGCTTATGCAGCGCGCCGGAGAGCTTGACGTCGTCCTTGCGGTCGGTCGTGGCGATGGCCATCGCATAGACCGGCGGGGTGGGTGCGGGAAAGGGCAGGGGTTCCGGTGTCCGCCGGGCGAAACCGTGGCGCCGGTAGGCACGCCATCCAGCCGCCCGAATGCGACGACATCGCCGCTGTGTCGCTTCCGGAACCTTGGTCATCTCGCCATTGACGAAGTGATAGATGCCGCCCAGACGCGTTCCGCCAAGCTGCGCACCGTCGGTGATCGTGCCGCTCCAGATGCGGGCGTATGACAACTTGCCAGTGTGGCCGGCATAGGCGGTCCGAAACACCTGCGCCAGCGCGGGGCCCTGTGAATCGATCGCTTTCCGTTCTGCGGTCTCAGGTGCGGTCGGGGGTATCGTGCCGCAGCGCCTTCCACAGCCGGCGAACACCGTTGGCGTGTTCGGCGGCGCCAACCAGGACTTCGACCACCGCGCCGGCCAGCAGGTCCTTATGCATATCGCGATACAGTTCCTCGGGCGTCGGCTTGATATCTTCCAGCACCTTTTCCAGCAGCGCATCGTCGCGGTCGGCGAGCGTTTCTACGAGGCGGCCGAGCGCGTCCTGTTCTTCGGCGAGCATCGACGTGGGAATCTGCATGAGTTCCGACGCCTGGCCCTTGCGGTAGCGGTAGGCCCGTTCGCTCATTAGATCGACGTAGCCGGTCACCGCTGCTCCATCGAAGATCGGCATCTGGCGCAGGACCAGCGGGCTCGTTGCATATCCCTGCAGGCTGGCCAGGGTGTCGGCGACGCTACCGTCAAGCGTATCGATCTTGTTGATGAATACGATATGGGGGACGCCCTCGTCCTTGAGGATCTTCAGCAATGGCCCGACCATGGCTGCCTTTGCCGGCGTCGGCTCGCATACAACGAGGGCTATGTCGACCATGGCGAGCGCGGCGCACGCCTGGTGCGCAGAATTCGATGGAGCCGGGGCAGTCCAGGATCGACCAGGGGTCACCAAGGTAGGAGCAATGTCCAAGCCGGATCTCGGTGGTCATCGGGCGGTTACGAGGGTCGGCGGGTCGCTTGACCGGGGCGCCGGCCGCGTCGAGCAGGGCCTCGAAGAGGGTCGATTTTCCGCTGCCGTAGGGGCCCACCAGAGCCACCGAGCGAGGACTTCTACCGTTTCTTGTTCCTGACATGGTCGCACCTCCTCCGTATTATTGAAGGCGCTCTCCGAGAGCGGACCCTAACCGGAGCAGACTCCAGCCAGGGCAGACCCCAGCTAGAGCAGACCGGTGCGAAGCGAGCACTCGATGCGCCCTTCCTGCTCGATGCTAGCGCATCGGCTGAAGAAGGGGAGTCTCCGTATAACTACGTAACTCGCTTCGTAATGAAGTTCAGGCGCGGAAACCTTTGAAGGTGTTTGGAATGCGCTGGATGGCCTCGATCACGGACCGTCTTGCCGCCGTGCTGGTGCCGGGACTGAAGTCAATCGACACTGTGTCCACGATACCACCGTAACGCTTTTCGATTGCCGCCGGCAGTTCGTCGTAGGTCGCGCGGGCGACGAACAGGTCGAGTACTCGTCAGGGATTTGTTCGGCCATCTGGCTCCACTGGCCCTGCTTCGACATTTCAGTCAGTTTCACGCCAAGCTCAGACAGGCCGTGCAGTTCGAAGACGCCGCGGTAGGCGGGGGTGGAGCCATAGAAGGCGACGCGGTAGCGGACCTTTTCAGCGGACTCCCTGACGGAAGCGGCATCCGGGCCGGTTGCTATAAAGCCGCCGCCGGTGATTTCGAAGTTTTCGAAGGATTTTCCCGATGCCGCAAGTTCCTGCGCGAGCAACGGCCGCACGACTTTTTCGAGATAGTCCCGCGTGGCGAAGCTGTGCAGCCGCACGCTGTCGGCGACACGCGCGGCGGTCTTCAGCATAAGTGGACCGACGGCGGCCATGGCCACCGGTGGAAGCGGCAATCCCTGTGGACCGGGCGAGAACTCCGGCGTCATCAGGGTGAAATTATAGTATTTACCCTGGTAGTTAAGCTTTTCGCCGGTCTCCCAGCAGCGGAAGATGGCGCGCAGGGCTTCGACGTATTCGCCAAGCCGAGCGGCGGGGGCGATCCAGGGCGTGCTGAACCGGCGCTCGTTGTGGGCCTTGACCTGGCTACCCAGGCCAATGACGAACCGCCCATTTGAGTGGCGGTTCAGGTCCCAGGCGAGGTTCGCCACGATCATCGGACTACGTGGAAAGGCAATGGCGACGGATGGTACGAGCGCGACACGCTGCGTGGCGAGCGCCGCGAAGGCCAGCGGCGTGAATGGATCGTGCTTCAACTCGTTGGCGGTGACGACATCGGCGCCATCATCTTCAGCTTGTTTTGCTGCCCCGGCACAAGCCTGCCAGTCGGCGACCGGCAGTCCTATCGAAACCCGCATATCATTCCCTCCGGCTCTGTGCTCGCGGGGCTCAATCTGCGGCACCTCGGCGAAGGCAGCAAATCCGAATCGGCAGCGTTGCCGCGCTGCATTGGCGATAGACCGTCCGTCAGCGGCGTGGCCGGGTCATGCCGGCGGACCTTCCCGGCGGCTCTTGGCGTCGTCCCCCTGGTCCGTTATCCCTGGTTCAGCCTTGAGGAAGGAAACCAGATCATGACCCGCACCCATAACATCGCGGTTCTTCCCGGAGACGGGATCGGCAAGGAAACCGTGCCGGAGTCACTGAAGGTCCTGGATGCCGCCGCGCGGCGCTTCGGATTCGACCTCAACCTGACCCATTACGACTGGTCGTGTGAGACCTACAAGGACACCGGTCTCATGATGCCGGACGATGGATTGGACCAGTTGGCGAAATCCGACTCGATCCTGCTGGGCGCTGTGGGCTGGCCGGGTGTGCCGGACCACGTCTCCCTCTGGGGCCTGCTGATCCCGATCCGACGGGGCTTCGATCAGTATGCCAATGTGCGGCCGTGCAAGCTGCTGCCAGGCGTGCGCACCCCGTTGGCCGGTCGGACCGAGGCGGACATCGACTTCTATGTGGTGCGAGAGAACACCGAAGGCGAATACTCCTCGGTCGGTGGGCGGATGTTTCCGGGTACCGACCGCGAGTTCGTCTCCCAGCAGAGCGTGTTCACCCGCCAGGGCGTCGATCGCATCTTGAAATACGCCTTTGAACTGGCGATGACGCGGCCGAAGAAGCACGTCACGTCCGCCACCAAGTCGAACGGCATTATCCATACGATGCCATATTGGGATGAACGCTTCGCCGCGATGGCGGCGGCCTATCCGGACATACGCACCGACCAGTACCACATCGACATCCTGTGCGCGCATTTCGTGCAGCATCCGGACTGGTTCGATGTTGTTGTCGGGTCCAATCTGTTCGGTGACATCCTGTCCGATCTGGGGCCGGCGGTGGCTGGGTCCATCGGTATCGCAGCGTCCGCGAACATCAATCCTGAACGGGTATTTCCCTCGATGTTCGAGCCGGTGCACGGCTCCGCGCCCGACATCGCGGGGAAATTCATCTGCAACCCGATCGGACAGATCTGGTCGGCCGCACTGATGCTGGAACATCTGGGTGAGGCCGAGGCTGGCCGCGCTATTGTCGATGCGATCGAAACCCTGTTGCGCGACAGCGGTCCCAAAACGCGGGACATGGGTGGGCAGGCCGGCACCGCGGACGTCGGAACCGCCATCGCGGAACTGGTCGCCGCACGTTGAGGTTTGATCGCGGCCAGAGTTGCCTGAGTTAGCCGGTGGGGTGTCCCGCGTTGCCGGGGCCGCATCGTTCACGTGTGTCAGAACTGTTTGTAAACGATTTCCGGCGATGCCAGGTTCAGCACCAGGCCGGCAATGGCCATCGCCAGGACCATGACCGAAGCGAAAGCGGTTCGCATGTAGCGTGATTTGATAATATCATGAACCCACGGTGCGTCGAGCGCTTCCGGCAGTGCCAGGACAACGCTTGACGCTGCCACGATCCCGAACAGCGCAAGCATGGTGCCGCCGATGCCAAGCATGTCCTCAAATGTATTGATCTGTGACCAGTTGGACCAGAACCAGAGCAGGGTGAATGCGAACCATGTGAAGGTCAGTCCGCGTGAGACAGCGCGATAGATCCTGTTCTCGCAGAGGCGCTGGTATCGCGCTTGTGTCAGTAGCCGGACCATGGTGACCTGATATAGCCGGTTGCCTGCCGTTCCTCCGCCTTGCAGCAAGCCGAAGAAAAGGAACTCCGAGGTTGGACCATGCCACGCTCCCACCAGAAAGAAGGTGACAAAGAGCGCCGCCATGGCCGGGTATTGTTTGTTCCGTGCGCCCCGGTGGCGGCGGAGCCATGTCATCAGCAGGGGGTTGTAAACGTAGCTGCGGAGCCATTGTGACAAAGAGATGTGCCACCGTGCCCAAAGTCGATGAAGTTCGGCGCAAGAAACGGCCGGTCAAAATTTTCTGGTAGGCGCAGGCGGAACAGCCTGGCAGCGCCAATGACGAAGTCCGTGTAACCTGAGAAGTTCGCATACAGGAACAATGGGTATAGCGCGAGGATGGTTGCCCCGCCCAGCATGCGATAGCCCAACGGTAGATCCGGAACGACGTTCGATATTGTATCGAATTGCCACCTTTGCAGGACCGTCGACAAAATCAGCACCTTGAATGCCCCGACAATCATCCGCCAGGCGGCCAGACCGGCATCGGGCAGACGCAGGGATAACGAGCCCTGCGCCTCATAATCCTCCAGCCGTTGGATCGGGCCGGAGAGAAACGCTGGAAAATTCAGAGTGAAATTGAGGAACCGCACAACTTCGATCGGTTGATCCGCGCCTTGGCCGGCATCGATCACAAGATGCATCACCCGGAAGAAGACATAGGACAGACCAAGGGTCATAACCCCTGGCGGCAGAAGCATCGGGACCGGAATGAAGCTGTAGCGCTTCAGCCAGATGAACGTCACCAGCACCAAGCCGGCCGCGGCCGGTAAGCTCCACCGCCGCCTCCCCCGGGCAATCCTGATGCAAAGAAAGCCGAGGGCGAGGAAGCCGGCGAGCGGCAGCAAGGCAGCCGGTGCGTGGCAAAAGCTTGATATGAAGGCCAAGTTGAGGACCAGCCACACCGTCTCCCGCCACCATGTTGTGGCGACAGCATTGAAGATCGCGGCGCCGCCGAGGACGAAGGCCAGGAATTGCCATGACGGAATGGTCATCGCGAGGAGCATGCCGCGAACGCCGGCTCTGCCAGCAGCGCTTGCTCAACGACCTTCGCAAGCACGGCATGGCCGCTCGCGTTTGGATGGCCATCAGTCAGGTAGAACAGTGATCGGACGTCCGGCGCCGCTGCGAAGGCCTTCGTCGGATCGAAGAAACGCACGTTGTGTCGCGCGGCGACCTTCTCCAGGGCCGCTCCCAGGATGAACGGGTCCACTCCCGGCGGAAGGACCGTCGATGCGGCCAAGGAGGTTTGCGCCCGCTCCGGCACGTAGAAAAGCAGCACCGGTGTCGATCGGGTAAGGGACGTAATCCGCGCCAGTAAATCGCCCAGCCGAGCGACGTTGTGTTGCCAGGTCGGGCCGAGCGGCGTGCGCACGTAGTCGGCCCGGTCGCCGTCCATCAGGAATGCCCTGATCTGAAATGCAGGATCACGGTACATGTAGTACTGCATCATCAGGAAAAGCCGTGAGACGCGCAGCAATTCGACCGCGGCAGCGCGGCTGAAGGGCGGCAACGGCGGTGACTTCAGGCCTGCCGCCAACGGCGGGTCGTTCAGATGGATCAAGTCGTATGGACCGACCACCATGACCAGCGCCGCCGGATGCAGAGCCAATGCCTCCTGCATTCGCAAGTCGATGCGGCCAATGTCGGATGGTTCGGTGCCAAGATTCTGGAAGTCCACCAGCGCGCCGCACCGCTTGGACAATGCCGCTGAACCGCGTGCCGCGAAACTGTCCTGATATTCCGCCAGCGCTCCACGAGCCGTGGACGATCCAAGCACCACAACCCGCAACGAGCCCGCCGGACGCGGTCCACATGATTCGGCGGAGCGATAGCCGCAGTCGTTGAATTGCTGGCTGATCCACTGCCCCTCCCAAAGCTTCGAGCGGGAGGTGCAGAAAGGATGATAACGAAAGCCCGCGTCCGTCCAATACTCGCACGGCTCGGTTTCGTGATCCTGCACATAGATCATTCGGGCCGCGACCTCCCCCGCCAACAGCACGACCAGCATTGTCAGCAGGAAAATGGTCGGCAGTAGAACGTAGTCCCGCCGTGGCAGCCGCCACAGAGGCTCATAGGTCGGTCTTGGCTTCTCGTTAATAGGCAATTCGCTCCTGAGCCGCGGTCGGTGCTGAAAGTATTTTGGAGGACCTTTATCAGACGGTCCGATATCGAAACAGACTGGCTTTGGCTGAACAGGCTGTCATTAAATCTCGCGATCGGTTATCAGCGTCGCGATTAGCCCGCCACAGAGGACCGCGCCCGATGGCCAAACCCGCTCAGACCACCTCCGCCGCTACCGAGTGGGATCGTGACGCCGCCCTGACAGCCGCCCGCATCCTGCTGGAAATCAAGGCGGTCAATTTCCGCCCGGAAGAACCCTATACATTCACTTCGGGATGGAAATCACCGGTTTATATCGATTGCCGACGGATTATCTATTTTCCGCGGGCCCGGGCAAAAATCTGCGATCTGGCGGTGGAGAAGATCGACCGGCACGTCGGCTACGAGACTATTGAGACCGTGGCCGGCGGCGAAACGGCGGGTATCCCCTTTGCCGCGTGGATCGCGGACCGGATGGGCGCACCGATGTCCTACGTGCGCAAGAAGCCCAAGGGGTTCGGGCAGAATGCGCTGATCGAGGGCGACGTGCCGGTGGGCAAGCGAACCCTGCTGGTCGAGGATCTTACCACTGACGGACAATCGAAAATCCGCTTCGCCAACGCATTGCGCGATGCCGGCGCGATCGTGAACCACACCTTCGTCGTGTTCTTCTACGGCGTCTTTCCGGGCGCTTTTCAGACTCTCGCGAACATGGATATCACCCTGCACAGTCTCTGCACGTGGTGGGACGTGCTGGATGCCTGTAAGGACCGGCCGTACTTCTCCGACGAGGCGCTTTCGGAAGTGCGGCGGTTCCTGGAGAATCCGGTCGCCTGGTCCGCGTCGCATGGCGGGATTGCCTCGGCCGAGGAAGCCATGGCCCGCAAGGCGGCAGCGGAAGAGTAGGAAACCCCGGAACGGGAATCATCTGGCGAAACAAGGCGCGGTGCCCGTAAGCCAGGGGAGTGCAAACCGCTCAAGGCGGGCTCGTTCCCGTCCGCACAGGGCATAGTAGCAGGATCCCGCTCGCCAGCGCACACAGAGCCCCGATGATGTAGCTTCCACGGTAGCCGCCCAGCGCCGTCACCGCCGCTCCGAAGATGGGTGGAGCGGCCATTCCTCCGGCGAAGAAAATCGCCGTTCCCAGTCCGGTTGCCTCGGTCCGCCTGGAACCACCCAACGCGGCGTACTCGGCGTAGCCAACGCCGGTGTAGCCGCCGGCCGTGCACCCCGCGAGCAGCGCATTCGCCATCACCGCGGCGACCGGCCAGCCCGGACCGTAAAATCCGGTTATCAGGGACGCCGCGGCCATCCCTATTCCCAAAACGGCCAGCGTCTGGGCCGGCGTAAGAAGCCGGTCGGCAATCCAGCCCCAGACCGGGCGGCTCAGCGATCCCGCGATCTGATATGCCGCCAGGACCTGCCCCGCCTGAACCAGGGTCAGCCGAACTTCCGTCGTCAGTTGAACGGTCATGAACGCCACCAGGCACAGCGCCAAGCCGGCATAGATGAACGCGGCCACCGACAGGCGGCGGAAACGTTGCTCCCTCAGCAATGCGAACGGCTGCAGCAGTGTTCGCCCGAGGACACGCCGGTTCGGCTCGCGGTCCGCATCCCAGCGCCGTCGAGGGAACTCCATCGCGATGATCAGCAATACGACCGGTCCAAGTTCGATCAGTAAGGCCGCGCGCCAGCCTACCGCCAGCACCAGCGGCGGCAGGATCAGCGCCGCCAGCACGCCGCCGAGCGGGACGCCGATCTGGCGCAGCGACATCACCAGGTTGAACACCGGTTGTGGGGTCTGTGGCACCAACAGGTGTGTACTGGCCGGGGCCGCGGCGCCATACCCCAGGCCCAGTATAACCGCGGCAACCGCCAGGCCGGTCACGCCGGATCCGAGCGCCGCGAACGCGAGCATCCCGGCGGCGGCGAGCAACACCGCCTGGGTTGCTCGGACACCGCCATAACGCCGCACCATCCCCGGTGAGATCAGTGCCGACACGATCCCGACGCCGTAGGCCATGGCGACGAAGCTGCCGACCAGGGTTCCGTTGACGTGCAGGTCCCGCGCAACTTCCGGCGCCACGGCGGGGAGTGAATACAGCGCCATGGTCGCCAGTGTCTGGACGGCGAGGGTCGCGGCCAGCGGCCACATCGGCATTGATCGGAGCAGCCGAACGGTCGAGGGGCCGCTCAAGACAAGATCTGGAAGGTCGTCATGTCATCGAGTTTGACATCGACCGCCAGTTCCGTCGATGTCTGGCCCGCTCATGCACCGGCCAGGGTCGTCTGCAAGCTGCCCCAACAGGCGGAGGTGAAGGTGACCTTAACCCTCAGTTAAATGACATGCCGCCGGACAGCGCAACCGTCTGCCCGGTCATGTATCCGTTGCTTATCAGCAGCATGGCGATCTGGGCGACTTCCTCCGGCATGCCGAATTGTCCAAGTGGAATCCTGGCGGGGGACGATGCGACACCTGACCTCACCATGTCGGTTTCGATCAACGAGGGCGCGATGGCGTTGACGGTAATGCCTTCTTTCACGAGGCGTGCGGCGTAGCCACGCGTCAGCCCCTCCATGCCGGCTTTCGAGGCGTTGTAGTGGACGCCGACCCCTCCGGCGCCGCGCGCCGCGCCCGAGGATATATTGACAATGCGGCCCCAGCCTTGGGCCCGCATGTGGGGCAGGACCGCCTGCGTGCAGAGGAAGACAGATTTCAGGTTGACCGACATCGTCAGATCGAAATCGGCTTCCGTCAGGTCGTCGATGCCTCGGACAAGTCCGATGCCGGCGTTGTTGATCAGAATGTCGATCGGCCCAAGTTCGGCTTGCACCGTTTGAACCATCGCCGCCACCATATCAGACTTCGACACATCCGCCGCCACCGTGACCGCCCGGGCTCCGGTGGCGGCAATACGGGAAGCGACCGCCTCCGCCTCGGTCTTGCGCTCACGGTAGTTAACGGCGACCCCGGCGCCCGCCTCGGCCAGAGCAAAGGCGATGGCGGCCCCAATCCCGCGGGAGGCGCCGGTAACGAGAGCGACACGATTGGTCAGAGGCGGCATGTGGAGCGACCCTTTCCGGTTAGATTGTTCAGCAATGGAAACCGGGTCGGCATCAGTGGTCCACCGCGGCTTCCCGTGGGTCTGCCCCGCGCGCCCACTCGTTTACCAAGGTGTAGCCGATCCCCAGCAGCACCGGGCCTAGAAAGATGCCGAGCAACCCGAACGCCAGCGCGCCACCAAGGACGCCGAGCACGGTCAGCAGGAACGGCAACTGCGCCCCGCGCGATATGAACCAGGGCCTGATCAGGCTGTCGGAACCTGAGATCGCGGCGGCCCCGTAGATCGCCAGGAAAATGCCCCATCCCAGGTGGCCGGTGCTCAACAGCCAGATCGAGGCCGGGATCCACACCAGGGGTGCGCCAACCGGCAGCACCGCAAGGAAACCGGCCACACCGCCAAGCAGGACCCGGCCTTGGAACGCCCGATACCCACAAGCCAAGGGCGGTCAGAATGCCTTGCACCACGGCGGTTCCGAGGATGCCATAGACGACGCCCCTGACGGTGGCGCCGGTCACCGTGATCAGCCGTTCGGCCTGGACGCCGGCGATACGATGCAACAGCAGGCGCAACCGAGCGGCGATCGGGTCGCCGTAGACGTAGAAAAAGAAGGCGACGAACAACGCCAGCAGGAACATCAGCACGCCGTTCGCGATGCCCAGCAGCAGACTCAATCCATTCTCCACGACGATGCCGAAATAGGGGCGCAGCGCCTCCAGCATCACGCTGACATCAGCCGCCCAGTGGTTCCATAGACCGCCCACCGTGCTGCCGATCAACGGAATGTCGAACACCCATAACGGTGAGTCCGGCAGGCCCGCGCGCAGCCCGTCCATGATCGCATGGCGCAGGTGGGATACATCGTCGGCGCTGCCTGGTGCGGCAACCCCGATCGGCAGGACCAGCACCACAGCGGTCAGCGTTACCATCAGCACAGCGGCCCATACTCGCCGCAGATGCAGGTGCAGCCGCAGCCAGTCGAATACTGGCCATGTGGTATAAACCAGGATGCCGGCCCACAGCAGCGCCGACAGGAATGGATAAAGCACCAGTACGCAGCCAATCGCCACGCCCCCCAGCAGCAGACCCATTAGAATCCGTTCAGCGATCATGCCACTTCCACCCGCGATTGGCCGCCCGTCTTCGTATCGTTCATTCGCCGCGGGCGATACACCCGGAGCAGTTCAGAAACCCTTCAATGCCTTCGATTCGCTCCGGTATTGTCAACATGTCAGTCCGAAACGCGGCGCCAAACGAGCTTCACCGGTTCGGCCGGGGCCTACCTAGCCAAGCCCATCTCCCGCCTGTAGCTTCCGCCCCGGCCGCTGCTCCGGACGGACGGCGGTCAATGCCGCTCGTTGCGTGCTTCGGACTGACGATCATCCGGGGGCACAAGCAGGAGCACCCCCGAGTACGGCCGCCTGCCGATCGGTGATGCCATAGGGAAAAGGAGGTCCGCATGCCGCGTTTAGCCGCCAACCTGTCGATGATGTTCAACGAGGTCGCCTTCCTTGACCGTTTCGCCGCCGCTCGCCGTGCCGGGTTCGAGGGCGTGGAGTTCTTGTTCCCCTACGATTTTCCAGCCGCCGCGCTACGCGAACGCTTGAGCGGGGAGGGCCTGACCCAGGTGCTGTTCAACATGCCGCCCGGCGATTGGGCAAACGGGGAGCGGGGCATTGCCAGTCTGCCCGGACGCCAGGCTGAGTTCCACGAGTTGGTCAAGAAGGCTTTGGATTACGCCAGCGCACTGGAATGCCGCCAGATACACTGCATGGCGGGGATCGTGCCCGCCGGCGTGTCGCTGACGACGGCGGCCGCCGTCTATGCGTCGAACCTGGCTTGGGCGGCCGAACAGGCAAAGCCGGCCGGGGTGCGGCTGGTGATCGAACCGATCAACCATCGCGACATGCCTGGATACTTCCTGAACACCCAGGCGCAAGGCGCCGCCATCGTCGAAGCGATCGGCCGCGACCGTCTCGGACTGCAATTCGACGTCTATCACGTGCAGGTCACCGAGGGAGATATCACCAAGCGCATGGAGCAATTCATGCCGGTGATCGCGCATATGCAGATTGCCGACGTTCCGGCCCGCAACGAGCCAGGCACCGGCGAGATCGGCTGGCGTTACGTGTTTCGCCGGATGGATGAGCTTGGGTACTCCGGTTGGGTCGGCTGCGAATATCGCCCGGGCGGCGACACGGTGGCGGGGCTCACCTGGCGCGAGCAGTTCGACGTCTGAGGCTTTTCAGCCCCGTCCGCCGTCGGGCGGGGCGCGCAGCATTTCAACTCCCGTCTCGATATCCCATCCTGAACGGGCCGCGACGAGCAAATACAAGGAACACGCCAAATGAAAATCGGATTTATCGGTCTGGGCATCATGGGGCGCCCGATGGCGCTGAACCTGAAAAACGCCGGCCACGAATTGTTCGTCCCCGAGCGGTCCAGTCTGACCGATGAAATCCGCTCGGCAGCCAAGGTGGTCGCGACCCCGAAGGCGGTGGCGGCGGAGTCCGAGGTCCTGATCCTGATGGTCCCCGATACGCCCGATGTCGAGGCGGTGCTGTTCGGACCCGACGGCGCGGCGGAAGGCTTGAAAAAGGGCACCTTGGTCATAGACATGTCCTCGATCAGCCCGATAGAGACCAAGGACTATGCCAAACGGGTCAACGCCAAGGGCTGCGACTATCTGGATGCGCCGGTCTCCGGCGGAGAGGTGGGGGCCAAGCAGGCGACGCTCACTATCATGGTCGGTGGTCCGGATGCTGCCTTTGCACGCGCCAAGCCGCTGTTCGATCTGCTCGGGAAAAACATCACGCATGTCGGCTCCGAACCTGGGGCCGGCCAAGTGTGCAAGGTTGCCAACCAGATCATCGTGGCGCTGAACATCCAGGCAGTGTCAGAGGCGTTGGTGTTCGCCTCCAAGGCGGGTGCCGATCCGGCGAAGGTGCGCCAGGCGCTGATGGGCGGATTTGCGTCGTCACGCATCCTGGAGGTGCACGCGGAGCGGATGCTCAATGGAACCTTCAACCCAGGCTTCAAGATCAAGCTGCACCAGAAGGATCTGAACCTGGCACTCTCGTCGGCCAAAGCACTCAATCTGTCCTTGCCGAACACCGCCATCGCCCAGCAGATGCTGTCGTCATGCATCGCCCATGGCGGGGCGGAGTTGGACCATTCGGGGCTGATCCTGGCGATCGAGGGCTTGGCGGCGCACAGCATTAGGGAGCCAAAATAATCATCTCGCCGCACGGATGAAACGAGTCGCACCGGCTGAAAAGGTGTTGAGTTTTGAAGTGTGTCCCCCATAAACTTCGTCGGTCACCTCGATTTTGAGACGGATGGTGCCCTCAGGTAGCGTAAATACCTTGGCAGAATCCGCCAAAATGTGCCGAGAGTGGACCTTTCTGGAGTATATGCCCGCATAAGTTGCGGGTGGGGGCGACCACCAATGTCGATGCGTTTTACCGAGATCGGCC
Source organism: uncultured Alphaproteobacteria bacterium (assembly GCA_963792345.1). Classification (GTDB taxonomy): domain Bacteria; phylum Pseudomonadota; class Alphaproteobacteria; order Acetobacterales; family Acetobacteraceae; genus Rhodopila. The sequence goes on from CAWBVV010000013.1 coordinate 461,809, forward strand.
AGCAGCTACGGGCATACCGCCTTGAATCAGGTTTGCGGGCTGAGGAGATCGCCGCGCGCTTGGGCGTTTCCCGGGCCGCACTCTACCGTTATGAAAAAGGCGAGGTCATCAAGCTCGACACGATCAAGCGGTTGGCCGAGCTTCTGAAGATCTCACCGCTTTCCTTGCTCGGGATTGGTGTCGAGTACTACAACCGGCCGATCGGCTACTTCGAGCGCGTACGTCAGATTGAGGAGACGGCGGATCAGGTACTGCAACTCTCCGGACCACTTTGCTACCTGACGACCTCGGATGCCTATGACAACGCGTTGGCGGAGGCGTTCGAGGAGACCGCTGACCAAGCCGGCGGCGAGCGCATGGCGATGCGCAGCATGGCCGAACAGGTCCTGGGCATTCTGGCCGCGCGCAAGCGGATGTATGCGATGCGGCGCCCCAGCATCATTGCGATGGTGTCGCTATCGGCAATTCAACGTCTGATCGAGGTGGGAATCGTCAGCGGTGGTCATGTGTCTGACCGTGTGCGGCGAATATGCCGGGATGTCGCGATCGCCGAGATCGAGAACATTGCGAACCTGATGGAAACCGAACCGATGGGCCTGCAGTTTGGTCTGCTCGCGGGATCGCCACCCAGTTCGTCGTTCAAGATCCTGCGTTCGCGCGATCGCGTGAGTTTGGGCATTAACCCGTTCCGGACAGATACTCACCCCGCCGCGCAAACCGGTGTCGCGATGATCACCGGCGCGGACGAGGCAATCGCTGCCCATCAACGCGTTGCGGAGGCAAGCTGGCGCGAAGCCGTCAAGGGCCCGGCCGGCGCCGCTCGGCTTCGGCAGTTGCTGAATGTCTCAGTCCCTGTTTCCTGAAGCCTTACGACCAGGTCAATCAGCCCAACGCTTCACGCGATCTAACAGAGAGCAGGAGCGGGGGCGGTAAGCCGAGGCGAACGGAAACTGCCGCAGGGCGTTATCACGCTAAGCGGAGCATTTGCGACTAATACAAGGCTGCCAGATCGTTCCGATCCCAAGGTTGTCATTATCACTCAAGATGTGATCGATGATGATGCGAATCAGGGATATTTACCCCGTCGTCCGGTTTGATTGCCCACCAGTACCCGACTAAGTTTTTTGCGATACAATGCGGGCGGTAAAAATGCTCGACGTACACGTGGGCGTCGGACGGTGGCGGTCTATCAGCCAAGCGGTAAATTCCGTTCGTTCGGCGCCGTTCATAGCGCCCGTCCTGGCCTTCCTCGCCGGAGCCAGGTTCGGTCGCAAAAGCACGGGCCCACACCGCGCCGGAGGAGCGTCCAACGCCAGCGAACCGCTTGATCCATCTTATCAGGCACAAAAGATGGAATTGCTGGGCCGGCTGACCGGCGGCGTCGCGCACGACTTCAATAATCTGCTGACGGTGGTGCTTGGAAATGCAGCCGCCTTGCGCGTCGGCGCGGAAGCACGAGGGGATGCTCAAGCCGTGCGGCGCGCCGAAATGATCGAGCGGGCGGCAGAGCGCGGCGGTCGCCTCGCTGGCCAACTGCTCGCGTATTCGCGCAAGCAAATGCTACGGCCCGAAACGATCTCGGTGTATCGCGTAATCTCGGCGACAAGTGAGTTGCTTGCGCAGGCCGCCGGCGAAGCGGTCCGGATTCGACTTCATACCGAACCGGATTTGTGGAACTGCCATGTCGATCCGGGGCAGCTTGAATTGGCGATACTCAATTTGGTGCTGAACGCCCGCGATGCGATGCCCACCGGCGGGAATATCACGATCGAATGCCGCAACTACCGGTCTGACCGCCGATCAGTGGATGGACCCGCGAGACCGGGCGGCGACTACGTGAGGATTGATGTCCAGGACAGCGGCAGCGGAATCTCCCCCGACCTGCGGGACAAAGTGTTCGAGCCGTTTTTCACTACCAAGCCGATTGGCCAAGGTAGCGGCCTCGGGTTATCGCAGGTGCACGGTTTCGCGGGCCAGTCCGGCGGCTGGGTGGAGCTTGAGAGCACGCTCGGCAGCGGCACCACTGTATCACTTTCGCTACCGCGTAAGCGTGGCGGTGAGTCAGTTTTTGTTCGGCCGCCGGATCCTTCTGTGCCATCGGGCCAGGACCAGACAATATTGATTGTCGAACCCGATGCGGACCTTCGAGCCAGAACCGGCGATGCATTGGGCCGCTCAGGGTACCGGTCGCTGGTAGCGGCGGATGGTTCGGCGGCGCTGGCGCATCTGGTTTCAGATGAGCCGATTCATCTGCTGCTGACAGAAGTTGACCTTCCGCGCGGCGTGAGCGGAATCGAATTGGCGCGAACCGCCCTCCAGGTCCGGCCTGATCTCCGTGTGCTGGTGACGTCTGCCGTAACGAATACCGCCAAACTGGGCGATAGCCGATTTAAATCGATGATCAAACCTTATCGGTCGTCCGATCTGGTCAGCGTGGTTGGTGCGGTTTTGACGAGTGACACATTTTCGATCGAAACCGAAGAACTGCTGGCGGATGCCAGGATCAGTGCGTCAATGTTCAGCCTGCCGAATGCGAAGATTGAGGGGGCGATTGAACCGCTACACGCGCCGATTTCGAACGGGATCAGGAGCAATGCGATCCGGATGGGCGTCATGCCGTTCCGCACCATCGGATCGGGCACGGACCACGCTTTTTCCCTGGGTCTGGCAGAGGAAATCACGACAGCGTTTTCCCGCTTTCGCCCGATCGTCTGCGTGGCCCCTGCCTCGGTCGCCGCGCTGGCCGATGAACCGGATCGCCGGTCCGGGCGCTGGCAGCAACTGGACCTGGATTTTCTCGTCGACGGCAGCTTTCGCAAGAAAGGCAATGACATTCGGGTTCTGTTGCGGCTGATCAACATGCGGGAGTCGGGCGAAATAAGCTGGGGACGCCGATTCGACAGCCTGATGCCCGATGTCCTGAACCTGCAAGACCGGATCGCATCCGAAACCGCGGCACAATTTGCGCCGGAACTTGTGCTTTGGGAGGGGCAAAGAGCCGCCTCCCGTCCTCAGGTTGATCCGACGGCTTACGATCTAATGTTGCGCGCCATCCCCGCGATCTATCGTCTGGATGAGGCTGGGTTCCGCGAAGCCGGTGTGCTGCTGGAACAATCCCTGGCGCTGGACCCCGCGAGTGCAGGATGTCATTCGTGGCTGGCACATTGGTATCTATTTCTACTTGGCCAGGGATGGTCCAAGGACCCGTCAACTGACGCCGGGCAAGCAGACCGCCTGTCGCAACAGGCGGTCATCCTGGACCCCGGCGATGCCCGCGGCTTTACCGTCGCCGGTCATGTCCGGGCATTTTTGCACAAAGACGCGGAGGCAGCGCTTTCGTTGCATCAGCGCGCGATCGCACTTAATCCAAGCCTTGCTATGGCATGGTGCTACTCGGGCCTCGCGCACAGTTATCTGGGTCAGCACGCGGAGGCAATTCGGCGTATTCAGCGCGCCCAGCAACTGTCCCCCTACGATCCTCATGGTTTCTTTTTCGATATGGCCTTGGAGATGCCGTTTCTGCTCACCGGCCAGTATGATGCGGCGGTTCGCGTTGGCCGCCGGGCGCGGGATCTCCATCCAGGTCTGTCGTCCACCTACAAGGGATTGCTGGCCGCACTAGGGCATCTCGGCGCCCGTCGCGAAGCGGCCCAGGTGAGGAAGACGCTGTTGGCGTTGGAGCCTGGGTTTTCTGTCGGGACGGCGCTTTCGCGGTCGCCGTTACTGCGGCCCGAGGATCAGGAGCGATATGCCGAGGGCCTGCGTCTGGCCGGGGTCTCCGAACGCTTGAGGGTATAGCGCGAGAACCGAGCAGGTGGAGAGACCCGAACGGCATCAAGACGATGGTGCCGTGTCACTGACGGCCTGATTGTATCCGCTGCAACGACAGAACTACTTGCAGTTTCTCAGATCCTCATCCCGGATGTCGAACGTCGTATCTTGAGTAAGATCGACACCATGCTTGACGCACACGTGGCCGGAGCGATCGACCACCTTTACGTCGAATTTACCTCGGGACACCGACTTCACCGCCAGACGTTCGCCTGTGTCCCAGACTTTGTCCTTGTCGTTGAGTGCCTGGTTTGGGCCCCATGCGGTAGTGCCTTCCGGTGCCAGGTAAACGCCGGTAAAGACAGTAGATGCTGTCTCATTGAAGCCGACAAACCGATCCGCGGCGAGAGCGTTCGATCCAGCAACGCTGCAAAGGGTCATCAACAGCACGAAGCAGGCACGCATGACATCCTCTTTCCACCGCTTTCTCCCGGGAAGGTGAACTTCGCACAGAGCGTGGCTGGTTACTATCCGATCATAGATTTTTCAGCGAGCATTGAGATGCGCATAGTTCTTTCGAGCATACTGCTGTTGGCGGGATGCTGCGGTGCAATGGCCGCAGCCGCAAGCGACGGAAACGATTATCCGACACAGGCACGTGCTGAGTTTGTCTTCGCCTGTATGGCAAGCAATGGTCGGACGCAGGAGGCGTTGCGGCAGTGCTCCTGTTCCATCGACGTGATCGCTTCGGTTCTTCCATATGACAAATATGAACAAGCCGAGACCGTGCTGCGGATGCGCCGGACCGGTGGCGGCTATCTTGGTGAGATGTTTCGTGCCGGAATGGCAACCAACATGGTCCGCGACCTTGAGGAGGCGCAGGCCGAAGGCGAGATCCGCTGTTTCTGATCAGTGATTTCCTCGACCGGTAGCGTTCGCTGATGTTTTGATGCTCGTGCTGGGAGCGTCCAGCCAGCATTCTGTGGAACTCAAACGCGTGCCGCCGGCCAGGATCCGTGGAACAAACCTCCCTCATTGTCCTGTGCCTCCGCCCGAAACTCCGTCGCGTCGGTCGCGCGGTAATCGAAGCGGAACTCAGGATTCTCCGAGATCGAAATCCCGCTCTCGACGCTCAGTAGCTCCTCTCGGTCCTGCCAGATCTTGATTGAAGAAACGAAATGCGCGGGAACATACAGACGGGTAACCTGATCCATCTGCATGCCCGAATTGTTGGGATGCCTGATCAGCAACTGGGCCTCGCGGCTATCAGCGCCCGCGGTTGAAGGAAATTGCCTGAAGCGCATTGTGCCGGCCGGAATGGCATTCGCTTCCTGTTTAGCGGCCGACGCGGAGCATCCGCCAGCGGCTTTCACGAACCGTTCGGCAGCAAATAATGCGCCGTCTGCCAGTTCGGCCACCGCGTGGATGTTGGTATAGGAATCCACCCGAATCCGAGTGGAAAGATTGCGTATCCCGCTGTTCGGTCCGAGCGAGAATTTTGCTGCCAGCGGCGACGGGTTCTCGTCGATGACCAGGGTGATGCTCCGGATTTGCCGTTTGTCATCTATGGGCAGCAAATTATGCATGCTGATGGGCACAACGGCCGCATCTTCGGCACGATACGGAGCATCGATTGCCAGCACCCCACTTCCTTCGGCAATCCGGCGGCCGTCAAAAATCTGCTCGGCGAGGGATGGCCAACTATCGTCGGATGCCGAGGCCTGGACGTTGCCACGACAATAAAAAATTCCAGATGACAACGCCAGGAGCGCTGTTCGGCGTCGCAGCAGAGGCAGCATTGCTCGCATTTTTGTGATCCCTCCCGATCCGCTTTCCCGACGATTGCCTCGGCTGTGCCATTTGAGCAGCCCGCCCGAAGGCTTATACTCCAATATGGTGTCGCGACATGAAAACGTGCACGTCATCAATGAGTGAAAGCTACAACAGGAGACGACCAATGGCATGGACACGCCCCGTTCTACGCGAAATCTGCATAGGCATGGAAATCAACGGATACCTCGCCGCGCGGATGTAAAATCGCGGGTCGTATCTATCACGAATGACTGAGAGACGCGCTGAACCGATCGCCATAGTCCTCGGTTCAGCGGCGGGCGGTGGATTCCCGCAATGGAATTGCGGCTGTCGCCTGTGCAATCTGGCAAGGCAAGGCGATCCCAGGGTTCGTGCGGCGACGCAGGTTAGCGTTGCTGTGACTGGGAATGAGCGAGACTGGCTGATTGTCGGTGCCTCGCCTGACATGCGGCAGCAGTTGTTGCAGACGCCGCGCCTGTGGCCGCGTACCGGCCAGCGTGATTCTCCGATCTCGGGAGTGGTCCTTACCAACAGTGACATTGACGCCATCGCTGGCCTGTTGGTGTTGCGGGAGCGTCAGCCATTCACGGTCTACGCGCCAGCCGCGGTGCTCGATGTGCTTGCCAGTAATGATGTGTTCAATGTTCTGGACACTTCGCTGGTCAAGCGGGTGGCGTTGACCCCGATGCAGCCAGTTTCGTGCGCCGGTGACCTAACCCTGACGCTGCTGCCGATGCCGGGGAAAGTTCCGCTGTATCGGGAACAGCCCGGTGCGACGCAGCCTGAAGCTGGGCCAACCTACGCAGCCCTCGTGCAGGTGGGAAAACGGAGCGTCATCATAGCCCCGGCATGCGCGAACATCACCGATGCGGTCCTGCGGCAGCTTCAAGCCGCGGATGTTTTGTTCTTCGACGGCACGCTGTTCACCGATGATGAAATGATCGCCGCGGGTCTTGGGGAGAAGTCCGGCGCCCGGATGGGTCATGTGCCGGTGAGCGGCCCCAGCGGCACGTTGGCTCGCCTAGGGGGGCTGTCGGCCCGCCGTATCCTGCTGCATATCAACAACACCAACCCAATCCTGCTTGAGCGACTCACCGGAACGCCGGCAGGTTGAAGCCGCCGGCTTCGAAGTCGCCTTCGACGGCATGGAGGTACGGCTGTGAGCGATATGCTGACCGCCGCGGAACTCGAAGCCAGGCTGCGGGAAATTGGCGCCAAGCGCTATCACATCAACCATCCGTTTCATCGGATGCTGCACACCGGCAAGTGCAGCAAGGGTCAGGTTCAGGCGTGGGCGCTCAATCGCTATTATTATCAGGCAATGATTCCGTTGAAGGAGGCGTCGTTGATCGGACGTTGCGAGGATCAGGCTCTGCGCCGCGAATGGCGCAAGCGGCTGGACGACCATGACGGCGACGAGGACCGGCCGGGCGGCATCGAGCGCTGGCTCAAACTGACCGACGGGCTCGGCCTGGACCGCGCGGACGTCACATCGACGCGGTTGCTGCTGCCGGCCACGCGCTTCGCTGTTCAGGCCTATGTGCACTACGTGCGCGAACGCAGCATGCTGGAGGCGGTCGCGTCCTGCCTGACGGAGATGTTCTCGCCACAGATCATCACCGAACGCATGAGCGGGATGCTGGCGAACTATGATTACGTGACGCCGGAGATCCTTTCCTATTTCGACAAGCGGCCACCGCAGGCGGAGCGTGACGCGACGTTCGCGCTGGAATGGGTGAAGCAGCACGCCCGAACGCCGGAGCAGCAACAGGCGGTGATGGACACGTTGATGTTCAAGTGCGACGTGCTGTGGTGCATGATGGATGCCTGCACTATGCCTACGTGACGCCCGGGCTGATTTCGCCGGGCGCATTCGTTCCGCGAGCGCCGATGGATGAAGCGATCCTGCCGGAGCGTCCGAGGCTGGCGCCGGGCGTCCGGCTGCACCTCGACAAGACGCGTGATGCCTGGGTTCTGCTCTGCCCCGAGCGGGTGATCGAGGCGGAGGGGCCGGCGAGCGAAATCCTGCGCCGCTGCGATGGCGCTCACAGCGTGGCGGAGATCATCGACGAACTGGCGGCGGTCTTCGTCGCCGACCGAGCGGTCATCGCACAGGATGTGACCGAGATGCTGGCGGAACTGGCCGCCAAGCGGCTTCTGGTCGGATGAACCCGCCCGCTCCGCTCGGCCTGCTGGCGGAACTGACGCACCGCTGCCCGCTGGCGTGTCCGTACTGCTCCAATCCCTGAACCTTGATGACCGCGTCAGCGAACTCGACACCGCCGCCTGGGCTGCGGGTGTTTGATCAAGCGGCCGCGATGGGCATCCTGCAGGTGCACCTTTCAGGCGGGGAGCCCGCGTCTCGGCGCGACCTGGTGGAGATCACCCAGGCGGCCAGCGATGCGGGGCTTTATACCAACCTGATCACCTCCGCGATCGGGCTCGATGTCGACGCAGGCTGGCGCGGTTGAAGGCGGCGGGGCTGGATCATGTGCAGGTTTCGATCCAGGACACCGATCCGGGGGTATCCGGACAGGATCGCCGGATACGACGGGGCGCACGAGCGCAAACAGGCATTTGCCGAGGCTGTGACCGGCTGGGCATGGCGCTGACAGTCAATGCCGTGATTCACCGCGCCAATATCGCCCACCTGACCAGCGTTGGTGGATCTGGCCGCCTCGCTCGGGGCGGGGCGGGTGGAGATCGCCCATGCGCAATATTACGGCTGGGCGCTGCGCAACCGCGACGCTCTGATGCCGACACGTGACGCAGATCGAACGCGCCATGCAGGAGCTGGAGCGTCTGCAGGCGCGTTATGCCGGACGGTTGGCGATCGATCTGGTGGTCCCGGATTATTACGCCCGCCGGCCGAAGCCTTGCATGGGCGGATGGGGCACGCCGCTCCTTGAACGTACACCCGTCCGGCCTCGTTCTGCCCTGCCACGCGGCCCAGACAATCCCCGGCCTGGAATTCTGGTCGGTGCGCGACCACAGCCTTGCGGATATCTGGGCCCATTCCCCCGCCTTCCAGGCGTTCCGCGGCACCGCGTGGATGCAAGAGCCTTGCGCGTCCTGCGAATTTCGTGGAGCAGACTTTGGCGGCTGCCGCTGCCAGGCGCTGGCGATCACCGGCGATGCGGCGGCGACGGATCCAAGCTGTGAGCTGTCCCCGCTGCATGGCCGGCTTCAGGAGCTGGCCGAACAGGCTGCTTCGGCAACGGCGCATTGATTACGTCTATCGCGGCCGTCCGGCGACGCCTACTCCCACTCCAGCTCGCTGAACGCGGCGGTGGCGTTTCTCGGATTGTAGTCGTCGAACAGCGCCCATCGATCCGCGCTCCTTGATAGCCGATCTGCGGATACGGCCTGTGCCAGCGGCACACCCGCGGCGATCAGGCGGCGTGTGTCGCCTGCAAGCTCCATCAGGTAGCGCCGTTCGTCATCCAGCGCCTGCGGCCACGGCGCGGCATTCTCGCCATGGCCCGGCACTACGATTGTGGCGGGCAGCTTCGCAAGACGGCGGCAGGATCGACAGCCAGCCCGACAGGCTGCCGTCGACGCACCGGCACGTGCTGCAGGAACACCAGGTCGCCGGCGAACAGCACGCCGGTCGTTTCGTCCAGCACGGTCAGGTCGCAGTCGGTGTGGGCGGCGGGATCCATGCGGTCAGCTCGCAGCCGCCGGTCGCCCAGATCGAGTGTCATCTCGTCCGCAACCAACAGCGTCGGCGGAATGATGCGAACCTGCGCGATCGCCTTCGGTCCAAGGACATCGCGAAAGGACCGCAGATAGAACTCGCCCCGCTTCTGCAGTTCCGCCGGCAGGTTGTGGTGTCCCACGAAGGTCGCGCCGGCGTCCGAACGCGGCATTGCCGAACACATGGTCCGGATGCTCATGGGTGTTGATAACATAGCGTATCGGCTTGGGTGTCAGCGCGCGGACTGCGGCAAAAAGCGTCTGCCCGACCTGCACGCTGCCGCCGGTATCCACCACCGCCACCGCATCGCGCCCAACGATGACGCCAAGGTTCGCGATGTCGCCCAGCGTTTTGCTGGTCTGTCAGCGCCACTTGACCAAAGTGAACATAATCGCCGTCCGCCACTTGCCTTACGAAGCCGCTCTGCGCATCCGTTGAAGACTGCGCTTGCAAAGTGACCTGCTCCAACTACCAGCAAAGCGCCGAGCAAAAATAGGCGCAGATAGCGACACGACAAAATACGTTCGCTGACGCGAGGGCCCATAGATGTTCCTCTTACTCGATCAGTTTCTTGTATGGAGCAGCGTATATTCCGCATAAGACTCAACACTTTGTGATAGCGGTGTGATTCGCGTCATACCGGTGCTTGACCGCGCGCGGCCCATGGCCAGGATCATCTCACGGGCACGGAGTCCGGCAAAGGGTTCTTGCAACGCACAAGAGCCTGCCGTGAGCGAAGGAAAAAGAACGCCGGGACCATGATCTGCGCCGGCCATCCGGTCTACCGGGTGGAATTTTCTGGCGTGAATTTGGCAGTCGCCGATTAGGAGGAAACCAATGAAAAGAAATTCGTCGAGGCAACTCGCGGCGGGAACCGTCTTGTCATCTTGTTATGATGGGAAGCTGCCAAGCCCAAACCGCCGGCGGCGACGATCTCCTGAAAATGGAGAAGAACGCGGCGAATGTGGTGATGCCGACCAACACATACGACAACCAGCGTTACTCCGGGCTTAACCAGATCAACGCCAGCAACGTCAGCAAGCTGCAGGTGGCGTGGACGTTCTCGACAGGTGTGCTGCGCGGGCACGAGGGTGCGCCGATTGGTCATTGGCGACGTGATGTATGTCCACGCGCCGTTCCCCAATACGGTATTCGCCCTTGATCTGAATCAATGATGGCAAGATCCTGTGGAAGTACGAGCCGAAGCAGGATCCGAACGTAATTCCGGTCATGTGCTGCGATACGGTGAATCGCGGCGTCGCTTATGGCGACGGCAAGATTTTCCTTCACCAGGCCGACACCACGTTGGTTGCACTGGATGCGAAAACCGGGAAGGTCGTGTGGTCGGTGAAGACCGATGATCCCGCCAAGGGCGCGACCGGGACCGAGGCGCCGATGGTGGTGAAGGATAAAGTCTATGTTGGCGTCTCGGGCGGTGAATTTGGGGTGCGGGCATGGCTCGCGGCTTATTCCATCAAGGACGGCAAGCAGGTTTGGCGCGCTTATTCCGAAGGGCCGGACAACGAAATTCTTGTCGATCCGCAAAAGACCACGGCTCTCGGCAAGCCTGTTGGTGCCGGACAGCAGCCTTAAAAGCTGGCAGGGCGATCAGTGGAAGATCGGCGGCGGCGGCACATGGGGCTGGTACTCGTACGATCCGCAGCTCAATCTGATCTATTACGGCACCGGCAACCCGTCGACGTGGAACCCGAAGCAGCGTCCCGGCGACAACAAATACTCGATGACCATCTTCGCCCGCAATCCGGACACCGGCGAGGCGAAGTGGGTGTATCAGATGACGCCGCACGATGAGTGGGACTATGACGGCGTCAACGAAATGATCCTTGCCGATCAGGAAATCGGCGGCAAGATGCGTCAGTTGCTGGTGCATTTCGATCGCAACGGCTTTGGCTACACGCTGGACCGCGGCACCGGCGAACTGCTGGTGGCCGAGAAATATCGATCCGGCGGTGAACTGGGCGACCAAGGTCGATATGGACAAGTCCAGCCCGACCTATGGCCGCCCGCTGGTCGTGGCGAAGATACTCCACCGAACATAACGGCGAGGATACCAACACCCAGGGTGTCTGTCCGGCCGCGCTGGGCACCAAGGATGAGCAGCCGGCTGCTTATTCGCCTGACACCGGACTGTTCTACGTGCCGACCAACCACGTCTGCATGGACTACGAGCCGTTCCGGGTGTCCTACACCGCCGGGCAGCCGTATGTCGGCGCGACATTGTCGATGTATCCGCCCCAGGCGGCAACAACATGGGCAACTTCATTGCCTGGGACGCGAAGGCCGGCAAGATCGTATGGTCGGATCCCGGAGCAGTTCTCTGTCTGGTCCGGCGCCTTGGCGACCAAGGGCGGCGTGGTGTTCTACGGCACCTGGAAGGTTACTTGAAGGCGGTGGATGCGAAGACGGGCAAGGAACTGTACAAGTTCAAGACCCCATCCGGCATCATCGGCAACGTCATGACCTATGAGCATGGCGGCAGGCAATATGTCGCGGTGCTGTCCGGCGTCGGCGGTTGGGCGGGATTGGCTGGCAGCCGGATTGACCGATCCGCACGCCGGTCTGGGTGCGGTCGGCGGATATGCGGCGCTGAACGATTACACCTCGCTCGGTGGCGCGTTGACGGTCTTTGCTCTGCCGCCAAGCTGATAGGGCTTGATTCGTTGCTTTGGCCGGCTGCCGGGGCTTACGTCCTGGTGCCGGCCATTCTTCATTCTGAACTAGGGAATACATCGTGCAACGTATCTTGCGTGTGGCTGCGGTCGCGTGCCGCGGCTCTCGGTTCTGTCGTCGGGTCATGGTTTACTGCGCGTGACGGACGGGTCCGGCGATCCGACCGCGGTGAAGTCCGACGATGGCAAATGGTCCGACAAGGATGGTAATCCCGACTTTCAAGGTCGAGCAGGACGGCACGGTCGACTTGGTACACCTATGTCGGCTTTACCCGTTATTCCGCCGAATGCCTGCGCTGCCATGGTCCGGATGGGATGGGCTCGACATATGCGCCGGCGCTGATCGATTCGATGAAGCGCCTCAGCTATCCGGATTTCTACGCCATCGTCGCCGGCGGCAAGAAGGACGTGTCGTCGTCGCAGGAACTGGTCATGCCGGCCGAAGGCGAGAACAAGAACGTCATGTGTTTCATTGATGCGATCTACACTTATCTGCGCGCCCGGGCGGACGGCGCGGTCGGCCGCGGGCGGCCGGAAAAGCATGCGCCAAAGCCGGCAGGGTTATGAAAAGGCGGAAAATGACATGCATGGGATGAAGCCGAGACGTCCATGCCGCCTTCTGGCTATCGCCGTCAGTGCTTGGACTGCTGCTGTCGCATCCGGTGCGCCGCGCAGGCTCCGGGCTTGGGCGAGTCGGTGGAGCTGGTCGACCCCAAAGTGTTTCGGGTCTGCGCCGATCCGCACAACCTGCCGTTTTCGGACGAGAAGGGCGAAGGCTTCGAAAACAAGCTGGCCGAGTTGTTCGCGCGGAAATTGAACGAGACGACGAACTACACTTATTTCCCGCAGGTGATCGGTTTCGTCCGCAACACGCTGAATGCGTTGCGCTGCGACGTGGTCATGGGTACCGCGGTCGGCGATACGCATGGTGCAGACCACCAACCCATACTACCGCACGACCTACGCCCTGATCTTCAGGCCCGGCAACGGACTGGATGGGGTCGATTCGCTGGAGGATCCGCGGCTGAAGGACAAGCATATCGGAATCGTTGCCGGCACGCCGCCGGCAACGATCCTGGCGCAGGACGGATTGATGGCGGCTGGCCAAGCCGTATCCGCTGACGGTCGATACGCGCGCGACATCATCGCCCGCAGATGATGACCGATGACATCGCCGCCGGGCGGCATCGATGCGGGCGTGCTGTGGGGGCCGATGGCTGGATACTATGCCCAGCAAGACGACACCGCATCTGACTGTCGTGCCGCTGCTGAAGGAGGGTGAGCGGCTGGACTTCCGCATCGCCATGGGGGTGCGCCGGACCGATCAGGACTGGAAGCGCAAGCTCAACCGGCTGATCGCGGAAAGCCAGCCGGAAATCGACAAGATCCTGACGGATTATGGCGTCCCGTTGCTGGATGAGCAGGGTCAGCTCGAAGCGCAATGAACATGCGACTGGCATTGCTCTGGCTTGTCTGTGCGGTTCTTGGCCGGTGGCCGCGGCACCATCCGCCTGAACCGCCGGGTTACCGCATGGATGACTACCGAGCGCCGACGCCGGCGACGTTGCTGGGTGCCACAGGTGTTGACCACCGAAGCGGCTCATGCCTTGTGGGTCAAGCGCGCAGGCGGCATTTCATCGACGTATTGCCGCGGCCGCCGCGTCCAGCCGGTCTGCCGGCGTCCACGATCTGGCATCCGAAGCCGCGATCGGATATTCCCGGCAGCATCTGGCTGCCGGACACCGGCTACGGCGCGTTGGCTCCGGTGATGGAGGACATATTTCGCAGCGTGGACTGGAGCGGGCATCGGCCGGCGACACGCGACCGCATGCTGGTGTTTTACTGCCAGAGGGATTGCTGGATGTCGTGGAACGCGGCGAAGCGCGCCATGACACTCGGCTATACACATGTCGGCTGGTATCCGCGACGGGCACGGATGGCTGGGAACGCATGGCTTCCCGACTGGAGCCGCGTGAGCCCGAGCCGCGGCCTTTGGCCGAGCGAATGATCATTCCAGTTCCTGCTGGATCTGGTGCGCCAGCGCGAACAGCCGCTGCTCGATCTTGGCGGGGACATCGCAGGCATAGCTCAGGGCCTGGCGGCGATCCTGGAACACCTCCAGCTGCCCATGTGACCTGCTGCGTCAGTCTGTTGCACCGCTGTCGGGTCGGCACGCGGGATCGGCCTGCAGTGCCCGCAGCTTTTCGTTGTCGGCGCGGATGTCCGCGGCAAGCTCTTTCTGCCGTGCTCCGAAACGATCCAGCCCGGCCATGACGCTGCCGCGCTCCTGCGTCCAGGACGCTGAACAGCCCGACCAGGACCTGCAGCAGCTGCGGCTGCTTTCGATCCCCGGCGTGCTGCGGCGAAGTCGTGGATGCAGTGTCTGCGCCTGCTCGATCGGCTCCCGCCGCGGCGCCAGCTTTTCCACCAGGTCGGCGACGGCCTGGATTATCTTTCCAGGTGGTGTCCTGTGAATCGACCGGCAGGCCCCGACCAGACCGCCGCCAAGCGACATTTCTGGCACCTTGATCTGCTGGCAGGGCCAGTCTGGGATCGCGTACGCCGCGCGGCTGCGCGAATGCGAGCGGCAGGCGCCAGCACGGCAGCGCCAGATGACCAGTCGCCGGATCATGCCGGACCTCCCGCGGCGGGCGACGAGGCCGCGCGACGGGATCGTAGGCAATGATGGCGCCGCCGGTGAACACGATCGTTGCGCCGGCCACGACCGCCAGCGACAGCCAGTCGACCTCCAGATACAGCGCGAACCGAATGAGCTCGACGGCATAGGTGAATGGGTTCAGCCGGCAGATCGAAGTAGACGACGGGACTGGATTGCTGCACCAGCCACAGCGGGTACAGCGCCGAGGATGCGAAGAACATCGGGAAGATCACGAAGTTCATCACGCCGGCGAAGTTCTCCAGTTGCTTGATGCCGGATGACAGCAGCATCCCCAGCGAGCCCATCATCATGCCGGACAGCACCAGGGCCGGAATGACCGCGACATAGCCCCATGCCGGCGCCTGCGAGCCCCACAGCCAGGCGATCACCAGGTAGGCGAACACCTGAAGCAGGGACACCGATGTGCTGGCCAGCAGTTTTCCCAGCAGCAGGAACCAGCGCGGGAACGGGCTGACCAGCAGCATGCGCATGTTGCCCATTTCCCGGTCGTAGACCATCGAGAGCGAGGATTGCATGCCATTGAAAAGCTGGATCATCGCCACCAGGCCCGGCGATGACATAGACGTCGTACAGGACATAGGTGTCGTAAGGCGGAATGATCGAAACGCCTAGGATCTGGCGAAATCCGGCGGCGAAGATGAACAGCCAGACCAACGGCCGGACGATGGCCGAAATGAAGCGTCCCGCGCTGATGCACGAAGCGCAACGTTTCCCGCCAGACGATGCCGCGCAGGCAGATCAGGTACTGGCCGGCCGTGAAGCCAGCCCGTTCCTGGCTGATAATGCTTGTGCTCATTCGGGCTCTTCCTTGGCGCCGCCGGTCAGAGCGATGAACGCCGAACGCATGTCGTGCTGCTCTGCGGCTTCGATGACCGTGGCGACATCGCCCGGCCGCCACGACGCGGCCGCGGTGCAGCACCACAACGGCATCGTCGTCCGCGACTTCATCCAGCAGATGGGTCGCCCACAGCACGGCGACGCCACGTTCGCGGACCAGGGAGCGGACATGCCGCAGGATCACCGACTTGGAGCTGACATCCAGCCCAACCGTGGGCTCATCCAGCACCAGCACGCGCGGTTCATGCAGCAGCGCGCGGGCGATCTCCACACGGCGCATCTGTCCGCCGGACAATTTGCGTGCCTGATCCCGTGCCCGGTCGGGCAACTCGATATCCTGCAATGCGACTTCAGCTCGGCGGTGCGCGTCGCGGCCGCCGATGCCGTGCAGCGCGGCGTGGTAGAGCAGGTTGTCCATGACCGAAAGATCAAGATCGAGGGTGCGGGCCTGGAAACACCACGCCGAGCCGGCGCAGCGCCTCGCCCGGGTCGCGGCCGAAACGCGATGGCCAAGAACGTCGATCGATCCGTGCCTGCGTGTCGTAAAGCCGAGTGATCAAGGAAAACAGGGTTGTCTTGCCGGCGCCGTTCAGACCCAGCAACGCGGTGAAAGCGTGACTGCGGGACGATTAGGCTGACGTCGTCCAGCGCTTTGCGGGTGCCATAGGCGTGGCTGACATCAGTTGACCGCCAGCGCCGTGCTCGACCTTGGTTCATTGCGGCGCCACGACGACACCCCAAGGCAGCCGTCCCACCGGGATCGACTTCACCACATCTCAGCGATGCGACATCGATGACCGATACATCGTTGGACAAGCCGTTGGTGGTCAGCAGGTATTTGCCGTCCGGCGTGAATGCCATCTGCCAGACACGCTGTCCCACCAGCAGGTATTTCTTCACCGTGTAGGTCTTGGTGTCGATCACCGCGACGCGGTTCGCCGGGCCGAGTGCGACAAAGGCGGTGGCGCCATCCTCGGTGAAGCGGATGCCGACCGGCTGGATACCTTCCGCCCGCAGGCCTTGCACGGCGAACTCGATCTTATGCGTGACGACGTGCTTTTCTGGGTCGATGACGCTGACCGTGCCACCGAGTTCGGAGGACACCCAGACCTCGGACCCGTCATGTTTGAACTGTGCGATGCGCGGGCGGGCGCCGACCAGCACGCTGGCGACCATCTTGCGTGTGGTGAAATCGAAGAAGTGCGCCATGTTGGTCGTTTCGGACGTGTTGACGATGGTCTTGCCGTCTGGGCTGACGGCCATGCCCTCGGGCTCCACGCCGGTCGGGATCTGGTCGATCATCTTGCGCGTCGGCACGTCGATGACGGTGACCAGTTGTCGTTCTCGTTCGACACATACAGCGGATTGCCTGAGACATGCAGCGCGAACGTTTCCGGATCGGGACCGGACGGCAGGTCGCCGGTCACCGCAGGCGTCTTTGGATCGACGATCTGGATCGTGTCGTCGTCGCTGGCGCAGATCAGGATTTCGCTGCCGTCCTTGGTCATCGTGATGCCGCGCGGCCGCTGGCCCACCGGCACGGTCTTCACCGTCTTCATCTGGTCGAGATCGATCACGCTCATCGTGTTGTCGCGCTCGTTCGTTACGTAGGCCATATAGGCCGGCGGCTGGCACGGAACCCAGCGGCAGCAGCGCCAATCGCGATGGACAGCCAGGCGGATCACAGCTTGCACCGCGTTTCCGGACGGTCGAAACCCGAGCGTATCGAGTTCGGTGACCTGATGCAGGAAGCCGGGCTGCGGCGAGATGGACACCACGGATCGTCCGTCATCCAGCAGGATCGGCTGGCGAAGCTGCAGGTCCCAGTCCCGCAGCGTGAGTTTCTGGCCCTTGTAGGCGGCGATCCCGAAATCGGGGCTCTTCATGTTCTGCATGATGTTCGCCGGATCGGTGGAGCCGCTGCGGCTCGCGGCTTCGCCGATCATGCGGCATGCGGTCCAGGCCTGCATGTCGAGCGGCGTCATGCGGCGATGGGCCATGCGGATGAAGCGATCCTGAAGCTGCGCGCCGCCCCAGGATTCGCTGCTGGGGCTCCAGGAGACCGGACGCAAGCCGGCTGATCCGACGACAGGGCGCGCGTCCCAGGTGCGATACGGCAGGTAGCCGGCGAAGACTTCGTTTTCATCGGCGGTGACCAGGACATCGTAGTCCGGCAAGCCTTGCGTGAAAACCGGCATTTGCTGCTGCGTCTGCACCACGCCGGAATCGGTTTGCCGAGCGCCGCCGGTATCCTTGTATTGGAGCTCTTTCACGATACGTGCGCCGAAGCGTTTGGCGGATCGCCGGTAGGCATCCGCCAGCAGGCCATCCTCCGGATGGGAGCCATAGACCAATACCCAGCGGCTCCATTTCTTCCACACCAGATATTGCGCCAGCGCATCGGCCAGCATGGCGCGGGACGGTGCGACATGAATCACGTTGCCGCGACAGGATTCCTGCCGCAGTGCATCATCCGGCGCGGCGACATTGAACAGAGTCAAACCTTTGCTTGGCACGGCGCCGGCGATCGCCAAAAGCGGCTGCGCCGGCACATCGGTCAGCATCAGGGCAATGCCCTGTGCCGTCATCTTGGCAAGTGCATCGGCGGGATCATCACGGTCATGCAGTGGAACATCCATCAGCATGAATTGCTGACCGATGAAGCGCCCGGTCGTGTTGTTGTCGCTGATGGCAAGCTGCGCACCGGCCAAACCATCATCCGCCGCCGGTTTATCGAGCAACGATATCGTCGGCCGCCGCTCGGTCCAACGAAGATAGCCCACTCCGACCGATCGAATCATCAGCGCGCGCTTCGGCGACTGCCGCGGCCAGCGACGCCGCCGACCGCATTCGTGATCAGCCTGCGCCGGCGAGATTCCGTCACTTGGCGACGGGCCTGGACGTTCCATGAATGCAGTATGAGGAACCTGCGCGGCGCCGTCAACACGCCCAATGGGGTAAGATGGTCGGGAGGGGTGTTCCGGCATGAAGAGTTGGCCATGTTCCGCACTGATTTGCTTGTGCATTGGTGCTAACGGGCGCGATGGCAAGCCAACCGTCGCCGACCGCTGCATTCGACTTCGCGTTCGATGATACCAGCCTGCAGGGCGAGGTGCAGGGCTCGCGTGCCGATGAACAGCAACGCCTGGCGACGCTGGATGCCGAACTCCGTCGACTGCTGGTCGAGTCCGATTGTTGCTCGATGGTCGGTCTGCGGCATCGTCGCGGATCAAGCCCGGCGCATGGACATGCGAACCTGCAATGGTTGCGACGTGGATCTGGCGCGCAAGGCAGGCGCGAGGATTTCCGTGACAGGCTGGGTGCAAAAAGTGTCCAATCTGATACTCAACATCAACCTCGTGGCGCGCGACGTCGCAACGGGTCAGGTGATCGGTGCCGGCAGCGTGGACATCCGAGGCAACACGGACGAATCCTGGTCGCGCGGCCTGTCCTATCTTATGCGCAACCGGCTGCGTCCGGCCGAATGGCGTGAAATGGCAAATCGTTTGCGAGAGCAACAATGAATATGGTGGATCTCATCCTGTTGGCGTGCACTTTGGTCAATCCCAGCTCCTGCCACGAGTATCACGTGTTGTTTCAGACCTCCGGTTCGCTGCAAAGCTGCATGATGCAGGCGCAGCCATATCTCGCCCAATGGGTCGGGTGAGCATCCAGCCTATCAGGTCAGGCGCTGGCGCTGCGCATGGCCGGATCAAGAAGACGGGAAGATCTGATTGAACGTGCGTGGGTGGCATTGACATATGACCGATCCACGCCGAAGGTCCGGTTGCCGCCCAAAAGCGTGCAAAGGGAGGTTTTGTGATACGTTCATGTCTTGTCGCATCTGTTCGATTCTCGCTGGTCTGAACACCGCGGCCACGCGCACAGGACGCAGCGGCCGGTGAAAAGGATTTTGCCGTCTGCCGGGCGTGCCACCAAATCGGTCCTGGCGCCAAGATTGCGGTTGGTCCTGTGTTGAATGGTGTTGTCGGTCGCAAGGCGGGCACATTCGCCGGCTACTAATACTCGCCCGCGAACAAGGATTCCGGCATAGTCTGGACCCCGGAGGAGCTTGACAAGTATCTGACCAATCCGCAGGCCGTCGTACCGCACACCAAGATGATCTTCCCGGGCCTCAAGGACGACCAGAAGCGGCAGGATGTCATCGCTTACCTGGCGCAGTTCAATGAGGATGGCACCAAGAAGAATTAGCGCCCCGCCAACAGCAAGGCGGCAAATATGGGAGACGCCCAATGCAAACCCGCGCAGCCGTTGCACGCCAGGCCGGTCAACCCCTCAGCCTGGAGACCGTAGAACTCGAAGGTCCTCGCGCCGGCGAGGTCCTGGTGGAGATCAAGGCCACAGGCATCTGCCACACCGATGAGTTCACGTTGTCAGGTGCCGATCCCGAAGGGATCTTTCCCTCGATCCTCGGCCATGAGGGGGCGGGCGTCGTCGTCGATATCGGGGCCGGCGTCACGTCGTTGAAAAAGGGTGACCACGTCATCCCGCTGTACACACCGGAGTGCCGGCAGTGCGAATACTGCCTGTCGCGCAAAACCAATCTGTGCGTCGCCATCCGTGGCACCCAAGGCAAGGGGGTCATGCCGGACGGCACAAGCCGCTTTTCTTCGGGCGGAACCCCGGTGATGCACTACATGGGCACGTCCACTTTCTCCAATTTCACAGTGCTGCCCGAAATCGCGCTCGCCAAGATCCGCAAGGACGCTCCGTTCGAGAAGGTCTGCTACATCGGCTGTGGCGTTACCACCGGCATCGGCGCGGTGATCAATACCGCGAAGGTGGAGCCCGGCGCTCGCGTGGTCGTCTTTGGCCTGGGCGGGATTGGTCTGAACGTGCTGCAGGGCGCACGGCTTGCTGGCGCCGAAATGATCGTGGGCGTGGATCTTAACCCTCGCCGGAAAGAGATGGCCGAGAAGTTCGGCATGACGCACTTTGTCAATCCGAGCGAGGTACAGGGCGATTTGGTGCCCTATCTGGTGGACCTGACTAAGGGCGGCGCCGATTACAGCTTCGAATGCATCGGCAATACCAAGGTGATGCGCCAGGCACTGGAGTGCGCCCATCGAGGCTGGGGCAAGTCGATCATTATCGGCGTTGCCGGCGCGGGCCAGGAGATATCCACACGTCCATTCCAACTCGTTACCGGGCGCGTATGGATGGGAACTGCGTTCGGCGGCGCTCGGGGCCGCACTGATGTGCCGCGGATCGTCGACTGGTATATGGACGGTAAGATCAACATCGATGATCTGATCACGCACGTGCTGCCGTTCGAGAAGATAAACGACGGCTTCGACCTGATGCGGCGTGGCGAAAGCATTCGGACAGTCGTGACGTACTGAAGGTCTGCCGGGTGGCTGCCTTAGGCGACCACCCGGCAGAGCAAAGTCAGTGGAACGTCACGCCGGCTGCCTTGGCAACATGGGTTGCGATGGCATCCATCAGCGGCGGTGACAAGCAATCGTAAGGCTCAAGTCCAAGCTGCTTCAGCCGGCTGCGTATCCCGCTCATTCTCTCAGGCGCGACGCCGGATTCGATGACCGAGGACACGAACGCGGCAAATTCCGGCGGTGGCCAGCCGGATTCTTGGAACAATTCCGGGTGGACGAAGTCAAATCCGTAGAACGGATGGTTCTTGTTCTCGATACGGCCGTACATGTGGACGCCACAGCCCTTGCAGGCATACCGCTGGATGGCCGCGGCAGAATCCACGATATGCAACTTGCTTTCGTTCTGAGTGACGTGAAGCTTGTCGCGCGACACGACGGCGACCACGGAGAAATCCGTTCCGGCGGGTTTCCAGCACTTGGTGCAGCCGCAGGCATGATTATAAGAGACCGATCCTTCTATGGTGACCTTGACTGGATCTTGCGTACACTTGCAGACCAGCGTGCCTCCGTTGAAACTAGCGGCACCTGGTCTGACTCCGCCATCCACGGATGGATGGATGTGGACACTTTCGGACATCCTTTTGCTCTCCCTATCGTTGATTGATTATATGTCCAGCCGATCGGCCTCGCCGCCAAAACGATGAAGTTTCCGCGCCGGAACCGCAGACTACATATTTAGTTTACCGGCGGCTAGGAGCCTCGTCAAAGCAGAAGATCTTTTGTCATGGGCGCTTTTGATGTGCTCGTAGGCACCAGGTTTCGAAGCGCAGATTTCGGTTCCAATCACCCATCGCTTAAGTTACATTACGGACGCTTTGATGGCCGTGCGTTGAAGGCGTTTGACCGGGTCGCGACGAAGCCATATCACGATATCCGCCGTACTCGGCCAGGCGCCTCTTCTTAAGCAATAATTGTGCTACCGGGGAGGCTGCAATGCCTGCGTCTATTGAACGCCGGACCATGCGCAAAGTCTACCTTCGCCTCTTGCCATTCACCTTTGCCTTATACTTGATCTGTTATCTAGATCGAGCGAATATAGGCTTTGCCGCCCTCACGATGAACCGCGACCTCGGCTTTAGTTCGTATATATACGGCCTTGGTGCCGGCGCATTCTTTTGGGGATATTTCCTGTTGGAAGTCCCCAGCAATTTGATTCTGGAGCGGGTCGGTGCCCGGCGCTGGATCGCACGTATCATGATATCCTGGGGAATTGTCTCGGGATGCTTCGCCTTCGTCCAGGGGCCAATCGGCTTCTTCGCACTCCGCTTCCTGCTCGGGCTAGCCGAAGCCGGATTCTTTCCCGGCATGATTCTCTACTTCACATACTGGTTTCCACCCTATCACCGCGCCCGAATCATCGCTGGTTTCATGGCCGCGATCCCGGTCTCCATCGGGCTCGGCGCCCCGGTTTCAACCGCCTTGCTTGAGCTTGATGGCGCATTGGGCCTGGCTGGCTGGAAGTGGCTTTTCCTGGCAGAGGCGGCACCGGCGGTCCTGCTGGGGATAGCCGTGCTGTTCTACCTGACCGACAAACCAGAAGTCGCTGGCTGGCTCAAGCCCGAAGAACGGCAGTGGCTCAGCGCGGTCATGGCGGAGGAACAACGCCGCGTCAGTTCGGAACGTCGAGTTTCCGTATGGCAGTCGTTGATCGACCGCCGAGTCTTGGCCTTGGGTCTGATCCACTTCGCGCAGGCTGGTGTCAGCGTCAGCATCGCCGTGTTCGTCGCCCAAATGATCAAGCGGCTGGGTTTGACGAATATGCAGACCGGATGGGTGACCGCGATACCCTTCATTTGTGGCACCATTGGCATTTTGGTCTGGGGGCATTTGTCCGACAGGA
The DNA here is from genome assembly GCA_963792345.1 of uncultured Alphaproteobacteria bacterium. Classification (GTDB taxonomy): domain Bacteria; phylum Pseudomonadota; class Alphaproteobacteria; order Acetobacterales; family Acetobacteraceae; genus Rhodopila. The sequence continues at coordinate 484,547 of CAWBVV010000013.1, forward strand.
TGAACGAGCGACGATGGAACCTCGCTGCTTCCTGTGTCTGCATGGCACTTGGACTAGCAATCGCGGGGGCGCTGCAGGGAAGCTATTGGTCCATTGCCGGCTTGTCGCTGGCGATGATCGGGCTCTACGCTGGCAACGCCCATCTTTTCCCGCTTCCCTCGATGTTCCTGACCGGCGCAGCGGCGGCCAGCGGCATCGCCTGGGTCAACTCGCTGGGCATCCTTGCCGGCGGTGTTACCTCGCCAGTGATCGGGTGGATCAAGGATTCCACCGGAAGTTTCGAAGGCGGCCTCTATTTTCTGGCTTTACTCAGCCTCGTCGGCGCCGCGACCGCAATCATCGGCGTGCGGGAGACATCGGCGAAGCTTGCCCACGATGCCGTCCCGGCCGGCGAATAAACATCCCCACTCAACCGGGAGACCAAAATGTCCGAGCCAACCTATAAGATTGTTGAGATAGTCGGAACATCGGAAACCAGTATCTCGAAAGCGATCGATGGTGCCATCGCCAAGGCTTCCGGAACACTGCGCCGTCTCGGCTGGTTCGAGGTCGTGCAGATACGCGGGGACATTGCCGATGGCAAAGTGCATCACTACCAGGTTACTCTCAAGGTAGGATTCACACTCGAATAGACAGGCGTGGCATCGGGCGGTGCTGGAGCGGTGTCCCATTCGCCTTGGCCTACGCACGCCGCGCTTGCTCTTCACTTGACCGCGGGCCACCGTTCCGGTGATCCCACCTGCTCGGATCACGCTTCAATCGAGTTGATAATGCAGCGGAACAGTAATGGTCTGCTGGGTTGGGTTCATCTCAACGGGAAAGGGCGGCAGACTGGCATTGCGAACAAGCGTGAGTGCCGCCTCATCAAGTATGTCCGACCCGCTGCCTCGCACCAGGCCGGCGTTCATCACGTGACCTTGTCGATCGACATCAAACCGCACGACCACCGTCCCCTGACGACCAAGCCGGCGAGCCATCTTCGGATAGATACGGTGCGCTACAAGCCATTCATTGACACGGGTGAGCCAGATCGAATGCGCTCGCGTGATCTCCTCTGGCGGGGTCTTTCCTATCGCGCCTTGTGGATTTGCCGGTGGTTCAGACCTCGCGCTGGGCGGTCCTGCTGGGCTCCGTTGCCGCGCCGAAGGCAGATGAGGCGAGGAGGCGTGGGTAGGGGAACCCGCGGGCGGGACCACGGGCGCGGCTGGCTGCTCAGGCGGAGGCGGGGCCTCAGCGGCAGGAATGGGCTCAGGGGCGTCCGGAACAGGCACCGGCGTCGGCGGCGCCACCGACTGCTCGCCCTGTTGGGGTTCTTCTCGCGCAGCTTGCGGCCTTTCCATGGACGGCGTGCTGGAGTGCTCGACGGGTGTTGTCGGGGTCGCGGTCTCCGGATTGGTCGTCAGCAGGACAACCGAGTAGGTGCCCGCATCATCCTCCTGGGGCGGCATGGGCGGTAGCAGGAGCAGGCAGGCGAGCGATGCAGCGTGTAGACCGAGCGACAATGCAATGCCGCACCCAATCAGGCCCCGGCGGCGAGTGTCGGGTCCCGTCGATCGCGCCCATGCTGATCTGTTCCGCGCAAGCTCCTGATCGACACCGTGGGCCGCTGCCCCCATGACCATCAAACCCATTCCAGCGCGCGCACCGCTTGCTGTTGCCAGCTTCGCCTCGCGGTCGTTTGCACCCCCGGTATTCTGCGCCAGAAACAGAGCCATTACTCGAACGCTGCACAACCCGGACCCTGTTGGCAACACCGCGGTTGAACTGGGCCGATGGGTGATCCTGAGGCGGGAAGATTGCTAGCGCCTGCCTCAGAACGCGGCTTCGTCCATTTCCATCATCGCGCCTTTTCCAGCTTTGATCGCGAGCAGAAGGCCACCCACCTGCGGCAGGATCCGCTGCATATAGAAACGGGCCGTTGTAAGCTTGGCCTTGTAAAATCCCGCATCCGCACCTGCCTCGCCGAGTCTTTCAACCGCGATCACGGCGGAGCGGGCCCACATGAACCCCAGCGCCACAAGCCCAAACAATCGAAGATACTCGGTGGCCGCGGCACCCGCTTCCTCAGGGTCCGCCATCCCCTTTGATGCGATCTGCGCTGTCGCCAGTTGCAACGCGCCGAAGGCCTTCCCGAACCCCTTGATCATTTCCCCAAGCTGCTCGTGGCCGGTGTTGCGTTCGATGAATTCACTCACCGGATGGAAGAATGTCCGCAACATGCGCCCCGCGCCCTGCGGCAATTTGCGGCCTACAAGGTCCAGCGCCTGGATGCCGTTGGTGCCTTCGTAGATCATCGAAATCCGCGCATCCCGGACCAGTTGCTCCATACCGTGATCCCGGATGTAACCGTGACCCCCATAGACCTGCATGCCGATGTTGGTCGCCTCGAACCCCAGATCGGTGAACAGCGCCTTCACCACCGGCGTCATCAGCGCGGTGAAGTCCTCCGCGCGCTTGCGGACGTTCGGGTCGGCAGACCGTTCCATCTCGTCCAGTTCGCGCGCCACCCACCCGCCGAGCGCGCGGCAACCCTCGGTGTAGGCGCGGATCGTGAGGAGCATGCGGCGCACGTCAGGATGCACGATGATCGGGTCGGCCGCTTTGTCGGTTGCCTTGGCGCCGCTCAGGCTGCGGCCCTGGATGCGGTCGCGGGCATAGGCGACCGCGCTTTGATAACTGGTTTCCGCCGCGCCCAGTCCCTGGATGCCGACCGACAGCCGCTCGCTGTTCATCATCGTAAACATGCAGGCAAGGCCTCGGTTCGGTTCTCCCACCAGCCACCCGCTGGCATCCTCGAACGTCAACTGGCATGTCGCGGAGCCCTTGATGCCCATCTTGTGCTCAAGGGCGGTGCAGACCACGCCATTACGCGCGCCCGGACGGCCATCGGATGTCGGCAGGAACTTGGGCACCAGAAACAGGCTGATCCCCCGCGTGCCGCGCGGCGCATCCGGCAGCCGCGCAAGGACGAGATGAATAATATTCTCCGTCAGGTCATGCTCACCGGCACTGATAAAGATCTTCGACCCGCTGACCTTGTAGCTGCCGTCCGCCTGCGGCACCGCCCGCGTGCGCAGCATTCCCAGGTCCGTGCCACAATGTGCTTCTGTCAGGCACATGGTTCCCGACCACGTGCCCGCGATCATTTTCGGAAGATACGTGTCCTTCAACTCGTCCGTGGCATGGCTGGCGACGGCTTGGCACGCGCCATGCGTTAGCCCAGGATAGAGGCTGAACGACAGGTTGCTTGAGCAGATCATCTCCTCGACCAGCTTGTTCAGGCTTTCCGGCAGGCCTTGCCCGCCATAGCGTGGATCCGCGGACAACGCCGTCCAGCCACCATTCCGGAAGACGTCGTAGGCCTCCTTGAACCCTTTCGGCGTGCGGACAACCCCGTTCTCCAGCACGCAACCAAGCTCGTCGCCCGATGCATTGATCGGCAGCAGGACTTCTTCCGCAAGCTTGGCGGCTTCCTCCAGGATACTGTCCATCAGATCGGGCGATACCTCCTGCATGCCCTGAAGCTTGGCCAGCCCCGCGCTGTCGTGCAGTTCATGCAGGACGAAGCGCATGTCGCGGATAGGCGCTTTATAGGTCTGCATTTTCAGGTGCCCTTTGAAAAACTGGCGACAAACTTATCCCCGACCGCCATGGCTAGTCCCGTCCGTGTGAGGAACAATTCAGTTCCGGAGGGGCTTGCCGGTGTCCAGCGTGTGCTCGATCCGCGCCAGGGTGGGGCTTGTCCTTGCCAGGCGCATGAACGCCGTCCGCTCCAGGTCAAGCATCCGCTGCTCGCTGACGGTGTCTATGATGTCGGTATCGCCGCCGCACAGAACCTCGGCCAGCGCATCGGCGACGACCAGATCATGGTCAGTCGCCATTCCCCGGCGATGGAAGCCCTGCGCCGCCGCGTTCAGTCCCGCTCGACCCGACGCACCCGGCAGCACGAATTCTGGCGGCTTCGGCGGCACATAACCCTCGATCATGGACAGCGCCTTGCGCTTCGCGTCCGCCAGCAGTCGGTCTCGATTCATGGTAATTCCATCAGTCATCCGCAGGAACTTCTTTTCCATCGCCTGATGCGCCGACTTGGAGACATCGGCGGTGCTGATGCCCTCGAACACCTTTGCCGGTGCTGGCATTGGGCCACGCGGCAGCTTTGGTTCGGCCTGCCATCGGGCAAGCATTTCGCCGCACCCGCCCCAGCCCGGAACCAGGCCCACGCCGCACTCGACCAGGCCCAGATAGGTTTCGGCATGGGCCTGCACCGCGTCGGCGTGCAGCACGATCTCGCAACCGCCGCCCAGCGCCATTCCGGCCGGAGCCGCGACCACAGGAAACGGGGCGTACTTCAGCGCTTTGTATGTCTGCTGCCCGGCGGCGACCAGCTTCTCGATTTCGCCCCATGCAGCGATGTTGGCGGCAAACAGTGCGAGTCCAAGGTTCGCGCCGAGGGAGAAATTGCTGCCTTCATTGTAGATCACCAGCGCCTTGAATTTTGAGCTAACTAGTTCGATCGACCTACCGAGTAACTGGATTACCTGTTCGTCGAGCGCGTTGGACTTGCTGGTGAACTCGAAGCAGGCGACACCGTCGCCGATGTCCCACAATGCGGCTGACGCATTCCGCAGCACCGGTTTGCCCGCGAGCTTGATGTCCTCCAACAACAGCACGCCCGGCGCGCGGACAATGTGGTGATAGCTGCCCTCGCTACCAAGAAACTGCCGCTTCCCGGCCTCTACCCGGTAGAAGCCGCGGCCCGCCGCATCCGCCAGCAGCTTCGGCACCGCCATCCCCTGCTCGGCCAGCCGTTCCGCTAACCAGGCAGGCCCGAGTTTGTCGGCAAGTTCAAATGGACCCCACCTCCAGGCGTAGCCGAGGCGCATCGCTTCATCGACATCGGCGATGGAGGACGCCGCCTCTGGCACCAGCGTCGCGGCATAGGAAATAGTCTGTGCCAGGACCCGGAACGCATAAGTGGCCACCTTCGTCGGCGCTGACAGCAAGGCACGCAGATCACCCTCAATCTCCGGCAGCACCGGCTTTTGTTCCGGCCGATACTTTCCCGACCGCAGATCGATGACGAGCTTTGAGCGGCCCCCGGCGGAACGATCCAGCCGATAGAACCCGCCTTTCCCTTTCCGTCCGGTCAGCCCCTGCTCGATCATCTGCCCGATCAGCTTCACGTCGCGATCGATGGCGTGAAACGCATCCGTGCGCGGCAGAACCGCACGCATGGAGGCATTCACCTGGGGGCCCAGGTCAATCCCGACCAGATCCATCAGTCCGAACACGCCCGTCTTTGGAATTCCCATCGGCCGGCCGATAATGGCATCGGCTTCCTCGACTGTCAGACCAAGGTCAATGGCTTCGGTCAGTGCCAGTTGCAGCCAGTAGATCCCCAGGCGGTTCGCGATGAAGCCAGGACTGTCCTCACAGCGCACGACGCTCTTGCCCAGCGAGACATCCGCGAAGTCCGCGACCGATTTGACCAGGTCCGGCGCAGTCTCCGCACCAGCAACAATTTCCAGCAGCCGCATATAGCGCGGCGGATTGAAGAAATGGGTGATCATGAAATCGCGGCGGAACGCCTGGCTCATGCCCTCATTGAGCACCTTCAACCCAATGGTCGAGGTATTCGAACTGATCGCGCTGCCCGGCCGGCGCACGCTTTCCAGCTTGCGATACAACGCTTGCTTGATGCCGGGATGCTCTGGCACGGCTTCGATAATCCAGTCGCAATCGCCGAGTTTCACCAGATCGTCTTCCAGGTTGCCGGTTGCGATCAGCCGCGCAGCGGCCTCGTGCATGAACGCGGCCGGTTCCGCCTTGCGCAGTCTGGTCATGGCAGCCTGGGCCAAACCGCTCCGGTTGTTGGTGTCCTTCGGAACAATATCGAGCAGCACGACCGGAACGCCGGCATTGGCAACTTGAGCAGCGATTCCGGCGCCCATCGTTCCCGCGCCGATGACCCCAACCTTCCTGATCCGGCCCGCCACTGGCGCGGAGTTTGCAGCCATCACACACGCTCCAGAACAGTTGCGATGCCCTGTCCGCCGCCGATGCACTGGCTCGCCAAGGCATAACGCCCGCCGGTGCGCATAAGCAGTGATGCCGCCTTCCCGGTAATCCGAGCACCTGTTGCCCCCAGTGGATGGCCCAGGGCGATGGCGCCACCGTCGAGGTTCAGCGTCTCTTCGCGAATGCCAAGTTCTCGAGAGCAGGCGATTGCCTGGCTGGCGAATGCCTCGTTCAGTTCCACAACGTCGACTGCCCCGATCTCAATCCCCGCTCGCGCGAGCGCCTTTCGCGCGGCGGCGACCGGGCCGATGCCCATGATCTCCGGCGCGCAACCGGCGACGGCTATCGACTTGATGCGAGCCAGGGGCTGCAGGCCGTTCTTGTCGGCATAAGCCTCACTGCACACCAGGACCGCTGAGGCGCCATCGGTCAACGGTGAGGAGGTGCCCGCCGTAACCGTGCCATCCTTGTCAAATGCCGGCTTCAGGCCAGCGAGGCCTTCTGCCGTCGTATCGGGGCGGATACAGCCATCCTGCTCGATCGAAGCCGTCTTGCCGACAATTGTCACGATCTCGTCCGTCAGTTTTCCGCTGGCCACCGCCGCGGCCGCACGCTGATGGCTGCGGACGGCAAATGCCTCCTGCTCGCCGCGCGGAATCTGCCATTTCCGCGCAACGTTCTCGGCTGTCTCACCCATGCTGACATAGGCGGCCGGCATCGCCTTCATCAACGCCGGATTGAGCAGCGGGTTGTAGCCCATCATCGGCACCCGGCTCATGCTTTCGACGCCGGCACAGACGAACACCTCGCCCGCTCCCAAGGCGATCTGGCCGGCGGCGATGTGGATCGACTGCATGGACGACCCGCAGAAACGATTGACGGTGACGCCCGCCACCGACAGCGGCAGGTCCGCCAGCAGTCCGATCAGGCGAGCGACGTTCAGGCCTTGCTCACCCTCCGGGAAGGCACAGCCTACGATGATGTCCTCGATGTCCTGCGGCTCCACGCCGGTGCGGGAGATCAGTGCCCGCACGACCTGAGCCGCGATGTCATCAGGGCGCACCCTGGCCAAGCCGCCCTTCCCGGCGAAATGGAAGGGCGAGCGGACATATCCTGCGATCACCGCGTTGGTCATGAAGGTTTCCTCGTTTGCATCGTCTGAAAGCACCGCATCTGATTGTTCCTAACCGCGAGCGGCGCGTTTTGCGCGCGGGGCGTAGGTCTTCAGCGCCACCTCCGACTGGGCGGTAATGTCGGCCAGTTCGGCCAGCGCTTCATCAATGGCCGCTCGCTGCGCCATAAGTTGCTGCCGGCGCTTGGCGACCGAGGCAAGCAATAGCTGAAGCTGTGCTTGCTGAGTCACGTCAGCATCGTAAAGATCAAGATATTCCCTGATTGTACTTAATGAAAAACCCAGACGCTTACCGCGCAGGATCAAGATCATCCGAGCGCGATCGCGAGATGAATAAACTCGTGTGGTTCCCGCCCGCTGCGGCGTAATCAGGCCCTTGTCCTCATAGAAGCGGATAGCGCGCGCGGTCATCCCGAGCTCCGCCGCCAGTTCCGTTACAGTATAGAGGCGCCCAGGTGCCATCAGTCTTGATATCTCAGGCTAACGTATACGTCAATCATCTCACGTCAGGTTTGACGTCGCTGCTTCCGCGATCAGTTCCTTGCGGGACAATTTGCCGATCGCTGTCTTGGGCAGGCTGTTTCTGATGTCGACCCGCACCGGAAGCTCGATGGGCGATAGCTTGTCGCGCAAGAAGTCCCGAAGCTCCTCGCTGCTGCGTATCTCTCCGGCGCGTAGTGTGACGAACGCCAGCGGGGCCTGGCCGCGGTAGGAGTCAGCGATGCCGATCACGACGGCTTCCGCAACCGCTGGGTGTTCGTAAAGCGCATCCTCGATCATTCGCGGATATACGTTGTAACCACTGCAAATGATCAGGTCCTTGATCCGGTCGGTGACGAAAAGATATCCATCCGCGTCCAGGTATCCGACATCGCCAGTGCGCAGTGCGCCTTCGATGAAGACCTCGCGAGTTTCAGCCTCCCGGTTCAGATACCCTTGCATTACCTGCGGACCCCGCACGCAGATCTCACCCCGCTGTCCGGCCGGCAGGATGTGTGCAATATCATTGAGCGAGCGGATCTCCACCGTCGTGTCTTGCATCGGGATTCCGACCGAATCCGACCGGATCTCCCCGTCCGGAGGATTGGAGGTCACGGCGGGAGAGGCTTCTGTCAATCCGTAGCCCTCGATGATGCGGCAACCTGTTATCGACTGGAACCGTTCCCGGATTTCCGCCGGCAAAGGCGCCCCGCCGGAGACGCAGACGCGCAGGCTGGAGATATCTACGCGGTTCTTTTCCGCCGCCGCGGCGATGGCGTTATAGATGGTCGGTACCGCATGCATGATGGTCGGCTTGTCGCGCACCAGCGACTTCATTAAGGCCGCGATCTCGAACCTTGGATGCAGGATCAGTTCACACCCCATGCTTAGCCCGCCGTTAAGTATCGAAGTCATGGCGAAGACATGGAAGAACGGCAGCACGGCCATCATTTTCTCTTCGCCAGGCCGCATGCTGGGCATGTGATGCGTGGTCTGCTGAGCGTTGATGGACAGGTTTGCGTGTGTCAGCATCGCGCCTTTCGGCCGCCCCGTCGTTCCCCCGGTATACTGTAAAACCGCCAGATCTGACGTGTTGATCAGGGTCGCAACGAATGATGCGCCTTGGGTGACGACCTCGCTATACGGAATCACCCGCGTGCTGTACGCTGGGCTGGCGATCACGCTCCTTTTCAATATCGAAAATGCAAGGCCCTTTGCCGCCGGCAGTACCGCGGCAAAGGGGCAGACTATGATTCGCGTCAGTGCCGTTATGTCCGCGACCTTGTCGTAGATCGCGGCCAGGTCGGGCACGATCATTGTCGTGGTCGCCGAGTCCTCAATTTGCAGCCCAAGCTCACGGGTGACGTAGAGAGGATTGTAATTGACCACCACCATTCCGGCCTTCAGCGCGGCATAGTAGAAAATGGCAAAGTATGGCGTATTCGGTAGGCACAATCCGATCCTGTCGCCTGGTTTCAGGCCCAGGCGCTGCAAGCCTGCCGCCGCGCGGTCGACCAAGCCGGCAAGGTGTGTATAGGTCCAGCGTCGTCCCGCGAATGACATCGCCGGACGGTCGGCGAAAACCGCCGCCGCACGATCCAACAATGCTGGGATCGGGAGCCCTTCAAGCGGCCTGAACGAAAGCGTGTCCATCACGTCCATGCCTCCACTACCTATGCGGTCCGAACAATCCGCACCCCTGGAACGTCACACGACTTGTCCCTTAGAAGCGATATTTGGCACCAACGCTGATGGTGTCGGCACTGTTCGTGTATTTGCCGATCAGCACGCCCGACGTCGATGATGTCTGGGAGGTCACCTCCGCGTCATCAAAGAATACATGCGCATACGCAATTTGGACTGTCATGCTCGGCAGAATGTCGTACTGAGCGCCAATGCCGATCAGATAGCGGTTGCTGTCCGGGATGCGGGAGGTGCGGTTGGAATCCGTGACGGGACTTTGATCGAATCCGACGCCGCCTTGCAGCATCAGCGCATCCGTCAGCCGATAGTTGGCGCCGATCGAAATCGCGACCGTGTTGCGCCAGTTTTCCACGATCGACGTCTGCGCGGCAAACGGGCTGGAAGGAGCAATGGTGATTGTCTTCAGCAATGACCAGTTGGTCCAGCCAATGTCGGTCAGCAGCGCCAGTTGCGGCGTCGCCTGCCAATAGAACCCTGCGGTCACGCTGTCTGGCAGGGTGATCTTTGTCCCGGCAGCCGAGTTCTGCGCCCTAAGCGCCGCGGCTGTCGCCGGCGACAGCAGACCCAGTAGTGGCGGGACGGAAACCGCTTGTGTGCCGGCGATGTCGTGCTGAATTCGGCTACGATAATCGACGCCGATCCGCATATCCGGCGTGATCTGGTACAACACGCCAATATTGAAACCGGCCGCGACGTCGCTGCCATGCAGGTCCGCGTAAGGATCGCCCGTGACCGCGGACGCGGCCCCGATATTGATCGCCTGGGTCAGGCGGGCACTGAAAAAGTCTAGCACTGGCCCGCCACCGATCGACCATCGCTCATTTATCCTGTAGGCGGCCGAGATGGTGAACTGCTCGTCGGAGATCGAAGAGACCAGGCTCTGGTAACGGCCGACGAAGTTGCTTGGGTTGCTGACGCGTTGCCCGAACGGGGCGCCGCCGGCGAACCCAAGCTTGAAGTCCGGGCTGATGCTCCAGACGCCGTAAATCCCACCCGTTGCAGCCGACTGGATCAGGTTGCCGTCGGTCGATCCGGGTGTGATGGCGACTGGACCAAAATGGTTCGCGCCGCTGAAGTTGATGGTCGGGAAAATCCCATTGATCGATCCATCGACCTCATTCTGATTTAGACGAACCATACCGGCCGGGTTCGACCACGCGGTGGAAGCGTCATAGGCCTTGGCGGTGTCGCCGGCAAAAGCGTTGGCCATCCAGTCCGCGCTACCCTCCCTCAGCGCAAATCCCGAGGCGCGAGCGTCCTGCGTGCCGCCAGACGCAAGGGCGACCACCGCACCCAATGCGGCCGCGCGCACTACCCATCGAGAATTAGCTGATTGCATCTCGTGCGTTCCTCCATGGTGCTGGTCGTTCAGACAGGGTCCTTGACCTATTAGTTGTCTACTTGCCGTATACGTTAAGAAGACTGCCTATTTGGATGCCGGATTGCAAGGGGCAATGCCCTGCGGGAGGGCAGGTCTGGCGCAAGCGTTGCGAATGGGCCGCCACCTGTCCTATTAACGTAGAAAATAGCTTCAGATGATCCGGGCCTCGAAGTCCCGGTAGCCGCATTGCCCTTCATTATTTGAGTGCAACACTCTATTCCCGCCTTTCAGCACCGCTGGACGATCATCGGGGAACCATTGATAATCGGCGGTCGGGTGAGCCGGCCTGACCATCACCGGGATGATGATGACCGCCCGCGGCCCTCATCGGGCGGCCCGATGATGTCGCTCGGGCGTCGAAAGGCATAGTGCAGCCACGAAAGTATATCTGGAATGCGGTGCGGACGCGTGAATGCGGTCATCCGCCATGTGCGGCCGCCAATGCCGTGCGGTTTCCCGCTTTTCAACTCCAAGCCGCTCAATGGCGGGGTTGGCCAGGAATAAATGGTAGCGGCGGGCGGATTTGAACCACCGACCAAGGGATTATGATTCCCAGGTAACATTAGGTATAATAGTCCATTAACCTAACCATGTCGCATCCTTGTCGCAATTCAGCCTGCTAGCCCGACCGAACCGGCGGCAAATTTGGCCTTGTCGTCCTCGACGTTAGGGAACAGGTGACCATAGACGTCGAACGTCATTTGGATCGAAGCGTGCCCCAAAAGGGCCTGCACGCGCTTCGGTGAGAACCCTCGGTCGATCGCCCACGAAGCAAAGAAATGCCGGAGGGCGTGCATCCCATATTTTGCACATTGCTGGTCGTCCGCGCCCTTCGCGGTCACAACCCCGGCAGCAATCTGGATTGGGTTGACCCCCCTGCTTACGATGTTGGCATGGCTCTCCGGCTTCCCTGCCCCGTTTGGAAACACCAGCCACAGCCGACCGGGCGACCACCCGGTTGCGTCGATCTGGGGACAAGCGAGTTTCCACTCCCGCAGTGCATTAAGGACCGGGGGAGCCATAGGGATTGAGCGGTGCCCTGCTTCGGATTTTGGGGAGCCAATTGTCCCCCATTCGTCGGCCCTTTGACGTACGTGGATAGTCTCGCTTTCAAAGTCGACCGCATCCCACGTCAATCCCCTGAGCTCGGACGAGCGCAGCCCAGTGAAAACTGCCGTGAGGAGCAGGGGGCGCCACCGGCCCGACGCCGCGCGGAGAATCGCCGTGATTTCGGACTTACTAGGATAATCCTGACCGCCAGCAAGTTTTCGATCGTCCCGACGTCGCGCCCTAATCCGGACCGTAGCAGCGGCATTCTGCGCTACAAGACCCCGCCGTACTGCCGCCGCCAAGATCGCACGCAAGCTCGCGAGAACCTTCTTCGTCATCTCGAAAGATAACCTTTTCATTGTGTCATCCTTGAACTGCTCCACAGCTGGAGCAGTGAGCCGAGCAAGCTTCGTCGTGCCGAGAAATGGGTTGATATGGATGTCAATGTGGTTGCGGTACTTGTTTAATGTTGAGCGTTCGAGCTTCTCTAGCTCGCCACGCCGGATCCAATGGGCCGCCGCCTCGGCTACTGTTGCGCTGGTGCTTTCCGGCGTATGCAGCCCCTGCTTCACCTCGTGGCGGGTGGTGTCCAGCCAGCTGGTAGCAGCCTTCTTTGTGGCGAACGTCTTGAGGTGGCGCTTGCCGGCTTGATCGAAATAGTCGGCAACCCAAGCCGCCTTCGTCTCACCGCCTGATACCCAAGTCCGTTTGCGCACCGATGCCATAAGAGCCACTCCACAGTTGGCTATGACCGTCATTATGTTGCAGAAAAATCCCCTTGTCAACCTGACCGTCCCGCACCGCCGGGACTTTTGCTATTGACTCGCAGCGGCTGAGACGATAGAAACCTGATCTGTTTCTAGTGTTAGGGGTCGTCGTTGCCCGCCGAGGCTTGCTATACGTTAGGTGAGGTTGCTGAGCGAACTGGCGCGAAACTCGTGCCCTTCAGGCCTGGACCGACAGGGGCGTGATCCAAAGCACGACAGATACTGACTCTGCCGGCCGGGGAGTTCATCGGCTGTATAGCGCGCCCGAGGTGCGGATTGCAGCGCTCCTCGTTCCATTAGCAAACCGAGGAGTTCCCATCAGACATCTTAAGCACCTATCGGGGTCATTGCGGCATCGTTTGTTGTAAACGCCACGGCCGTCCAGCCTGAGGTCCTGGGTGTCAACCTCGACGCGCGCAAAATCACGAAGGCAATATCGCGCGCCATTGCCGGCGAGGGCGAAAACTATCTCCTCTTCGATTTGGGGAAAAGAAGAAGGGGGCAAAGATTACCAATGGTTGTCATCAAAAACCGATGGGAGGAGAGCCCGGTGAGTATTCGGCCCATCAAAGACTACAGCCGCCTCCTGAGGGCGGCGGACGCTAGGGCATTCACGGTTCTAGAGATCACGGCACTACTGCACAGGCTCACTGACTGATTTTTTTGGCATCATAGACACATAAGACGTGTCCTGTCTTTCGAGTTACATATGAATGAGCGCACGATAGCTGATGATACCCTAGAGGGAGCCGCGAAGATCGCCGCCCATATTGGGAAATCAATCCGGCAGACAAATTATTTGCTGGAAACGAAGCGCCTACCTGCTTTCAAAATCGGCGACAGGTGGCACATGCGGAAGTCGCGATACGAGCAATTCGTTGCGCAGCTTGAGGCTCAGGCCATTCCGGTGGCCTGAGATGAAAAACCCCCGGACACCGGGGGTCGGCATCGCGGGGGCTTGGAATTCGCTGGGCAGCGGAACAACCA
>CAWBVV010000014.1:0-59746 GCA_963792345.1 uncultured Alphaproteobacteria bacterium
CGCGTTCCCGCGGTGGGTGAGGCCCGGTCGAACATGCATGTCGGAGGACGGCCGGAAAAGTCGCCGCTCACGGCGCGCGACCTGGAGATTTGCGCGGCCATCGGGCCGACGTTGGGGACCAGGGAATGCTGTTCGTCGGCATCGACGTGATCGGCGACTACCTGACGGAGATCAACGTGACGTCTCCAACGGGCTTGCAGGAGATTGCCCGGTTCGATGGCGTGCACATCGAGAAGTCGATCTGGGACCGGATCGAGGAGAAGGTCGGGGCCTGATACCGTGGGTAGCGGGATTGGCACGGCGCTTGTCGATCCCGGGCGCTGCCTTATGATCCGAGACATCGCGATCAGGGAGAAACAGCCATGAAAATCCTTCGTTCCTCAGCCAGGAAGACGAACCGGGCGCCGGCAGCCAATTTCACCGGGACGGTGTTTTCCGATGAGGTCGTGGTAGGTGCCGCGCCGTCGCGGATGCGTGGGTCGGTCGTGTCTTTCACCCCCGGTGCGCGAACCGCCTGGCACAGCCATCCGGTGGGCCAGACATTGTTTTGCCTGTCCGGCGCCGGACGGGTGCAGCGCGAGGGCGAGCAGGTGCAGGAAATCCGTGCGGGGGACACGGTGATCATCCCGCCGGATGTGCGGCACTGGCACGGTGCGGCGCCCGACAAGCTGTTTTCACACCTCGCGATGTCGGAGTTGAACGACCGGGGTGAAGGCACCGCCTGGTTCGAGCATGTGTCGGATGAGGATTACAACGCGGCGCCGGCACCGGTTACCTGATCGACCGCGGCACATCCGGCGGGCTTCAATATCCGCTTGGTTGATGCGGGATGCTTGAGCAGCATATTCGGTGGGCGGACCGGGCGGCGGACAAGTTCTCCGCCGCAATTCGGGCAGACGCCGTGTAGTTTCTGGTCCGCGCAGTCGGCGCAGAAGGTGCACTCATAGGTGCAGATTCGTGCGTCCTGGCTGGCCGGAGGAAGATCGCGGTCGCAGCATTCGCAGTTTGGCCGAAGGTCGAGCATGTCAGTCCGCCGCGGCGGCCACCTTGGCGGGGCTGGACAACTCGAAGCCTTCGTAGCCTTCGGCCGCGACCTCGTCGCATTTCTGCCGGTAGGCCCCTACCCCGCCGATATATGGCATGAAAACCCGCGGCTTTCCCGGGATGTTGGCGCCCATGTACCAGGAGGCCGCCGAGGGATAAAGCGTCTTGTTGGCGACTTCGTTCACGTGCTCGACCCAGGCATTCTCGGCCGCCAGGGATGGCTCGATGCGGTCGATGCCCGCGTTGTCAGATAGTTCAGGCAGTCGGCGATCCAGTCGACGTGCTGCTCGATCGATACCATCATGTTGCTCAGGACGGAGGGGCTGCCGGGGCCGGTGATCATGAACAGGTTCGGGAACCCAGCGGTCATCAGGCCGAGATAGGTGCGCGGGCCGGCCTCCCATTTGTCCGCCAGTTTCTCGCCGCCGCGACCGGCGATACCCATGCGCGTCAGCGCGCCGGTCATGGCGTCGAAACCGGTGGCGAACACGATGGCGTCGGACTGGTAGTCCTTGTCGCCGACCCGCAACCCATCCTGTGTGATCGCCTGCATCGGCGCGTCGCGGACATCGACCAGGTCGACATTGGGCCGGTTGTAGGTCAGGTAATAATCCGTATCTACACAAATACGTTTTGTACCGATCGGATGGTTGGTCGGAGCCAACAGTTCGGCCTTCGCCGGGTCCGTGACCATCTGACCGTATCTTGGAGCGAACGAATTCGGCCGCCGTGTCGTTGGACGCCTTGTTGAAGATCAGGTCATTGAACGCCGCCATGAAGGTGGTGCCGCCGCTTTCCCAGCGCTGCTCATAGATCGCCAGGCGTTCAGGTTCCGGCGTCTCGATGGCTGACTGGTCGTTTGGGTTCGCCAGGATACCGTTGCGGGTCATTCTGGCCTCGGCCCGCCTGGCGGGATAGACATCCTTCCAGGCCCGGGCGTAACCGGATGGCATCGGGCCGTTGCGTGACGGGATACTGAAGTTCGGGGTCCGCTGGAAGACGGTGACATGCGCCGCCTGCGCCGCGATCACCGGAATCGACTGGATCGCGGATGATCCGGTTCCGACCACGCCGACCCTCATTCCGGAGAAATCGACACCCTCATGCGGCCACTGGCCAGTATGGTAGATCTTGCCCTTGAAGGCGGTCATGCCAGGGAGGTCCGGCATGCGGGCAGCCGACAGGCAACCCGTCGCCATGATGCAGAAACGAGCGGAGACCACGTCGCCACGATCCGTGCGCACGGTGTAGCGCTGTGCTGCCTCGTTGAACACCGCTTCGGTCACGCGGGTCTCGAACTTCATGTCGCGGCGCAGGTCCAGGCGGTCGGCGACGAAATTGGCGTAGCGGAGAATTTCCGGCTGGCCGGCGAATACTTCGCTCCATTCCCATTCCTGCTGCAATTCCTCGGAGAATGAGTATGAATACTGCATGCTCTCCACATCGCAGCGGGCGCCGGGATAGCGGTTCCAGTCCAGGTGCCTCCGACGCCGGTCGCGACATCGAACACCACGGCCGATAGGCCCAGGCCGCGCAGGCGGTGCAGCATGTACATGCCGCCGAAGCCGGCGCCCACGATAGCGACATCGATTTCGCCCGAGATGGGCAGGCGCTGAGGTGCGGTCGCCTGGGACATGAGTATGCCTTCTACGGTTGGGTGAGGTATCGGATACCGTAAAGCGGCAGAATGTCAACTGATGAGTAGCATTTCACACTGGTGGGTTGGCATGACGCTGGCTGCTTTCGGTCCTGGCGCCGCCCCGCATCCGGCAGGAACCATCGTTCAGCTTCACGCGAGCGCAAGGCGC
This sequence comes from uncultured Alphaproteobacteria bacterium, assembly GCA_963792345.1. Lineage (GTDB taxonomy): Bacteria > Pseudomonadota > Alphaproteobacteria > Acetobacterales > Acetobacteraceae > Rhodopila. Next base: position 2,853 of record CAWBVV010000014.1, read on the forward strand.
TGAGCCCGACCTCCGTCCGCGCGTTACGGCGCCGTCCGGTTTTTCCGAGCGGGCTTGACCGAACTGGCTTGCGCGCCGTCGCTTGCAACTGAACGCTGCGCCACACACTTCATCACTTCCTGCTCGGCCTGGCACCAGTGAATTTTGTCGTAGCCGGCCGGGCGGCCTTGGCTCTCCCACATTTCGTAGGCCTGAACCGCAATGAGGTCTTGGATCGCCGCGTTATATGTGCCTGCGTTCATCGTAAGCCTCCCCTGCTTGTTGCACCTGATTGCGTCACCGCTTCCGCGGGATGTGGTCAGTAGGACAGCGCGCGACCGTGCCGTTGAGCGTGAGACCGATTTGTTGCCGTTGGTGGAGTGCCCCGGGGCTTACCGAACACGCGCATCCATCGTTCCGTAGTATTTGGATGTAGGTTTATCTTGCCTAGTTCCGCATTGATCTGCCTCAAGCACCGACCATCCGGATGTTGACGCGGATCAATGATAGGATTTCAGCTCCGGACTAAGGCAGTCAGATGCCGCTTTCGGGCGGTCCGGAGAGAAACCCATGCGGCTGATCCATCAGGTGATCGACGATCTCAGTGGCCATTCCGATGCCATCGTTACCCCGTTGGACGCGGCGCTCGAGGAACTGCTAGGGGGCGAACGAGGTACCTGCCGGACCTGGTTAACCGGTTCAGCGACGCCGGGCTTACGCCGATCATGGCCTCGTGGATCGGCAACGGGCCAAACCTACCCATCGGCGCACAGGAACTGAGCCATATCCTCGGCAAGGAACGAGTGGCGGACCTGGCCACCTTGGCGGGCCTGTCTTCGGCCGACTTCCTGGTGCACCTAGCCCGCCGCCTGCCGGATGCGGTTCATCGGTTGACGCCGGACGGCGGTATGGAAACGCCATGAGCAGCAATCACCGCTGACCGGCGAGTTCAGCGTGAGGTTACCGCCCGACGATATAGATGCCATGTCGAATGACCCAGCACTGGCATCACGATTATAAGTCCCAACAGCACTGGAATTGATCCAAGCAGAAGACCGCCGGCCACGATCAATCCCCAAACCGCCACAGGGACGGGATTGGCGGCTGCAACCTTTACCGACGTGCCAACCGCGGTTTCCAGCGACACGTTCCGATCCAATAACATTGGAAAAGAAACGACGCTGATCATCAGTGCCGCGACCGCAAAGAGGAAGCCGGTGCCGATGCCGATAACGGCCATGGTATGACCGGCGCGGGTATAGAGAATGTCGTGCACGAAGGATCCGACTGAAGCCGGCGCATGTGGCCCCAACGTCATGTTGTAGACCACGTTTGACAGCACCAGCCAGAACAGCAGCATCGTCAACAGGATCAGACCGAGCAGGACGATTCCGCCGATGGCGGGGGAGCGGAAGACGTTGAGCGCGTCGGCCCAGCCGTGTGACTGGCCCATCTCCCTACGGCGGCTCATTTCGTTCAAGCCTACCGCGGCCACCGGTCCAACCAGCGCGAAGCCCGACGCCAGCGGGAATATCAGCGGCAGCATGTTGTAGCCGGACGCCAACCGCGCGAGCAGCAGTCCCAGCAACGGGTAGATCACGCACAGCGAGATCACATCCGTTCGCGACGCGGCAAAGTCCTCCATCCCACGCGTCAGCGCCCATCGCAGATCGGTTAGTTCAAGACGCCGGACGGTGATTGCCCCGGACGCGTCCGATTGCCGTCGCGCGCCGGAAGTGGTGACTGAATGATAGGCGCTTGTGAGCATATCAGCGCCCCACCCGGGTGGTGTCCTGATCATGGTGGCCTCTCCTCCAAATTGTCATCCGGTCGAAGTCGATCGCCAGAGTCTTCATTTACGAGGTCGCGGAGCCCGTCACGCGCTGCATGTCCGATGCCTCACGACAAGTCGCGGCCATCGCGTGTTCTTATCATGTACCCCTTTGCCCAATCCGGCAACGGGGACGTGGGCAAGCCGGGATTTGGAGGTCAAGGAGGTCGCGGCGGTCCGGGTCAGGGAAGCAGGCGGCGGTGCGACCGGACATGACGGACATAGGCTTCGGCCTGCGTGTATCCCGCCTCGATGCCGCGAAAGCCGGCGACCTGCGCCTGAAGGGGATAGAAATGGCCGGGAGCCTGCGACGCATGGGCGTAGCAGGCTTGGCGCTTCAGTTCCTCGACCTCGGTGATGTCGACATACTCGGTCGGGCTGAACATCAGCGTGTCCTCGCCATTCGATACTTCATAGTAATAGAATGCGGCTGTGCGGCCGAGCCGGTTCCACGCCTCGACGGTCAGGTTGCTGATGGCGCGATGATCCGGGTGATTATCGATCGGCCACTGGGTGAAGAGTACATCCGGCTCCAGTTCGGCGAGCAGTTCGGTGAACGCGCTGTAGTGGGGGTTGTCAACGATCGCCCGGCCATTGCATTGCGGCGCGAAGGCGGGCGTCGCACCCAGGATGCGGCAGGCTTCCGCTGCCTCCCGCACACGTGGGTTGTTGTTGGACGACGAAGCGGGGCACCCGGCCGCATTTTGTTCGGGATCCTCGCCGCGATTGAGATACAGCAGGGTCACCCTGTGGCCGAGGCGCGAGAATCTGGCGATCGTGCCTCCGCAGCCGTATTCGGGGTCGCCGGGATGACCGCCGGTCACGACCACCTTCAATGCGTTTGACACAGACTGGGCGTTGCCCTGCCGTTCGCCGAGCAGCGGATAGAGGGCCGCGGCCAGTAATGTCCTGCGTTGCAGATCGGGGGTCGCCGGTCCGGTCACGATATGCCTCAGTCAAATCAGTATGGTTCACGCCGGTCGGGAGCGAACATACAGGCCGCTGCGTAGCGGCGCCAATGCCGTTGGCTGATGCTGGCGCCGCATACCCGGCTTCCCCAGCGTGGTTTAATGCGTCACGATGATCGTATGACTGACCCGATCACCATCGCCGTGCTGCAAAACCGGCTGAATGCCATCGCCGAGGAAATGGGTGAGGCGATGCTGCGCACCGCGTACTCGCAAATCCTGAACTCATCGCGCGATTTCTCCATCGCACTGATCGACGCGAATTGCCGGCTGGTGGCGCAGGCGGACCACATTCCGGTCCATGTGGGCGCCATGCCGTGGGCCGCGAAGGCGCTTTCGGAGCGCTTCCCCGACCCCGCCCCGAACGACGTCTATCTGTTGAACGACCCGTATCGCGGCGGCTCCCACCTGCCTGACCTGACCGTGTTCGTCCCGGTCTTCGCCGAAACCCGATTGATGTTCTGGTCGGTTGTCCGCGCCCACCACTCCGACATCGGCGGGGCGACGCACGGCGCCTATAATCCCGCCGCGACGGAGATCTGGCACGAGGGCCTGCGCCTGCCGCCGATGCGGCTGACAGAAAACGGGGTGCTGCGGGAGGATTTGCTGGAGATGCTGGCGCTGAACGTGCGCCATCCCCGCGACTTCCGTGGTGACCTCGCCGCCCAGATCGGATCGGCGCGACTGGGCGAGCAGCGACTGGCCTCCGTCATCCGGGAATTCGGTGCCGAAACGCTGAGTGCATCGGTCGAAGCGATGCTTGACGCGGCGGAGCGCTATTCGCGTCAAATCGTGTCGGAGTGGAAGGATGGCGCCTATCTCGGCGAGGCGGTGCTGGACGACGATGGTTTCGACAAGACCAACATCGTCATCCGGGCGCGCGTTACAAAGTCGGGCAGTGAGGTTACGATCGACCTGACCGGGTCCGATCCACAGGTCACCGGTTTCATCAATTCGTCGCACGCCAACACCCAGTCGGCGGTGGCGATGGCATTCGCGTTTCTGCTCGATCCGCACATCGCCAAGAACGAGGGCGCCTTCCGCCCGCTGACGGTGAAGCTGAAGGAGGGCACCATTGTCTGGGCGCGTGAGGGTGCCCCGGTGACGATGTGCACCAGCCACTGCTCCAACGAGATCATCGAGGCGATCATTGTGGCGCTGGCGCAGGCATGTCCGGATCGCGCCATGGGTGGCTGGGGCCGGCGGCTGCGCATTGCGCTGAACGGCACCGACCCACGGACGAAACGCCGCTTCATCTGGCACATGTTCCAGGCCAGGCCGGGCGGCGGCGGTTCGGCCGCCGGCGATGGGTATTCGACGATTGGCGAATGGCACTCGGCCGGGGGGATAAAGTTCGGCAGCATCGAAGTCGCTGAGACGCGGTTCCCACTGGTGTTCGAGACGCACGAGTACCGGCCTGGATCGGCTGGTGACGGGAGATCACCGCGGCGGCACGGTGGCGACATGCGCCTGCGGGTTGAGGCGGAAGGCATCACCAATGCGAACACCGCCGGCGAAGGTGTGGTTCATGGCGCGCGCGGCATTGGCGGCGGCCGCGATGGTGCCCCACATGACTACACGCTGCTGGCGCCGGGCGCGGAGCCCAGAAAGCTGAAAAGCAAAGAGATCAACATACCGGTGCCATCCGGAAGCGTGATCCATGTCCTGTCGGGCGGCGGCGGCGGCTGGGGCGATCCGGGGTTGCGCGACCCCAATTCCCGCGCCGCGGACCGGGCCGAAGGTCTGGTGTGAGCAGCAGGTGGGCATGACGGCGGATCCGGCATGACCGACCCGGTGGTGACCGTGACGGATGCGCCCAGCGAGGCGGATGCGGCGGCCATTTCCAGCGGTCTTGCCGATTACAACGAGTTGCAGACCGGATACCGCGACTGGCGGAAACTCGCGGTGCTGCTGCGCGATCCTGAAACCGGTGCGACGCTGGGGGGAATGATCGGCAGGACGTCCTACGGGCTGTTGTTCATTGACCTGGTTTATCTTCCGGAAACCCTGCGCGGCCAGGACATCGGCAGCCGCCTGCTTGCGATGATGGAGCAGGAAGGCATTGCCCGTGGCTGCAAATCCGCTTTTCTGCTGACGATCACCTACCAGGCGCCGGGGTTTTACGAACGCAACGGGTGGACTGAATTTGGGCGTATTGCGTGCGATCCTCCCGGTACTGCCCGGGTATTCATGACCAAGACACTCTCCCAACCGCAAGGATGATCGGCATGCAACGATCAATCGGACATCGGCAGACGACGGGGCCTTTCACCGCTGTATTTCCCAGCCAGGTCCCGGTTCCGGCCACCAGCTTCGTTTTCACGGTATGACCTACACCATTGGTATCGACGTCGGCGGCACCTTTACCGACATCGTGGTGTCCGCCAGCGGCGGCGGCACCATCATCGCGAAGGCAGCCACCACCCCGGTGGATCAATCCAATGGGGTCCTGGACGGTATCGGGCTGGCGGCCGAGCGCCTGGGCCTTACAACCGCGGCGTTGCTGCGGGGCACGTCCCGGATCGTCCACGGCACCACGGTGGCGACCAACGCGCTGCTGGAAGGCAAGACCGCGCGCATTGGATTACTGACGACACAGGGCCATCGCGATGTCATCGAGATGCGCGAAGGGCTGAAGCCGGACCGCTACAACCTGCGCATGACGCCGCCGGTCCCGCTGGTGCCGCGCCATCTGCGGCTTGCGGTGAAGGAGCGCATCCGAGCGGACGGATCGATTGAGATCGGGTTGGACCCGGTATCGCTGGATGCCGCGATCGACCGGATACGTGAGGCAAACGTTCAAGCCGTGGCGATCTGCTTCCTGCACGCCTGGCGCAACCCTGTCCATGAGCAGCAGGCCGCCGCCGCGGTCCGTGAGCGGATGCCGGGCATCTACGTCACCACCTCGTTCGATGTGCTGCCACAGATCAAGGAGTTCGAGCGCTTCTCGACCACCGTTGCCAACGCCGCGGTCGGCCCGGTCATCCAGAACTACCTCGGACGCCTGCAGTTCCGCCTTGCCGAGGCGGGCTATGACGGTGAACTGCTGGTCATACTATCGCATGGCGGCGTCGCCTCGGTGGCGGAGGCAACCCGGCTTGCCGCGGGTACCGCGCTGTCCGGTCCCGCGGGCGGGGTAGCGGCCGCCGTCGCGCTGGCCCGTGACGGGCTGGCGCCCGACATCATTGGTTTCGACATGGGCGGCACGTCCACCGACATCGCGGTGGTTCGCGACGGGCAGCCGACGCTGTCCGGCGACAAGTCCGTCGCCAGTGCGCGGATCGCGCTTCCCAGCCTCGATATCGTCACGCTTGGTGCCGGCGGCGGGTCGATCGGCAAACTCGACCGCTCCGGCTTGCTGGCGGTTGGGCCAGAGAGCGCGGGGGCCGTTCCCGGTCCGGCGTGCTACGGCCAGGGCGGCACCGGGGCGACGGTCACTGACGCCAACCTCGTCCTGGGCTACCTCGATCCGGCGAATTTCCTAGGCGGCCGGCGAGTTCTGGACCTGGACGCGGCTACCGGGGTCGTGAGCAGGCTGGCGGCGGAACTGGGACTCGATCCAGCGGAGGCTGCATCCGGTATCCACCGCGTGGTCAACAGCCGCATGGCCGATGGTGTGCGCGTCGCCACGGTCCGGCGCGGCGTCGATCCACGCGGCTACACGCTGCTCGCGTTTGGCGGCGCGGCCGGGCTGCACATCACCGCGGTCGCCGCGGAATTGGGCATCAGCCGCGTCGCGGTGCCGCTTGCCGCATCGGTACTGTCGGCGTGGGGCATGTTGAACACCGATCTGCGTGTGGAACTCAGCCGCAGCCAGGGGCAGTCGGGCACCCTGGACACCGGTGGTCTGCAAGCCGCCTTCACGGAGATGGAACAGGAGGGCCGCGCCCGGCTTGCCTGGTTCGACGGTCAGGTGACCCTGCACCGATCGGCGGACATGCGGTATGGCGAGCAGGTGTTCGAGATCCCGGTTTCGCTGGATGACGTGGATTGGAACGCCGCCACACTGGCGGCAGCGATCGCCGACCGGTTCCACGCCGCGCATGAGCGGCTGTACACCTACGCCCTGCGGGACCAGGAGGCGGTTTTGGTCAACGCACGCCTGTCCGTGATCGGGCGCCTGCCACAGGTGGAGCGGACGGTTTCGGACATCCCCGCGGTCAATGCCGAACCAAAGTCCCAGCGGCAGGTCTACATCGGTGGCTGGAGTCGCCTGCCGGTGTTCGATTTTCTCTCGCTTGCGGCGGACCAATACGTCGCCGGTCCGGCGATCATCGAATCCGATACCACCACGGTGCTGCTGCGCCCGGGTGATACGGCGCGCTTCGATTCACGCGGCTGGCTCGATGTGGCGGTCGCCGGTCCAACCAGACGGACAGTGCCATGAAGGGCCTCGGTTGATTCGTTGCGTGGCCGGTGAACGGCAATAATTCAGAGCATAACTCGCGGTGACCGCGAAACGTCGCAGAAATTTTGAAGACACGATGATGCCGATTTGCTTCATAGCGGGTGAGGCATCCAGAGGCTTCCATGCTTTCATCCCTGTTCGAGCAAGGGCTGTCCCCGCACGGCATCTGCCTGCTATGGGACCCGACCCTGCTATGGCTCCTCGCGGGTTCGGACGTCGCGACCGGCCTCGCCTATTTCGCGATTCCGCTCGGTCTTGCTTCCATCGTTCTCAAGCGCCGGGAATTGATGTTCGGGTGGATATTCTGGCTGTTCGCGCTGTTCATCCTGGCCTGCGGAACCACTCATTTCATGGACGTATGGGTGCTGTGGCATCCGGACTATGGCGTCCAAGCCCTGATCAAGGCGTTCACGGCAATTGCATCGATCCTGACGGCGTCCTTGTTGTGGGCCATCCTGCCGAGGCTGCTGACGATACCGACGCCTTCGGAGTTCCGGCAGGTCTCGAACCAGCTATCGGATGCAACCATCCGGCATGAACGCACCGTTGAGCAATTGCGCATCACCGAAGAGAGCTTCCAACTGCTGGTGGAAAGCGTGCACGACTGTGCGATGTTCATGGTCGATCAAACTGGCCATGTCAGTTCCTGGAACGCCGGGGCGCGGCATATCGAGCAGTTTGAAGCGGCGGAGATCATCGGCTGCCATTTCTCGCGCTTCTTTACGCCGGCCGATCAGGAGGCCGGGATTCCGATGGCCGCGCTGGAGATTGCCGCCCGCACCGGCAGCTACCAACAGGAGGCGCGGCGGGCCCGCAAGGACGGCACCACATTCACCGCCGAGGTTTCAATCAATCCGATCCGGGACCGGGACGGCCTGATCATCGGTTTCGCCAACATCACCCGCGATATTACCGCACGCAAGCAGGCGGAACAGGACCTGGAGGCGGTCCGCGCGGCATTGGCGCAGTCCCAGAAGATGGAGGCGGTCGGCCAACTTACGGGCGGTATCGCGCACGATTTCAACAACATGCTGACCGCGATCCTGGGGAGTGTGGACCTGCTGGAGCTTCGCCGGGAGTCGCTCGGCAAGGCCTCAAGCCGGATGCTGGAGGTGATCCGCCGCGCCGCCGAACATGGCTCCGAACTGACGCGGCGCTTGCTTGCCTTTTCGCGCAAGCAGGCCCTGGCTCCGGCGGCAACCGATATCAACCGGCTTGTTCGAGCATGTCGGAACTGCTTCGGCGCACGCTGGGCGAGGCCATAACGGTCGAGACGGTGATGGCGGGGGGCTTGTGGCCCGCCTTCGTCGATCCCAACCAGGTCGAAAGTGCCATACTCAACCTTGCGGTGAATGCGCGCGACGCAATGCCGCAGGGTGGCAGGCTGACGATCGAAACCGGCAACGCCGTGCTAGATGCGGATTATGTTCGCCGGCACGGCGACGCGACACCTGGGCAATATGTTTTCATCGCGGTCAGCGACACCGGAACGGGCATGACTCCCGATGTCCTGGCACATGCTTTTGAGCCGTTCTACACGACCAAGGAGGTCGGCCGGGGCTCCGGTCTTGGGCTCAGCCAGGTGTATGGGTTCGTCCGGCAGTCCGGCGGGCACGCCGAACTCTACAGCGAGACCGGCCGCGGGACCACGGTAAGGATCTATTTCCCGCGGCACGCGACCGAGCCGCCTCCTGGGCACGCTGAACCGGAAAGCGTGACGGGACCGTTGCCGCTGGGGACTGAGACGATCCTGCTGGTTGAGGACAACGAAGATGTCCGCAGCTATAGCGCCAACGCGGCGCGCCATCTGGGCTATAACGTTGTCGAGGCAGGCGACGCCGTTGCCGCCTTGGCGATCCTGGACCAACATCCGGAGATCGCCCTTCTATTTACGGATGTCGGTCTGCCGGGGATGAACGGGCGGGATCTGGCTGACCGTGCCACCGCGAGACACCCCCATCTAAAGCTTATTTTTACCAGCGGTTACGCCAGGACAGCGATCGCCAAGCTAGGTTTGCTGGAACCTGGGGTCATGTTCCTGCCAAAGCCATTCAGGATTGAAAGCCTGGCCCAGATGCTGCGATCGAGCTTGGACAAGGATACCGGATCCGAGCAGGTGGAGACCGTGGAACGGTAACCAGCGCCACCCCAGCGCGAACAATTCATTCCGCGGCCTGGCGACCCGGCCTCGTTCTTCCAGGAGTGCAGCACCGGCAGCACTTCCTTCGCGTAGAGTTTCAAGCCGTCCTCGGCCAGGTCAAACGGTGTGCCGCCGAAGCGGAACGAGGTTGCCAGTTCGAAGTCGCCGACGATCGTTCCGGCGTTCCTCGAACATCCGCAGGATGTGGTCGGGCGTGCCCCATACCGCGGCCTGCATGAAGGCCGAGACGATGCCGTCCATGCCGATTTCTTTGGCCAGCGCGATCTTCTGCGCGTAGGCGTCGTAGCCTTTGACCTGGGCGAAATGCTCGCCCAGCAGTTCATAGTGGTAGAAATTGCTTTCGACGAACTTGCCCATGTATTGCCGAGCCTTGTCCTCGGCGCCATCCATGGTCGGCGTGCAGATGCAGAAATCGGCGAGCAGCGGCGGCAGTTCCGGGCCGCCGTGCATCTGCCGGATCAGTTCGCGATGCTTCTGGATCGCCGGCATCCGCATCGGCCAGGGCCGGTCGGCGAACATCACCATCCGGGCGTTCAGCTTGGCTGCCGACACGACGGAATCGTCGGATGACGCGACGGCGTAGACCCGCCCGTCGATCGGCTTGTATGGCCGCGGCCGCAGTTCGGTGCGCGGCTGCTTGTAGAACTTGCCATCACCTTCGATGAAGCCGGTGCGCAGCGCGTCGACGATCATCGCCGCCGCTTCGTCAAAGCGTTCGCGCAATTCGTCCATGGTGCCGCGGAAGGCATGGAACTCGCGCCGGGCAAGGCCGCGGCCCATGCCGAGGCGTAGCCGCCCCTTGCTGAGCAGGTCGACCATGATCGCGCGTTCGGCGACCCGCAGCGGGTCGTTCCACGGCAGGATGACGGCCGCCGTGCCCGAGGTCGATGTTCGGGCAGACCGCGGCCAGATAGGCCATCAGCTGCAGGTTGTCGGGGCAGAACGAGTAATCGTTGAAGTGGTGCTCCACCGACCACAGCGCATCGAACCCGCTATCGGCGGCGATCCGGGCGAGCTTGATTTCCTCGTCCCACACCTGCTCATCCGATACGCCGCTCCAGCCATAGCTGGCGAACACCATCTGCAATCCGACGTCCATTGTCGTCCTCCTGGATCGTTCCCGGCCGCATGGTTCCACGGAGCCGGGCTTGGCGGCAAATCCGTGCGGGAGGCAGCGGCCGGCAGCCGCCGGCGCTTGGGTGATTTGCTGGTTTCGCTCAAGACGCTCTAAGCTAATCGGAGCAGACGGGGGAACGCTCATGGCGCTGAAACGCATGGTGCTGGAGATCGGCATGGGCACGGACATCAGAGGCGCTGATCCGACCAAGGCGGCGGTGCGGGCGCTGCGCGACGCGCTGTGGCACAACTCGCTGGGTGTCGCCAACGCGCTTGGCCTGGACACCGATTCGATGCAGGTGGAGGTCACGATCGGCGTGCCGCACCCGGAGAAGGTGGACAAGGAGCAGGTCCTGGCGGTGCTGCCGCACGGCACCGGCACCGTCACGGTGGTCGACGGCGGGCTGGAGATCGCCGAACGACGAAGGCACGAACTCGACCTTGATCGCCAGCGCCGCCGCGGTGGTGTGGCTGGACGTCGCCTGATCGCGCATAACCGGTAAGGATGCCGACAAACGTATCATGGCACGCAAGCGCGTTATCCTGGAGCTGGGCACCGGCAACGACCTGCACGGCGGGGACTACACCAAGGCGGCGCTGCGAGCGGTGCAGGACGCGATCCACCATTCCTCGCTGTCGATGATCCGCTCGCTCGGGATCGACGCGAAGACGCAGATGTTCGTGGAAGTAACGATCGGCGTGCAGCAGCCGGAGAGGGTCGATACCGAGGCGGTGAAGGCGTCGTTGCCGCACGGCATCGTAACGGTGAAGGCGGTCAAGGGCGGGCTGGACGTGATCGACCGCGAGCGTGGCGACAACGCGGTGATCGCCAACGCCGCGGTCGCCGTGCGGCTGGAACTGCCGTGATGGGGTGGACCGTTTCGGTCTGCGAGCTTGACCTGGGTGGTCCGGGCCGTAATCCCCGTTAGCGCCCGCGCCAGACAGGCTTGCGCTTTTCCACAAATGCCTTGATGCCTTCCACCCGGTCCTCGCTGCTGTACGGGACTGATGCCCTCGTTCAGCCGCAGCGCCGCGGGAACCGGCAGGCCGTTTGACCGGATCGCGGTCTCCTTCATCCGCCGCAGCGAGACCGGGGCATTCTCGCAGATCGCCTCGGCCATCCGCAGCGCTTCGTTCAGCGCTTCGCCGCGCGGCACGACGCGATTGACCAGGCCCCAGCGCCTGCGCCTCCTCGGTGCCGATATATTCGCCGAGGTACAGCATCTCGTAGGCGATGCCGGACGGGATCATGCGCGGCAGCATGACATTGGCGAAATGCGCTCCCTTGCCGCGCTTTGCCTCCGGCAAACCCAGCAGGGCATGTTCCGCCGCGACCCGCATGTCGCAGGCCAGCGCCAGTTCCAGGCCGCCGGCCACCGCCGAACCGTTCAGCGCCGCGATGGTCGGCTTGATGGTTTCGTAGACGACCTCGAACACATAGCGCTGCACCCGCGACAGCAACGGCTGGAACGGCTTTCCCTCGGCATCCTCCTGCGCCCGCGCCTTCAAATCCGCACCGGCACAGAACGCCCGGTCGCCGACCGCGCTCAGCACGATCGCCCGCACGTCAGGGTCGGCGCCGGCCTCCACGAAGGCCTCGATCAGCGCCTCGGACAATTCCGGCGACAGCGCGTTCATGCGCTCCGGGCGGTTGATCGTCAGGACCAGGATGTGGCTCGCGCATCTCCGACAGCAGGATCGTCATGTCTTCCTCCTCAGTCTGCGCGCACGATAGCCCGCCGAGGCACTCTGGACATGCCGTCGCGCTGCCACGGACGCGACGGCCGGACGTCCTGCCCGGTGCATGGACACGGCGCCCGGCCAAAGACAGTATGCGGCCCGCCAAAGCCTACGGGAGCCCGCCGGATGCCAGCCCAGATCGCCACCCAGGAGGCGTTGCACGCCCTGTTCCACCCACGCGCGGTGGCGGTCATCGGCGCATCCGACGACACCACGAAGCATGGCTACATCGTCCTGACCAATATGCGCGACACCGGCTTTCGCGGCGGCATCTATGGCATCAGCCGGCGGCTGAAGGACGTGGAGGGCATCCCGTGCTTTCCCGACCTGGCCAGCGTGCCTGAACAAGTCGACACCGCGTTTCTCGCGATCCCGGCCGAAGCCGCGGTTCAGGCTGTGCGTGACTGCGCCCGGGCGGGCTTGAAAGCGGTCATCGTCGGCTCCGCCGGGTATGCCGAGAGCCTTGATGCCGGCGGCGAGGAGCGCCAGCACGAACTGCGGCGGATCGGCCTTGAAGAAGGCATCCGGATCGTCGGGCCGAACTGCAACGGAATCTACAACGCCCATCAGCCGCTGTCGGTCGGGTTCAACACATCCCACGCCAAGCGGCAGAACCCAGGCGGGATCTCCATCTTCTCCCACAGCGGCGCGCTGTTCGACGCCATGGCCGGCCGCCTTGCCATGCTTGGGGCTGGCCTCTCGCTGTTCGCATCCGCGGGCAACGAGGCCGACATGTCGGTGCTCGACTATATGGAATATGGCATCAGCCACGCGCCGACGCGGGTGATCGCACTGCTGATCGACAGCCTGGAGGACGGGCCCCGCTTCCGCCGCCTGGCGCTGGCGGCCCATGCGGCGGGCAAGCACGTCGTGGCGCTGAAGATCGGCGGGTCCGAGGCCGGCGCCGCCGCCGCGGTTGCCCATTCGTCTCGCCTGGCGGGCGACGATGCGTCCTATCACGCCTTGTTCGCCGCCAGCGGCGTGGCGACCGTGAAAACTCTGGAGGGCCTGATGACAGCGGCCGCGCTGCTCGACAAATACGGCCGCTGCCCCGGCAAGCTGGGCTCACTGTCGACCTCCGGCGCCGGCGCCTCGCTGATCGCCGACCGGTGTGCGCCCTTGGCGTTCCGCTGGCGACCTGACGCCGGAGACCCATGCCGCGATCGATGCGCAGAAGATGTTTTCGCGCATCGGCAATCCGCTCGACCTGGGCATCTTCGGCGGCATGCGGCGGTCGGCGGACGTGCCGACGCTGCTGATGAATGATCCTGGCGTTTCGGTCGGGCTGGCGCTGGTGCACTCGATGAATCCCTGGCAGGGGGACCCGTATCGCGCGGCAATGGGCAAGGCGCGGGAAACGTCGAAAAAGCCGCTTGCTGGTGGTGACCCCTGGCGGCATGCCGGAAGCTGAACGGCAGACCTACCTGTCGCGTGGCATCGACGTGTTCACCGAAACCGACATCCTGCTGGAGGGCATCGGCGCGTTGATGACCGCCGCTGCCCGAACCGATCCCCGACATTGCCGTGCCGCCTGCCCCGCCGCTGCCGCGCACGGCCCCTAACGGAGCCCGAAAGCCTGCGGCTGCTGGCGGAATTCGGCGTCCGCACTGTCGCGACGATCGAGTGCAACTCGGCCGCCGACGCTATCGCCGCCGCTACCCGCCTGGGCTATCCGGTGGTGCTGAAAGGCGTGGCCGAGGGTGTCGCCCACAAGAGCGACCTCGGGCTGGTGCATGTCGGCCTGCGCGACCCGGACGCCGTGGCCGAGCGCCTATACAGCCGTCCAATGTCCGCGGGTCATCGTCCAGGCCATGGTCCCGGCGGTCTTGAAGCGATTGCCGGCGTGACCCGCGCGGACGGCGTCGGACTGGTGCTGATCGCGGGGCTCGGCGGGATCTTCGCCGAGGCGCTGCACGATGTCGCACATTCCCGTTGCCGGCCAGCCGCGCGCTCATCGAGGCTGGCCTGGCGAACGGCGCCTGGGGCGAGTCCTGGCGAGCCCGCGCTGGAAGCATCCCGAGGCCGGCGCGCGCTTTCGTTGATCTGCTGCATGAGCCTGCAGGCCGCCGCCCTGGCTCTGGGCGACGGCCTTCAGGCGATCGACATCAATCCCGTCATCCTCGGCGAGGCCGGTGCCGTCGCGGTGGACGCCCTGGTTGTCCCGCGCATGAGCGCCAGGACGGCCGCTTCACCGTCACCTACCAGGTCCGCGCCACCGCGGCGGAAATCGAGGCTCGGGCACAGGGCGATCGCGGTCGAGCAAAGTGTCGAGATGCCGGTGGCCGCGATTGACGACGAAGCGATACTGTCCGGACATCGTCGGCGCGGTGGAGGATATCGATGACCTCGGCGACGGCACTGTTCGCCGTGCGAATCGGGCTGGCCACCGCTACCGTCGGGCACGATGCAGGGCAGTTCCTCAACATGGTCTTCGGCAATACATCGCTGCACGACGACGTGGTGCTGAAGGACATGCAGCGTGCCGGAAACGCCTGCGCCAGTATTCGGCGGCCCCCGGCACGGCGTCGCCGAGTCTGCGGCAGCGGCTGAGAGTGCCGGCGCGGGCGCTGACCGGTTCGGCGTTGAAGCCGCAAGGATTGCCGCCCGAGCGGTTGGGCCGCTGGCCGAACAACTGGCCCTGGGAGGGCTGGATTTCATCAAGGATGATCATGGTCTGGCGGATCAGGCCTATTCCCGGTTCGCCGATCGGGTCGGCGCTTGCGCCGCGGGTGTTGCCCGTGCGGTGCGCGCTCGACCGGCCATCCGACCCGCTACATCCCCAGCGTGACCGGTGATCTGGACCAGATGCGCGCCCAGATCACGCTTGCGCCGTGACGAGGGCCTGGATTGCGTGATGATCGCGCCGATGATCTGCGGCTTTCCGGCGATGCAGACGCTGCGGCAGCGAATTTCCGGACATGGTGTTTTTCGCCCACCCCAGCATGGGCGGCGCCGCCCGCATCGCGCCGGAATTGCTGATCGGCGGCCTGTTCCGCCTGATCGGCGCCGACGCTGTGATCTTTCCCAGCTTCGGTGGGCGGTTCGGCTATTCCCCCGAGACCTGCCGCGCTGCTGGCCGACAATGCGCGGCAGCACGGACGATGGTTTGAAGCCGCCCTGCCGGTGCCCGCCGGTGGCATGACACTGGAGCGGACCCAGGAAATCCTTGATTTCTATGGCACGGACACGATGTTGCTGATCGGCGGCAATCTGCTGTTGGCGGGCGAGCGGATCACCGAGGAAACCGAGCGCTTCGCCCGGGCTGTCGCCGAGCTTCAAGGGTTCGGGCGGAGCGGTGAAGGCCCGACGGGCCCGATCAGGATGCAGGCCAAACCCACATGGGATCAGTCCCGGAGCAGAGCAGCGCGCAAAATGGATATTGAACAACCACCGAATTTCCGGCCTGTAAAGGATGACTTCCGCTGGGAAGCGGTCGCGCACCAACCATACAAGCAGGACGGCAGCGCGCCGTTCAAGGACATCTCACGCCAGGTGCTGTTTCACGAAGACGCCCTGGCCTGCGAACTGCGCTATTTTGAGATGGATGCGGGCGGGTACTCCACCTTGGAGCGTCATGAGCACGCCCATGCGGTGATGATCCTGCGCGGCGAGGGCGATGCCTGGTTGGTTCAGAGGTGCGGCCGGTCAAAGCAGTTCGACCTGGTTTCCATCCCCGCCTGGCAGTGGCATCAGTTCCGCGCGACGCCAGCATGAGCCGCTTGGTTTTCTGTGCATGGTCAATGTAGCGCGACCGTCCTCAACTGCCGACCGAGCGACGATCTGGCACGTTGACGCGCAGCCCGGCGGTCGCCATGTTCCTGGAAAGCTAACGCGACGCTGAACGGAGGGCGCACCGGCCCTCGCGATAATACCGCTCGTCACGAGGGCTCCGATCGGCTGTGACAGTCCACGCGCCCGCCTTAGAGTGCGGCGGTCATCCTTGCACCGTGTCCTTCGCACCGCCGGCCGTGTTCTGAACCTTGCCCGCGGCCTTTTCGGCCGCGCCTTCAGCCTGGGTCTTCTTGTC
This sequence comes from uncultured Alphaproteobacteria bacterium, assembly GCA_963792345.1. Taxonomy (GTDB): domain Bacteria; phylum Pseudomonadota; class Alphaproteobacteria; order Acetobacterales; family Acetobacteraceae; genus Rhodopila. The sequence goes on from CAWBVV010000014.1 coordinate 19,083, forward strand.
GCCCGTCACCTTGCCGACGGCTTCCTTCACGCTACCTTTGGCCTGATGCGCGGCGCCTTCGACCCGATCCTTGTCCATATTTTGCTCCTGATTATCAGACGACCATCCGGCCGCAGTCACCAGAACGGGGCAAGCAGGCAAAGGTTGCGTGACTGGCTTTATCGCGCCGCCTGTGCGGATTGCCAGGCGGCGAAGCGGCTGGCGTTGTCGATCGCCTCCTGCTCGACCGCCGCACTGTCGCGCACATAGCGGTCGGCGAAACCCTCCGAGGCCCCAGCGCTGATACTGCATCACGTGCGTCAGTTCGTGCGCCCAAACCTTCAGGTCGGTCTCCGCCACCCGTTCCGACTTGAACAGGATGACATCTCCCAGGGTGATCGCGGTCGCATCCCCGTAGGAAAACGCCAGCGCCGGCAGCGTCAGCGCCCGGCTGCCGCCGGTGGCAAAGCGGCATCTCTGCAGCAAAGCCGGCGGGAAATAGCCCAGCAGAGCCTCGATAGACCGTGGCGGGCATCGGCCGCACGCCGTCGGCGATCGCCTGCTGCCGAGCCGCGTCGATCAGATTGCCGAGGGCGCTCGCGGCGTAATCCAGCAGACCTGGAGGGATGACCGGCTGCGCCCGGACGGGCAATGCCCACGCAAGTGCAGCAATCATGAGAGACCGTCGCATGATGTCGGTGAGGTGAAGAACATGGGTTAACATTCACCTCAACATCACGTCTAAACGCCGCCGAAAATGTGGCGAGATCAGGATAAGTTCACTTCAGACCCGCTCACTGATCGCGATCGCCACCCGGCAGCCCGCCTTTATCGCCCGCGACAACAGCCGGTAGCCGGACTGCCTGCTCGGCGCCATGCTGCAGGCCGATATCGCGATGTTCCAACTTCTTCGGCGCGGAATTTCTCCACCGTTGCGCGCAGATCCAGCATCGTCCGCATCCATGGTTTCAAGCTGGGCGGCGTAATGCGCGTCGATCGCCTCCTCGACCGCGACGGTGCAGGCCATGGCGGCCTTTTCCCCCATGGCCGCGGTGACCGCGCCCAGGGCGAAGCCGGCGAGGTGCCAAAGCGGCAGCATCGCTGTCGGCCGCACCCGCCGGTCGGCGATCATGTCGTTGAAGGTGCTGAGATGCTGCTGTTCCTGCGCCTGCATATGGCGCAGCAGGTCGCCTTTGCCGCCGCGTCCCAGCACGGCGAGCTGCCCGGCGTAAATCCGGGTCGCGCCATACTCGCCGGCATGATCCACCCGGATCATCCGTTCGGTTTTCTCGCCGCGCCGGAAGGTCGCCTGGAAGTCTGTCCGTCATCGTCTGATCCTCCGTTCGGCCATCGACATGGCCAGCACGGCGGAAAATGCCAGAGCGAACAGCATGTTCATCGCGGCCATCGACAGCGGGAATCGCCGGGATCAGGAAAGTCGGCTCGTCACAGGGCTTGGACGGCCTCGCCGGCATGGAGGCCAGGCGGTCCGCGATGGAGCCGCCGCTGAGATGCGGCGCCGCGCATTCCGGCAATGGGCTGGGCCACCATCCCATCTCCACGCCGACATGCACGGCGGCCATCGCGGCCTCGGCCAGCAGGCACAGAATGATCGCGACCAGCAACGACCGCAGCAGACGCGCCGGTGCGACGGCGGCGAGCAGTCCGAGGACGATCACGATCCGGTACGGCCAACGCTCCACCAGACACAGCGCGCAGGGGACGATTTCGCCCCAGAATTCCAGTGCGTAGGCAAAGGCGAGCGCCGCCGCCGCTGTCAGGGCGGCCGAGACGGCCAAGGTACGCACAGGGGGACGTCGCATGGGCGTCCGTGTGCCTTGCCTGTGCACAGGAAGCAAGCATTGGCCGCGACCATGCGTGGGTCGGCACCTGCCGGCAGGCCTTCAATCGCCGAGGATGGCCTTGCAGGCGGCGGGCAATGGTGGCGGCTTGAACGGCGGAGCGGGCTTGGTTGGCCTGTCCAACTGGTCGAACCACCACTGCAGGGTGGCATCGCAGCCATCCCCCGGCGGCGGCGGAGGCGCCTGCACACATTCCCCCTGCCCCGGTGGGCAGCGAAACCGGATATGCATATGCGCGGCGTGCCCGTACCAGGGGCGGATCAGATGCAGCCAGGACCGATCCCCTGAAACCTCCCGGCAAAGCTGTTGCTTGATCGCCGGATTGATCAGGATCCTGTCCACATCCGCAAGTCCGGCGGCGATGCGCAGCAAGGTGATCACCGCCGGCGACCATGCGGCCGGGTCGATGTCCCGCCCGTCCGCCCGGACCATGCCGCGCAACTCGATGGTGTCCCTCTGCTGGCGGGACAATGGCTGACGTGGCTGCATATCGAGGCCGATATCGGCGTCCAGGCCTATCTGGTGGCTAACATGACCCCCTGGCATCGGTCCGCCACGGGCGCGGGAGATGTCCTCCATCAGCAGTGCCGGCAGCCCGGCCTGCGCCGCCTCGCGGCCAAGTTGCTCGAGATTCTGCGATTGTCCGCGGTGCTCCCCAGAACGCGCTGCGCCCCGGATGGATGGTCTGGAATCCTGGCCCTGAAGCGGGCAGGCTGACTGCCCCGGCGATGCAACCGCCGGTCGCGGGACCGCCGATAATCCGCAACGGGCCTTCGACCGGACCGCTTGATCCTGCCGCCGCCGGACCGCGGCCATCAGCAGGAGCACGGCGAGGAGACGAATATTCAGAACCTGCGCTCGAATACGGATATGACGTCACCCGGTTGCACGAAACTCTGCCTTGTTGCTTTGCCCTCGACGGCGACGCCGTCCTGCGTCCGCACCACGGAAGCATAATCTTCGATCGCCCGATATGTGAATCCGCCCGCGACCGCAACCGCTGTCACCACGGTCATGCCCGGCTGGTACGGATATTGGCCGGGTTTGCTGACCTCACCCAGAACGAAAATCGGGCGATAGGCGATCACCTCTGCCGCGACCGATGGCGCGCGCAGCAGGTTGGCGCGCACCAGGCTTTCACTGACCCGGGTTGCGAGCATGTCGGGGGACAGGCCCGACGCCCGCACGCCGCCGATCAAGGGAAGTGCCACGAGGCCGCTGTCGCTGACGCGAAATTCCCCGGTCAACGCTTCCTCGCCAAAGGTGGTGAGGCGGATGACGTCCCCTGGCCCCAGGCGATAGGCGCCAGGGGCGACCGGCGGAAGATCCGGCAGGCCGCGCCCTGGTGCGCAGGCTGCCGCGAACAGGCAAAGCAAACAACACAGCAATCGTCGCACTATGGGCAACCCTATTTTAGGGTGAGGCACAGCACCGGGCTTCCGGCCGACCTGGACATACAAGCGACTTCGTTAACAAGCGGTTAACATAACGTTTTAATTTCACAACAACATTCGTGACTGACGCACCGTGTTAGCGAAATCTTAAGGATCACCCGGGTACAGAGGCGTTTTCTCCTCCTGCGCGTGAAGGGCTGGCACAATCGGATGCTCGACAGGTCCGGCGATAGCGCGATAGCGGAGTCCGGCCCGGAGCAGGCATCCAGGCACAAGACGCCCGAAGGATGGGTTGGATCGTCACGCGACAGCCTTTCGGGGTTCCTCTCCGCTATCCGTCAGCGACGCCGGACCCTGATCGCGGTGGTTGCCCTGGTGCCGCTCTGCGCCTGGCTGACGTTGCAGCGGATCACCCCGCTGTACACCGCGACCGGTTCGCTGATCTACGAACCCAGCGGATACAAGTTGCGCGAGCTGCAGAGCATCCTGCGCGAGGACCCGACGACCGAAGGGATGATGGCGAGCCAGGCGGAGATCCTGCAGAGCCTTCACATCGCGCAAAAGGTCGCGGAACGCGGCAATCTGTTCAACAACCCGGAGTTCAACGCCGCTCTTCGGCCGCCCGGCAAGCTTGCCCGCCTGACCGACCTTGTCCGGTCCCTGCTGGGGATGGAAACCGACGTACCGCCGGACGATCCGACCTACGGTCCGGTGCTGGACGGGACGCGCGACAAAACGATGCAGGCCGTGCAGGACAGGCTGCACGCGGCCGCCGTACGATTCTCCCACGTTGTCGAGGTCAGTTTCATCGCGGACGATCCTCTGGTCGCTGCCGCCGCCGTCAACAACGCGATGGACACGTACATCAAAGACCAGTACGCGGCGAAGCATCGGCTGGTCGAAACCGCCACCCGGCTGTTGAAGCAGCAGGAGACCGACCTGCGCCGCCAGGTTGGAAGAGCCGAGGAGCGGATCTCCCTCTATCGGGGCGAACACGGCCTGTCCCAGGGCATGCACGCCGCCAGCGACACCGAGGAGATCACCCACCTGACCGAGGACCTGGTCAAGGCCCAGTCAGAGCGCGCGACCGCCAATGCCCGGCTGGACGCGGCGCGCGGCAAGGCCGGCGCGGAGGCTCAGGCCGCGGTGGCGGCTTCCGTTGTCCAACTGCGCGGCCAGCAGGAGCAACTCGCGGGGCAGATGCAGGCGCAGCGCACCCGCCTCGGCGGCGCCCACCCCGATGTCCAGAGTCTCAGGCATCAGTTCGACGATGGTGAACGCGCGCTGCGGGCCGAGATTGGGCGGGTGGTCGCCGCGACGGCGGCCGAACAGCACGCCGCGACGGAACGGGTCGCGACGCTGGAGGGCCTTCTGGGCAAGGCGAAGGCGGTGGCGCAAACCGCTGATAAGGCACAGATTCCGTTGAATGCCATGACCCGCGACCTGGAGGCGGCTCGCGGCCAGTTGAACCTGGTTCTGGAGCGCATTCAGCAGACCACGCAGCAGGCAGCCGTCGAATTGTCGGAGGCGCATGAAATCTCACTGGCCATTCCACCCGAACGTCCCAGTTCCCCCAAGGTCCTCCCTGATATGGCGGCTTGCGTGGCCGCAGCCGTTTTCCTTGGGTTGGTGCTGGTCTATGTCCTGCACATCAGCGACACCACGATGCGCAGCGGCGACGAGATCCGCCGCCTCACCGGCCTTGCCTGCATGGCCCTGATCCCGGAGGTGCGACAGCGGGCGCTGGGCCATTTGAGGATCGACGACTACGTCGTCAGGCGCCAGTTGACGGCCTTCGCCGCACAGGTGCGGGCCCTGCGCGTGAGCCTGTCGCTTGATATCGACCACCCGCAGATCGTTACCATCACCTCCACCCATCCCGCCGAAGGCAAGTCACTGCTGGCAGCAGCGCTCGGTCGTTCGACGCAACTTGGCGGCGAACGTGTCCTGTTGATCGAGTGCGACGTTCGCCAGGGCGCGTTTCAGCACCGCCTCGGCGGCAGCGTGGCGGTCCCTGGGCTGATGGATGTGCTGCGCGGCGATGCCGGATGGCGCGACGCGCTGCAGGACGATCCGATCACCACCATGAAATTCATCACCGGCGGCAAGCCGGGTGCCGACGTCCTCGGATTATTGATGTCGGATGGAATGCGCAGGCTGTTGCTCGAAGCGCGGGACGATTACGACCTGATCCTGCTGGACGCTCCGCCGATCGAAGCCATGCCGGAGGCGCGCGTGGCCGCCAAACTGGCTGACGCCGCGGTGATCTGCGTGCGCTGGCGCACCACGCCCGCCAAGGCGTTGCTGCATGCACTGGAGGTGCTTCACGATTCGCACGTCAAAATTATCGGAACTGTGCTGACAAGGGTCGATCCGCGTGTGCATCTTCGCTCCGGCTACGCCGACGCGGGGGTCTATCACCGCCGCTACAAACCATATTTCGGAGGTCATTCTTGATGGCGCAGCGCTTTCTCGTCACCGGCGGGGCCGGCTATGTGGGCAGCCATATGGTTGCTGCCCTGCTGGACCGGGGTGCCGAGGTTACGGTGGTGGACAATCTGCGGACCGGGCATCGTGCCGCCGTGCCAGCTTCCGCCAGGCTGGTGGCCGCTGACCTCGCGGACGGTGCGGTGGTCGATTCGCTGGTCGGCGACGGTCACTGGGACGCGGTCCTGCACTTCGCCTCGCTGTCCCAGGTGGGCGAGAGCATGCGGATGCCGATGCGCTACCTGCTCGACAATGTCGCCAACGGCATCAGGCTGATCGACGCCTGCGTCCGCCACGGCGTCGGGCGGTTTGTGCTGTCCTCCACCGCCGCGCTGTTCAATCTCGACAGCGATGCGCCGATCCAGGAGGACGCGCCGATCGATCCGCAGTCGGCGTACGGCGACAGCAAATGGATGATCGAGCGGGCGCTGCGATGGGCCGACCAGGTGCACGGCCTGAGGTATGCCTGCCTGCGCTACTTCAACGCTGCCGGGGCCGATCCCGCGGGGCGGCTGGGCGAGGACCACCGGCCGGAATCGCATCTGATTCCGCTGGTCATCGATGCGGCACTTGGCCGCCGTGACGCAGTGGAGGTATTTGGCGACGATTATCCGACGCCTGACGGCACCTGCATCCGCGATTATGTGCATGTTTCCGATCTCGCGGCCGCGCACCTGCTGGCGGTAGAGGCGCTTCACCGGTCCTCGGTGATCTGGAATCTCGGCAACAGCGCCGGCCATTCGGTGCGCGAGGTGATCGCCTCGGTAGAGCGGGTATCGGGGCTGAAGGTTCCGTATCGCGTGGTCGCCCGCCGGGCGGGCGATGCCAGTGTGCTCGTAGCCTCCTCGACGCGGGCGCGGAAGGCCGGCTGGCGTCCTGAACACGACGATCTGGATGACATCGTAAGGACCGCGTTCGCCTGGCGCAGGTCGCACCCGAACGGCTATGGCGACTGACCGAGCGGTCTTTATCGCGGTACCGGCGGGGGCGGTTTTGCTGCTGTGGCCGGCGCTGTGGAATGGGTATCCGATCGTGTTTGCCGACACCGGAACGTATCTATCGCAGGCAATACACCTGTATGCTGGTTGGGACCGCCCGGTCTTCTATTCACTGTTCATGTTGCCGCTGCATGAAACGGTTTCCGTCTGGCCGGTGATCATTGCGCAGGCGCTGTTTGCTTCCTGGCTGTTGTGGCTGGCCTGCCGCGTGCTGATTCCAGGGCATGGCGCTGTCACCTTTGCCGGTGGCGTGGCGGCGCTGTCGGCCGCTACCTGGCTGCCGTGGATCGTCAGCGAGTTGATGCCCGATTTATTCACGCCACTGTTGATCCTGGTGATCTGCCTGCTGGCCTGGGTCCCGATGAAGCTGTCACGTCGGGAGCGTGTGGTGCTGGTGGCCTGCGCCACGTTTATGATTGCCAGCCAGCAATCCAGTCTGCCGCTGGCATGTGTCCTGCTGGCGACGCTGGGTTTGCTTGCTGGTCCGCCGGCTTTTCCTGCGGTTTGGCGAAGATGGCGCCGGGCGGGATGCAGCAGCACCGGCTGCAGCCGGACCCGCGATCGGGACTTGGGGAACGGGCGGCGCTGGGTGCTGATCGTGCTTCCTCCGGCGTTGGCGGTGCTTGGGCTTTGTTCAGTGAACCTTGCAGCCCACGGGCGCTTTGCGGTCTCCCCGTTCGGGAACATCTTTTTGCTCGCGCGGGTGATCTATGATGGTTCCGGAATGGCGGTGCTCCGCCGCGACTGCCCGGGTTCCGGTTGGCTGCTGTGCCCGTATCTGCACGAGTTTCCGGCAACTTCGGACGAGTTTCTGTGGATGGCGGGCAATCCGCTGACCCGCGCCGGCGGCCACAAGGCGGTATCTCCCGATGCCAACGCCATTATTGGCGCGGCGCTTGCGGCGGACCCGGCAGGCGAGGCGCGGGCGGCAGTTTCCAACACCATCGAGCAACTCGGCCGGTTCGCCAGTGGTGACGGCCTGACGCCTTGGCTGGACCAGGTTTCCCCCTGGCTCACGCGAGATTTTCCAGCGCGGGAGGTGGCGGCCTATGCCTCTGCAAGGCAACAGCGGGGGCTGTTGTTCGTACCGCCCGCGCTGGCTACCCTGCATTTCGTGACCGCCGTGGCAGGGATCATCGGTTGCGGCTTGCTGCTGCCGGTTGCCTTCATCCGCCGCGCCCCGTGTGCCGGTTTCCTGCTGGCGGTGCTTTTGGCTTTGCCGATAAGCGCGGCGATCACCGGCGCATTGTCGGCGCCTCACGATCGGTACCAGGCCCGCATCGCCTGGCTGCCGCCGTTTGTCGCTGTAATCTCCTGGCTTTCGCTTCGAGCGCCGCGGTCATCAGCCGCATGACCTGGGACGCGTGGCCGGCGATGGAATATTACTTTACCGCACCGTACTCCCGCTGATCGCGTCGCGTTCGCGCATCCGTCTATTTGATCAATGGATGTTAACCGTTTGCTAACAAATTTTTCTCACAATGCGCACCCGCTAGGCCAACAAAACAGGCGATGCATGCCGATCGGTGGATTACTTGATCGTTTCCAGCGGATCTATTCGAGGTTGCATCGGACCCAGCGCACCGTTCAGCACCATTTCCAACGTTCCGCGTGGCCACGGGGCGCGATGAGGCGTGACGCCTTGTGGTCCGGACTTGAGGCCGGTGTTTCGGCGATCCTTTCAATCCTGACTTCGTTCATGGTGGCCCGGATTGTTGGCCCTTCCGAGCTTGGCCTCGGTGCCGCTGTGACAGCGATTTTCGTTACTCTGTGGGTGGTGGTGAACGCGCTGTTCGCGGATGCTTTGGTGCAACGGGCAACGATCGATGAAAACCTGATGTCCAGTGCGTTCTGGGCCTCCTGCCTGGCGGGCGGCGCGGCGATGCTGGTGCAGGCCGCCTCCGGCTGGGGACTGGCGGCGCTGTTCGACGATGACCGGCTGGTTCCCATGGCCCTGGTGCTGGCCGCCCCTTTACCGTTGGTCGGGGCCGCCGGCCCGATCCAGGGGCTGCTCACCCGCGAGCGGGCATACCGCCAGTTGGCCATGCGCACGCTGGTGGGCCAGGGACTGGGCGCGGCCGTGGGCCTGTCCGCCGCGCTTGCCGGAGCAGGAGCATGGGCGCTTGTCGTCCAGCAGGCTGTGGCAGCCCTCTGCGGGGCTCTCGCATTGCTGTTCGGACGTGGTTGGTGGCCCAGGCGCTGTCTGCGTTGGGAAGCGGTGCGAACGCTGCTCGCCGTGGGGTTGCCGCTGACCGCCTCGACACTGGTCTTGATCGGCAGGTACCGGCTGTTCGCGGTGTTGATCGGTGGAACCGCGGGTGCGGCGGTGCTGGGCCAGGTGCACATCGCGTTCCGCCTGGTGGACAGCGTCCGCGAATTGACCTTCACCGCGCTGTGGCGGCTGATGCTGCCGGCGCTTTCCCGCCATCAGCATGACCGTCATGCGATGCTGGTCCAGGTGGACCGATGGCTGCGCTGGTGCGTGGCCCTGGCTATCCCGATGTGCGCGGCCCTGGCTGTCGGACTGACTCAGATCGTTGCGCTGGTCATGGGGCCGCGATGGGCCGCCACCGGGAACGCCGCCATGCCGCTGGTGGCCTTGATGGGCTGGTCGATGCTGACGTTTCCCTCCGGTGTGGCACTGATCGCGCTTGGGCAGGTGCGCTACACGCTGTATGCGAACATCGCGACCCTGATGGCCAGCGGCGCGGGCGTTGCGCTGCTGCGGCCGGCCGACCCCTGGCACGCCGTGATGATCTGGGCGGTCAGCCAGATCCTGGTCAGCCCGTATGGCATGTGGGTGAGCGCGCGGGCCCTGCGCGTGGGGATCCTGCGACCCCTGAGCGGTGGTTTCGCCCTGCGCGCCTCCGGATGATGCTGGCCGGACCACCGCATGCCTGTGCCAAGCCGGAGGGCGACTCCGGAAGCTATTGAGCCAGGGACATGATATTCCCACGCGACATGATAAGCTGCGGGAGTGTCGTAAGCAGAAACTGTCCGGTTTCAGGAGAAGCAACATGTCGCTGCTAGCCCTTCCCGCCGTCTTCATGCGTGGCGGCACCAGCCGAGCGGTGATGTTTCATCTGCGGGACCTGCCGGCACGGGAGGAATGGGATTCGATCTTTCTTGCCGCCTTGGGCAGCCCTGATCCGCATGGCCGGCAGTTGAACGGGATGGGCGGCGGGATCTCCTCGCTGTCGAAAATCTGCATCCTTTCGCCATCGGAGCGCTCGGACGCCGATATCGACTATACCTTGCCCAAGTGCAGATCCGCGAACCGGTGGTCGATTACCGCGGGAACTGCGGCAACATGTCATCCGCGGTGGGTCCGTTCGCGGTCGATGAGGGTTTGGTTCGCCCGAACGGCGACACCGCCGTCGTCCGCATCTTCAACACCAACACCGGCAAGATCATCCGGTCCACCTTTCCGTTGCAGGATGGGCGCGCGGCCGTCGATGGTGCGTTGGAAATCCCCGGCGTTGCCGGCAGCGGGGCGCCGGTGCGGCTGGACTTCCTGTCGCCGGGCGGCGCCGTGACCGGCAGGCTGCTGCCGACAGGAAATGTCGTGGACCGCATCGACGTGGCGGGCGTTGGGCCGATCGATGTGTCGATGGTCGATGCCGCCAACCCTTGCGTGTTCGTGCGCGCCGGCGACATTGGACTGATCGGCAACGAGTTGCCCGAGGCACTCGATGCCAACACGATGGTGCTCGAACGGTTGCAGCAGGTTCGCCGCGCCGCCGCGGTCGCCATGGGGCTAGCCGCGAACGACGCCGAGGCGCGCCGCAGCAATGCCGTTCCCGCGATCGGTTTCATCGCGCCACCGATGCAGGCGCCGACCTTATCAGGCGAGATGATCATGCGTGATCAGATCGACCTGACCGCGCGGTTCATCTCAAACGGACAGCCCCACCGGGCGCTGCCGCTGACGGCTTCGCTTTGCACTTCCGTCGCGGCCCGGATCGAGGGGACGCTGCCTTTCCAGGCGCTGATCGCAAATCCGAACGGCGCGGTTCGCCTCGGCATGCCGTCGGGCATCCTGACGGTGGACGCCGAGGTGGGCCGATCGCCTGACGGCACCTGGGTTGCGCACAGCGGCGCGTTCTACCGCACCGCCCGCCGCTTGTTTGACGGACGTATCTACGTGCCCCGGTAGGCGTGACCGGATCGGGGGCGATCGGCACCCACGCACGACCCCCGGTCCGCCGCGTGGGCTAGCGGTTATGCTGACCCGGCGACGTAGGCGGTCAGGCTCTCAACCACGGTATCCTGGTACATGATCCGCGCCTTGACCACGTCGCCGATGCTGATCAGGCCGATAAGCGTATCGTGGTCCACCACGGGAAGATGCCGAAACCGCCCGGCGGTCATCATTTGCATCGCTTGCTCGACCGTGGTGGTTGGATGCGCCACCTGGACCGCGCGGGTCATCAACTGCCCGGCGGTCATTTCCAGCGTTCGGGCCGCGTTGGCGGCGAGGCTGCGGACGATATCGCGTTCGCTGACGATGCCCAGCATCTGCTCCGCCTGATCCAGGACGAGGACCGCGCCTATGCGTTGTTCCGAGAGCAACTGGACAATTTCGGACACGCGGGTGGTCGGATCGACCGTTGAGACTTGATAGCCTTTATGTTTGAGGATCGCAGCAACCGTCGACATGCCCTGCTCCTTTTATTTTGGGCGAATGGCCGATCCGATTGCTGAATTCATCACTAAATTTTGATGTGCCGGATCGCGCATCCGCTCCCGTTCGCGAAGGGGCGAGCATGCGCTTGTTGGCGGCCTAAATGCAAATTGTAGCAGTGCAATGCAGCAATTGCTGCTACCACAAGGTACTACCGGCCATCAGTCCTGCAACCAGCAGCACGACAAACACCACGATGGCGATGAAAAATAGGATGCGAGCGATATCAGCCGACGCGGCGGCGACACCTCCGAATCCAAAAATCGCCGCTACGATTGAGACGACGAGGAAGAACAATGCCAACCGTAGCATGAGGAAGATCCATTTCCTGAAAAAGACGCAGTGTTGGACGCCACACTAGATGCGCCGGCATGAGTGTTAACAATCACAATTCCGATAAATCACACTTCATTGTACCCGTTCGTCGGTTGCCCCGGTGATCCAAATCAGCTGATCCAAATCAACACTCTCTATCCAAATAGAAGATGTTGGTTTCGGCTATTATTGATTGGTTATTAGCCTCGAGCCGTGGGTGGACCCGTTCGGGACCGGGACGAAGTTGTCCGCCCGGTTTCACCGCGATGCCTCGCGCAACCGTATGACCGGGAGGGTGACGACGCTGTCGGGGAACGATCAGGCCGCGCGTGCTCCGACTGATCCGCGGCATCGCCGGGCCGGCCAAGCGGTTGGCGGACGCAACGATCGAGGCGGGCACGCGCGGGTTATGCCGGCAGGGGCTTTGCCGTCGTCGTTGGCGAAGCGGAAGGCCATCGCCTCCCCGGCCGCGCACCTTGCCGCGTGATGCCGCTCGCCGTATCGATAGAGCGTGGCAGGACCAGGAGAGCGTTGAGATGAAGCTTCTAACATTCCGTCGGCCCGACGGCAGCGAAAGCTGGGGCATCCTGAAGAATGAGGGTGTGATCGACCTCGGCAGCCGGGCACCTGGTCTGAAGCACGCGCTGTGGGCGATGACATCACTGGCCGAGGAGGCCGCCCGCCATGCCGACTTCAAGTTGGAAGACGTCACCCTGCTGCCACCAATTCCTGATCCGGACAAGATCCTTTGCGTCGGGCTGAACTACGTCAGCCACATCAAGGAGGGCGGGCGCGAGCCGCCGCCGAAGCCGATCATCTTTACCCGCTACCCGAATTCCCAGGTTGGGCACGGTCAGGCGATGGTGCGGCCGAACGCTTCGCAGACCTTTGACTATGAAGGCGAACTGGCCGTTGTCATTGGCCGGCGCTGCCGGCATGTCAAAAAGGCCGACTGGGAGAGCGTGGTCGCGGGATATTCCTGCTACAATGACGGATCGATCCGGGAATGGCAGCGACACTCCTCGCAGTTCATCCCGGGCAAGAATTTCTTCAAGTCCGGCGCGTTCGGACCTTGGATCGTGACACCGGAAGAGGCCGGCGACATCACCAAGGCGCATCTGAGCAGCCGCCTGAATGGCGTGGAGCAACAGCACGCCACGATCGACGACCTTTGTTTCGACATCCCGACATTGATCGAATACTGCTCGACGTTCACGCAGCTGGAGGCGGGCGACGTCATCGCCACCGGCACGACAGGCGGCGTCGGCGCCTATCAGACACCACCGTTGTGGATGAAGCCGGGCGACACCATCGAAGTAGAGATCAGTGGAATCGGTGTATTGCGTAATCCGGTCATCGCCGAGGAGTAGTTTTACACTTGGGAAGAAGGGGCAAGTAAAGCGTGTCGGTCTTGCCTCGATATCGAACCTGGGAGTGCGGGATGGACAGCGTGCAGATACCGCGGGGTTGGCCGGTGGATCGGCCCTTGGCGGTGTCGGTCAGCGTGATGCTGGAGGGATGGGCGGAACCGGATGCCCCAGGCATGGGCCCGATGGGCAATCTGCTGAAACCGGGGACGGTCGATCTGCAGGGGCGATCCTGGGCCGAGTACGGGGCTAAGGTCGGGGGCTGGCGTCTGCTCGACCTGCTCGATCAGGAAGCGGCCGAGGCTGTGTTCTATACTTCCGGCGTGGTGGCCGAGCGGTATCCGGCGTTGCTGGCGGCGGTCGCCGCGCGCGGGCATGGCGTCTGCGCGCATGGATGGAGCCAGGGCACGCTTCCTCCCTATCTGACCGCTGAGCAGGAGGCAGCCGAGATCGCACGCTGCGTAGGTGTGATCAAGGCTACGACAGGGTCGGCGCCGCGCGGCTGGCTCAGTCCTCGCTGCACCCCGAGTGCCCGGACGTCCGGACTTCTCGCCGCACAGGGGTTCACGTTCCATGCGGAAATGTTCGATTCGGATCTGCCGTATCGGATTGAGACGCCGTCGGGAGGTTTGCTGGGTGTGCCGTTCACCATGGAGGTCAACGACATGCCGCTGTATGTCCGGTATGGGAATGAGCCGGACGCATTCACCCGGACTCTGGCGCGGATCGTGGAGGGGTGGCCGCGGCTGGGCAGTCCGTATGCGTGCCTGGACATCACCGTGCATGCACACGTGTTCGGGCGGCCATACGGGGCACTGGCGCTGCTGGATTCCCTTGCGTTGGTGAAGCGCAGCCCGCATTGCTGGCTGACGAACCACGCGCGCCTGGCCGCGCTGTGGGACTCAGAGAGTTCGCCGGAGGGTGGCGCGCCATGACCGGCATCCTGCTCCGCCACGACAGCGACGCCATCGCCACCCTGACGATGAACCGCCCGGCCGCCCGCAATGCGCTTTCCCTGGGCCTGATGGAGGCGTTGGACAGCCAATTGACCGCCATCGCCACCGACCGCTCGATCCGCGTTGTCATCATCGCGGCCACCGGCCCGGCGTTCTGCGCCGGCCACGACCTGCGTGAGGTCCGAGCGACCCCGACGCGTTCGGCATACGAGGAGTTGTTCGCTGCATGCTCCCGCCTGATGCAGCGCATCGTCGGCCTGCCGAAGCCGGTCATTGCCCAGGTCCAGGGCGTCGCCACGGCCGCCGGGTGCCAACTCGTGGCCTCCGCCGACCTCGCGGTTGCCGCCGACACCGCCCATTTCGCCACCCCTGGCGTGGACATTGGCTTGTTCTGCTCCACTCCGATGGTCGCGCTGTCCAGGGCCATCGGGCGCAAGGCCGCGATGGAGATGCTGCTGACGGGCGACATGATCCCGGCCGTCCGCGCCCGGGAACTGGGCCTGATCAACCGCGTGGTGCAGGCGGCAGAATTGGCGGAGGCGACGCGTGCCCTGGCTGGCCAGATCGCCGGCAAAAGCCCGTTGACGGTGGCCATCGGCAAGGAAGCGTTTTACCGCCAGGCGGAAATGACCCTCGTTGAGGCGTATGATTATGCGTCCGAGGTGATGACCCGCAACATGCTCGCCCGCGACGCCGAGGAGGGCATTGATGCCTTCCTGGCCAAGCGCCAGCCGCGATGGAGCGGCACGTGAGGCCCATCTGGTGGAGTGTGGGCACTTGATCGCGCACGCGTTCGTGTCTACGTGAGCCGCACCGATGAAAGACCCTTACGAGATTCTTGGCGTCCAGCGCACGGCGGATGAGGCAGCCATCCGCGCCGCCTACCGCAAGCTGGCGAAAAAGCACCATCCGGACGTCAATCCCGACAAACCGGATGCCGCCGTGCGGTTCGGCGAGATCAGTTCGGCGTATGACCTGCTGTCGGACAAGGACAAGCGTGCCCGCTTCGACCGGGGCGAAATCGACGCCGAGGGCCATGAAGTCCACCAGCAACGCCAGTACTACCGGGACACGCCCGGCCACGACCGCTACGAGCCTGCCGGCGGCTTCAGCCAGGAAGATCTGGAGGCATTCTTCGCCCAGCAGTTTGGCCAGGCGGGAAGGCGCTCCGACTGGGGTGCGACGGGCCGTGTCAGACCAGGCCGAGACATGCAATATTCGTTGACCGTCAGCTTCGTGGACGCCGCGGGCGGCACGACCCGCCGGCTTGCCCTGCCGGATGGCAAGACGCTGGACGTCCGCATTCCCCCCGGAACCGAGGACGGCCATGTGCTGCGCCTGCGCGGCCAGGGCGGGCCCGGATTCAACGGCGCGCCCGCGGGGGATGCGCTGATCGAGATCACGGTAGCCCCGGACCCGCGCTTCCATCGCGACGGCGACGACATCGTCACGGACGTGCCTGTGTCGCTAAAGGAAGCCGTGCTCGGCACCTCGCTGGAGGTGCCTACGATCCACGGGCCGGTGCGCCTGTCGATCCCGCCAGGGTCCGGCACGGGCACGCGGTTGCGGTTGCGCGGCAAGGGCATTCGCCACGGCCATCAGTTTGTCCAGTTGCAGGTGGTCGTGCCGCCGGGCGATGAACCCGAACTGGCGGAATTCCTCAAGAATTGGACGCCGAAGAACAGCTTCGCGCCGAGGGAGGGATCATGATGCGGCTTACCGCTGTCGTGGCGTTGTTCCCCGACCTGCCGGAAACCGAACTGTCGTCGTGGGTGGAGCGAGGCTGGGTGCGCCCCGAGGGTTCGGAACCCGATTGGATGTTCCAGGAGATCGACGTTGCGCGCGTGCGCCTGATCCGGGATTTCCGCCATACGATGGAGGTGGCGGAGGAGACCATGCCGCTGGTGCTGTCGCTGCTGGACCAGGTGTACACGCTGCGCGGCCAGATGCGGGCCGTCGCGCACGCCGTCGAGGGTCAGCCGGAGCCGGTCCGCAGGGCGATCCTGGCCGCGCTGCGGGGGTAACCCACTGCCACGCCTCGCCGTGGTTAGGTGAGTTCATTGCTCCCCGGTGTCTTCGCCTTCTACCCCGGGTGTTTGTCACAGGACCCGGCAGGTTAATCAAGCAGTCCATTCCTGGGCCGCCTAATTTTGCGGATACCAACCGCGTCCGCTCTTCGCTTAGACAGAAGGCGTCACAGGTTCACGACGTATCGAAAAGCACCATGCAATAGTGCTCTCTGATTTCGTGTATCAATATTGGCTGACATCCGAAGCCAGACGGCGTAATTCCGTGACCGCGTCCCGAGTAAAAAATGAATTCTGAGAAGTAGCGTCTCGCCAGTGTGCAAGCACAAGGCGTAGCAGCAGATTCACAGCCAAATATTGGGGGTTTAAATGAGGTCAATGTTGATCGCGGCAACCGCGTTCTGCGGTGTCGCCAGTATGGCGCATGCGCAATCCGTTAAGCATGTAGACTTTGTCTTGTCTCCAAACCCTGCGTTCTTGTCGTGTCTTGCCGCCGATGGGCAGAACGTGCAGGCATCCGTGCATGTCAGACGAGGTGATCTCAATGATCGTCTGGTGCTGGAAGTCGCGGGGCTTAAGCCTGATCTCGCGTTCGACCTTTTCACCGTTCAGCGCACGTCGCTCGGCGTTGACGGCAAGCCGGTTCCAGCATTTCCGGGTTTTGGACTTGCATGGTATCAGTCCGATGTCCATGCGGACTGGAATGGCAACGCGAAGGTAGTAATCCAGACCATTCTCCTTGATCAGATCTTTGGCTTTGACGGCGATAAGAATACTGATGGCTCCACAAAACTGCCTCCGGTGAACACTTTCCATCTCGGCTTCTGGTTCAACAATCCGGCCGATGCGGTGCCTTGCGGTTTTGACGCCTCAAAACCGACCCCATTCAACGGAGAACATAAAGCCGGACCGCTGGCGATGATTTCGACCCCGACAGCGTCCGGCCTCGGTCCGCTGTGTACAAGCCCGACCGGAGCGGACCCGAGTGACACCTCCGCATTGCCGTGTAATCCCTGAAAGCGCTCTTAAACCCTAGGAGCTAGATCCCGGACTTCGGGTCGTCATCCACGGCGCAATGGACAAAGTGATGCCGTGGATGACGGTCTGGTTCACCTTGGATGAAGACGTTTTCGGGCCCACAATAGCTTCCGGCAGGGCAGCCGATACAGGAATTTCTTATTTTTTACCATATGGTATTTATTGCAGTATTTCCGTCCTGCCTTGGTCCACTTCGGTTGATTTGCTCTTCTTGGGTATCGCGGGCCAGGAAACAGCCATCCCAGGCACCGGTGAAATCAGCCCAGACGGGTTTTGGCAGCATTCACCGAATCTTTTACATGCTCTGATTTGGATACGCACCGCTTACGCACGGCTTTGCCGGGTTCCTGCAGCGACAGTCCGCTCCCACGCACGCGCCATCGGCAGCGGCGGTTCTTGGGGCACTGGCAATGAAGGACTTGGGCGCCTCCCATACCACGTTTGGCCAGCCCTCTGCCCGGCCGCTTCCTTGGCTGCACGCTGCACGCCGGCGGCAGGTTGAGACGGAGCGGTCGCCGGGACGGTTAGCCAATAACCCGCTTGCGCGTCGGACCCGGACCGCCTTAGGACACCGGTGCAAGGACACTGGCGCAAATTCAGGATCGGAAATGACTGACGAACTGCTTTATGATCAGCGCGACGGCATCGGCCACATCACGCTCAACCGGCCACAATCACGTAACGCGCTGACGTTTCCGATGTATGAGCGTCTGGCGGAGATCGCCGCCGCCCCCGGCGACGTTCGCGCGCTGATCATCACCGGTGCCGGGGAAAAAGCCTTCGCCGCCGGAACCGACATCAATCAGTTCCGCGCCTTTAGCGGCGCCGAAGACGCCATAGCGTATGAAGGCGCGCATCGACCGGGTCCTGGGCACTATCGAGCGCTGCCCGGTCCCCACCATCGCCGCGATCTGCCGGCGCCTGCACCGGAGGGGGGGCCGCCATCGCCGCCGCCTGCGACCTGCGGATAGCCGCCGCCAACGCCCGGTTCGGGTTTCCCGATCGCCCGCACGCTGGGCAACTGCCTGTCGATGTCCAACCTCGCCCGCCTGTCCGCCCTCGTCGGTCCGGCCCGGGTCACGCGAGATGATCTTCACCGCCCGCCTGTTCTCCGCCGCCGAGGCGTTTGTCGGCTGGCTTGGTGACCGAAATGCTGCCGGACCATCCTGCGCTGCAGGCCCGTGCCGCGGAACTTGCCTGCTCTGGTGGGCGGTCACGCACCGCTGACGATGCGCGCGACACGGGAGGCGTTGCGGCGTTTGCGCGACAACCTGCCGCCCGGATGAGGACCTGATCCGGCTGTGCTACACCAGCCAGGATTTCAAGGAAGGCATGGACGCGTTTCTGACCAAACGCCCGCCTGTATGGCGAGGCGCGTGAAAACGGATTGTGCGCGGTTATGACACGAATTCTGAATCTTTTTTGCGCCGGTATCGCCTATACGAGGCCGCGTGAGATACCTGACCGATTTCGCCGATCAGGCGGTGATCATTCCCCTGGTGCTGGCCGTTGCCGTGGCGCTCGCTGTGCAAGGCTGGCGGCGCGGAGCACTGGTATGGCTGCTTGTCGTCGCCGGCACTTTCCTCGCCACGCTGACTTCAAGCTGATGTTCCTGGCGTGCTCGCCGTTGTTCGGGCCGATCGACATCCACAGTCCGAGCGGGCATGTGGCCGCGGCAACGGTCGTGTCCGGGCGGCCTGGCGGCGATGCTGACGCGCCACGCGCGACAGCATCCTGCCCGTCGGCGGTGCTGGCCGCGGTCGTGATCGGGATATCCCGTCTCGTCCTCGGCATGCACTCGCTGCCCGAGGTGATCGTAGGCGCGCTGATCGGACTGGCGGGTGCCGGTGCCCTGCTGCGTTCGCCGGGCCGCCGCCCGGCTGCAGATCGCTCCGCTGATCGCCGTGATCGTCGTTGTCGCCGCGCTGTTCCATGGCCTTGCACCTGCCGGCGGAGGCCGCGATCCGCCACACCGCCTTCCGCGCCGCGCAATATCATCCCCGCGTGCCGGGTGAGACGCCGGAGTTCACGCGGCGCGTCGCGGGGTCGCGCTGAGCCGGCAAGCGTAACGGTGAGCCCAAGCCGCCATGTTCATGGACATGTCACAAGCACGGTTGCTAGAAGCCGCGTGTTTCCGGCGTCCCGACCGGTTCGGCATCCTTATTCAGCGGCCCTGCTCATGAAGATCGTAGCCTGCAACAGCAATCGCCCCTGGCCGATGCTGTCGCCAAAATCCTCGGCCTGCCGCTGACGAAGGCGTCCATCACGGCGCTTCGCCGACATGGAGGTTTTCGTCGAAATCCAGGAGAACGTGCGCGGGGAGGATGTTTTCGTCATCCAGTCCACCTCGTTTCCGGCCAACGACAACCTGATGGAGTTGCTGGTCACGCTGGACGCGCTGCGGCGTTCGTCCGCGCGGCGCATCACCGCCGTGATCCCGTACTTCGGCTATGCGCGGCAGGACCGGAAATCGGCGCCGCGCACGCCGATCTCGGCCAAGCTGGTGGCCAACCTGATCACCGAGGCGGGCGCCAACCGCGTCCTCACCATGGACCTGCACGCCGGCCAGATTCAGGGTTTCTTCGACATCCCGGTGGACAACCTGATCGCCGCGCCGCTGTTCAGCCGCGACATTCAGAAACGTTACGAAGGCCGCGACCTGATGATCGTCTCCCCCGACGTCGGCGGCGTCGTGCGGGCGCGGGCGATCGCCACGCGGCTTGAACTGCGATCTCGCGATCATCGACAAACGGCGCGAGCGCGCCGGGTCATTCCGAGGTGATGAACATCATCGGCGACGTGGTCGGGCGCGACTGCATCCTGGTCGACGACCTGGTCGACTCCGGCGGCACCCACTGCAACGCCGCGGACGCGTTGATGAAGCGCGGCGCCCGTTCCGCGAGCGCCTACGTGACCCACGGCGTGTTGTCGGGCGCCGCTGTCGCCCGCATCGCCTCCTCGCCGATCGAGATGATGACGATCACTGACTCGATCCAGGCCACCGAGGAGGTGAAACGCTGCGGCAATATTCGCGAGCTGACCATCGCGCCGCTGCTGGCCGAAGCGATGCGCCGCATCAGCGATGAGAGTTCGGTCAGTTCGCTGTTCGACTGAGGGTGCGGCTCCTGGGTGGCAAGCTACGGCAAGGCCAGGCCGCCGCCATCGATCGGCAGCGCATGGCCGGTGATGCCGCGTGCCTCCGGCCGCAGCAGCCAGGCGACGGCGTCGGCCACCTCCGCCGGCGTGGCGATGCGCCCGGTCGGCACACCGGCGGCGGCCTGGTCGGCTGTGATTCCTAGTTCCGTGTAGCGCTGGGCGGCCATCTCGGTATCGACCCAGCCGGGGCAGAGCGCATTCACCGTGATCCCGCGCGGGGCCACGCGCGAGGGCCAGCGCTCGGGTGAAGCCGACGACCCCATGCTTGGCGGCGCAGTAGGCGGTCTGGTCCGGCACGCCGCGCAGCCCGAGCACCGAGGCGATGTTGACGATGCGGCCGGTGTTAGTCCGGCAGCAGCGGCAGCGCCGCCTTGCAGCAGTGATACGTGCCGTGCAGGTTGGATCCGATGATCGCGTGCCACAGCGCGTCGTCGCCATCCAGGCGGTTGGCGCCGGCGATGCCGGCGCAATTCACCAGCGCATCGACCGATCAGGCCGGCAAACACCGACCGCACCGCGGCCGCATCGGCGACGTCGCAGGCGGCGAAGCGATGCGGCGATGCCACCGCGTCGGCGTGCCAGAGACCAGCACGTCCCAGCCGTCCAGCCGCCAGCCGGTCGGCCACCGCGCGGCCGATGCCGCGCGTGCCGCCGGTCACCACCGCCTGCTTCATTGCGCGGTCCCGCCGCCATCGACCGGCAGCACCACGCCGGTGATGAACGACGCGGCATCGGAGGCCAGGAACGCCACCGCGGCGGCGATCTCCGACGGCGTCGGCGAAGCGCCCGAGCGGCACGCCGGCCTTGTAGGCATCGCCGAGGACAGCGGAAACCGATCCGGGATATTTCGCCGCCAGTTCGCCGATCACGGTGTCGAGCATCGCCGTCTGGGTGGAGCCCGGCGCGATGCAGTTCACCCGAATGCCGAACCGTGCCCAGTCCAGTGCCGCGGACCGGGACAACTGGGCGATCGCCGCCTTGGACGCGCCGTAGGCCGCGCTGACCTGCTTGCCGATCAGCGCCTGGTCGGAGGCGATATTGACGATCGCCCCGCGCCGCCGTTCGGCCATGCCCGGCAGCACGGCCCGCATCAGCGCGTAGGCGGCAAGGAAATTGACCCGGAACACGCTTTCGGTTTCCGCCAGCGAGGTTTCCAGCACGGTTCCCAGCACGGTGACGCCGGCGTTGTTCACCAGGATGTCGATCGGGCCGCGAGCGGCCACCAGCGCGGCCAGGCGCTGCTCCAGGGTCGCCGTGTCGGAGAGGTCGAAATCGGGCAGGTCGAGGCCGATGACCTCCGCGCCGTCGCGCTCCAGCGTGTCGGCGATGGCGCCGCCGATCCCGCCGCGATGGCCGGTGACGATCGCCCGCCGTCCGGCCAGGCCATAGCTCAGTTCCGCACCCATGTTGCCTCCCGCATCTGCGTCGCCATCTTGCCTCCAGGCCCATCGGTGCCATTCTCGCTGGCAATTGCACCAGGGAAGGAGCCCATCGATGCGCCGGCTGGCCGCAATTCTTGCTTTGTCTGCTGCTTACCTGCTGGCGTCGCCCGCGCGAACGACAAGGTCACCTTCGGACTGGACTGGAAGGCCGAGGCGGAATACGGCGGTTACTATCAGGCCGTCGCCACCGGCATTTATGCGCAAGCACGGGCTGGATGTGACGATCCAGCAGGGTGGCCCGCAGGTCAACCACACGCAGTTGCTGCTGGCCGGGCGGCTGGACTTCAACATCTCCTCCAACTCCTTCCTGGCGCTGAATTTCGTCAAGGAGAACATCCCGTTCCGGGCGGTGGCGGGGATGTTCCAGAAGGATCCCGTCGGTGCTGATCGCCCATCCCGGCCAGGGCAACGACAGTTTCCCGGCGCTGAAGGGCAAGCCGATCATGATCAGCGCCGATACGCGGGTTGGCTGGTGGACCTTCCTGAAGGCGAAATTCGGCTACACCGACAGCCAGATCCGGCCCTACACCTTCAATCTGGCGCCGTTCCTGGCGGACAAGAGTGCGATCCAGCAGGGCTACCTTGGGTCGGAGCCGTTCTCGATCAAGCAGCAGGCGCATTTCGACCCGGTGGTGCTGCTGATGGCGGATGCGGGTTTCCGCGGTTATGCCAGCATGATCGCGACCTCCGACAAGAAGATCGAGCAGCAGCCGGACCTGGTGCAGCGCTTCATCGATGCCTCGATCGAGGGTTGGTACTCCTACCTTTATGGCGATCCGGCGCCGGGAAACGCGCTGATCAAGCAGGCCAATCCGGAGATGAACGATGCGTTGATCGCCTATGGGATCAGCTCGATGAAGACGCACGGCATCCTGGATTCGGGCGACGCGCTGAACGCTGGGGATTGGCGCGATGTCTGCTGCACGTTGGGCCGAGTTCTATCAGACCGTTTCCGAGCAGGGCTGTATCCCGAAGGGCCTGGATGTGACCAAGGCCTACACGCTGCAGTTCGTGAACCATAAGGCGGGCATGGACCTGAAGCATTGAGGCTGGTCGGTGCTCCGCGCGTTGGTCGGGCGCAGGCCCTGTCGCCGGCCGCTTTGATCCGGAAGCTGCGAGGACGTCCGTGCTGACTGTCAGCCATGTCGGACGCCGCTTTCCCGGCGGGGTCGAGGCGTTGAGCGACGTCTCCCTTCGCTTGTCCGAAGCTGATTTCGTCGCGCTGCTTGGACCTTCCGGCTGCGGCAAATCGACCCTGCTGCGTCTGATCGCCGGATTGGACCAACCTGATAGCGGCCGATTGACATGGGACGATGGACCACCTGCGCCGGGCGACATCGGCTACGTGTTCCAGGACGCGACGTTGCTGCCCTGGGCCACCGCCGAGGAGAACGTGTTCCTGCCTCTGCGCCTGCGCGGGATGGCGCGCCAAGGCGGCGATGCCCCAGGTCCACGCGGCGCTGCATGCGCGTCGGTCTGGCGGGATTCGAGCGAGCCCGTCCGCGCGAGCTGTCTGGCGGCATGCGGATGCGTGTGTCGATCGCCCGAGCGATGGTGACCAAGCCGCGGCTGCTGCTGATGGACGAGCCGTTCGCGGCGTTGGACGAATTCACCCGGCACAAGACTGCAGACCGACTTGCTGGAGGTCTGGCGTGCCGCCGGCGTGCACGTCGTGTTCGTCACCCACTCGATCTATGAGGCAGCTTTTCTGGCGCGCCGGATCGTATTGATGACCCCGCGTCCGGGGCGGATCGATCGTGAGATCGACATCCGACCTGACGCCCGGTCCTGACACCCGCCTCGATCCTGCCTATGCCGCGCTGGTGGCCGAAACCACCCGAGCGATGTCGGACGCAATGCAATGAGAGCGGCCCCTATTCCTGTTCGGACTGCTCGCCCTGGTGCTGTGGGAGGCGGCGGTGCGAATCAGCGATGTGCCGGTCTACGTCCTGCCCGGACCGATCGCTGTCGCGGGGGCATTTGTCGCTGACCCCAGCGGGCTGCTGCAGGCGCTCGCGTCCACCTTGTTCGTCACGTTCGCCGCGCTTTTGGTGGCCGCCGTTCTGGGGGCGGCCATGGCGGTGGCGATGTCGGCGAGCCGGCTGGCGCAGGCGGCGATCCAGCCCTGGGCGGTGGCGTTGCAGGTGACGCCGCTGCCGGCCATCGCGCCGCTGATCATCATCTGGGTGGGCGAGCCGTTCATCGCCCTGGTCGTCTGCGCCACGATCGTCGCGTTCTTCCCGCTGTTCGCCAACACCGCGACTGGCCTGGCGTCGCCACCGCCGGAACTGAACGATCTGTTTCGCCTGTACGGCGCGAGCCGATGGCGGACGATGGCGTTGCTGCGGCTGCCTGCCGCCCTGCCCTATTTCCTGTCCGGGCTGCGGATTTCCGGCGGCCTCGCGCTGGTCGGCGCTGTTGTCGCGGAACTCGTGGCCGGTTCCGGCGGTTTTGCCTCCGGCCTGGCCTACCGCATCCTGGAGGCGAGTTTCAGGCTGGAGATGCCGCGCATGTTTGCCGCCCTGGTATTGCTGGCACTGGCTGGCATCCTGCTGAATTTCGGGCTTGGCGCATTGGGCCAGGCCATCCTGCGGCGCGAGAGGCCTGGACATGAACCAGTTGCTGATCTTTGGCCGCGGCTATAGCGGAACGGCGATCGCGCAGGCTGCCGCAGCGGCCGGATTTGGCGTGTCAGCGACAACGCGCGACGGAGTGGACCAACGATTCGCTTCGATCAGGCCGAATCCGGCGATCCAATCCGCGACGCATCTGCTGACCACCGCCGCCCCCGGACGACAGCGGGCGATCCGGTTTTGGACGTGTATCAGCCCGCCATCGCATCGGCGCCGAACCTGCGCTGGATCGGCTATCTGTCCAGCACCGTGGTCTACGGCGACCGAGGCGGCGGTTGGGTCGACGAAGATACGCCCGCCGCACCATCGCAGCCGCGCGGGCAACGCCGTGTGGACGCCGAGGACGCCTGGTCGCGGCTTCGCCGGACGATGCGCGGTGGACATTTTCCGCCTCGGCCGGCATCTACGGACCCGGACGATCGGCGTTGGACGACCTGCGCGCCGACCGGGCGCGGCGGATGGACAAGGCCGGGCATCAGTTCGGGCGCATTCATCGGGACGACATAGCGCGCGCGGTTGTCGCGGCGATGCTGCAGGAGCCGGCCGCCCGGCAGACGCGTGCTTAACCTTGTCGACGATGAACCGTCCGAAAGCGCCGCCGTGGTGACCGAGGCGGCGGCATTGCTGGGCGTCCCGCCACCGCCCGAGATCGCGTTTGCCGATGCGTTGCCGGCTATGAGCCCGATGGCCCGCAGCTTCTGGGCCGAGAACCGCAAGGTCGCCAGCGCCAAGACCAAGGCGGCGCTGGGGATCGCCTGGCTGTATCCGACCTATCGCGAAGGATTACGCGCCATCCTCGCCGAGGAGCGCGCCGACGGTCTGGCGTAGCAGGGCAAGGTCGCTGGCGCGCGAAAGCCGGTGGTCGCCATCCTTGACCAGGATGACCCGAACATCGGGCGTTTCGACCTGTTCGGCGATGCGCAGCGCGAGCTGCCAGGGCACATCCGGGTCCGCCTGGCCATGCAGCAACCGCACCTTGCAGTGGATTGCCATTGTTCCGGTCAGTACCAGATGGCTGGCGCCATCGCGGATCAGCTTCATGGTGATCGGCGTGGGCTCGCCATATTGGCTTGGGATATTCAGCACGCCGTCCCGCTCCAGCGTTTCCCGTTCCGCAGGCATCATGGCATCCCACATCAGGCGCTGGGTAAAGTCCGGCGCTGCGGCAATGCCGATCAGCCCCGTGACACGTTCCGGACGCGCCAGAGCGGTCAGCAGCGCGATCCAACCGCCCATCGACGACCCGACGAGGATCAATCTGCCGGTCGTCAGCGCATCGACCGCCGCCAGCGCGTCGGCGGCCCAAGCGCCGATCGTGCCGTCCAGAAAGTCGCCGCCGCTGGCGCCATGGCCGGAATAGTCGAAGCGCAGCATCCCAACGCCGCGCTTGGCGCAGAAAGCTGCCAGCGCGGTCGCCTTGTCCCCCGTCATGTCGCTGCGAAAGCCTGGCAGGAACACGACGGTCGGGACCGCTGTCCATCCAGCCGTATCCAGGCCAGCTCGATGCCGTCGCCGCGATCAACCGGCCAGTGGTCTGCTGCATTACCGTCATTCTCCGAGATGTCCCGAGACTGAAGTCAACCAGTATCAGGGGGACCTCGGTCTCCGGCTACTTGCTCTTTGTTCTCACTGGCCTGCTGATCCCCTACGTCCGCCGCATGATGCGACGAACTTCGGGGGCAGGACACAGTATCGGCCAGTCCAATTCGCCGTGACCGATCGCCTCCGCGGCACCGGAGGCGACCCTATCAGCCTGGCGTCACGCCATCAAGGCCGGCGATTGCCGCAATCGTGCGATGTGTTGCCGCGTCGAGCTCGATGCGGTTCGGGCACTGCTTTCGCCGCACGCCGAGCATGATACGGTCGGATCGATGCATCCTACTCCGCGGTCCCCGGTCGTGCTCCAGGTCCTGCCATCCCTCATCACCGGCGGGGTGGAGCGCGGGACCGTTGAAATCGCCCAGGCCATCGTCGAAGCCGAGGCGACCGCCCTTGTCGCCAGCGCCGGAGGCCCGCTGGTGCGCCAGATCGAGCGTGCCGGGGGCACCCACATCACATTGCCCCTTGCCACCAAGTCGCCGCTGGGCATCTGGCGCAACGCCGCCGCGCTGGAGGCACTGATCCGCGACCATAAGGTTTCGCTGGTCCATGCAAGGTCACGCGCGCCGGCCTGGTCCGCCTGGCTGGCCTGCCGGCGCACCGGCGTGCCGTTCGTCACGACCTATCACGGCACCTACAGCGAAGGGTTTCCGCTCAAGCGGCAGTACAACAGCGTCATGGCGCGCGGCCGCATCGTCATCGCCGCCAGCCGATATCATCGCCGACCTGGTCGACGGCCCAGGCACGACCTCGATCCCGCCCGGATTCGGGTCATTCCGCGCGGCGTGGATCCGGCGGTGTTCGATCCCGCCGCCGTCTCCGGCAGCCGGATTGCCAAACTCGCTGCTGAATGGCGGCTTCCGGACGGCATGCGCGTCGGTGATGCTGCCGGGACGGCTGACGTCGTGGAAAGGCCATTCCGTCCTGCTGGAGGCGATGGCCCGACTGGACCGGCCTGATGTGATGTGTGTTTTCGTCGGATCGCATCAGGGCCGGCACGGCTACGCCGAAGAGCTTGAGCGCCAGGCCACGCGCCTCGGCATCGCCGACCGGCTGCGGCTGGTGGGGCAATGCGACGACATGCCCGCCGCCTTGTGCCTGTCGGACGTCGTCGTGCACGCCTCCATCAAGCCGGAGGCGTTCGGCCGCGTCGTGATCGAGGCGCAGGCGATGGGGCGCCCGGTCATCGCCTCCGACCTCGGCGGCCCGGTCGAGACGGTGCGTCACGGCGAAACCGGGTGGCGGTTGCGCCCGAACGACCCGGTCGCACTCGCCGCCGCTATCGAAACTGCGCTTGGACCTCGACCCCGAGGCACGCCTTGCGCTTGGGCAACGGGCCCGGGCATCGGTGCCGACGGTGCGGGCGATGCAGGATGCGACGCTGGATGTCTATGAGGCGGTGCTGACCGAAGGTTCGTGATGTGTAATCCGGGCGATTGGAAGCACTTGGCTTGAAAATGGAAATGGCGTGGTCGGCTTCGGTGCGCCTGGCCGCTTTACAGAGCCAGTTCCCATGTCTCCCCGACCAGATCCTTGCCGAAGGAATGGTGCGGCTCCCTGGCGACGCAGGTAAAACCGGCGGCCTGATAGATCCGGCGCGCCGGCACCAGGACATCGTTGGTCCATAGCGTCAGCGTGGCATAACCGCGCTGGCGAGCAAAATCGATGCATTCGTCCACCAGCCGCCGTCCGAGATGCAATCCGCGCGCGGCTGGTTCAACGTACAGCAGCCTCAGTTTAGCGACCGTTGGTGATCCGCGCACCACAAACACCGATCCGACGATGGCCCCATCCCGTTCGGCGATCCAGCTTTGCTCCCACGCCGGGTCAAAGTTCTTGGCAAACCCGGCCAGGATTTCGGCCGCCAGGATTTCGTAGCTGGCGTCCCAGCCATACTCCCTCGCATAGATCAAAGCCTGCCGATGCGCGATCCAGCCAATGTCGCCCAGGCGATGTTGCCGCAGGACCACCGGGGCCGCATCGTGGGTGCCCATCAGTTGCTCGACGGTCCGCATCGCCTCGGTCAGCCGCGTGGATTCGGCCGGGGCCAAGCGGCCGATCATTGCCATCACCTGCTGGCGAGAGGCCTGATCCAAATCTGAAAACGCCGCGCGCCCATTGTCCGTGAGCCGAAGCAGCACCTGGCGGCCGTCCTGGGGGGCGGCCGCCCGCGTCATCAAGCCGCGCTGTTCGAAGCCCTTGACCAACCGGCTGAGATAACCTGGGTCGATCCCGAGATCGCGGCTCAATTCGCCCGCTGTCGGGCTGGGATGCGAGGCCAGTTCATATAGAACCCGTGCCTCGGTCAAGGAAAACGCGCTCTTTAGGAGGGCTTCCCCGAGCAGTCCAAGCTGGTTGGTATAGAAGCGGCTAAAGCGCCGAACGGCGGCAACCGGATCGGCGATTGGTGGATCGAGAGTTTCGGACAAAGCAACCTCCCTGAGCGCGAGCCCGCGAGGTAAGGGAGCGCGAGCCCCGCAGGGTAAGGATCGGGCATTTAGTTGACTGAGTCAAACTACAGCAACTTGCGCCGGGTCAGTTCCGGCTCAGGCAGCCTACAGGCACCTCCGCAAGGCGGCGGCGGTGCGTTCCATATCCTGAGTGCTGTTGTAACCATGAAAACTGATCCGCACGCGATCCTGCCCGTTCCAGGCATAGACGCCCTGTTGATACAGTGCATCCACGATCGCCGAAGCGCGG
The DNA here is from genome assembly GCA_963792345.1 of uncultured Alphaproteobacteria bacterium. Lineage (GTDB taxonomy): Bacteria > Pseudomonadota > Alphaproteobacteria > Acetobacterales > Acetobacteraceae > Rhodopila. The sequence continues at coordinate 47,720 of CAWBVV010000014.1, forward strand.
GGGGAAGCGATGCAGACGCTTGCGCCATGCCTGTCGGGATCATTCGGCGTCATTGCCTGGACCTGGAGCGCGGCGAGTTCGTCCAGCAACGCCACGGTCAGCGTCTGTACGTGGCGCTGCACATCGCGCATGTCGAACCGGGAAAGATACGACACGGCGCTGTTGAGGACGTAGATCGGACAATGGGCAGGGTTGCCGCGGGTGAACCGCATGGCATCATTCTTCAGTACAGGGACGGCGTCATAGCCGCGTGTTCCCGGCGCCAATGAATACCACCCGGCGGAGGCCGGTGCCCAACCCGGTTGTCTGGCCCGGTTCCAGTATGCCACGGCAACGCCGGTAATCCCGAGCATCCACTTGTAGCAGGCGCAGAAGGCGAAATCCGCCAGCGACGCCTCGATCGGCAGATAGCCCGAGGCCTGGGTGAAGTCGACCAGCAGCAACGCGCCGACGCTGTCGGCCAAGCGGCGCAGTGCGTGCAGATCGACCCGCTCCCCGGTCAGGTAGGACACATAACTGGCGGCGACGATGCGCGTGCTGCCATCGACGCAGGCGGCAAGCCGGTCAGGTTCGTTGCCTCGGGCCTGCCGCAGCGCGACGGCCGGCGACCGGCGCATCATGACCGGGCCTACGACCGATGGATATTCGTTGGCATCGATGGCAATGGAATCGCCGTCCCGCCAGTCGAGGCTGTCGGTAACGATCGACACGCCTTCCGCGACGCTGGAGACGAAGCCGACATCGCCTGGCGAGACGCCCCAAAGACGGGCCATGCCGGCGCGGGCCGCCTCGATCTCGACTTCCTGCGCGGTACGGCCGGGCAAGCCACTGCTCTTGTCAGCAACGTAACGCAACAGGGCTTCATCGTGCGCGCGCAGGGCAGCGCTCTCACCGCCGGCACATACATGCGCGATGCCCGGTGGCGAGCCGGAAATCGGCGGGATCGAAGAGTGGTGACATCGAATGTCCCCGTTGAAAGGAGGCGCCGTGGATCAGTTCCCCAAATCCATGGGCCGGTCCCGCGCAGGCCAGGTCAATCGTCGTGAGAAACGACCGACCCCGCGGTCGTGCCGCCATCAATAACGATCGTCTGTCCGGTGGTAAAGCTTCCAGCCGCCGAGGCCAGGAACACCGCCGCGCCGGCGATCTCATCCGGCTCGCCGATCCGTTGCAGCGGCGTATCCTTGGTCCGCTTGCGGTAAAGCGCCGGGTTCTCCCACAGCGCGCGGGCAAAATCGGTTCGTACCAAGCCCGGCGCGATGGCATTGGCGCGGATATTCTTTGGTCCCCACTCCACCGCGATGTTGCGCGCCAACTGCATGTCGGCCGCTTTTGAAATCGCGTAGGCGCCCAATTGCGCTGACCCGCGCAGGCCCCCGATCGATGAAATAATCACGACGGCGCCGCCGCCGCGTTGGACCATGTGCGGGATCGCCATATTCGCCAGCCAGACGTTGCTGCGGATATTCGTGTCCATGACCCGATCAAACGCCTCGTCGGGCATTCCGGCGGCCGGCCCGAGGTAGGGATTGACCCCTGCGTTCTCCACCAGGATGTCGATCCCGCCGCATTTTGCTACGGTCTGATCAACAAGGTTCTGCAGTTCCTCCTTGCGCGCGATATGGCAGGGGATCACCACCGCCTTGCCGCCGGTTTCCCGTATGCGGGCCGCCACCGCCTCGCAGGCATCGGGCTTGCGGCTGGAGACAACAACCGTCGCGCCATGCTCCGCCATTCGCGTGGCGATCGCCAGGCCGATGCCCTTGGTGGATCCGGTCACGATGGCGACTTTTCCCGTCAGATCAAACAGCGACGACATTTCACTTCCCCCAAACTTGCCGGACAGCTACCGGTGAGTATGCTGGGCGTCCAGGGAACGTCAATCAGGCAGGAAAAATGCGGAACAGGCGGACGGGCGTTTACAGCCGGGAACAACTCACGCGGCTACTTCATCCACAGAGCATCGCGGTGATCGGCGCGTCCACCGTGCCGGTTCGTTCGGCAAGCAGGTACTGGCCAACATGGCGCACTACACCGGGCGCGCCTATCCGGTGAACGGGCGATACCAGACGATCAACGAACAGACCTGCTACCCCAACATCCGCGACCTGCCGGAAGTGCCCGATTGCGCGGTCATCACCGCCCCACGCGAGGCGGTGGAGGAAATCGTCCTGGACTGCGCCAAGGCCGGCGTCGGCGGGGCGATCATCTTTGCTTCCGGATACGCGGAGACCGGCAAGGAAGACCGAGCCCGGCAGCAGGTAACGACTTGCGGCCATCGCCCGTGAGACCGGGCTGCGCATCGTCGGACCGAACTGCATCGGCGTGGTGAACGCACTGCTCGACAGCCGCGTGACCTTCATGGACATCACGCCAATTCCTAAACCGGAGCGCAACGCGGTCGGCATCATCAGCCAGTCCGGCGCGCTCGGGATGGCGCTGGCCCAGGGCGTGGTCCGGGGCCTGTCGGTCAGCCATGTTCTGACCTCGGGCAATTCCTGCGACGTGGATATGGCGGACTTCGTCAACTACCTGGCGACCGACCCGAACTGTGGTTCCATCGCCTGCGTGTTCGAAGGCATGGCGACGCCGGAACGCCTGTTGCTGGCTGCCGAGAACGCCTGGGCCGTCGACAAGCCTCTGATCATCTTCAAGATGGCGACCGGCGAGCAGGGCGCCGCGGCCGCGATGTCACACACCGGGTCCCTGGCCGGCTCACATGCGTCCTACCGGGCGGTGTTCCAACGCGCGGGTGCCATCGTGGTCGACGATTTCGAGGCGCTGATGGAAACCGCGACGTTCTTCGCCAAGGCGCCGCCGCCGAAAGCCCGGGGTGCCGCGGTCGTCGCGGCCTCCGGTGGGGCGGCGATCATGGCGACCGACCGGGCCGAACAGCATCACGTGGCGATGCCGCAACCCATGCCGGACGTGAAGGCGATCCTGGAGAGCCGCATTCCGGAATTTGGCTCCTCCCGCAATCCATGCGACGTCACCGCGCAAATCCTGGCTGATCCGGAATCGCTTGGTGTGTGCGCGGGCGCGTTGCTGGGTGACCCGCAATATGGCGTGCTGGTATCACCGCTGACCTACGGTTATGCGCCGTCGGCGAAACGGCCACAGGTCTACAGCGCACTGGCGGAGCAACATGGCAAGATGGCCTGCGTCGTCTGGCAAACGGAATGGCAGGACGGACCCGGTGTGGTCGAGGCAAACCAGTGCAACCGGGTGGCCCTGTTCCGTTCGATGAACGCGTGTTTCGCCGCGTTGGCCGCATGGCACTGGCGCGCGGACAAAAAGGCGGCCGGCGCGCAGACAGTAGCCGCCACGGCATTCGAAACGATCGCCGATACCAGATCCCTGATGGCCAAGGCCCAAGGCCGGACGCTGACCGAACGCCAGGCGAAAGACGTGCTGCGCCACTATAACATCCCGGTGGTCGGCGAGCACCTTGCGCGGTCCGAGCAGGACGCGGTCAGCGCTGCCGAGGCGCTGGGCTATCCGGTGGTGCTGAAGGTTGAATCACCGGACCTGCCGCACAAGACGGAAGCCGGGGTTATCCGGCTTAATCTGACTACCGCGGAGGAGGTTCGTGCCGGTTACGCCGCGGTGATGGCGAATGCGCACAAAGTAACGCCGCCGCCACGGATCAATGGGGTTCTAGTCCAGCCGATGGTGCCGCAAGGTATTGAGATCGTGGTAGGCGCGCGTAACGACCCATTATTCGGGCCGTTGATCGTTGTCGGCCTTGGCGGCATCCTTGTGGAGGTCCTTAAGGATACCGCGATATCGCCGGCCCCGGTGACGCCATTCCAGGCGGAGGGGCTGCTTCGGCAATTGAAGGGCGTGAAGCTGCTGGAGGGGTTTCGCGGCATGGAGGGAGTGGACATCGCCAGGCTGTCGCAGGTCATCAGCGACGTATCCCGTTTCGCGGCGGACCATCGCGATACCGTATCCGAACTGGACATCAACCCGTTGATCTGCGCCGGCAGCAGAATAACCGCGGTAGACGCGCTGATCGTTGTTGCGTGATCGTTGTGGCCCGGTCGTTGTGGGCATGGTCGTTATGGGCCTGGTCACTGTGGAGAAAGCCACCGACTTTCCGGGAGGTTCGGCCAGTGTGTCTATGCTAGTGTAACTACATCAAGACAAAGAAATCAGTATTTCCGCATCAGGGCGACAATGCGGCCCTGCACCTTTACCCTGTCGGCGGGGAAAATCCGCGTCTCATGCCGCACGTTGCACGGCTCGAGCGCGATGGAGTTGCCGCGCCGGCGCAGACGCTTCAGGGTGACCTCGTTATCATCGACCAAAGCCACCACGATCTGCCCATTCTCGGCCGTCTCGCCCTTCAGAATGATCACCGTGTCATCTTCAAGTATTCCGGCTTCGACCATTGAGTTGCCGGCGACCTGCAATCCGTAATGCTCGCCCGGACCCAGCAGCGCCATCGGCACTTCGATGTAGCTGCTGGCGTCGCGCAAAGCCTCGATCGGCAGGCCGGCGGCGATGCGGCCATACATCGGAAGCTGGATCGCGCCCGCATCGCTGGTGGCGCGCACGCCCGGCAGGCGCTGCGTAAAGTCGCCGCGGATAACGTTCGGGCGCGAACCCGGAAGGAACATCGGCCTCCGGTGGTGAACGGATCGACAATTCGCGTCGTCAGCATGTTGTCAGGCAGCCGAAGCACATCCAGCGCCCGGGCGCGATGGTGACGGCGGGCGAGGTAACCGCGCTCCTCAAGTGCTGAAATCAATCGATGAATTCCGGATTTCGATTTCAGATTCAGCGCGTCCTTCATCTCCTCGAAGCTTGGTGAGAACCCGGTTTCCTTCAAGTGCCGGTCAATGTAGACCAGCAGTTCGTATTGCTTGCGAGTCAACATAGCAGACTTCCTCAGATGGTTGTTCGGAACAAACCGGCAACCGTCATGAGCCCGTTCTATGTTGGTTCCGCTGACCTTCGTCAAGCGAAACTGTGGACAATTCCAATATCCCAGCATGCAGTAGGAATTTATCGAATTCTAGTCCGTTACAACCCAAGCGAATCGAGGCGGATGATGCCTACCTCCGCCCCCTCCGGTAATGCCGGCGCGTGGGGTGGACGAAGAATGAGAGCGTCCGCCAGCGCCAGGCGGCGCAGCATGGCTGAATCCTGCACCGCGAAACGGCACCACAACGATGCCGGCCCGCCGCATCCGTGCTGACGGTCGCCCGCAGGTGATCGGCCCGCCTGTCGTTTGCCTTCACGGCGGCGCCAAGCACACGCTGTGGAAACCGGTGGCGGCGGCGGCAGGCAGCCCGGACAGCCGCGCCAGCGCCGGCAGCAGGAACAGGATCGCGCACACCATCGCCGACACCGGATTGCCCGGCAGCCCCAGCACCGGCGTCGCGCCAAGCTGGCCGAACAGCAACGGCTTGCCCGGCCGCATCGCGATCTGCCAGAAATCCAGCGTCATGCCCCGCGCCTTCAGCGCCTCGATGACCAGGTCGTGGTCGCCGACGGAGGCGCCGCCGGTGGTGACCAACATGTCCATCCCAGCCATCGAGATCAGCGACCGCCCCGATCGCCGAATGTTCGTCGCCCGCTACCGGCAGCACCATCGGGTCCCCGCCCAATGCGCGCACCAGCGCCGCCAGCGCATGCGAGTTCGAACTGACAATGCCGCCCGGCGGAATCGGCTCGCCCGGCATCGCAATCTCGTCGCCCGTTGCGAGGATCGCCACCCGAGGCCGCCGATGCACCGCGAGCCAGGGATGGTTCGCCGCGGCGGCCAGGCCGATGTCGCGCGCCGTGATGCGCCGCCCGGACGGGCATGACCACATCCCCAGCGGCGAAATCCTGCCCGGCGCGGCGGATATGCCGCCCGCCGACCACCGCCTCGTTCACCTGCACGATGTCGCCGTCGCGCGTCGCATCCTCCTGCAGCAGGATCGAGTCAGCACCCGTCGGGAACGACGCTGCCGGTGAACAGCCGCACCGCCTCGCCGGCCCCCACGCGCCCCATCGAACGGATGTCCCGCCGGCGCGGCGCCGACCACTGTCAGCCGAGCGCCCAGACCTCCGTCGCGTGCCCGCAGCGCATATCCATCCATCGCCGAGACATCGGCCGGCGGCTGCGTCAGCCGTGCCGCCACCTCCTGTGCGGTGACCCGGTTCCAGGCATCTGCGAGCGCCACGACCTCGGCCGGTGTCGGACGCACCGCATCCAGCACGCGCGGCGGGCTTCCTCGACACTGATCATCCCACGCTCCGTCCAGCTATCCCACCCAATGTGGGCGAAGCGCCAGCCAGCCTCAAGTCGGGCACGTCAAGTCGGGCATCTCAGCCGGGCACCTCAAGTCGGGCGTTTGACCCTCAGGCGCGTTTGACCCCGGTGAACAGGATCAGCCCCTTCATCATCCCGGTCAGGTCGGCACGATAGGCGACCGGCTGATAATACAGCCCCAGCGGCATGCACGGCGCATCCACAAACGCCTGGCGCTGCATGTCGGCCGCCAGCGCCTTCTGCGTCGGCAGATCGGTCGCATGCAGCCACTGGTCGCGGATCGACTTCGGATTTCGGGTTGTTGGGCCAGCCGAACCAGGCGTCCTTGCCGTTCCCCCGCAGCGCCGCATTGCCTGCCGGGATTGTCCCAGTCCATGCCGCCCCACATGGAGCCGAAGATGCTCCAGCCGCCCTCCGCTGATCGGCGCCTTGTTGAAGATCCGCTGCACCACCGTGCCCCAGTCCAGCGAGACGTAGTCGACGTTCAGGCCGATCTTGGTCAGCATATCGGCACCGACCTCGCAGATCGCGGTGATGCGCGGCACATCCGCCGCGCCGAGGAACACCACTTTCTCGCCGTTGTAGCCGGCCGCCAGGATTTCCTTGCGCAGCGCCGCCAGATCAGGATTGGGACTGAAATTCTCCATCCCCGCGTTCGAGGCATAGGCGGAACTGGGTGCGAAGAAGCCGACATGGTCATTGATGACATCCGATCCGGCCTCGCCGGCGACCGCGGTCATGAACTCCCGCTGATTGACCGCCCGCAGCGCCGGCGCGCCGGATCGCCGGATTGTCGAACGGCGGATGCAAATGGTTGAATCGCAGCACGCCGATCAGCCCGGTCGTCTCCATCACCTCGACCCGCAGCATTGCGATCGACTTCAGCGAGGGCACCAGGTCCATCACCGGCTGTTCGACCCAATCAACCTCGCCGGCCTTCAGCGCGGCGGCCTGGGTGGACGGATCAGGCGTGGTCAGCCATTCGACCCGGTCGAAATTGACGATCCGCGGCCCGGCGCAGAAACTGGCGACGCCTTCACGCGGCACATATTTCTCGAACTTCGCATAGGCGTTGCGCGCGCCGGAGACGCGCTCGTCGGCCAGGAAGCGGAACGGGCCGCTGCCGACCATCTCGGTGATCCGCTTGCCCGACGGGCGTGTTGCCAGCCGCTCCGGCATGATCACCGCCATCAGGTTGGTCGGCTTGGCCAGCGCCTGCGGCAGCAGCGGGAACGGCCGGTTCAGCCGGAACACGACGGTCTTGTCGTTGGGCGCCGACAGGTCATCCGTAGCCGCCATCACCGCCTGCCCGAACGCATCGGCCGCGCCCCAACGGCGCAGGCTGGCGACCACGTCACGCCCCAGCACCGGCGTGCCGTCATGAAACAGCAGCCCGTCGCGCAACGTCAGCGTCCAGACCTTCTGATCCGCGTCGACGGTATGCCCAGCCAGCATCTGGTATTGCGCCTGACACCCTGCGCATCCAGGGCGAACAGCGTGTCGAACACCATCATCACGTGGTTGCGCGTCACAAATGCGCTGACCAGCGGATCGAGCAGCGCCAGGTCGGCATAAGGCACGAATTTCAGCGTGGTGGCCGGAGCGGCGCGGACAATGGCGGGACGAGCCATGCCCACCAAGCCAAGGCAGAAGCGCGCAGCGGATCGGCACGAAACTGGCGTCTTTTCATGCTGATCGGCTCCACGCGTGATCGTGCGGCGATCAGGAGCGCAAGTCGGCGAGCTCCGCGCATCCGCGACTTACTCCGCGCAAGTGACCGATCGCCCGCCAATCAACGACCCAGATCAGCTGCACGTCACCAACGCCAGCTCAGGTCGTGGCACGCTCCAGAATGCGAAACGGCACCTGCACCCGGTCGCCGTCGCGCGGGCCCTCGCCGGCCAAACGGCGCAAGCAGGAAGGCTGCCGCCGAACGGCCCGTGCCGACACCCTCCAGGCTGACCGTCGTGATCGGCGGCTCGTTCATCTCGCTGATCTCCAGGTTGCCAAAGCCGCAGACCGCCAGTTGCTCCGGCACCGTGATCGCCCTGCACCCGCGCCTCGGTGACGACGCCGAACGCCAGCATGTCGGAACTGCAGAATACCGCGCAACGCTGGTCCAGGAACGGCAGCAACGCCACGCATGCCCTCACGGCCGGCCGCGATGGTGCTGGGCGCCGGCATCGCCCTGTTCCAGAACGACAGTGCCGCCGAATTTGGCAACCGCCTCGGTGAACCCCCGCGCGCGCGACAATGCTCGGCGAGTCGCGCGCCGCCAGCACGGCAAACCGGTCATGCCCCTTGGCGCGCAGGAACGCCGCAACCTCCGCGCCCACCTGGGCATGGTCGAAGCCGATCAGCATGTCGATCGGGCGGCTGGAAACGTCCCAGATCTCGACCACAGGAATGTGCGCCTCGATCAGCATCTGCAGCGCCGCCGGGACTGTAGCCCGACCCGGTAATCAGCAACGCATCCGGCCGCCGCCCCAGCAGCGCCCTGAACAGCGCTTCATCGTCGGTGTCCTCATAGCCGCTGATCGACAGCATCACCTGGTAGCCGGCCTGGCGCATGGATGCGGAGAAAGCCTGCACCAGCCCGGCGAACATCGGATGCGCGATGGTCGGCACGATGGCCGCCACCATGCGCGATTTTCGCGACGACAGACCGCCGGCGATCAGGTTCGGAACATAGCCCAGCCGATCGATCGCCTCGCGCACCCGGGCAGTGGTTTCAGGCGACACCCGGTCCGGCGTGTTGATCACGCGGGAGACCGTCATCGGCGCAACCCCGGCCGCGGCGGCGACATCGGTGATCTTCACCGGCGCGGAACGGGAGGGACAGCGCGCGCCAGTTCGGACAATTTGTTTCTTCCTTCGGTTGTCGCGTCGGGACGTGGCAGGGACAAACCTTAACCCGACATCGCCGCATCCGACCAGCGGCAGATGACAGTCCATTCATCCGACGTCATCCGGCTGGTTGCCATCCGCCTCGGGGTCTGGAACAACGCCGCCGGTTGGCACATCATCGCCCGCGTTCAATCAGCAGGAGGAAACCAACATGCTGAAATCCGGCGTTTCGATGTTCTTTACCGACTATTCCATGGCGCCCGGCGCGCTCGGCACCGCGCTGGAACAGCGCGGCTTCGAATTCGCTCTGGGCGCCCGAACATTCGCACATTCCGCTGTCGCCGCAAATCGCCTTTCCCCGGCGGCGGCGACCTGCCGAAGCGCTACTACGACGCCATGGATCCGTTCGTGACGCTGACCGCGGCGGCGGCCGCGACCAAGACCTTGATGGTCGGCACCGGCGTCTGCCTGGTGGCGCAGCGCGATCCGATCCAGACGGCAAAACTGGTGGCCTCGATCGACCAGGTGTCCGGCGGCCGCTTCCTGTTCGGTATCGGCAATGGCTGGAACCAGGACGAGCTGGAGGACCACGGCGTCAAGTTCGCCGACCGCCACAAGGTGGCGCGCGAACGGGTCGAGGCGATGAAGGAGATCTGGACCAAGCCGAAGCCCGAATATCACGGCGAATTCGTCAACTTCGATCCGATGATGGCATGGCCGAAGCCAGTGCAGAAGCCGCATCCCCCGGTCATCGTCGGCGGCGCCTTCCCCTACTCCGCCCGGCGGGCGATCCGTTACGGCGACGGCTGGATTCCGCAGGCGGCGCGCGGCGGCTACAGCGAAATCGGCGACCTGATCCCGGAGTTCCGCAAGATGGCGACCGAGGCCGGCCGCAACGCCGGACGAGATCGCCATCACCGTCTGGTTCCCGCGGCGCGAACTCGACCTGATGAAGCGATACGCCGACCTCGGGGTGGAACGGGTCGTGTTCAACCTGGAATTCGGAAGGCGCGGACAAGGTCGTTCCGGTGCTCGATGAGATCGCCGAGTTCATGCACAAAGCCAACGCCTGACGTTTCGCCGATGGTCGCTCCCGGCTGCCTCGCGGCCGGAGCGATGCAGCGATGTGACGAGCGGCGGATCAGGGGACGCGGGTTGATGACGCGCTCGGCGTCGCGGACCGCTACCAGGTCATTCGTCCAGCCAGGCCACGGCGCGGATCGGACTTCCAGTCCCACCCTTGATCTTCAGCGGAAAGCCGATGAACCGGAACCGTCCCTTGCCCACCAGCTGATCAAGGTTCACCAGCCCCTCCATGTGGGTGAAACCCATGTCCCTACAGACGTGGTGCACCTCGAAGTTGTTGCGCCCCGGCCGGCCAGGGCTTGCCGCTTCAACCCCGAACATGCCGATCCCCTTGTTCCCGAGCCAGGTTGCCGACTCCTTGGTCAGGCCGGGAAAGTCGGTGATGTAGGCGTCCGTTCCGTGCGTTCGCCGATAGAAATCCATGTGCAGCAGACGGTGTCCCTTGGCTTGATCTCGATCCCGGCCGCACGCTTCGGCTGCTTCAAGATCGGCGATGCTGATGTCGCTCCTCAATTCCTTGTGCGACAGATCCAGGCAGACGGCTTCGGTGAAGAAGTTCTCCAGCGGCATCTCGTCGATGCCTTTGGCACCCGGCCGTTCATCGAAATGCACCGGCGCATCGACATGGGTCCCGGAATGATCGCCCATGTTCAGCGACATCACGGCTGAGGAAAACATGTAGCCGTCGGCAACGCGCTTTTCCTCATGGGTGGAAAACGGCGCGATGATGATCATCGGATGGTTCGGCAGTCGCGCCATCTTGTGGTGGATTTCGCGGCTCAGGTCGATCAGTTTCATCGGCGGCATCCTTGCTCTCAGCGCGACTAAGGGCCTGAGCCCGGACAATCGAATCGGAAGAAAAAAATCGGGAGACGGGCAAGAACGCAACGAACGAATCGAGGAATTGGCGTGCTTCCGGCGCTGGAGCGCTTACCCTGACGCGGTGATTGACATCGCTGCCATCCGGGCTCGCTTCGAAGCGCTTGAACCAGTTCTGGACGAGAGAGAGCGGCGGTTGTTCGCGGCCAGTGAGGCGCGTGCGGCCGGACACGGCGGGGTCGTTGCGGTATCGCGGGCGACGGGGATTGCGCGCAGCACGATTGATCGCGGCCTGGCAGAGCTGCGTTCGGGCGCGGTGATGTTCAGCTCGCGGGTTCGCCGACAGGGGGGTGGCGGCAAGCCAGCGACCGAGACACAGCCTGGGCTTTTGGAAGCCTTGAATGATTTGGTGCAGTCCGCAATCCGCGGCGATCCGGAAGCTGCTTTGGTGTGGGTGAGCAAGAGCCAGCGCCATCTGTCCGCAGCGCTGGCCGATTTGGGCTTCAGCGCTGGCCAGAAGTTGGTTGGACGATTGCTGAAGCGTCTGGGCTTCAGCCTGCAAGCCAATGCAAAAACACGCGAAGGCACCAGCCATCCCGACCGTAACGCTCAATTCGAGCACATCAATGCCGAAGTGAAGGCGTTCCAGGCTGCTGGCGAGCCCGTCATCTCGGTCGACACCAAGAAGAAAGAACTTGTGGGTGACTTCAAGAATAGCGGGCGTGAGTTGCGTCCGAAGGGACAGCCCGAGCCGGTCCGGGTGCATGACTTCGTTATCCCTGAACTCGGCAAGGTGGCACCGTATGGCGTCTACGACATCGCCGCCAATGATGGATGGGTCAACCTCGGGATCAGCCACGACACCGCCGCGTTCGCGGTTGCGAGCATACGGCGCTGGTGGTACGTGCTCGGCACCGCTCGCTATCCCACTGCCAAGCGACTTCTGATCAATGCCGACTGCGGCGGCAGCAATACGTCGTCTAACCAGTAGACTACAACAATAAACATAG
>CAWBVV010000015.1:0-418366 GCA_963792345.1 uncultured Alphaproteobacteria bacterium
CATCCACCAGTACAACCAACGACCCGTCAGTTAGCCAGTACCCACTACCGGAATATCTACTCAAGCGCACTAGCTTGACTGCGCCGACTTAGCTACAAAGCTGATGTTAGAAAATCGTACGGTAGAAACCGTGAAAATTTCCCGGATCGTTCGGGGGTTGTACGGATCGCGGTGCTCGAAGGCGTGACGGATCGTATCGGCAGGCAGCAATCCACGATCCTCGCAGAAGGCGAAGAACAGCACCCGGTCGAGCAATTTCTGAGTACAGCGGAGGGTCTCGGAGGGAGTGACTGTGGTGTTAGCTGCACACAGCCGGGTGAAAACCTCTCGCCGGATCCCGGCGTAGAGGCCGTAGAATTCGTCTGTTAACTTCTGGCCGACCGACTCGGTTGACCGGAGCAGTTGGTAAAGGTGGCATTCGCCCTTCTCCGGTACCACGCGAGCCGCGCCAAAAAGGAGATGAAGCGTTTGAGCAGGGCGGCGTCACTAGAAGTAGTCTCATAAATGGTTGTGGGTGTAAACTGACCGTATGGCCAGAGGAGAGGAACTGACCGACAAACAGTGGGCGCTGCTGGAGTTGTTGCTGCCCGAACTGCCGCGCCGCCCGGATGGATGCGGATGACCCTGGCGCAGCCAGCGCGAGGTGCTCCGCGATCTGGCCAAGATGCAGGAGCGGTCATACCACATGGGTGAGTGGACAGAGCCGGTCATCCGTCGCTACCACGTGCTGGCCCCAACGGGTACCCATCCAGGCGTAGCGGCCGTACGGGCCTTCCACGCATGGTTGTTCGTGCCGCCGACCCTTTGGCCGTTCAACGTGCTCGATATGCTCGCCGGTTGTCTGGACATTCTGGCGGCTAGTAAAGGGTTGTCCGACCAGTTGGAACTGCCTGCCGGATCGCCACTGCCGCTCCCGAATCAAACGGTCTGCAAGGAGATGGCAGAACACGAGCACCACGTCTGGAGCGGTACCGTTAAGGCCGATGACAACGCGGTTGTTTGCATCGCTCGCCGGAGATTTCTCCGGGCCAGGATCAGGGGTTCCTTCCTGGCCCCACCGGGATGCTGACCTCTGCCCCATCGTAACTCACCACCTTGTCCGCTTGGGCGGTCAGATCGCCGCCCACGCCATGGTTGTCCGAGACGATCACCACATGAAACACGCGTTTCTCCAGCATCCCCGGGAACGATCCTTCCCTTTTCCCGATCACCAGCCGTCGCCCGGCGTCATCCCAGTGCATGGGGATCGTCGCAAACGCCCCGTTCTCGTAACGGTACGAATCGCCCTCGTCCTCGTAGAGCGTAAAGCTCCCCTCCGCTCCCGGGTACACGCGCAGCTCCGTCGGGTCCGTTGCTTTTTCACCCGCGTATTGAAGGTCCGGCCCCAGTGGGATGATCGATCCTGCCCGGATTTGGAGAGGGATTTTTTCCAGTGGTGCATCCGCGTTGATCGTCGTGCCACCGTTAGTCCTTTTACCAGTCCAGAAATCGATCCATGCATTCCCTTTCGGCAAATACATCTCCTTCGAAATCGCCTTCGCCGTCACCGGAGCGACCAGGAACGATGGTCCCCACAGATATTCGTCGCTCGTCGCCACCGCCTGGGGATCGTTCGGGAAATCCATCACCAAGGGCCGCATCGGCGTGCTATTGCGATGAGTCACCTGCCACGCCAGCGAGTAGTTGTAAGGCAACAAGCGATACCGCAGCTTGTCGTAGCCGATCAGCACCTGCTGCGTTTGCGGCAACCAGTTCCAGAATTCCGTTTTCGTATGCAACCCGTGGATTCGCTGGATGGGGCAGAACGTGCTCCACTCGAACCATCGCGCCTGCACCTCGTTGTAATCCGCATCCGTGTACTGCCCGGGCGGCCGGAAAAACCCTCCCGCATCCGTCGTCCAATAGGGTTGCCCCGAAAGGCTGAAGTTCAACCCCGCCGCGATCTGGCGTTTGAACGTGATCCAATCGCCCCGGACATCCCCGGACCAGACAATCGCCCCGTACCGTTGTTGCCCCGCATAGCTTGAACGCGTCAGGTTCACCACCCGCTTCTCCGGGTTGGTTGCGCGCTGGTTCTCGTAAATCCCCTGCGTGTGAAACAGCGGGTACGCCAGCGCGTCGCGGTCGCCCGAGCCGCGGGAGGTTTCCTGCCCGTAAACTGTCGTCCCTCCGTCGCCAGGCTCCGCCCCATCCTGCCACCAAGCATCCGTCCCGATGCTGAAGAGATTCTTGTTGATCACGCTCCACCGCGCCCGCCGCGCCTCCGGGTTGTACGCGTCATAATAGCTACCGCCGATGAACCCGTGTGGAATCGCCTGCAAAGCGGCCTTCGCCTCCCCATTGGGATTTGGCCATACGGAGATCATGAACTTGACGTTCATGCCGTGCAGCTCCTTGATCATCCCCGCAGGGTCCGGGTACCTGCTTTCTTCAAACTGGTAGGAGCCCCACATGTCGTTGCTCCAGTATTGCCAATCCTGGACGATCAGGTCGAGCGGGATCTTGAGTTCCCGGTACTTTCGAGCCGCTTCGAGCACCTCTTGTTGCGTGCTGTAGCGTTCCTCGCATTGCCAGAACCCAAACGCCCAGCGCGGCAGCATCGGCACCGTCCCCGTTGCGGTCCGGTAACCGTCGATGACCTGGTCCATCGCCGGACCGTAAAAGAACGTGTAGTTCACCCCGTCGCCGACCGTCGAGCGGAACACCGTCTGCCCCGTTTCCCGCGGGCGCGCACCGACTTCCGGTGCTTTGCCCCCGCCTCGCAACGTGACCTCCACCGTCGTCCGCGCCGGCAGCGTGGCCGTCCCGGTCACCGTGTAGGGCGTCCACTTGTTGACCACGCCTGCCACGGGCTTTCCATCCACCAGGATGCTGAACTCGTCCCAGCGGTCGCCATTCTGTGCAAAGAACACGTACTCACCGGCCGCCCCCGTCGTGAACGTGCCATGGCGAACCACGAGCGGGTGGTCATTTTGCTTGCCTTTGCCGAGGTCCTCCGTGGCCTTCGGCTGCCCGGCATCATCCGTTGCCGCCGGCGGGCCTACCGGCGTCAGCGCGATTGACTGGTCCACGGGATTGACCATCGTCCGCGAGGCGTTGTCCCACAGCAATCCGTAGCCTTTGGTTGAAACAAGGAACGGGATCGCCACGGAGGTGTTGTGCTGCCGCAACTCCACCGGCAAACCCCGCCAGTTCCAGAGACCATCCTGGTGCTGCCCCAGCCCGAAGATTGCTTCGTCCGGGGCGCACCCGAACGTCTGCTGGACCTGCAAGGTCTTTTCTTTGTTCACCGTCACCGGCGTAAACTCCCGCTCTTTTTCGCCGAGCAGCGGCTTGCCCTGCGGGTCGAAAAACGAGACCGCTCCCGTCTGTCGGTCCAACGTTACCCGCAACTCCGCCGTGCGGATGGCGAAAACCGCCGGATCATCCTGCGACACCGTGAACTTCACCGGCTCCCACTTGCGGATCACGACGTAGCTCGGTCGAAATTCCGGCGCACCTTTCGGCTGCGAGGTCACGTGGATCGTCCGATCCGTCCAGACCTGCACCTGTGTCGTCTGCCCGTCGTCCCGCGTGAACCGTACTCCGTCCGGTAAAGTTTGGAGCGTTCCGTCGCTCGCCGCCGCAGGCAGCACCGCAACTACAGGCAGGACAATGGCTGGCAGTCACGTATCTTGCCGTCGCCCAGGCCGTGGCCATGTTGCAGGCCGGCAAGGTGGACCGGATCGTGCTGTCGCGTCCGGCGGTCGAGGCCGGTGAGCGGCTGGGATTCCTGCCCGGCGACATGAAAGAGAAGATCGACCCCTATTTGCGGCCGCTGTATGACGCGCTGCACGACATGATGCCGGCCGACCAGGTCATCCGGCGGATGACCAACGGTGAGATCGAGGTCGCGCCGCTGGCGTTCATGCGCGGGCGCACCCTGGCGCACTGCTACGCAATTCTGGATGAGGCGCAGAACACCACGCCGGTGCAGATGAAGATGTTCCTGACGCGCATGGGCGACGGGACGCGGATGGTGGTCACCGGCGACCTCAGCCAAGTGGACTTGCCGAACGGCGTTCGTTCCGGCCTGCGCGACGCCTTGACACGGTGAAGGGCATCCAGGGTATCGGTGTTGTCCGGTTTGAACAGCGCGACGTGGTGCGGCATCCTCTGGTCGCCCGTATCGTTGGCGCGTATGATCAGCGCGAAGCCGCCCAGGGAGAGGCACGACGCGAGCGGGAACGGCCGCAAACGAGCGAGCAATTGAGCATCGATGGAACCTCCTAGTAGCCGTCCGCCCGGCCTCGATGGTCAGACCATCGATATCGTCGTGGCGGATCCGGCTTGGCACAGATTGATACCGAACGCCGGCACGATCGTCCGGCGGGCGGCGCATGCGGCGGGTATGGAAGGGCACGATCGTTCTTTCCTCGGACCGCGTCGTCCGGGGGCTGAACGGGCGTCATCGCGGCAGGAACAAGCCCACCAATGTCCTGACCTATGAGCATCCGGCGCCGGAAATCATCCTGGCGCTGGGCGTTGTCCGTGCCGAGGCCGCCGCACAGGGCCGCCGCGCCTGCACACCACCTGGCGCATCTGGTGGTGCACGGGGCGCTGCATCTGAACGGCGAGGACCATGGCCATCCCGGCGATGCGCGGCGGATGGAGATGGCGGAATCGCGGATCCTGCATCGCATTGGCGTCCCCAACCCCTGGAAGCGCGCATGAGCGGTCATCGCGGCACCTTGCTCGGCCGGCTTGGCTATCTGCTCGGCCGCAAGCAGGCTGAGCACTCCCTGCGCGAATTCGATTGCCGAACTGGTGCAGGAGGCTGCCGACGCGCAGCAGGTTCCGGGCGAACAGCCGGAACTCGACCGCCATGAGCGGCTGCTGATCGCCAACGTGCTGCGACTGCGGGAGACGACGGCGGATGACGTGATGGTCCCGCGGGCGGATATCGTCGCGATGCGGGCGGATGTGACGCTGGGGCAGGCGATCGAGCTGATCCGCAACGATGGACACTCCCGCCTGCCGGTGTATCGGGAGCAGTTGGACGACGTGATCGGCATGATCCACATCAAGGACGTGTTCGCGTATGTGGGGCGGCCGGAGGCGTTCTCGCTGGAGGCGATCCTGCGCAAGCCGCTGATGGTGGCGCCACAGATGCCGGTGCTGGATCTGCTGTTGCAGATGCGGCTGCAGCGGGTGCATCTGGCGTTGGTGGTGGATGAATATGGCGGTATCGACGGGCTGGTAACGATCGAGGATCTGGTCGAAACGATTACCGGCGACATCGCGGACGAGCATGACGATGTCGAGGCGCCGATGATCACCGAGCGTCCGGATGGCGCGATGGATTTGAACGCGCGGATGCCGATCGAGGATTTCGAGGAGAAGATCGGGCCGATCCTGACGGAGGACGAACGGGACGCCGACATCGACACGGTGGGTGGGCTGGTATTCACGCTGGCTGGACGTGTGCCGACGCGTGGGGAGGTGATCAGCCACCCCTCGGGGATCGAGTTCCGCGTGCTGGATGCGGACGCCAGGCGCATCCGGCGGTTGCGGGCGCGGCGAACGGAGACGGGGGCGGAGAAGCCTGCTGCCGCGGCTTGAGGAGTTGCTATTTGACGTTCGAGAGGATGCTCCGGTTCAAGTCCGGCGGCGTGCTCCACTTTTGTTCTAGGAGTTAACTTGGACGAGGTAGGCGAACAAGCGGTCGGTCACATCGACCCTGCAACCGGTGCCGAGGCTGAAACCGCTTTAGGGAAAGAGGTCACGACCGAGGCGCATCAAACGTTGCCCGCTTTTTTGGAGAATTACGCCACAAGCGTTGAAGGTTATGCGTATGTCCTCCCTTTTGTCGTTTCTATAACGCAGGTAGTAGGCCGAGGCGCGAAGGACGTGCTCGACACAGACTACCAACTTAGCCCAACGTCCGTGAAAACGGCCACTCCAAAGAAAATCTCGGCTGCCAAGCTCAGCGAGCTTCGACAGGTGTTCGACTACTTTCGCTTTTTTATGCATGGAGCGCAGCGACTTCCAAGTATCATGCTCACTGCAATGATCACTGAATTGGAGGTGTTGATAGCAGAAGCGATAAAGTGGGCGTTCCGGCAGCGAGCGGAACTGTTCCGGAAGATTGATCGAACAGTGACGATAGCCGATCTTGAGGGCTTAGGTGACATCAATGACCTAAAGGACGTCTTTCTTGAGCGAGAAATAGATGAACTTCTGCGAAAAAGTCCGAAAGAACAAATCGAATTCTGTCCAAAAGCTGTTAGGTATTGACGTGCTTACGGCCGTTGAGGATCAACCGGCGTTTTTTGAAATATTCCATCGACGTAACATTATTGTGCATGCTGGTGGTAAAGCTACTCGCCAATACGTCAGTGCGCTGCGCAGGTTGAAGATTCCAGAGGAGAAAATTCCGTCCATTGGCACGGTCATGTCCGTTAATCAGGAGTATTTTGAGAACGCGACTGATACACTCCTTAATATGGGCGTAATGTTTGGTCTCCGAATATGGTGGAAATTCGATCCACAAAATCGGAAAGAAGTAGAACTCGTGGCTCATGCGATATGCTTTCCAAAAAATTCAAGAACAAAATTATGCTGCCGCACTTCAGTTATTTTCTATGGTAGAAAAACTAAACTATAAGTACTCTGAGATATCTGATGAATATCGCATGCTCGTTAATAGAGCGCAAGCCTTTAAGTGGAGCGGCAACGAAACAGAATGCAATGGTATAACAAATCGCGATTGGTCGGGCAGTTCAGCGGAATTCCGGCTATGCATCAGCGTGCTTAAAGAAGATTTTGAAGCAGCATCTTTAGAGGTCAAAACTCTTGGGACATCTGGGGGTATGAAATTTGAAAGCTACTGCTCTTGGCCGGTATTCAAATATGCTCGAGAGAAACCTGTGTTTAAGTCCGCGGTGGAGGAGGTTTTCAAAATGAAGCTGGTGACGCATGCACCACCATCTCGTGACCCTATCGACTTCCTCAAAGGGCGGTCGAAAAGGAAGGTCGTGCGTAAGCCGTCTGTAAAGACCTCAGAAGCCGTTCACTAAGTCGGTGATGGCAGGACCCAATAGCATTTTAGAAATGCGATTGGCGGCCGGAACCCAATGTGATGGGCGAGTACTCACCACTGTTAAGGCCTACAACCATCTAGGTCGCCGACCCAAACCATGCGCTTTGCCAGTCCTGGATCGCCCGCTAGACGACGGATCAGTCGACCGTCCGCCGTCACCAGCGGGATATCCCGTTTCTCTGCCAGTGCGACGTAAAGCGAGTCGTAGATAGTCATTGAGCAAGATGCAGAAATCGCGAAGGCGCGTGGCATCAGGTCGGCGATGGGCGTGCCAATAACCGGCGCCCGCAGTAGAACCGTCATACGCTCCTGGGCGTCCGCTGCCATCAGGTCGCCGGTGAAGACTTTGGACCATAGCACGTTGACGGCTTCCGCCTGCCAATGGTCCGGCGCGTAGCGCGCGTCGTATTGCAACAGCAACAGGGCCTTGGCGCTATGGTCCTCCTCCACGACCCATTTTGCCACGACCGATGCGTCAACGACGGCTTCCCTCACGCGGTCTCGCTCAGATGGTCCCTGTCACGATCCTTCCGGATCAAGTCAGCACTGTCAGTCGCTTGTGGCGGGGTTCGTGCACGCAACCGTGCAGCAGCCTCGGCGAAAGTCTCCGACTCCGACCGCAGGGCCTGCTCAAGAATTGCACGATGCTCGGCCTCGGCGGACCGACCAACCCTCGCCGCCCGCTGCTTGAGCGCCTGGATAAGCACGTCGTCAAGGCCCCTGACTATGAGCTGGCCCACCCCAAGCCTCCGTTATGATATCACTCTCTGATAGCATAACGGGAGGCAGGTTGCAAAGGCCGATCACTCGCCGCCATCACCTTCCGCGGCGGTGTCTGTACCACCGGCGCGAGTTCGGGGGCATTGAAGGAGACCACCCGCCGCTCGTTGCCGACCGGGCGGTAGAGCGTGTCGCGCTGCACCGGGGTGCGGACCAGGGAACCGATCAGCCCCTCCATCGCCTCCGGGCGGGAATTCCTGACCGTGCTGGGTGCCGGCGGCGCGGGAGATGCTTTCGTTCATCAGCGTGCCGCCCAGGTCGTTGGCGCCGGCGTTCAGGCACATCGCCGCGCCCTCCGGCCCCATCTTCACCCACGACGTCTGGATGTTGGTGATCAGCGGGTTCAGCACCAGCCGCGCGACCGCGTGCATCAGGATCGCCTCCCGCAGCGTCGGGCCTTTGCGCGCCATGCCGCGCAGATACATCGGCGCTTCCATGTGCACGAACGGCAGCGGCACGAACTCGGTGAAGCCGCCGGTCTCCGCTTGCAGATCGCGCAGCACGAGCAAATGCCGCGCCCAGTTCAGCGGGGCTTTCGACGTGTCCATACATGATGGTGGACGTGGTGCGCAGCCCCAGCGCATGCGCCGCGCGGGCAACATCCACCCATTGTTGGGTGTTGATCTTGTCCGGGCAAATGATCGCCCGGATTTCATCATCGAGGATTTCCGCGGCGGTGCCGGGAAGCGTGCCCAGCCCCGCATCCTTCAGGCGCGCCAGGAACTCCGTCAGCGACAGGCCCAGCGTCGCGGCGCCCTGGGTCACCTCCAGCGGCGAGAAAGCATGAATGTGCATGCCCGGGATCGCCGCTTTGATCGCCTTGCAGATGTTGACATAGGTGTCGCCGGTATAGTCGGGATGGATGCCGCCTTGCAGGCAGACCTCGGTCGCGCCGCGATCCCAGGCTTCCTGCGAGCGGCGGACGATCTCCCCCATCTCCAGGTCGTAAGGCGTGCCGCGCAGCGCCTCGTGCGTCTTGCCCTTGGAGAACGCGCAGAACTTGCAGCTTGATAGTAGCAGATGTTGGTGTAGTTGATGTTGCGGTTGACGACGTAACGAACAGTGTCGCCGCTGACCGCCTTGCGCAGTTCGTCCGCCACGGTAATGACCCGCTCATAGTCAGCATCCCGCGCGGCGAACAGCCGAACGATCTCGGGCTCGTCCAGCCGCTTGCCCGCCGCGGCGCGGTCGAGGATCCGTTCCAGACCAGGATCGACCTTGCCAGCATGCACCGGACGCGGCTTCGGCGCAAACGTCAGGCCCGGCGCCCAGTCGTCGTCGCGCGCCCAGCCTTCGGCGTCGGCCGAGCTGCATCACGCGGGTCGCGACCTTCGGATGCAGCCACCGCGCCGGTGTCGGCCGCCCATGCCGGATAGACCGGCAGCCGCGGCACCAGGATCTTGTCCATCTCCGCCGTGCGCAGACGCCAGCGCTTCCAGTTCCGGCCAGGGCGCTTCCGGATTGACGTGATCCGGCGTGACCGGCGACACGCCGCCCCAGTCGTCGATGCCGGCGCCGATCAGCTTCTGGTACACGCCCGGCGACAGGTTGGGCGGCGCCTGGACATGCACATCCGCCGGCAGGATCAGCCGAGCGGCGGCGATGGTCCAAAGCAGGTCGTCGCAGGTCGGGTTCATCCGCCCCCGCCAGCTTGGTGTCCGGCTTGGCGCGGAAGTTCTGCACGATCACTTCCTGGATGTGACCATGCTGCTGCATGCAGGTCGCGGATCGCCACCAGCGCCTCCAGCCGCTCCGCCCGCGTTTCGCCGATGCCGATCAGGATGCCGGTGGTGAACGGCACCGCCAGTTCGCCGGCCAGCCGCATCGTCTCCAGCCGCACCGCCGGGCAGCTTGTCGGGCGAGCCGTAATGCACGCCGCCCTGGCTGGCACAGCCGCTCGCTGGTCGATTCCAGCATGATGCCCTGGCTGGCCGAGACCTCCCGCAGCGCGGCGATTTCCTCGCGCGTCATCACGCCGGGATTCACGTGCGGCAGCAGCGACGGTTTCCTTCAGCACCAGCGCGCACATCGCCCGCAGGTAGCTGATCGTCGTCTCGTGCCCCAGCGCCGGCCAGCGCCTCACGCGCCGCGCGGTAGCGCAGTTCCGGCTTGTCGCCGAGGGTGAACAGCGCCTCGGTGCAGCCCGCGGCTTCACCGGCGCGGGCGATCGCCAGCACCTCCTCGGCCGACAGATACGCGGCGTGGCCGGCCCGCGGACGCTCCGCGAAGGTGCAGTAGTGGCACACGTCGCGGCACAGCTTCGTCAGCGGGATGAACACCTTGCGCGAGTACGACACGTTGCCGCCCGAACGCCGCGTCGCGCTTCTGCGCCGCCTGCGCCATCAGCTCGGGCAGCGGCGCGGTTTCGCAGCCAGGTCAGATCGGTCATGATGACTTCCGTACTACGTCCTCGGCAAAGCGCTGCTGGACGTCCAGTGTTGCCTCGATGGTGGGCTGTTGCGCATAGACGATCAAGTGCTTGACGCCGACGGCCGCGAACGCGGCCGCGTCCTCCAGCATCGCATCGCGCGCCGCCGGTGAACAGTCTGCCGCCGTCCATCGGCGTCCGGTCTTGGCGATCCAGCTCCGGCGGCATGAACCACACATAGGCGATGTCGATCGAGGCCGGATCGCGGCCGGCTTTCTCCGCCGCGCGGTGCAGCCGGTCGATACCCGGCTTTCAGCAGGGCAGGGGTGTTCATCAGGATCTGCGCGTTGTTCGACACCGGATACCAGGCGTCACCGACCGCAGCGGCTCGGCGCAGGGCAGGGGCGCTTTCGCCGCCGACCCAGATCGGCGGATGCGGCTTGGACGCCGGCTTCGGCTTGAACACCACGTTGTCGAACTCGACATGCTTGCCGTGCATCGCCGGCCGGTCCTCGGTCCACAGCGACTTCCAGGCCTGGATATACTCGTCGGTCACCGCGCCGCGCGTCCGCGAACGGCGGCGGTTTCCAGAGCGGCGAACTCCTCCTTCATCCAGCCGGAGCCGACACCGGCGATGACCCGCCCGCCGGACAGCACATCGGCCGTGGTCAGCAGCTTGGCCGTCAGCACCGCCGGCCGGTGCGGCACCACCAGCACCGAGGTCAGCAGCCGGATCCGCTGGGTGAAGCCGGCGAGGAAGGTCAGCGTGCGCGATGGCGTCGAAGCACTCGCCGGTCGGCGCGCCGGGCCAGATCGCCGTCCGCGGTGTAGGGATAGCGCACGTCGGTCTGCACCGGCACGATCAGGTGGTCGGCCACGCCGATGATGGCGTAGCCGCTGGCCTCCGCGCCGGAGGCCACCGCCATGATGTTGTCGCGCGTCGTCAGGCAGCCGCGCGTGCCGATATGGATGCCGAAGTCCATGGCTCCTGGACCACCCCAAGTTGCCTCTTTGCGCCGCATCGTGTGCTATCGGGTCTCATCAACGCAATCCAAGCAGGAGGAACCAATGCAGATCGGTTGCAGCGCCCCAACCAGCGGCCCGTTGATCGAGCCCGACAGCCTGCTGCGCATCGCCACCGAGGCGGAAACGCTGGGCTTCGACTACGTCACGGTCAGCGACCACGTGATGATCCCGACCAGCATCGCCTCGCGCTATCCCTATTCGGATTCCGGCGAATTTCCCTCCGGCGCCGCGGCGCCGCGGCTGGAACAACTGACCGCCGCCACCTTCATCGCCGCGGCGACGACGAAACTGCGGATCGTCACCTCGGTCATGGTGGTGCCGCACCGTCCGGCCGTGCTGACCGCTAAGATCCTCGCCACGCATCGACTTCCTGTCAAAGGGCCGCCTTACGCTGGGGATCGGCGCCGGCTGGTGCGAGGAGGAGTTCGTCGCCATCGGCGCGCCGCCGTTCGCTGAACGCGGCGCGGTGACCGACGAATTCATGGCGGTCTGCAAGGAGCTTTGGACGGCGGACGAACCGAAATTCAATGGCAAGTACGTCCAGTTCAAGGACGTGCTGTTCCCGCCCAAGCCGCCGCAGGGAACGATCCCGATCTGGGTCGGCGGCGAGAGCGGGCCGGCGATGCGCCGCACCGCGAGATATGGCGATGCGTGGTATCCGATCGGCACCAACCCGCAGTTCCCGATGGACACGCTGACGCGCTTCAAGGCCGGCGCGGAGAAGTTGCGGGTGCTGACGGAGAAGGCCGGCCGCGATCCCAAAGCGGTCGGCCTGGCTTATCGCGTGTCCTCCAACCCGGAGGCGCAGCCCAAGGGCACGGTGGATGGCCAGCGGAAATTGTTCACCGGCGGTGCCGCTGATTATGCCGGTGATATCAAGGCGCTGCGGGATGTCGGCGTGACCGCCTTCGATTTCGGGCTGTTCGGCGCGGATGCGGAGGCCACGGTCGGCAACCTGCGCCGCTTCCGGGATGACGTCATCGCGAAGGTCCGCTAGTCATGCAGCTTGGTATCACGGTCGGAATGTCGGGACCGCACCCGAAACTCGACATGGAAATGATCCTGGAGGCGGAGCGGCTGGGATATCTCGCAGGTGTGGACTGGTGAATCCTATAGCACGGACGCCGTGTCGCCTGCGGCCTGGATCCTCGCCCGGACGACCAGGATCAAGGCCGGAACGGGCATCATGCAGATGCCAGCCCGCACCCCGGCCTGCGCCGCGATGACCGTGCTGTCGTTGCAGGCGTTGTCAGGCAACCGGTTCATCTGTGCGGCATCGGCCCGTCCGGGCCGCAGGTGATCGAGGGCTGGCACGGCGTCCGCTTCGGCAAGCCGATGCAGCGGACCAAGGAATACATCGCCATCATCAAGCAGGTCCTGGCGCGCGAGAAACCCTTGGAGTTCCACGGCGACCAGTATTCCATCCCGTACGACGGGCCGGATGCGACCGGTCTTGGCCGGCCATTGCGCAGCATCGCCCATGGCGATCCGAACGTGCCGTTCTACACCGCCTCTATCACGCCGGCCGGACTGCGCATGGCGGGTGAGGTGGCGGATGGCAACCTGCCGATCTTCTTTTCGCCGGACGCACCCGACGTGGTGACGGGCCCGACCTTGGAAGGCCGGCGCAAGGCGGCCGCACGATGGATGGCTTCGACAATGCCCCGTTCGTGCGCGCCAAGATGGGGCCGGACGTTGCGGCCTGCCGCGATGCGATCCGCCCGGAACTGGCGCTATATATCGGCGGGATGGGCGCCCGATCGAAGAATTTCTACAACGACATGGTCTCGAAGATGGGCTTCGAGGGCGAGGCGAAGACCATCCAGGACCTTTACCTCGACGGCAAGAAGAACGAGGCCGCCGCCGCGGTGCCGGACGCGCTGATCGATGCGATCTCCCTGTGTGGCCCTGCTGAGCGGATCAGGGACCGGCTGGAGGCCTGGAAGGACGTTTCCAAGGCGGGGCATGTTGGCACGATGGTGCTGAAGGGCGTCCGGCGTTGACGTGCATGCGCGTGGTGGCCGAGGCGGTGCTATAAGGTGGGGAAGCGCCTGCGGGAGCGGTTTGCCCCGGCGGCGCTTCATGATGAAGTTTACAGGTATCACGATTAGTAAACCATTTCTGTAAATTCCTTTACACTGTTCGCCGTTTCTCGCCGTCTTTTACGGTGACTTCGCAGTTGCAGCATCCTAGATGCGGGGCCTCCGCTCTTGAAGCGGCTCACTGCGAAGGAACTCGTATGGACACGCGCAATTACTCCCCTGACGGTTTGGCTGGCGGCGTGTCGGCTGTCCGCGGCGGCAGGTCCTCATATCAGGATCACACCGCCACCGTGGCTCGGCTGATTGACAGCAAGAAGGGCACGTGGGACGGCATCAACGCCGAGTCGGTCGCCCGCATGCGCCTGCAGAACCGCTTTCTGACCGGGCTGGACATCGCCCGCTACACGGCCGGGATCATGCGCGCAGGACATGGCGGCGTATGATGCGGATCCGTCGCTGCTACACCCAGTCCCTCGGCGCCTGGCACGGCTTTGTCGCCCAGCAGCAGATGATTTCGGTCAAAAAGCATTTCGGCACGACGAAGCGGCGCTATATCTATCTGTCGGGCTGGATGGTTGCCGCACTGCGCTCGGAATTCGGCCCGCTGCCTGACCAGTCGATGCATGAGAAGACATCGGTGCCGCGCTGATCAAGGAAATCTACACCTTCCTCAAGCCAGGCCGATGCCCGCGAACTGGGCAACCTGTTCCGCGAGATCGATGCCGCGCGCAAGTCCGGCGACAGGCCAAGGAAACCGAACTGCGGGCCGCGTGGAAAACTATGAGAGCCATGTTGTGCCGATCATCGCCGACATCGACGCCGGCTTCGGCAATGCGGAAGCGACCTATCTGCTGGCCAAGAAGATGATCGAAGCCGGCGCCTGTGCGCTGCAGATCGAGAACCAGGTGTCCGACGAGAAGCAATGCGGCCATCAGGACGGCAAGGTGACCGTGCCGCATGAGGACTTCGTCGCGAAGATGCGCGCCATCCGTTACGCCTTCCTGGAACTCGGCGTGGACGACGGCATCATCGTCACCCGCACCGATTCACTCGGCGCGGGCTTGACCAAAGCAGATCGCCGTCAGCCACGCGCCGGGCGACCTGGGAGACCAGTACAACTGCTTTCCTCGACGTCGAGGAAGTCTCCGCCGAGCGATGCGCGCAATGGCGACATCATCATCAATCGCAACGGCAAGATGCTGCGGCCGAAGCGACTGCCCAGCAATCTGTTCCAATTCCGCGCCGGAACGGGGGCCGATCGCTGCGTGCTCGATGGCATCACGCGCTGCGAAATGGCGCTGACCTGATCTGGATCGAGACCGAGAAGCCCCATGTCGATCAGATTGCCGGCATGATGGACCGCATCCGGGAAGTGGTTCCGAATGCCAAGCTGGCTTACAACAACTCGCCGTCCTTCAACTGGACGCTGAACTTCCGCCAGCAGGTGTACGATGCCTGGGCGGCGGGCGGCAAGAACGTGTTGCGAAGTATGACCGCGCGAAACTGATGAGCGTGGAATATGACACGACGCCGCTGGCGCATCGAGGCCGATAAGCGCATCCGCACCTTCCAGGCAGATGCGGCGAAGCGCGCCGGTATTTTCCACCACCTGATCACGCTGCCGACCTACCACACGGAAGCGCTGGCCGCGGACAATCTCTCGAAGCGAGTATTTCGGCGCGCAGGGCATGCTGGGTTACGTGCTCAATGTCCAGCGCCAGGAAATTCGCCAGGGGATCGCCTGCGTGCGGCACCAGAACATGGCGGGTTCGGACATCGGTGATGATCACAAGGAGTATTTCGCCGGCGAGGCGGCCCTGAAGGCGGGCGGCGCGCACAACACGATGAACCAGTTCGGGTAAGCGTCTTCCCGCTTCCTGGCGTCCCGGTGGCCCGAGGTATCACTACCTCGGGCCACTGCTGTTTCCATCAGGTGCCGGCGGAGATGCGGACAAGGGATCTGACGTCGCCGGGGCCGGAGTCATGAGGTTGATCAGCGGAAATGGGATGACGCCGGTGAACGGTGGCTGTTGGGCAGGAACCGGAACCCCAAGCAGGATGTAGCCGGGCGAAGGTGGGGGCGGCGCGGAAGCCGAAGGCGCCCCGGCGAACACGTCGGCGAAAACCATCAGCAGGAACAGGATGATCCAAAGTCCCAATTCGACGATCGGCAAAATTCTGGGGATGATCATGCGATAGAAGCGCCTGGGTTCGCGTTCTTCGGGCGACCTGCCGAGCCATTTCAGGACGCGATCAACCAGTTGCCAACCCGGTATGGTAAAGGCGTCGAGCGATTTATAGAGGTAGTCATTATAGACCGGGATTTCATTGGCGAGGACGTACTTGTTCAAGTAATCCAGGCGCATCACCATTGGACTGGTGACGATCCAGGTAAAGATTGACATCAGCAGGCCGAACAGGTCGATCGTGTAGCGTCCGAGTTCTATGAAAATCAGGCGATCCGCCGGAATGTTTGGTTGAAAGCGGGCATTGGTCAGCACCATGAAGGCGGCAAGTGTCATCGACTGCGCCGCGGTGAAGGAGGCGAGACGCTGGTGCAACAACTGGTCGCAGTTCTTGTGAAACTCCCATGCCCACTCGACCTCGGTCTTGCCATGGAAGCGGGTATAGACGGGGTTTGCCCCGCTCCCCGTTGCCCCGGTCTCCGTTGCTTCCGGCAGCGTTGCCGTGCCGGTTGCTGTCAAGTCTGTCATGGAGTTTCTCCGCGCCGCGCCGGTCGTGAAGCCTGGCCGAGCCAGATCGTCCCGCAGAAGAACGAGTAACGGCGATATTCCCTGACTTTTCCCGATACTGTCCAGTGGCTGACCGGCCGGTGGCTGGCGGGGCAGCGGGGAGCGCATGCACGGTTGCGAACCTATACGGCACGGTCAAGCCCGCCTATCCTCCGCCGCAACCGCGTGAGGAAACCAGTCATGTCAGAAATCCCCCGTTGTCCGGCTTGAGAAAGACGGCGATATCGGCGTCATCATCGTGAACTATCCGCCGGTCAATGCGCTTGGGCCGGGCGTGTCCGAGGGCATCATCGAATGCCTGAACGAGGCCAATTCCAATCCTGCGATCAAAGCCATGGTGCTGATTGGTGACGGCCGCAGCTTTATCGCCGGAGCAGACATCCGCGGCTTCGGCACCGGGCGCAAGCGTGCTCCGATCGGCCAGCGCACCTATGACGTGCTCGACGCGAGCCCCAAGCCGGTGGTTGCCGCGATCCATGGTTTCGCGCTGGGTGGTGGGTTGGAGAACGCCATGGCCTGTCACTACCGCATCGCCGTCCCGTCAGCGAAAGTGGGCTTGCCTGAAGTACTGATCGGCATCCTGCCCGGCGGCGGAGGGACGCAACGTCTGCCGCGCCTCGCCGGGGTGCCGACGGCGCTGGAGATGATCACCTCCGGCCGCCATGTCCCAGCACCGGAAGCCGCCAGGCTCGGGATCATTGACGAGGTCCTGCCGCAGGGCGCCAACCTGCGCGAGGCCGCGATCGCCTACGCTCGGAAGATCTCAAGCGCGAGGCCATTGCCGCGTGTGCGCGACAAGACGATCACCGCCGAAGCCGGTGTTTTCGACGCCATGCGCAAATCGATTGCCCGCAAGGCGCGCAACCAGAAGGCGCCGTATCACTGCATCGCCGCCGTCGAAGCCGCCTGCACACTGCCATTCGATGACGGCATCAGGCGGGAGGCTGAACTGTTCGCGGAACTAGAGACCGCGGACGAGGCCAAAGCGCTGCGCTACGCCTTCTTCGCCGAACGCGAGGTGGCCAAGTTGCCTGACCTGCCGGCGACGATCGCGCCGCGCGAATTCACCGCTCCGGCGGTCATCGGCGCCGGAACCATGGGCGGCGGCATCGCGATGTCGTTCGCCGACTTCGGCTACGATGTGAAGATCCTGGACGCGACGCAGGAAGCGCTGGATCGCGGCATGGAGCGGATCCGCAACAACTACGCGACCTCCGTCAAGCGCGGCAGCCTGGCCGAGGACGAGATGCAGCGCCGTCTGGCGCGCATTCATCCGGTTGCCGGGTACGAGGACATCGCGGACTGCGACGTGGTCGTGGAGGCGGTATTTGAACGGATGGACGTGAAAAAGCCGGTGTTCGAAAAACTCGACGCGGTGATGAAGCCGGGGTCGTTCCTGTTCTCCAACACGTCCGCGCTGGACATGGACGAACTGGCGTCGGTGACGAAGCGGCCGGAATATGTGGCGGGCACGCATTTCTTCTCGCCGGCGAACGTAATGAAACTGCTGGAGGTCGTGCGGCCGTCAAAGGCCTCACCCGAGACGCTGATGACCGCCATGGCGATGGGGCGCAAGATCGGCAAGATCTCGGCCATGGCGGGCAACACCGATGGTTTCGTTGCCAACCGTTCGCGCGCGCCGTTCAATTCGGAGATGGTGATCCTGCTGGAGGAGGGCTGCCTGCCGGAGCAGGTGGACAAGGTGATGGTCGATTTCGGGTATCCGATGGGACCGTTCGCGGTGGGCGATCTGGCCGGCCTCGATATCGGAGCCGAGGGACGCAAGCGTCGCGCGGCGGCCAATCCGGATTACCGGAAACTGCCGATCGCGGACAAGCTGGTTGAGATGGGGCGCTACGGCCAGAAGACCAGCGCGGGGTGGTATCGTTATGAAAAAGGCGATCGGACCCCGCATCCCGACCCCGAAGTGGCCGCCATCATCAAGTCGGTTACCGCCGAGATGGGTGTGCCGCAGAAGGCATTCACCGAGACCGAGATCCTGCGGCGGCTGTTGTTCTCGTCGGTGAATGAGGCGTGCCGCATCCTGGAGGAGGGGAAGGCCTATCGGGCCAGCGATATCGATGTGATGTGGCTGCACGGATTTGGTTTTCCGCGATATCGCGGCGGCCTGATGTACTGGGCCGACGGGATCGGGGTGCGCGAGGTGTACAACCAGATCGCCGCGTGGCATCAGCAGTACGGCGAGCGTTGGGCGCCGTCGAAGCTGTTGCGCGATCTGGCGGAGAGCGGCACGCCGTTCCGCGAAGCCAAGCCGGCGCCGTTTGCCTGACTTGCGGAATAGGATCGATCCCAACACGGCGGGCTACCGAAGAACCGTTGTATCGCCGAACGGCCTGCCTGCCGACCATATGAAACGAAACCAGGACCTCCACCGATGACCGAAGCTGCTCTCGAGGACCTCAATTCCCTGACGGACGAACAATTCCGCACGCATGTGCGTGGCTGGATCGAGGCGAACTATCCCGCTGAGATCCGCAACCCTCCGAGCCGGCTGCACTTCAAGGACAACAAGCCTTGGTACATGAAGCTGGCGGGGCAGGGATGGCTGTGCCCGAACTGGCCGAAGGAGTTCGGCGGCATGGGTATCTCCGCCAGCAAGCAGCTAATCTTCCTGGAGGAAAAGGAGCGCTACGGCTGCGCCCGCCTGAACGACATGGGCATGACCATGATCGGGCCACTGCTGATCAAATTCGGCCGGCCCGAACAGCAGCAGTAATTCCTGCCGAAGATCCTGTCGGGGGAGCACATCTGGTGCCAGGGCTACAGCGAGCCAAACGCCGGCAGCGACCTCGCTTCATTGCGCACTGAAGCGGTGCTGGATGGCGAACATTGGGTGGTCAACGGCCAAAAGATCTGGACCTCGCTGGCGATGGACGCGAACTGGATTTTCCTGCTTGTCCGCACCGACAAGCAGGCCAAGAAGCAGGATGGCATCAGCTTCCTGTTGGTGCCGATGGATACGCCGGGCATCACCGTCCGCCCGATCACCAACATCGATATGGCTGATGAGTTCTGCGAGACCTTCTTCGACGACGTCCGCGTGCCAAAGGACAACCTGGTCGGCCAGATCAACAAGGGCTGGACGATGGCCAAGGCGCTGCTGGGGTTCGAGCGGATCGGTTCGGGGTCCCCTCGCCAGTCCGCCTATGCCCTGAAGCGGCTGAAGCTGCTCGCCGAACGAATGGGGGTTTGGGACGACGAGCAGTTCCAGGACCGCTATACGCGGCTGCGCCTCGATCTTGAGGACCACAAGGACCTGTATGAGACCTTCGTGGAGAAGGTGCGTCGCGGTGAAAGTCTCGGTCCCGACGTGTCGATGCTGAAGATCAACCAGACCGAGTTGTTCCAGCGCATTTCGGAAGCCATGCTGGACATCGCGGGTGAATATGGCGGCGGGCTCGGTCCCATGGAGGGCAACCGCGACCTGAATCCCGCAGGGTTGTTCCTGCAATCGCGACCTTCGACCATCTATGCCGGGTCGAATGAGATCCAGCGTAATATCCTGGCCAAGAACGTGCTGGAACTGCCCGGCTGAGGTGCCGGCATCAGCGTTTTACTGATCCGGCCGCCGGTCGGGCGCGGGCCCGGGCAGGTCATGGTCCTGGCGAACTTCTGGCAGCCGCGAGCGGACTTTGTGGCGGTTGCGGGGGCGTGAAGGCGGGGCCGGGCATGGACTTGACGCCCTTCCCTGGCAGGGTCACGCTCCGGGCCAAGCAGCATAAGCTTGCGATGGGAAGGCGCGCTCCGGCCTTTGGGGGACTATTGGATGAACCGACACCTTCTTGCCCCGCTCGGCGTGCTGGCGTGTGCCGCGATTTCGGCGGCGGCCGCTCGGGCTGAGCCGTTCAAATGCCCGCATGTCGGCGGGGATTTCGTCTTCGGGCAGGAGGCGAATATCAACACCCTCGACCAGATGACGTCCTCGACGATCTCGACCCGCAACATCGCGATGAACATGTACGAGTCGCTGATGACCCGCGACGAGAACAATCATCCGATCCTTGAACTGGCCGAGGCGATGCTCGAGGCGCCCGATCACCTGACGTACACGTTCAAGCTGCGCCAGGGCATCCAATTTCATAATGGCAAACCGATGACGTCGGCCGACGTGGTGGCCTCGTTCGATCGCTATGCGAAGGTCGGCAACCAGCGCAGCACGCTGGACAATGTCGATCGGTGGGATGCGCCGGACGCGGCAACGTTCGTCATCCACGTGAAGAAGATCCAGCCGACCTTCATCGAGGCGCTGTCATCCTTCAGCGTCCCGATCGTCATCATCCCGGCCGAGAACCGTGACGTGCCGGCCCAGCAGCTTTCCAAGCCGATTGGAACAGGTCCTTATCAACTGGTCGAGTCCGTCCCCGGCAGCATGGTCAAGCTGAAGCGCTATGCCGATTACAAGCCGAACACCAGCTTCCAGCAGCGCACCGGCTTCGGCGGCTATAAGCAGGCCTGCTTCGACACGGTGACTTTCCGGATCGTGACCGAACCGGGCGCGCGGGTTGCTGGCCTGCGTACCGGCGAACTTCAGGGTGTCGAGGACATCCCGAGCAAATCGGTTCCGGACCTGAAGAATGACAAGAATATCATGATATTGCCGTTGAAGAACTGGTGGATTCAGATCGCCAACCCGAATACCTCCAACCCGCCGACCGACAAGCTGCTGGTGCGCAAGGCGATACAGGCTGCCCTGGACATGGACGAGGTAATGGATGCCGCCTCGGACGGCAATTACCAGTTGAATGTTGGCTTCCAGTATCCGAACCAGCCGGACTACACGGACGCGGGCAAGCAGACCTATAACCTGCACGATCCGGACCTGGCGAAGAAATACCTTGCGGAGGCAGGTTACCAGGGCGAGCCTGTGGTGCTGCTGACCAACAAGGATTACCCGCCGATGTATAACTCGGCGCTGGTAATGCAGCAGCAGCTTCAGGCGGTTGGAATCAACGCGCAGATGAAGGTGGTGGACTGGCCGACCTCGGTCCAGATGGCGCTGAACACCACCGAGGGTTGGAATTTCCACTTTACGGGCTGGGGCACACAGCCGGCGCTGGGCGGGCTGGCGACCATGCAGTTCCTGGTGCAGCCGAACGCGACCTATAAGCCTGTCGATGGCAAGGACGACCCCGATGTGCTGGCGGCGTGGAATGACATGAATGTATTGCCCACGGAAGCGGGGCGGCAGGACGCATTCGCGCGCATGCAGAAGCTGGTGCTGGAGCGGGTCTACGCGGTCCCGTTCGGTTCGTTCACCAAGGTTCAGGGCGTGCGGGCAAATGTTGACGGGTTCGTGCCGTTTCGGATCCCGCGGATGGCGAACGTCTGGTTCAGCCATTGATCGCCCCTTGATGGGCGGAGCCTGATGGGCGGCATCCTGTTTCGCCGGCTGGTGGGTGCCTTGCCGATCCTGCTGATTGTCACCCTGATAACCTTCGGGATGATCCATCTTATTCCCGGCGACCCGGCCGTCGCGATCGCGGGAATGTCCGCCACGGCTGAACAGATCGCCAATATCAGGCGTGACCTCGGGCTGGATCAGCCGCTGATGGCGCAGCTTTGGGCTTGGTATGCCAATCTGCTGCACGGTGACCTCGGGCGGTCACTGCTGCTGGGGCAACCGGTGGTGCAGGCGACAATGCAGCGGCTGCCGGTGACGGTGGCGCTGTCGGCCTATGCCCTGGTGCTGACGCTGCTGATCGGGCTGCTAAGCGGTATCGTCGCGGCATTGCGGCAAAACACCTGGATCGATCAGGCGGCGATGGTGCTGGCGATGGTGGGGATATCACTTCCGAGCTTCTACCTTGGATTACTGATGATTATTGTGTTCGCGGTCGATCTGCGCTGGCTGCCCACCGGGGGCTACATCGGGCTGTTTGACGATCCGCTGGGGTGGCTTGCGACATCGACCATGCCGGCGGTCTCCCTGGCATTGCTGCTCGCGGGGTTGCTGGCGCGCATCACCCGTTCAACAATGCTGGAGGTGCTACGCCAGGACTATATCCGGACCGCGCGGGCCAAGGGTCTGCCAGAGCGGCGCGTTGTCCTGAAGCACGCGCTGGCGAACGCGCTGATCCCGATCACGACGGTCGTCGGGATCATCGTCAGCCTGCTGATCTCCGGCTCGGTTGTCATCGAGACACTGTTTTCCATCCCCG
This sequence comes from uncultured Alphaproteobacteria bacterium, assembly GCA_963792345.1. GTDB lineage: Bacteria > Pseudomonadota > Alphaproteobacteria > Acetobacterales > Acetobacteraceae > Rhodopila. Next base: position 22,230 of record CAWBVV010000015.1, read on the forward strand.
GCATCGGGCAGTTGCTGACGCAGGCGGTGCTGAACCGGGATTATCCGATGGTGCAGGGGGGCTTGCTGATCACTACCGCGTTGCTTGTGATGGTCAACATCGGAGTGGACGTGTGTTACGCCCTGCTCGATCCGCGGGTGCGCTATGACGGGGCGTAGGCGGGCCTCGCCGGTATGGGCGACGGTCCAGCTTCTGTTGCACCATCGGCTGTTCGTCCTGGGGTGCTTGTTGTTCGAAATCGTCCTGCTGGCGGCGGTGCTGGCGCCTTGGATCGCGCCGGTCAATCCGAACAAGCTGGCGATGCGGTTCAAGTTCCGCCCGCCCAGCAGCGAGTTCATTTTCGGCACCGACAATTTCGGCCGTTCGCTGTGGTCGCGGGTGATATGGGGCGCGCAACTGTCGATGCTGATCGGCGGATCGGTCGTAGCTATCAACGCCGTGCTCGGCACCGCGATCGGTGCGGCGGCCGGCTATTTCCGTCGCCTGGATAACGGGCTGATGCGGATCAATGATGCGCTGATGGCTTTTCCCGCCGTGCTGCTGGCAATCGCGGTTACCTCGGTGCTGGGACCATCGGTGGGCGACGTGATCATCGCGCTGTCGATCGTCTATACACCGCGCACGGCGCGCATCGTCCGTTCCTCGGTTATCGTCCTGCGTGAAATGGAGTATGTCCAGGCGGCGCGGGCCGCGGGTGCGGGGCACTGGCGGATTCTGCGCCGCTACATCCTGCCGAACGCAATGGCGCCGCTGATCGTGCAGTTATCGTTCCTGTTTGCGTACGCCGTGCTGACCGAGGCGACGCTGTCGTTCCTGGGCGTGGGCGCGGTGCCGCCTACGCCGACGTGGGGCAACATCATGGCTGAGGGCCGCCAATATATGACTGACGCGCCCTGGATCATTACCATTCCCGGCGCCGCGCTGATGATCACCGTGCTTGGTTTGAACCTGCTGGGTGACGGGCTGCGCGATGTCCTTGATCCACGTCTGAGGATTCAGCAATGATTGGGAGGGGTTGCCCCCCTTGGCCCTGCGGATCGGCGCTTTCCGCGCGACTTTCCGCGAGAGCCGGCCAGCATGAGCTTGCTGGAAATTCGCGATCTTTCAACGTCCTTCCGGACCGGCAGTGGTGAAGTGACCGCCATTGAAAACGTCTCCTTCAGCCTGGAGAAAGGGGAAATCCTCGGTATCGTCGGCGAGTCCGGCAGCGGCAAGAGTGTCACCGCTCTGGCCATCATGGGGCTGCTGCCGCGTCCGGCAGCGAAGATCCTTGGCGGCAGCATTCTGTTCGAGGATCAGAATCTTCTCACTCTGTCCGACCGTTCAATGCAGCGGCTGCGCGGACCCGGCATCGCGATGGTGTTCCAGGAGCCGATGACCTCGCTCAACCCGGTGTTCACCATCGGCGAGCAGATCATGGAGACCATCCGCGCACACGAAAACCTGTCGCAGAAGGACAGCTTCGCGCGGGCGGTGGAAATGCTGGAGAAAGTCGGCATACCGTCAGCGGCCACGCGCATGAGTGATTACCCGCATCAACTGTCCGGCGGTCAGCGGCAGCGCGTCATGCTGGCGATCGCACTGGTGTGCCGGCCGCGCCTGCTGATCGCCGACGAACCGACGACGGCGCTGGATGTCACGATACAGGCGCAGATTCTCGATCTGCTGATGGATCTTCGCGATGAGTTCGGCATGGCGATCATGATGATTACCCACAACATGGGAGTGATCGCCGAGACCGCCGACCGCGTTCTGGTCATGTACGCCGGCCGGACCGTCGAACAGGCGCCCGTGGGAAGGCTGTTCGACCATCCGCTGCATCCCTACACGCGTGGCCTGCTGTCCTGCGTGCCGACACTGGACCAGGATCAGGACCGCCTGGTCGCAATTCCAGGCAGTCTGCCGGAACCGTCCCGCCGCCCATCCGGCTGCCGGTTCTCGGCTCGGTGCCTGCATGCGGTCGAGGCATGCAGCGCGGCCATTCCTCCCTTGGAGACCTTTGAACCCGCCCACGAAGCAGCCTGCATCCGCGTCCGGGAGATTGGCTGAGTGGCCGCGCTGTTGGAGGCCGTGGGGCTGGTAAAGCACTTCGATGTGGAGACGGGCGGTTTGTTCCGTCGCACCAAAAGCGCGTTGCGTGCCGTGGATGGCGTGGACTTGACCATCCAGCCCGGCGAGACGCTGGGTCTCGTCGGCGAGTCCGGCTGCGGCAAGTCCACCCTCGGGCGCTTGCTGATCCGGCTGATACCGGCGACCGATGGGCAGGTCGTGTTCGACGGCATGGAGATCATGAGCCTTGATCCCAAGCGGCTGCGCGCGGCGCGGCGCGGGATGCAGATCGTGTTCCAGGATCCGTTCGGGGCGCTGAATCCCCGGATGTCGGTCGAGGAGACGATCATGGAGCCGCTGCTGATCCATGGCAGCCGGCGCAATGAGGCTGCACGCGCCTCGGTGGCGAAAATGCTCGATATGGTCGGGCTGCCGGACAGCGCGCGGTATCGCTTTCCGCACGAGTTCTCGGGCGGTCAACGCCAACGGATCGGTATCGCCCGGGCGTTGATCCTGCGGCCAAAACTGGTGGTCTGCGACGAGCCGGTGTCGGCGCTGGATGTTTCGGTGCAGGCGCAGATCGTCAACCTGCTGTCCGACCTGCAGGGCGAACTCGGGCTGACCTATCTGTTCATCGCGCATGATCTTGGGGTGGTGAAGCACATCTCGACACGCGTGGCGGTGATGTATCTGGGCAAGGTGGTGGAGGTGGCGGACAAGCGGTCGCTGTATGCGCAGCCGCGTCATCCCTACACGCAGGCGCTGCTGGCCTCGGTGCCGGTGACGCATCCATCGCAGCGCAAGCGGGATGGCGGCTTGCGGCCGGTTTTGACCGGGGATATTCCCACGGCCCTGGCGCCACCTTCCGGATGCCGATTTCACACGCGATGTCCGTATGTGATGCCGGTCTGCCGCACCGAGGAGCCCCCGATGCGGAGCGCGGGCGCCGGTCACGAGGCGGCCTGTCATCTGCTTCCCGGATAAACCGAACACCGTTTCGTTCGTTAGAGCATGATCACACCGAGCGGAATGTGTGTGTGAGTCGTGCGATCAACCGGGGAAGGCGGACGAATTTCCGCCCGCACAACCAGGCTGAAATGTCTGGTCCTTTCGGCAACAGGAGCATTCTTGATGAAGCAACCGCATACCGAAGAATCGGTTGAACATACCGAGACGCAGCAGAATACGGGCAATCACAAAAAACCGGGCTCGCCTGACGAACATGGTGCGGATCGTTTCGGTGGGACTCGAGCGGGCAGGGAGAATGTCGAAAAGTCAAAAGACAAGTAGCCCGAGCTATTTATTATTGAGGTGAGACTATAAATGGCCGGGTCCGCTTACTCCCGGCCATTTTGGTAAATAGTGGTTGCGCTGCGCGAGGACCGGCAACTAAGCTGCCGCGTAGGCAGGCACATCCGCTTTCTTCGCTGGAAGCGCTGAGGCCGGCCTCCTGATAGCATGACTATCCCGCCGGTTCAGCAACGAAGACGCCCTCCGGGCATCACGTGTCGCGAGCAGGCAGGCAGGCTTCCGGAGGGGAACGGCAATGTCAGATCAGCTAACCGATGCCCACTACGACTGGGCCGCCAAGTTTTGCAGCGTGCCGGACCTGAAGGGTGACGGAGCTTCCGCGGACCAAAGCGGTGCGCCCGCCACGGATCAAAGCAGTGCGCCTGCCGCGGACCAGAGCGGCGCGCCCGCCGCGGACCAAAGCAGTGCGCCCGCCGCGGACCAAAGCGGCGCGCCTGCCGCAGACCAAAGCAGTGCGCCCGCCGCGGACCAAAGCAGCCCGCCGCCCACGGATCAAAGCGGCGCACCGGCGTCGTCAACCTCCCAGTCGGTCGAGGCTTCCGCCGACGTGGGGGGTGACAGCCCGGTTCGCCCGTCCCAGATCGTTGCCGGCGCATCCGGTGTCCAGGTACTCGACCGGCGAAAATACCGACCAGGCCGATAATTCGGGCAAGGACTTCGCGGACGGCTCGCGCGACGCGGCGCAGGCCGATCAACACGACCCGGCGTTCGGCGAGTCCGGCAGCAATGCGATGCAAAGCCCTGACCTCGCCAATGGCAAATTCGCCTTGCGCTATGGCATCGGGTTCCTGTGCGACACGTATCCCGCAGGCTGGAACAATCTCGCGGATATTGCTGAATACAGTAAGCCAAACAGTGCGTACTTGAAGGCATTCGGCGGGATGAACAAGACCCAGCAATACAAGAACCCGAAGAAGGCCGACATCGTTCAACAGGTCAGCGCCTGGATCGCCACCCTGGGGAAGGACCTTCCGTCCAGCGGCCAGGGCGAGTTGGTCATGTCATTTCAGGGCCACGGCGCGCATGGCAGCTTCTTCGCGTCCGATGGCGGGGAACTCAAGACCGCCGAACTGATGGGCATGGCCAAGCAGGCCGAGGCCGCGCGGGTCAGCCTGACGATCGTGATGGATGCGTGTTTTTCCGGCGGAGCCGTACCGGATTTCCAGGATCACTCGGCCGACGCCGTCGACAAGGCGGTTGACAAGAATGTCGAGGGAAAAGGCCAGGTCTCGTCGGTGGAGAACCACGCGAACGCCGAGCACCTGCGTGACCAGATGGCGCATGCCCGCGAGCTTATTCGCGATAGTGCTGCCATTGCGGGCCATGGCGACACGCTCAACGGGTTGATCCAGCAGATCGAGGCCACCAACACCACGAACGACTGGGATGCCGCCATGGCGGAAAACACCCGGATCGTGAAGCTGATCAGGCAGATGCAGGCGCAGTTCGAGACAAACATGAATTTCGGCAATATCCAGCAGGACTTGCTGAACCAGATCGATGGTTCGTTCACCACGGCATTGAACTTCCTCGGCGGGATCAAGCCGTTCACTTCATTCGACTACAATACCTGGACCGGGGCGATCGGCCATTTCCAAGACCAGGTGAGCGACAGCGCCAATAAGATCATTGTTTCACTCAACGCCCAGGGCGCCGCAAGCTAGCGGCCGGTTCCGAGCCTGGTTCCAAAGGTGGGGTTCAACGCGGCGCCGCAATCGGGCTGATGTGACAACCGCGTCCGCTCCGGCTAACGTTCGCCCATAGGGTTGGAGCCAAGCCAATGATCATCGAAGTTCGGACGTATCAACTGCAGCCGGGGTCTGTCGCGGAAGTGGAAAAGCGCTTCGCGGAGGGACTTCCCGAACGCGAGAAGCTGTCGAAGCTGGCCGCGCTGTGGCACACCGAAGTCGGCCCGCTGAACGAGATTACCCACATCTGGACCTACGACAGTTTTGAGCAGAGGGCAGCGATCCGGGCGGAGGCGGTCAGGACAAAGGTGTGGCCGCCGAAGATCGCTGAATTCATCGTGTCGATGCAAAGCGAGGCTTTTCTGCCGGCACCGTTCTCGCCGCCGCTGGAGCCGCGGGAGGTCGGGCCGTTGTTCGAGATCCGATCCTATACGCTTGCCGCCGGCGGGGTTCCCGGAATGATCGAGCGCTGGTCGGGCAAGATTGGCGAACGCGTGAAACTGTCGCCATTGGTCGGCGCCTGGTATTCGGAGTTCGGGGCTTTGAACAAATGGGTTCACGTGTGGGCCTACAAGGATGTAGCCGAACGGCAGCGCGTTCGGGCCGATGCGGTCGCGCGCGGCATCTGGCCGCCGGGTGGCGGTGCCCCTGGTTCAATGCTGAAGCAGGAGAACAAGCTGGTCATGCCGGCATCTTGCTCACCGCTGCGGTAGGAGAGGGAGGAACGGGTCATGCAGGTCGGCACGGCACTCAGCGTCCTCGCTCAGCCTGGTCGTCCGGATGTCGCGCTGTTCAATGAGCACATGGTTTTGGGCGACCTGGCGGAGCCGCTGGGTTTTGATTCGCTATTTGCGTTGGAGCACCATTTCACCGGCTATTCCATGTCGCCGGCGCCGCTGCAACTGCTGAGCTACTATGCGGGACGCACGAAACGGATCACGCTGGGGACATGCGTGATTGTGCTGCCATGGCATGATCCGATCCGTGTGGCGGAGCAAATTGCCCTGTTGGATGTTATCAGCGGCGGCCGAACGCTGATGGGGTTTGGGCGTGGCGCGGCCAGCGTCGAGTACGAAGGCTTCCGCGTTCCGATGGAGGAAGCGCGCCCTCGTTTCGTTGAAGCGGCGCAGTTGATCATCAAGGCGCTGAGCAACGATTCCTTTGACTGGAACGGTGAGTTCTACAAGATTCAAAGCGTGTCGATCCGGCCGCGGCCGATCTGCCATCCGGAACGGCGGTTCTATGCGTCCTCGGTCAGTCCGGAATCCGCCGAGGTGATGGCGAAGCTGGGGTTCGGACTTTTGATCGTTATGCAGAATGAATGGCCGAAGGCCGCCGAGGATGTGCATCGCTATCGCGAGATGGTGCAAAGTGTTGGCCATACGCCGCGACCGCCGATTATCCTGACGAATGTGGCTTGCGCGCCGACCCGGGAGGAGGCGCGTGACTGGGCGCTGCGCTACCTTAGTGAGAAATGGGACTCCATAGATGCGCACTATCATTTTTCCGATGGGCATCTTGGTTCGGTGAAGGGTTATGAGTCATACGGCAAGCTCGCCAAGACCTATACAAAGATGAAGGACGCGGGCTTCCGCACGAAAGCGACTGACTTCTACTTGAGTATTCAGATCGTCGGCACGCCGGATGACTGTGTTCAGCAGATCAGCGAATTGCGCCGGCTGACCGGAATGGATCACCTGGTAACGGAGTTCTCATTCGGCAGCATGCCGCACCATCTGGCGGAGTTGAACATGCGGCTGTTCGCTGAAAAGGTATTGCCGATATTGCAGCGAGATGCTGGCTTCCAGGGGATCGTTGATCCACTGGCCCGGACAACCCAGGCGGGCGACGAACGGTTGTTCGCGCCTGCCTGAGCCGGTCTTATTCTATCGAACGAAGCCTTCAAGTTCGTCCTGGGCCCAATCCTGTACCTGCTTGACCGACTGGCCGCTCTGCAGTTTGGCCAGCATGGTCGGCAGCGTGCCGCGGTTGAATATCTGCACCGCGATTTCCGGCGGGGCAGGGGCGGCGGAAATCCAGTTTTCCTGATGATGTGATTTCCGGATAGGGTAGTGATAGACGGTGCCCTTGGGCGGCGCGACCTCATCCCAAACCTTGAAGTCAGTCATGCTGGCAAACGGCGGCACGTCGTAGCCTTGAACGACCTTGCATCGCGCCTCGACGTTTTCCCGCTGCGAGAGGAACTCGATCAGTTCCTTGGCGGCGGTCTTGTTGGGACTGAAGTTCCAGACCCCCCAGGAGAACGCGCCCAAGGGCAGGTAACGGCCCTTGGGGCCTTTGGGCGCCGGGAACGTCCAGCAGTCCGCCGCGACCGCGGGAGCGTCGCGTTTGGCAACCGCCCAAGCCGATGGCGGATTCCAGATCAGCGCGCTTTTGCCGGAGATCAGCGCCCGGTTGTTGGACGCATCGTCGTAGCTGACGGCATCGTCCGGCAAGTGCTTCACAAGCTGCTGTGAATATTCCAGAACCTGGCGAACGGCGTCGGAATGCACGTTCACCTCGCCCTTGGCGGTGACGACTTCGGCGCCGAATGCCGCGAACAAAGATCCAGCGGTGTCGACTGAATCCGCGGTGGTGCCAAGTCCGATTCCCAGGGTCATGTTGGCTTTTTTGCAGGCGGCGGCAACCTTCAGCAAAGTGTCGTACGTCCAGTTGTCGGCGTCCGCGGTGGCATCCGCCGACGGCGGATACATCTTCACGATATCCAGCCCGGCTACTTCCTTCAGCACGGAGATCCGGCCGCAAGGGCCTTTGTTCTGGTAGCCGGAGCTACAGGGAACCGCTAGCCAATGGCCCTTGATATTGAACAGATACTGTGCCGCCGTGGAGACACCGCCGAACTTAGCGGTCAATCGCTGCATGATATCGTCGACCGGCTCAAGCTGGTCGGCGTGATTCTGAACCTCCCACTGCGGGAACTGCTGCACATCGTGCCCGGTCTTGGCTTGCGCTTCGGCCGCGATGGTCAGGATATTCTTGGAGCCGACCGAGGTGATGAAATCGGGCTGCACGTCGACCTGGTTCGCGGCCCCGAAGGCGGCACATTGCTGCTTCATGACGTTGTTGCCTTCCGGGACCCAATGGTCCCAGAAGCCGATCGACACCTTGCCGGCGGCCCGCCCGGTGCGGATGTGCACCAGCGGAAGCGCGGCGGAGGCCGCGGCTAATTTCAAGGTGCGCCGGCGGGATACTTTCCTTGTCTGAGTAACCACGTAACCTCCTGTTTAACTGGGCCCTTTGTGGAACCATTTTCACGAATGCTTAGCTGCGTCCGCGTTGGAGGTAAGGCTACCCGAGTTTCCGGTATATGCAATGGGCTACGCGGATGTCTGGTGGAGGCTGAGACCGGGCGGTTCTTTCCGGAAGGGTCCTGAACCCAGCCTATCCCACCATTTCATAGACCCCGGCCTCAAACGCATCGAGCGCCTGAAGCACGTTCTGGTCAGCGAATGGCAGTGTCTGTGTCATCAAGACGCCGGCGATCTTCCGCGCCGGGTCGAGCCAGTAGTAAGTGTTGTTCAGTCCCGCCCATGCCAGGCTGCCGGCACTGCGGCCGGCATGGCCGGCCTCGGTATTGATCAGGAAACTCAGGCCCCATTTCTTTGACATGCCGGGGAACAGATTCACCGGGTTCGACAGATGCGGGATTTGCGTTGGCAGAGGCTGCACGTCCAGCGCGCCCATGTGGTTCTGGGCCATCAGAGCCACCGTCTCCGGCTTCAGGATGCGGCTCCCGTCCAGTTCGCCGCCATTCATCAGGGCGCGCAGGAAGCGCAGGTAGTCCGAACCCGTCGAGAACAGGCCCCCACCGCCGGGATAGAACTCCCGGACCGTCTCGGTGGCGGGTTGGGTGTTCGATCGGGCGCAGCGACCCGTCCTGCTGGCGTGCATGCACCGCAGGCAGACGGCTGTCCCACTCGGGACGCTGGATGAAGCTGGTATCGCGCATGTCGAGCGGTGCGAAGAGATTTCGCTGCATGTAAGTTTCAAGGTCGAGGCCGCTGGCGACCTCCACCATCCGCCCGGCGACATCGATATTGATGCCGTACTCCCACCGCTCACCGGGATCAAAGTTCAGCGGAGCGGTCAAGGCTTCCAACCTGCCGGTGCGGGCTGAGGGCAGACCGGTGAGCCTTGCATACCGGTTCATCTGCTCATTCCACGTGTCGTAGACGAAACCGGCTGTGTGGGTCAGCAGGTTGCGCAGCGTTATCTCGGTTCGCGGGGCTCGCAAGATTGGCTTGTCCTGTGGGTCGAAACCCACCAGCACCTTGGTGTCGGCCAGGAAGGGCAGGACCTTCCTGGCCGGCTGATCGAGTGACAGCTTACCCTGTTCGACCAATTGCATTGCCGCCGCGCCGGTTATCGCCTTGGTCATAGAGGCGATACGAAATACGCAATCTGTCGTCATGTGCTTCGGCAGCGCCACGTTGCGGAGGCCGAAAGCGGACTCATAGATCGTTCCGCTCTTGTCGGCGGCGGTGGCAACCAGGCCCGCGATCCGTCCCCCGCTGACTGCGGCGGCCAAGGCCCTGTCGATCGAAGCGGTGCTGCGCATTGCATTTCCCCCTGTTGGTCTGGACTACCACCCTTGTCCGACCGGTTGCAAATCGGCTGCCGGCGCGGGACAGTGGCCTCAGTAAAAGGTTTGACAGGGGGTTGAGGCGATGTTCGAGCAAGATGTGTTTGTTACGACCAAGCACGGGCGGATGCCGGCTTTCGCGGCGTGTCCGGATGGGGCGGGGCCGTTTCCGCCGGTCATTTTCTATATGGATGCGCCGGGCACGCGTGAAGAACTGCGCAACATGGCTCGGCGCATCGCCAAGAACGGATATTTCTGTTTGTTGCCGGACATGTACTACCGCCTGGGGACGGTCCGTTTCGATATCCCGCGCCGCGACGATGCCATGTCCGGCGTTATCCGCGCGTCGATGAACAGTATTTCCAACGCGCTGGTCACCGACGACACAGCCGCCATGATCGCGTGGTTCGATGCGAATGATAAGGTGAAATCCGGACCCGTGGGATGTGTCGGCCACTGCATGAGCGGTTGCTATATTACAACCGTATCAGCCAGGTTTCCGCACCGTATGGTGGCCGCGGCTTCGCTCTACGGGGTCAATATTGTCACCGACAAGCCGGATTCGTCACATCTTCTGTTGCCCCAGATAAAGGGCGAACTTTACTATGCCTTCGCGGAGCATGATCAGTCCGTCCCGGCGCACGTTATTCCCGAACTCCGCGCAAGCCTCGCCAAGACCGACGTCGCCAATACCGTCAAGGTATTTGTCGGCACGCATCACGGGTTTTGCTTTGCGGAACGGGCGGTCTATGACGCGCAGGCTGCTGAACAGACCTGGACCGATATCTTCGACTTGTGGAAGCGGCGGCTGGCGTAGGCTTATACCGGCCGCCGCAAGCGTCGGCCGGCGTGATTGTGTTCTGGCGCGCCGCCGCCGGCCAACCCGGCGCGCCGCCGCCGGCCAACGCACCTGTCGATCGGAATTAGATTCGCGGCATTTCAGCGGATGTTGCCAGTCGTGACCTGGGTTCGTTGTTGAATATCCGCCAATCCCTGGCGATATGCTGGCCAAGCTGATCGGCGGCATGGGGGCGACCCAGCAGGTAGCCTTGAGCGAAAGTGCAGCCGTGACGCCGCAGCATCTCTAGCTGGTGCATCGTCTCCACCCCCTCGGCCGTGACATCAAGCCGCAGGCTGCGCCCAAGCGTGATGATCGCGCGGACGATTGTTTCTGCTTCGGCATTTTCCTCGATATCGCTGATAAAGCTTCGGTCGATCTTTATTTTGTCGAACGGAAACTTTTGCAGATAGCTCAGGCTTGAGTAACCGGTGCCGAAATCGTCCATCGCGATCTTGACCCCCAGCGCCTTGAGCGCGTTCAGGATATGCAGCGGGTCGTGCTTGTCATCCATCAAGGTGCCTTCGGTGATCTCCAGTTCCAGCCGCGCCGCCGGCAGGCCCGTCCGCCGCAGCACGTCGGCTACGGTGGCCACGATCCCGGGCCGGATGAACTGCTTCGGGGACAGATTGACCGAGATGGTGACCGGATCGTTCCAGGACGCAGCCTCGGCGCATGCGGTGGCGAGCACCCAGTCGCCGATCGTCCCTATCAATTCAAACTCTTCGGCAATCGGAATGAACTCGCTCGGAGGAACACGCCCGCGCTCGGGGTGATCCCAACGCAACAATGCCTCATATCCCGATAGAAGCTGCGGCTCGATCTCGACGAAGGGCTGGTAGTTCAGGCTGAATTGGCCGGCGGCCAGCGCGAGCCGCAAATCGTGTTCCAGCGACTGTTTGCTGCGTGAATGCAGATCCATGGAGGGCTCAAAACAACGCCAGCGGCCAACACCATCGATCCTGGCCTGGCGCAAGGAGAGGGCGGCGTTCCTGATAAGCGAGGCCGGCGTGGGACCATCGGCCGGATATTTTGTGAGGCCGAGGTTGGCCGACAACTCGATTGCCTGGCCGTCAACCGAAAAGGCCACCGACATCTCGGCCACGATCCTGTCGGCCAGAAGCTCGTCGCATTTCGTTTCTTCGGCCGCCCGGATGATTGCGAATTCGTCGCGCCCAATCCTGGCAAGGGTGTCGCTATCCCGCGCCAGCACGCTAAGCCGGCGAGAGGCATGAATCAGGACTTGCTCGCCGGCCCGCGGTCCAAGGGCCTCGTAAACATCGTCCAGCCGGTTGAGGCCGATGTGCAGCAGCGTGATCCCGTTTACGTCGCGATCGGCCAGGGCAAGCGCTTTCTGCAACTGTTGCTCAAACATGTCGCGGTTTCCCAGGCCGGTGAGCGAGTTCAACCTGGCCAGGCGGTCGATGAGCAGTTCGGCCGCCTTTTGCCGCGAAAGATCGCGAATTGCGAGGACGTGGCCAATGTGATCGGCATCGTCTCGCCAAAGCACCTCGACAGGCCGCGTCTGCCCGTCCGGCAACATGACAAGATATTCGATGGCGGCCTCATCCGATGGGGGCATCAGGACGAATCCGGGGATGATGTCACCTAGCCTGAGGCCGATCAGTTGGGCGGAAGCGCTTTCGGTAATCTTGCACATTGCGCGGTTGACGTCGTGAATACGGCCGCCACGCTCAAACAGCAGACCTTCGGAAGTCGCGTCGGCCAGTATCCGGAAGCGGCGCGCCTCCCTGGCAAGGCTGCTGTCATGATACCGCGCCAGACCGGTGGCGGCCACGGCCAGGGCCAGGATCAGAATGCAGGCCGCGCTGGTCGCGACTGCCAGGATCAGTTTGGAATTCTCGGGGGACGAATTCATCGCCGGGCCAAACGGGTCCAGAGTGATCGATCCCATGGCAATGAAGTGCGTGGAGACCACGGCGAGCATCAGGAAGATCGAAGCCAGCCCGGGTTTGCGCCGGGCCAGCAGCCACATTGAGACCGTAGCGAAGACCACCGTCAGCCCGAAGGAGGCCATTACAAGGTCGGCCTGGTAACGTATCGTCCCCGGCAGCCGCACGCCCCGCATTCCAGCGAAGTGCATCATGCAGATGCCCATGGCCAGGATCACGCCCCTGATGCCAGCCGATGCTTGCGTCGGCCGGTGCCAGAATCTCGTTCTCGTGCGATCTGTTCTCGCGCGCCGCCGCCGCCCAGCCCGGCGCGGGATAGGGGTCAGCGTCAGCGCCTAGCTTTATCATGGCCGCAAGGGACCCCGCCGGGGCGACCGCGGCAACGCGGGGGCTTTCGCCGGGGGACGGGGGAGCAAGTAAGAACGCAAGGCTGCCGGCGCCCGTCGCGAACGACAGCGAAAGTGCGACCAGCGGCAAATCGAAGCCGAACCGACTGCCAGGGAGATAGGCGAGGATGCTGATGAAATGGGTCGTCCAGACACCGGTGCCGAACGCCATAATCGCGGCTCCGAGCCGGATCCTAGGCTGTTCGCCCATTCCCGCGCCCGACGGGCACAACAGGCGCGTAGTCGCGTTCGTCGCCAGCACGCAAACCGCCAACGCCAGGGCCACAAGGCCCAGGTCGTGCGCTTGCGTGAGACATCCGACGACCCGCAGCATGGACAATCCCCTCAGGTGTCGAGGGATCATCTGCCCGAAGAGTTATCAGAACGTTAACATTGCAGGGGCTGAAGCATATTTCTGTCCTACGCGCGGCGAAGTTACCTTACCGACGTGATCGCGTTTCGATTTTGCGCCCAGGCCTCGGGTGTTGATGCGCCATCGATTGGCCGGGACTTGCCATAGCTTATGGTTTCGAGGCGGCTCCGGTTGATCCCGTGGGCCACGAGATAGTCGCGATCAGCGGTGGCGCGACGCTGCCCGAGCGCGAGATTATACTCCTCGGTGCCACGTTCGTCGCAGTTGCCGGCGATCCAGACATTGACCTGCGGATATTGCTGCAGCCAGGACGATTGGCGCTCTAGCGTAGCGGTTGCCTGCGGCGTCAGGGTGTTGCGGTCAGTATCGAAGAAAATGCGGTCACCGGCCGATTGCACCAGATCTTCCTGACTGCCGGGCGCTGCTCTTCCCGCGGCTCCGCTGTTCAGACCGCCGCCCGCTCCGTAGCCGGACCCGGCCACGGAGCCGCCCGAACCGTTTGCGTTCTTTGAGTCATCAGATGATGAACAGGCGCCCAGCAGGGTCACAGCGAGCAGGCAGGCAAGAGTCCAACATTTCATCGAGCGTCTCCGGTCATGGGTTTGGACCGCGGCGTTGTAGCGGTCCGGCCTCGATTCGCAGCGTATTGTTTCCGCGTGGTTGCCACACCGAGCTGGCGCGTGGTCCGGTCCGCCGCGCGGTGGGCCCTTGCTATTAGCCTGCCTCGGCTCCGGGGGATAGGATGATCAGAAGGCGGGCATCAGCTTCACCGCGCGTGACCTACCGCGCGCCGTGGGGCGATGAACCGCCGGTTCAGGGCGTGGCCTCGGGTGGCCGGCGACCCGCGCGCAGATCGGCAATCGTCGCCCGGGTGGTGATCTGCTCCGGGTTCGTGCGCAATTCGATCAGGGCGGGCTTGCCGCTTTCCACCGCTCGGCGAAAAGCGGGCGAGAACTCTTCGGTCGTGGTGACAGTTTCACCGTGTCCGCCGAAGGCTTCGATGTATTTGCAAAAGTCCGGATTGGTCAGCGCCGTTCCGGACACGCGCCAGGGGTAGGCCTTTTCCTGATGCATGCGGATCGTGCCATACATCTGGTTATTGAACACCAGCACGATCGGCGCGACGCCGTGATGAAAGGCGGTGGCGATTTCCTGTCCGGTCATCATGAAACCACCGTCGCCCACCATGCTGACCACCATGCGGTCGGGGAATGCGAGCTTGGCGCCCACGGCGGCGGGCACGCTGTAGCCCATCGCGCCGTTGGTCGGGCCGATATACCGCTGATGTTCGGAGAAATTGAGGAAGCGCGTCGCCCAGCCGGCAAAATTGCCAGCATCGGTGGTAACGATGGCGTCCGGTGTCAGCATTGATCAAGCTCCCGCATGACGGTGCCGAGGTTCAGCTTTCCAGCATAATTCGGCACCGCGCGCTGGGCTTCTCGCAGTGACCGCAGTTCGTGGGTCCATTGGGCCCAAACCGGGGTTACCGGCTCAAGTCCGGCAGCGGCAATGGCGAATGTGTTGAGGTCGGAGACGATGCCGAGCGTGGTGCGGAAAACGCGGCCGATCTCGGCGCCGTCGGGCAGGACCTGTACGATCGGCACGCTGCCCGCCATGTCCAGCAGGGTGTAGCCCTGTGTCACCGCATCGCCGAGGCGGCTTCCGATCGCCAGGATCAGGTCGGCTTCCTTCAGCTTGCCGATCAACCCAGGGTCGGAGCCGACGCCCAGATCACCGGCGAAATTCTCTCGGCTGCCGTCATAATGCGCCTGCCGGCGAAAGCCCACGGTCACCGGGATATTGTTGGCCAGCAGGAACCTGTGCAAGGCGGCGCGTCCCGTAGTGGTCCAGCATGAGCCGCCGACGACGGCAATCGGTTTCTTTGCCTTGGCCAGCAGCGCCCGCATGCGCAGCAACGAAGCGGGATCGGGGAAGGCCGAACTGACCTCGGCGCGTGGCAAATCGGGGACCTGGACCTCGTGCTTCTGCATTTCCTCCGAAAGGGCGATGACAACGGGGCCGGGGCGGCCGCTTACGGCGACGTCAACGGCGTGGGCAACGACCTCTGGGATGCGCTTGGCGTGGTCGATCTGGGTGACCCATTTCGCCAACGGGGCGAACATCTGGCGGTAGTCAACTTCCTGGAACGCGTCGCGCCCGGTATCCTCATGCGGGATCTGGCCGACGAACAGCAACATCGGCGTACTGTCCTGAAACGCGACGTGGACACCTATCGCGCCGTGGCAGGCGCCGGGACCCCGGGTCACCATGGCCGCCGCGGGACGGCCGGTGAGCTTGCCGAAAGCGTCGGCCATATTGACCGCCCCTGCCTCGAACCGGCAGGTAATCAGCTTGATCTTGCCGCCCTGGTCATACAGGCCATCCAGGGTATCAAGGAAGCTTTCGCCGGGAACCTCGAACACATGATCGATGCCTTGGGCGACAAGCGCGTCCGCCAGTATCTTGCCGCCGTGACGCATTGTTAAAGCTGCCTTGGCGGCTTGAGCCAATTCCATTCTGTTTTCTCCCTTTGGCGCACGCGCGCGGCCGCACCGGCGTGCACAAGATAGGCCAGGGGATGAAGCGCGTCACGCCCTGGCCAGCCTGCGTTTTGACGGCTATGGGCGGGACAGCCGGCGGTGCATGGTCCTGGACCTGCTCGTGCCGCGTCTTCAATCCGCTACGGCGGCGTAGACCATGTCGCGGAACAGCACGCGGTAGTGTTCACGCTGCATCGGCGCCTGGATCATGAGGTACGGCGTATAACCGTTCGGCGGGGTCGACCCAGAAAGTGGTTCCGGCTGCCCCGCCCCAGTAGTAGTTGCCTACCGATCCCGGGAACGGGGCCATCCCTGGTTGCGTGCGGACTGCGAAGCCCAGGCCGAAACCATGGCCCGGAGGCAGCAGGTCAGCCGACCCGGTGACAGTGCCGAGATGGTCGGATGTCATCAGTTCGACGGTCTTGCGGCCCAGCAGGCGGGTAGATCCAAGCCGGCCGTTGCCGAGCAGCATGCCAAGAAACCGGGCGTAGTCCATGGTCGTGGACACCATGCCGCCGCCGCCCGACTCGAACATCGCCGGCCGTCGTATATCCAGTAGGGCGACATCGACCCCGCCATCCGGATCCTTGATGAAGGGCTCGGCGATGCGGGACTGATCGGCGTCTGGTACGGAAAAACCGCTGTCGGTCATGCCAAGCGGAAGCAGGATGCGCTCCGACAGGAAGGCGCCCAGGGTCTGGCCGGAGATGACTTCCACAAGGCGGCCGAGCACGTCGGTCGAGCGGCTGTATTCCCATACGGTGCCTGGCTGGTGCAGAAGCGGGAGGGCGCCGAGTGCATCAGCCTGATCGGCGTTGGTCTGCTTGAGGCGGGCGATGCGGGCGTCGGCATAGGCTTTGTGGATTGGCCCGGTGCCCCGGAACTCGTAGGTCAGCCCAGAGGTGTGACGCAGCAGGTCCTGCACGGTGATCGGCGTTCTCGCGGCGGTGAGCGTATAGCTGCCGCCGGCAACGACACCAACCTGGGTGTTGGCGAACGCCGGCAGGAACTTGCTCACCGGGTCGCCGAGGAGAAGCCGCCCCTCCTCCCACAGCATCATCACGGCGACGGACACGATCGCCTTGGTCATCGAGTAGATGCGGAAGATCGCGTCGGGGCGCATCGGCTGGTCGGAATTGGGCTCGATGCGCCCGAAGCTCTGATGGTAGGCAATCTTGCCATGACGGGCGACCAGGGCAACCGCGCCCGGAATATGACCTGCGGTGATGCGGTCGGTCAGCGCGGCGGAGAGGCGATCGAGTGCCGCCTGGCTGAGGCCGACCTCCTCGGGTTTCGCGGTCGGCAGGTGTTCGGTCATCTGGACGGTCCTTTTGGCGGCCTGGGCGGGCAGTATTGCCCTAAGTGAAGATGGATCAAGCGCCCAAGGCGACCTGGATGCCGATCAAAACGGTTACGCCCGTGTCGATGATGCGTCCGTCACCAGTGGCAGCGCCAAAGGCATCCCGCGGGATGCCATCTTGTTATTCAGCGGTCCGGTGACTCCGCGTGCTCCGGTCACGTTCTGAACGGCTTCGCGGCCAGGCGCGAAAAGCTTACCACACTGCCGGCGGCGGAGAACACCGCTGCGAGCGCGAGCGCCAGCGATGGGCCGTGCAACATCGAAATTCCGAAGCAGAGCGCTACCAGGGCAGCGCCAATCGCCTGACCCACCAGCCGCGATGTCGCCACGACCCCGCTGGCGCCGCCGCTGCGTTCGGGCGGGGCGCTCGACATGATCGCCCGCAGATTGGGGGACTGGAAAAAGCCGAAGCCAGCGCCGCAGACCATCATCCGCCAGACGATATCTGAAATACCCGGATCCGCCGGCAACCCGGCTATCAGGGCCAAGCCTATACCGAGGATCGCCAGCCCGGTCCCGCCCAGGATCGCGGGCGGAAAGCGGTCCGACAGCGGGCCGGCTATTGGCGCGGCGATGGCTGTCATCACCGGCCAGGGCGTCAGCAGCAATCCGGTCTGTACGGCGCTGAACCCCAGGACGGTCTGGAAATAGAATGGCAGGGCGACGAATGCCAGGCCTTGGGCGGCGAACGAGCACAGCGAGGTCAGCGATGACAAGGCGAACATCGGCCGCCGGTAGAGATCGACCGGCAAGATCGGCGCCTGTCGCCCAAGTTGCCGATAGATCAGCGCCACGCCGGAGGCGAAAGCCACGAACAGGGCTGCCACCGTGGTGCCCAAACTGGCGCTGTGCGCGGCCTCGCCGATGCCGAAAATCAGGAAGCCGAAGGTGGCGGCGTTCAGCGCCGCGCTGGCTGTGTCGAAACGGTAAGGCACAAGCCTGGTATCCGGCAGCGCGCGGAACGCCAGGGCGAACGCGATGATACCCAATGGCACGTTGACCGCGAACAGCCATTGCCACGTCCCCAGTGAGAGGATTCCCGCCGCGATGGTCGGTCCGATCGCGGTCGAGACCGCGACCACGAGCGCATTGTTGCCGACGCCCCGGCCGAGCGATCGCGCGGGGTAGATGAAGCGGATGAGGGCGGTGTTGACGCTCATGATCCCGCTGGCGCCAAAGCCCTGGATGACGCGCGCGGCTGTGAGCGTAGGCAGCGACCAGCTCAACGCGCACAACAGCGACGCAAGGGTGAAAACGCCCAGGCCCCAGATGTAGACGCGGCGGTAGCCGACTATCTCGCCGAGCGAGGCGAATGGCAGCAGCGAAACCACCAGCGCCAACTGGTAGGCGTTCACCACCCACACCGAGTCAGCGGGGCTGGCGCTCAGGTCGATGGGGATGGTTGGCAGTGCGGTATTGGCGATCGATGTATCGAGCGATGCCATGCCAATAGCGATGACGAGGGTGGTGACCGCGGCAATCAGGCGGGGGCCGCGGAGCCCGTCTTGCGGAATGGTTATGCTCATCTTGTCCGTTGGTTGTGGCGGATCCGGCCCGAGGAAGGCGGCGCCGCGGATGAAAAAACAGGTCGCCGCCGAATTCCTGCTCCCATGTTTGCTCCACGATACCCTTTGGGCAATCTCAACGGCGCGGATAGGCTGCCGCGGCGCCGACGCCTACTCCCGCCGGCGAGAACTATCAGGCCCGTTGGTGACTCCGGAGGCGGGCCACGTCTCGTTCGTTCAAGGGGTGTGTGACCTCCCCTGGCTTTGGGCGGGCCGAAGTACCATATTGCGGCTGTTACAACTCAGAGCGAACACTGACATGCCTCGTACCCGTGCACTGCTTGCTGGTGTTGCTGCCCTGGCCTTGGCGCTGTCTCCCGCGCTCGCTGAAGCGCGAGCGGGCGGTGGCAGTTCGTTCGGCAGTCGTGGCAGCATGACCTACTCCGCGCCGCCGCGCACCAATACGGCACCTTATTCAGCCGCGCCCATGCAGCGCAGCATGACGCCGCAGAGCCAGCCTTTCAACTCCCCGGGGTATGGCGCGCCGGCCTATCAGAACCGGTCCTCCGGGTTCATGTCCGGCCTCATGGGTGGCTTGATCGGTGCCGGGATCGGAGGCCTGCTGTTCGGACACGGCTTCATGGGCGGCGGCATGGGCGGGTTTGGCTTCCTTGGCCTGCTGCTGCAGATTTTCCTGATCGTGATGATCGGCCGGTTCCTATACCGGTGGTTCACCGGCGCCCGCTCCCCGGCTGTCGCGGGCGGGCCAAATATCTTTTCCCGCGGCGGAATGCCGGGTGGCATGGCGGGCGCCAATGCCATGCAGGGCGGGCCACGGCCATCCGGCCCTCCGCCTATCGCCATCGGCCAAGGCGATTACCAACAGTTCGAGCAATTGCTGAAAGGCATCCAAGCGGCCTGGACGGCGCACGACCTGCCTGGCTTGCAAGCCATGACGACGCCGGAGATGGCCAGCTACTTCGCCGACCAGTTGGCCGAGCAGGTCAGTCGCGGAGTGCGCAACAGTGTCTCCGATGTGAATCTTGTGTCCGGCGACCTTGCACAGGCGTGGACCGAGCAAGGGCGCGATTACGCGACGGTGGCGATGCGGTTCTCGATGATCGACGTGACCCGCGACGCGACCGGACGCGTGGTTGACGGCAGCCCGAGTGAGCATGTCACGGCGACGGAGATCTGGACGTTTGTCCGTTCGCAGGGCGGCCACTGGATTCTGTCGGCCATTCAACAGGCACGGTAGGACAGCCGCCGACAGCCGCCGCATGGGCGGCGGCATGCATTAGTTGGGTATGACGGGCAGGACGATGTGGATCGCGACCAATAGCAAGATCAGCACGATCGCGATGCGGATGAGGCCGCCGAACAGCCTCAGCGCTCCCAGGACCAGAATGGCGGCCACGGCGAGCAGAACCACGGTCTGAATCACCGGGGCCACGCCAAGATGCTGAAGCTGGCCACGCAGCCACAGTTCGAGCGAAGTCAGAATGGCGGCGACCGCCAAGCCGAACTGCTTGAGGAGTTGCAGGAGGGTATTGATAGCGGATTGGAGATTTCCCACCGTGGGTTCCTATCGAGAAGGCCGTCTCAGAGGGCGCGCCAAACGACCCGGCATGAAAAGGTTTCGCGCAGAAGAGGCTTTACTCGATGAAATACAAGCCACGGAGGAATACAAGCCACCTCGTTGAGCAAAGTATCGAGGAGAGCTTACGTCCGCTCGTGTGGTCTGCAACCACGCGTGCGCGGCCCGTGCGGTTCTC
Source organism: uncultured Alphaproteobacteria bacterium (assembly GCA_963792345.1). Taxonomy (GTDB): domain Bacteria; phylum Pseudomonadota; class Alphaproteobacteria; order Acetobacterales; family Acetobacteraceae; genus Rhodopila. Next base: position 42,571 of record CAWBVV010000015.1, read on the forward strand.
CGGACCGCTCCAGCGTGACGCGAGCGGTCTGGCGCGCTAAACCTCCGGCATAAGCCGGAGGAGCGATCAATGACTACCATCACGATGAATTTTGCCTCGCCGCGCCTGCTGCTGGTGGCGGCCGGCGCGGTCCGGCAAATCGCCGACGTGCTCGCTAAATTCGGCTTGTCGCGGCCACTGGTGGTGACCGATCCGTTCATGGTCAGCTCAGGGCACGTGCGCCGGTGCCTCGACCCGCTGCATACGGCGGGCGTGGCGGTGTCGGTGTTCAGCGACACGGTGCCCGATCCAACGGATACGGTGATCGAGGCGGGCGTGGCGGAACTGAACAAAGGTGATTTCGATTGCCTGATCGGCTTCGGCGGCGGGTCGCCGATCGATACCGCCAAGGCTATCGCGATCCTGGCGGCGGGTGCCAAAGCCGGCATGACCAAGATGCGCGACTTCAAGGCGCCGTTCGCCGCCGATAAGGGCGCGCTGCCCGTGATCGCCATTCCAACCACCGCCGGGACCGGAAGCGAGTGCACCCGCTTCACGGTCATCACCGACACCGAGCACGACGAAAAAATGCTGATCGCGGGGCTGGGGGCGCTGCCGTTGGCGGCTCTGGTCGATTACGAGCTGACCTACTCGGTTCCGCCGCGCACCACCGCGGATACCGGCGTGGACAGCCTGACCCATGCGCTGGAGGCGTATGTGTCCAAGCGAGCCAATCCGATTTCTGATGCGCTGGCACTGTCGGCGATGTCGCTGATCGGCGCGAACATTCGTTCAGCGTACGCCGAACCGAACAATGCGGCCGCCCGCGAGGCTATGATGCTGGGTGCGACCGAGGCTGGCCTGGCATTCTCCAATAGTTCGGTCGCATTGGTGCACGGGATGTCGCGGCCGATTGGAGCCCATTTCCACGTGCCTCATGGGTTGTCGAACGCGATGCTGCTGCCGGCTATCACCCGCTATTCGGTCGCGGGGGCCGAGCCGCGCTACGCTGAGGCTGCCCGGCGGATCGGGTTCGCCGAGGGGGCGGATAATGACGCGGTGGCCGCGGCCAAGCTGATCACCGGGCTGGAGCGGCTGAACAGGGATCTGTCGGTGCCGACCCCGGCGGACTATGGGATCAGTGAGGCGGCCTGGACCGGCAAGTTGACCCTGATGGCGGAACAAGCGTTGGCATCGGGCAGTCCGGCGAATAATCCCCTTGTTCCCACGGCCAAGGAAATAGTGGGGTTATACCGGGAGGTCTGGATCGGAGCGGCGGCGAACCGGTAGCCAGGCAAGGCGCCACATCGCGGGGTGGCAGCGGCCTGCCGCATGAGGCGCCGAATTTACGGGGCGTGCCTTACGGGCAGGATGCGGCTTACGGGCCACGTGGAGTCGCCGGTTGGCCATTAGCTGCCCCGGCGTGACGGTTAAAACAGCCGACCTTGTAGCAGCCCAACAGAGCGACCGCCGCTGCGCCGATGGCGATGCGTGTCCCGGTCGACATTCCCTGCGATTGCTGAACTCCGGGATCAGGAGTTGCCGGCGCATTCTGCCCAGGCTGACCAGTGCCCGCCTGACCAACGGTGACAACAACGCGCTCGGCCTGCTGTGGTCCACGACCGGATGGCATGTAATCGACCATCATCTGGCTGCCGGGTGAAGCCGATCCGATGTAGAGGGCGAACGCCGCTAATGTGGGAAACACCCGGCCGTCGAGCGCGATGATCTGGTCGCCCTGCTGGAAGCCTGCCCGCGCGCCCGCGGAGCCTGCCTTCACCTGCTTTACCCGGATGATGTCGAAGGTCATGCCGCCATCGGTGATCTGCTGACCCCGCTCGACATCCAAGCCCAGCGCCCCATGGTTACGAGGCAACGCGGCGGCCTCCTGCGCGGACAACAGCCGGTATCCCATCTGGTTTTCGGCCCGCGCCGGCAAACCGGGCGCGATCAGGATGAATGCGGCCACGAAGGCCCCAGCCCTGCGGGGGAACAGGGCCTTGCGGGGGAACAGGGCCTTTCGGGAGATCATGGCTACACTCCGCGGCGCAGATTTCGCCCGGTCAAACAGATATGGTTCCTTCATCTGGAACACGCCCGTTCGGCGTCAGGCCGTTGACCACATTGGGCAGGTGCTGGCTGAGTTGTGCCAAAAAGTCCTGCGGCGCCATGCCCGCCTGGTTGGCCATGGACTGAACCTGGTTCTGGCCAAGTGCTGACTGCAACTGATCCGGGGATACGGGCTGGTTTGGCCCATTACTGACCCAGGACTGCGCGATGTGAGCGAGACCAGCCTGCGCGAAGCTGGCGAGCAGGCCATTCAGTCCGCCGCCCATGGCCTGTTGATTATATCCGCCTTGCTGTTGGTTATATCCGCCCTGTTGTCCCTGATTGAATTCGCCTTGCTGGCCCTGCTGGGCACTCAGCATGTTCATCAGCACGTTCTGCAGCGGCGAACTTCCCCCCGAACCACCTAAGAAACTGCCGACAACCTGATCCAAAAGTCCCATGTCGTTACCCTTCAAGGTTAGGAGACCGGTGATCCGGCCAAGCTTGGCGTTGCCGTTCGCCAGGGCGCATTCAAGCAAACGTAGGGCATGCCGCTGTGGTCAGCAACGGCGCCGCAAAGCAATGGTAGGTGAACCGCGGCCGATACTCAGCCCGCGAACTCCGTCCTGATGGAATCGCTGTTTTGCCCGATGGCCGGCACGCCGCCGAGTTCGACCGTCTCGCCGACCCGGATCACCGCCGGCGCTATGATCTGCGCCACGCCACCGCCGGGCAGTGTAACCGCCGTGCGGCGCAGTGCCGGATGATGGCGCAGCGCGGCAAGATCGTTGACGAACCCATAGGCCGTGTTGGATGCCCGAAGTTTCGCCGCGGCCTGGTCCCTTGTCAGGGCTGCGAAGGTTTGTCCGACCCTGGCGTCCACCACGGCGCGGTTCGCGACCCGGATATTATTGCTTTCGAAGCCGGGTTGCTTCGGCAGATCCGGCGCGTCCAGGAAGCCAGCGCAAAAAGCGGCCCACTCGCGTTCGTTCTGGATAGAGATCAATATCAGCGCCCCGTCCTGGGTGGTAAATGCGCCATACGGGCAGATCGACGGGTGCGCCAGGCCCAGACGGGGCGGTGCCTTCCCGGTGTCGTCGAAATACAGTAGCGGAACATTCATCCAGTCAGCGACCGCGTCAAACAGGCTGACCTTCAGGCCCTTGCCGCGTCCGGTGCGGGTGCGCTCGATCAGTGCCTCCAGGACACCTGTATAGGCGTTCATCCCGCAACCGACATCAGCGATGGAAACACCTACGCGGCCTGGTCCGGCGGGGTGACCGGTGACCATCGCCAAGCCGGATTCCGCCTGCACCAACAGGTCGTATGCCTTCATCGTGGCGTATTCACCGCTTTCGCCGTAGCCTGAGATGTCGACAGTGATCAGTCTTTGATACTTTTCACGTAACGCTTCTGATCCAAGGCCAGACCGCGCGGCGGCGCCGGGCGCGAGGTTCTGGATGAACACGTCGGCTTTCGAAAGCAGGCGGTGCAGCAGCGCCAAGTCCGCCGGTTGCTTGATGTCGGCGACGAGGCTCTGTTTGCCGCGGTTCAGCCACACGAAGTAGCTCGACAGGCCCTGGACCGCAGAGTCATAGGATCGGGCGAAATCGCCTTCCGGACGTTCTATCTTTATCACGCGCGCGCCCGCGTCAGCCAGCCGCGCGGCGCAATAGGGGGCAGCGACGGCTTGCTCCAGGGAAATCACGAGCAGGCCTTGCAGAGGTTTGACCACGGTCTGGATCCTTTCAACCGCCGGAAAGGAACACGACCGCAAGCCCTTGGGCAAGGCTCAGTGGAGGAACCGCGGGATGCTGAGGTCATCGTGTCCCGACGCTCGGCTGATTTGTACAACAGGAACTTAGATGATTACTTGCCGGGACAACCGTCATGGAACCTTCACGGAGGGTTACGCCAGCCCGTACTCCACCTCGGCGGTATAAACCGAAGCCTCCTTCCCCAACTGGGAACTGAACAGAGTGAAGTGTTCCACCGGCATCGGGTCGGCACGGAATAGATTGTGTGCCTGGACGAAGGAGACCAGCTTCCCCTCCGGCACATTGTCCAGCCGCGCAAGGGTGACATGCGGCTGAAATCGGCGGCGTTCCGGTTCCAGGCCGCAACGCTGCAGCGCGGTCTCTATCTTGTTCTGTAGATGATCCAGCTGTGGATTCCGCTCAACCCCCACCCAGAGTGCCGTGCTTCTGCCGCCCTTGGTGAAGGTCCCCACACCGGCGAGGGTCAGCGAAAACCCGCGCGCGCGCAACCCTGCCAGCGCGATGTCGATATCCTCCGCGCGGTATCCAGGCGTTTCACCAATGAACCGTAAAGTAAGATGATAATTCTCCGGCGGTACCCAGCGTGCACCTGGAATTCCGGCCCCGGCCAAGGCCGATATCCGCTCCCGCAGGATCCAAGGCAAGTCGAGGGCGACAAATAATCTCATGCTGTCAACCTCACGCGGGATGGGCTTTACCGAGCAATTGTTCCACAAGCGGCAGGAGTCGTGCAACCTCGTGCTTCACCCCTTCCGCGTTCGGGTGCAAATGGTCCGCCTGGATCAGTTCAGGGTGCATCGCCACACCCTCCATGAAGAACGGATCATACAGCACGCCCGGCCGCTTCCCAAGCCGGTCAAATACCGCACGAAAGGATTCCTGGTAATCCGGGCCAAGGTTAGGCGGTGCATACATCCCCGTGAGCAAGACCGGGATATGTTTAGCGGCCAAGCGAGTCCAGGATGGCAGCCAAGGTTCGCCGCCATGTCCTTAGGGTCGAGCCCGCGCAGACCGTCGTTCGCGCCCAACTCGACAATTGCTGCGTCGGCGCCGTCGCCAAGTGCCCAATCCAACCGCGCTCGTCCGCCCGCGCTCGTGTCGCCGGATACCGCGCCGTCGATCATGATGACCTGATGACCGCGCGCCTTCAGCGCTTGCTGCAGCTGGACCTGGAATCCGTCGTCGTGCGCCAACCCGAAGCCGGCGGTCAGCGAATCGCCGAGCACCAGAAGCCGCGGTGGAGCGCCCAATGCGGATGCCGTCGATCCGAGTGCACCAAATGTTAATACAATCGCCACGCAGCCAGCCTTTCGCAGCCAGCCCTTTCGCAGCCACCCCGCGTCCCAATATACACGCCCGATGGATGCCATTCCGCAGCTCTCCGCTATCGCCCACACCGCTGGTGCGGATCAGGGACCTGTTCTTGACCGTGCCGTCCGCCGCCGGACCGGTCAATATATTGCGTGGTGTCGATCTGGACATCGGCCAAGGGCGAGGCGGTTGGGCTGATTGGTCCCTCGGGGTCTGGCAAAACCAGCTTGCTGATGGTGCTGGCCGGCCTTGAACGTGCCACATCGGGCAGCGTTTCGTTTGATGGACAGGAGATCACCCGGCTGAACGAGGATGCGTTGGCGAGACTGCGGCGGGAGCGCGTGGGCATCGTATTTCAGGCGTTTCACCTGATCCCGACCATGACGGCGCTGGAAAACGTGGCAATCCCGCTGGAACTGGCCGGCGTGCGCAACGCCGGAGACCGAGCGCGGGCGGCGCTGGAATCGGTGGGGCTCGGGCATCGCCTGACGCATCTTCCGGGTCAGTTATCGGGCGGCGAACAGCAGCGCACAGCCCTTGCCCGGGCATTCGCCCCCGAACCGGCGTTGCTGCTGGCGGACGAGCCCACCGGTAATCTTGACCATGCCACCGGTGAATCGGTGATCGACCTGCTGTTCGCGCTGCGCCGACGCTCCGGGACGACGCTGTTGCTGATCACCCACGACCGCAGCCTGGCGGCCCGCTGCGATCGGCAGGTGCATCTGTCGGACGGCCGGGTGGACGACGTTGTGCCGGTATAAGGCAGGAAGATTTCGGGCTTGGCGTGCTTGCTGCGTCGCACAATCCGGATCACACTCCTCCGATGCCAGATGTGCCAGCGGCCTTCGCCGGTTTCACGCCTTGGCCCAGGAACTCCTGGACCTTACCGCACGCCTTGGTGGGCGGGCGGAGGAGGATCCATTCGGCAACCCGGTTTTGCTGGTGTCCCTGGCGATCACCCGTCAGCTTGGACGCGGGCGACCTGACGGAGGCGGATATTTCCGGCCTGATCCGTCATCTGCGCGACGCCGCCTTCAACGATCGCGCCGGGCGTATCGGCGTTTATCTCGGTGGCATCGACACCGAAACCAACGACGGCATCCTGGCTAGCCTGGCGCAACATCTGTTGCGTCCTGATCCCAATGACAGCCCGGTGCGCTGGGCGGAATACCAGGCACTGACGGAACGCACCCGGTTCGCCGCGGTGTTCACCGCACATCCCACGTTTTCGCTGCCGCTGCCGGTTAACCAGGCTTTGGCCGAGGCGGCGTGTGGCCGTCCGGTGGCAATCCTTCGAATCGCATCGGCCTCCGCCCATCACCCTGCGGAGCGAGTTCGAGCAAGCCGCCGCTGCGATCGCCAATGGCCGCGACGCAATCGATCGTTTCAACGCCGCGCTGATTTCCGTCGCTCGCGGCGACATGGGCGGACCGGTGGACCGAACTCACGCCCCGTCCGGTGATCTTGTCCACCTGGGTGGGCTATGACACCGATGGGCGGACGGATATCGGCTGGTGGGATACGCTGCGGCTACGGCTAGAGATGAAGCGGCTGCAGCTTATCCGCCTGCATGCACAGGTTTCCGTCATGGCGAGCGGTGCGGCCTTGGCGGAGCGGGTGGCTGAGGCCAGGGATGCGGTTGATCACCAGATCGAGCTGTGTCCCGATCAGCCGGAGCCAGTAAAGGTCGCCGCATTCGCGAAGGCCCTGGTTGGCGTCCAGGGAAACCGCGCTGACCGTCGCCGGCGCCATTGTTGCCGCTGTTCCGCGCGGCCATCGCAAAGGCCGAGGATCATGAGAAACTGGCGCTGACGGTAGCGCGGGCAGGGCTGGTGTCGCATGGCATGGCACTGGCCCACACCCACACGCGGCTGAACGCGGCACAACTGCACAACGTCATTCGCCAGCGGCTGGGCATCGCCGATCCGCCGGAGGACCCGTCTCGCCGGCGTGCACTGTTCGCGGCGATCAACGCCGCCTTGGATACAGTAAAGCCGGAGCCGGTTGACTTTGGTGCATTGCTGGGCGAGCAGGCCTCGGCGGCGAAACTGATGATGACCGTGGCCCAGATCGTCAAGCATGTCGACGGGTCGGTGCCGGTTCGTTTCCTGATCGCCGAAACCGAAACGGGCTATACGCTTCTCGCGGCACTTTGGCTCGCCCGGTTGTTCGGGGTGGAGCAGCACGTGGAAATTTCGCCGCTGTTCGAGACGGCGGAGGCACTGGAGCAGGGTGCGGTTGTTCTGGAAGAGGCTCTTCGCAGTCCGCATTACCGCGATTACCTGAAGAAGACAGGCAGGCTGGCACTGCAGTTCGGCTACTCGGATTCCGGACGCTATGTCGGACAACTCGCCGCAAGCTACCTGATCGAACGGCTGCGGCTGAAGATCGGTCATACGCTGGAGCATCACGGCGTGACGGGCGTCGAGGTCATCCTGTTCGACACGCACGGCGAGAGTATCGGCCGCGGCGCGCATCCCGGTTCGCTCGCCGACCGGCTGAAGTATTTGTCGCCGACTGCTTCCCGCCAAGCGCTGGGCCGAGCGGGCCTGAAGGTGCGGGAGGAATCGGCGTTCCAGGGTGGTGATGGATACCTGCTGTTCGGAACCCCGGAATTGGCGCTGGCAACGATTACACGCATAGCCGAGCAGACGTATCATCCGGCGGCGGGGCCGATCGAGGACCCGGTGTATGCCGATCCTGATTTCGCCGCCGATTTTTTCGCCACGATCCGCTCCAACATGGAAGGGCTGGTGGAGGACGCCGGTTACGCCGCGCTGTTGGGTGCGTTTGGACCGTCATTACTTGATCGCACCGGATCACGTCCCGCCGCCAGACAGACCGATGGCATGGGTGGGGCAGCCCGCATTCGCCATCCGAGCGAATTGCGCGCGATCCCGAATAACGCGATCCTGCAGCAGATAGGTTGGTGCGCGAACACGCTGCAAGGCATCGGCGCGGCGGCGGCACGCCATCCGGAGACTTTCAACGAGCTTCGCCAGACCAGCCGGCGGTTTAAGCGGGCGATGGATCTGGCGAGCCACGGGCTGGCGCATTCCGATATCGAGGTGTTGCGCGCGGTGATTGCATCGCTTGATCCCGGGACGTGGCTGGACCGGGCCGCGCACACCAGGCGCCCTGGCCGGCGAGAGGCGCTTGTCGCGGTTGCCCGGGCGCTGGAGCGGCTGGATATCTGGGCGGCGGCGCAGTCGATGTTCCGGCGGATCTCGGCCGATCATCTAGCCCTGAGGGTCACATGGCCGGACGTGCCGCACATGGCGAACCGGGAAATCCTGTTGCATGCGTTACGACTGGCGCTGATCCACCGAATCTGGCTGCTGGCGACGGAAATTCCCGATTTTTCGCCCCGCCACGGCGTGACGCGCCTGGCGATGGAGGCGGCGATTCTGCGGCTGGACATCGATGCGTCGCTGACGATGCTGTCCGAAATCTTCCCCTCCGCCACTGACCCCGCCGCGGATTGCGACTTTGGCGAGCCGGCACCTGACCGTCGCTCCGCGGCCTATGCGCGAGAGCACGAGGAGATTTTCGCGCCAATGCGGCGGTTGTTCGCGATGGTTCGGGAAATTGCGACGGCGGTGACGCACGAGGTTGGCGCTTTCGGGTAGGTTGAACGATCCAGGCAGCTAATACGTCGCTGTCGGCTGCTGGAGAGGGCAGCGCGCTGTTGTATGTGTGGGCGACTTTATCAGGCTGGACTGTTCAGCCGGGCTTATGTTCCTCCACGTATTTGCCGTTAGCGAAGTCTTAACCGTTTCCAGGCAATAGGATGCACAAGCGCTCGCGCGGCCTTCGCGAGTGGTCCTAGTGTATGCCGGAGCGAGCGTTTGCCACCAATCCACGTTACGACCGGCCGGAACCTGGGCCTTGATCTGTTGCGGGCCAGTGCCGTGCTGATGGTTCTGGTCAGTCATTGGAGCGGCCATTTCGGCTACTGGTTCGATTTCCATGTGCCGGCGGTCATGGATATTGTCGGAGATACCGGTGTCGAAATCTTCTTTGCCCTGAGTGGGTTCCTGATTGGTCGGATCCTGATCGGCATCGTCAGCGCCCGTCCGGGGTGGCGCGACTATTACATTTTCATGGTCCGGCGGGCGGTTCGGACGTTGCCGCTATACTTTGTTTGGCTGGCAATGCTGCTCTGCGTGTTCCCGCCCGCGCAGGATGGGATCGTGACGGCTTTGCGTTTCCTCACGCTGACCCAGAACTTTCTGACCGAAATGCCAGCTGATTACTACTTCGCCGTCACTTGGTCCCTGACGATCGAGGAGTGGTTCTACTTGCTGTTTGGTGCAATGTTGATCATTCTGTCCAGGCAAACTGGCGGGCGGCGGGCGTTGCCATGGTGCCTTGGCATATTCATGCTGGTGCCGCTCGCGTTGTGCTTGTTTTACATGGAGCGTCGGCCATTGGTATTCTTCCGCATCGATGAGATCGCGTATGGAGTCCTGATGGCTCGGCTATACCTGGACCGCAATCGGTTATTTCGCCTGCCATGGCTGACTCTCATGCTCGGCCTGACCTTGATCGGCGTCGCATGGGCGGACCTGCTTCCGTTGGCCGGACGCCTGGCGGGACCATTGACCGCGAATCTCCAAGTCATCGGTGGAGCGTTGTGTCTGCCGGCGGCCCTGCGTCTGACCCGAACCGCGGCATGGTTCGAACAACCGGTGCGCTGGCTTGCTGCCCGGTCCTACGCGCTGTACCTCATGCATCTTACCGTCCTGGCGGATGTCGTCGAGGTACGGCTGTTCGAGCCTGGACAGGTGCCTGCCCTGGGCTGTGCGATCATCGCGATCGTGGTTCCATTCGTATTGGCGGAACTGTCCTATCGGTATCTGGAGCAACCGCTATTGCGCTTTCGCCCGTCCCAGCACGGACTGCCGGCGGCCTCGATGGCTCAGCCCGCGATGATCGCCGCTGCATGAGATCGCGCCGCGCTTTATGATAATTCCACGCCATCGGCCCGCATCAGCACCAAGGCAGCCTGCCGCGCCTGAAGCGCCACATCAGGATCCTGCTCCACTAGCATCGCCGCGATCGAGCCCTCGAAGAGCAGGACGATATGGCCAGCTAATACCTGCGGATCGCGCGCGCCGGCCTGTTCCAGCAAATTCGCGACGTATCGACGCCGTCCCTGCTTATACGAAAGGGCAATCGAGCGGGCCGCTTCGCAGTCAGCGGCCAGCTCGGTAACCGCATTGACGAACGGGCAGCCGCGAAAGTCCCCTTTTGCGAAGCGGCTGTGAAGCTGGTCGAACAGCGCCAGGATTTGTTCGGCGGGCGGCAGGTCAGACGCCGGCGGGGGCTGGATGCGCTGGCGCAGGTAGGCCGCGATCAAAGCGTCCTTCGAGGCAAAAGTGTCGTACAGGGAACGCTTGCTGATCCCGGCCTCGGCGGCGACGGTATCCACTCCAACGGCGCGAATACCGTTCCGATAGAACAGGCGATCCGCTGCCTCGATGATCCGTTCCGCCATTGGCGTCCGCTCAGTCACTCTGCTCAGCCCTTTCCTCATATTTAACTTGCCAAAGGGGGAAACGCATCCCACCTGCGTCTCCACACAGATCGGTGTGCCGCATCCGATTAGCAAGGAGGTACAGGTATCATGGACGTTGTTTCCTCGCTTCCCCAGGTTATTGGTGAGGTGGTTTATCTGGCCAGGACCCCGGAGAAGCCCCATACCTATACCTATGATCCGCCCGATGGAGTGCCGAAGAGCAATATCGTCAATGAGCCTCATAGCGTGCCGATCTTCGACATGCGGCCCCTCGCGGATGGCCTGACGCTGGAAGTGCAGGGCTTTGCCCTGGTCCCGGCGCCAACCGCGGTGTCCGATTTTTACGACGAGGCGCAACTGAAGGCCACCTATTACCGGGAAGCGGAGGACCTTGTGAAACAGGCGACCGGCGGCAGCCGTGTCGTGGTGTTCGACCACACTATTCGCCGCCGCACCCCCGGTGTCGAGGATCGCACACCAGGGATCCCCCGCCAGCCGGTAACGCGCATCCACGGCGACTACACGGAGGTCTCGGGGCCGCAGCGTGTGCGCGACCTGATGGGAGCGGAGGCGGATGATCTGCTCAACCGCCGCTTTGCCATAGTCAACGTCTGGAGGCCGATCCGCGGCCCGCTGTTTGATGCGCCGCTGGCGGTGTGCGACGCATCCTCGGTCGCTGATGGTGACCTGGTGCCGCAAGACCTGATCTATCGCGATCGCAAAGGTGAAATCTACGGCCTGACCTATAACCCGAGGCACCGGTGGTATTACGCGCCGGCGATGCAGGCGGATGAGGCGTTGCTGCTGAAGTGCTTTGATTCACGAACCGATGGCCGCGCCCGGTTCATGCCGCACACGTCGTTCGCCGATCCGAACGCTCCGGCTGATATGCTGCCTCGGGAGAGCATCGAATTGAGGACGCTGGTATTCTTTGATGCGTGAATTGAATTTTTGCTGACCAGTCACGAACTCACCCGGCAGGCTATTCCGGGTGAGAGAGACGTTGACGCTGCACCAGATTGAAGCTCTGGCGATTATCGCCGGCATGCTTGGGCTTTTTCTATCCGACCGGTTGCGGTACGACCTGGTTGGGGCCACCGCTCTAAGTGCCGCCACACTTCTTGGCGTAGTGCCCGCGCATAAGGCGTTCACCGGGTTTTCCAGTTCCGTTGTCATTATCATCGCGTCGGTTTTGGTGATCAGCCGAGCAGTGGCGGTTTCCGGGGTGGTTGAACGCGGTATGCGTTGGCTGTTGGAACGGATGCGTTCGACAACCGCGCAGATCGGCATTTTGACCGCGTCCGTCACCTTTCTGTCCGCGTTCGTCAAGAACGTCGGCGCGCTTGGAATTTTCATGCCGGTCGCCATCCAGGCGGCGGAGCGGCAGAACCGGTCGCCGTCGCGCTACCTGATGCCGCTTGCCTTCGGTTCGCTGATTGGCGGAACGATCACGCAGATCGGCACTTCTCCGAACATCCTGATCTCCCAGGTTCGTGAACAGGTGGCCGGCCATCCGTACGGCATGTTTGACTACACAACGATCGGCCTGCCGCTATCGCTGGTGGCGGTGGGTTTCCTCAGCATCGGATGGCGGTTGCTGCCCTCGAACCGGCGTGGCCAGTCCGCCAGCGGCAAACGCTTCAAGATGGAGGACTACACGACCGAGGCTCTGCTGCCCGCGGACTCGAAGCTTGTCGGGCAGACCGTCGAAGCCCTGGAGAACGAGACCGACCATCACCTGATCGTCGCCGCCATCATCCGTGAGCAGTCCCATCGCTATGTTCCGCGTGGTCACTGGGTTCTGTACGCTGATGATATCCTGATCCTGCAGGGTGATCCGGCGGCGTTGCAGCCATTGATCGATCAGGACAGGCTGTCGTTGTTGAACAACGATGCGGCGGCCGGTCTGAAGCCGGAGGACAAGGAAGACGATGTGGAGACGGTCGAGGCGGTCGTGGCCCCGGCCTCGGGCCTGATCGGGCAGACAGTCAAGACGCTGCGTCTGCGGTCCCGGTTCGAGATCAACCTGCTGGCTGCCGGAGGGCCGGGGGCGACGCCGGATCGCTTGTGGCAGCGCAGTTTCGTGGCGGGCGATATCGTGGTCCTGCAGGGGCGCACCAGCCGCTTGAACGAGGCGCTGCAACAACTCGACCTGCTGCCGCTGGCGGAGCGCAATCTTGCCATCGGCCGGCGTCGCAGCCGATACCTGCCGCTGGTGGTTCTGGGCGCGGCGCTGCTGGCGGTCGGCTTGCGGCTGGTGGAGGTCGAGGTCGGCTTCTTCGTCGCCGCGACGGTGATTTTGCTGCTGAGGCTGATTTCTGTGCGGGAGGCCTACGAGGCCATCGACTGGCCGGTCATCGTGATGCTGGGTTGCCTGATCCCGGTAGGCGAGGCGCTGAAGGACACTGGCGCCGCGGGCCTGATGGCGGACGGCTTGACGGTGTTGGCCGGCCACTTGTCGGGAATGATGGCGGTCGGGCTGATCCTGGTGGTCTCGATGCTGGTAACGCCATTTCTCCATCACGCTGCCGCGGTGGTGGTGATGGGACCGGTAGCAGCGGCGGTCGCCAAGAACCTGGGCTATGCGGTGGACCCCTTCCTGATGGCGGTGGCATTTGGTGCCGCCTGTGATTTCCTGACGCCGATCGGTCACCAGAACAGCACGCTGGTGATGCGTCCCGGCGGTTACCGCTTTGGGGACTACTGGCGGCTGGGCCTGCCTTTGTCCGTGCTGGTGGCCGTGATCGGGACATGGTTGATCGTGTGGTCATGGCCGTTGAGTTAGCGCAGGACCAAGGCTGGCCCTGCCGGATGGTGGCGACAGGTTGGATCGACCTCCGGCGGTACAGGGCGATTTCCGGCCAAGCGGGCCCGCTTCAGTTTCCTCTCCGCTTTTTCGTGGTTCTTCGTCTACTCCGTGCTAAGGTCTTTGCTCGCGTCCTGAGGTGAAAATTGGCTGGGTGGTCAAGCGGTCTACGGCACATGACGCTAACCTTGGGCTTCTGGGCCGAACCGAACGCACCTGGACACGCTGAACCAGTGCACTGCCCTGAACAATTGAGGATAGAACAGAAGGTCGTTGATCTGCCTTCCAGCATGCGGCCGTTCGACAGTGACGCACGCCATCTTTGGGTAAACGTCCAGTTCTCGGACGGGATGCCGGACGAACTGGCATGGCTCGCACCCGCCAATACGCGGAAAAGCGGAAAGTCATTCACGAATACTTGGCGCTTCTCACCATCCGGATCCGGAACCTGGCTGTCCTGCGGCTATTCCGGCACCAGCTTGGTCGTGTCGTTCCGCCTGACTGACAGCATCCGCACCTGTGAGGTCCACTATGACGCCAATGGATCGCCACCAACAGCAACGTCGATCAACTGCCGCTGAAACTGTTGGCAGGGCTACTTCAGCCAGAACCGGTTAGTTGCATTGGCAACGAAACCAAGCAACTCGATATAACCGTACGGCGGCGATGTTGGTGGCGACAACCTGTAGCCCGATCATATCGACGCCCTCTTGGATCGCCCAATGCAGCAGTTCCGCCATCACACGTGCCGCCCCGGATTGGCGGCGCGCGTCAGTCCGGGTCGCGACACATTCGACCACGGCGCAACCGTGGCTGATGACGCACAGCGCGGTGGAGATAATCCGCCCGCCGTCATGACAAGCAAAGAACGCCCTCGGTTCTGGAATCCTTGATAATATCGAGGAGTTTATGAGACGCCGATCCGGCGTGATGGCACCCATATAAACTGAAAGCCATTCATCCCAGGGGCTGTCCCGGATTTCCACTTCACGCGGCGCGGCAAGCGGCGCAGAGTGCTTGAACCCGGGGCGCCTGAACATCGTCCGCGTAGACTCGCCCGCGCCATATCCTCGCCGCTTTAGCGCATCCGGCAACGCCCGCGGCTCCGTCTCATCGAAGGTCTGAAACCGCGTGGGCGCTCCGAACGCGCAATACCGAGCCTCGATTGTGTCGATCGCGGCGTCGAGGTCGTTGCTATTGAAATCAATCGTCGAGACGGAATTGGCCCGCTGCGACCCGCCGCCGGAGGATCGCCACAGCCAGCCCTCGATATTCGCCGTCTGCAATGCGGGCCAGGCGGCTACATGCGCCCGCTCCATCCGTACGCGGTCCTCGCGGCTGATCTGCATCGGCCGGCTCCAGACAACTCGCCGGCCCTAAACTTGCTACCTCGGGCAGGCTGGATCAGGATCGATGCCAATCATCCAGGAGAAAGTCCAATGCCAGCATTTGATCTGGTCATCCGTGGCGGCACCGTCGTCGATGGCACCGGCAGCCCGCCGCGTGAGGCCGATGTCGGGATTATCGGCAACAAGATCGCCGCCGTGGGCGCGGTCACGGGCGCCGGCGCGGAAGAGATCGATGCCAAGGGCAAGCTGGTCACTCCGGGTTTCGTCGATATCCACACGCATTACGACGCGCAGGCGGTCTGGGACAGCCACATGGCGCCGTCCTCCTGGCACGGTGTCACCACCGCGGTCATGGGCAATTGCGGCGTAGGCTTTGCCCCCTGCAAGCCGGCGGACCGGGAGCGGCTGATCGAGCTGATGGAAGGCGTCGAGGACATTCCCGGCGCGGTCATGCACGAGGGCCTGAAGTGGGAGTGGGAATCGTTCGGCGAATACCTGGACGCGCTGGACCGCCGGCAGCGCGATATCGACATCTGCGCGCTGCTGCCGCATGCCGCGGTGC
This sequence comes from uncultured Alphaproteobacteria bacterium, assembly GCA_963792345.1. GTDB lineage: Bacteria > Pseudomonadota > Alphaproteobacteria > Acetobacterales > Acetobacteraceae > Rhodopila. The sequence goes on from CAWBVV010000015.1 coordinate 57,926, forward strand.
GCGTCTTCGTCATGGGCGACCGCGCGATCAACCTGGAAAATGCCAACCAGGGCGATATCGCGCAGATGCGCCAGATCGCGAAGGACGCGATGCAGGCCGGCGCGTTCGGGTTCTCCACTTCCCGCAGCCTGTCGCACAAGACGCTGCGGGGTGATCCGACGCCAACGCTGCGCGCGCAGGAGGAAGAACTGCGCGGCATCGCCCTGGGCATGAAGGATGCCGGGTCGGGGATGCTGGAGATGGTGTCCGAATGGGCGCCGGACCACAACGAAGAATTCGCCATGCTGCGCCGGGTGATCGAGGCGTGCGGCCGGCCGGCGGTATTCACGCTGACCCAGCGGCATTCGCGGCCGGAGGTGTGGCGCGACCTGATCAAGCATGCGGACAAGGCGGCGCGCGACGGGCTGCCGATCCGTCCGGTGGTCGCACCGCGGGCGATCGGTGTGCTGCTGGGACTGGCCGGCAGCCAGAACCCGTTCTCCGGCTGTCCGACCTACAAGGAAATCGCCCATCTGCCGGTGGCGGAACGGGCCCGGCGGATGAGCGATCCGGCGGTGCGGGCGAGGATCCTGGGCGAGGATCCCGAAGAAGGACAGCACGTTCCCGCTGTTCCACCGGATGTCGTTCGACTTCATGTTCCGTTTCGGCAATCCGCCGAACTATCAGCCGAAGAAAGAGGACAGCGTCGCGGCGATCGCGGCACGCGGGAACCGGTCTCCGCAGGAAGTCGCCTACGACATGCTGATCGAGGATGACGGCGCCAATTTCATCTATCATCCGCTGGGCAACTATGCTTACGGCGATCTGTCGATGCCGGAAACGCTGCTGGACAATCGCAACTGCATCATGGGGCTGGGCGACGGCGGCGCGCATGTGGCGTTCATTCTTGATGCCGGATACCAGACCTGGCTGCTGTCGCATTGGGGCCGGCAGCAGAAGCGCTGGGACGTCGCCGAACTGATCCGCCGCCTGACGTCCGACACCGCCGGGGCCGCCGGGCTGCATGACCGCGGCGTGCTGGCGGCCGGCAAGAAGGCCGACGTCAACATCATCGACTGGGAGAAGCTTGGCGCAGGGTCGCCGTATGTGGTCAGCGACCTGCCGGCGGGCGGCAAGCGCTTGCTGCAGAAGGTCAGCGGCTACGACGCGACGATCGTTTCTGGGCAGGTGACGTTCCGCGACGGCCAGGCGACCGGCACCCTGCCAGGCAAACTGGTGCGCGGGCCGCAGGCGAACACGTGGGCTGAACAGGCGGTCCAGGAAGCTGGTATGACGATGAAAAGCGGGGCGACCCTGGATTGGATCGCCCCGCCTGACTGTTGACTTCTAGGCGCCGCGTCCGGGGCCACGCGCGGGCCCGCTTCGTTGTTCATCCGGTCACGGCGTGAGGCCTCCGGCCATTTTGTTGGCTTCGATTTTCCGCCGGGCGGCTTCGCGGCGCTCGTCGAACTTCGCCAGTCGGCGGCGAGGATTGGGGTGGACTCGTTCTCCGCCTCACCAGGGCGCTTCTGCGAACCGGCCCAGCCATGTGCCGCGATGTCGAAGATGATCCCGGACAGGTCGGTGTGCTTGACCTCGTAGCCATCGGGGTTGTTGGGGTCGCCCATGATCCAGGTGCCACCCGCGGCGCGGGCCTGCTGACCCGGATACGATCACGTCGTCCACCCAGAAGCCGATATGGTGGATGCCGACGAAATCCACGCCGGTTCCCTGGGAGGCCTCATCGGACTTGAAGTGCAGGATTGCGAGGTTGACCACGCCGTCGGTCAGGAACACGCCCTCGGCCAGCGGTCCGTCGAGTTCGGCGACTTCCTCAAGTCCAACAGTCGCCTTGTAGAATTCGGCTGTTTCCCATGGGTCGGCAACGCTCAGCGCGACGTGGCGGAGAAATCCCTTGCTCTTCACGGTCATGGTTCGGCTCCCTGGGTAATTATTAGCTGGGTTTGAGTGTGACTCCGCCCTGGCAGGAAGGGCAAGTGCGGCGGCGCATGCTGTCCTGGCGGGCTCAAATGGTGGATGGCAACTACCGGCACGAATCATCGCAGCGTGAAGCGCAGCGGGACCATTATCAACATCTGTGACGCGGTGATTTCCTGTGGAAAAGCGGGCAGGGGTTGCGCGCGCTGTATCCACGCCTGGCCTTCCGCGTCCAGATCCGCGTAGCCAGAACCATTCGCCACCGTCATGGACAGAACGGTGCCGGCGCGGCTGATGGCGATGCGCATCAGGACGACACCCTGTTCCCCACGCCGCTGTGCAGCCGGCGGAAACCGCTTGAAGCGGGCAAGGTGGGCGACCAATGCGCCCTCCCAATCCGCCTGGGCCTGACCGGCGGGTGCTGACGCGGCTGGTCCGGGCGGAACATTCGAAGCGTTCGCGGGCGGCGGTGCCGCGGCCTGAGCTTCCGTTTCCTGGCGAGGTGTCTTCGGTTTCGCCTGCGCAATCCGAGGCTCTGGCTTTGGGCGCGGCACATCGACAAGCCGCGGCCGTACCGGCATTTCAGCCTCCGGCTTCGGCGGAGCGGCCTCCGGCGCCATGGCCTGCGGTTCCGGCGGCAGAGCGAGTTCAGGCTGCGAGGCAGGCTCCGGTGTTTCAACGGGCTGTAGCGTTGCGACAGGCTCCTGCGTTGCGACCGGCTCTGGCGGGGCCGGAGGCGCAGGTTCTGGAGGAGAGAGTTCTGCCTGCGGCTCCGGCTGCGACAGCGGTTCCGGTGGAGCCGCTGGTTCGGGGGCAAGATCCATCATGATCGCCTCCAGGATCGCCGGACCTTGGGCTATGACCGTCCTGCGCAGCGGCAGCAAGACCATGATGTGGACAGCAAGCACCAGGGCCAGGCTGGCAAGCCATGGCAACCAGCCATTACGCACGCCGCCGGATTTTGCCAAGGCCGCGATCATGGCTTGGACGGCGCCTCCATGCCCACGAGCGCGACCTTCAGGTAACCGGCGGCCCGCAGCGCATCGAGGGTCTGCATCACGGCGGCGTAAGGCACGGCTTTGTCACCACGCACGAACACCCGCTGTGTCCTGTCGCCGCCGCTCGCCTGATCCAGCGCCGGCCGCAGATTTTCCGGCGTCACCGGGGCGTCACCCAGGACAAGCGATCGGTCCACCCTGAGACTCAGAAAGATCGGCTTGTCCGGCCGAGGCGCCGCCTGCGCGGATGCACTGGGCAGATCCACGGTGATGTCCACGGTCGCCAATGGCGCCGCAATCATGAAAATGATCAACAGGACCAACATCACGTCGATGAACGGGGTGACGTTGATCTCGTGCGCTTCGGCCAGATCGTTGCTGTCGTCGCCAAGATTGAACGCCATGCTATTCGGCCGCCGCGACGGTGGGAACAGCCCGCACCAGGCCGTGCCGGTCCAGGTCACGTGAAACCGCACGCAAGATGGCGGCCGACAGATCCGCCAGCGATGCACGGTAGCCGGCAATCGAGCGGGCAAAGATGTTGTAGATCACCACGGCCGGGATTGCCGCGACCAGACCCGCGGCGGTGGCCAGCAGCGCCTCCGCGATGCCGGGTGCGACCACTGCCAGGTTGGTGTTCTGCGACTGCGAGATACCGATAAAACTGTTCATGATACCCCACACGGTGCCGAACAGGCCGACGAAGGGGCCGGTCGAGCCAATGGTGGCCAGCACGCCGGTACCCCTGGCCATGCGCCGCCCCGCGCTCGCCTCCAGACGATGCAGCCGGGATGCGATCCGCTCCTTGATCCCGGTTGCATCCTGGCCGGCGGAGAGTTGGATCTCCGTTCCGGTCGCCTCGCCCATCGCCCGTTCGACCTGGCCGTTCCGCAGTCCCCGCAGGCGCAGTTGCAGGCCGGCCAGGGATCGTTCCGCCTCGGCATCCGCCAGCGCACGGACCACCGAGCGCTGCGCGGTCAAGACGCCGATGCCTTTGGCCAGAAGAAAGGTCCAGGTCGTGACTGACGCAACGATCAGGCCGACCAGGACCGACTGCACCACGATGTCGGCATGCAGAAACATCGCGCTTACCGAGAGATCCTTTGGCAATAGGCCCCCGGCAACATTCGGCAGTGCCGGCGGCTCGGTCTGCGCCGCCGCGCCGCCGGCGGCCAGCAGTGCAGCCGCGATCATCGCCAGCGCCACCGCGGCAACCATGGTCCGCCGGTCCTTCAACTTTTCCATCGATAATCTCCCTCGGTCGCTCACTCGCCCGCCACCACGATGACTGAAGTTCTCGCCACATGCCGTCGGCGCCGCCGGCGGAGGGTCCACATCGCCACTCCGGTCACCGGAAACAGCGGCAACACGATCGCGAACAGGCACATAAGGACGCGTCCCGCCGGCCCTGCCGCGCCGCCCTCATGCGCGGAGCGAAGCCAATCCAGAATGGATGCGGCGGATGAATTGGTGCCCGGAGCCTGGACCGACACGATGCGGGCGGTGGCCGGGTCCATGGAGACGAGGGCGCCAGGCGCGCCCTGCCAGTGTCCCGAGGGCAGCAGAACCGCCATCATCGGGCGTCCGGGGAGGGCCGGCAGGCGCAGATCCTGCACCACCGCATCCGGAATCGCCGCCTGGGCCGATGCCAAGCCTGCAATGATGACACGCACCAGGTCGGCTCGGCCAGGTTCGGGCGGGCGTGCCGGTTCGGGGGGCCGGGGACCGCGCGAACCCAGCGCGGGAAGCCCCGCAATCGCCCGCGCGGTCTGCGGAAACGCCATGGCTATGCCGCTGACGCTCTGCAGGAGCAGCAGCAAGATCACCCAGATACCCACAACCGCGTGCAAATCGCGCTGGAGCCGCCAGCCCCTTGCTCCCCGGGTGATGGTCAATCCTGTGCTCCAGCGGCCGCGGGCGGGCCACCACAACGGGATGCCGGACAACGCCAGGGACAGCAGCGCAACCCCAATCCAGCCCACGATGCCGCGTCCCGCCAGGCCCATCAGCAATGTCTCATGGACCGAGTGGATCCAGCGATAGAAGCTGTCCGGGTTCTGGCGAACCCACAGAACCTTCGCGGTGTGCGCATCGACCGCGACCTGGGACATTGCCTGTTGCTGGCCGGCACTGGCGAAATCCACCGCAACCGCGCCTTGCACCGGGCGCCAGCGCCGAGGTTCCTGACCAGGTGGTGCAGCCGTGACCGCCGCGGCCAGTATCGCCGCGACATCCACCCCGTGCAAATCATCGGATGCGGTCAGTTGCCGGCTGGCGGCGGGAATTCCGGCGAGGAAGGCAGCGAATGGATTGGCCATCATGATAAGCCCGGTCACGGCCATAACGATCATCGGCAAGGCCAGCGCCAACCCGATCCAGCGGTGCAACCGGCGCAATACCGAGCGCGTCACAGTTCCGCCCATTGGCGAAGAAGATTGTGGTAGATGCCGGTTAGCTGAACGACACTGGCATGATCGGGGACATCCCGCCCAAGTGACTGGATAGTTGTGTCGAGGTCGAACAGCAGGGTCCGCTTTGCATCATCGCGGATCAGGCTTTGGATCCAGAAGAAGGCCGCCGACCGGCTACCGGAGGTGACAGGGGTCACGTGATGCAAGCTGCTGGCCGGATACAGCACCATGTGCCCGGCCGGCAACTTGACGGCCTGCACGCCGAACCGGTCCTCGACCGTTAGAACTCCACCTTCGTAATCCTCAGGCGCGGTCAGGAACAACGTAGCCGACAGGTCGGTGCGGATGCGATGCGGCGTGCCGCGCACCTGGCGAATGGCATTGTCCACATGGGTGCCGAAGGACTGGCCGCCGCCATACCGGTTGAACAACGGAGGGAACACCCGCAACGGCAAGGCCGCCGAGATGAAAAGAGGGGTGCGCTCCAGCGCCGCGATGATCATGCCGCCCAATGAGCGGGCGGCCGGATGATCTTCCGGAACCTGTGCGTTGTCCTTCGCCAGCGCCGACTGGAAGCCCGCCGTCACCCGGCCGTCAACCCAGTCCGCATCCCCAAGCGCGGCCTGGCATGCATGAACCTGATCGGAGGTCAGGACATCGGGGATTTGCAGCATCATGGCCGCCTCTCCGCGGCTACAATTTCACGTTCAACGTAAACAGGGCTGAACGTGACGGTCCAAGTATAACATGGCTTGGATGCAACTGGTCATAGTAGTAGGTATCCGTTGCATTCGCGATGTTGACCTGAAGACTGATGTTCTGCGTCACCGGATACTTCGCCATCAGGGACATCGCGGCGTAGCCTGGCGCGTGTTGAATGATGTTGGTGCCTGCCACGGGCGTGGAACTCGCGGTGCGCGCCGAGACGAAGTTGATCCCGCCGCCGACCTCCACCTCATGCCACGGCAGCGTATAGGTGGTGAACATGGTCAGTGTGTGCTTTGGCGCGTTCGGCGGCGAGTGACCGACCTCCAGCAGATTGGGCGAGCCCACGACAACCGCATCATTGAACGAGTATCCGCCGAACAATTCCCAGCGCTCGGTCAGGTGGCCGGCGGCCCCAAACTGCGTGCCCCGCACACGATAATTGCCGGCGAGGATGGTGCGGGTCGAGTTTGTCGGATCGGTCTCTCGCGCGTTTGCCTTCTGGATCTGGTACACTGATCCGGTCAGCGACATGCGCTCCTGCAGCACGTCCCATTTCGCCCCGACCTCATGCGTCACCGACCTCTTCGGGCGCCGCCTTGGCGGTGGAGGCGCTCAGGCTCAATGCTTCACCGGACGGATTGAATGAAGTGCCGTACCGGTAATAGACGCTGGCATTTGGGATCGGCTTGTAGACGAGTGCTGCATTGTAGCTGGGCAGCCCGTCATTGCGGCTGACATGGGCGACCGTGGTACCCGTTTGGTCGAACCGCGTGTTGAACTGGTCAAACCGAATGCCGCCGAGAACATCCCACTGTGGAGTAAGCGCGATGGTATCAACAGCATAGAGGCCGATATTGTCACTGTGGCGTCTTGGCAACGGTCGAGACAGTTCCTGGCAGGACGAGCCGGCGGGACGTTCGATGGATCGGCGAGGTTGGTGGTAAGCTGTGGAAAGGTGAACCGTGTCGGGTCCGAGGTTTGCCGCGACAACTCCGTCCCCAGCGTCACCGTATGATTTAAGGGGCCGCTGGCAAAGCGGATATTGGCGTTGGTCTGGTTGTCGAGGATCGTCTCCATGCTTTTCAGCGCGATCACATTGCGGGTGACAACGATCGAACCGAACGGGACGCCGGGCGCAACCACGCCGCGCGCGGGCCCCTGGCCCAGGATCAGCGGCTCGGTTACATGCAGATTGCGCTGATAGCTGCCATAGCGAATCTGGTTGCTGACGGTAATGTTGTCGTTGAAATCGTGCTCGATCTTGCCGGTAAAGATATCCACGCCGGTGCGGAAGAAATCGTTGCTTGAGAACCCGTAGTAATTCTTGTGCGAGACCGGGGCAGGGGTGCCGTTGAGCCATGGTATGCCATAGTCGGGCGTGTCATTGGCCTGGGTATGAAAGTAGTCCAACGTCATTCTGGTGTCGGTGCCGAGGCCGAGAGCGATCTCAGGGGCGAACCCAAGCCGGCGGTTCTTGGCGCCGTCGCGGCCCGAAACGCCGTTGATGTTGCCCATCAGATTGAGCCTGACAGCGCCACCGTCCAGCCCCTCGATCGCACGGTTGATGTCAGTGGTGATACGCTTTGTGCCGTCGGTGCCCAAGCTGATGCTGCCTTGCGTCACCGGCTCGATCTGGGGCTGCTTCGATACCTGGTTTACCGCCCCTCCGGTCGATCCGCGGCCGAACAGAACGGATGCCGGCCCCTGGATGATCTCGATGCTCTGCAGGTTGAACGGATCTCGGTAATAGCTGCCAAAATCGTGGACGCCGTCGAGGTAGAAGTCGTTCTGCGCGTTGAAGCCGCGGATTGACAGGTTGTCGCCCTGTTGGCCGCCTTCGCCCGCGGCCAGGCTTACGCCGGGCACATTGCGCAGGGCGTCGCGCATCGTGGTGACGCCCTGGTCGTCCAACAATTGGCGCGGCACCTCGATGACCGATTCCGGGGTGGACACCAGCGGCTGGGTCAGCTTGCCAAACTCCCGGCCGACCGACCTGATAGCCGCCTGGACCGCCTTGCGCTCCCTCAACCGAAACCGGCGGCAATTCCACCGGGGTGCCGTAAGCCTGGGCCCAGGCGGCGTGCAGCCCGCCTCCATTGACCAGCGCCATGCCCATGGCGGTGCCGACCATGCGCTGCCGTGACATACGTATAGATGGTAGGTCGGGTGCCAGAAGATCCGGAACCGGAAGGCGGGGAGCCGTCTGCTGCTTGATCTACTTGCATTGAGCGCCCGCTATGTTGATAATCATTCTCATTCGCGTTTGGTAGCCGATGCGGTCGCCGAGCGCAACCCGGTTGCAACTCCGTCGATCACGAAGAGGACGAATTGGAATGCCACGATCCAGACCACAGCCGCCTGCGGCCATTGGCTTTGCAGCGCTGCGCGGTCTCTCCGCGGAACAGTTGGTAACGAAGTTCAGCGGGCCGGATGATGAGGTTGCCCGTTGGTTGCAGCTAGCCGCCAACTACGGCTTGGTCGAGGCGCAGGTCGCGCTGGGCCAGATTCTGCTCATCGGCCGCGGCATCGAGCCAGACCATGCGGGAGCAGCCAAATGGTTCGCCATAGCGGCGTCCGCGGGCTACCCCCCGGCGATCAACATGCTAGGCAGATGCTGCGAACTAGGCTGGGGTAGACCGGTGGATCTGGCTCGTGCCGCCGACTGCTACCGTCGGGCCGCGGAAGCAGGTCTCGACTGGGGGCAATACAATTTTGCCAACCTGTTGCTGCGTGGCCGCGGGATTCCGCGAGATCGCGCTCGGGCCTTGGCCCTCTATCGGCTTGCGGCCGACCAGGACCATGCCAAATCGCTGAACATGGTCGGCCGATTTATTGAAGAAGGGTGGGAAGTTCCGGCCGACCCGGCGACCGCCGCCAAGTGGTATTGCCGTGCTGCCGAGGCAGGGGATTTCCGCGGCCAGTATAACCTGGCCAGCGTGCTGGCGATGCAGGGTGAGGTCGCACAGGCAGAGTATTGGCTCCGCCGGGCGCTGGAACATGCAACCACGGACTTCCTGAAGGTCATGGCCAGCCGGCTGGCAAGCAGCACAGAGCCGACACTACGGCGGATCGGTGCCCGCGCGGCATCGCTGGCCGAGACACATCCGCGCGGACAGTTGGACAATCCCGGGAAGCCAGAGGATCGCGGCGCGGCCAAACCGTGGCGCCCGGTTTCAAAGCGCCTTGGCAAACAAAATCAATCTCGCCAGGGACGGAACGCGCGGTGAGGCAACTTCGAAGCACTCAATTCTGAGGATACTTGAAGGTGAATGTCTCGCTGAAGGGTGGCCACCAAGGGGGACTCCGGTTTCCTTGTCGACATGGCGAAAAAAGCCATTCGCTTCCGGCGGGTTGAACCGGTAGGTACTTTGTAGGTGCCCGCGCCGTCCATCTTGAGATTATCAGCGTAGTGCGGGCCGTCCTTGGCGATCATGGGCCGCAGTATCCCGTTTGCCTTCCAGTCCGAACCGGTTTTCTCGATAGCATAGGAAATGGCTAAGTAGGCTGACCCAGGCGCCATCCGGGTAGCCATAGACGTTGTCGGCTGTCGCGTGGACATCGGCTTCCAGGTGGATCACATCCGCGCCCATCGCCATGTCCGGCAACATAGGGGCCATATCGACGCCCACGAGGTAATTGGCGACGATTTCCATGTCGTGATCATGCACCGGTCCACCAACGAAATATTCACGAGCGACAGCGGCTTGCGGCAACATACAGCGGTGGCCGATCAGACAGCGCGGGACATTTCATCAACGGATCTCTTTGTAGTCGTGCTGTTAACGGACCGTCGGGCCGGGCGATGGGCGCGGGGTATCTCCGCGTCCGCCGCGCACGAGACGGGCACCGACGATGAAAATGGCCAGGACAGCAGCCCAGGCTGCAAGCTGGATGCCCATTGGTCTGTCCGAGTAGCCGACCATTGCATGCATCGCGCGACCAAGCAGGCTGTCCTCACGCAGCAGCCAGGATGTATCCCAAAGCTGATAGCCCCAGGCCGGGATTACGTCCGCCCCAGCGAGGGTTGCCGCGGCCTGCCCGGCCATTCCCGCGGCGAGCAGGGCAATGAGCCAACTGGTCACGACGAAAAGCCGCGCGACCGGAATGGCGATAAGGCCCCGGTAGAGCAGCCGCGACGACCAACGCGCCGAGCCCAACGCCAAGCGCGCCGCCCAGCATGCAGGGCGGGCCCAGCCCTCATGTCCGCCGGCGGCGATGCCATAGAGGAACAGGACCACCTCGGCCCCTTCGCGCAACACGGCCACGGCGACAACAACCGCCATGGCGAACAGCGACCGATGGCCAAGCGCCACATCCTGGCCCATGGCTTTCATTTCGCCCGCCATCTGCCGGCCGTGGCCGCCATCCAGATCTGGTGCCAACTCAGCATCAGCACCGCGGCGATCAGGATGGTGGCGTTGAAGATTTCCTGTCCGGCGCCCGCGAACGCGACTGTCAGGCGCCGGCGAACACGGCGAGGATCGTCGCGCCGAGCAGACCGGCGGCGATTCCGGCGGAGAGCCAGGCGGTGCGGCCGGCGATGCCTTGGGTGGCCACCAGCACGATGCCGATGATCAGCCCTGCTTCAAGAACCTCACGAAAGACGATGATCAAGCTGGCGAGCATCTGCTGCTATCTTTCGACGGGTTGCACGGCGACCGTGCCCTTGGCCTGGTCCGGGTGATAGTCATCAAAGAAGTGGTAGGTGCCAGGCTTGAGCGGCCCCGCCCTTACGGTGACCCTGCCGCCGGGAACCACGATCTTTTCTACCCGCAGGTCGCTGCTTTCGAACTCCGCCGGTGTGGGGTCCTGGTTCACCACCTCTATCTGGAACCGTTCGTTCGCGGGCACACTGAACTGCGACGGGGTAAAGCGATGATCCTTGAGAATAGGCTGGATGGGATCGGCGAGGGCCACGCTGAGGGGAACAACAGCGATATGCGAGCAGCACCGCCGGGAATGCCGCGAGCGCGGCCTGGATCATGGTGAGGGTCCTGTTATTCGATCGCCGGGCTTGTTAATGCGGAGCGTTCGCAATAACAAGACCCGATAGGCGCGGCCCGCCTCCGGCCGCTTTGCCCTGTGAATGTGCCGGAACATGGCCGATCCTAGCCTATTTGACCCTATTCGCCTTCCAATTCAATTACTTGGCGCGCTCGACTGGCGACCTTACCATTTCGCCATGCAGCGCTATCACTACATCGTCCGCGCAGGGCACATCGCATCGATGGCTGCGTTCTTTGGCGGCGTTGGATTGCTCGACTTTCGCCTGATGGGTTGGCGCGGAACCGTGCCGCTGAGGGCCTTCGCCGAACATGTCCTGCCATGGTTATGGGCCACGTTCGCGATGGCGGTGGCAACCGGCATGATGTTGTTCCTGTACGATCCCGTGCATGTCGGGGCACATGCCTACTGGTCGCCGAAGCTGATCGCCATCGGCCTTGGCATGCTCAACGCCGCGATGTTCCATCGCAGCAGTTATGTCATCGCGCTTGCCGCGCAGGGCGAGATGCCGGCTTCGGCGCGCATCGCGGGCTTGTTCTCATTGATCTGCTGGACGGCCGCGCTGGTGTTTGCCTGCCTGGACACCGAGGCCGCGCCCAAGGTGTTCTTGCGCGATACCCGATCGCAGAGAAGCGCGAGACGCAAGCGCTCGCGATTTGCCGCGTGGATCGGCGACTTCGAACCAAAACCTATCATCGCGCTGCTTTGATGCGCGAAACTACGTAGATTTGATCGAGCCACATGGCCGGATCATGCTCCACCGCCGAACTGGAAAACACTCGCCGGCTCGTCGGTGAATTCCCAGGATCGGCCGAGATGCCCGACCATCTCGTCCACGTATGGTGCCGTCGCGCATAACTGCTCGAAGTGCTTCTCCGGGACCTTCAGTCCGCGGCGCTTGCATATCGTGGCGATTTCGTCGCGCCGCGCGGTGCTGATTTCGGCCTTCGCGGGTTCTGGAACGGGTGGGGCGGGCAACGGGGCCGCGCCTGCGTCCAGCGCGGGCCGACGCCTGCGCCAAGGTGTTGCTTCCTCATAGGCTTTGGCGACGCGCAGCACCATTGCATCAGCGAATGGCCGGCCAACCACCTGCATCGACAGTGGCAAGCCCTCCTCGGTGAAGCCAATGCACTGCACCAGAGCCGGGCCGCCGGTGACGTTGAACGGTGTGGTAACCGAATTGCGCTGCCAGAAATTGATCGTGCGCCAGGCGTCCAGCCGCGCCGCCGGACCGGGACCGGCGGTCAGCAGGACGTCATAGCGCTGATATAGCGGCGCCATTTCGGCGATCATCACCCGCCGTTGGCGCGACGCCTGCATGTAGTCCGGCCCGCTGATCAGCAGGGCCCCGAGCGCCCGGCCGAGGAAATCGGCGCCAAAATCGTTCAGGCGCTGGCGCAGCATGGGTTCATGGACCGAGAAAAGCTCACTCTCCGCGCCGGTGATCTTGACCGCGTGGTAGTCGGAGGCGGGGCGGATCCGGACATCCTCGATTGTCGCGCCCAGGCCGCGCAGCACGTCATAGGCTTGCTCCAGCGCCGCCTTGACCGACGCCGGGAACCGGTACGTCTTCCTCATACAGATGCCGCAGCACGCCGATCCGCAGACCCTTCACCCCGGCTGAAAGCTCAGCACGGTAATCCGGCACCTTGCGTCCGGCGCTGGCGGGATCCTTCGGATCGTGTCCAGCGATCGCCTGCAGCATGATCGCGCAGTCCTCGACCGTCCAGGTCATCGGGCCGGCGTGGTCATAGCTGAAGCTGTTGGTGTAGACGCCGGACCGGCTGACCAGTCCGTAGGTCGGCTTCAACCCGACCAGCCCGCACAACGCCGCGGGGTTGCGGATCGATCCCCCGGTGTCCGAGCCCAGCGAACCCGGCGCGAGCCCGGCCGCGACGCTGGCGCCGGAACCGCTGGAGGAGCCGCCGGTGAAATGCTCGCGGTTCCAGGGGTTGCGCGCCGCCGGCCAGGGCAGATCAAAGGATGGGCCGCCATGCGCGAACTCATGCGTGGACAGCTTGCCCAGCAGTACCGCCGCCGCCTTCATACAGCTTCGTTACGGTGGTCGCATCGAACTCCGGCACGTAATCAGCCCGGGTGCGCGAATGGCACGTCGTGCGGATGCCGGCGGTGCAGTAGATGTCCTTCAGCGCGAACGGGATGCCGTGCATCGGTCCCCGGTAATGCCCGGCGGCGATCTCCGCCTCCGCTGCCTTGGCCTGGGCCAGCGCATGATCCGCGGTCACCAGAAGATAGGCGTTCAGCTGCGGATCGAACGTCTCGATGCGGTCGAGATATGCCCGTGTCAGTTCGACCGGCGACAGGCGGCGCTGCTCGATCAGGTGGGCAGCCTCGGTGATGGACAGGTCGTGCAAGGCGGTGGGTGCAGGTGCGGCGTCGTCGGGCATGGCAGGCATTCTCCATAGAACGGACACTGCGTTTCCTCGCCGCGGTCGCCGCCGCGTGTGCGTGGCAGTTTCAACGATCGCCCCACAAGTGCAAGAGGCCCTCGTTCTTAGCGAACCTGGTCCCGGATGGGTCCCGACGATGGAGGCCCAGGCGCACGATCCGTCGCCCTCCTGTGGCACTGGATGGGCAATGACCCATTCTATTCGCGTAGAAGGCGGACTGGCCTGACTTTCACAACGCGGCCCCGCGGGAGAACGCATGCGGCGAGAACACATCCTGATGATCTGGATCGGCGGCATCGTGCTGGCCGTGGCATTGTATCTGATCGGTCCCGACCGGTTCTTTGACACCTTCTTTAACCTGGTCGACACCATCGATGCCGCGTTCCGCAACCTGGTCGTCGGCTGTTGGGCGCGCAGACCTACGGCGTCGTCCGGGCGCTGGCCATCGCCATCTATGTCGTGTTTGCGGTGCTGGCCGTGCTGGCCTCGCAGCGAGGCCATCGCGGGTTCTGGGCCCTGGTCGTCGTTTCGGGGGTGTTCATGATGCTGATGTGGCGGCCGTACGGCGTTTATCCGGCTCCGCTCGGCCGCTGGATCGCCGCCTTGGCGCTGGTTGTCGTGGCGGCAGTGGTCATGACGCAGCGACTGACCATGGCCGCCGCCCGCCGCAACGGACCGCTGCCGCCTTACCCGCCGGGGCACGCGCCATGACCCAGGACATGCTGACGCCGGCGACGGTACGTCGAACAGCGCAACAGGCGGCGAAGGCTCGTCCTGGCGCTGCTGCTGACGCTGCTTGGGCGTATGGACGCTGCACCGTTACCTGCCGGCGTTGATATGGGCTGGCATACTCGGCGATCGCGGTATGGCCGATGTATCAGCGGGCGATCCGCCGATGGCCGCCGGGCAAGCATAACATCCTGCTGCCAGCCGTGTTCACCGCTGCGCTCGGGCTGGTGTTCATCGTCCCGCTGGTGTTGGTGGCGATCCAGGCCGGGCGGGAGGTGCATGCGTGTTTACGAAACCATCGACAAGGCGAGGACCGACGGCATTCCTCCACCGGAATGGCTTGGTCATTTGCCTATCGGCAGCCAGCAGGCGACGAACTGGTGGAACGAAAATCTGGCGAACCCTGATTCGGCCACGGCGTTGTTGGAAAAGGCCCGGCAATCGGAGTTCGTGGCGAACGGTGGTGAGCTCGGTGCCGAGGTTGCGCACCGGGTAGTGCTGTTCGGGTTCACGCTGCTGACGCTGTTTTTCCTGTTCAAGGACGGCGACCGGGCGGGAGGCGCAGATGCAGACGCGCCAGTCGCGCGCGCATTCGGGCCGGCGGGGGAGCGGGTCGGGCGGCAGATGATTGCGTCGGTGCACGGGACCGTGGATGGCCTGGTGCTGGTTGGCCTGGGCGAAGGCTTTATTCTCGGCGTGGCTATCTGGTCGCCGGCGTGCCGCATCCGACGCTGTTCGGGCTGTTCACCGCCATCGCCGCGATGGTGCCGTTCGGCGCGCCGGTGGTGTTCGGGATCGCCGCGCTGATGCTGCTCACCCAGGGATCGGTGGTCTCCGCGATTATCATCGGCGTGCTTGGCTTCGTGGTGACCTTTGTCGCCGATCACTTCGTGCGGCCCGACGCTGATCGGCAGCGCGACGCGGCTGCCGTTCCTTTGGGTGCTGCTGGGCATCCTGGGCGGGGTCGAGACCTGGGGGCTGCTCGGTCTGTTCCTGGGCCCGGCGATCATGGCGGCGCTGATGCTGCTGTGGCGGGAATGGGCAGGGCGCGGCGAGGAAGCAGATTGCTGACCTAAAACCAGCGCCAGCCCCTGATAGGCCGCCCGCAGCCCGGCGGCGCTCGGTCTGTCGCTAGCTCGTCAACGTGTCCGGTTTTGGTAGCTCATGATCTGTCCGCTTCGTTCTTGTTCTGATCTGGGGCATGCCCCAGATCAGAACGGCCGCGCTGAAAGCGTGTCATGCGGCCTGCTGTGCTGGTTCGATAAGGCTGCCCTCGGCGTCGTAGTCGCCCAGCCGATGAGGCCCCCAGAACACCGCCGCTGAACCATCCGGGTAGGCGTGGAGCTTCACCGTGGTCTTGGCAAAGTGCGCCCGCAACCGGCTGGGCGGCAGTTGCAGGCTCAACCCTGCCCATTTCACCGTGTTGTCGTGGCCCACCGTCCGCTCCTCCTGCACGCACAGAATCTCCCGCCATGCCCCGGCGCTGTCAGCCACGAATGCCGAACCCTCTTGTTCGGCGCCGACCGCAAACCGGGCATTGTGTTCGGCAATGAAGCTGTCACGCAGCCACCTGTTGGCCGCCTCAACCGTGCCGATCCCGGCCAGCGCAAACTCCTTCGGCAAGCGATCCTGCAAGGTCAGGAAAACCCGCTCCGAGCGCCCCCGCGCCTGCGGCGAGTACGCCGCGATATGCTCGATGCCGAGTTGGCTCAGCGCACGCCCAACCTGTGTCAGCAGCGTCTTCGAGACCTTGCCGCCGGCCTCGGGGGTGTGAAAATAATGGCTGCCCCGGTCGGTATACAGCGAGCAGAACAGACCGTGCCTGGCAATGACCTCGCGCAGTCCCCGGAAACTTGAGGCGGTGCTTTCCTGGTCAACCAGAAAGGCTGAATAGAGCGCGCTGGTGGCGTCCTCCATGGTGACCACCAGATCATACTTGCACCCATCCCCAGGCAGCCAGGCATGCGTCGAGGCGTCCTGGTGCAGCATCATCCCCACCATCGGCCGGCGCGGACGCTTCTTGCGATGCGCCGAGCGCGTCTTGGCGCGTTGCACCAGGCCCTCGCGCTGCAAATGCAGCTTGGTCACGGTATAGCCCAGAACGTAGTTGTGCCGTTTGACCAACTGCTCATGGAAGTGCTTGACCGTGAAACCGCGGTAGAGGTCGCCATACAGCCCCAGCATCCGCTCGATCTCGGCCACCGGCGCACGCCGCAGAGAGGGACCCAGGCGGCGATCGGACAAACCCTCCTGCCCGTGCTCGCGATGACGATCACGCCAACGGCGAAACGTACGTTCGCTGATCCCAAGCAACTCCGCCGCCTCCATCTGGCTCAGCTCCGAGCGCTCAGCGCGACCCAAAACATCGGTAAACCGCATCCGTCGTATCCCCTCGTGAATGCGTGCCCGATCCATCCAAAACCCCCATCCCAGGAGATCCAGATGACCGGACACTTCACGAGCTACAAAATCCGGACAAACCACGAGCTTGCGACACCGGCGGCGCTCGGTCTAGCCAAAGGCGACCTGTTGTCGGACACTGGTTCCGCCAATCCGGGAGGGAAAGAAATGGCCGATGACAGACGCGCCCAGGGCAAAGCGATGCGCCGCAAGCTGATGGGTGATGCCTATGCGGATAAGCTCGACAATGGGCTGTACCAGCACCCGATCATGGAGAAATTCGCTGCCTACACCCAGGAAGCGGTCTTCGGCACACTATGGACGAGGCCTGGCCTTGATCTGAAAACGCGTGCGCTGATCTGCGTTATTTCTGACGCGGCGCAGGGGCGCGACCCGGAACTGAAGCTGCATCTGCGGTTTGCCCGCAATCAGGGTTGGACGGAGGAGGAGTTGTCCGAAGCGCTGTTGCATCTGGCTGGCTACGTCGGCGCCCCCCTGGTGCGCGAAGCGCTTCTGACGGCGATCGAGACGTTCAAGGAAATGGCGGCCGAATAGGCGAGCGTCGCACCGGCAACACATGCCCCGCGACAATGGGATGATCCACTATGCGAGATTTCAAAGGTAAGACCGCCATCGTAACAGGTGCGGCATCCGGGATAGGGCTGGGCATAGCCAAGGCGCTCGCCAATGCGGGCACCAATATCGTCCTCGCTGACCTCCGGCCCGGTCCGCTGGAGGCTGCGAGGACCACGATCGAGGCGCTCGGCGTTCGGGCGGTTGCCGCCACGGTCGATGTCTCTGACGCGGAGTCTGTTGCCGCTGCCGGCAAAGTGGCGCTGGACGCGTTCGGCG
Organism: uncultured Alphaproteobacteria bacterium; assembly: GCA_963792345.1. Lineage (GTDB taxonomy): Bacteria > Pseudomonadota > Alphaproteobacteria > Acetobacterales > Acetobacteraceae > Rhodopila. The sequence goes on from CAWBVV010000015.1 coordinate 75,356, forward strand.
CGCTGCATATCGCGGTGAACAATGCCGGCGTGGCGATGCACGGCACTCCGCTCGAGCAGGTCACGCCGCAGGAATGGGATTGGGTCACAGGCGTGAACGTGAAGGGCGTGATCAATGGGATTCGGACGTTCGTGCCGATAATTCGCGCTCACGGGCAGGGTGGCCACGTCGTCAATACAGGTTCGATCTCGAGCCTGTTCGTGCGCGAGGGGCGTAACCAGGGCGCCTATGCAATGACCAAGTATGCCGTGCTGGCGTTGTCGGAAGCACTCGAGCAGGAACTGGCGGGTTCGGGTATCGGGGTTTCGATCCTGTGCCCCGGCGGGGTAACCACGTCGATCTTCAATTCAGCGGCGACCAGGCCGGACAGGTTCGGCGGTAGCTACCGCCGTCCGGAGCAGGAGGCGCTGGGCTCCGCCTTCGCGAGCGGCGCGTTGGACCCGGTGGTGGTCGGACGGCGGGTCTTGCAGGGGATCCAGGACAATGAATTCTATATTCTGACGCATACCAATGAACGCAACGCGATCGCCGCACGCTTCGAGCGGATTCGAGCGGCATTCGATCGTGCCGACAAGGTCATGCCCACGATCGACCGGTCATAAATCCAACTGCTTCTGGGCTAAGGCGGGCCGGGCGCGTCCGGGTCCGCCTTGCGCGACGGCATCGACCTCGCCGTCGCCGAAGTGCAGCCGCAGCTTGCCGCCTGGCTTAACCGACGCGGCGCTGGTCACCGGCTGGCCCGCCGGGGTCGTCACCAGCACATAGCCGCGCTGCAGCAGGGCCATCGGCGACGCCGCCTCCAGGCGGGGACCGAGACCGGCGAGGTGCGCCCGGGCCTCGCGCAGCGAGGCGCGCAGCGGCGCGTCCGACACCCGCCCGATGACGCGGTCGGCTTTGCCGCGCAGTGTGGTCGAGCGCCCGATGCACGGCGCTGGCCAACCGGTGGGAGCACATGTCCAGGCCGGACCGGCGGGTGGCGACCAGACCGGGAGCGGACAGGCGCAGCCGCAATCCGCGGTCCCGGATGGTCTCCCGAGCGGCCGCGGTCAGGCTGCGCGGGTCGGGCAGGCGGCGCTCCACTGAGGTCAGCACCGCGCGGCGGCGGGCGACCAGCGACGGCAGCGCCAGCAGGGCGCGCTCCGGTCGGTCGTCCAGGCGCTGGCGGGCGGAACCCAGCAGGGCGGGGAGGTCCGGGATGCCTCGCTCGACGCGGGACAGGCGCAGACGGCTTTCCTGAGCGAACCGGTTCAGTGCGCTGATCAGCCGCGAGTCTTTGTGCGCCAGGTCGGCGACCAGGTCGGCACCGCGCGGGGATCGCCATCTCGGCCGCCGCGGTCGGCGTCGGCGCACGGCGGTCGGAGACGAAGTCGATCAGCGTCGTGTCGGTCTCATGGCCGACCGCGGAAATCAGCGGGATGCGGCAGGCGGCGGCGGCGCGGATGACGATTTCCTCATTGAACGCCATCAGGTCTTCCAGGCTGCCGCCGCCGCGGGCGATGATCAGCACGTCGGGGCGCGGGATGGTCGCCGCCTGCCGGCATGGCATCGAAGCCGGCGATCGCGGCGGCGATGCGTTCGGCGGCACCCTCGCCCTGCACCGGCACTGGCCAGACCAGGATGGTGCGGGGAAAGCGGCGGGCAATGGTGATCTTGATGTCCTGGATGACCGCGCCGCGCTCGCTGGTGACGACCCCGATGACCTTTGGCAGGCCCGGCAGCGGACGTTTGCGGCTGGCGTCGAACAGGCCCTCGGCCGGCCAGGCGCTGGCGGATCATCTCGATTCGGGCCAGCAGTGCGCCGACGCCGGCATACTCCATCCGCTCGATGATCAACTGGTAGGATGAGCGTTCGCCAAGGAGGAGATGCGGCCGGTGGCGATGACCTCGGTGCCGTTTTCCGGGACCATGCCGAGGCGGGGACGGCGCTTTTCCACACAACTCCGCTGATTTTCGACGCTTCGTCCTTCAGCGACAGATAGATGTGGCCGGATGGGTAGCGCTTGACCTCGGTCAGTTCGCCGCGCACGCGGACCCGGCCGAACGTGGTCTCCAGCGTGCGTTTCACCGCGCCGGAAATCTCCGAGACGGTATATTCCGGCATGTTGGAAACCGGTGGTGGGGCGTGGATCGTCCATGCCCTAGCCTATGCTACGGCGAGGGCGCATGGAACCGCAGCAACGATGGACGAGGAGAGATCGATGAAGGTGCTGGTCGTCGGATCGGGCGGGCGGGAGCATGCGCTGTGCTGGGCGATCTCCGGCAGTCCGCTGCTGACGAAGCTGTATTGCGCGCCGGGTAACCCCGGGCATCGCCGCGGTGGCCGAGTGCGTCGACATCGGCGTGCTGGATATCCCGACCCTGGTCGGATTCGCGCAGGACAACGCGATCGACCTCGTCGTTCCCGGACCGGAGGCGCCACTGGTCGCCGGAATTACCGACGCGATGGAGGCTGGCGGCATCGCGTGCTGTGGTCCGACCAAGGCGGCGGCTCAGCTTGAGGGCAGCAAGACGTTCACCAAGGAAATCGCCGATGCGGCCAGCATCCCCACCGCCTTGTGGGAGCGCTTCGACGATGCCGAGGCCGCGCGTGAGTTCGTTCGGCGACGCGGCGCACCAATCGTGGTGAAGGCGGATGGGCTGGCGGCGGGCAAGGGCGTCGTGGTGGCGATGACGGTGGACGAAGCCGTGGCGGCGATCGACGCGATGATGGACCAGAAGGTTTTCGGCGAGGCGGGCGCGTCGGTGGTGATCGAGGAATGCCTGGTCGGGGGAGGAAGTCTCCCTGTTCGCGCTGTGCGATGGCGAGGACGCGCTGCTGCTGGGTTCGGCGCAGGACCACAAGCGGGTCGGCGATGGCGACACCGGGCCGAACACCGGCGGCATGGGCGCCTTCTCGCCGGTGCCGGGTTTCCCGCCGAAGCTGGAGGAAGCCTGCCTGGAGACGATCATCCGCCCGGCGCTTGCAGGAAATGGTGCGCCAGGGAATGCCGTTCCGCGGGATTCTGTTCGCCGGCCTGATGCTGACTGAGGAGGGGGCCAAGCTGATCGAGTTCAATGTGCGGTTCGGTGATCCGGAGTGCCAGGTGCTGCTGTCGCGGATGAAGTCGGACCTGTTGCCGGCGCTGCAGGCGGCCTGCGATGGCGAGTTGCGTGATTTTGATCTGCGCTGGAATGATCAGGCCTGCGGTCGCGGTGGTCATGGCGGCGCGCGGCTATCCCGGAGGCTCCGCAGCGTGGTTCGGTCATCAAGGGACTGGATGAAGCCGCGGCCAAGCCGGGGGTCGCGGTGTTTCATGCCGGCACCGAAGCAGGGCCGGATGGGTCGATCATGGCTGCGGGTGGACGCGTGCTGACTATCTGCGGCACCGGCGCGGACGTGCGGCAGGCTCGGGAGCGTGCCTATGCTGGTGTCGATGCCATCGTGTGGCCCGAGGGGTTTTGCCGGCGCGACATCGCGGCGAGCGCGTCATGAGCGCGCACAGAGGAAGCAACGCGGCGACCGGATCGCCAAATGGCTGTCCCGCGCCGGCGTGGCCAGCCGGCGCGACGCCGAGCGGATGCTGGCCGAGGGATCGATCCGCCTGAACGGGAAGACCGTTACCCATCCGGCGACATTCATCTCGCGCCGGCGACGTGGTGCAGGTCAACGGCAAGGTGGTGGATCAGCCGGAGCGCACGCGGGTGTGGCGCTACCATAAGCCTGAGGGCCTGGTGACGACGCACAAGGATCCCGAGGGACGGCCAACGGTGTTCGACAAGCTGAAGCACCAGTTGCCGCGGGTGATCAGCGTCGGACGGCTTGACCTCACCAGCGAAGGGCTGTTGCTGCTGACCAACGATGGTGGCCTGGCGCGTCAGCTGGAACTGCCGGCAACCGGATGGCTGCGGCGCTATCGGGTGCGGGTGTTCGGCGTGCCGAATGAGGGAGCGCTGAAGTCGCTTGCCAATGGCGTGACGGTGGACGGCGTGCGATACGGACCGATCGAGGCGGCGATCGATGCCAGGAAGGGCGACAACACCTGGCTGACGGTCAGCCTGCGTGAGGGCCGCAACCGCGAAATTCGCCGGGTCATGGAGCATCTCGGACTGGCGGTCTCGCGTTTGATCCGGGTCGCTTATGGCCCGTTCCAACTCGGCACGCTCGAGCGTGGCGGCATCGAGGAGATTCCCGCGCGGGTGCTGCGCGAGCAATTGCCGGCGGGTGCGGGGGCGCCGCCGCCGCTGCCGCGCCACCGCTAGGATGCGGATCGTCGCCGGGGCCTGGCGCGGGCCGCACCTGATCGCGCCGCCGGGCCTGGCGACGCGGCCGACCGCGGACCGAGTGCGGCAGGCATTGTTCGACATGCTGCATGCAGCGCAATGGGGCGGCCGCGAGGTGCATCGAAGACGCAGTGGTGCTGGATGTTTTCGCCGGGACGGGGCGCTGGGGCTGGAAGCGTTGTCGCGTGGCGCGGCTTCGCGCGTGCTTTATCGAGTCGGACGCGGTCGCGTTGCGGGCATTGCGGGCGAACGTGGCGGCGTGCAAAGCGGAGGACCGGACGGAGATCGTGGCCGCTGACGTTCTGTCAGTCCGGCGGGGCGGGCGCGTCGGCCGGCGGATCTGGTCTTTCTCGATCCGCCATACGGACAGATCTGGTATCCCGTGCCGATTGCGCGGTTCGGCGATGGTGGATGGATCGCGCCGGGCGCGTTGATCCTGGCCGAGACTGGAGCCGCGGAGGCAGGAGTCTCGAACCGGGAGGTGCTGGCCGAGCGCCGGCACGGGGCAGCGAAAGTGACTGTTTTTCGCGCGGATCAGTAAGCGTCCGAACGCTATCCACGCCGAAGTTGGAGCGTCGGTCCGACGCGGATCTTGAGCCAGGCGCCTTATCAAACATAGTTGCAAGAAACTACTTTCCCGCCGCCGCGTTTTGCCTGATTGTTCCGTGTTCCGGTGCTGGCGGGCTTGCCCCAAAAGCAATCGACCTGCTTGAGTACCGGTCACGTCTTACCTTTGGTCTATGGGCCGAGATTACGCGGCGCCGTCTCCCTGGCAGGGATATTGCTGCAGTGTGCCAGCAACTATTCTTGCCAATTTGGCCCGCTACAGCGTTCTGATGGCCCACTGATTACTAGCGGCTTCAACCCGGGCTCGCACGGCGGCTGGCTGGCCGCCTGGAGCGAGGCGCCGCAACGCCAGCCAAACGTCCAGAATGTCGGGGATTGACATCCAGCAAATCCCGCTACAGAACCGCCCTCGTGGTCCTCGATCTTGTTGAACTTTTCTTGGATCATCTCGGAATAAGATGCGGCTTGTTGAACTTACGATGGGCCAGAAAGTAATAACAGGGGGACGGCATGAAATACATGATCACGTGGAACGAGCGTTCACAGGGATCAGCTATCGAATACGAGAAAGCCCAGCAGCGGATACTTGATGTCTTTCGCCGATGGGAGAACTCCGGCCAACTTCAAGATCGAACTGTTCGTGATCCGTGTTGGTGACTGGGGTGGCTATATGCTGGCCGATTGCGACGATCCGGTTGCTGTGCACAAGTTCTGTTCAATGCTTCCGGCCTTCGTATTTGAAGCGCGACCGGTCATTCCAATCGAGGACGCGGTGCGCGGCGAACTTGAAGTCATGGCATGGCGCGATGGCCTGAAAATCGACTGAGGCATCTTTCGGTCCGGCTGTCACCATGTGCGGCAGCCGTGGAGTTCCATCGGGGCCCGGCCGATCAAGCGTCGGCCGTCTCTGGCCCCGGGACCTTGTCGCCATACCGGCACCACTGCGCGGCGACGCAGCGCCAGCACTCCGGCCGCCGAGCCTTGCACACGTATCGCCCGTGCAGGATCAGCCAGTGGTGCGAGTCACGCAGCCGCTCCGGCGGCATGCGCTTCAACAGCCCGTCCTCCACCTCCCGCGGGGTCTTTCCCGGCGCCAGCCCGGTGCGGTTGCCAAGCCGGAAGATGTGCGTGTCCACCGCCATCGTGCTCTCGCCGAACGCCACGTTCAGCACCACGTTGGCGGTCTTGCGCCCGACCCCCGGCAAAGCCTCCAGCGCCGCGCGATCCCCCGGCACCTGCCCGCCGTGCTTCTCCTCCAACTCCCGCGACAAGCGCCACGACGTTGCGCGCCTTGGTCTGCCACAAGTCCGATCGACCGGATATGCGACGCCACGCCGTCCACCCCGAGCGCGATCATCGCCTTCGGGGTTGGCGCCACCTGGAACAGCGTGGTCGTGGCCCGGTTGACCGATAGGTCGGTTGCCTGCGCCGACAGCACCACCGCCACCAGCAGCGTGAACGGGTCGGCAAAGCTCAGTTCGGTTTCCGGCGCGGGATTATGCGTCGCCAGAGCCTCGATGAACCCCCGCACCTCCGCCTTGGTCATCAGCTTGGTTTCTTCGCGCGCCGCCGGCCATCAAGCCGGCCTCGTCAACACCGCAGTCCGCCGCGGCTCAGCAGGCGCGCGAAGCGTTGCTGCCCAGCGCATGCTGCCCATTCCGGCGTCGCAGATCAGATCCTGGCGGATTTCCACTTCCACATGCGCCAGGCCGCGTTTCTCGCCATGCGTCGGAATGCCGTAGTCGCTGTCCTCGGTCACCGCATACGGCGCATTGTCGCCGACGACCAGATCGCCGCTCCTGCCGCAGCAGATCCATCAGGACGCGCGGCCAGCGCGAGCATCCTTGTTGTACAGCATGCCGACATGCATCGCCCGGCTTTCGCCTTTGAACGACGGGGTAAAGCTGTGCATCGCCACCAGCACCGTCCGGCGGTTCCGCCCGCGCATCCAGCAGCGTGCGGATCCGGTCGTGATACGGGGTGAAGATCGCCGCGACGCGCGTCCGCCTTGGCCTCCGCGGACAGCCCGACATTGCCGGGAATCGGCGTGTGCTCGCTGATCTCCGGCATCGCGGTCGGCCAGGACGGGTCGCGGTTGCAGTCGATCACCAGCCGCGAATAGGTCTGCAGCACCGCCGTCGCGTCCAGCAGTTCGGACAGGCGTTCGGTGACCGCCGGCAATGCCGATATCCCACGCGATGTGGCGCTCCATCTCCGCCGCCGGCACGCCCAAATCGCCCAGCGCCGTCGGGATTACCCGCCCGGCATGGTCGGCGGTCAGGAAAATGTCGGACGTCCCGTGCTTCGCGCAGCACGCGGACCGGGGAGGGATCTTCGGCAGTAAGCAGCATGGGCATCCCTGTTGCAGCCGCGCGCACAATGCGCTAACGTCTCGGGCATGGACAAGGAAGCCAAGCGCGCCCACCACGACCTTGGCGGTGCCACCAAATTCATGTGCGAGCCGGTGGATATCGAGCCGCACGGCCTGACCGATTTCGACCGCGAGGTCGATGCGCTGCGCCAGATGCTGGCGGCAAAGAAGCTGATGTCCGTCGATGAGCTGCGGCGCGGGATCGAGGCCATCCCCGAAGCCGACTATCACCGGCTGAGCTACTACCGCCGCTGGATCCGCTCGATCACGGAAAACCTGTTGCGCAACGGCACCATCACCGAAGCCGAACTGCGCGCCGCGCTGGAGGACAAGTGATGTTCGCGGCTGGCGAGACGGTGCGGGTGAAGGATCAGTGGCCCGAGGCAGCCGGCCCGGTGCACATCCGCACGCCACACTACATGCGCGGCGTCGTCGGCGAGGTCGTCCGCCATCTCGGCGATTTTCCCAATCCCGAGGATCTCGCGTTCGCTCGCCCCGCCGAACCCGGCCGCTGTATCACGTGCGGTTCCGCAAGGGCGCCATCTGGCCGGAGGCGAAGCCGGACGACGAGTTGCTGATTGAGATCTTCGAACATTGGCTGGAGCGGCCATGAACATCCTGGAAACCGACAGCGAGCGGTTGCTGGCCGCGGTGCGCGGCTCTGCTGGAGCAAAAGGGCATCGTTTCGACAGCCGAAGTGCAGGAGCGCGATGGCGATCACCGACGCGGCAAGTCCGGGGCAGGGCGCTCGGATGGTCGCCAAGGCATGGGTCGATCCCGCGTACCGCGCCCTGATGCTGGAAGACGGGGCCAAAGGCCGCCGAGGCGTCGGACATTCCGATGCGCGGCATGCCGCCGCTGGGGGTGCTGGAAAATACCGCCGAGGTGCACAACCTCGTGGTCTGCACGCTGTGCAGTTGCTACCCGCGCGCGGTCCTCGGCTATCCGCCGTTCTGGTACAAATCTGCCGTCGTTCCGCGCTCGGGCAATCCGCGACCCGCGGGAACTGCTGGCGTCGGAATGGAAGACGATCATTCCGGATGACGTGAAGCTGCGGGTGGTTGATTCCACCGCCGATTACCGCTGGATGGTGCTGCCGATGCGCCCCGCCGGCACGGACGGATGGGATGAGGCCCGGCTGGCCTGGATCGTGCGCGAAGGCGACATGATCGGGGTATCGGTGCCCGCCGTGTGATCGTGCCCGCTTTCTGACCCGCCCCCCTGCTGGCCAGCCCCCCTCTGGCCAGCCCCCCTCTGGCCAGCCCTGTCGATTGCAATGAACGCCTGACTTTGACGTCGCGACGCAACCTCTCGTGCGCTGGCTCGTTACGCACGCTCCACAGCCAAGAGGTTCTAATGCGTATTCCCATGCTAATCGCCGCGGCGACCCTGATGACGGTCGGACTGGCCGCCTGCCATCAGGAAGGCCCGGGAGAGAGGGCCGGCAGGAGCCTCGACAACGCCGGCCGGTCGGTTTCGGACGCCATTGATCCGCCGCACGGGCCAGTTGAATCGGCCGGCCGCAAGGTTGATCGCGCCCTGGGCAACTAAGCTGTCGCCCGAGCCGCGGGTTCAGCTTCACGCGGCCGGGCTGCGCCGCAGTCACGACTTCCCGTCGCGACTTGCCCGCTTCGCCGCTCCGGATAACAATCCTCCCGGGACGGAAAGAGGCCAAGGTACATGAACTTCGAATTCTCGGACGAACTGCTTCAACTCCGAGACCAGGCACGCCGATTTCTCGCGGATCGATGCCCGCCATCGGTGCCGCGGCGCATCCTCGACACTGACGAGCCCTACGCCGCCGACCTGTGGCGCGCCATTGCCGAGATGGGCTGGACCGGCGCCGCAATCCCCGAGGAATACGGCGGCGTAGGCCTGGGCCGCCTGGCCGTTTGCGTGCTGGCCGAGGAGATCGGCCGAGCGGTGGCGCCCGTGCCGTTTTCTTCCTCGGTGTATCTGGCGACCGAGGCGATCATGCTGTTCGGGTCGGAACAGCAGAAGCAAACCTGGCTGCCGAAACTGGCGGCGGGCGAGATCATCGGCACCTTCGCCATGGCCGAACGGCCCGGCGCATCCGACCCAGCCGAAGCTGACCGCCTCGGTCGCCGGCGGCCGCCTGACCGGCGACGAAACTGGCGGTGCCGGACGGCGACATCGCCGACATCGCCGTCGTCGTCGCGACCACGGCAAGGCCGTGGCTGCATCTGGTGGACCTGAACAGCCCCGGGGTCACCCGCGAAACGGTCGCCACCTTCGATCCGACCCGCTCTCACGCGCGCATCGAATTCTCCGGCGCGCCGGCTGAGCCGCTGCCCGGCAGTACGAGCGCCGGACACGGTTCGGACACTGCTCGACTACGCCGCGGTGCCGATGGCGTTCGAGCAGGTCGGCGGCGCGCAGGCTGCACTGGACATGGCGAACGCCTACGCCAAGGAACGTTTCGCCTTCGGCCGCCCGATCGGATCGTTCCAGGGCATCAAGCACAAGCTCGCCGACATGTATATACAGGTGGAGCTGGCCCGCTCGAACGCCTACTACGGCGCCTGGGCGGTCCACACCGATGCCGCCGAATTGCCGATCGCCGCCTCGGTCGCGCGCATCGCCGCTTGCGAGGCCGGCTGGTTCGTTACCAAGGAAAACATCCAGACCCATGGCGGCATGGGCTTCACCTGGCAGATGGATTGTCATCTATACTACCGGCGCGCCAAACTACTCAGCCTGGCACTGGGTGGTGCGCGCGAGTGGAAGCATGCGGCCTGGTGCGGGAACTGCGCGACGCGAAACACGCACCGGATCTGCAGGCGGCATAAGGAGAGGAGAGCAATGGATTTCGAAGACACACCGGAAGAAGCCGCGTTCCGCGCCGAAGCCCGCGCCTTTCTCGATGCGAACGCCGAACGGCGCAAGCCCGGTGCGGTCGAGGGGTATCGCCGCGGCCAGGATGCGCCCGGCGCGATGGAGCGCGCGAAGGACTTCCAGCGCCGCAAATATGACGCCGGCTTCGTCGGCATTCACTGGCCGGTGGAATGGGGCGGCCGCGGCGGCACGCCAATCCAGCACGTCATCTACAATCAGGAGGAAGCCAAATACGATGTCCTGACCGGCATCTTCGGCATCGGCATCTACCTGGCGCAGCCGACCATCTGCACCTGGGGCACGCCGGAACAGCGCGACCGTTTCGTAAAGCCGGCGATGCGCGCCGACGAAGTCTGGTGCCAGTTGTTCAGCGAACCCGGCGGCGGATCGGACCTCGCGGCGTTGCGCACCCGGGCGGAACGCGATGGCGACGACTGGATCATCAACGGCCAGAAGATCTGGAACTCCGGCGCGCACTACAGCGATTTTGGCATCCTCGTCGCCCGCAGCAACCCCGATGTCCCGAAGCATGAGGGCCTGACCTTCTTCATCCTCGACATGAAGACCCCGGGCATCGAAATCCGCCCCATCCGGCAGGTGTCCGGATCGTCGCATTTCAACGAAGTCTTCTTCACCAACGTCCGCATCCCCGACAGCCGCCGCGTCGGTCCTGTCGGCGCCGGCTGGAAGGTCGCGCTGACCACCCTGATGAACGAGCGTCACGGCATGCGCGATGCACCCGGCCCCGACGTCGATGAATTGTTCCGCCTGGCGCAGTCGATCGAACTGGAAGACGGTCCGGCGATCGACAATGCCGCGGTGCAGGAAAAACTGGCGGAGTTCTACACCCGCTCCCAGGGGCTGAAATACACCAAGTTCCGCGGCATCACCGCGCTGTCGAAAGGCCAGACCCCAGGTCCGGAATCCTCCATCATCAAGGTCGTGGCCGCGAACAAGCTGCAGGACATCTTGTCCTACGGCCTGGACATGATCGGCATGGCCGGCCCGACCATGGGCGATCAGATGCCCGTCGCCGGCATATTCGAGGAAGCCCTGCTATACTCCCCGGCTTTGCGCCTGGCCGGCGGCACCGATGAAATCATGAAGAACATCATCGCCGAACGGGTGCTGGGCCTGCCGCAGGACCCGCGCGCCGACAAGGGACTGCCGTTCCGCGACATCCCTACGCGGAGCGCGCAAGTGACGTCGCACAAACTGCAAAGTTTCTTCTGGCCGGAATCGATCGCTGTCCTCGGTGCCTCGCCCGACCTGCATCGTATCCGCGGCCGCCTGCTGCACCAGCTTCGCGAGAACGGCTTTCCCGGCCGCATCCTGCCGATCAATCCCAGCTATCAGGAAATCGACGGGCTGCACTGCTATCCCATCGATCGGAGCGCTGCCGGGCGGCGTCGACCTCGCGCTGATCGCCATTCCCGCCGCCGGTGTTGCCGCCGCGGTCGAGGAATGCGCCCGCGCCGGCGTCAAAAACACCCTGATCATCAGTTCGGGGTTCGCCGAGGAGGGCGGCGCGGCCGGCGACATGCAGGCCGAACTGCTGGCGGTCACGCAACGAACCGGCATCCGCGCCTGCGGCCCCAACTGCGAGGGCTACTACAACGCGCTCGGCCGCATCGCCACCACCTTCAGCCCGACCGTCGAAACCAAAGAGGACGACAGCCGCGTCGCTGGTTTCGGACAAGCGCGTCGGCGTCATCGCGCAATCCGGCGGTATCGGCTTCGCGCTGTTCAACCGCGGCAAGGCCGCGGGCCTGGGCTTCAGCTATGTCATCTCCACCGGCAACGAAGCCGACCTGACCATGGCCGACTTCCTCGACTACATGGTCGAGGATCCTCACACCGACGCGGTGATGCTGTTCTGTGAGACGGTCCGCAACGGCCCCGGCTTCGTCGCCGCCCTGGAAAAGGCGCGCAGCGCCTGGGCAAGCCGATCATCGCCATCAAGGTCGGCCGGTCCGACGCCGGCACCCGCGCCAGCGCGTCGCACACCGCGTCGCTGTCCGGATCCTACGCCGCCTATCACGCGATGTTCGAACGTTACGGCGTCATCGAAGCCGAGGATGCCGACGAAGCGGTCGCCATCGCCGGCCTGGTGCTGACCTGCCCGCTGCCGAAAGGCCGCCGCACCGGCATCATCACCGTCTCCGGCGGCGGCGGCGCCTGGATGGCCGACACGCTGTCGGCGCACGGCCTGATCGTGCCCAACCTGTCGGCGGAATCTCAGGCGGCCTTGCGCCCGCTGATGCCGTCCTACGGCGCATCCGGCAATCCGGTCGATGTCACCGCGCAGGGATCGAACACCGGCCCGGCGATGATGACGGTGATGGAACATCTCGCCGGCTCCGACGAGATCGACATGATCGTGCTGGTCACCTCGCTCGCCAGCGAAACCCGCGCGTCGCTCGATGCCGCGCGCGTGCGGGCCGTGGCGGCAAGCTGCGGCAAGCCGATGACGGTCTGGAGCTACACGTTGCCCTCGGAGTTCGGCCGAACCGCCGCGGCCGGCTGCGGCCTGTTCATCGACAGCAATCTTCGCAATGTCGGCGTCGCGATGGGCAAGCTGGCCGGCTACGCCGAATCGTTGCAGACGGCACATTGCCGGAACCGTTCACGCCTGTCTCCGGCCGCCTCTATCCCGGCCTGCCCGCAGTGGTGCCGGAGTATCTGGCAAAGCAGGTGCTGGCCGCCTGGTTGCCCGATACCCGCGAAAAGCTCGTCACAGTCGGCGGAAGAAGCCGCCGACGCAGCCGAACGCCTTGGCTTCCCGGTGGTGCTGAAAGTGCAGTCGCCGCAACTGCCGCACAAGACCGAGGCCGGCGGCGTCCGCCTGAACCTGGCGACCCGCGAAGCGGTGACAGACGCCTATACCGCCATGCTGGCAGATGTCGCCAGCCACGCGCCGGACGCCATCGATCGACGGCGTGCTGGTGCAGCGCATGGCGCCGAAGGGCCACGAACTGGTCATCGGCATGGTCGACGATCCGACCTTCGGCCCGATCATGATGCTGGGCTTCGGCGGCACCACGGTCGAGCTGTTCGGCGACGTCGTGCATGCCCCCGCGCCGATCGATGAGGCCGAGGCCACCCGCATGATCCTGTCGCTGAAATCCGCCCGCCTGCTGACCGGATTTCGTGGCGCGGAACCGATCGATCTGGCGCCGGTCGCCCGCCTGGTCGCGGCCTTGTCGCGCGCGGCGCTGACGCTGCGGGACCAGGTGCAGGAATTCGAACTGAATCCGGTCATCGTCCATGCCGACGGCTCCGGCCTGACCGTCGCCGACGCGCTGCTGATGATGAAGGAATAAGAAGGGACGATCCGATGCTGACCATCGAACCCACCGGCGCGATCCTCGGCGCCACCATCGCGGCATCGACCTGGCGCGGCCGATTCCCGGAACCCGAATTCGGCCGCATCCTGCTGGCGCTTGGCCAGCACGGCGTGCTGCGCTTTCCCGACCAGCAACTGGACATCGGCGACGTCAAGCGCTTCTCGGAACTGTTCGGCGAAATCCAGGGCAACCCAATCCGCGCCGCCGACACGACGCACGGCCTTACCCGGAGGTCGGCATCCTGTCCAACATCAAGGAGAACGGCGCCTATATCGGCAGCCCCGACGCCGGCCAGGACTGGCACACCGACATGTCGTATCGCGAAACCATGGGCTTCGTGAACGTCCTCTACGGCATCCGCATCCCGCGCCGCGACGGCAAGCCGCTTGGCGGCACCGAGTTCGCCAACATGCACGCCGCCTATGATGCGCTTGCCGGACGAGATCAAGACCCGCCTGGACGGCATGACCGTCACCCACAATTTCGAGAAATTCTGGGAGCATATGCGCCAGCACAAGGCCAGCGGCCGCCCGGCAATGACCGATGAGCAGCGCCGGCGCCGCCCGCCGGTGGTGCATCCGCTGTTCCTGACCCACCCGATCACCGGCCGGAAAGCGCTCTACTGCAACGAAGGCTATGCCATGCGGATCAACGAACTGTCGCAAGCAGAGAGCGACGAGATGCTGGACTATCTGTTCCGCCACCAACTGGAAATGCGGTTTCGTTACACCCACGACTGGAACGAGAACGACCTGCTGATCTGGGACCACCTCGGCACCATCCATCGCGCCATCGCCGATTACGGTCCGGACGAGATCCGCCTGATGCGCCGCTGCCAGGTCATGGCCACCAAGGTCTTCGATCCGGAATTCCTGCGCCCGGCCTGGAGTTGCTGCTTCCGGATAGCCAGTCAAAGACGCGGGCGACAGCAAAACCCTGCTGAGAGCTGAAAAATTCGCTGCGGCTGGACTGCCAACGAAATTTCGCGCATCTTCATCCGACCGTTATATGCAAACGTTCTGGGTAGGTATCGAACGCTGACGACTGGCGGGGCAGCCGGGATGCTGCCTCCATGCGGGCTTCGTTCGCGAGCCCGGTAGGCAAGGGCTTGACTATCCGATACCGGATCGTTCGTGACGGATTCGGGAGGTCACAATGCAAGACGATATGGCGCGCCGGGTATCGGCGGAGTTCTTCGGCACATTCTGGCTGACGTTCGGCGGTTGCGGCGCGGCGGTCCTGGCCGCGGCGTTTCCCGCGGTTGGCATCGGCCTGCTTGGGGTGTCGTTCGCGTTCGGCCTGACCGTGCTGACGATGGCCTATGCCGTGGGCCATATCTCCGGCGGCCATTTCAATCCGGCGGTGACGCTTGGGCCTGTGGTCCGCCGGCCGCTGCGCCAACAAGCATGTGCTGCCGTATATCGTGGCGCAGGTCGTCGGCGCCGTCGTCGCCGCCGGCGTGCTGTGGATGATCGCGTCGGGCAAGCCCGGCTGGGTGCCGGCGGGTTTCGCGGCGAACGGCTACGGTGATCTCAGCCCGGGCAAATACAGCCTGACGTCCTGCCTGGTCACTGAGCTCGTGATGACTTTCTTTTTTCTGTTCATCATCGTCGGCACGACATCCAAAGGTGCGGCCAGCGGATTTGCCGGAATCCCGATCGGGCTGGCGCTGACGCTGATCCATCTGGTGTCGATCCCGGTCACCAATACCTCGGTCAATCCCGCGCGCAGCACCGGACCGGCACTGTTCGCCGGCGGCGAATATATCGGCCAGCTCTGGCTGTTCTGGCTGGCACCGATCGCTGGGCGCATGGTTGCCGGCGCCCTGACGCGCTGGATGTATGAGCCGGACACCCTGATCGAGACGATCGTGGTGGAGGAACGCCGGACCGCCTGACCTTGCCGAGTTGCGGCCGGGCAGGAGCGATCATGGCGGCAACAGAACAGGGGGATCCGGCCATGCGCTGGGTGCGCTTCAGCAAAGACAACGCGATATCCTACGGCTCGCTGAACGGCGATCAGGTTCAGGAAGATCAGCGGCGAGCCCTGGGGCGACGCCACCCCGACCGGGCGGACACTTCGCGCTGGCGGAGGTGAAGCTGGAAGTGCCGGTGATTCCGCGCACATTCTACTGCGCCGGCATCAACTACGCCGCCCATATCCGCGAAATGGCGCACAAGCGCGGCGTCGAACCGGTGTTTCCCGGAAAAGGCCGATATCGGCTATCGCGCCAACAACGCGCTGATCGCGCACTAACGAGCCGGTGGTGATCCCGGCCCACGCGCCGCCGAAGGTGAACTACGAAGGCGAACTGGTCGTCGTCATCGGCAAGCAGGCCAAGCACCTGACCGAGGCCAACGCGATGTCCTGCGTCTTCGGCTACACCATCGGCAACGATGTCAGCGAGCGCACCTGGCAGCGCGGCGACCGCACCTTCTGGCGCGGCAAGAACACCGACACGTTCAAGCCGATGGGGCCGTGGATCGAAACCGATGTCGACCTCGACGCGATGGAAACCATCATCCGGGTCAACGGCAAGGAAGATCTGCGCTTCAAGACCAACGACATGATCTTCGGCATCGCCCACTACATCGCGGCGATGACCAAATACCTGACCCTGTATCCCGGCGACGTGATCTGGATGGGAACCGACGGCACGTCACCCGATCTGGTGGACGGCGACGTGGTGGAGGTGGAACTGACTGGCATCGGCGTCCTGCGCAATCCGTTCATTCGCGAGAAGGCAGCCGTCTGATGGGCAAGCTCACGGGCAAGGTCGCCATCGTCACCGGCGCCAGCCGTGGCATCGGCCAGCAGATCGCCGAACTGTTCGCCGCCGAGGGGGCAAAGGTGGTTTGCGCGGCCCGCACGCTGAACGAGGGCGAGCACCGGATGCTGGAAGGCTCGCTGTCGCGCACGGTGGACCTGATCCGCGGCAAGGGCGGCGAGGCGACCGCCGTGACCGCCGACGTTTCGTCCGAGATCCGAATGCATCGCTTTGGTGAGGCGGCGCGGGCGGCCTATGGGCCCGATCGACATCCTGGTGAACAACGCAGCGCTGAACTACTACCTGCCGACTGAGACCTATCCGACCAACCGCTGGGTGCGGTGCTTCGCCATCAACGTGCATGCGCCGTTCATCCTGGCGAAGGAAGTGCTGACGGACATGATCCCCCGGCGGTCGGGTGCGATCGTCAACATCAGTTCCGGCTCGGCGATCGGGCCGGGCCGCGGGCCGTACGAGGACAAGACGGTGCGCGGCGGCGTGATGTACGGCGCCACCAAGGCGGCGCTGGAGCGGTTTACCCAGGGCCTGGCGCAGGAGGTCGCGCAGTATGGTGGCATCAGCGTCGCCGCGGTTTCGCCGTCGCAGGTGGTGCCGACGCCCGGCACGATCCACCATCAAGCTGGTCACCGGCATCGACGACCCGAAAGGCGAGCCGCCGATCATGATGGCTCGGGCGGCGCTTGCTGCTGGCCAGCGAGCCGGCACCGAAGGTCAATGGGCGGGTGACCTACAGCCAGCAGATCCTGAAGGAATTCGGCTGGATCGAGCGACGCAAAGGGCAGGGGCGTCACCATCAAGGGATCAGGCTATTCGCTGATCTAATCAGAAGCCGGCCTTGGTTGACGGGACGCGGCCGCGCGAAATCCTGCTGCGGCGACTGGCGGTCTCGCCGGCGGCAAGCTCGATAATTTCATCGGTGATTTGCTCTTGCCGGACCATCCGCTGGGTCGCGCGCAATGACGCAAGTTGGCGCTCGATTTGCGTGCGCGCAGCCTCCATTGCCTCCATCCGTGCCTGGTTCTCGGCGGCGAACGAATGCAGCGCGGCATTGCAAAGTTGAGCGTGAACATAATCCGCCGTCAGCCCGCTCAGCAGCATCGGCACCGGCAAATTCACCAGTGGCGGGTTGCGATCCGTGGACGGTGGAAACCGCGTCATATCGAACGGGAACAGGCGCCGGCGCTCGATATGAGTGCCGTGCCCCGGCCGCATCTGCCCAAACACAGCGTCGAGGGCCCCGATATCGCCCGTCGCTAACCTTCCATACAGCGCCTCCACGATGGCATCCGCGAATTTTGGAATCCCCGGGGAATGTGATGGCATCGCATGTTTCCAACCCACTCCTATGCCGCGCTCGGCGGCGACGATCGCACCCCTTGAGCCGATCAGGAACAATTCGCGGTCGGCCCACTCGCCATCGATTGCGTCCAGTACACGCTCGCTGAAAGCGCCCGCGAAGCCTTGTTCGGCACAGAACAACACCAACGCCTGGCGGCCTGACGGATTTGCTTCAGCCTTATACTCAGTCGAAAGCGCGAGCGCCCGTCCGATCGCGATGCCGATAGTTGCTGCATATGCATCTATTGCCTCAAGCTGAGCGCGCGCTTGCTGGACGCGTGCAGCCGCGATTCCCCGCATCGCGTTTACCACTGCGGCCAACTGGTGGACGCCGGCAATACGCGCGCCGATATCGGACAGCCGGTCCGTCATGCCGATGTTATCGTTTTGGCATGCTGCCGTAATGCGTCCAGAAGTTCCGCTTTGCCTGCCCCATCAAGGGTACTGTTTCCTGGATCAGCTTCACCAGGGCCGCCGCGTCCTTGTCGAGCGCAGCGGTCAGTCCCTCTCGGAATGTGACCACTCCCGCCAATGGCATCGCATCAAGCAATCCGTTCTGCACCGACAGGACCAGTGCGACCTCGTCCGCCAGTCGCATCGGGGCCAACTGAGGCTGGCCAAGTATCGCGCGTATCCGTGCCCCGCGCGTCAACTGGCTTCGCACCCGCGTGTCCGGCATGCCGCCAAAACGCGTGAACACCTCCAGTTCCAGAAATTGCGCGTAATCCAGACGCAACGTTTCCGCCGCCTGCCGCAGCGCGTGAGCCTGCGTCTTGCCGCCAACCCTGCTGACGCTGGTGCCGACATCCACCGCCGGTTTGTGCCCCTCGTGGAACAGCTTTGCGTCGAGCACGATCTGCCCATCCGTGATCGAGATCAAGTTGGTCGGGATGTAGGCGCTGAGATTGCCTGCATCGGTCTCTGCGATAGGCAAAGCGGTCAGCGAACCGCCGCCCTTATCGTTTGACAGCTTGGAGGCCCGTTCCAGCAAACGGGCATGGACGTAGAAGACGTCCCCAGGATAGGCCTCCCGTCCAGGGGATTGGCGTGTCAGCAGCGCTATTTCCCGATGGGTGGCGGCGTGTTTCGTCAAGTCGTCGATGACCACCAGGCAATGCTGGCCACGATCACGGAAGTACTCGGCCATCGTGAAGCCGGCGAATGGCGCGATCCACTGCAAGCCTGGGGAACTTGCGGATCCCGCCACCACCACGATGCAACGTTCTGGCGCCGCATTACTGAAGATCGCGTCGATCGCGCGCCGGACGCTGGAGCTTTTTTGGCCGATGGCGATATAGATGCAGATGATATCGCTGGTCTTCTGATTGATGATCGTATCAATTCCGATCGCCGTCTTGCCGATTGCGCGATCGCCGATGATCAATTCCCGTTGGCCGCGTCCAAGTGCAAACAAGGTGTCGACCACCAGCAGTCCGGTTTGCACCGGGTGGATGACCGGATCGCGGTCAATGATCGCGGGTGCCGGACGTTCGATCGGTTCCGTCCGATCGCTTATGATTGGTCCTTTACCGTCCAACGGCCGGCCGAGCGGATCGACCACCCGGCCAAGCAGGGCGGATCCGACAGGCACCCGGACAACATCGCCTGTGCCTGCAACTGTGTCTCCGGCCTCGACTCCGTCAACATCATCCAACAGGACACAACCGACCCGATCAGGTTCAAGCACCTGGGCAAAACCGAACTGACCCTTCTTGAAGCACAGGAGTTCGTCCAGGCGGACGTTCGGCAATCCGGAGACAAGTGCGATGCCGTCGCCGATTTCCTCCACCCGGCCGATCTCGGCCGCCTCGGGGCCAAGGGAGAAATTCTTGACGCGGGTGCTGGCGGCTGCGAGCCACAGAATCAGGATCCATGGGTGATGTCCCGCAAAATCAATTCGAGGTCCGCCTTCCAACTGTTGCGAATGATCAGATGCGGGCCCTGCAATTCCAGGCCGGCGATCAGCGTCGGATCGATCTTGAAGGTGATAATAGAAGCGCCGCCGAACGTCTTGTTGAGCAGTCCCTTGACTCGTTCCTGTTCGGTTGGATCGAGCATTTGGGCGCTGATGATATCGAGACTGTCGGCATGCCGCTGTGATTCCGGAAGGTTGCCCAGCGCCTTCATCAACCAATCAAGGAAGCTCTCCTTAACGGCCGCGCCGTCCAGCCGAGCGGCCAGGCGCCCGGCTATTTCGATGGCCAGATGGCCCGATCGTGCCGACCATGCGGCTTCCTCGGTCTGCCGCTCTTTCTCGATGGCCAGTCTGGCGGCGCACTCCCGCACGGCGGCTGCCTGCTCCGCCTGCGCCAACAGCTTTGCCCCAGCATGCGCGGCGAGATCCTCGGCTGCGTTAAGAATCGCAACCCGCTCTTTGGCAATACCGGCGCGTGTGGTTTCCAGTTCAGCCAGCATGGCCGCCGCCTTGGCCTTTGTCGCCTCCGCTTCTGCCAGATTCGCCTGGGCCGTGGTCCTGCGCAGTTCGATCATGCCCGCCACCGGGCGCCAGAAGAAGCGCTGCAGCAGCCAGACCAGAACGACAACATTGACCGTCTGGAGCCCAAGCGTCCACCAATCGATGGTCATTTCAGCAATGGGTTGGCGAACAGCAGTAGCAGAGCAATCACCAGACAATAAATCGCCATCGTCTCGATCATCGCCAGACCAACGAACAACGTGCGAGAGATCGTGCCGGCGGCTTCAGGCTGCCGGGCGATGGCATCCATGGCTGCCGCCACCGCACGTCCTTCACCCAGGGCAGGGCCAATCGCCCCGAAGGAGACCGCGACGGCGGCTGATACAATGCTGGCGAGGGCCAACCAGTTCATGAAGATGTCCTTTCGGTAGAGTCCGGCTTAGCTTCAGCGATCGCGCTGCCGATGAACACCATCGCCAGGATCGCAAAGATATAGGCCTGTACAGCGCCCGTAAGCAGATCAAGAGCCATCAGCGGGATCGGCACCAGAAGCCCGGCCAATGACACGACGATGCCGATCATGAAGACACCGCTCATGACATTGCCAAACAGCCGAACCAGCAACGAAAACGTGCGTGTGATGCTCTCGATGAAGTTCAGCGGGATCATGATCGGGCTGGGCGTCGCGAAGGTTTTCAAATACCCGCTGATCCCACCTGCTCGGATTCCAAACCAGATCACCGCCAGGAACACCACGAGTGCGAGTGCCGCATCAGTTTCAAGATGAGCGGTCGGAGGTTCAAGACCCGGAACCAGCGTGATCCAATTTGCAACGAAAATATATAAGAACAGCGTGCCGATAAACGCTCGGTAATTTCCAGGGTCGGTCCGCATCGTGTCCTTGATCTGACCGTCCACCGTATCGACGATCAGTTCAAGGACCGCCTGCGTTTTCGATGGGATCAGTGCCAGTCCGCGTGTCAGAAGGATGCTGCCGAGAACCATCACCGCCATGATGCCCCAGGTCACGAGAACGGCTTCTGATATCGGCACTGGTCCGATATGAAAAAGCGCCAGGCTGGTCAGTGGCGATTTCATGTGGCGTTGGCAACGCGCACAGCGGCGAAGCGAGCGGTCAGGACACCCAGCGCCATTGTAAGAAGCGGGACCGCGCCTTCCAGGCTGGCCAAGGTCAGCAGACCGCCAAGGAGCGTGATGCGACTGACCATTACGACGATCGCCATCCTTGTGCTGCCGCCTGAGGCAAACAGGCGTGTGTTGTACCACAACCCAATAAAATACAGGGCTCCAGCCATGGCTCCAATGAGAAAGCTGATGATGTTCATGCGTTCTGCATCCACTTCCACGCTGACCAGCAGCCCAGGACGGCACCCAGCAACAGCAGCGGCGCGGTCCAGAACAGGCCGGTGCCGAACGTCTGATCAAGCCAGCGGCCGATGAAGACCCCCATCAGCATCGGAATGACAATGATCCAGCCCAGCACACCGATCTGAGCCAGGCGGTGGGCCACCGAAGGATCCCCCTCCCGCTGCCAGCGCCGGTATCGGTCCGCACTGCGTTGGATGCCTTTGAACAGCGGGTCCTGGTCCGGTGCCGTCACGTGAAATTGGCCGATCGGCCGGGGCGAAGGTGACTCACGATCTGTCGAATGGCGCTCAGTTGCAGGCGGGTGCTGTCCACGCGCTCTGACCGCTCCATTTCTATATCAGTACGAAAACGCGCGAGGACGGTCTGGTCAAGCGTCGTAAGATCATTTCCCGGAATTGCCTCCCGCGTCACGATCGCAATGTCATGTCCCCCGGTAACTGACAGGATGCCGCGTTTCACCGCGCAAAAATGCCAGCTTTGGTCAGCGTTCCTCCATCGGATCGCGTTGATGGTGAGACTGGTGAGGAAGTCGGCATGACCGGGCAGAATTCCGAAGCTGCCGGTGATATCCTCCGCCCGCAACGAACGGACGTCGTTATCATCAATGACCACCGCGAGGGGCGTGGTGATCCGCAACCTCATGATGCCCGCGCCTGCTTCGCGGCAGCGGCCTCTTTCTGACGCGCCTCATCGAGGTTGCCGATCATGTAGAGCGAACTCTCGGCCCAGTCATCGGCTTCGCCGTCCAGGATGGCCTTGCAGCCGGCGATTGTGTCGGCGCGACTGACGCTGCGGCCTGGCGTTCCGGTGAACGCTTCAGTCACGACGAAAGGCTGGCTGAGAAAGCGTTGCAGGCGGCGTGCCCGTTTGACGATCAAGCGGTCGGCGGCGCCGAGTTCCTCCACCCCGAGCAGGGCGATGATATCCTGCAGGTCCTTGAACCGGGCCAACGCCTCCCTGGCACGTTCAGCGAGGCGGTAGTGCTCCTCGCCGACCACCAGCGGGTCCAGCAGGACGGATGAGGACGCCAGGGGATCGATCGCCGGGTAGAACGCCTCGGCCGCGAGGGCCCGTGACAGCATGATGACGCTGTCCATATGGCTGGAGGTTGCCGTGACTGCCGGATCGGTGAAGTCGTCGGCTGGAACATAGACCGCCTGGATCGCCGTGACTGCCGCGCCGGCTACCGATGCGATACGCTCTTGTAACGACGCCACCTCGCTGGCGAGGGTTGGCTGATAGCCCACGCGTGAGGGCAGGCGTCCGAGCAAGCTGGACAATTCGGCGCCGGCCTGCACGAAACGAAAGACATTGTCCATCAGCAGCAGAACGTTCTGATGCTTCTGATCCCGAAAGTATTCGGCGATGGTGAGCGCGGTCAACGGCACGCGCCAGCGGGCGCCCGGTGGCTCATTCATCTGTCCATACACCAGCACCGTGCGTGCCAGTACGCCCGAACCCTGCATATCGGTCAGCAATTCGTGACCCTCACGTGACCGCTCGCCGATACCCGCGAAAACCGAGATGCCTTGGTATTTTTCAACGATTGCATGAATCAGTTCCATCACCAGTACGGTCTTTCCCACGCCGGCGCCGCCGAACATCGCCGCCTTGCCTCCCTGAGCCAATGGGGCGAGAAGGTCGATCACCTTGATCCCGGTCTCGAAGACGGTGGTGGCGGAAGTTTCATCCTGAAGGGAAGGCGGCGGGCTATGGATGCCGCGCCGGGGCGTGTCGGCTGGCAGCGGCGGGCCGCGGTCCCGAACTGTCCCGATGACATCGAGAAGGCGGCCAAGGACCGCCTCGCCGACGGGCACGGAAAGCGGCGCCCCAGTCGCCGTCACCTTCGTGCCGCGCGCCAGCCCGGCGGTAGCCTGCAGTGCGATGCCACGGATCGTAACTTTATCGACATGACTACGCACTTCCAGAATCAGTTGCTCAGGCCGATCCCAGCCAACCAGCAATGCAGTATCAATCGGCGGCAAAGGCGGTTCCGCGAACGTCACGTCCACGACCGCCCCTCGGACGGCTAGAACGGTACCACTGACTGCCATGACCCCCCACGCGGTCGTGTAGCGCTCGAGGAGCATAGATGACGGACGCGCACAAGTCATTCAGCGTCGTGTCCGGCGGGCGACCTTGTTGCGCGCACCGGGGGATCGTCGAATACTGCCGTGGCGACGGCCCGGTGACCACGCGAGTTCGGGGCGCTCGCCACCATCGCACGCCGCGTCCAGGGCTGGATGGAGGCCCAACACAACCATGGAGGAAGATCGATGTCATTCTACCGAGGCATGACCTGCGAGAACGTGACCATCAATGGCGACAAGGGAACGCCGATCACCGCCTACGTGGCCAGGCCATCCGGTCCCGGCCCGTTTCCCGGCGTCGTGCTGATCCACCATCTGCCGGGCTGGAGCGAGCTCTACATCGAGACCACGCGCCGCTTCGCCCATCACGGCTATCTCGCGATCTGCGCCAACCTCTACGAGCGCGAGGGTGGCGGCAGCGACGGCAACCCTGACGACGTCGCCGCCAAGGTGCGCGCCGAGGGCGGCATCGCCGACTGCGCAGATGGTCGGCGACACCGAAGCCGCCGGTGAAGTGGATGCGCGCGCAGCCCGACAACAACGGCAAGGTCGGTCTGATCGGCTCCTGCTCCGGCGGCCGGCACGCCTTCATCTATGCCTGCCAGAAGCACGACGTCGATGCCTGTGTCGAACAATGGGGCGGCGGCGTGGTGATGGCGCCGGAGGAGCTGAACGCGAAGACGCCCGTCGCGCCGATCGACATGACGAAGGACCTGAGCTGCCCGCTGCTGGGCCTGTTCGGCAACGACGACCGCGCGCCGAGCCCCGAGCAGGTGAACCAGCACGAGGCCGAGCTGAAGAAGCACGGCAAGACGTACGAGTTCCACCGCTACGACGGCGCCGGCCACGGCTTCTTCTACTGGCACCGGCCGCTGTATCGGCCCGAGCAGGCGATGGACGGCTGGAACAAGATATGGGCCTTCTTCGGCAAGTATCTGGCGAAGTAGGAGGTGCGGACATGTGCACGTCCATCATCGAGATCGCCCGGGCGGAGGGCATGGCGAAGCGCGGGGACGAATGGTTCCCGCTGTCGCAGGCGGTGGTCGCCTATGACCACGCGCGCCATGCGCCGCTGGGCGACGTCATCACGCTCGACTTCCTCAACGCGGACCTCGATGCCGGTGCGCGGGCCGGGATCGAGCTGACGCTGGAGACGGCGAAGGAACTGCGTGCCGCGCTCGACCGCGCGATTGCCGCCGCCGAATTCGAGGAGGCGGAAGTGCGGGGCAAGGGTGCGGTGCCCCGGCTTGTGAAAGCCGCGTGATGTAACGGCGCTCGGCTACTATGATCGCGGATCGACGCGCATCTGGCCGTTGGATGCGGTCGATCCCCAATGCGGAATTCAGGCCCGCTGCACGCCCCAGAACAACGGGAACCCGTCAGGGATGCCCTTGATGGTGTTCTGCCAGGCCATCGGCTGATACCAGATGCCAAGCGGCAGGTGCGGCACGTCAATCCAGCATTGACGCTGGATGTCCGCGGCGATCTGCTTTTGTGACTGGAGATCCGGGGCATCGACCCAGGCGGCGCGAAGTTCCTCGATCCGCGGGCTCTTGGTCCAGCCGAACCAAGCGCTCTCGCCGGTGGCGCGTAGGAAATGCAGGGCAGGGGTCTGCATGTCCAGCCCGTTCGCGGTCGTGCACAACACGCTCCAGCCGCCTTTATCCACCGGTTGTTTGTTCTCCCGCCGAACGATCGCGGTGCCCCAGTCCATCGACTGGACCTCGACGTTCAAACCGGCCGAAACCAGCATCGGGCCGGCGACATCGGCCATCGCCTTGCGGAAAGGGGGATCGTTGGGTGCAATCAGCACCGTCTTCTCGCCATTGTAGCCGGCCTGCTTGATTGCCGCCCGCACCGCGGCCATGTCGCGCGGGCTGTTCAGCACGTCCATGCCTGCATCGCTGGCCATGTCGGTTCCCGGGGTGAAAATGCCAACACCGGTTTGCCACATCGCCGGATCGTCGCCGGCGATGGCGCGTCATGAAGTCCCTCTGCACCACCGCGCCCAGCAGAGCCCGTCTTATGGCTGGATTGTTGAACGGCGGCTGCAGATTGTTCATCTTCAGCAGCCCGAGCGTCCCGTTGCGATCCTTGATTTCGACCTGAATTTTACCGGTGCGCTTCAGCAGCGGCAGAAGGTCCACAGGCGGCAATTCCCACCAATCCATTTCGCCTGCCTGCATCGCGCTGGCCGAGGTTCCGTCATCCGGGCTGGTGAGCCACTCGACCCGCTCAAAATGCACGATTTTCCCGCCGGCGGTCCAACCGGTGCTGACCTCTGGCCGGGGGTTATAGCGTTCGAACCTGGTATAGACCGCACGCGCGCCGGAGAGCCATTCATCCGCCTTGAAGCGGAAAGGCCCGCTGCCGACCATTTCAGCCACCGGTTTGAACGGATCGCTTTTCGCCAGCCTTTCCGGCATCATCGCGCACATCGGCGTCGAAATCTTGCCGAGCGCGTAGGGCAACATCTGGAACGGCTTTTTCAACCGGAAGCGGATTGTGCGATCATCGACGGCGGAGAGTTCGTCCGTGCGCGCCATCAGCAGAGTGCCAATCCCGTCGCGTGCGGCCCACCGGCGGATCGATGCGACGCAGTCACGGGCAAGGACCTTGTCGCCGTCGTGCCACAACAAGCCCTCACGCAGCCTCAGGTTCCAGACTTTTCCGTCCGCCTCGACCGAGAAGCCTTCAAGCATCTGCGGTTCGATATGGGTCTGGCTATTCATCCCGAACAGCGTGTCGAACACCATGAAGCCATGGTTGCGGGCGGTGTAGACCGTGGTGACGATGGGATCCAGGATCGTAAGGTCGGACTGAGGGATGAATTTCAATGCCGCCGCCGCGGCGCCTCGTGACACCGAAGGCTTGAAAAGTGACGCAGCCGCGCCTGACGCAAATGTTCGCCGCCTTATCATCAGCAAATCCCCCCAGCAATTCTGGCGAGGCCATTTCGGCACCCCGCCCGTTATCCTCTGTATACTGGAATTATCTGCTCAGCGGCAAAGTGAGGCTGCCGGACCCCTCCGGTTCATGCCTCCCGAGGCGGCAGCGATCAGTAATAGGCGCTTCCGCCATTGACGTGGATTGTCTGGCCGGTGATGAAACCGCTGTCGTCACTGACCAGGAACAAACATGTCGCGGCAATCTCGTCTGCCGTCCCTTGACGTCCCAACGGGATACCAGCGGCGCTCTGCGTCCGCCCTTGATACCACTCCGGATTTGCCCGCACGGTATCGATGATGCCCGGGGAGACCACATTGACCCGGATATTGGTCGGGGCAAACTCCGAGGCCAGGCCGCGGGCGAACCCGATCAGGCCCATCTTGGCGGCTGACAGATGGGCGCGCCCGCTGCCGCCGATAAATGAACCTTCACCGGCAAAGAACAGGATGCGCCCAAACCGGTTCTCTACCATCGACCCTATAAGCGCGCGCGTGAGATATAGCGGGCCATCGAGGACAACCGAGCGGACCGCTTCCCAGTCCTGCGCCGTTAGCTGCGTGAACGGCTTATGGGGCCGGATGGCGGCATTGTTGATCAGGATGTCGACGCGGCCAAACTCCGACAATGCCCGCGCGGCCAACATCTCGACCTCATCCGCCTTGGCGATGTCCGCAATGACGGTGATTGCCTTGACGCCCAATGCCTGGGCTTCCCGCGCCACAGAATCTGCCTCGGCATGGTTGGTGCGGGCATTGACGACGACGTCAGCGCCCTCCGCCGCCAGTTTCAGCACTGTCGCCCGGCCTATATTGCGGCCCGATCCCGTTACGACCGCGACTTTTCCCTCGAGCTTCCCCATAAGGCAACTCCGACAACACATCGATGATTGACCGCGGCACGGGTCGCGGCTTTGCAATGACCCTCGTCCCAACAGGCCGGAAATCCGGGTGGGCGGCCTCGGCGAAAGGATACATGATCGTCAGAGGTTCACAATGATCGGCGGTCCACTCCCCGGCGGCATCGCAACTGGCAGAGCCCGCCTAACTTGCGGCTCGGCCCGTTGTTCGCCAGTCGTAGCCGGATGTTTGCCTTGCATGGAGTGCGCGATGAAACTTTTTTACCAAAGCATGGGCGTGGCTCGTCGCTCCAGTACGGGTCTCTATGCCGAAAGCCTCAATCAGTTGCTCACCCGGTCCGCCGCTCCGGGAACGACGATCGATGTTCACGGACTCAGTGAAGGCGCTGCGATCGCTGATCAATACAGATACCTTGAATACCTGGACACGCAGGAAATCCTGTCCAACGGCCTGCGAGCGGAGCGCGAGGGTTACGATGCCTTCCTGATCGGCAATATTTTCGAGCCGGGACTGCATGCACTGCGCGAGGTGCTCAACATCCCCGTCCTGGGCCTGTGCGAGTCCTCGATCCATTTGGCCTGCATGATGGGACCTGGCTTCTCGATAGTGAACGTCAATCCGAAGTTCGTCCGCAAGGTTACGGAGAACATCACCAACGCCGGTCTCGCCGGAAGACTGGTTTCAATCGAGCATATGCAGGTTGAGCGAGGTGCGGTGCTCGATACCGCCTTCGAGGACGACCAAGTGCGCCAGACGGTTGTCGATCAGTTCACCGCGGCTGCACGGCGGGGCATTGCGCGAGGTGCGGAGGTCATAATTCCCGCCGGCGGAATTGTCATGTCGATCCTGGCGAAGTCGGAGGTCCATGCGGTCGATAACGCACCCATTGTCAACGGCGTGATCGGCTTGCTCAAGGTCGCGGAACTGGCCGTCCAGATCAAGCGGCTGACTGGCTTTTTCACCAGCAAGTCGATGATGTATTCACCCCCGACGGGCGCGTTGTTGCGTGACATAAGGGCACATTACGGCGCGGATCTTTACCCCGGCGCGGTTTAACGCGGATCTTTACCCCGGCGCGGTTTAACCGGAAAGGCACGGCTGAACCTTCAATTGGCGTGGCACCGCATCTGGGGGATCACCTGGCGCGTGCGACCGTGGTATCCGGTTGGCATGAATCCTGTTTCCCAGTTTGAACTCGTCCTTCTCCTGCTCGCCGTCATCATCGTCCTGGAGCTTGTGGCGCGGCGCTTACGGTTGCCGCCCGCCGCTGCGTTCGTGCTTGGTGGCATAGCCCTCGCCCTGATACCGGGCACACCGGAGGTGGAGCTCGATCCAGACCTTGCGTTGGTGCTGTTCTTGCCACCCCTGCTGTTGGCCAGCGCCTTCTTCACGGTGTGGCGGGACTTCCGCGCCAACCTCCGCATAATCCTGCAACTCGCCGTTGGAGCCGTCGCTTTCACCACGCTGATCGTCGGTGTGATCGCGCACCTGGTGGTGCCGTCCTTGCCATGGGCGGCCTGCTTTGCCCTCGGGGCAATCGTCTCGCCGCCGGACGCTGTTGCGGCCAAGGCCGTGCTTCAGGGCGTCAGGCTGCCACATCGGGTCGTGGTCCTTCTGGAGGGTGAGAGCCTCGTCAATGATGCCTCCGGCCTGGTGCTGTTCCGTCTTGCGGTTGCGGCCGGCCTGACAGGCTCGTTCAGCGTCGCCTCCGCCGCCCTCAGCTTCGTCACGCTATCAGTGGGCGGCGTACTGGCCGGCCTGGCATTCGGCGCGATTGCCTGCGTGTTACTGAAGAGTCTGCGTGAGCCGACGCTCAGCATCCTTGCCGAGCATTTTCGTGGCCTGGGCGTCCTACATCGGCGCGGAGGCATGACCGTATCGGGCGTGCTGTCCACGGTCACCTGTGGGCTGGTCATGGGTTGGCGCCAGCACACCATACTAACCGCGGTGACACGAACACAGGCTCGGAGCGGTGTGGCGTGTGCTGGTATTTCGTTTTGGAGTCACTCGTCTTTATCCTTATTGGGCTTTCGCTCCGGGGCGTCATGAGCCGTCTGGGCGTGCATGGCGAACCTGGCGCGCGGCGGCCTGACGGCAATCGCGGAGCTTTGCTTCCGGCGATCTCGGCGATCGTCGGTGCCGTTGTCCTGACCCGGTTCGCCTGGATCCTGCCCGCGACGTATTTGCCGCGGTGGCTGATTCCTGCGCTGGGACGCCGCGATCCGCCGCCACCCCTGGCAGTGCCGCTGATCATGAGCTGGGCGGGCATGCGCGGCGTCGTGAGCCTGGCGGCGGCGCTTGCGCTGCCCGAGCAATTTCCCGGTCGCGATTTCATCCTGGCGACGACGTTTGCGGTGATTCTGGCGACGGTGTTGGTGCAGGGCGCGACCCTGGCGCCACTGATCCTGGCGCTGCGGGTGGGTAAATTCGCCCCTGCGCCAAGCTCTATGCTTGCCGAGGCAACAGCCCGAGCACGTATAGCGGCAGCTCAGCTTGCTGCTGTTGAAACCCAGTCCGCCATGCCGGATGGGAGCCAACGCCATCCCCGTCTGCTGGAACAATATGGTTATCGTGCACGGGTTGCCACCCGATTTAGTGAGGCCGAGGACAGCCTGAAGGAACATCGCCAAGCGCATTTTTCCGTCATTCTCGACGCCGTCGCGGCCGGACGGGCGGAGTTGTTGCGGCTGCATCGCGCCGGCGAAATTCATGACTCGGTCCTGCACGCATTGGAGCAGGAACTGGACCTGGAGGAAATGCGAGCTCGCCAGGTAATCGGCGACCTGGCCTTTTGAGGAAGGATTTGGCGGTAAATCTCGCCATGCAACTCATACTCCGGCGTCAAAGCTGCCGAAGGTCGTGGCCAGGAATGGCCGCTCCCACGGTCAAGTCCTGATGACCGAAATCCCGATTGACAGTGCGATCCGCACGCCGATATGTGGCTGTTAGAAAAATAAGATCAGGCTTCACAGGGAAGTTGGGAGCGAGCCATTGCCGCCACTCCTCGACATCCGGGATTTGCAAACCGAGTTTCGCACCGGGAGCGGTATCCTGCGCGCGGTTGACGGTATCAGCTATACCGTCGAAGCGGGTGAGACAGTAGCTATCGTCGGCGAAAGTGGCTCCGGCAAGTCCGTGGGTGCGATGTCGCTGCTGCGCCTTATTCCGGAGCCGCCAGGGCGGATCACCGGCGGTGAAGTGCTGTTTGCCGGCCGCGACCTACTGAAGCTGCCGGAGGAAGCCTTGCGTCAGGTCCGCGGCGGGGAGATCGGCATGATCTTCCAGGAGCCGATGACCTCGCTGAACCCGGTCCTGACAATCGGCCGCCAAATTACCGAGGTGCTGGAACAGCACCGCGGAGCCGACTCAGCCGCCGCCCGGCAGCGCGCCGAACAACTTCTCGATCTTGTCGGCATCGCCGACCCCACCCGCAGGCTGAAACAGTATCCTCACCAGCTATCAGGCGGCATGCGGCAACGCATCATGATCGCCATCGCGCTGACGTGCGAACCAAAGCTGGTCATCGCTGATGAGCCGACCACCGCACTGGATGTCACGATCCAGTCGCAGATCCTGGAACTGATGAAGGAACTGACGCTTCGGCTTGATATCGCGTTGATCATCATCACCCACAATCTCGGTGTGGTCGCGCGGTACGCCAGCAGGGTGAATGTCATGTACGCCGGCCGCATCGTGGAGGCTGGCTCCGCCGCGGCGATCTATCATAACCCGCACCATCCCTACACGATCGCGCTGCTCCGTTCGGTCCCTCGCCTCGATCGTCCTCGACAGATGCGGCTTGATCCGATCGAGGGACAGCCCCCGGACCTCACTCGTCTCGACAATGGCTGCGCCTTCCGCCCACGCTGCCGCTTTGCCGTCTCCTCCTGCGCCGATGCACGTCCCGGGCTCGCGCCGGTCGGGGAGGGAGGCCATGTCGCCGCGTGCTTTCGCGCCCATGAGGTTACCACGGAAGCGGGGCAGGCCGCATGACCGCATCGGTGACACCGCTGCGCCCATTGCTCGAAGTCAAAGGGCTGCGCATGCACTTCCCGGTCACCGAGGGAATGCTCACGCGCCGCCTCGTGGGGGAGGTCAAGGCGGTCGATGGTGTGGATTTCACGGTGCGCCGCGGTGAGACGCTGGGTCTGGTCGGCGAAAGTGGCTGCGGCAAGACCACCACCGGCCGATGCGTCCTGCGGCTGGAGCGTCCGACCGGAGGCGAAATTATCTATGACGGCGTAGACGTGGCCGGATTGGGACGCAAGGACCTGAGGGCGCTGCGCCGGCGCATCCAGGTGATTTTCCAGGACCCGTACAGCTCGCTCAATCCACGCATGACGGTTGGCGATATCATCAGCGAACCGATGAAGGTCCATGCCATCCAGCCCAATACGGCGAGACGTGAAGAGCGAGTGCGGGAGTTGCTGTCGATCTGCGGCCTCAACCGAAGCTTTGTCGGTCGCTATCCGCACGAAATGTCCGGTGGCCAACGGCAGCGTGTCGGCATCGCGCGAGCGCTGGCACTGAATCCCGAGTTTATCGTGTGCGACGAGCCGGTGTCAGCACTGGACGTGTCGATCCAGGCACAGGTCGTCAACCTGCTGGAAGATCTGCGCGAACAACTTGGTCTGACCTATCTGTTCATTGCCCACGACCTGTCGGTCGTGCGGCACCTCTGCCAGCGGGTGGCGGTGATGTACCTCGGCCGCATCGTAGAGGTAGCCGATAGTGACACGTTGTTCGATACGCCACTACATCCCTATACACAGGCGTTGCTTGCGGCGGTGCCGGTTCCTGATCCCGCGATTGAGAGAACTCGCACCTTCCGCCCGGTTCAGGGAGAAGTGCCAAGCCCGATCAACCCGCCATCCGGCTGCGTGTTTCATCCTCGTTGTCCTGTCGCCGTTGAAAGCTGCAAGCACACTCGGCCGGAACCCCGGGAGGTCCGGCCGGGTCACATAGTCGCGTGCAGTCAGATCAGTATCGAAACCCGCCCAGGGTGAGGACTTCAGCAAGCCGATGATGTGGGCCAGTAAAGAGGAGTTCTGGACGTAGATCGAGCCGCCATACCGTTCGGCTTGTCGATGATACCCGAAGCATCGGCTGGGAAGCTCAGCAGCCCCGCCGCCGCACCAATAGACCAGGGAGCGTACAGATAATGGGGATTATACGGCTGGCAGCCTATTTCTGCGCGGCACTTGGTATAGCCGGCGCCCTACAAGCGCAGTCCGCGGAAGAACCAAAACGCGGCGGCAGCCTGACCTATATGATCCCTGCTGACGGCGGGCCGAGTTTGGATGGACATCGGGAAACGACATTTGCGGTGCTTCACGCCACAGCGCCGTTCTACAGTGTTCTGGTGCGGATCAATCCGGAGAACCCAGCTTCCACCACTGATTTTGTCTGCGATCTATGTACGGAGATGCCGGTCCCGACCGATAACGGCCTGACATACACATTCAAGATCCTGACAGGTGTCAAGTTTCAGGACGGTACGCCGCTCACCGCGCATGACGTGGCGGCGAGTTGGCGCAAAATTGTCAGCCCGCCGAAGGGCGTGGCGAGCGCCCGCCAGAACAACTTCGTCATGGTGGACACGATCGAGGATCCCGACGACACGACCGTGATCTTCCGTTTGAAATATGCCACTTTGTCGTTTATGCCCGCACTCGCCGACCCGTACGGCTTCATCTATTCGAAGAAGATACTCGACCAGAATATGCACTGGTATGAGAAGAACATCATGGGATCGGGGCCGTTCCACTTCGATTGCCTATGAGATCGGGCAATCGGTGAAAGGCGAGCGTAATCCGGATTACTATCATAAGGGCCTGCCATATCTTGACGGGTTCACGGCCATCTTTGCTCCGAAGCAGGCGGTTCGGGTGGATGCGATCCGTGCCGACCGTGCGGCACTGGAGTTTCGCGGACTGCCACCGTCCGCGCGCGATTCCCTTGTCAAGGAACTCGGCAACAAAATCACGGTCCAGGAGAGCGACTGGAACTGCGGCAATGTCCTGACCCCAAACCATAAGAGGAAGCCATTTGACGATGTGCGGGTGCGCAGGGCCTTGTTTCTTGCGATCGATCAGTGGCGCGGCGCCGCGGCGCTGCAGAAGATCGCCACCGTCCGGACCGTTGGCGGGGTCGTGTTCCCCGGTTCCCCGCTCGCCGCGACCAAGGAAGAACTCGCAGCAATGCCCGGCTACTGGCCGGACATCGAAAAATCCCGCGCCGAGGCGCGCCGCCTGCTGAAGGAAGCGGGTCAGGAAAACCTGTCGTTCGAGATGCTCAACCGGAATGTTGATCAGCCTTATGTTATCGTTGGCACCTGGCTGGTGGACGAGTTCAGCAAGATCGGCGTGAAGGTAACGCAAAAGATCATTCCGACGGGCCCCTGGATCGAGGCAATGCGAGCCGGTGACTTCGCCGTGGCATTGGAAGCCAACTGCCAGAACATCGTGAATCCGATCGCCGATACGGGCCGTTACTTGCAAGCCAAGTTCTATAGCGAGAACTTTGCCTACCACGACGATCCGGTACAGGCCGAGATATACTATAAGATGTTGCATGAGACGGATGCCACCAAGGCGCGGGTCCTGATGCGCGAATTCGAGCATCAGACCATCGATGTTGGCGCGCACCAGCTTCCTGTGACCTGGTGGTACCGCATCGTGCCCGCATGCGCTCCTACGTGAAGGGCTGGAAGATCAGTCCGAGCCACTATCTTAATCAGGATCTGGCGAATATCTGGCTGGACAAGTAGATGTACCGTTATGTGCTGAAGCGTGTGCTGCTGGTTATTCCGACACTGGTCGGGGCAGCCGCGCTCGTTTTCCTGCTGATGCGGCTGATCCCGGGCGACATCTGCATGGTTCGGCTGGGCTCCGGCGGCAGTGGCTTTGATCCGCGCGCCGTGGCTGCCTGTCATGCCGAACTTGGGATGGATCGCTCGGTTCTGCTGCAATTCGTCGATTTTATCTGGGGGTTTTTCCGTCTCGACTTCGGCACCTCCATGTGGTCGGGCAAGCCGGTGACCACGGAGATCGCCGCGCGGCTGCCGATCTCGCTGGAGATCGCCATTCTGGCCACCGTCGTCGCGGTCTCAATCGCCATTCCGCTCGGTGCGATCTCGGCGTTGAGGCAGAACACCTGGCTCGACGTCGCCGTTCGCGTATTCGCCATCGGCGGAATCGCCACACCGTCGTTCTGGATAGGCATTGTATCCATCCTTGTCGTGCTCGACGTCAGCAGTGCCCTGACCGGAAGACCGTGGATGCCGCCGATCGACTACGTGCCGATCTGGCAGGACCCGATCCGCAATCTGTCGATGGCCTTCCTGCCCGCCGTCACCGTCGGCTACCGCTACGCCGCTGTCAGCATGCGGATGACCCGGTCCGCGATGCTGGAGGTGATGCGAGAGGATTATATCCGCACCGCCCGCGCCAAAGGGCTGATCAACCGGCTGATCGTCAACCGGCACGCCCTGAAGAACGCCTTGCTGCCGGTTGTCACGCTCATTGGGATTGAGTTCGCGTTCCTGATCGGCGGCCTCGTGGTCACCGAGCAGGTGTTCAACCTGAACGGCGTCGGCCGGCTATTCGTACAGGCGGTGCAGAACCAGGACTACACACTGACCCAGGCACTGGTCATGCTGACTGTTACTGTATTTGTCCTGACCAATCTTTTGGTTGATCTGCTGTATGCGTGGCTTGACCCGCGTATCCGCTTCGCCTGACGGGAGCTTGCGAATGTCAGTCTCCGCGCCGCCGCAGCCCACCATTCTTCCCGACGCCTCAGGATCGAGGCGAGACAGGGCCTGGCGCGCAGTCGTCACTTTTTGCCGACGGGAGCCGCTGGGAGCCTTCGGCATGGCCCTCGTGATCATCATGGCGACAGCAGGTTTTTCCGCCGAATTGATTGCACCGTACAGCCCCACCGCCAATGATTTCTCCGCGATGACCGAGGCACCAAGCTGGGCGCACTGGCTGGGCACCGACCAGTTCGGGCGCGACCTGCTGTCTCGCATTATCTTTGGCGCGAGAACAGCACTTATCGTCGGTCTAAGCTCCGCGCTAGTCGGCGGTACGGCCGGCCTCGTGCTCGGCGTCGGGAGTGCCTATTTCGGCGGGTTCATCGACCTGATTCTACAGCGCGTGTTCGACATCATGATGGCGTTTCCCTTGATCATCATGGCGCTCGCCGTGGTCGCGATCTTTGGCACCGGCGTCCAGAACGTGATTATCGCCATCACCATTCCGCTGATCCCGCGTTGTGCCCGCGTGGTCCGTTCCTCCGCGTTGGCGATACGGGAGATCCCCTACGTCGATGCCGCGCGCGCGAGCGGTTACAGCCATGCGCGTATCATCCTGCGCCACATGGTGCCGAACGTGGTTGCACCGTTCCTGATCATGATCACCGCCTTCGTCGGTCAGGCGATCCTGGCGGAGGCGTCGTTGTCGTATCTCGGCCTTGGAGTGCAAGAGCCAGTGCCGGCGTGGGGTCTGATGTTGCAAGGCGGTGCCGAGGAATATGCCTCGACCGCTCCCTGGATCGCCATCTTCCCGGGCCTTGCGATCATGCTGTCCGTACTTGGCATCAACCTGTTTGGTGATGCCCTTCGCGATGAGTTGGACCCCAAGCTGCGGAACCGCTGATGTTCGGCCGCGGACACGGCAGCATCCCGGCGTCATTCTGATCGAGTAACGCCGCTTGACCTGAATCAATGCGGCTATCCGATCGCTTCAGCAATATTCGTGGACGATCCATGGCTTCCGGCAGGGCAGGCCCGTGGCGTCACCCGTGCGCCGCCGACGCAATGTTCGAGGAAACACGATGCAAAAGCTTGCCTTGCCAAAGCTGCTTTCGACCGCGGCCGTGGTGTGTCTCGTTCTCGTCATCTGGTTTGTTATTCCTGTCCCCGCCGGCGTGGCACCAAATGCCTGGCATCTGTTCGCATTATTTACGGGTACGATTGTCGCCATCATCGCCAAAGTAATGCCGCTGGGTGCTCTGTCTCTCATCGCCATAGCCCTGGTGGCCATTACCGGGGTCACCAATCCCGGTAAACCCGCGGCCGCACTCGCCGATGCTCTCAGCGGTTTTGCCAACCCCCTTATCTGGCTGATCGTCATTGCCGTTCTGGTAGCCTTGGCAGTCACCAAAACCGGACTGGGCAGGCGTATCGGCTATTACTTCGTCAAGCTTCTGGGCAGAAGGACCATAGGCGTGGCTTACGGCCTGGTCTTGTCGGAACTGGTTATCGCCCCTGTCACGCCCAGTAACACCGCGCGCGGAGGTGCCATAATCCACCCCATCATGCGCTCGATCGCCGACAGTTACGGCTCGAGCCCGGAGCAGGGCACTTCCAGGAAGATCGGTCGCTTCCTGGCGCTGGTCAACTACAATACGAACCCGATCACCTCGGCCATGTTCATTACGGCGACCGCGCCCAATCCGTTGTGCGTGGCACTGATCGCCCAGGCCACCGGCTCGACGATCCGGATCACCTGGGGTCAGTGGGCATTGGCCGCACTGCTGCCCGGCCTATGCATGCTGCTCGTGATGCCACTGGTGATGTATTTCCTCTATCCGCCAGAGATCCGCGAAACCCCCGGCGCAAGGGAGACCGCATCGGCCGAACTCGCCAAACTCGGACCCATGAAGGTCCCGGAAATCATCACTCTCAGTGTTCTCGCACTGATGCTTGCGGTCTGGGCCGGCATTCCTGTGTGGCTTCTGGGTTCCGCATTCAGCCTTGATCCTACGACCACCGCCATCATCGGCCTGTCCTTGCTCCTGATAACCGGGGTATTGGACTGGGAGGACATTCTCAAGGCCAAGAGCGCCTGGGACACACTGATCTGGTTCGCGGCGCTGGTCATGATGGCCACGTTCCTCGGCAGTCTTGGCCTGACGAAGTGGTTTTCCGTTTCGATTCAGAGCGGTATCACGCATATGGGGTTCGGCTGGATGGCGTCAGCCGCCATTCTGGTCCTGGTCTATTTCTACGCCCACTACTTCTTCGCCAGTACCACCGCCCACGTGACCGCCATGTTCGCGGCATTCTTCGCCGCCGGTATCGCTCTTGGGGCGCCGCCAATGCTCCTTGGCCTGTTGCTGGCTTTCTCATCGTCGCTGAACATGTCGTTGACCCACTACGCCACCGGCACCGCGCCGATCATCTTCGGTTCGGGTTATACCACCTTGAATGAATGGTGGGCCGCCGGCGCCGTCATGAGCGCAGTCAACATTCTGATCCTGATCATCATCGGCGGAGTGTGGTGGAGGCTGCTCGGATACATCTGACCCTGTCGCCATCCATCACGCTGGCTTTCGGTCAAACTGAAAATTATGCCGCAGTTCCAGCACCGCCGCCGTGCCGTCCAGGCCATCCAATTCAAGCGTGCCGCCGTGGCGGACGGCAAAATCGCGGGCCAGGGCCAGACCTTCGCCGGAACGAGGCGTGCCGTTGAAACCCCAACCATTGTCGGCAACCGTCAGCGTCGTGCAGTCGCCATCGGTGATCAGCCGGATGGTGATACGGCCGTTCGAACGACCTTTCATGCCATGCTTGACGGCGTTGCCCAGCAATTCGTGGGCGCTGCGGATGACTGCCTCATACAGGGCAGGGGGGCAGTTTCCGCGCACCGCTACCCCGACCCGGATGAGCTGATCGGCATCGCGCATCATGTCGACAACCGCGCCCGCGAGTTGACGTAGCCGAACCCCGATCGAACCGGGCGCACTGGTCAGTCCGAACAGCGCGTCCGAAATCGTTGCCGCCAGCCCGATCCGATACTCCAGTTCCCGCACGATCTTTTCCCCGGACGGCGTATCCGACAGTCCAGGTGCGTTGGTGATCAGGCTCAGGATCTGCTGCAAGGTATTCTTGGTGTGATGTCTCAACTGGCGCAGGTTTATGTCCGAACACCTGTCGTCGAGATACGGCTCGCCGTGCTCAAGCAGTTCCACCGTCGCGCTGATCGACGGTCGCGCGGCATCGTTGACGATCGAACACTGTGTGCTGATGGCAGAGGCGGCGACGTAAGCCATGTCAGGAGCCTCATTAGGTGTCATAAACAGTCGTCCGTTGTCATCAGGCGTAATCATGGGGAAAATAATCAGGTCAAATTGGTGCTCGCCGCGAAACAAACGGTAAGTGGGAAAGTTTCATGGGTCAATCGATTTATATCTTTGTCCGATCGTTTTTCCTACACCGGTTCGTGCTATATTCTGTAAAGGGGGGAAATGAACCTCATTCATGGCCGCCCGGGGCCGACGATTCGCGACCCTCACGATCGACCGTCCCATACGACGTTGGCGCCCGACGGCTCTCCCGGCTGAGCGGAGACGAACGATGGGATTTTCTGCTTGATTTGAACGTTCCAGTGCGTTCACCTGCTCGAATCAGGTCCAAGGATCGTCCCGATAGTCCCGGGGTCGCGAGGCCAAACCGACAGGAGCGCGACGGGTTGCTGAAGGTCATGGGCCGACGCGGGACCCTCCGGACGTGATTGCACGGGATATCAGGGAGTGGGTTAGCAGCTTCGCGTGGCTGATTTAGAACAGGCGAGCGCTGTCGCCAGGATAACGGCTCTTATGGGACACGATATTCTCGCTCTACCCAGCCGATGGCGGCTTGCCGCGCTCTGTGCGGCTTATGCGGTCCTGATACTTTACTCCAGCACGCTGATCGGCCCGTCGGGGGTGAATTTCGTTGCCCGAAATCCGATCGAGGCTTTTCGGGTGTTCCTGACGACGCCTTACGTCAGTCATGGATCCGATCAACGGGCCGATTGGATCGGCAATCTGCTCATGCTCGTGCCCTTCGGCTTCTTGGTTGCCGCGTGGTTGTGGCCCAAAAGACGGATGCTCCTGGTGCCCGCCGCGGTTGGTACGATCTCAATCTGTCTCCTGACGATCCTGACCATCAAGTATTTGCAGCTATTCTTTCCGCCGCGGACAGTGACGTTGAACTACATCCTGGCGCAGACGCTGGGTTCCGTCGTTGGTTGTGCCGGCTACGCCGTCTGGCATCAGCGGATCGACGGTTCGGCCAGCCGCCGTGATCCGGTCTGGATCTTCGTGTTGGGGCTGCGGCTATACACCGGCGCGCTATGCCTGTTCGTCCTGATGCCATTGGATTTCGCGTTGAACGTGACCGACCTGCGCGCGCAAATCGATCACTTCCCGGACGGTTTGCTGGGACTCCCAGGATACGGCCGCCCGCCCTTGGTTCGCTGGGTGATGATCACGATGGCGGCGGCGGCGTTCATTCCGGTCGGCATACTCCTGACATTCGTGCGGAAGGACACTTATCAGGTAATCCGAGGCGTTTTATCCGTAACCGGTCTGGGACTGCTGCTGACCACGACATTGTTCGTTCTTGCGACATTGGTGATCAGCGGGTTTCCAGCGGCACTATCCATAATTTACCGCACCGCGGGCATTGTGCTGGGTGCCGCGGCGATCAGATGGCTGGTCCGGCAGGACACTGATAGGTTGCGGCAGAGTTTAAGGCCCTTTGTCTCACTGGCTGTCCCATTGGTACTTGGCGAGTGTGCTGCTGGTGAACCAACTGGTCTCGGTTCATTGGCTGTCGTGGCATGAGGCGATCGCACAAGCCTATCCGCTAGGTTTCCTGCCACTATTCGACTACTATATCGTTACCAAGGCCGAGGCTGCGAAGAATATCGTTGGGCACGCAGTACTCTACTTGCCAGTGGGCGTCCTGCTTTCGCTGCGTAATGGTGAATGCAGCCAAGCACGGGCATTCCTGATGGCGGCGGTGCTGTCGCTGGCGGTAGAAACAGGACGGTATTTTCGACCAGGGCTGGAGGGCGATATCAACGCTGTCGCCGTCGCAGGGTTTACAGCAATGTTTACGGTTCGACTGACGCCGGCCGTTTGGTCGATGGTGCGGGCTTTAAGCTGTCCGGGGACATGCGATGAATCTCGCCATGAACCGGAAGCAAAAACGCCGATCGCTGCGACAAGGCCATTGTGAGCGAGCGCTTCGCAAACGGCCAGAAGTGCGAGGGACCGGTGACAACATTACTGGTCCAGAGTGGGGCCTCGGTGGCCGGGGGTATGCATTCCAGCTATCTGCTCGCCAGGATTGCCGTGGCCGCAACGCTGGCGCTCCTCATCGGGTTTGGAGTTGTTCGCTACCCGTTGCCACTTGGCAGTCTCGCAATTCCGCTGCTGGCCTATGCGGCACTTCTGTGGTGGCGCCCGGTTTGCTTCCTGTTGATCCTGCCTTTTGTTCTTCCCGCCTGGGATCTTGGGCTTTGGACCGGCTGGGTGATGGTGGAGGAATCAGATTTCTTTGTGTTGACCACCGTCGCCGTGCTTGTGATCCGATCGCCACCGCAGGCGGCCGATCTTTTGCCTCGGGGTATGGCGCGTGCGGTTCTGCTGGTCTTCGTCGCCGTTTGGATGGTTGCAGCAATTGTCCGACTCACCTCGCCGCTGGGGGCGCCATTAGCGGATATAGCCTTCCTGCGGCCCGACAACGCAATTCGCGTTGCAAAAGGCCTGGTTGCTGCCCTGGTCCTGTTGCCTTTTCTGCGGCAACGGGAGCGATGCCAAGCCGATGCAGTTTCCTGGCTCGGGGGCGGGATGGCCTTGGGTATTGTCGCAGTAACGATAATCGTCTTAGCTGAACGTGCGTTGTTCGCCGGCATCCTGGATTTTGCCGGCACTTATCGAGTTTCTGGCCCATTCACGAGTATGCGGTTTGGTGGCGGCTATATTGGTGCCTACCTCGCGCTCGCCCTGCCCATGGCACTTTCCGTTGCACGAATCCGTAGCCGCTGGCTGGGGATGGTACTGATTCTACTCATCTACCTGCTGGGTGGTTACGCCCTCGCGGTCACCTTCGCGCGGACCGCATATGCGGCGGCGTTGATCGGCACCGCCGTTGCTGGGGTCAGTTGGCTTGCTGGCTCCCGTGGATCCGGCAAATCGGTCTTGGTCGGCGTCGCCCCAATCGGTACTGATCGCGACAATACTGGGCATCGCGGGTGCCGACACGGGAATGAGGCAGCGCTTTCTCGATTCCGCGAAGGACTACGGAACGCGCGAAGGCAATTGGCGGACAGGACTGTCGGTGCGCGACGACGGCGTGTTGCCGACACTGTTCGGCATGGGGCTGGGCACTTATTCCCGAACGGCCGAAATGCGCTCACCGGTTGATCGCCCGGGAAACATCGCGGTTCGGCGGGATGCCGAAGGGGCGTATGTTGCCATGCGGATAGAGGCGCCGCTTTATCTGGGGCAGAAAGTGAATGTTCCGGTATCTGGCGATCTACACTTGATCTTGCAGGCGCGCTCCGAAGATCAGTTCACGACCCTGGGCGGCTCACTGTGCGACAAGGTGCTGCTTTACTCCGATCGCTGCCGCGGCGACAGCTTCCCGATCAATCCAAGCGGCCAAAGTTCAAGAGGTGCCTGGCGCACCATCGAGGTGCCGCTGCCGGTATACGGCCTTGGTGAGGGCCTTCAAACATTCGGGCTAAGGTGGCTCCGGCGGCCGGTAGAATTGTCGTTGTTCGGTGGTCCAAGCGGCCATCGTGTTGACATCCGCAATGTCCATCTTTGGGATGATGAAGGCCGCGAGGTTCTAACGAATGGTGACTTCTCGCACAGCCTCGACCGCTGGACTGTTACGGATGACGATCATCTCGCCTGGCGCATGAAGAACACGTATCTGATGTTGGTGTTTCAGACTGGCATCCTGGGGCTTCTGGCGTTTCTGCTGCTTGGCGGCCTGGCACTGGCGGGGGGAATCCGAACGGCTGCGCGCGGCTCCGTCGCGGGTGCGGCGGTGGCGGGATCGGTGGTGTCATTCCTCGTGTCGGGGCTGTTCGATGACGTGCTGGAACCAACCCGGTTAGCAACCCTGCTGTTCCTGGTCTGCTTCAGCGGGCTTTTACAGTGGGAGAACAGCAATCCTCGCCCCCGGACGAACCCGTGACATTGCCAAGACCGAACCTACAGCAGTTCGGTCGCCAGGCTTTCCCACTCCTGCTCCAGGCTTCCTTCGGCCGGCGCGCGGCCGGCACGATTGTACCAGTACCGTGCATTGGCAAGGTCAGGCTCCTTGCGGTGCAAGTAGGCATGAACGGCAGCGCCCGTCGGCCCAGGTTCAGCTTGGGCACACTCGTGCGCCTTCGCCCAATCGCCTTTGGCATCCCACCAAAGCGCCTGCAACGGCAATGAAATCGCGGCGGGCGGCGTGCTGTCCCGCAGCGAGGAACGAAGCGTGGCAAGGTCCATGGCTCAGGCTGCCTTGGCTGGGAGCAGCAGGCGGCGAAGCTTCCGCACGGCGCTGTCCGGGGTTGTCAAAACCGTCTTGCCTGTCGCGGCGGCAACGGGTTCGGCTGCCTGCGACAAGGTGAACTGAGCCAGCGCAATAACGTCGCAATCGCTCAACGAAATAGCCGCGCGGACCGCGGCGGCATCGTGTCCGTCGGGATCACCCGCGTTGAGCGCGGCGAGTGCGTCCTCGGCCAGGCATGGGACCACGGTTACTTGGGGCGCTACCGCTTCGAACTCCGGCGGCATGGAGGTCAGCGTCGGAGCGAACGTCGCCATCAGGCCGATGCGGCCGCGTGGTCCTGTCAAGGCGATAGCCTCTTCGATCATCGCCTCGTTCGGCTTCAAGACGGGGATGGGCGCCAGATCCCGAGCGCAGGCCTCGATGCAGGGACCAAAGGCAGAGCATGTGAACAGGATAGCGTCCGCGCCCGTGGATCTGGCGTAGCGCGCCAGTGTAAGAAACCGCTCCGTCATGACCGGCGTCAGCTTGCCATCCCGTGCGAGGTCAGGGGCAAGAGAGTCATCCAGTAGGTTCATCAGCCTTGCCTCCGGCCACAGGCGGTCGAAGGCCGCGACGATCGGTGGAACGGAGGGCGCCATGGCGTGGATCAGGGTGATGCGCATGGAATGAAAACTGCGGCAGGGAGGCGACGAAGGCAAGATGGGCCCGCCATACGTGAGGCAACGTTGACCGGGACTGTTGACGCGGCGGGCCCGGACGGAGCGTAATAAGCTGAACGCATAAGAGGACCGGTAAACCGGCCATCGGGGAGAGACGGAATGGCGATATCGGCAACCGAAGCCGCGTTGGAAGCTCAGCCCCTGGGGCCATTGCAGCTCCGGGTGGCCGCAATCTGCCTGCTGGCCCAGACGTTCGATGGGTTCGATCTTAACAGTATCGGAATGGCGGCGCCGGCGCTGTCCCAGGCCTGGCATCTTCCTGGCGCCGCCTTCGCTATCACCTTCGTCATGTCGAGCGTCGGGATCATGGCCGGCGCGTTGATCTCGGGACCAATCGGTGACCGGTTGGGACGTAAGCCGGTGCTG
This sequence comes from uncultured Alphaproteobacteria bacterium, assembly GCA_963792345.1. Lineage (GTDB taxonomy): Bacteria > Pseudomonadota > Alphaproteobacteria > Acetobacterales > Acetobacteraceae > Rhodopila. The sequence continues at coordinate 118,958 of CAWBVV010000015.1, forward strand.
GTCGCCAGTCTCGTCCTGCTGGCGGTGTCGTCATTTGCATGCGTTCTGGCTGCCTCGATACCGGTACTGGCGGCGCTGCGGTTTGTGACGGGCATGGGTATCGGCACCTTGATGCCGGCAAGCGTGGCGCTGGCCTGCGATTATGTACCCGAACGGCGCCGAGCGAGTTTGATCATGGTGGTCTTTACCGGGGCGCCGCTTGGTGGCTTCGTGGGTGGCCAGTTGGTGGCGCAGCTTCTACCGCTTTACGGCTGGACCGTGATCTTCATGATCGGCGGTTTGCTGCCGCTGATATTGATTCCCATAGTGCTGATCTGGCTGCCAGAATCACCGCGTTTCCTGCTGAGGAAGGGGCGCTTGTCCAGCCGGATGCAACAACTGTTGCGCCGGCTGGATATTGATCCGGCCCAAACAGATCATGCTTTGGACCTTTCCGGGCGCAATCCGGTCGGCGGCCTGTTTCGCGATGGACTGGCCGTCACGACGGTTCTGGTCTGGATCCTATACTTCGCTAATCTGTTGAGCATCTACCTGATCGGCTACTGGATGCCCACGGTGCTGCATATGTTGGGCATGACACCAGCGGATTCTGTATTCGCGGCCAGTCTGGGGAATGCGGGTCCGCTCTTCAGCATTTTCCTCATCGCACCTCTCAGCATCCGCTTCATGCCGCAGAATGTGGTGGCGGTCAGCCTCGCCGGAGGCATCTTCGCGATTGCGGCGGTCGGTCTGATGAACCTGCCCTACCTGCCGCTGCTTGCGGTAATCTTCCTGATCGGCTGCTGCACCGTTGGCAGCATGACGGCGATCAACGGCATGACCGCGGCATTATACCCCGCCCGCGTTCGCAACACCGGCATGGGCTGGGCGCTTGGAATTGGAAGATTGGGCGGTATCGGCGGACCGTGGCTCGGCGGCATCCTGCTTGAACTGGGGTGGCCGCCACGCGCGATCTTCCTGTTCGCCTGTGTCACGGCCTTGGTCGCGACGATCTCCGTGCTGGCCCTGCGGACCCAGGTGCGGCGAACGGCATCCGCCCCGCTGTTGCGCCAGGCATGACATCAAACCCCGCCCTCGGCTGAACCTTGCGCCGGTTTGGGGTTCTCCGCAGGATGGCGCCCGGGGAGGTCAACATGGAACTGCAAATCCGATCGCTGCATCCAAGCTTCGCGGCGGAGGTGGATTTCGATCGATCTGTCAGTGCCGTTGGATGATGCGGCCATCGCCAGCATCCAGGCGGCGATCGACGCGTATCCGGTTCTGGTGTTCCGTGACCAGCTTCTGACCGACGATCAACTCCGTGATTTTGCCGCTCGGTTCGGTCCGTTGGAGATTGGACGATCGGCCGCCCGTCCCGGCCGGCGGCGGTTGGCGATCCCGCAGATCGGCGATATTTCAAATCTCGATGCTGACAACCGGGTCCGGGCGCTGGACGACCGGCGACGGCTCGATGGTCTGGGGAACCGCCTGTGGCACACGGATGCCTCCTACATGCCGGTTCCGGTGGTGCTGGGAATGCTGCACGCGGTGACGTTGCCGCCGCCCAGCCCGTTCGGCAACGGCGAAACGGAGTTCGCGGACATGCGGGCGGCCTATGATGCGCTGCCTCCGGCGACCAAAGTCGCGATCGATGACCTTACGGCCGAACATGATGTGTTCTGGTCACGCGGGCAGATTGGTTTTACGGAGTTTCCAGCGGGGGAGCGCGAACAGTACCCGCCATCTCGCCAGCGTCTGGTAAGGCGGCATCCGCTCAACTCGCGGCGCAGTCTCTACCTGTCCGCGCATGCCTCGCATGTCTCGGGCTGGCCGGTCGCCGACGGACGTCTGTTGCTGCTGGACCTGAACGCGCACGCGACGCAGCGCAAGTTCGTCTATAGCCACACGTGGCGGGTGGGCGATCTGGTGATCTGGGACAATCGCTGGACAATGCATCGGGGCCGTCCGCATGACGAGAATAAGCCCCGGGATTTGCGGCGGGCGACGACGCTCGATACGGGGTCGACATTGAAGAGGGCGAGGGGAAATCGCATGAGCCAGGCGCTCAAAGGTATTCGCATCATCGACATGACGCATAATCAGGCTGGGCCTGCCTGTGCGCAGATACTCGGCTTTCTTGGGCGCCGATGTGATCAAGCTGGAGGAGCCGAAAGGCGGCGACGTCGCGCGCACCAACATGCGCGACAAGCCCGACAGCGACAGCCTGTTCTTCCTGATACTGAACGCCAACAAGCGCAGCCTGACGCTGAACCTGAAGACCGAGGACGGCAAGGCGCTGTTCCGCCGGCTGATCAGCCGAATCCGATGTCCTGCTGGAGAATTTCGGCCCCGGCGCGCTGGATCGCCTGGGGCTGGGATACGACGCGTTGTCGAAACTAAATCCGAAGCTGATCTACGCAACGATCAAGGGCTTTGGAACCTATGGCCCATACAGCGGCTACAAGAGCTTCGAGCCGATAGCCCAGGCGATGGGCGGGGCGATGGCGGTCACCGGCTTTCCGGAAAACCCGCCCACTTATGTGTTCCCGGCGATCGGCGATTCCGGCACCGGGATGCACATGGCGATCGGCATCCTGGCGGCGCTGCAGCAGCGGCACAGCACCGGCAAGGGCCAGCATGTGGAGGTGTCGATGCAGGACGCCGTGGTCAATCTGATCCGTGTCAGCCTGCGCGATCATCAGCGCTTTGGGCACCCGCCGCCGCGCACCGGCAATCAGCTTGGTCGCAATGTGCCGGGAACGACCTATGCCTGTGCGCCGGGCGGACCAAACGACTACGTCTATATCTTTGCCCAGCCGCAGATGTGGAAGCCTCTGTTGGGGGCCATGGGCAGACCGGAACTGGCGGACGATCCGCGATTCAATACGCCTGAGGCGCGCTGGGAAAATCGAGCGGCTCTGGACGAAATTGTGGATGGTTGGACACGCCAGCGCGGCAAGCACGAGGTGATGCAACTGCTGGGTGAAGCAGGTGTACCGAGCGGGGCATGCCAGGATACCGGCGAGGTGTTGGCTGATCCGCACCTGCGCGCCCGGGACATGATTGTCGATGTGGATTTCCCAACACGCGGAACATATCAGACGGTCGGTTGTCCGATTAAGCTGTCTGACTCTCCGGCGGAGATCACCCGCCCGCCCATGCTCGGCGAACATACCGACGCCGTGCTCGGCTCGCTTTGTGACGTGGGGCCGGAGGAGTTGAAGCGTTTGCACGAAGCCGGCGTGGTGTAGCGGCGCGACCAAGGAAATCCTCCTGGCGCGTGTGAAGCGTCCGGTTCATCCCAAATCCGGCGCAGCCAGCGCGCGCGCGTTGCCATCCCAGTCAACGCCGTCGTCGGCTTGATCAGACCGTGCCGCCGGACCAGACCACGCGGCCGATGACCACGACGCTTTGGCGGCTTCCTTGTCGACCGTATCGGGCTGGTAGGCGTGGTTGTCGCTGATCAGCACCAGGCTGCCGTCATGCTTGCGCTGGACGCGTTTCACCAGGCGCTGCCCGTTGATCTCCAGGACGTAGATACCGAAATTGTGGAAATCCGGTCCGTGGTGTCGACCAACAGCGTGTTGCCGTCCCGTATCGTCGGCGTCATCGACTTGCCGGTCGCGGTCTCCAGCGTCAATTTTTCCGGTTCAACCTTGCAGACGGCGCGAATCCAGTCGTGGCGAAGCGCCATCCACTCGGTTCCTGACGGGTCCGGCGGGGTGACCGAACCAGCCGCGGCGGCCTCCGCCCGATGCGGCAAAAGGGCGAACTGGGTCCAGTTAAGCTCGCCGGCCCCGCGCCCACCTGGCTGGCGACGGCTGCCGTTGACGGGCTCGAATTCGGGAGTGGGGCCCTCCCCCTCCGCCAGCCATGCGACGCCCACGCCGGCGGCATGAGCGAGAGCCACCAGACGCTCCCGGCTGGGTTCGGCCTCCCCCTTCAGCCATTTTCGGAACGCCGACGGCGAGACGCCCATAGCCCGAGCCAAACGGTCGGCGCTCGGCCAGTGCGTGAGGATTGTCTGCAGTCGATCCACAAACGCGGATTTTGTTGCGCCGCGTCCCGCGAGGCCTTCCAGGGCCTTGTTCGTTGATTTTGTTAACGCGTGGCATACTTTTCCGGTCCATCCGCCATTGGCAACACTTTTCACTCTAGCTGTCGGCGCTTTTCACCGGTATTCAGCCGGCTGGTTTAGCATGATGAATTCTCTAAGGAGAATCGAGATCAGAATGGACGATTCCGATATGGTGGAGCAAGGGGGGGAGCAAGCGTCCAGACTGGCATCCCGCGGACTTGCAAGCGGCATTGAAAAAGCGTGGCCTTTCGCTTGCGGGATTGTCCGGGGCCCACGGCTATCATGCAACCGCCGCGGGTAAGGCGCTACGAAACCCCTGGCCGGCACTGGAGATAATCATCGCGGAAGCGATTGGGCTCCAGCCCGAGCGAATTTGGCCGAGTTGTTATAGGCGGAGTGCAACCGTTCCGCCAGAAGATCTTGTCATCAGGATCGACTGAAAGTTGTCCCGGGCGCGGGTTCCCTGGGCTCCGCCCGGAGCACGCCCTTGGCAAAGCCGATGCGACGGTTGGCCCCGGCGTACTGGACAATCACCTCGTCCAGCTACTCCTGGCCCGCGGTTTCATGTGAAATAAGCGGATGTTCGTGCTCAACCGGCTGTGGTTGCCAGCACATTTCGCACGACATCGATCAGTCCCGCCAGAGTGAAGGGCTTCAGCACGAAGGGCCGCGGCTGATCAGTCAGCTTCGCCATTCTGCCCGGATCGCCCGACATCAGGATGACGGGGGCGCCCCGGCGATCGGCCTCGGGGATCAGATCAACGTCGACGCCGCCTGGCAGCGTGCAATCCAACAACATCAGCCGGATGTCGCCGCCTTGCAGCAAGGCCATGGCTTCAGAGGCAGTCTCGACAATGCTGACGGGATACTCGTCATCGAGCGAGGCGGCGATGACCTCCGAAACGAGGGGATCGTCCTCGACGACCAGGATGACATTCTTTTCAGTCATGCTTGAGCCTCGGTTCCGGAGCTGGAGCAACCCGTAGCGTAGTTAGTCACGGTTTGTAGATCGCAAAAGGCCGGAATTGACGTTTGCCAAGAGCGATCGAAACGCATTTGATCCCATCTTTAATCCACCAGTTGCACACTTTTGTATTCATAGCGTCATCGGCCCGCCGCAAGTGCGTGCGGCGGGCCTGCAATGCTTTCGTATCAGGCACGCACGTCCTCGCCTAGCGCTGTTTCGTATACACGAATCACGGCGGCTGAATCAGAGGAGCCGAGGCCCATGCCGCGGGCCATGCGCATCAGGCTCATGACCTGCGGCGCGATCAGTCCGGGTACACCGAGTTCGTCAGCCATCTCAAGTGCCAGGCGGAGATCCTTATGGGCGAGATCGAGGGCAAAGGTCGGCTTGAAATCCCCCGCCAGGGTCTTGGCGGACAGGTTGGCATAGCCGGTCGACATGCCGCTGGCATTGCGGATAACGGCGTCCAGCTTCTTCAGGTCAATGCCGGAACGCTTGCCAATCATCAATGCCTCTGCCGCGGCGGCCGCATTGCAGAAGGCCAGCATGTTGTTGATCAGCTTGGCGGTAGAGCCGAACCCGATCTCGCCCATGTGGATGACCTCGCCGCTGAACGATTTCAGCAGCGGAAGGTTTTGCTCGAAAACAGTAGGGTCGCCGCCGACCATGATGACAATGGTGCCGTCGGTAGCGCGGGAGGTGCCGCCGGACACGGGGGCTTCCAGCATATGGATACCCTTGGCTTGCATGCCCGCCGCCACCCGTTTGGCAGTGCCCGGGGAGTTGGTGGAAAGGTCGATGAAGACGGTCCCGGGCTTGGCGCTTTCAGCGATGCCGCCGCTACCGATCGTCACGTCCTCAACCACGCGCGGGACAGGCAGGGAAGTGATCACCACATCGCAGCGCGATGCCACGTCGGCGACCGAGGTGCCGGAGGACGCGCCAATATCGGTGCAAGCCTTGACGGCGTCGGGGCTGAGATCGAACACCACGACTTCATGGTTCGTGTTGCGGATGATGTTGCGACACATCGGGCCGCCCATATTGCCTACGCCGATGAAGCCAACCTTCATATTGTATTTCCCCCTGGGTTATCGCCGAAGTGCCCGGCGCTTCGGCTAGTGTGGCCGAAGTGGTGGGACATGTCAGGGGGCGGCGATGCCCTCCGTCCCAGACACGCTCCGGGACAAGCCGGAGATGCCTGGCGAGTCGCGGATCCTACGCGCCTCGGACGTAGCGGCGTGACAGGATCCGCAGATGGTTTTTGAAATGCGGCCGCAGCCGGTCGGTCCACTGTGACGAGGCGGCATTCTTCCAATCCGCCCCCATCGCGATCTCCGGCGTCTTCAGGTGATACAGCGCCAGATACCGATGGGTGCCCTTCGGGTCCTTGAACCGGCGCGCGGCCAGAACGCCCGGAACAGCGGCGAGCGCCGGAATGTGCTCGTTGTCATACCACTCGTTGAATTCGGATTCCTCTGCGGATCCACGTTCATGGCGTTCACCAGCAGACCGCCCGCGCTGCGCGGACTGTCGGCGTTTCCGGGCAACGTCTGTTCTCCGTCGAACCGCAGCAGCCTGGTGCACATCGGCCCAACCCGCTTGGACCAGACGGACAGATTCTCGTAGGCGATGGCCAGGTAAGGCTCGGTTTTCAGCACGCCGAGGTTTTCCAGGTCATAGCTGGCCACCGCCTGCTTCGGGTTGGCAACGCTGATCCAGCGTTCGCACAGGCCGAAGCCGGGCACGCGCTGCCGCTCCGGGATGTGCTCCAGGTCATACCAGTCGTGAAACTCGTCTTCGTGTGCAGTGGAAAAATCGAATGCGACAGCAGGATGCCCTTAGCCATGTTTCCCTCCGTCTTCATGTTTCAAGTATTCGGCTGACCCTTCGGAACCACCGCAAGGCCAGGCCGTCTCAGGGCCTGTTCGAGAACGGCCTCGTATGATCGGAGGTTAATCACCCGGCGCCAAGAGCGGTACATGCGGTTCGCCGGGCTGGCAGGAAGGCGGTGAGGAAAGGCGGGTCAATCCAGTCCGAAAAATCTTGCGATCCCTTCAGTGGCGTCCACCGGTGCCTGTGCGACGAAGCGGCCGGGCGGAGCAAACCGAGCGCCGGACGGGTAGGCATGAGGCAGATTTGGGATCGACCAAAGCTCCACAAGCCGCTGCCTTGCGTCGGGCCAGGCGCGATGGTGAACGCCGTTTCGCACCTGCTCGACCATGGCGGGGGCGGCCAATTGGTGCAGCGCGCGCCATTGCGCGGCCAGCAGATGGCTGTTTTGCGGCGCGACCGTCTTGTCGGCTTGGCCATGCCAGACCGACAGACGTGGCCACGGGCCGGTAAATCCCGGCGGCGCCGCTTCCCGGACATGCCGCGCCCATGCCTCCGGGCTTTGTTCGGGTCCGGCCGAAGCCATGCGCAGGATAGCCTGCATGGCGGAGCGCGCAGCACCGACCGGCAGGCCGGCAACGGATGCTCCAGCAGCGAAGAGGTCCGGATAAGCCGCCAATACAGCCGCCGCCATCGCACCGCCGGCTGACAGGCCAACGACAAAAACGCGGCGCGGGTCGCAGCCAAAGTGGCCGATCGCGGCGCGGGTCATGGCGGCGATGGACCCGACCTCGCCCTGGGCGCGCGTGGTGTCGGACCGCTGAAACCACTGAAAGCATCGGCCGGCATTGTTGGCTTCCGCCTGTTCAGGCAGGATCAGGGGAAAGTGCAGCCGATCGGAAAGCTCGGTCCATCCGGAATCCGCGGCAAACGTGGCCGCATCCTGGCCACAACCATGCAACAGTATGATCAGCGGGCCACCTGTAACCATGGCCGGCACATGAGCCAGCATCCGCAACCGGCCTGGATTTTCCCCAAAATCGTTGAACTCGACCAGGCGGCTGCGATCCGCCGACACCAGTCGAGGCTCGGTCTTCCGCAGCTTTGCCTTCGCAACTTGTGTGCCAAGTCTGATGCCACGGCATAGGGTACGCAGGTTGTCAGACCATTTCATGCCGAAGCCAGCCTCTCGGGGGTGGTCGCGGTCGATCCGCAACCGAGCTATTGTGGTGATTAGACCGGCAACCCGGTGGTGGTCGCGCCCACTGGCATATGCTGCAGCGCACCATAAATTCAATCATGTTGCCGCTTTCGACCCGATGATGTGGGTTGCGTTTGCGCCTACACTGGCATGATCAAATTGCGATAAACCGAGTCGCAGTGACATGTTGCATCTGACCAAGCTGGCCGTCGGCGTGCGAGACGCCGATCATTTGCGTGACTTGCAGGCGGCCCGTCTGCGGGAGCGTTCACCGCTGCGTCATCGTACGCGCAGTTTTCCGCGCCGCCGGTTGGAGGTGATCGAGGGCGGCTCGATGTACTGGGTGATCGCGGGGACGATGATGGCGCGGCAGCGCATCGTGGACATCGTCGAGGACCACCGCGACGATCTGACACCCTGCACCAGCCTGATCCTCGACCCCGAGTTGGTGCCGTTGGTGGGACGCCCGACGCGACCCTTTCAGGGCTGGCGGTACCTTGATCCGGACGGCGCCCCACCCGACATGCCGGCGTTCGGAGCAATCCTGGGGCTGGACAGTCTGCCAGCGTCGCTGCGACAGGAGCTTCGGGCGCTCTGCCTGCTTTGACCCTTGACCTTGCGCCCTGTCGGTGCCGCCCGAGAGACAGCCGCTTCCTTGTTCAGCGTAATCAGACAACCATCGCGCTGGCCGAACTCGTGAGGCCGGGTGGATCTAGAAGGCGGTAGATCAGGCCTATGAGCCAGGTTCATGTGATCGGAGCGGGACTTGCGGGTCTGTCCGCGGCGTTGTCGCTGACCGCTGCAGGTCGATCAGTCGTTATCCATGAGGCAGGACCTGCCGCCGGCGGCCGTTGCCGGTCCTATTTCGACAAGGAACTCGGAATTCGGATCGACAATGGTAATCATCTGCTGCTGTCGGGCAACAAGGCGGCTGCCGCCTACATCAACGAGATCGGGGCACACAATGAGTTTCAGGTCCTGAACGAGCCGGTTTTCCCGTTCATGGATCTCAGGACCGGGGAGCGCTGGAGCCTGCGGCCCAACCTCGGGCGGATCCCCTGGTGGATTTTCAGGGCGGACCGCAGGGTGCCGGCGACCCGCTTCTCGGATTACCTGGGAATGGCGCGGATCATCCGGATCCGCGACGAAACGCCGGTCGCGGACAGCATGCATCGCGGCCGCCTGTACTGGCGAATGCTGGAACCGCTCGCGGTCGCGGCACTGAACACGCAACCGCAGGAGGGTCTAGGCAGGCTGCTGGGCGCGGTCATGCGAGAGACGCTGATGCGTGGTGGACGCGCCTGCATCCCGATGCTGCCGAAGCAAGGGCTTTCCGAAGCGCTGATAGATCCCGCCGTTAAGACGCTGCGGGCGCGGGGAGCGGATGTCCGGCTCAACGACCGCGTTTCGGAATTGGTCGTTGAAAGCGGCCGGGTTACCGCGCTGCGCGGGCCGGAAGGAGCTATCCCCGTTGCACGGGATGACGCGCTCGTCCTGGCGGTGCCGCCCTGGGTGGCGGGTTCACTGCTGCCCGGGCTGGCGGCGCCCGAAGCCTTCGAGGCAATCCTGAACATCCATTTCCTGTATGACGCCAAGGATAATGCGCCCTTGGGCGAAGCCGGCTTTATCGGCCTGACGTCGGGGACCGCGGAGTGGGTGTTCATGAAGCCGCGGCATGTCTCCGTCACGATCAGCGCGGCGAAAGAATGGTGGACGAATCGGCCGGACGATCGCCGAGCTCGTGTGGCCGAACGTGGTGGATGCTCTGGGGCTGGCGGCGGGCTGCAAGGTGAGAGACTGGGAGAGATCAACGTGCCGCCCTATCGCGTGGTGAAGGAGAAGCGCGCGACATTCGCGGCGACGGCGCGGCAGGAGGCGCGGCGACCGGTCGCGCGGACCGACCTGGCGGCGAACCTCGTTATCGCCGGGGACTGGACGGACACCGGGTTGCCCGCCACGATCGAGGGCGCCATAAGGTCAGGCCGCTCCGCCGCGAGTGCCTTGCTCACGCCGTGAACTCGCTCTTGCCAACGTCCTGAACCCATTGCTCAAGCTCGACCGCTGAAGGATACCATGGCCCTCGACGCGATGACCGCGCCGGTTAGTCGATGACGCCGCGTTGCTCGATCTGCGGTCACACGCGCGGCCGAGGCGCTGACACGGCGGCAGAGGCCAGATGGACATTTCGTCTTCGAACTGGAAGCGGATGCGACGATCCCAGCCGAATATGTGCTGCTGGAGCATTTTCTGGCGCGCATCGACCCGGAGCTGGAAGCGCGGATCGGCGTCTATCTGCGCTCGATCCAAGGCGAGCATGGCGGATGGCCGCTGTTCCATGACGGAGCGTTCAACATTTCGGCCAGCGTGAAGGCATATTTCGCGCTGAAGGCGATCGGTGACGATCCGGATGCGCCGCATATGCGCCGGGCGCGGGCGGCGATCCTGGCCGCGGGCGGGGCGGAACGGACGAATGTGTTCACGCGCGCGCAGCTGGCGCTGTTCGGTGCAGGTTCCGTGGCGTGCCGTGCCGGTGATGCCGCTGGAGATCATGCATCTGCCGTTGTGGTTTCCGTTTCATCTGTCGAAGGTCTCGTACTGGTCGCGCACCGTGATCGTGCCGCTGCTGGTGCTGATGGCGCTGCGGCCGAGGGCGCGCAATCCGCGCGGGATCGGGATCCCGGAGCTGTTCTGCACACCTCCCGAGCAGGTAACGGACTGGATCCGCGGGCCGTATCGTTCGCGATGGGGACGGTTCTTCAAGGGCGTGGACGTGTTGTTGCGTCGGGCGAAGCCGCTGTTTCCGCAGGCCGGCCGGCAGCGCGCGATCGACAAGGCGGTTGCTTTCGTAACCGAGCGGCTGAATGGCGAGGACGGGCTGGGCGCGATTTACCCGGCCATGGCCAACAGCGTGATGATGTTCGACACGCTGGGGTATGCGGCGGATCATCCGGATGCCGCGATCGCCTGGCAGTCGGTGCGTAAGCTGCTGGTTGTGCAAGAGGACCGGGCATACTGCCAGCCCTGCCTGTCGCCGGTGTGGGATACCGGCCTGGCGGGACATGCGTTGGCGGAGGCGGGTGTCGTCGACCGATGCGGCCTGCGACTGGCTGCCCCGTTGCAGATCCTGGACGTTGTCGGTGACTGGGCGGTGCGGCGGCCCGGGCTGCGTCCGGGCGGCTGGGCGTTCCAGTATAACAATCCGCACTATCCGGACGTGGACGACACCGCGGTGGTCGGCATGCTGCTGCACCGGAATGGAGATCCTGCCTACGCGAAAGCGATTGATCGCGCGCGGGAGTGGGTGATCGGCATGCAGTCGTCGGACGGCGGCTGGGGCGCGTTCGAGCCGGAGAATACCCACCATTACCTGAACCATATTCCGTTCGCCGATCATGGCGCTCTGCTGGACCCGCCGACCGCGGATGTCAGCGCCCGTTGCGTATCGTTTCTTGCGCAGATTGGCATGACGGCGGACGATCCGGTGATGGCGCGCGCGTTGGCCTATCTGCGGCGGGAGCAGGAGGCCGATGGAAGCTGGTTCGGGCGCTGGGGCACCAACTACATTTATGGCACGTGGTCGGTCCTATGTGCGCTGAATGCGGCCGGCGTCGCGCATGACGACTCGGCCATGACCAGGGCCGTGGCATGGCTGGTTTCTGTTCAGCGGGAGGATGGGGGCTGGGGCGAGGACGAGGAAAGCTATGCGGACGCGCCACATGGCCGTTACAAGGAAAGCACGCCGAGCCAAACGGCGTGGGCGGTGCTGGGGTTGATGGCGGCCGGTGCGGTGGAAAACCCAGCGGTGGCGCGTGGGATCGCCTACCTCGCGGCGCACCCAGAGACCGAACGGTGAGTGGGACGAGGCACCCTACACGGCGGTTGGTTTTCCTCGCGTATTCTACCTGCGCTACCATGGATACAAGCTGTATTTCCCGCTGCTGGCCCTGGCCCGCTACCGTAATCTGGCCCGCGGCAATACGCGCCGTGTCCAGGTCGGCTTCTGACATCTCCCTTGTTGTTCGGATTTGTCGTCGGCCTCGCTGCCGAGGCCAGAATCGCTGCCCGATTTCCTGGTTTGGTCCGCGCAGGTGGAGGAACGCCGGAAGGTGCCGCCGCGGCCTCAACATGGTTGATCGAGAGGGGCGCCACAGCGCTCGTCAGCTTCGGGCTGGCCGGCGGGCTTGATCCGACGCTGCCGCCGGGCCGGGTCCTGGTGCCGCTGACGGTTTTATCAGATGGTGAGCGACTGCTGACCGATCGGGTGCTGGCAGCTCGATTCGGCGGGGCAACCGGGCACACCCTGCTTGCAGGCAAGGCGGTTGTAGTGGAGGCGGCAGCCAAGGCCAGGCTGCATGCCGAGACCGGCGCTGACGCCGTCGATCTGGAGAGCGGCGCGGTCGCCTGGGTGGCTCAGCAGAACGGGTTGCCGTTTATTGTCGTGCGGGCAATATGCGATCCCGCTCATAGGGACCTGCCTCCGGCGGCTTTGATAGCGTTGGATTCAGATGGCAAGATCGGTCTGACGAATGTCCTGCGATCAGTCGTAAGACGGCCAGGCCAAATTCCAGCTTTGATCTCGCTCGCACGGGATGCCGCGGTTGCACGTCGGGCACTCATGGATCTGGCCCATAGATTTCCGGTCGCTTAAACTGGCCGCCCGCCCTGGCCGGGTACCCAACGGATGCGGACGCGTCAGTCGGGCGCCGTGCCGCTCAGAAGAACCGCATTGCTCCGAGTGGAACGAATTCGAATGGCCTTAACATCGCGGTATTGCGGCGAATGGTACCACTCAGCGGCCTTCTCACGACTTTCGAATTCAAGAACGACCCGGCGCCGGTTTGACTGCTCGCCCTCCAGCACTTCGGGATCGCCACCGCGCACCAGATATCGGCCTCCGAATGCCGCGATTGTAGCGGGAACCAGTTGGCGGTATTTCTGGTACTCGACCGGGTCCGTCACCTCGATATCGGCATATACGTAGCCCTTCGTCATCCTGCCCCCCTGACCGATCTCACACCGGTTCGCCGTTCTTAATCAATGCAGTGATCAAGCCTTGACCGGCGGATGACGCCGGACGGACCGCCAGTTGTCAAGCGGCGCGGTGGCCCCGCCGCAGCGACACGGAGGCAATCTGCCGTCGCCGTCAAGCGTTGGACAAGAGGTCCAGACGGTAGCCATCGTAACGATCCTGGCGAGCGACAAGCAGCCTTCCGGCGGTCGCGGAAATGAAGTTCCGCGCGGCATCATCGCCCGTGGCAGGATCGTCTGAGTGGCCGAGCCAGTTGACCATCACGACCTTTCCGCCAGGCATGAGCGAGGCGACGACGTGGTCGGCGCAGCGGTCGATGTCCAACGGCGCCAGGAAATACAACACTTCGGACAACACAATCAGGTCGAAGCGACAGGCAGGCCATTCCGCCGGCACCTGCATCCGCTTGAAACCGCACCTGCGGTTGATCGGCACAGCGCAATCGTGCGGCCTTCAGCGGATCCTCAACGATATCGATGCCCAGCAGGCTGTCACAGCGCGGCGCCAGCATCCGTGTCAGAATGCCGATCGAACAGCCGACCTCCAGACCGGAAGCGAAGCGTTGTTCATCCAGAATCGCGACAGTGTGCCGATATTTGGCTTGCTCGTACGGGCTGGTGTTGAAGCCCCACGGATCGGGATTGGACTGGTAGAGCCGCTCGAAATGGTCGGCTGGACGCGAACCGGTCATGATTTCAGAAAACGTCTCGAACGGGCTGTCGAAGACCGCCAAAAGCACAGGCGGCAGTTTGAAGCCGGTCGGGATCATCGGTGATCAGGTCGCCATACTGCGACTTGTGCGCCAGGATCGCGGCTCGCTTGGCGGCCAGGAACGCGGTGATGTCCAGCCGAAAGCCTTCTGCCGGCCGCCCCGGGTATCTCTGTTCGGCCGGCAAGCGTCCAGCCCCATACCGGGTAGGCAACATGCTCCAGCGGCGCCGAGGCCGCCACGGCCGATGCCAGTTTCGACGCGCTTCGTGATCGCAGTGCGGGTCGTGCCGCCAAGGGGCCAGGATCGCCGAGCAGGTTGGATCGCGCTTGATCAGCGCGACAAGGGTTTCCACGAGCGCGTCGAAGCCCGGGCCATCATGCGGCGCAGCCGTGTCAGGCTGGTTCAGGAATACAATCCGCTCGTCTGGCAGCCCGAGCAGTGCCGACCGCGGTTCGCGCTTCCTCGCGCCCGGCATCGCTCGCAGCCGGTCGGACGGATAGCTCGGTGAATTCGGGTGTGAGCCGGCGCCGTCGGTCAGTATCACGACCAGCGGCGGCCGGCCCGCCGCGACGCAAGCGGCGATCAGGCCGCCGCAACCCAGGCTTTCGTCGTCCGGATGCGGCGCCAGGATCAGGCAGGTTCCGCCGCCGATGATGTCGTCCAGCTGCCCACGGGAAGCTGGCGCCAGGCCCGGTGAAGCTCCGCGGCCGTCGTCATGGTACGACCGACCTACGCGGATGTTCGGCAAACCAGAAGGCCGCTTCGGTCAGCACCTCATCCGGCGCCGGCTGGCGCAGATATGTGGACAGGTCCCGGCAGATCCGCTCGACCGGGGTGCCCTGGCGGAACGCGGACAGGCCCAGCGATCGCTGCACCAGGCGCATCGCGTCAAGGCACGCCGTCTCGACCGCGATCCTCGCCAGCCCGACCGTCGTGACGCGGTGTCCGGCTTCCGCCGCCGGATCCTCGGCGATCGCGCGCGGCGGCCTGAACCCACAGGCGGCAGGTCTCGCGCGCGATGAACGCCTGCCCGACGCCGGGCCTGGGCGTGCGGGCTGTCCAGCCGGCCGGATCGCGCAGTTGCGTGATGGCGTGCTCGAGCAACGCAATCAGGCCGCCCGAGGCCACAGCCGATCCCCGCCAGGCGCCGGCGGAAAAATCCGGCTCCCGCAGGTAGTCGCCCGGCTCGCCCAGCAGCGCGTCGGCGGCAACCTCGCAGCCGGTGAAATCAACCGCGCCGGTCACCGCCGCGCGCATGCCCTGCAGCGGCGAGGGCAGGGGGTCACCATCTCCCCGATGCCCAGCGGCAGGACCAGCATGCGCGTGTCGCCGTCCTCGTCCTCCGCGGTCACGACCGCGCCGGTCGCATGACCGGCGGCGGAGCAGAACTGCTTGCCGCCGCTCAGGCATGATCCGATTCCCGATCCGCCGCATGCGCAGGCCGCCCTCCGGCGGATCGGTGACCCACAAGCGCATACAGCCGGCCGTCCTCGCGCGGCGTCCCATAGCGCGCGATCAGATGCAGCGCGTTGACGTGGGCCTCCAGGATCCGCCCGACCGACAGATTGCCCTGTCCCACCAGGGTCAGCAGCGCGGCCAGTTCGTCGGCCGATCCCGGCCCCGCGACCGGCAGCGGCGGCGACAGCGCGCCGGCCCGGCGCAGCCGGTCGATCTCTTCCGCCGGAAACGCCGCGTCCCGGTCCAGCGCCTCGGCCCGCTCCTGCATCCAGGGAACCAGATCGGCGATACCGCGCTGCATGGCGTCAATCCGCCGCCAGGTTCACGGCGGGCGGCTTCAGCCGCTCAGCAAAGCGCCTCGGCCGCGGCGATCTCCGCGGCAGATCAGCGAAGCGGACGCGCCGCCGCTGCAGCACCGGACTGCGTGCCTCCAGCGCCGCCCAGGCCGAACCGAAAAAGCCGTCGCGCCAGGCAGCGCGCCAGCCGTGCGGCTGACAGCCCCAGATCCGCTGGCCAGAGCCGGGTCGCGCAGCCCCAGTCCAGGCGCGGCGCGCCCGCTCGCGCAAGCTGTAGCGCCGGAACGCATCCTCGGCCGGCTCCACCTGGTCGTCGGTGAATTCGTCCTGCTGCACCATCCGGCGCCGGATCGCATCGGCCATGCCGCCCTCGGCGCGGCCGACGATGCGGCCGGAGACCATCACCTCGATCGCCGGATCATGCCGCACCCGGGCATCCATCATCCATAAGCGCCCGCACGAAGGCGCGATCCTCGCCGGACGCGATATCGCGGAATGCCGCCGACCCGGCGGAACGCATCGACCGAACCGCCAGGCTGGCGCCCGAGGCCTCGGTATGCCGCGGCGGCGGATCATGCGGTTCCGGGTCCAGCATCCAGGCAGCTTGTCCAGCAGCGCGATCAGCCGGCATTCCCGCGCGTCGTCCTCATGCAGATGCGCCGGGATCAGCGCCGCCTCCACCGGATCGATAATCGCCCGGCCGCACACGATATCGGCACCCCGGCGCAGCGCCGCGAGATTGCGCAGCGACCCAGTCCGGCGGGACCACGGCGTCCGCGTCCGTGGTCAGCAGCACGCCATCGCAGTCCCGGCCTGCTCCGCCGCCAGCTGCATCGCCAGCCGCCGGGCATGCCCGGCGTTGGCCTGCTCCGGCGGCAGATCGCGGCTGACCATGTCCAGCGGAAACCGCAGACGCGGCGCCATGCGCGCGGGCGATCGCCTCGGTTCCGTCGGTGCAGTTGTTCAACAACAGCACCACCGCATCCGGCAGCCGTGTCTGCGCGTTCAAGCGCGTCGAGGCAGGCGCCGATCCGTTCGGCCTCATCCCGGGCCGGGATGGCGACAACAGCTTTTAGCCACGGGCGAGCCACGCCATGAAGCGATTCCTGTCCATGAAAGAAGCGTTTCGCTGCAGGTGGGGCAGGGGCCGCGCCGATGCGAGACGACGTCACCGAGGTGTTATGACGCTTGTGCTGACGAAAAAGCGACGTATAGGGCGCGCATGACACAACACATCGAAACCGACGTGGCGATCGTCGGCGCCGGCCCGGTCGGCCTGTTCGCCGTTTTCGAGCTGGGCATGCTCAAGCTGTCCAGCGTGCTGATCGACGCGCTGGCCGAAGTCGGCGGCCAATGCACCGCGCTGTATCCGGAAAAGCCGATCTACGACATCCCGGCCCATCCGGCGATCGAGGCCGGCGCCCTGATCACCCGGCTGGAGGAGCAGATCGCCCCGTTCGCCGCGCCCCGGCTGCTCGGGCGGCAGGTCAGCGGCCTGAGCGGCGACACGCGGCGCGTTCACGCTGACCACCGACCAGGGCGACACGGTCCGCGCCAAGGCGGTCATCGTCGCCGCCGGCGCCGGCGCGTTCGGCCCCAACCGGCCGCCGCTCGACGGTCTGGCGGCCTACGAGGCAACCGGCGCGGTGCAGTACTACGTCCGCCGCCGCGAGGATCTGCGCGGCAAGCGCGTGGTGATCGCCGGCGGCGGCGATTCGGCCGTCGACTGGGCGCTGGCGCTGAAGGACATCGCCCAGCGTCGCCGTGGTGCATCGCCGCCCGAAGTTCCGCGCCGCGCCGGAAAGTGCGGCCCAACTGGACGAGGCCGCACGAAACGGCGAGATCGAGATGGTCATCCCCTACCAGCTCCACGGCCTGACCGGCAGCCGACGGCGTGCTGTCGGCGGTCGAGGTCGCAACCCTGGACGGCGCGGTGAAGTCGCTGCCGGCCGATGTGCTGCTGCCGTTCTTCGGCCTGTCGATGGATCTGGGTCCGATCGCCGCCTGGGGCCTGCAAAGCGAGAAGCATCACGTGACCGTCGATCCGGCCACCGGCCAGACCAGCCTGCCGGGCGTGTTCGCCATCGGCGACGTCGCGACCTATCCCGGCAAGCTGAAACTGATCCTGCAGGGCTTCAGCGAGGCGGCCGTCGCGGCGCATGCGATCTTCCCGATCGTCCATCCGGACCAGGCGCTGCATTTCGAGTATTCCACCAGCAAGGGCGTGCCAGCCTGATTTCAAGGCAGACGCGCCCATGGTCTTTTCCTCGATCCCGTTCCTGTTCTTCTTCCTGCCGCTGTTCCTGGCGCGCCTATTTCCTGACGCCCTCGATCCGCGGCAAGAACCTGGTCACGCTGCTGTTGCTCGCTGATGTTCTACGGCTGGGGAGAGCCGTGGTTCGTCCTGGTGCTGCTGCCTCCATCGCGTTCAACACCCTTGCCGCGGTGGTGATCGATGCGCGCAGCGGGCCGCGCGCGCGGCAGTGGCACTTGGCGTCGCCGTGGCGGCCAATCTGCTGCTGCTGGCCACCTTCAAATATGCCAATTTCGTCGCCGCCAACCTCGATGTCCTGCTGCGACCGCTTGGGACTCGCGGTGGCCTGCCGGACATCCCGCTGCCGCTCGGCATCTCGTTCTTCACCTTCCACTGCCTGTCCTACGTCATCGACGTCTATCGGCGACGGTTTCCGCGCCAATCGGCGACCTGGTGGAGGTCGCGCTCTACATCGCGTTGTTCCCGCAGCTCGTGGCGGGTCCGATCGTCCGCTACAAGACCGTGGCGCGGCAACTGCGCGCGCGCCGGCACACCCTGGTCGCGGGCGTCGGCCGGCGCCCGGATCTTCATCATCGGCCTGGCACAGAAGGTGCTGATCGCCGATCCGGTGGCGCCAATTGGTGGAGGTCGTGTTCGACCACACGCCGCATCCGTCGCATGGCGGAGGCATGGACCGGCCTGCTCGCCTACACGATCCAGATCTATTTCGACTTCGCCGGCTATTCGAACATGGCGATCGGCCTTGGGCTGGTGCTCGGCTTCACCTTCCCGCGCAATTTCCGCCTGCCGTATACGTCGCTCTCGATCACCGAATTCTGGCGCCGCTGGCACATGTCGCTCTCGGCCTGGCTGCGCGACTATCTCTACATCCCGCTCGGCGGCAACCGCGGCGGCGCCGTGCGGACATACCGCAATCTGCTCACGGTGTTCCTGCTCTGCGGCCTGTGGCACGGCGCGAACTGGACCTTCGTCCTGTGGGGCGCCTGGCACGGCGGCTTTCTGGTGCTGGAGCGCCTGGCGCTGTGGCCGCCTGTTGGTCCAGCTTCCGCCGCCCGTCCGCTGGGTCTATGCGATGCTGGCGGTCATGGGCGGATGGGTGCTGTTCCGGTCTCGGACCTGCAAGAGGCCGAGGCGCTATATGCGGGTTTGATCGGGCGATATGGCCTGGGTCAATGAGCCTCGACCTGCATGCGGCTTTGAACGCCGGCGTTGCTGGTGCCCTTGCTGGCCGGTTGCGCACTGGCCGTACTGCCTCGCTGGGTGCGCATCGCCTGCGTTGCCGCCAAAACTGGTGGTCGCCTCGCCGATACCGTCTGGACCTTCGGGCTGTTGATCCTTGCGATGATCTTCGTCGCCGCCGGGACGCTACAGCCCGTTCCTGTATTTCAGGTTCTGAGCGGCATGGTGCACCACTATCGTCGCTACTGGGCGCTTATCGCCGCCTTGCTGCTGGCATTGCCTTTGATTGTTGGCCTCGTCGCTTCTGGCGGCGGGAATGTTTCGACCAATGAAGCCCGCAGTCTGGCGCCCGCGCCTTCGTTTCCCACCGGTCTCGCGGGCTGGCTGAGCGTGCCGAAGCAAGCTGATGCGTATTTGCGCGACCATTTTGGTCTGCGCCAGGTTTTCGTGCGTGCCTATGGGCTGATCATGAGCCGAGCCCTCAGGAACTCGGGCAATCCCTTGGTGCTGACGGGGCGTGGCGGGTGGATGTTCCTGCGCGCCAACGACATGCTGCGGCAGAGCGCGGGGCTGGTCCGGCGAGACGGTCGCATGCTGGAGTTGGCCAACCTGTTGGCGGAGATGCAGACGGTTCTAGCTGCCCGCGGCACACGGCTGATTGTCGCCTCACCACCGAATTCAGCAACAATCTATGTGGATGAACTTCCGCTTTGGGCGCGCAATCGTGGGCAACTCACGGAGTATGATGTGCTGCTGCATGACCTGGCAGAGCGTCAAATTCTCGACGTTGATCTGCGGCCGCCGCTGATCGCCGCGGCTGCCAGAGCGCGGGTCTACCGCATGCACGACACGCACTGGCTGCCCAGCGGCGCGCTAGCCGCGTTCAATGCCATCGTGCAAGCCGATGGTCATCCCGACTGGGCGCTGGATCCATCCACCGCACTCGGGCCGCCGAACCCGGTCGTTGGTGGTGATCTAGCCCGCCTGCTCGGCGTTGAGGCTGACGTTACCGAGGCGGTTCAGCCACTGGTTCTGCCGTCGGGGACTCGAAAGTCGTTCGGTTCGGGGCCGACCCCGACTTATTCTGTGAAAAGCACAAATAAAGGGCCGACGATCATGATCATCGGCGATTCCTTCACCGAGGACCTGTTTGCGCCGATGCTTCTGCAGCACGCCGGGCAGGTCGTGTGGCTCCACCATCAATTCTGCCGCTTCGACTGGAAGTGGATCGATCGATTTCGTCCGGATGAGGTCTGGTGGATGCCGACCGAGCGCCTTCTCCCCTGCAAGGAGGGGGACCGGCCGGAGGATTTTCCGCCGGCAAGTGCCAACAGCCGATAGCCGCCGGGATTTGGGAACCTCCGCTCGGTGGCGTCTGTCGCTAGCTCGTCAACGTGTCCGGTTTTGGTAGCTCATGATCTGTCCGCTTCGTTCTTGTTCTGATCTGGGGCATGCCCCAGATCAGAACGGCCGCGCTGGAAGCGTGTCATGCGGCCTGCTGTGTTGGTTCGATAAGGCTGCCCTCGGCGTCGTAGTCGCCCAGCCGATGAGGCCCCCAGAACACCGCCGTTGAACCATCCGGGTAGGCGTGGAGCTTCACCGTGGTCTTGGCAAAGTGCGCCCGCAACCGGCTGGGCGGCAGTTGCAGGCTCAACCCCGCCCATTTCACCGTGTTGTCGTGGCCCACCGTCCGCTCCTCCTGCACGCACAGAATCTCCCGCCATGCCCCGGCGCTGTCAGCCACGAATGCCGAACCCTCTTGTTCGGCGCCGACCGCAAACCGGGCATTGTGTTCGGCAATGAAGCTGTCACGCAGCCACCTGTTGGCCGCCTCAACCGTGCCGATCCCGGCCAGCGCAAACTCCTTCGGCAAGCGATCCTGCAAGGTCAGGAAAACCCGTTCCGAGCGCCCCCGCGCCTGCGGCGAGTACGCCGCGATATGCTCGATGCCGAGTTGGCTCAGCGCACGCCCAACCTGTGTCAGCAGCGTCTTCGAGACCTTGCCGCCGGCCTCGGGGGTGTGAAAATAATGGCTGCCCCGGTCGGTATACAGCGAGCAGAACAGACCGTGCCTGGCAATGACCTCGCGCAGTCCCCGGAAACTTGAGGCGGTGCTTTCCTGGTCAACCAGAAAGGCTGAATAGAGCGCGCTGGTGGCGTCCTCCATGGTGACCACCAGATCATACTTGCACCCATCCCCAGGCAGCCAGGCATGCGTCGAGGCGTCCTGGTGCAGCATCATCCCCACCATCGGCCGGCGCGGACGCTTCTTGCGATGCGCCGAGCGCGTCTTGGCGCGTTGCACCAGGCCCTCGCGCTGCAAATGCAGCTTGGTCACGGTATAGCCCAGAACGTAGTTGTGCCGTTTGACCAGTTGCTCATGGAAGTGCTTGACCGTGAAACCGCGGTAGAGGTCGCCATACAGCCCCAGCATCCGCTCGATCTCGGCTACCGGCGCACGCCGCAGAGAGGGACCCAGGCGGCGATCGGACAAACCCTCCTGCCCGTGCTCGCGATGACGATCACGCCAACGGCGAAACGTACGTTCGCTGATCCCAAGCAACTCCGCCGCCTCCATCTGGCTCAGCTCCGAACGCTCCGCGCGACCCAAAACATCGGTAAACCGCATCCGTCGTATCCCCTCGTGAATGCGTGCCCGATCCATCCAAAACCCCCATCCAAGGAGATCCAGATGACCGGACACTTCACGAGCTACAAAATCCGGACAAACCACGAGCTTGCGACATCCGCTCGCTGGCGGCTTGCGGAATCCATCGAACCAGTGGACGCTGCCCAGCATAAGAAGAATGCTGGGAGGAAATAGTGAACGTATCCATTCCGCGCCGCGGCCTGCTTGTTGGCGGTGTTGCGGCCGCGTCGTTTCCACGCGCCGTTTCGGCGCAGACGAAACCAATCCGTATCGGCGTGCTGACGGACATGGTCGGTGCCTACTCGGCGAACACCGGCCCAGGATCGGTGGCGGGCACAAAGCTCGCGATAGAGGATTTCTCGAAGCTGCACCCCAGCGTGAAGGTTGAACTGGTATCCGCCGACCTGCAATTGAAGCCGGATGTCGCGGTCGGCATTGCGGGTGACTGGTTCGACAATCAGGGCGTTGATCTGATCACTGATGTGCCGCTGTCCTCGGCGGCGTTCGCTATCGGGGACATGGTAAAGGCGAAGGACAAGGCGGCGATATTCACCGGCGGAGCATCGGCCGACATTACCGGCGGCCATTGCGGTCCAAACCACCTGCACTGGGTCTATGACACCTGGTCGATGCCACACGGCGTGGTTGATGCCACGGTAAAGGAGGGCGGAGACACCTGGTTCTTCATCACCGCCGACTACGCCTTCGGCCATGCGCTGGAGAGTGATGCGGCCAGCTTCGTGGCCGCTGCGGGGGGCAAGGTCCTAGGGCAGGCGTTGGCACCGTTTCCCGGCACGACGGATTTCTCCTCGGACCTTGTGCATGCGAAGGCGAGCGGCGCCAAGGTCATCGGGTTTGCCAACGGCGGCGGCGATACCGTGAACTGCATCAAGCAGGCGGCCGAGTTCGGAATCCAGAAAGGAGGGCAGAAGATCGCCGGCCTGCTGTTCCTGATCCACGATGTCCATGGCGTTGGCTTGGCGTCGGCTCAGGGAGTGCTGCTGACCGAACCGTTCTACTGGAATCTGACCGATGGCACGCGCGCTTTCGCCAAGCGATTTGGCAAGCTGATGCCAGGGAACGTGCCGGGGTCGGTGCATGCGGGGCAATATTCGGCGGTGATGCATTACCTGAAGGCCTGCGTCGCCGTGGGGCCGGACAAGGCCAAGGCCAGCGGCCGGGCGGTGATCGATCACATGAAGGCGACACCAACGGATGATCCGCTATTCGGCAAGGGCGCCGTGCGCAAGGACGGGCGGGTGATCCACGATATGCACCTGTTCGAGGTGAAGTCGCCGGAGCATTCGAAGGAGCCCTGGGACTACTACACCCACAAGAGAACGGTGCCGGCAGCCGAGGCATTCCGCCCGATCGACAAGGGCGGGTGCAAGTTAGCGGGAATGTAGACGGCCGGTCCCGGCAGGTCGGCGCAGAGTTTAGCCTTGTGGATTGCGGACCCGCACGAAATTCATTGGCTTCATGCTCATGACCACCTCGCCGTTCTGGTTCAGCAACTCCAGGAGCAGGTGGAGCAGCCCGCGGTCGGGCTTCGAGCGGGAACGCCGTGCCTGCTGGACGGTCGCGTGCAAAGTCAGCGTGTCGCCCGGCCGAACCGGACGCGGCCAGCGCAGTTCATCGATACCCGGCGCGGCCAAGCCGTTGTGCGGCAGGAACGAGTCCACGAAAACCCGCATTGCCCGGGCAACCGTGTCCCAGCCGCTTGCGATGATGCCGCCAAACGGGCCCTCCGCGGCCAGGCGCCGGTCGATGTGCATCATTTGCGGGTCATACAAAGTGGCGAATGCAATGATATCGTCCTCGGTCATGGTGAATGAGCCGCAAACGTAGGTAGCGCCCTCGATGTAATCCTCGAAGAAGCGGTCGGAAGGCGGGGTCGGAAAAGCCTCGAACATGGATACAGCGCCGATCTGTTGCCGGTTCACGGGGTAACATGCGATATAGTGCATGACAACAAACGGCGTGTCCGCTTGGCGGGAACCCGGTCACCTGAGCCCAGGGGATCATGATGAACGGTCCCGCTTTTTGGATCACGGGCTGGACGGAGCAGACACCAGCAACCGCATGACCCAGGCCGACGACAGCTTGTTCCTGCTTGCGCTCGGCCGGCGAGTGCGCCTTCTCCGGGCTCGGCGGGGCATGACAAGGCGGATCCTTGCGGCGCAGTCCGGCGTGTCGGAGCGCTACATTTCGGCCGTTGAATCCGGCACCGGGAATGGCTCGATCCTTTTGCTGCGGGCCTTGGCGGCGGCACTGAACGTGGGCCTGCGCGCACTGCTGGAGGATGAGGTTGGACCCGCGCCGTCACCAAGGCCCAAGGAGAAGCCGGCGCGCGACCGCATCGCCCTGATCGGGCTGCGCGGAGCGGGCAAGTCCACCCTTGGGGCGTTGCTGGGCACGCGGCTGAGCATTCCGTTCGTCGAACTGGATCGGGAGATCGAGAAGGAAGCCGGGTTGAACCTCGGGGAAATCATGGAGTTGCACGGACAGGCGGGTTTCCGGCGGCTTGAACGCGGGGTGCTGGAGCGTATCATCACCAGCAATCCGAGAGTTGTGATTGCCGCCGGTGGTGGCATCGTCGCCGAGGCGGCTACATTCGAAATCCTGCTGGATGCATGCCTGACGGTATGGATCAAGGCGGCGCCGGAGGTTCACATGCAGCGGGTCATCGATCAGGGCGACCTGAGGCCGATGCGTGACAACCGCCGCTCCATGGACGATCTACGTGCAATTCTGGCCAGCCGCGAAGCGCTGTATGCGCGTGCCGACCTGCAGCTTGAGACGACGGGGCGCAGCGTGGCGGATGCGCTTGCCGCGCTGGTTGCCGCGGTTGGTCAGCGAGGAGGCTGTTTCAGCGTGGAATAGACCCGGCCGGGCTGAACCGACATGACGAAGATGGTCGGTTGGTCATCCGGGCCAAACGGACCGGCGACCTTGTTGCTCACGGGTGGCAGGGACTTGAGGTAGGCGGCCATAGCCAGGGCGTCCTGCTGGGTCAGGTCGGCGAAACCACGCCATGGCATGGATGGCGCCAATATCCGCCCGTCCGGACGCTTTCCAGCGGTTACGGCCGTGACGATCTGTTGGCTTGTCCAGCTTCCCAAGCCGGTTTCCTTGTCAGGCGTCAGGTTGGGACCCACGAAGATCCCCATTCCCGGAACGGCAAACCCCACGTCAGACCCGCCAAGAAAGCGAGTTCATGTCCGGGTGTCCGAGGAAGTGCCCCGGTGTATGGCAATCCGTACAGCCGATGATCTGAACCAGGTATTTCCCGCGCTCCACTTGCGGATCAGCAGCGTGCGCCGGAATGCCGAAGAGAGATCCGGTAATCGCTGCCAGCGCCGAAAGCATAACGCGACGAATCATGTGTAACCTCCCATTTTATCATTGCGTTACAACAGTATCCGTTACTGATCCAGATAAGTTCCTGGGCGACGACAACACATTTTCGTTAATCAGGTGCCTCGCGGCTTCGGCGACCTGTTCGACCGAAATAGCCTCCATCGAGGTCGCCACGACGGCCCTGGCCAAGCGTCCGGAGGGGGCATAGGTGCTTGCGTCGGTGGGGCCGAACAGCCCGATTGTCGGGGCTCCCGCAGCGGCCGAAAGGTGCATCAGTCCGGAGTCATTGCCGATGAACAGCGCCGCGCGCTGCAGCACGGCCGCGACTTCCGGCAATCGCAGCACCCCGACAAGGTCGAGCGCCCCAGGTAATGCCGCCAGCAGCGGTGCCGCCATCGCCCGTTCGGCCGGCCCGGGGCCGCCCAGCACGACCGGTCTGGCGCCCGGGATGACCGATGCCGAGAGCAAGTCGAAGGCGGCGGCGAAGCGTTCGGCCGGCCAGACCTTCGGTTCCCAGTTCGCGGTCGGTGCCAAAACAATAAATGGTCTATCACCGCGCAGCAGAACCGCGGCGCGGTTCCGGTCCGCTTCGGCAACCCAAGTTACCGGCAGGGGCGGCGGCGATAGGCGCAGGATCGCGCCGAGTTGCTCGATTTTCGGCCCTTTCATGCGTCTGAACACCGCTCGGCGGCGTGTGGGCACGAGCCAGGACAGCGCCGATCCGCGGATATCGACCACCAGGTCCCAGAACTGGATCGCCGCGGCCGCCCATAAAGGTAACCAATGCAGCCCCCACCTTTGCTTTTGCAGCACGATGGTGCGCTCGCGGTTCGGCATACGGGCGAAGATGCCCTCGGCGACCGGACCACAGGCCACGGTAATCCGAGCATCCGGATAGTTCCGGATAAGGTGGTCGAGCAAGCCGGTGGACAGGACGGCATCGCCGAGCCTGTTGGATGTTACGAATAGGATTTTCATCTGCGATTGGGTTTAGAGCATGATCTGGATGAGCGAAATGTTCCGATACCTCCACCGCGCGGTGTCAGGTTTGACCAGGCGGCCTCCGTTGGGCAGCGTGCGCGCCGACCAAACCATGGAGACGCCGCGATGCCCGATGAAACCTTTGTCGCCCTGGGCGAGGACTATCCGGAACTGCGCGACTTTGTCCGCAAGATCTGCGCCCAATATCCGGGAACATACTGGAGCGCGTTGGAAGACAAGGAGGCCTATCCGACGGAGTTCGTCGAGGAACTGACGCAGGCCGGCTTTCTGGGTGCCCTCATTCCGGAGGAATATGGCGGCTCCGGTCTGCCGTTGCGTGCCGCGGCCGTGATTCTGGAGGAAATAAATGCGTCAGGCTGCGTCGCCAGCCAGGGTCACGCGCAGATGTACATCATGGGCACCCTGCTGCGGCATGGCAGCGAGGCGCAAAAACGGAAGTACTTGCCGGAGATCGCTGCCGGGCGCATCCGCCTGCAGGCATTCGGTGTCACTGAGCCGACTACCGGATCCGATACGACGCAGTTGAAGACGCGGGCTGTGCGCGATGGCGATTTTTTCGTGGTAACCGGCCAGAAGGTTTGGACGTCACGGGCCATGCACTCGGACATGATGTTGCTGCTGGCTCGAACCACCTCGGCCGATCAGGTGAAGAAGCGCAGCGACGGGTTGTCGGTGTTCCTGATCGACATCACCGGGCGGAACACTGGAAAGGGGCTCGAGATCCGGCCGATCAAGGCCATGATCAACCATAACACGACCGAGATCTTCTTCGACAATTTCCGGATCCCGGCCGATAGCCTGATTGGCGAGGAAGGCAAGGGGTTCCGCTATATTCTGGACGGCATGAATGCAGAGCGCATCCTGGTGGCGAGCGAAGCGGTGGGCGATGGGCGATGGTTCGTCAAAAAGGCGACCCAGTACGCCAAGGATCGGGTCGTGTTCGGCGCCCCGATCGGCAAGAACCAGGCGGTCCAGTTCCCGATAGCCCGAGCCTGGGCGGAACTGGAGGCGGCGGACATGGTTTGCCGCCGCGCTGCCGCGCTGTTTGATGACGGTAAGGAGTGCGGAGCGGATGCCAACATCGCCAAGTTGTTGGCATCGGAATCCGCATGGAAGGCCGCCGATACAGCGATGCAGACGTTTGGCGGGTTCGCCTACGCCAGGGAATATGAGATCGAGCGCAAATGGCGAGAGGTGCGTCTTTACCAGATCGCGCCGATTTCGACGAATTTGATCCTCGGGTATGTCGGCCAGCATGTGCTCGGCATGCCCCGGTCCTACTAGTTGCCAGTTCATTGTTCGGCTTGGCGAGGCGGAGCGTGAGCGGCTGAATGGCTTGATCCAGAATGGCAGACACGGGGCGCGCCAGTTGCTTAAAGCGCGTCCTGTGAAAGCCGACGCGTCCGACGCCGGCGGGCTGGAGAGATAACCAGATCGCGTTGGCCCTGGACCAGCGTCGGCGTCCCCACCCATAGCAGTTGGTTGGCATGGCTGAACCCGGGATCAGCGTGCTGTCACGCCAGTGCCTCGACAGGCGCATACCCGACAGGCCGGCAATTCACCACCGCTCATGCCCGCGTTGAACTCAAGAGGTGGTACCCAGCGATATGAACGACTTGCGGATATTAGCCTGACGCTGGCTTGACAATTTTAAGTCTATAGTCTGAACTCTGAATTCAGAGTTCGGAAATGTGATGCAGCAGGCTTGGCAACTAGGACCCCTTGAGACGACGCAGTCCCTTCTCGATCGCGCCCATCAGGCGCTGCTCGACGGCATCTGCAACGGCGATCTGCCTCCGGGCTCCCGGCTGCTGCAGGAGGAGCTTGCCGAACGGTTCCAGGTCTCCCGCCAACCGATCAGCCATGCCCTCGCACTGCTCAAGCAACAGGGGTTTGTGCGGGATGCCCCCGGCCGCGGTCTGGAAGTGACGCCCGTCGATCCCGAGCATTTGCAAGCCGTATTCGCGGTGCGCGCGGTGTTGGACGAACTGGCGGCCACGACCGCGGCCCAGCGGCCGCCTGCAGGCAACCCATTTGACGCCATCCTGAAAGCTGGACAGGAAGCTGCTGACGCCGGCGACCTGCGCGAGCTTGTGCGTTGGGACGCTGCCTTCCACACATCGATGGCCGCGGCAGCCGGAAATCCGGTCCTACTCGAGATCAACAATCAGCAATGGGGGCACATCCGCCGCGGCATTGCCGTCGCGCTGCAGGATCCCGCCTTTCACCGTCGCTGCTGGGCGGAGCATGCCGCCATCAGCGAAGCCATCCTTGCCGGCAATGCCGAGGAAGCCGGCCGGATCGCTCGCCGCCACTGCGAGGTCGCAGGCGCCGAGACATTTCAACGCCTGACTCAAAAACAACAAGGAGCGTCCAGACGTGCCGAAAGTCCTAAGCGAAAGCGCCATCGCGCAATACCAGCGTGACGGCGTGTATTTCCCCCTTCCGGGCCTATCAACCGAGGAGGCGCACTTTTATCGAGGCTGCCTGGAAGCGGCCGAGCGATCACAGGGCGGGCCGCTGCGCGGCTCCATGATGTTCAAGACCCATCTGCTGTTTACCTGGGTGGATCAATTGATCCGCACCCCGGCGATCCTGGATGTCGCGGAGGATATCCTCGGGCCGAACCTGCTGGCCTGGAATACGCATTGGTTCGTCAAGGAACCCGGCGACGGACGCTATGTCGGCTGGCATCAGGACACGACCTACTGGCACCTGCAGCCGGATGATGCAGTCACCGTATGGATCGCTTTGTCGGATGTCACCAAGGCCAACGGCGCCATGAAGATGGTCAAGGGCACCCACGGGCGCGAGGTTGTGCCGCACACCGACACCTGGAAGCCCGGTGCCATGCTGACCCGCGGGCAGGAGATCGCCGTCGAGGTCGATGAGGCGTCTGCCATCGACGTGGAGCTGCAGGCCGGGCAAATCTCCATTCACCACCATAAGATTTTCCACGCATCCCCGGCAAATCAGGCGCAGGACCGCCGGATCGCACTCGCCGTGCGGTATATACCGACGCATGTAAGCCAGGTCGCAATCACGGATGACAGCGCGGCCTTGGTCCGCGGCGTGGACGAGTACGGCCACTTCCGACCGGAGCCGCGGCCCGAACGCGACATGGATCCGGCGCTTGTCGCCATGCAGGCCGAAGCTGCGCAACGGCAGGCGCAAATCCTGTATTCAGGGACGGGACGGCCGACCTTCCGCGCCGACATCTGACCCGCATTGGAGGCTTCGCCAATCCAAACTAGGGGGTCGCCACGGCACTTGCGGCCTGCCGCACGCGGCGGGCCGTGCAAGTGATCGCCAAGCTCAACCGCCGGCGCGTCATGCACGCTTCCTGACGTCGATCGTGGAGGGCAGCCGCGAGGCCGGCGTCGTGTTCTGCGATCTGCCAACGGTGCCGGCGGGGCTTACCCGAGACGTCAATTCTTCAGATCATTGAGTGGGTCGATCCTCGGTTGTTGTCTCCAATCCGCCCGATCGTCCGCGCACCTGAAAAAGAGGTGACAGGGCGCGAATTCTCTGGATAAGCTGTCGCTAAGGCAGGCGTCTGACAAAAAAGCCATGCTAACGAGCCGGCGCTCAGGTGTCTGGCCAACAGGGAAGGAGAACGGCCATGGTCAACATGAGCCGGCGTTCGGTGCTATGCGGGGTCAGCAGGACTCGCGGCCAGTAGCGCGCTGTCACGACCATACATCGCCAATGCCCAGGCGAAGACCGCGGTCTGCTGGCTAAACCAGGGCTTCATTCCGCAGGAAGACGCCGCGATGCGGAAGGTCGGCCGAGGACTACATGAAGGCCAGCGGCAACAAGCTCGACTACAGCATCATGCCGTTCATGGCGATGAACCAGAAGACGATCTCCGCGCTGACCAGCGGCGACGTGCCGGACCTGGTCTTCATGGACGCGCCTTCGTCGATCCTGCCGCAGAACGCCTGGGACGACAAGCTGGTGGACGTCAGCGACGTCGTGGCGCCGTACGAGTCGCAGCTTTCGGAAACCGCGAAGCTGTGCTCGACCTTCTACAACAAGGCCACCAAGAAGCGCAGCTATTACCTGTGCCCGATCAAGCAGGGCGCGACCCCGTTCCATATCTGGGGCGACCTGGTCGAGAAGGCCGGCATGAAGATGTCGGAAGCCCCGAAGAACTGGGACGGCGTCGTGGAATTTCTTCAAGCAGACGCAGGCGCCGCTGCGCGCCAAGGGGATGCGGAAGATCTACGCGCTCGGCCTGCAGGTCACCACCGTCGGGCCGAACGACGGCAACAACCTGTTCACGCATTTCCTGATCGCCAATGGCGGCGAGGGCATCGTCACGCCGGACGGCAAGCTGCACACCGACGATCCGAAGGTGCGCGAGGCGGCGATCAAGTCGGTCGAGTTCATGACGAACCTCTACAAGGAAGGCGTCGTGCCGCCGGAGGCGCTGAGCTGGAACGATGCCGACGACAACAACGGCTATCCACGAAAAGCTGTTCGTGATGGATTTCGACGGCACGCTGTCGACCGAACTGGCGATGATCAAGGACAAGAAGGCGTTCTACCACGACATGGTGACGCTGGCGCCTGCAGAACAAGAACGACGGCACGCCGATGAAGACCCAGGTCGAACGCCGGCGGCGGCTTCATCCCGAAAGGCGCGAAGAACGTCGAGGTCGCCAAGGACTTCATGAAATACTTCATGCAGCCGAAGGTGATGAACGAGAACCTGAAGGCCGGCCTGGGCCGCTGGGTGCCGGCGATCGCCGCAGATCGTGAAGGACGATCCGTTCTGGCTCGACAGTCCGATATGCCATGCCTGAAGCCTTATGTCACGGAAGCCGTGCTCAATCCGACCATGCCGGTCTACGAGGGGTTCACCCCGGCCTGGGGCCAGGCGAACGCCGAACAGCTCTGGGGCCAGGCCCATGCCGATGTCATCAAGAACGGCATGAAGGTCGCCGACGCGGTCGACAAGGCGTTCAAGCGGGCCGAGCAGATCTTCGCGAAAATGACGTTCGAGCTGAACCTGGCGAGGCGAACATGAGCGCAACACAGCAGGCATTGCGATCGGACGAGGCTTTGCCGGACCGCGTCCGGCGCGCCGAAGCGTGGTTCGGCGGGCTGCATGGCGCGGACTACGCCTGGGCGATCGCCTTCGCCTTGCCCTACACGGCGATCTTCCTCGCGTTCGTCGTCTATCCGATCGGCTACGGGCTCTGGATGGGCAGCGATCCGGCGCTGTATCGACGAACTGTTCGCCGATCCGCGTTACCTGACCGCCGTGGTCAATACGCTGCTGTACGTCGGCATCGGCGTGAACCTGAAGATGTTCCTGGCCTTCCTGCTGTCGGGCTTCTTCATGCGCAAGCGCTGGTGGAGTCAAGGCGCTGCTGGTGGTCTTCATCCTGCCATGGGCGACGCCGGCGCTGCCTGCCTACATGTCGATCCACTGGTTCCTGAACGGCCAGTGGGGCATGCTGAACAACGTCCTGTATCAGCTGTTCGGCATCGACGGCCCGGTCTACCTGAATGAGCACTGGACCGGGCTCGGCGGCCAACATCGGCGCCTATATCTGGAAGACCTTGCCGTTCTGGACGGTGATCCTGCTGGCCGGCCGGATGGCGGTCCCGCAGGAACTCTACGAGGCGGCCGCGGTGGACGGCGCCACCGGCCTGCGCCGGTTCGCGCATGTGACCATGCCGCTGATGGCGAACCTGTATCTGGTCTGCACGCTGCTCGACATGGTCTTCGCGCTTGGCGACTTCAACGCGACGTACTTCGTCTCCGGCGGCGGCCCGGCGATGTCCACCGAGGTGCTCGCCACGCTTGGCATCCGCTACGCCTTCACCGTGGCGCTGCCGCGACTGGGCGTGGCGGCGGTGATGTCGGCGCTGCCGTTGCTGATCCCGCTGGTCATCCTGCTGATGCGCAAGCTGCGCATGTCGGAGGGGCAGCTATGAGCGCGCACGACGGCCGGCCGCGCGGCCGGCTGCATTCGCCGGCTGCACTACCGGCTGCAGCGCTATGCGGTGGAAGCGGCCTGCATGGCTGCTTGGCTTCGTGCTCGTCGTCTGGTCGGTCACGCCGATCTACAACATGTGGATGATCGCGCTCGACAGCCACGACGATATCTTCAGCGGCACGCATCTGGCCGGAGAACCCGACGCTGGAGAGCTTCCGCGTCGTGGTGACCGAGGATTTCTGGTACCTCGCGCGGTTCTGGCATCAGTTCGGCAACAGCTTCTATCGTCGGCCTGATGGTGATGTTCCTGACGTTGTTCATCGGCTCGCTGGCCAGCTTCACGGTCGGGCGGATGCGGCTGCGCAACGGCTGGATGCTGACCAACGCGGCGCTGATGACCTACGTGATCCCGGCGTCGTTCCTGGCGATCCCGATCTATCGGATCATGCAGATCTATGGCCTGACGAACAATCTCTGGTCGGTGATCCTGGCGCTGACGACGTTCGCCACGCCGTATGCGATCTTCATCTTCTCGCAGTACGGCAAGTCGATCCCGATGGAACTCGACGAGTCGGCGCGCATCGACGGCGCCAACCCGTTGCAGATCTACTTCCGGATCTACCTGCCGCTGATGGCGCCGGCCCTGGTCGCGGTCGGCACCTATGCGCTGCTGCTGGCATGGAACGAGTATCTGTACAACTTCCTGCTGCTGTCCACGCCGGAAAGCATGACCGTGGCGGTCGCGCTGGCGCAGTTCCTCAACAGCGACGAGTCGCCGTGGAACTTCATGATGGCGACCGCGATCATCTACGCGCTGCCGCCGATCATCCTGTACTACGGGTTCCGCCGCTACATGGCGGCGGGCCTGACCATGGGCGGCGTCAAGGGGTAGATGCAATCCGGCGCGGCACGCCGGATGTCACGATGAGCGGTACTACGCAGCAGGCGCTCGGACTTCGGCCGGCACGCTGGCCATCAGCTCGAGTCGCCTGGCGTGCCGCGGCCTGGCACGTCGCGGCCTGCAAGGCTCCGATACCGCCTGGGCCATCGCCTTCTTCGTACCCTATGCGGCGGTGTTCCTCGCTTTCGTTGTCTATCCCGTTGTCTACGGGCTATGGCTGGGCAGCGATCCGGCGCTCTACAGCCTGTCTGTTCTCCGATCCGCGCTACCTGACGACCGCTGGTCAACACGCTGCTGTTCGTCGGCGTCGGCGTGAACGTGAAGATGTTCCTGGCCTTCCTGCTGTCCGGTTTCTTCATGCAGCCGAAGCCGGTGGATCAAGGCTCTGCTGGTCCTCTACATGCTGCCCTGGGCGTTGCCGGCGCTGCCCGTCTTCCTCTCCATGCACTGGATGCTCGATCGGCTACGGGGGCTTTCTCAACAGCCTGTGGAGGCGGTGTCCGGTATCGACGGCCCGATCTGGTTCTAATCTCCGACTGGCTCGCCATGGGCGCCAACATCGCTTGCCTACATCTGGAAGTGGATGCCGTTCTGGACATTGGTTTTCCTGGCCGGCCGCATGGCGATCCCGCAGGACATCTATGAGGCGGCCGACAGTCGACGGCGCCACCGGCATCCGCCGCTTCATCTACGTGACGTTCCCGTTGCTGGCGAACCTCTATCTGGTCTGCACCTTGCTCTCCACCCTGTGGACGATCGGCGACTTCCCCACCGTCGTATTTCGTCTCCAGCGGCGCGCCGGCGCTGACTGACCGAGGTGCTGGCGACCTACGGCTTCCGCGATGGCGTTCGACTACGGCTACCCGAACCTCGGCGTCGCGGCGATGATGTCGGCGCTGCCCGTGCTGATCCCGGTGGTGATCCTGCTGATGCGGCGGCTGCAGGTGACCGAGGTGCAGTTATGAGCCTCGCGACGCTTACCGGCGGTCGCCGGTTGCACCGGCTCGCGCTACCGCCGGCGGCGGCTCGCTGGCCAAGGCTGCGCGCCGATGCTGCTTGGCGTCGTGCTGCTGATCTGGACGCTTGTTGCCCGTCTACAACATGCTGCTGATCGCGCTGAGCGACGACGGCGACGAGTTCACCGGCAGCGATCTGGCCGCGACGATCCGTCCCTGGACAGCTTCCGGTCGATCTGGACCGAAGAGCTACTGGTATCTGGAGCATTTCTGGCACCAGTTCGGCAACAGCCTCTACATCGGCGTCGGCGACGATGGTGCTGACCGTGCTGATCGGCTCGCTGGCCAGCTTCGCGCTGGGCCGGATGCGGCTGCGCAAGGCGTGGCTGATCAGCAACTTCGCGCTGCTGACCTATGTGCTGCCGGCGGCGTTCCTGGTGATCCCGTTCACCCACCTGATGCATATCTACGGCCTGACGGACAATCTCTGGGCGGTGATCGCGGCACAGGTCACGTTCGCCACGCCGTATGCGATCCTGATCTTGCACCAATACGGCAAGCTGATTCCGATGGAACTGGACGAGGCGGCGAGGATCGATGGCGCGTCGCCGCTTCAGGTCTACTGCGGATCTATCTGCCGTTGATGGCGCCGGCGCTGGTTGCGGTCGGCGACCTATGCCCTGCTGCTGGCATGGAACGAATATCTGTACCAGTACCTGCTGCTCTCATCGACCGCGCAACATGACCGTGGCGGTGGCGATCGACCAGTTCTTCGACAGCGACGAGGCGCCGTGGAACTACATGATGGCGATCGCGATCGTCTATTCGTTGCCGCCGATCGCGATCTATTACGGGCTGCGCCGCTACATGGTGGCGGGCCTGACCATGGGCGGCGTGAAAGGCTAATGTGGACCGACCATGGGGATGCCAGAATTGACCGGAACTTCAGTAGCACCGCGCCCAATGCCGCTCGCCGGTGTCATCGTGATCGACTTCGGTCAGATTTTCCAGGGTTCCTACGCCAGTGTCCTGATGGCCAAGGCCGGTGCCAATGTCATCAAGATCGAGCCGCCGCATGGGGAACCGCTCCGTCAACGCGCGCCGCCCGGCCGCAAGAGCACCGTGCCCTTTGCCATGCTGAACGCCAACAAGCGAGGTATCACGCTTAATCTGAAGTCTGCCCGCGGCAGGGAATTGCTGTTCGAGATGGTGCGGCGGGCCGATGTGCTGCTGGAGAATTTTGGGCCGAACGCAATGGATGCATTGGGCGTCGGCTGGTCGGTGCTGCACGAAATCAATCCTCGTCTGATCTATGCAACCGGAACCGGCTACGGAATTACCGGGCCGGACAAGAATAACCTGGCAATGGACCTGACTGTGCAGGCCGCGTCCGGGATCATGAGCGTTACCGGGTTTCCCGACCGCGAGCCGGTTCGGGCCGGAATCACCGTCGCGGACTTCATGGGCGGCACGCATCTTTATGCTGGAATCGTGACGGCGCTGTACGAACGCGACCGCAGTGGGGTGGGGCGGCTGGTGGAAATTGCCATGCAGGAGGCGGTGTACTACACGCTGGCTTCGGCATTCGAACAATTGAGCCGAACGGGGGAGGTCCCGCCGCGGGCCGGAAACGCGTCCGGTGGTGCCGCAGCGCCGTATGGGCTGTATCCGCTGAAGGATGGGCTTCTCGCGATTCACCCGGGAACCGAACAGCACTGGCGCAACATCCTGAAGGCCGCGGGAAGAGACGATCTGCTGGATGACCCGAAGTTCCGGACCATGCATGACCGCTCCCGGCACCTGGACGAGGTCAATGCCATCGTCACAACCTGGACCTCGCGGCTCACCAAGCAACAGGCCGCGGAACAGGCGCGGCAGTTTCGTATTCCGTGCTCGCCGGTGCGCGATGTTTCAGAGGTGATGCACGATCCGCACATGCACGCGCGTGGGATGCTGGAATGGGTGGACCATCCTGACCTTGGCCGGGTGGTGCTTCCGGCAACGCCGATCCGCCTGCACGACACCGACGTCGCCGAGGCGAGACCAAGTCCGCATCTCGGGCAGGATAACGATGAAGTTTATGGTGGTTGGCTCGGGTTGAGCCCGGATGAGATAGCGGCACTGCGGGCGGAGGGAATAATCTAGATTTCGCACCGCGCCTTGTCGCGGGCTTGGAATTGCGGATCCGCCCATCGAGGGCCTGGCGAAGCATCATGACGGCTTGATGCGGTTTCCGAACCCAAATATGCATCAACTGATGCCAAACGCAGGAAAGGACCGCGAGCCATGGTGACGCAGACTGAGGCAGAACTGGCGCTGGTGGAGCGTGCGCGGGGATTGTTGCCGGCGGGCGGCTTGGGCAACATGAACTCCGACACGATCATTGCCCGGGGGCAGGCAGGCCGCGTCTGGGACGTGAGCGGGCGGGAATACGTAGACCTCCTGCTGGGATCGGGGCCAATGCTGGTGGGCCACGCCCACCCGGAGGTAACCCAAGCCGTGTTGGAGCAGGTTCCGCTCGGCACCACATTCTTCGCCAATAATGAGCCTGCGATCCAATTGGCCGCCGCGATTGTCGAGGCGGTAGCCTGTGCGGAAAAGGTTCGCTTCGTCAGCAGCGGGACCGAGGCGGATCTTTACGCGATGCGCCTGGCACGCGCGTTCCGCCGGCGCGACAAGATCATGAAGTTCGAGGGCGGCTACCACGGCATGAGCGACTACGGGCTGATGAGCCTATGGCCCGAGCGGCCCGGCAACTTCCCTCAGGCCGCGCCTGATTCTGCCGGAATCCCGGCCAGCGTGCGCGACGAAGTGCTGGTCTGTCCATACAATGATCTGGCGACCGCGCAGGACCTGATCCGGGCGCATCATGATGAGATCGGCGGGGTGATTGTCGAGCCGATGCAGCGGCTGATCACGCCGGAACCCGGTTTTTTGCAGGGCTTGCGGGAGATCACCCGGGAATACGGCATTCCCTTGATCTTCGACGAGGTGGTTACAGGCTTCCGCCTAGCCTATGGCGGCGCTCAGGAATATTATGGCGTTGTTCCGGACATCTGCACTTTGGGCAAGGTGATCGGCGGAGGGTTCCCGCTGGCGGCGATCGCCGGGCGCGACGACATCATGGCTCACCTGGATCGCGGTCGCGTGGGTGGTTCCGACTTCATGCCGCAGATCGGCACGCTGAGCGGCAATCCGGTCGCCGCCGTGGCCGGATTGGCGACTCTGGCCATCCTGCGGCGACCTGGCGCTTACCACCGGATCTTCGCCAATGGCGAGGCAATCAGGAACGGCTTGACCGCGGCGTTGCGCGATGCCGGGATCGAGGCGACCATACCCGGAGAACCGCCGATGTTCGATGCCGTGTTCAGTGGCGCTCGCGTGCGCGACTATCGCAACTCCATCAGTGGCGACATGGCACTTGGCAAACGTTTCAATGCCTTGGTCCGCGAACGCGGCGTGTTCAAGAGCGACAACAAGATCTATGTCTCGCTTGCACATGATGATGCGGATATCGCGCTGGTCATCAACGCATTCCACGAAGCCGCGCGCGCGGTCTGATACCGACCGACGCTCGCGTCTATCGTGTTGCTATTCGCGCGCCGCCGTACCGATCGAGACTTGCGTTCCGTTACGCCTGGGTCGATCGGTATCAGGTCGGAGCCTGGTTCCTGCCGATCAGAGCGCTTCGGTGATTGCATCGGGCGTACGTGCGATCGCATTCACAACGTCCGCTCGGCTGACAATCCCGACGAGCTTTCCGTCGTGCAGGATCGGCAGGCGCTTGATGTGATGGCGTGAGAGCAATTGGGCCAAATCCGGCACGCTGGTGCCGGGCGAGGCGGTAACGACCGGGGCCACCATCAACTCTCGCGCCGAATGGTTCTCCACCCGCAGGCATTCGAGAAAAGACGGTGCAAGATCAGTCCCCTCGGCGAGCAAATTGAGCCACCACGCGCGCTTGGACAACTTATCCTTCTCAAAGGGGCGGATCAGATCGCCTTCGCTCAGCATCCCAATTACGCCGGCTTGAGCATCGCAGACGGGCACGGCACTGATCCCATTATCGCTGAGCATCCTCGCGACCTTGGCCATGGAGTCATCGGGCCGCGCGGTGACGACCTTCGTGGTCATGATGTCTGAAGCGGTTATTGTCATGGGAACCCCCTTTATACAGGCGCCGCTTACGCCGCTCGACGCAAACGCCCTGCTCGGTCAAATGATTGTGCCACAACGCCGGTAGCCTGCGAAACTGGTGACACGAACCCACCTGTCCCGTTCAGCGTCTTATCGATGAGCGCGGCGGTTGCCCGCGTGGAGACAGCCGCGATGGGGGAAGCGGCTGCATTGCGGCGCGGCTGATATCAGTCTTCTCCGATCTCCGTTAGCAGCGCGCGCACGAACTCATGCATCGTCCGTGCGCGTGCATCAGCCAGGGACTGACCGGCCTTGGTCTGAAAGTTTTCAGCAACCTGGAACAGCTTTGCGCCAAAGTGGTCTAACGCGAACGCCCGGTCATCCAGAGCGCGGTTTTTCGCGGATGGGTCGGTGGGGTCATACAGGCTGGAACCCATCCTTCCTGCCACGTAGAAACAGCGAGCGACGCCGATGGCGCCAATGGCATCCAGCCGGTCGGCGTCCTGTACGATCCTTGCCTCGACCGTCTTCGGAGCTATGTCGGCGGAAAAGCTATGAGCCTCGATTGCGTGGGCGGTCTGATCGATCCGCTCCGGTCCCCAGCCCAGCTTTGCCAGGATGGACCGCGCTTCCGCCGCGGCGAGACGCGAGGCATGCGACCGCTGCGGCGAATTTTTCTCCACCGCCACGCAGTCATGCAGGATGACCGCTGCCGTCAGCACTGCCCGGTCGCAGTCGGGTTCCGCCTCAGCGATTACCATGGCGGTCGACGCAACGCGGGACAGATGTGATCGGTCGTGCGACCCGTCATCGCCCTCGGCGCCAAGAGCGGCCAGCAGTTGTAAAGCGAGTTCCGCCTGATCGCCGAAGATCCCAGCAATTCAATTCATGGCTCCTTCTATCGGCTGCATTGCGGGTTGGCGACAGGCCGGCGGTCGCCGCGCCTTTGGTCTCTACTGGATTTGACCTGCATCCTGATCGGTAGTCCGGTGTTTCACTCGCGGTACAGTAGGGGCAATGGGGCATGAGTGATTTTCAATTGGCCTGGGATTCGCGCTGCAGCGTCGCCGAATCCCCGGTATGGGATGCGGCAAGCCGGCGGCTGTTATTCTGCGATATCAACGGCAAGCGCATCAATGCGCTCTCGGTGGATAGCGGGGCGCACGATTCCTGGGATTTCCCAGAGGTCGTCGGTAGCTTCGGACTGTGCCGCTCAGGGCGCCTGGTGGTTGCTCAGCGCCACCATGTCGTGCTGTTCGATCCAAAATCCGGGACGCTGCGCGACCTGACGCCACGAGTGAGGAGCCGACCACCAACCGCCTGAACGATGGCAAAGTCGGGCCGGACGGAGCGTTTTGGATCGGCAGCATGGACGAAAACACGCCGCGACAGAAAATCGCCGCGCTCTATCGGGTTACCGCGGATGGGCGGATAACCAAGGAGGCGGACGGCTACGCCGTGTCAAACGGTCTGGCGTGGTCCCCTGATGGAGGCATCATGTACCACTCCGATTCCACCGCGGGCATCATTGAAGCGTGGGATTTCGACCGTTCCACCGGCGGTCGAAGCAATCACCGAATTCTTGCGACGTTGACCAACGAAGATGGCCGCCCGGACGGCGCGGCAACCGACATGGACGGTAACTATTGGTCCGCCGGTCCATCAGCCGGATGCCTGAATTGCTTCAGTCCGGCTGGGGAACTGCTTGCGCAAATGGGCCTTCCCGGTTCCCGGACCTACGATGCCATGCTTTGCGGAAGGCACACTCTACGTTACGTCGCTACGCGAGGGAAAGTCGGCGGAGACACTTGCGGCCCATCCGACGCTTGGCGGTCTTTTCCGCGCCACCGCGCCGGCGGCCGGTGCCCCGGTCGCACTGTTTGCTGATCAGTAGCGGCTATAGGGTGGCGGCGGGGGTGGATATTCCGGACGCCCATAATACCTTGGCGGTGGCGGCAGCCTGGGGCGTCGTCAGCGCTCCGCCCGCCGCACCAGCCGCGCCCCCAATCAGTCCGCCCGCCAGCGCCCCACTGCCACCGCCCGCCAAACCACCAATCGCGGCGCCTGCGCCAGCGCCCAGCAAGCCTCCGCCCACGGCGCGCTGGCCGGGATCATAGGGGTCTGAGCAGGCGGCCACGGACAAGGCAATGACTATGGCCAGCGAACCCGAAGCAACAAGACTTCTCATCACGATACCCCCTATTTTGCAACGATCATCCTGATATGGGTAGCTGGAATGTACATGCAGGTCACGAAAGGGTGACTCACATCGTGGTTAACACAGAACGAGTGGCGCGTGGCGCAATCTCGAAGAAACGCGATATTCGATCTCGTCAGGAGATCGCACGTAGTGCCGGGCGCTCGGGTTGCAGGTCACTTCGGTTCAGATAGTTGAGGAACACGGTGCAGAATCGCCGAGCGGTATTGGCGGTCACCTTTTGATGGAGCGAGTTCCAGCGTTCGCGACGCTCCTCGATATCCATTGCAAGTCCGAGATGCATTGCCTCCGCGATCTCATCCGAATCGTATGGGTTGACGATCAGCGCCTCGGTGAGTTCCTCCGCGGCGCCGGCAAACCTCGACAGTATCAGCACGCCGGGATCGGTCGGATCCTGTGCGGCAACATACTCCTTGGCGACCAGGTTCATCCCGTCCCGCAGCGGCGTCACGACCGCGAGCCGCGATAGACGGAAGAACCCTGCCAGCGTGTCGCGTTTCACCGCGCGGGTCATGTAACGCAGCGGGGTCCAGTCGAATTCGGAATAGCGGCCATTGGTGTCACCCACGATCCGGTCCAGTTCCCGCCGCAGCCGCTGATAGGCTCCTTGATCCTCGCGTGAGCGAGCGGCGATCTGCAGGAAACTGACCTGCCGGCGATGTTGGGGATAAGCGCCAAAGAAGCGCCCGATCGCCTCGAACCGATTGATCAACCCCTTGGAATAGTCGAGCCGGTCCACCCCGATCGCCAATCCGCCTTTTCCGAGACTGTCGCGCAGCATCTTCGCGTCGGAACTGCGGGCCGATTCCTGCGCACGTTCGGCGAAACCCTCCGCATCAATTCCGATCGGATCGACGATGGCGCGAACGGTGTGGCCGCGCCAGACGAAGCGTCCTTCACGGTCCGGATGGATCCCGAGGGTCTCCGTAATGCAGTCGAGGAAGGCTGTGCGATACGTCCGCGTATGGAATCCGACAACGTCATATGCGCACAAGCTGGTCAACAACTCCGTGGATCGGGGCAGCGCATGAAAGATCGTCGGCGGAACGAAGGGTGTGTGCAGAAAAAACCCGATGCGGTTGTTTATGCCTGCCGCGCGAAGTTCAGCCGCCAAAGGAATGAGGTGATAATCATGCACCCAGATCACGTCATCTGGCCGCAACAACGGAACCAGAGCCGCGGCATATTGCTGATTGACCGCGCGGTATCCGTCATAATCGTCGGTGCGGAAGTCCACCAGGCCAAGCCGAAAATGCAGCAACGGCCATAATGCACCGTTAGAAAAGTTGACATAGAAGGAACGGTAATCCGTCTCCGTCAGGTCGATTGTAGCGTAGGTGACCCCCTCCGACCGCTGGATCTGCGTAGTCGATGAGCCGCGCGCCGACCGCCGTCCGCTCCAACCGAACCATAATGATCCGGGCTGCAGCGCGTCAGCGATTGCCACCGCCAGCCCTCCGGCCTTGGCGCCACGTTCCGACGGAAGCGGTACCCGGTTAGAAACGACGACCAGTCGTGACATTGGTCAGCACCCCCATGTTCGCCGAGGACCGTAAGCGGAACCAGGGCTGACGGCTTAAACGCAATCGAAGCGGCGGGGTGGCAATGGCCCGGTCACATCGGTGTGAGGTACCAAAGTAGGGCACGTTCGTCCACTTCGCCGCCGCAAAAAAACCTGATCCGACCACCATCCTCCCTTCAGACAGTTAAGGCCAGGGAGCCATGAGCACATGCGTATAGCCCAAATCGCACCACTGACTGAGTTGGTTCCGCCCCGCACCTATGGTGGCACGGAGCGAGTGGTGTCCTACCTGACCGAGGAACTGATGGCGATGGGGCATGACGTGACCCTGTTCGCCAGTGGCGATTCCGTAACGACGGCGAAACTGGAAGCTGCCTGGCCCTGTGCGCTGCGTTTCGACACCACACTGCGTGATGCGATGGCGCCCCAGATACTGCTCATGGAAAAGGTCTGCCAGCAGGCCCACGACTTCGATGTGCTGCACTGCCATTTGGATTACTGGCCGTTTTCGTTGCTCAGCCGACAGGCTACTCCCTATCTGACGACGCTCCACGGGCGGCTTGACCTGCCGGAACTCACCCGGATCTATGACT
Source organism: uncultured Alphaproteobacteria bacterium (assembly GCA_963792345.1). GTDB lineage: Bacteria > Pseudomonadota > Alphaproteobacteria > Acetobacterales > Acetobacteraceae > Rhodopila. The sequence continues at coordinate 161,255 of CAWBVV010000015.1, forward strand.
GCTTCGCCGACGCGCCCCTGGTATCGATCTCTGACGCTCAACGCCGGGCGCTGCCCCGCGGCAACTTTGTTGGCACCGTCCATCACGGGCTGCCGCCGGACCTGCTGACACCGCAACCGGTGGGCCGTGACTATCTGGCGTTCCTGGGCCGCATCTGCCCGGAGAAGTCCCCGGACCGCGCGATCCGCATCGCCAGGGCCGGTGGCATGAAGCTGAAGATTGCCGCCAAGGTGGATCGGGTTGATCGCGACTACTTTGAAAACACCATTCGCCCGATGATCGACGGGGACCAGATCGAGATGATCGGCGAGATCGGCGAGGCGGAGAAGCCTTGCTTCCTGAGCGGCGCCAAGGCCCTGCTGCTGCCGATAGACTGGCCGGAACCTTTTGGTCTCGTGATGATCGAGGCCATGGCCTGTGGCACGCCCACCATTGCCTTTCCCGCCGGTTCGGTGCCGGAGGTGATCGATCACGGCGTCACAGGCTACATTGTTCATGACGAAACCGCGGCTGTCGCGGCCGTATCCCGGCTGCACCGGCTTTCCGCGACCGCCATCCGCGATCGTTTCGAGACCAGGTTCACCGCCCGCCGTATGGCCGAAGATTATGTGGCGCTATATCGCCGGATGGCGGTGAAGTCCCGCCCGGCGTTGCGCGTCGTCACCTGACCGAACTCTTGCCATGGCCGGGTGGCGAGGGCCCACCCGGCGGTGTTCAGCCCTGACCTGGCGCAGGCAGCCGCCCGCCGTGCCGCCGCGACTGACACGGCGCTGGTCAAGCCGCCCTGGTTCCGCTTCACTGGCCGCCACGACAGCGTCCAGCAAGTGGCGGAGCGGATATGGGGCAGGAATACGACTACATTATCATCGGCGCCGGGTCAGCAGGTTGCGTGCTGGCCAATCGGCTGACCGCCAATCCGGCAAACCGGGTGTTATTGCTGGAGGCAGGGGGCAAGGACACCGATCCTTGGATTCACATCCCAGCCGGCTTCTATCGGAATATCTACAATCCGAAAGTCGCGTGGTATTTCGAGACCGAGCCAGTCCCCGAGTTGCATAATCGGCGCATCTCGTGGCCGCGCGGGAAGGTCCTAGGCGGGTCGTCCTCGATCAACGGCCTGATCTACATTCGCGGCCAACGCCAGGATTTTGATCTTTGGCGCCAACTCGGCAACGCCGGATGGTCGTATGATGACGTGCTTCCGTATTTCCGGAAGGCTGAGGACCAGGAAAACGGCGCCAATGAATTTCACGGGTCCGGCGGCCCGCTTGGGGTGTCCGACCTGAAGACCGACCACCCTCTGCACGATGCCTTCATCGCCGGGGCGCAGGAGGCAGGGTACCCGTATAATCCCGATTTCAATGGTGCCGAACAGGAGGGCGTGGGACCGTTACAATTAACGGTCAAAGGACGCCGCAGATCATCCGCCGCGGTGGGTTACCTGAACCCGGTCAAGTCGCGCCGTAACCTGACAATCGAAGTCCGCGCGCTGACGCATCGGGTCCTGCTGGAGGGCAAGCGGGCGGCCGGGGTCGAATACAGCCAGAACGGCGCATTGCACCAGGCGAAGGCCACCAAGGAAGTTCTGGTCTGCGGCGGCGCGATCCATTCACCTCAGATCCTGCAGTTGTCGGGCATCGGTCCGGGGGAGGTGCTGCAATCGGCCGGCGTCGAGGTGAAGCACGATCTGCCCGGGGTTGGTGAAAATCTGCAGGACCACATTGGTGGCCGGATCATCAACCGTTGTGTCGATGGCACGATCACCATGAATGAGATCTATCACAACTGGCTGCGGCGTTTGTATGCGGGTGCTGAATGGATCCTGGCCCAGAAGGGGCCCCTGATGACCGGTGCCGGGCCGATCGGCCTGTTCGTAAAGACCCGGCCCGAACTGGACAGCCCGGACATTCAATACCAGTTCCTGGCGGGAAGCGCCGAGAAGACCGGCGAGCCAATGCATCGATTCCCAGGTTGCACCATGGTCGCAATCCCCTGCCGCCCTGAAAGCCGCGGCTGGCTGCGCATTCAATCACCTGATCCCACCAAAGCGCCCGCGATGCAGCCGAACTACCTATCAACCCAGGCCGATCGCGACACCATCGTGGCCGGGTTGCGGGTGACACGCAAAATCTTCGCAACCGCCAGCATGCAGCGCTATTGCAAGGAAGAGATCTACCCTGGGCCAAAGGCGCAGACCGATGAGGATCTGCTGAACCATGTCCGGGCCACAGCAGGAACAACCTTTCATCAGACCAGCACCTGCATGATGGGACCGGGCCCAAAGGCGGTCGTGGATTCCGACCTGAGGGTGAAGGGGCTGGAGGGACTCCGTGTCATCGATGCCTCGATCATGCCCACGGTCGTGTCGGGCAATACCAACGCTACGGCGATCATGATCGCCGAGAAGGGAGCGGATATGATCCTGAGCGCCGCATGAGCCCGGAGCAGACCTTCGCCGGCAAAGTGGCCCTGGTTACCGGCGCGGGAAAGAACATCGGCCGCACAATCGCCCTGGATCTCGCTGCCCGGGGCGCCTCGCTGGTGATCAACGGACGCTCTGACCGCGCCTCGGTTGACGCCGTGGTGGCGGAGATCAACCAAGGCGGTGGCCAGGCAATCGGTTGTATCGCGGACGTATCCGATCCGACCGCGACCGAGGCGATGATACAGGCCGCCGTCGCGGCGTTTGGCGGCATCGACATCCTGGTGAGTAACGCGGGGCTGCGCCGCCAGACGCCGTTCCTGGAGATGTCGTTTGCCGAGTGGCGGGAGATTCTGTCGGTTGCCCTCGACGGTGCTTTCATTCTCTGCCGAGCGGCGGTGCCTCATATGCTGAGCCGTGGCGGAGGAGCGATTGTTGCCTTGTCCGGTATCTCCACCCACGTCGGAACACCCAACCGCTGCCATGTATCGGCGTCGAAAGCGGGGCTGGAGGGATTGATGCGAGCGCTGGCGATGGAACTCGCGCCGCGAGGGATCACCTGCAACACGGTGGCGCCAGGGGCTGTGGATACGGTGCGGGGCGCATCAGCCGGCGCGCTGCCGCAGACCCTTACCGACCGCGGCATCCCGCTCGGGCGCAAGGCGGCGATGGAGGAAATATCCGCCGCGGTTCGATATCTGGCCGGGCCGGACGGCCGCTACATCACCGGCCAGACCCTGCACGTCAACGGCGGCGCGTTTCTAAGCTGACGCAGCGTTCTCGCCGTTCCGCCATGCATGCCAGGGTTTCTCGGCAAGACGAGCGCTGGGTTCTCTATCCAGCCAGCAGCGGGATTCCGACTACGAGCAGTGCGGCCAGGAAGATAAAGCCAAAGATTGCACCGAGCCGCCAGAACTGTGCCGGGGTGAGGTAGCCGGAGTTGTAGTAAGGCAGCGCCGCACCGGTCGCGTATGGCGTAAGCACAGCCATGAGCCCGGTGGTCATGGCCAGGCCCAGCGCCAGCTTCATCGGGGACAATCCTGGAATTGCCAGCCCTGCCGCCAACATCATTGGCATCATTGCCGTGGTGTGGGCGGTCAGGCTGGCGAACATGTAGTGCGAGAGAAAGTAGATCGACACCAGGCTCATTAAAATCAGCATGGGCGGCATGCCCCCGACATGGGTGGCAACATAGTCGGCGAACCACTTCACGAAACCGGCGCGGGACAAGCCGTCTGCCAACGTGACCAATGTCGCCAGCAGCACGATCGTGGTCCAGGCTGCGTCATTCCGCGCCATGTCGCGCCAGGTCACTACTCCCATCACCAGCATCAGCGATACCACCACGAACGCGGCCAGGGTCGGATCGATGAAGCTGCCGCCCAGCACCCACAGCAGGATTGCCGACAGCACAAGCACGCTGAGGACTGCCTCCCTCCAACTGATGCCGCCCATCTTTGTCAGTTCGGTGCGTGCCCATTGTGAGGCCTCCGGACTGCGTTTGATCTCCGGCGGAAAAATCCAGTATGCCAGCAGCGGCAACGCCAGGAGCAGCGGAAGTGCGAACGGCAGCGACGCCTGCATCCAGTCGCCATAGCTGATCGTGATGTGCGCAATTTTGCTAATGAAGTCGCGCGCCAGAAAGTTCGGCGCGCAGGCAGTCATGAACAGCGTCGAAGTGATGCAGTCGGCGGCGAAGGTCGTCCACATGATGTAGCCGCCGATCTTGCGCGCCGAATTGTCGTGCGGGTGGGAGTCGTAAAGTGCCGGCAGACTGTTCACCACGGGGAAGACGATACCGGCACCTCGAGCGGTGTTGGATGGCGTAAACGGCGCGAGGATCGCATCGGCAAAGGTCGTGGCATAGCCGAGTGTCAATGTGCGCTTGCCCAGGGCTCGCACCAGAAGCAACGCGATGCGTCGGCCCAGCCCGGTTTTCTCGTATCCGAGCGCGAACATGAACGCGCCGCCGACAAGCCAGACGGTGGTGCTGGAAAATCCTGACAACGCCCAGCTAATGCTCTGGCTGACGCTGTTGAAACCTGGTTTGGCGAGGTCCGCGGGACTGAACAGCACCCAGCGCGACAGCACCGCGGCAAGCGTCAGGCCGACCAGCCCGACGGCCGGGTTTGGTATCGGTTCGGTTACCAGCGCGGCGATGACGCCGGCGAACAACGCGAAATAGTACCAGGCATGCTGCGCCAGACCGGGCGGTGGCGGCAGCAAAGCCAGCGCCACGGTGATCACAACGGGAACCGCGACGCGCCAGCCGTTATGTGGCGGAACCGCGGCGGCGGGAAGCCGGGGCTCAACGGCCCTGACGTCAGTCATGGACATAGCTGGCGGCCTCGAAGACTATCTGGACAGCCTAAGTGCTGAGCCGACCCGCGGCATTGCGCTGGATCAAGGCTGGTTACAGGTCCTCCCTAACCGAATGCGGGCTACCAACCGCAGGATGGCGAAGTGGGCCGCCACGTCGATGCAGTGGGGACGTGGAAGGTCGCCGCGCGATCCCGGCACGCAGTCCCTGCCTCCGCCTCCGCCAAACGCGCTTGCAATGGCGCTTGCCGCATGGTCCAAGGCGCGGGATCAAGCGCTGGCGATAGACCCATCATGACCGATTCCCTGCCTGATCCCGCCGACACTCCCGAACGCATCCTCATCCTGGACTTCGGTAGCCAGGTTACCCAGTTGATCGCTCGCCGCCTGCGTGAGCTTGGCGTCTACTGCGAGATTTGGCCCTTCAATGCCGATGCCGCCCGGATCACGGCCTGGAATCCACGCGGGATTATCTTGTCGGGCGGTCCCGCCTCGGTGCATGAGGCGATCTCCCCTGTCGCACCACAGATTGTCTTCGACCTCGGCGTGCCGGTCCTTGGCATCTGCTATGGGGAACAGCTTCTCTGCCATCAGCTTGGGGGCGCCGTTGAACCCTCCGATCATCGGGAATTCGGCCGCGCCTATGTCGACATCGCCGATGATTGCGCCCTGTTTCACGGCTTCTGGGCCAAGGGGGGCCGCGAACAGGTCTGGATGAGCCACGGCGACCGTGTCACCCGCCTGCCTCCGGGTTTCCGCGTCGTTGCCACCAGTGCAGGTGCCCCGTTCGCCGCCATTGCCGACAATTCGCGGAAGTTCTACGGCGTGCAATTCCACCCGGAAGTGGTCCACACCCCGCACGGCGCGCAACTGCTGCGGAATTTCACTCACGACGTGGTCGGTCTATCCGGCTCCTGGACAATGGCCGGCTTCCGCGCCACCGAGATCGCACGGATCCGCGCCCTGGTCGGAAATGGCCGCGTTATTTGCGGCCTGTCGGGTGGCGTTAACTCCTCCGTCGCCGCGGTGCTGATCCACGAGGCGATCGGCGAGCAGTTGACCTGCATCTTCGTTGATCACGGCCTGCTGCGGCACAACGAAGCGGACGAAGTGGTGGCCACATTCCGTGATCGGTTCAACATCAAGCTCGTGCACCGCGATGCCTCGGATCTGTTTCTCGGCGCGTTGGATGGGATCACGGATCCGGAACTGAAGCGCAAGACCATAGGCCGCACCTTCATCGAGGTCTTTGAGGAGGAGGCTGCCAAAGCCGGGGGTGCCGATTTCCTCGCTCAGGGAACGCTTTATCCAGACGTCATCGAGAGCGTCAGTTTCACTGGCGGCCCGTCGGTTACGATCAAGTCGCACCATAACGTCGGTGGTCTGCCCGAACGGATGCGCATGCAACTGGTCGAGCCGTTGCGCGAACTGTTCAAGGACGAGGTCCGCGTGCTCGGGCGAGAACTTGGCATTCCAGAAACGATCGTCGGGCGTCATCCATTCCCGGGACCGGGATTGGCAATTCGCATTCCTGGCGCAATCTCCAGCGAGAAAGCCGACATCCTGCGAAAGGTGGATGCGATCTACCTGGAGGAAATCCGCTCCGCCGGCCTCTATGATGCAATCTGGCAGGCGTTCGCCGTTTTGCTGCCGGTACGCACGGTTGGCGTCATGGGCGATGGCCGAACCTATGACATGGCCTGTGCACTGCGTGCGGTTACCAGCACCGATGGCATGACCGCTGACGTCTATCCGTTCGAGATGGCATTTCTGACGCGTGTCGCAGGCCGGATAGTGAACGAGGTCCGCGGGGTGAATCGCGTCACCTACGACATCACCAGCAAGCCCCCCGGCACGATCGAGTGGGAGTGACGGGGCGTACAACCGGATGCTTGAGGATGGGCGCAGATACCTTCGGTGTCTGAACTGCTTCAAAGCCACCGATAGTCAGCTTTAGGTCTGAGTAAGAGCCGCTATTAGGCGCTGCATCGAGCAGCACAAGGTCGCTGGTCTGGTTCTCCTGATCGAAGGCATAGACAGCGAGCCCATCGGATCGATCGCGCCCTCGTTACCGCTCCACAGAACGATGAAGCGGCAACAACTCTTCGCTTGCGAGCGCTGATCTCATTGTAGTGCGGATGACCCAATTCAGGGCTTTACGAACCGATAGGCGAAGCGATCGGTCTCGCCCTTGATCGAGGGATCAAACACCTTGATCGAGTGCGGGTCGTCCTTGTTCGCGAGCACGGTGCTTGCGGCGTCCAATACGAAGCCGGCCGCCTCCACCTCCTCGCGAACGGCTGCAGGCTCGATCCGATGCAGCGACTGGGCGTCGCCTGTGCCCGCCCCGACGGCGGCCGCATGGTCTACGATGACGTAGTAGCCACCGGGCTTCAGCCGCTCGTAAACGGCTTGATTGAAGTCGGCCGCCGTCGCGCCCCTGGCCTGCATCAGCTTGGTGTGAAGATCATGATAAAACAAATGCAGCCAAAGGACATCTGCTTGTTGCGTGGCTTCCGGCAACGCCACGAGGTCCGCCGAAACGGCTTCAACGTTCTCTCGGCCCGGTTCCTTCGCAAGCATTTCGATCCGCCCGACCGGATCGTTCTTGAAGTGGGCGACCTCGGCCGGCACGAAGCTATAGATCCGTCCTTCGGGTCCTACGACGTGGGAAAAGAGGCGGGTCCAGTCGCCGTCGCCTGGGTAGACGTCTATGACAGTGGAGCCCGCGCCGACGCGTGCGAACGGGATCAATTCGGATAACTTGGATTGGTCGTACATTGGAATCTCCTGTGCTGCAGGGAGTGGCGATGAGCGCGCCGGGGGAAGGGGGCAATTCACGGCTCATCCACCGTCGCCCCCAAACCGATGCCCGCGGATGGCCAGCGCTAGGCGGGCCTGGACGCGTCCATCCGCGAGGCGCGCGCCAGGGCCTGCGTGTCGATGTACTCCCGGATCTTCGTCAGCGTGCCCTCTCGGACCGTAATGGCGAAGACGAAATCGTCTTCGAACGTCCGGTTGGTGGCTTTGATCTTCCCCTTGGCGAAGCCGACGACCAGGACTCGGTCTCCTTGCGCCACGTATTCGTGGGGCTCTGTAGACGTTTCGATCTCTTCTGAAGCCCTACGGAGCAAGTCCTGCACTCCCGCGCGCCCGCGGTGCGTGCCGGCCAGCGGCCAGTCTTGCCCCGGTATGATCCACTCGAAATCCTCGGCGACCAGTGCCAGCAGGCCTTCTCTGTCGCCGCGGCCGATCGCGGCGAAGAAGTCCTTCACGGTCTGGACGTTCTGCTCAATACTCATCAACACCTCTCCTCTCACAGGGCTTAACGGGACCGACATCTACGCGGCCGGAGGGGTCAGCCACTTCGCGCGATCCGGCGCGGTTTCAGATGGCCGAGAAGCCGCCGTCGACAGACAGTTCCACCCCATTCACGAAGCTCGAATCGTCTGAAGCAAGAAACAGCGCCGCTGTCGCAATCTCCTCAGGACGCCCCATCTTTCCTCGCGGGATCAGGGATTCGAACATCCGCTTCGTCTCCTCGTCGAGAATCTGGTCCTGCATCGGCGTGGCGATCGGCCCCGGGTGCAGCACGTTCACCCGGATATTCCTGCCCTTCAGCTCGTTGAGCCACCCGCGTGCGAATGCGTGCAGGGCCGCCTTGCTCCCCGCATACACGCTGTAACCAGGAAAGCCTTTCACCGAAGCAACTGATCCGGTCATGAAGATCGATCCGCCATCGTTGAACAGCGGCAGCGCCTTTTGCACCGTGAACAACGTGCCGCGCGTATTCAGGCCGAAGGTCGCGTCGAAATGCTGCTCGGTAATCTCACCCAGTGGTACGGCTTCGCCGGTGCCAGCACTCGCGAAAAGGATGTCGATCTTGCCCTTTACTCGCTTGACCGTATCGAACAGGCGGTCGAGGTCGTCGAGATCGGCCGCGTTACCGCGCACGCCGGTGACGTTCCCGCCAATGTGCTTGACAGCCTCGTCGAGCGCCTCCTGCCTCCGCCCCGTGATGAAAACGTAGGCGCCTTCTTCAACGAACCGCTTGGCACTCGCCAGCGCCATGCCGCTCGAGCCACCCGTGATGACTGCAACCTTACCCTCTAGCTTTCCCATGACTTCTCCTTTCGTCGTGTCGGACAGCATCTCTGTTCCCATTCGCGACATGATGCTTCCGTCCGTCCTTCACTTGTCCGGGGACATCCCCGACCGCTCCGAGATGGGTGCGCCGGTGTCAGCCGTTGAGTGTGGAAGCGCGCACATCGGTGGTGCGAAATCGATCCGGTTGGACGATCGCCGCTAGCCGAGACGATCGGTGTCCACTGTTCGGAATTGGGCCGCGCTCGGCGGCATGGGTTTTGATCACCGCCCGTGTTACCCATGCATGCGATGCTGTTCGATGTGTTGGGCACGGGCTTTGGAAGGCGCACCCCGCGGTGCCGGATTGCACCATGATCGACTGGGATGACATTCGCTACTTTCTTGCCGTCGCGCGCGGGGGCTCAGTGCGGGCTGCCGCCGAGCGCCTCGGGGTGAATCACTCGACTGTGCTGCGACGTATCGCTCAGCTCGAGGAACGCCTAGGGGCAGGCATGTTCAAAAAGCTGCCTTCGGGCTACCGCCTGACAGATGCGGGCGAAGAGGTGCTCGAGTTCGCGGACCAGATGGAAGCATCATCGAACCGGCTGGAGACGCGCGTCTTCGGGCGCGACCAAAGCGTGCGCGGGCTTCTGCGGGTGACCCTGGCACCGACCCTCGCAACACACCTGCTCATGCCGGACTTCACCGATTTCGCGCGTCTGCATCCGGACATCGAGATGGAGATCCTGTCGTCAGGCGAGCTGACAAATCTGACCAATCGAGAGGCGGACGTTGCGATCCGCGTCGTCTACGACCGCAAAACCCTGCCGCTCAATCTTCACGGTCTGAAGGGCCCGGAGCTGTTTGGCGGCGTCTACATGTCCAAGGATCGACTAGTCGCGTGGCGTGCGGGCGCGCCTGATCCCATCCGGTGGATCGTCGCGGGTATTCATGGAGTCCCGGACTGGGACCGCGAGGGTGAGGTTCGCACCAAGGGGGTTCCGTTCCGGACGACCGATGCCGCGGCGCAGATTGTCGCCGTTCGGCAAGGGTTCGGGATCGCGACATTGGATTGCTTCGTCGGAGATGCCGACCCGCTGCTGGTGAGGGCGCCGGGCACTGACCTGCGTATGCTTGGAACGCTCTGGCTCCTCACGCAGGGCGAGACGCGCAAGACGAAGCGGGTTCGGCTTTTCACGGAGTTCATATCTCTCAGGCTCGCCGCGTACGCACCGCTTCTTGCGGGACTGTCGTTATCGCGCGACTGATGCGCGGCGGGTCGCCGCCGACGCTTCCCTTGCCAGAGGCATGGATATGACCGATTGGGGTAACGTCGCCTCTCGGATTTTCCCCTTGAGCACACTATCGGAACGAAAGCATGCCGCAGACCGCGAAATCCGGGATCAGGGTTGGTGTTGGGGGTTGGACCTTTGAACCATGGCGCGGCGTTTTCTACCCCGAAGGTCTGACGCAGAAGCGCGAGTTGGAGTTTGCCAGTCGTAAGCTGACGACCATCGAGATCAACGGAACCTACTATGGTTCGCAAAAGCCAGCGAGCTTCAGCAAGTGGCACGATGAAACTCCGGACAATTTCGTGTTCTCGGTCAAGGGGTCGCGCTTCACCACCAACCGCCGGGTACTGGCTGAGGCGGGCGAGTCGATCGACCGCTTCTTCAACAGCGGAGTGATGTTGCTTCGGAATAAGCTCGGCCCGGTCAACTGGCAATTCATGGCCACGAAGAAATTCGATCCTGAGGATTTCGAGGGTTTTCTGAATCTGTTGCCGAAAACCATTGAGGGAAAAACCATCCGCCACGCCGTCGAAGTGCGCCACGCCAGCTTTCAAACGCCAGAATTCGTGGCACTCGCGCGCAAGCACAGGTGGCGATCGTGATCGCGGGCGATTCAGACTTTCCTCAGATAGCTGATCCGACCGCCCCATTCGTCGTATGTCCAGGATCATGGGTGCAACCGAGGCCGAGAAGCTGGGCTATTCGGCGGAAGAACTGGATCGATGGGTACAGCGCGCCCAACGATGGGCAAGCGGCGAAAGCCCCGATGGCATCGAACACGTTGGTAAGCCTTCAGCGAAAGCGTCCCCTCGCGAAGTCTTCCTATACGTCATCAGCGGCTGCAAGCACACAACCCGGCAGCCGCCATGGCAATCATCGAGCGCCTCGAATAGCCGGGGCCACCGGACCGGAGAAGGGCGGCAGGCAGTAGCGCGGTCGTTTCTCCTGCACCGAAACCTGCATAGCGGCCTCACGGAACCGCGATTAAATTATTATCTTGAAGATTTAAGATGACCGGTCATATCAAGTCCGATGGCGAGGGCATCATCCCACGATGTGCGAGAGCGTTTGCTGGAGGCTGGGGTTCGGATCTTCAGCAAGTCGGGCTTCAACGGCTGCAGCGTTCAGGACATCACGGAATGCGCCGGTGTGCCCAAAGGGTCATTTTACAACCATTTCGACAGCAAGGAGGCGCTTGGGGCCGCGGCGCTCGAGCATTATTGGTCGGATGGCGCCTGCGACGACTGCAGGTGCTGGAGCCGGCCGACTGACGCCGCTTGAACCGGTTGCGGACGTATTTTGAGCAGGTTGCTGCCGACATTGGAAAGATGGGGTTTACCTGCGGTTGCCTGATCGGCAACATGGCGGCCGAACTGTCGGACCACAGCCCGCTGATTTCGGCCGCAACTGTCGCCGATTTATCGCGGGTTGGAGCCGCCGTGTAGGCAAATGTATCCGTGAGGCCCAGGCTGCCGGAGAAATCCACTCGGATGTCGATCCCGATAAGCTTGCGACTTTCGTTCTGAACGCTTGGGAAGGGGCCGTCCTGCGTGCCCGGATAGAGAAGGGTGACCGCCCCCTCCGGGAGTTCATCGATGCTGTTTACGCTTCTCCGCTAGTGTCGCGTCCAAGTTCGCCTGGCGGACCGAGCGGATCGATGACACTGGAAATAACTGACTGGGATCGGGCTGCCAAATCCGCGAGACCATTCTCACCAGGCGTCCACTACGTGAGGAAAAAAGATGACCGGTCACCTTGAAACACTCGTCGTAGCCCGCGAGCGCGTTCCCGCCGCCGGCAGCCATCGTCCGCAGACTATGGGCGCTGGCGTCGGCAATCGCGTGCTGCTCGCGGCGGCGCCGTGCTGTTCGGACCGAAGTTAGCTGCGACAAGCCGGTCTTCGGCGGCCGCACAGGCCGGTGCACCGCCTCCGCCACAGTGTACGGTAAGCGCCCCGCTGCAGCGCGACCTCGCCAGTTGGACCACGTTCACCGGCCAGTTCTCCGCCGTGGACTATGTGGAGCTTCGTGCGCAGGTCAGCGGATATCTGACAGAAATCCATTTCACCGACGGTCAGATCGTTCACAAGGGCGACCTGCTGTTCGTTATTGATCCGCGGCCCTACGAGATCGCCCTGCAGCAGGCCGGCGCTCAACTTCTGACCGCGGCCGCCGGCCTGGATCTGGCCAACAAGGAAATCGCCCGCACCACCGAACTTCGGCGTAACGACTTCGCTTCCGGCGAACTGCTGGATCAGCGCGTGCAGCAACAGCGCGCCGCCCAGGCGGCGGTGGAACAGGCCAAGGCCGCCGTCCGTTCGGCCCAACTCAATCTGGAGTTCAGCCGAATCACCGCGCCGCTGACCGGGCGCATCAGCAGTGCACCGGGTGTCGCTCGGCAACCTCATATCCGGCGGACAGAAGCGGGCTCATCAACGCTGCTGACCACGATCGTGTCACTCGATCCGATCCACCTCGACTTCGACATGAGCGAAGGCGACTATCTGACCTACCAGCGCTTCCTGCAAAGCGAGCAGGGCGGCAATGCCAGTTGACCGCACCGTTGAGGCCAGCCTGAGCGATGAACAGGGCTGGAAACACCGCGGCGAGCTCGACTTCATGGACAACCAGATGGACCGCAGCAGCGGCACCATCCACGCCCGCGCCAGCCTGCCGAACCCTGACCTGTTTATCGCGGCGGGCCAGTTCGCCCGGCTGCGGCTGCCGACTTCCGCGCCAGAAGCCGACGCTGCTGTTGCCGGAGGCGGCCATATCGACCGATCAGTCGCGAAAGCTGGTGATGACTGTCGCCGCGGACGGCACCGTGGTGCCGAAGCCGGTTGAAGTCGGGCCGCTCAATGGCGGATTGCGCGTCATCAACAGCCGGACTTGGCCGCATCCGACCGCGTGATCATCAACGGCTGATGCGTGCTCGTCCCGGCACCAAGGTTACGCCGCAGCCAGGCACCATCGCCCGGTCGATGCAAAGCATAGATCAAACTTCCGTTTCGACCCCGTTCGCGACCGAACCCGTAATCGACCAAATCGGCCGCGGCTGCTTCCATTGAAAGCACCGCCAGGAGCGCCTCGTCATGCGCCTATCACATTTCTTCATCGACCGGCCGATCTTCGCAACCGTGCTTGCGGCGTTCATCACCATCATTGGCGCGGTGGCCTATTTCATCCTGCCGGTGGCCCAGTACCCCGAGATCGCGCCGCCCACGATCCAGGTGACCGCAACCTATCCCGGCGCCTCGGCCGAGGTGATCAGTCAGACCGTCGCAACGCCGCTTGAACAGCAGATCAACGGCGTGGAGAACATGCTGTTCTTCTCCAGCCAGGCAACCGGCGACGGCAAGCTGACGGTGACCGTCACCTTCAAGCTCGGCACCGATCTCGACACGGCGCAGGTGCTGACGCAGAACCGGGTTTCGATCGCACTTGCCGCGTCTGCCGGATGCCGTGCAGCGGCTTGGCGTGACGGTGAAAAAGAATTCGCCCGACATGCTGATGGTGATCCATCTGTCGTCGCCGGACGGCTCACGCGATCAGCTCTACATGTCGAACTACGCCACCCTGAAGGTCAAGGACCAGATCTCCCGCGTCCAAGGTGTCGGCGACGTGCAGATATTCGGTGGCCGTGACTACGCGATGCGGATTTGGCTCGATCCTGATAAGGTCGCCGCACACGACCTGACCGCCGGCGAGGTCGTGACCGCCCTGCAGCAGCAGAACGTTCAGGTCTCCGCCGGCGTGCTGGGTCAGCCGCCGGTGTCTACCCCAGGCGCCTTCCAGCTCAATGTCGAAACCCTGGGCCGCCTGAGCGACCCGTCGCAGTTCGGCGATATCATCGTTAAGTCCGATAGCAGGGACGGGTAACCCGCGTGCGTGACATCGGGCGCGTGGAGCTCGGTGCGCAGGACTACAGCGCCAACGGCTACCTCGATCGGCTGAACGCCGTGCCGATCCTGGTTTACCAGCAGCCCGGCTCGAACGCGCTGTCCACCGCGCAGCACATCCGCGAAACGATGGAGGGCCTGTCACGGATTTCCCGCAAGGCCTGAGATACGACATCGTCTACGACACGACTCTGTTTATCGCCCAATCAGTGCATGAGGTGGTCAAGACGATCATTGAGGCCGTCGGTCCTCGTGGTCGTCGTGGTCATCGTCTTCCTGCAGACCTGGCGCGCCTCGATCGTGCCCATCGTGGCAATCCCGATCTCCCTGATCGGCACATTCTCCATTCTCGCCGCGCTTGGCTTCTCCCTGAACAACTTGTCGCTGTTCGGCCTTGTGCTCGCCGTGGGGATTGTCGTCGACGACGCCATCGTCGTGGTGGAGAACGTGGAACGAAATCTTCGGCTCGGCATGCAGCCGCGGGAGGCGGCGCATCGAACAATGGATGAGGTCGGCGGCGCGCTGATCGCGATCGCGCTGACATTGTGCGCGGTGTTCATCCCGTCTGCGTTCATCAGCGGAATCTCCGGGCAGTTTTTCCGCCAGTTCGCTGTCACCATCGCCGCCTCGACGGTGATCTCCTGCCTGGTTTCTCTGACCCTGAGCCCGTCACTTGTGCGCGCTGCTGTTCAAGCCGCATGAGGAGGCGCACGGCGAGCAAAAACGCCATTCCCTGCTGGTGCGGCCGCTGTTCGCCTTCTTCAACGGCTTCAACCGCGCCTTTGAGTGGCTGTCCGATAGTTACGGCAAGATGACCGGCGCGGCTGATTCGCCTGAGCGCGGTCGTGCTTGTCGTCTATGCGGCCTGATCGGACTGACCGGCTTTCAGTTCAGCCGCGCGCCTACCGGGTTCATTCCGGATCAGGATCTTGGCTATCTGATCACGGTTATTCAGCTGCCGCCCGGTGCATCGCTGGAACGGACCGACGCCGTCGTGCGCAAGGCGACCGACATCATCCTCGGCACGCCCGGGCGTCGAACACGCGGTGCCGTTTTCCGGGTTTGACGGGGCGACATTCACCAACGCCTCCAACGCGGGCGCCATCTTCTCGCCGTTGAAGCCATTCGAGGAGCGGCATGCCAAAGGCCAGGACGTCGGCGTGGTGCTGAACAATATGCGTCAGCGGCTGTCCGAGCATCCAGGATGCCTTCATCATCACGATCCCGCCGCCTCCGGTCAGCGGCATCGGCACCGCCGGTGGGTTCAAAATGATGCTGCAGGACCGCCAGGTCTGGGATCAGCCGCACTGGAAGCAGCCGCCCAGGATATGGCTGCCGCGGCCAACCAGATGCCCGGCCTGGTCGGCGTGTTCACGCCGTTCAGCACCCGCACCCCCAGCGTCTTACGCCGACATCGACCGGGAGAAGGCCCAGAAGCTGGGCGTTACGCCCGACAAGGTGTTCGAGGCGATGCAGGTCTATCTTGGTTCGGCCTACATCAACGACTTCAACTACCTCGGCCGCACCTATGAGGTTACGGCCCAGGCCGATGCCAAATTCCGTTCCAGCACCGAAGACATCGCGCGGCTGAAGACCCGCAATGCCAGCGGCGCGATGGTTCCGATCGGTTCGGTGGCCCGGCTGCACGACACCACCGGGCCGTATCGCGTGCCGCGCTACGACCTGTTCCCGGCCGCCGAGGTGCAGGGCAGCACGTTGCCCGGCATCTCGTCCGGCTATGCGTTGACCCAGATGGAACAACTGGCCGCCAAACGACTGCCGCCGGGCATTGGCTACGAGTGGACCGATCTGGCGTTCCAGCAACGTCAGGCCGGAGATACGGCAATCCTGATCTTCGGCGCGTCCGTGCTGTTCGTCTTCCTTGTGCTCGCGGCACAGTATGAAAGCTGGACACTGCCATTGTCAGTCGTCCTGATCGTGCCGATGTGCCTGCTCGCGGCGGTGACCGGCCTGCTGTTCCGCGGTCTCAATGTCGATATCCTCGCCCAGATCGGCTTTGTGGTCCTGGTGGGATTGGCGGCGAAGAACGCCATCCTGATCGTCGAATTTGCCCGCCAGGCGGAGGAAGCCGGGGTTACCGCCCAGCAGGCGGCGATCCAGGCAGCGCGCACCCGGCTGCGGCCAATCCTTATGACGTCATTCGCCTTCATCCTTGGCGTCATTCCCCTGGTCGTCGCCAGCGGTGCCGGCGCGGAAATGCGCCAATCCCTCGGCACCGCGGTCTTCGCCGGCATGCTGGGTGTGACCGCGATTCGGATTGGTGTTCACGCCGGTCTTCTACGCGGTGATCCGGCGCTTGTTCGGCACCCGCCGGCGCAACGCCATCGCCGCCGAAGGAGCGCTGGGCAGCCCCGCCGAGTGACCGCCGATACACCTCCGCCGAACCGCGGTGGAGGTGTAGTGGCTGGCAGGTTTGCCTGAGGTCAGGGCAGCCGGACACAAATCGAAACGTACTGACTGGAAGAATTGCTGCTAGCATCCCGATCAACCAGGGATGGAAATACTCAATGTCGTCAAGTCCGGCCAAACTGTACGATGCGCCGATCATAGGTACGGACGGTAACGATTTGATTGCGGTTGAAAGCAGTGTCAGCTTCCGGTGGGTGCCCGGCGAGGGCAACGCCCACCTGGGATTCGTCAGTTGGATGAACTATGATACCTGGGACTGGAACACCATCCAGACGACTGGCCCCAGCACCGCCAACGGCTACGTCACGTTCGATGGCGTGGCCTCCAGCCAGGCGTTTCAGGTCTTCCCGACCAGCGGCGGCTTTTCGTTCACCAACGGTGCCGCGGTCGGCTTGCAAACCGGGCAGTTCACCTATGACGATCCTTCCGGCTGGAGCTACGATCCGGCCACCGGCGTCCTTGATCCGCTTGGAACAAGCATCATCTGGGACAACTGGATCGGCGCGTTTTTCATGTCGGACAAGGCCGTTTATGAGGCCGAGTATTATGACGGAAGCAGCCTCGACACGGACTCCGGCCGTTGGCAGCTTGTCCCAGTCATCCACAACGTCAACGTGTTTGGCGGTGCCGGTAATGACACCATCCTGGGCGGCCAGGGCGCGGAAATGCTGTTCGGTGGTGACGGCAACGACCTGATCCGCGCCAGTGTGGGGGACGATCTGCTGTCGGGCGATGCAGGGGACGACGAACTGCACGCAGGTGTCGGCAGACAGACCCTGATGGGCGGCACCGGTGACGATACGATCTGGGGAGGAACAGGCGCGCAACTCCTGATCGGCGATGCCGGCCAGGATGTCATCCATGGAGGTTCAGGGGCGCAGACCCTGATGGGCGGCGCCGGCAGCGACACGCTCTGGGGCGGTTCGGGGCTCCAGGACCTTCAGGGCGGGAACGGCAACGATGTCCTGCACGCCGGAACCGGAAACGAAACCCTGTCCGGTGGCGCCGGGGGGGACGTGTTCGCGCTCTCGGCCAGCAGCGGCAACGATGTGATCACCGACTTCCAGATCGGGCGGGACATCGTTACTATGCCCCATGATTTCGGCGGGTTGACACTGAATGATGCGCGGGACCTGCTGCCGGATGTCTCCTCCGACCAGCACGGCGATGCTGTTCTGACGGCCGGCGATCATTTCAGCCTTGTTCTGCGCCACGTCACCGTCGGACAGTTGGAAGCACATCTTTCGGATGTCTTCAGGCTGTCCTGAGCAAGCGAGACGTTCGCCGGCCAAGGCGACATCCGGCTGAGCAGATGCGTCCGGACCTACTCCAGGGCCGCCCGCACCGCCGCCAGCGCCTCATCCGCCTTCGAGCCATCCGGACCACCGGCCTGCGCCAGATCCGGCCGTCCGCCGCCACCTTTCCCACCAACGGCCGCGGACGCCGCCCGTACCAGGTCGACGGCGCTGATGCGGCCGGTAAGGTCCGGCGACACCGCCACCACGATGCTGGCTTTACCCTCGGCGGTAGATACCAGCGCCACCACACCCGGCCCTTGTTGCTTGCCGATCGCGTCCGCCAGTCCCTTCAAGTCCCTTGCCGGCACCTCGCCCAGGTTGCGGGCCGACAGCATCACGCCGTTGACCGCCTCGGCGGCCGCCGCTCCGCCGCCGGTCGCGACCTTCTTCTGCAGCTCCGCCACCTGCCGCTCCAACTTCTTGCGGTCCTCGATCAACGCGGCGATCCGGTCCGGCACCTCGGCCGGCGCCGCCCGCAGTGCCCCCGCTGCATCGTTTAGCCGAGCCTGCGTCTCGGCCACCAAGGCCTCCGCCGCCGGGCCGGTGACCGCCTCGATCCGACGCACGCCGGCCGCCACCGCGGTCTCGCCGACGATCCGGAAATACCCGATATCGCCGGTCCGGCGGACATGCGTGCCGCCGCACAACTCGATCGACCATGCCGGCTTGTTTCCGTCCGGCTCGCCCATGGCGACCACGCGGACCTCGTCGCCATATTTCTCACCAAACAGCGCCATCGCGCCCAGTTCCACCGCTGCCTCTGGCGTCATCAGCCGCGTCGTCACCTCGGAGTTTTCGCGAACCCTGGCATTTACCTCGCGCTCGACCCAGTGCAACTCGTCCGCCGTGATCGGCCGCGGCTGGGATACGTCGAACCGCAGCCGGTCGGGCGCGTTCAAACTGCCCTTCTGCTGCACGTGCGTGCCCAGCCTGCGCCGTAAAGCCTCGTGCAGCAGGTGAGTGGCCGAGTGGTGCGCCCGTATCGCCCCCCGCCGCGCATGATCGACCGTTGCCACGACAGGGATGCCAGGCCGAGCGGTCCCGGCCTCGACGCGCCCAAGGTGAACGAACAGATCGCCCAGTTTCTTCTGGGTGTCGGTCACCACGACGACCAATCCGTCCGGCCCGGAAATCACCCCGGTGTCGCCGACCTGACCACCGCTTTCGCCATAGAACGGCGTCTGGTTCAGCACGACGGCCACCTCTGTCCCCGCCGGCGCGGCATCCGCGGCTGCCCCGTTCACGACAAGGGCCAGGATTTCCCCCTCGGCGCTTTCGGTGGCATAGCCCAGGAACTCCGAGGCGCCGGCTTTCTCCTTGATCTCGAACCACACTCGTTCGGTTGCCGCATCGCCCGACCCCGCCCAGGCTGCCCGCGCCCGCGCCCTTTGTTCCTGCATGGCCGCCTCGAACCCGGCCAGATCGACGCCGCGGCCTTGTTCGCGAAGCGCGTCCTGCGTCAGGTCGAGCGGAAATCCATAGGTGTCGTACAACCGGAAAGCCACCGCGCCGGGCAGCGCCTGCTTGTCCCCAAGCCGGTCGGTCTCCTCGGCCAGCAGCCCCAGGCCACGATCCAGCAGGGTCTTGAACCTTGTCTCCTCCAGCAGCAGGGTGTCCGCGATCAATGCCTCGGCGCGACCCAGTTCCGGATACGCGGCGCCCATTTGGCGGATCAGCGCCGGCACCAGGCGGTGCATCACCGGTTCCTTCGCCCCCATCATCGTCGCGTGCCGCATGGCGCGGCGCATGATGCGGCGCAGCACGTACCCACGCCCCTCGTTTGACGGCAGGACGCCGTCGGCCATCAGGAACGACGTGCTGCGCAGATGATCGGCGATCACCCGGTGGCTGGTCTTGAACGGACCATCCGGGTCCTGCCCGGTCGCCTCGGCACTGGCCAGGATCAACGCCCGGAAGATGTCGATATCGTAGTTGTCGTGCTTGCCCTGCAGGATCGCGGCGATCCGCTCCAGCCCCATGCCGGTGTCGATCGACGGCCGAGGCAGGTCTACCCGCGTGCCCGGCGGCCCCTCCTCGAACTGCATGAACACCAGGTTCCAGATCTCGATGAACCGGTCGCCGTCTTCGTCGGGGCTGCCCGGCGGCCCGCCCGGAATGTGGTCGCCGTGGTCGTAAAATATCTCGCTGCACGGCCCGCACGGGCCGGTATCGCCCATCCGCCAGAAATTGTCCGAGGTCGGGATGCGGATGATCCGTTCATCCGGCAGCCCCGCGACCTTCTTCCAGAGCACCGCGGCATCCTCGTCCTCCGAGAACACCGTGACCAGCAGCTTGTCTTTCGGCAGGCCGTAGTCTCGCGTCACAAGCTCCCACGCATAGGGGATGGCAGCTTCCTTGAAGTAGTCCCCGAAGCTGAAATTACCCAGCATTTCGAAAAAGGTATGGTGCCGCGCGGTGTAGCCGACATTGTCCAGGTCATTGTGCTTACCCCCGGCGCGCACGCATTTCTGCGCCGTCGTGGCGCGCACGTAGGGCCGCTTCTCCTGCCCTGTGAAGACGTTCTTGAACTGCACCATGCCCGCGTTGGTGAACATCAGTGTCGGGTCGTTGCGTGGCACCAGGGGCGAGCTTGCGACCTTGGCATGGCCGTTGCGGGCGAAGTAATCCAGGAAGGCGGCGCGGATGTCGTTGCTGCTGGCCATGGCGGTCAGGGGTTCCCAGTCTGTAAATCGAGCGGTCTGGTCGCACGAGGGCTTGTCATGCGAAAAGTCAGTCACGCGAGAGCGTTGCACCTAGCGCAGAGGCCGCCGTCTGTCACGGGTGGGCGCGATTGCATCGCAGGACGCAGCGCAGCAGGCCATTCTTCGATAGCTGCGTCTGATGCGCCGGGAGCAGCGCGGCGACTGCCTCCGCCTCGAGAATGATGGTGTGCTCGGTGATCTCCTGTAGCTGATCGGAACCGCCACTTGACTTCCGAACGATATCGCAGCGTGCCGGAGTTCGAGGCACGAGCACTTCAAACAGACGGACCTAAGTAATCCGGGTCCGATCGTCCGGTGGACCTCGTTCGCCAGGCCAATGGCACGTTCCGTCAGCGCGCCGTGCTTCAATGCTTGCTCGGTCCGGCTTTCCGGCTCCGGTTCTCGGTGCTCGGTCTTGATCATCGATGAACGAGGTAGATCTTTCAGGGCCTGGATCGGAGGGCGGAGGCGCTGACCATCACTCAACACGGAGCACGGAGAGCCACGCAAGAAGGCAAGGCATACATCCACAGACGGGGGCCGGCACGCACTTGAGGGCGGGCCATGATGGCGGCACGTGTCCGACCGTGCGACATTGGGTCCCTGAACCACCGAAGGGGAACAGCGAATGCGCCAAGCGGATGCCCGCATCGACGACTGGCTGCGCAACTGTCCGAACCCGGAACTCGACCCGCTGCCGGGGATGCGGGAGGCCGGACTGCTCGCCCCGGCCCCTGACTACACCACGATCGCTCGGCTGAAGGCTGCTCTCGTCGAACATACCGGTCTGCTTGGCGTCTCCAGCGTCTGGGGCGGACGCCAGCTTGTGTTCCGCCACTTCCTTTCGTTCGGGATGGAAGCACAGCGCGCCGAGTGGGCCGGGCGGGGCCTCTCCGTCGCGATTTCCGAACCCAAGGTCGGCGCCCATCCGAAATTGCTGAAAACGCGCGCTGATGCGACAGCCGACGGCGTTCGCCTCACCGGCCAAAAAGCCTGGGTCAGCAACGGGCCGTCGGCAGAGGGCATCATCGTCTTCGCCATCACCGGGGAGGAGGCCGGGCGCAAACGCTACAGCGCCTTCATCGTCCCGCATGGTACCCCCAACCTGACCACCGCCGAGATGCCGGATTTTCACGCACTGCGTCCCTCGCAACACTGCCTCCTGACCCTGGACGGCTGCCTCGTTCCCGCATCCGCGATGCTCGGTCCGCGCGGCACCGCCTACGAGCGGATGGCGCTGCCGTTCCGCGACATCGAGGACGCCGTCGGCACATACAGCACGCTGGGCGCGCTGAAGTTTGCTGTCCGGCAGTTCGGCGAACTCCAGATGCAGGAAACTCGCGGCAGCAGGCCCAATCGGACGGAACCGGCCGACTGAAAGCACTGCCGGAAGAGGTCGGCGCCATCGTTGCGCTGATCGCGGTATTCGATGCCGGCGCCGCATCCGTGGTCGCCTCGCTCGACAACGGGCGGTTGCGGACAGGGGACCCCACACTGGTCGGTCTGCGCGTTCTCGCGCTGGATATTCTGGCACGGCTGCGCGCGATCCTTCCGTTGGCGGCGCAGAATCCAGCGGCCCCGGCCATGCAGGTTCCCGGCTGTTGGAAATCCTGTCCGATCTCGACGCCACCCTGGCCATCGCCCGTGGTCCCAGGCTGGCTCGCCAGGCCAATCTCGGTGCGGCGGCGCTGCGTGGCGGGAACAGGCGAGGTGACCATTACCCGCTGCCACTGGGCCGAGACCGCCGACGCCACCATGCAGGAATACCACGACCGCGAGTGGGGCGTGCCGCACCACGATGACCGCGCCTGTTCGAACTTCTGACGCTGGAAGGCGCCCAGGCCGGGCTGTCCTGGCGAACCGTCCTGGTCCGTCGCGACGCCTACCGCAAGCCTACCACGACTTCGACATCGAACGCGTCGCTGCAATGACCGACACGGAGCTGGAAACTCTGCTGACCGACTCGCCGCTTATCCGCAACCGGCTGAAAATCTTTTCCATCCGCGAGAACGCCCGCGCCGCGCTCGAAGCGATCGCCCAGCATGGTAGCCTCGACCGCTATCTGTGGTCCTTCGTCAACCACACCCCGATCGACAACCGCCGCACCGAGCGCTCGCAAGTGCCCGCGACCACGACGATCTCCGACACGATGAGCAAGGCACTCAAAAAGGCCGGCTTCCGTTTTGTCGGCTCCACCATATGCTATGCTTTCATGCAGGCCACCGGCATGGTGGACGACCACTTGACCACCTGCTTCCGCCACACATAGTGGTTCGGCCCAGACACCCGCTTGCCGGGCGCCCGTTGAATCGACACACCAACACCAGGAGTAGCAAGATGCGGAACACCGAGGAAATCTGGCGCCTTGTTGACGCTCATCAGAACGATTTCATCCAACTTTCCGATCGCGTCTGGGAAATGCCCGAACTCTGCTATACCGAGTTCCGCTCCTGCGCCGAACATACCGCCATGCTCGAGGCCAAGGGATTTCGCGTGACCGAACAAGTCGCCGGCATTCCGACTGCCGTCATGGGTGAGGCGGGTGAGGACGGGCCGGTCATCGCCATCCTCGGCGAGTACGATGCGTTCCCGGCCTGTCGCAGGAGGCCGGGCGTGGCCGAACAAAAGCCGCTCCCGGGCCCGGATTTGGCCATGGATGCGGCCACAACCTGCTTGGGTCCGCCTCGATGCTGGCCGCCACCGCCGTCAAGGATTACCTGGAGGCGAACAACATCAAGGGCCGCGTCCGCTACTACGGCTGCCCTGCCGAGGAAGGTGGTGCCGCAAAAGGCTTCATGGCCAGGGCAGGCGTCTTCAGCGACGTCGATATCGCGATCTCCTGGCATCCCTCATCATTCTCCGGCGTCAATCCGGCGAATTCGCTGGCCAATACCCGCATCGATTTTTCGTTCACACGGCCGAGCCTCGCACGCCGCTGCCTCGCCGCATCTCGGCCGCAGCGCGCTCGACGCGGTGGAACTCATGAGCGTGGGCGTCAACTACATGCGCGAGCACATGCCGTCCGACGCGCGGGTGCATTCCGCCATCCTCGATGCCGGCGGGGTGGCGCCCAACGTGGTGCAGGCATTTGCAAAAGTCCGATATCTGATTCGCGCCTCGACATTGCCGGAACTCTCCGCCTTGATCGCCCGCGTGCGGAAGATCGCCGACGGCGCCGCGTTGATGACGGAGACCAAGGTTTCCGCGCAGGTCGTCAGCGCGGTGTCGAACCTGCTCGCCAACACGCCGCTGGAGCGGGCGATGCAGGATAACCTCGACCGCATCGGTCCGCCGCCGTTCGATGAGGCCGACCGCAAGGCTGCGGCGGAATTTCAGGCCACGCTGTCCGATGAGGACATCGAGGCGTCCTACCGCCGCGCCGGTATCCCGGTGCAGCCGAACACCCCGCTATGCGACACGGTCATTCCCGCTGATGCAAAACCCAATGGCGGCGTTGGCTCCACCGATGTCGGCGACGTCAGCTGGGTCGTGCCTACCGTGCAGGCGCGCGGTGCGACCTATGCCATCGGCACGCCCGGCCACTCCTGGCAATTGACCGCGCAGGGCAAGATGGCGGCGGCGCACAAAGGGCTGGTCCATGTGGCGAAGGTCATGGCCGGCACCGCGGTGGATGCGCTTCGCGACGAAACGTTGTTGGCGCGCGCCAAGGCGGACCATCAGGTTCGTGTCGGGCAGGACCCCGTACGTGTGCCCTTTGCCAGCCGATATCGATCCGCCGATCAAAATGTCCGCCTGACGGCAACGGAGGAGAGTGGAATGGCTAAACGCCTGATCGATACCGAACGGGCCAACCTTGGCACGACCGTGCCGGGATGGGCGCCTGCGCTGGACCGCGACGCCCTGCGCCGCGAATTCAAATTCGCGGAATTTCAGCGCGGCGTGGGGCTTTATGACCCGCGTCGCCTTGCTGGCGGAAAAGCTCGATCACCACCCGGACTGGTCGAATGTGTGGAACACCGTGCGGATCGAGCTCTCGACCCACGACGTCGGCGGTCTGTCGGACAACGACGTCAAGCTGGCGCAGGCGATCAACAAGCTGCTGGACTGATGGTGGCGCCTGGGCTGATGGAGATGCCTGGATTGATGCAACCCATCGGCTTCCCCGAGCGCACCGCACTGGTTCGCCGAGCGGCGGCGAGGCTATGCCTGCGGTTGGGGTGGGCGCCGCTGCACGAGGTGCGGCTGGCAAATGGCCGGCGTGCTGACATCCTTGCATTGCAGCCCGGCGGCGGTTTCGTCTGCATCGAGGTGAAGTCAGGCCTGCGCGACTATCTCACCGATGCGAAATGGACCGAGTATCAGCCGTTCTGCGACCAGTTCTACTTTGCGGTGGATTGCGACTTCCCGCGCGACATCCTGCCGCCAGAGACCGGGCTGATTGTCAGCGCCGGGCATGAGGCCGAGATGCTGCGCGAGCCGCTGTGCATCCGGCTGCCGCCGCCGCGTCGCAAGGCCCTGCTGGAGCGGTTCGCTTGGCTGGCCGCCGGTCGGCTGGCCGCGCTGGAAGACCCGATGGGGGTTGCGGAGCTGGCGCTGGGGCTGAATGAGGATTGATTTCGGGCGCAGCCACTTGGGCCGTGACCATTTTCGACGTGTCAATTGCACCAGGCACCCAGACTGGGTCGTGGTTCACCAGAACAATTACCGCGCTGAAAGCGGGTTAGCGGGTTGCTGCCGACGTCGCGCCGCGCGGGGCTTTCTCGGGCAGCCAAGCATCGGTCCAACCGGAGCCGGATGCTTGGGCGTCACTTGTCCTGACTTCCGTCCGTCCGGGGGCGGCGCGCTGCACGATGGTGATTGCGGTCGGCGTGCGAATGATCTGGCAATCCACCGGGCCGTCCACGACCTCACCCGACCGGCGCTGCGCCAGACGGTTCAGATCCGCCTCGGACCGACACAGGACGGCGCCGGGATCCAGTCTCGGCCAGGCTTGTGGCTGCGATTTCACGTCCGGCAGCCCCGGCTTCGGCTTCTTGATCAGAAGACCCGGGCGCATTGAGCGAGATATTGCCGTCGTTGCTGGGCTGGGCGCCTGCCGGCACGGCAACACTTAAGGTGGCGAGACCGGCTGTGATCAACAGCATTCTGGACATCGGCATCATCGGTTTTCGACTTTCCCACCCATTCCAACCATCCCGTCTATGCGTCCAACACGGGCGCGTAGCAAGCCGGACGTGATGCCTCGGGTTAGGGTCGGGTCATGCCCTTGGCGATCAGCAGCGGTCCAACGTCGGCCCCCGTCAGTCCGGCCAGAAAGGCCTGAGCGACGTCGGGCCATGTCGAATTGGCGGCGATCGCGCCGGCATATACTGTCACGCTTTGGATTTCGTCGGGCAACGGGCCGATCAGGCTGACGCCAGGCACCGCGACGATTTCGCTGATCTGGTGCACGACGATGTCGGCGCGCCCATCAACCACGGCCTCGGCGGCGAGACCGCCTTTCACCAGCACAGATCTCCTGGCCATGGCTTCGGCGATGCCGAGGGTCTGGAACAATTTCGCGACGTAGATGCCACTGGAACCACCGGATGCGGGATCGATATAGGCTACCGACCGGGCCTGCAGCATCGCCTCCCTGAACGCGGCGACCGTGGCAATATCGGGGTGCGGAGCGCCGGCCTTCACCGCCACCCCAATGCCGACTTTGGCGAACTTGACCTCGGAAGCGGCGGTGATCCTGCCGGATTTTGCCAACCCATCGAGGCCCGCGGGCGACATCAGCACGACGTCGAATGCCTCACCGGCCTCGATGCGGCGAACCAAGGCGCCGACGGTGTCGTTGCGTAGGATCACCGTGTCGCCGGTCCTCGATTCGAGGCTGGGATCACCGCCGCCACGACGGTCTTGAACGCCCCTGCGGTCAACACGGTGATCTCTGCCGCCCGGGCGGGTGCCGCGAGCAACAGGCACGCAACGATCAAGCGGATCAACGCCGGACCCGGACGGCGGCGGCGGGATGGCTGTCCGGCAAACGTGCGCCCCGCCCGAACAGCTTTTCGCGGAATGTGCCCGGTGCGTAGTCATGCTTGAACACGCCGCGGGCCTGCAGTTCCGGCACCACCAAATCGGCGACATCGGCGAACGTGCCCGGCGTCAGCGCATAGGCGAGGTTGAAGCCGTCTACGTCGGTTTCCTCGACCCAGGCGCGCAGTTCGTCGGCGACTTCCTCGCCTGATCCGATCACCACTGGCCCGCGGCCGCCGATCGCGGCGTGACGGGCGATCTCACGCACGGTCCAGTCGCGGTCCGGGTCGGCGGTGGTGAACGCTTCAAGCGCCGAGGTCTGGGCGTCCGCCTTGTCGGTGAAGCGCACGACCTCGTCCGGCGACATGGCGCCGAAGTCGAGACCGGTCCAGCCGGACATCAACGCCAGCGCGCCTTCCTCGGACACGTACCCGAGGTAATCGTTGATATTTGTCCCGGGCCGCCTTGGGCGTGGTGTCGGTGATCACCGTCATCATGGTGAAGATCACCAGGTCCCGCGCGTCACGCCCGGCGGCGACGGCGCGGGCGCGCAGGTCGGCGACGATATTGCCGATCACCTTCTTCGACGGTCCGTTGATGAAGACGCACTCGGCGTGGCGTGCCGCAAAATCACGGCCGCGCCTGGACGCGCCGGCCTGGAACAGCACCGGCGTGCGCTGCGGTGACGGCTCACACAGATGGATGGCATCGACCCGGAAATGTGGGCCTTCGTGCAGGATGCGGTGGATCTTGCCGGCATCGGCAAACCGCCGCCCAGCGCGGTCGCGCAGAACCGCGCCGTCCTCCCAGCTGCCTTCCCACAATTTGTAGGTCGCCTGCATGTAGTCTTCCGCCACGTCATAGCGGTCGTCGTGGGCGACCTGCCTGGCCATGCCCATTCCGCGAGCGGCGCTGTCGAGGTAGCCGGTGACGATATTCCAGCCAATTCGTCCCTTGGTCAGGTGGTCCAGCGTGCTCATTCGCCGCGCGAACGGGTAGGGGAGTTCGTAGGACAGCGCGCAGGTCACGCCGAAGCCTAGGTGTTCGGTCACCAGCGCCATTGCCGAGATCGACATCAGCGGGTCGTTGACTGGCACCTGGACAGCTTGCTCCAGCGCGGTGGCGGGCGAGCCTTGGTAGACGTCGTAAATGCCCAGCACGTCGGCCAGGAACAACGCATCGAACTTGCCGCGCTCCAGCGTGCGGGCCAGATCGGTCCAGTATTCCAGCGTGTTGTAGCTGTCGGCGTGATCGTCGGGATGCGTCCACAGGCCGGGCGACTGATGCCCGATGCAGCTCATGTCGAACGCGTTGAGGCGGATGTGCCGGGGCACCGATGGGGGGGACATCAGTGGGTCGTGTGGACGGGGAACTGCATGGCGACACCTCCACGCCGTCGGGACCCGCGCCGCGGCGAACGGTGCGTCCTGCGGGTAGACGAAAGCGCAGGACAATTTCGGCAGCGCCTGGTCCGCCGGACGTCAGGCTGCCGCCGGTCACGACCCAATACTGGCCGCGGACCTGCGGCCGGGTTAGGGACCGGTGACGGCTTCACCCGGCTGCAGGCTGTAGCGCCACGCCGTCATGCCGTCGGGATCGGGACCGAGCAGGGTCTCGGTGGGGGCGGTTGGGGTCGGAGAGCGGGCCGGCGACGGATCTCGCGGTGCCTGCGGCCGGGGACGGTGCGCAGCGCGATGCGATTCTCCGGCATCGTCATGAACCGGGCGCCGGGGTCGAAGCCATTGCGGAGCGTGAAATACCAGACGCCCTGGTCGGGGCTGGCCTTGATCGGACCGTAGGCGGTGTGGGCGCCGGTGAAATGGACGGTGACCGGGCGGACCTCATGCAGCCCAAGCATGGCGTGGCCGTGGACGACCAAGCTGGAACTGGTCCTGCTGATGGTAGTGCGCGTTGGCGGTGCTTCCAGGGTCCTGCTCGACCAGGAACGCCATCGGGAATAGCGCATCCGGCGCCGGGTCGGGCGTCCCGGGCGCCATGTTGTAGCGGGTGGTTCCGAGATACAGCGTGTGCCAGAAGGTCACGCCGTCGGCGGCGGAGCCTCTGCGGCGGTTGGCGCGGGCGGTGTCGGCAGAGGCAATCAGGGTCATCGCGGCTTGTTCCTGTGGTGCTGGCACACTAAGCCGGTCCGCCGGTATCTCAAAGCCAGGCTTGGCCTATAATGGGGCGGCTTTGCCATCGGCAGGAGGAAAACGAGCATGAAAGTCGGCGTCATCGGTCTCGGCAACATGGGCATGGGTGCCGCGCTGAACCTGCTGCACAAGGGCCACGAGGTCACCGGCTGCGAACTGCGCGAGGAAACCCGCGCCGCGTTCGCCGCCGAGGGTGGCAAGGTCGTGGTCTCCCCCGACGCGCTGCCGACCGACCTGGAGGCGGTGGTGGTCTTCGTCATCAACGCCGCGCAGACCGAGCAGGTGCTGTTCGGCGACAAGGGATGCCTGGCGCGGCTGGAGAAGGGCGCCGTCGTGCTGTGCTGCGCCACCGTGGCGCCGGAAGCGGCCAAGGCGCTTGGGCGCAAGATCGAGGAGGCCGGTTTCCTGATGGTGGACAGCCCGGTCTCCGGCGGTTCGTCCGGCGCGAAGGCGGGGACGATGACGGTGATGGGGTCTGGATCGGAGGCGGCTTTTGCCAAAGCCGGCCCGGTGTTGGAGGCGATCTCCACCAAAGTCTGGCGGCTTGGCGATGAGATCGGCGTCGGCAGCACGGTGAAGATGGTCAATCAATTGCTGGCCGGCGTGCACATCGCCACCGCCGCCGAGGCGCTTGCGCTGGGTATTCGGGCCGGGGCGGATCCGGAGACGTTGTTCAAGGTGATCTCGGAATCCGCCGGCAGTTCCTGGATGTGGCAGAACCGCGTGCCGCATATTCTGGCGGGTGATGACACGCCGTCCTCGGCGGTGAACATCTTCGTCAAGGATCTGGGTATCGTGCTGGATCAGGCGCGCGACGCTGACCTTTCCGCTGCCGATGGCGGCGGCGGCGCATCAGTTATTCCTGGCAGCCGCGGCGAACGGGCAGGGGCTGAAGGATGATTCGTTCGTGATCCGGGTGTGGGAGGCACTAACCGGGATCGCCCTGCCGGAAAAGAAATAGACCTACTTCATAATCCTGCTTTTGGGCGGTAGACGGCTCGCCTACGCGGCCATAGTCTCGGAGTTATGAAGCATATCGCGGTCCTTACGAGTGGTGGTGACGCCCCGGGAATGAATGCGGCTATACGCGCCGTCACGCGAAGCGCGCTCGACCAGGGCATGACGGTGCATGGGGTGCGCCAGGGTTGGCAGGGGCTGGTGGACGGCCAGTTCCGCCAGCTGAGCGCACGCGATGTCGGCGGCATCATTCAGGTCGGCGGCACGTTTCTCGGCAGCGCACGGTCCGCGGAGTTCCGTACGGAGGGTGGCCGGTCCAAGGCGCTGCGGCATCTGGCTCAGCGAGGGATCGACGGGGTCGTGGTGATCGGCGGCAACGGATCGCAGACCGGCTCCTACATGCTCAGCCAGCTTGGAGTTCATGTTGTCGGCATCGCATCCACCGTGGACAACGACCTGCTCGGAACCGACATTTCCATCGGCTCTGACACCGCCATAAACGTCACGCTTGAGGCGATCGATCACCTGCGCACGACAGGTTCGTCACATAACCGGGCTTTTCTGGTCGAGACCATGGGGCGGGACTGCGGCTACCTGGCGATGATGGCGGGTCTCGCGGGCGGCGCTGAAGTCATCTCGACACCGGAGTTCGAGGTTCCGTCGAGCGAGATCGCCGAGCGGCTGCACGCCGCCTATGAGCGCGGAAAGACACACGCGATCGTAGTAATCGCCGAAGGTGTCAAGGAAAACGCCGCCAAGATACTTGCGTTCTTCGACGCCGATAAGCAGAGGACAGGCTTCGAGTTGCGAGCCACCACGTTGGGCCACGTCGTGCGCGGCGCGCCGCCCAGCGCCTTCGACCGCTTGCTGGCGACAAGGCTAGGGGTCCATGCGGTCAGGTCCCTGAGTGAGGGACAGACCGGGATACTGGTCGGTTGGCAGAAAAACGAGGTCACGCGCACTCCGCTTCCGGACGTTGTGGGGCGGACCAAGCCGATCGACACGGAACTGGTCGAACTCGCCCGCATCCTGGCGAAGTAATCCGGCGCGCGTCTGGCGGTCCCCGCTCCCCCCGCTTGAACCCGCGGCCCGCCGCGGTCATCATCGCGGGATGTCAGATCCAGAAAAACCGTTCCAGCGGCTTGACTACCAAGCCTCGATCGACCGACCCGATATCCGGCTTCCGGACGGCAAGCGGGTCGCGGTGTTCCTCGTTGTCAACATTGAGCGCTGGGATATCGACCGAACCATGCCCCGCCAGGTGTTGTCGCCGCCACAAGGGGCCTCGGTCATTCCTGATGTGCCGAACTGGGCCTGGCACGAATACGGCATGCGCGTTGGTTTCTGGCGGCTGAAGGCCGCGCTCGACCGGCACGGCATCGCACCGACGCTGGCGATCAACGGCGTCGTCCCCTCGGCCTATCCGCGCGTCACACGAGCCTGCCGCGACGCGGGATGGGAGTTCATGGTGCACGGCTATAACCAGACCGCGACCCATCTGGTCGAGGATCAGCGCGCCATGATCCGCGACGCCATTGCCGCGTTGCGTGAAGCCGGCGGTCATGACCCCGTGGGATGGCTGGCGCCGGGGCTGACGGAGACGTTGGACACACCGGACCTGCTGGCCGAAGCCGGCATCCAGTACTGCGCCGACTGGGTTGTCGACGACCTGCCGGCGACGATCCGCACCAGACATGGACCGCTGCTGACCATGCCCTACAGCGTGGAACTGAACGACATCCCGATGATGATGATCCAGCACCACCGGGCCGAAGAACTGTATGACCGCACCATCGCGCAATTCGAGCGGCTGTATCAGGAGGCTGAGCATCAGGGCGCCAAGGTCATGGGCCTCGCGGTGCATCCCTACATCAGCGGAGTGCCGCATCGGATCGGTTGGTTCGAACGTGCCTTGGAGCACATGGCCGGCCGCCCCGGCGCGTTGTTCTGGCAAGGGCGGCAGATCATGGACTGGTACAGGACCGCAACCGCATGAGCATCCACGCCAAATGGGCCTTCCTCAGCCAGGCCGAACGCGACGCCGCCTATAACAACACGGAACATGTCGCCGACAGTCCGGTGCTGAACGCGGCGCGCGAGGTTGCGTCCTCGGTGTTCCGCGCGACCAACGGGATGCATCTGGACCTGCGCTACGGCAAGAGAGAGCGCAACACCTGGGACCTGTTTCCGCAATCCAATCCGGATGCGCCTTGCATCGTCTTCATTCACGGCGGGTACTGGCAGCGCAACAGCAAGGAGCAGTTCGCCAATCTGATCGCCGGCCCCTACGCGCGCGGCTGGTCGGCGGCCTTGCCGGGCTATACCTTGGCGCCGGATGCCTCGCTGACGGAGATTGTGGCGGAGGTCAATTCCGCGCTGGACTGGTTGGGAGCGCACGGCCCGGCGCATGGGATCAACGGACCGGTCGTGTTGTCCGGTTGGTCCGCGGGCGGCCATTTAACCGCGATGTGTCTTGATCATCCGCTGGTAAAGGCGGGGTTATCGCTGTCCGGCATCTTCGACCTTGGCCCGGTTCGCGACACCTATCTGAACGACAAGCTTCGCCTGACCGAACAGGAGATGGCTTACATTGTCGCCGATGCGGCTGCCGCCGGTGAACAAGCCCTTGGCCTTCGCGTTCGGCACCGCCGAACTTCCGCCGCTGATGTCGGACAGCCAGGACTTGCATGCGCTGCGTGTCGCCGCTCATATGCCCGGGCCGCTGATCCCGGTGCCGCGGGCGAACCATTTCACCATTATCCATCAACTGCGAGACCAGGACGGAATACTGACCCGGTATTTGCCTTTACTGCTTCCAGAACGGTAACGGCTCCGGCAGGAACAACGATACCGTCACATCGCCGACAAGATGATCGCTGGAGTTGCCGTTGGGCTGACCTGGGTTGGGTTCCACGGCAGATGCGGCAGCGACGAGCATGTTCAGACCTTCGGCCATCGCTGGGTGGGTCAGGATACCGTCACGGGGAGTTCTGTAGGGCAGGCCGCCGAGCAACATCGTTCAGCACCTCAGCGGAGCAATGGTTGACGACTCAACCCTGATTTCCGTACGGGGGAACCCCGGCCGCACCGATCAGCAGGACGCCTATCCATCGGACCATGCCCGGGCCGATTGACCGCGCAAGCGCGGCTGTCTATGCCAGCGTCATGACAACAGGCGCTACATGCGCCGGATGGGGAACGCCGGATGGATCCGATTGAACAACGCACGGTCGCCAAGGTTTCAAGACGCATCGTGCCATTCCTGATGCTCTGCTACTTCGTGGCCTATCTCGACCGGGTGAACGTGGGCTTCGCCGCGTTGACGATGAACAAAGCGCTGGGCATCTCCTCCACCGCCTATGGCTTCGGCGCCGGTATCTTTTTCTTCAGCTACTTCCTGTTCGAGGTTCCGTCGAATCTCGCCCTGGAGCGCTTCGGCGCGCGTAAATGGATCGCTCGCATCATGATGTCCTGGGGCATCCTGTCCGGTGCCATGGCGCTGATCAGCGGCGAGACCAGTTTTTACGTCGTGCGCGTCCTGCTGGGGATCGCCGAGGCCGGCTTCTTTCCCGGCATCATCTTCTATCTGACCCTGTGGTTCCCAGGCGTCTATCGCGCGCGCATCGTCGGCTGGTTCATGGCGGCAATTCCGTTGTCGTCGGTGTCTCGGCGCACCGGTGTCAGGGTTGATTCTCGGCCTGGACGGCGCCGGTGGCTTGGCCGGCTGGCAATGGCTGTTCATCCTGGAGGCGGCACCCGCGATCATCCTGTCCGTCGTGGTCTGGTTCTACCTGACCGACCGCCCCGCCGACGCACGCTGGCTGGAACCGGAGGAACGCGCTTGGCTCGACCGGCGCCTGGCGGCCGAAATCCGCGCAGAAGCAGGACGTGCACGGTCTTAGCGTCTCTGCAGGCGTTGTTCAATCCAAAGGTGCTGGCACTGTCGCTGGTCTATTTCGGCGCCGTCGCGACCAACTACGGCACCGCGTTCTGGCTGCCGCAGATCGTCAAGGGGTTCGGTTTGTCCAACCTCGCCGTCGGTTTCGTCTCCGCGGTGCCCTACATAGTCGGCACGGTTGGCATGATAGCCTGGAGCCGGAGTTCGGATGCCCGGATGGAGCGGAAGGGGCACGCGGCGCATCGCCGTTCCTGGTCGCCGCGCGTCGGAATCGCCGGATCTACCCTGGTGGATGATCCAACGCTGAAAATGATCGCCCTATCGATCGGCGCGTTCGGCGTATTCGCGGTGCTGCCAGTGTTCTGGACGTTTCCAACCGCCTTCCTGTCCGGTGCGGCCGCGGCGGCGGGTATCGCGGCAATCAACTCGATCGGCAACCTTGCCGGGTTCTTCGGGCCGTTCATCATGGGCTGGCTAAAGGACGTGACCGGAAGCTTCTCGGCCGGGCTGTGGGCGATCGCGGCCTGTGCCGTGGTGGGCAATGGTGATCGTGCTGGGGTTGAAGCACGACACAACCCTGGAGGAAGCGCCCAGGGCAATGAGTGCCGCGGATTGAACGGCCGGACGTCGTTTCCGCCTGACGGTCGATCCCCACACGCTGCGCACCCAATCGCTCGTGGCCGCCGGGGGTTACAAAAACCTACGCTTGCGGCGCATGTGCTCCGGCGAAGTCTCGAGAGGTAGCAAGCCGGCGCCGTCTAGGCCAAGGTCCGGGGCATCGCGATGACATTACAAGGAGGATGCGGAACGCATGCAACGCACGGCCCCGGGTTCCGTCTCAGTTGCATGGAACTCCTGCGATATGTCCTTCCGCATGGGATTGCCGGTTGTATCGCTGGCGTCGTGGGTGCGGTTGCCATGGTCGCGACCAACGTAGGATCCTTGCGCGACCTGATGTTGCACACCGAGGGCGGTTGGCTCGCCTTTTTCCTGCTTAGCCTCGGCCTTGTCGTCACCTTCGGCTCGGTCGCGCTGGGATACGCGATCATGACCATAGACCAGCACGATCACTGATCCCTTGTGACCAGCGTTCAGCGGGAGGATGGACCGGAGGTCATCGACTGCTGCGATGGCCCCGGCGAGCCGGTGGAAAACCAATTCCAGTCGCTGGCGGCGCGGGAGCCATCCGGGCCAATCGTGTCAACGTTCCAGACGTAGAAATCAGGCTTCGACGGCAAAATGACCAGCGTGGCGGTCTCATCAAGGGTCGCGGCGAACACGGTATGAATGGAGGAATCAGCCAGCAGGCGAACCTGGACCTCGTAATGGACATTTTGGGGTTCGGGCGGCGCCACCCAAACAAGCTCCACCTGCGGATGGTCGGGCGCCAGGGTGAGGGTAGCGTTTCGGCTTGGCGAAACAGGCTTCGCCGGCGACAGCCGCTTTGCCACGGGGGCTGATCCGCCCGGGGACAACCGAGGCGCGCTCGCCGCGGGGGAACCCAGGCTACTCGATGGAGCAGCCTCCAGCTTCTTTAACCGCGTCGCGGCCGCCGCGATGCCGCCCTGCAAAGCCTCGCGAAACCAAGCCGCGGCCGCTTCAGGATTGCGGGGAACACCGTCACCCTGCTCATATAGCTGGCCAAGGTCGAACTGCGCGCGCGCGTGCCCATGAGCGGCGGCTTTGGCGAACCACACGGCAGCACTTGAAGTATCCCGCTCAACCCCATGGCCGCCATCGTACATCGCGCCGACGTTGAATTCAGCCGCCGGAAGACCCGCCTCGGCGGCAACCTTGTACCAGAAGAATGCGAGCTCCGAATCCTGTTGGATGCCGTTTCCCAGATCGTATAGCAGCCCCAGTCCGAATGCTGATTCGGCGCTCCCTTGCCGGCTGAGTTCGGCCCAAATTCCCATAGCATCGGAGTAGTGGCCGGCATCGTAAGCGCGCCGGCCGTCTTCCGGCGTTGCAGCACGGGCCGGCATCGAAGCAAGACAAAGCACCAGCCCAGCTATGGTCCCGCGAGCCGCGGCTTTAGTATAGCAGACGTTGCGTCTGGTCAGCGCCAAGTAATCTCAACGCGCCGATTGCGGGCTTCGGCCGTCCCATCCGGGGCAGGCACCGCGGGCTCGGTTTCACCCTTGGCCAGAACCTGGAAGCGCTCAACCGGGATTCCTCGGGCGACGAGACCCTGGAGGACATTGTCCGCCCGCTGCTGCGATAGCCGCAAATTGGCACCGGCTTGGCCGGTGGAGTCAGAGCCACCACTGACAACCATGATGATGGGCTTGCCGTCGCGATAGGTGCGCGCGGCCTGGTCCAGCACGCCTTGACCCTGCGAGGTGATCGCGGCGCTGCCGGAGTCAAAGTAGATCGACAGCGAATCAGCTGCCTTTGCCGGCGTCCCCGCCGTGGTCGGGGGTTGTGGTGATTGGGCCAGGCTCGCGGTCCCGCAAAGCATCACCGCGGCCGTCGCCGAAAGCCAGAAGCGGTTGAACATGTCGTTGCCTCCTAGAATCAGGTGACTCACGCGCTACCAGGAAAGGCGGCCACTTGAAGTGCAAAGCTAAATGATGCCCCAGCCATCCCGCGGCCTCCCGCACCTATCCAGCGCGCCAAGGTGTTGGAGCTACGGCTGCCGGCGGCAGGTGGATCAGCCTTACACCGGTTCGTGACGTCATCGCCGGCACGCGTCGAACCGCCTATTCCACGCGGATCAGCGCCGCGTTGCGCTGCTCGCTGGGCAAGCAGAGCGCGGCCAGCCGGGGAGCCACCGCATCGGGACTTGGCAGCGTCGAGCGGTCCTCGCCTGGGAATGCATTCGATCGCATTCGCGTAGCGACCGGGCCGGGGTCAAACAGGTTTACGCGCAGGTTTGTGGTTGCGACTTCTTGCGCCCACGTCAGCACCAGATGCTCCATGCCGGCCTTGGTCGCTCCCATCGCGCCCCAGTAGGCTCTGGGCTCTCGAGCCCTGCTTTCTGTCACAAAGACCGCCCGTCCCGCAGGGGCCAAGCGAAGCAGCGGATCACAGGTGCGGATCAGACGCCACGTCGCGGAAAGGTTCACTGCCACCACGTCGTTCCAGTCGTCAGGCAGTATATGGGAGACCGGGGTCAGGCGGCCGAGCGCGCCGGCGTTGTGAACCAGGATATCCAGCCGGCCGAAGCGCTGGAACAAGGTCGGGCCGATCGCGTCGAGTGGCCCCCCGTCACGCAGATCCAGCGGCAGGATGGTCGCCTCGCCGCCCAGTTGGCGGATTGCATCGTCGGTTTCCTCAAGACCCCCTTGCGTCCGGGCGCTGATAACCACACGGGCACCCAACCGCGCGAGTTCAACGGCGGTGGCGGCACCGATGCCGCGGCTTGCACCGGTCACCAGTGCGACATTGCCTTGAAGCGGCGTGCCGCCGATCAAGCCGGACATTAGTGGTGGGCTGCGAGCAGACTGAGTTGCCGGTCGGCGTTATCCTGCTGATCCGGCAACGGAATTGGATAGTCACCGGTGAAGCACGCATCGCAGTAGTAGGGGCTGGCTGTGTCGCGTCCATCCTTGCCCAGCGCCCTGTACAGCCCATCGATTGAAATAAACGCCAGGCTGTCGGCGCCGATCAGCGAAGCCATCTCTTCGACGCTGTGCTTGGCAGCCAGCAGCTTGCTTCGCTCTGGCGTGTCTATTCCGTAGAAACAGGAATTCGTCGTGGGCGGCGAAGAGATACGCATGTGCACTTCTTTCGCACCGGCGGCACGGACCATCTCGACGATCTTCTTGCTCGTGGTGCCGCGCACGATCGAAGTCATCCACCAGCACGACCCGCTTGCCGGCCAGCACCGGACGGTTGGCGGAGTGCTTCAGCTTCACGCCCAAATGCCGGATATGATCGGTGGGTTCGATGAAGGTGCGGCCGACATAGTGGTTGCGGATGATCCCAAGCTCGAACGGGATGCCGCTTTGCTTGGAGTAGCCCATCGCCGCGGGAACGCCGGAGTCGGGTACCGGCACGATCACATCGGCTGGGACATTGGCCTCGCGGGCCAGTTCGGCTCCGATACGCTTGCGCGCGTCATAGACCGGCATTCCCTCCATCACCGAATCCGGGCGGGCAAAGTAGATATATTCAAACACGCAGAAGCGTTCCTTCTGCTTGTTGAAGGGCTTGATGCTGTGCACGCCCTGGTCGTTGATGACAACGATTTCGCCGGGCTCTACATCGCGAATGAAGTCGGCGCCAACGATGTCGAGCGCGCAGGTCTCGCTGGCAAGGACCCAGCCGCCGGTGCCTTCGGATCCAATGCGACCCAGGATCAGGGGACGGACACCGAGCGGATCGCGGACGCCCATGAGCGCTTCGTTGGAGAGGGCGACCAGGGAATAGGCGCCGACCACCTGTTTCAGGGCGTCTATCAGCCGGTCCACTACAGTGGAATACAGGCTGATCGCGATCAGATGCACGAAGACTTCGGAATCGGTGGTGGACTGGAACAGGCAGCCGCGGCGAACCAAGGCCCTATGCAACAGATGCGCGTTGGTCAGGTTGCCATTGTGCGCCACCGCGAAACCACCGAACTCGAAGTCCGCGTAGAGCGGCTGGACGTTCCGCAGAATGGTGTCGCCGGTGGTGGCATAACGGTTGTGGCCGATAGCGATACGGCCAGGTAGTTTCTCGATCACCCTTGCATCGCCGAAATTGTCGCCCACTAATCCCATGCCGCGATGGGAGTGGAAGCGTGCCCCGTCAAAGCTGGTGATGCCGGTGGCTTCCTGGCCGCGGTGCTGCAAGGCATGCAGGCCCAGCGCCGTTACGGCGGAGGCATCGGGAACATTCCAGACGCCAATGACGCCGCACTCTTCGTGCAGCGTGTCGTCGTCCGTATCCGGGCTGGTGAACGCCATCTTTGACAGCTCCTATTCGCGCTCAGGCTGCCTGCCGATCGCGCGTCCTTGCGGACTGGCTCGCAGCAGGGCTTCCGCGGTCGTCTGCCGGCCCGCCGGCGGCGGATCCAGCGTGTGTGGGCGGTATGGTTCGGGCAACTGGTCCCGCACCCAGCGGGCAGCTTCGTAAGTCGGCACCAGCGTCCGCGCGTTGAGCACGACGTCCGGCCACCGTTCTATCGGGAACACCATCTGTCCGATGATATAGGCGACGATGACCACCGCTGCACCCCGGGCGAGGCCGAATATCAGACCCAAGGTCCGGTCAACGCCGCCTAATGCCGACCTGCGCACGAAACCGCCGATGGCCCGGGCGACCAGCATCAGCATGATCAGCGATATCAGGAAAATCACGATGAAGCTGACCGGATCGACCCATTCCGGCGCCGAAAACCACGTGCGCACCATGCCGCGCATCGTCGGCAGGGCGAAGAAGGCAATTGCAACGGACCCGACCCAGGCGCCGATGCCAAGCACTTCCCGTACCAATCCCCGGACGAAGGCGAGCAGGCCAGATACCAGCAGAAAACCAAAGATTGCCAGGTCAACCCACGTCATCACACCGCCATTTGGGCCACCAGAGCCGGAAGGGATGCCGCGTTATCGTCTGCCTGATGCTTCCCGCCAAGCGGATCATGCGTTCTTGCGTGCCGATTCGGGGGCAAACCGGGCAACGAGATCGGCGATGTGACCTATTTCCTCCAGTTGAAGGCCTTCCGGTGCGGCGGGTTTGCGATTGCCGTGGGCCACCCGGCGGGGCAGGGTCGCCCCATCGAACCCCAACTTGGCTGCTTCCTTCAATCGTGCCTCCGCCTGGGCAACCTGCCTAACCTCGCCGGAAAGCCCGATCTCGCCGAAATAGACCATCCCGGGACTGGTCGGGGTTTCGAAAGCCGCGGAGGTGAGGGCGGCGGCGACAGCCAAGTCGGCGGCCGGTTCGTTGACACGCAGGCCGCCCGCGATATTCAGATAGACATCAGTCTGATTCAATCGCACGCCGGCTCGGGTCTCCAGCACCGCCAGCAGCATCGACAGCCGGCCGCTGTCCCAGCCGATGACCGACCGGCGTGGCGAGCCTCCCGGATTGGGGCGAGCAGAGCCTGCACCTCCATGAGCACGGGCCTGGTTCCCTCCAGGCCCGCAAAGACAGCACTGCCCGCGATATTGCCGCGACGTTCAGCGAGAAACAGCGCGGATGGATTGGGGACTTCGGCGAGTCCGGTTTCCGTCATCTCGAACACGCCGATTTCGTCGGTGGCGCCGAACCGGTTTTTCACCGCGCGCAAGATACGGAACTGATGGCCGCGGTCGCCTTCGAAGTACAACACAGCATCAACCATGTGCTCCAGCACTCGTGGGCCGGCCAACGCGCCGTCTTTCGTGACATGTCCGACGAGCACCAAGGCAAATCTGCCCGCCTTGGCCATCCGGATAAGTTCGAACGAGCAGGCGCGGACCTGGGCCACTGTGCCGGGTGCGCTTTCGATGGCGTCCAGCCACATGGTCTGGATCGAGTTCGATCACCACCAGGGTGGTGTCCTTCGCTTGCTCCAGGGTAGCGGCAATGTCGCGCACGTTGATCGCGGCGGCCAGCTCAATCGTGGAGCCCGCCACGCCCAGACGGCGCGCGCGCATGCGGATCTGGTCAACCAATTCCTCGCCGGACACATATAAGACTCGATGGCCCGAGCCGGCCAGGCGGGCCGCGGCCTGCAGCAAAAGCGTCGATTTGCCGATGCCAGGGTCGCCGCCCACCAGTACGGCCGACGCTGGGACCAGGCCCCCTCCGAGGACACGATCGAGTTCGGCGATGCCGATGGGTGCGCGAGGTGGCGGTTCCGCGCTGCCGGCAAGGCCCACGAAATTGATCGAACGGCCGATTGGTGCCTTGGAGGCGGCACCCGGACGCGCGACCACGGGTTCTTCCTCGATGGTGTTCCATTCGCCGCAGGTTTCGCAACGGCCAGCCCATTTCAGTGTGACGGCGCCGCAGGAGTGGCAGACGAAGCGGGAGGCAGGCTTGGCCACGGCGGCTCCGAATCTCTTGAGGTAAACCGGTTGACTACGCCGTTTGCCGGACGTTTTCCACCGGACCTTGAGTGAGTATTGTAACGAAACCAGTCAACGAGGCGGGCCGGCCGATGCGACCGGACCGATGGCGGATCAACCTTCATCGGCCTGAAGTTCAGCCAGCCAATGAAGCCCAAGTGGCCTCGGCCTCATTTGATGGCTACCGGCGAGCTGCTGTCAGTGGGTCGAAAAGGCGCTACGGGCGTATCCACCGAGCTTTAAGGGCTACGACAGCCGTAGCTACTTTCGGACTTATGGGAAAACCGGCGGCCAAGCGGCACGCTTACGCATCACAGCCGACGACAGGACATTTCCAGCCCCTGAAGAGGGCTTGAAATGTCCTGTCCCGTACGCTCGTAGATATGACTTATGGGCGGGGATGTCACCCCGCACGCACCTGCCTAGTCGGCGGCGAGCGCCATCTGCTTGCGGGCAATCATCTTGCCGCAGAAGTCGTCGATAGCATCGGATACGGTCTCGGCATGACGCGCGAAAACGTGATCGGCGCCAGGGACAATGCGATAATCCACGTGTACGTTCTTTTGCGTGTTCAGTTTGTCCACCAACTTCCGGACCGCCGGTTCCGGAACAAGTTCGTCCGCATCTCCGTGCAGCATGAGACCACCGCAGGGGCATGGCGCGAGAAAGCCGAAATCGTAGTGGTTGGCCGGCGGCGCGACGCTCACCCAACCGGAGATTTCCGGACGGCGCATCAGCAGTTGCATGCCGATGAACGCACCGAATGAGTATCCGGCGATCCAGAGTCCCCCGTGACCAGGGTTGACGGCCTGCATCCAGTCCAGGGCGGATGCGGCATCGCCAATCTCGCCAATTCCGCCGTCATAGCGACCTTGGCTGCGGCCGACGCCACGGAAGTTGAACCGCATCACGGAGCAACCAAGCTTCTGAAAGGCCTGATACATGGAGTAGGTTATACGGTTGTTCATGGTCCCGCCGTGCAGCGGGTGGGGATGTAAGATCAGTGCGACCGGCGCCCCTGATTCTTTTGAATGATGATAGCGACCTTCAAGCCGTCCATCTGGACCGGCAAACATTACCTCTGGCATGGCAATACGTAACCTGTTTCCTGTCTCCCACCGGCAGCGCATGTTCTGAAGCCACCGCGACTTCAAACACCCTGCCGGGCCTACAATGTCGCAACCATGGCGTTCATGGCCGCTCCGTCCCTAATAAATGGGAACGCAGTCTCTTGATGTCAGTTTCGAGGCAAAGGATCAAACCATTTAATGTTGAGGCATGGACCGAGAAAGCTTTTGGTACTGTTCGAGGAGTTATTGTGCGTCGCACGCCTTCCGCCGCTGGCGGATGCTACCCCGAAACCCACCCGCGTAGCGCCCGTCTAGCCGACGCGACATCAAGACAACATGAGCAATTGTTCATAATCCGGTGTCAC
Organism: uncultured Alphaproteobacteria bacterium; assembly: GCA_963792345.1. GTDB lineage: Bacteria > Pseudomonadota > Alphaproteobacteria > Acetobacterales > Acetobacteraceae > Rhodopila. The sequence goes on from CAWBVV010000015.1 coordinate 203,107, forward strand.
GCGGTTAAGCTGCTGCTTTCCCGCGATACCTTGGCATCCCTGAAGGGCCTGAAAGCCAGCTTTTGTTTTTCCATCTATGCGTGCGTAACTAAGCTGATCGTACACTATTGCATGTAATCCTTCCGCCTCTCGAACACGATCTACAACAAGAACTCTCTGCTCATATGGTTCTGCTTTGCCTTGACCGCACGTTTTTTTTACCTTGTTTCCTCGGCACGAAGCAGAAAAGCGCAAGGCTTGGCAGTGACAAGGAGACCGATTTGCCTCGCCAAATGGAGACGACCGGATTACGCCTACCAAACTAACCGCGCTCGTCTTGGCCCAATCTATCTGGGCCAAACCTATCTGGGCCGAATCTATTTCGGCCAGACCTATTCGGAGACAGTCTGCAACAGTCGCGGCGGGCTCGAGCGGCAGCCTCGGCACGCGGCCGCGTTAAGGTTCACCATGAATGATATCGTCTACCTCGATGCCAACGCCTCCCAGCCGCTGCGCCCCACCGCTCGGAGCGCGCTTCTGAGCGCGTTGGAAGTCAACGGAAATCCCTCCTCCGTGCACCGCCCGGGACGCGAAGTCCGTCGCATCCTGGAAGACGCCCGTGAGGTCGTTGGCGGCTGCTTCGGAGCGGCCCCTGGTAGCGTGATATTCACATCGGGTGGAACCGAGGCCGACGCAATGGCGATCCATGCCATGGCTCAAGGCCGGCGCATCGCGGTCAGCGTGATCGAGCACGATGCCGTTCGCTTCGCCGCCGCTGGCGCCGATGTTTTCGCGGCCGGACCGTCCGGCGTCGTCGATCTGACAGCCTTGGAAGTGCTGCTGTCCGATGGCCTCCCCACGCTTGTCTGCCTGATGTTGGCCAACAACGAGACCGGGGTCATCCAGCCGGTAGAGGCGGCCGCTTCGCTTTGTCGCCGGTACGGGGCCGTGCTGCACGTCGATGCGGTCCAGGCGGCTGGCCGGATGCGGGTTCGGCTCGATGAACTCGGTGCGCACAGCCTTGCGGTCTCATCGCACAAACTTGGCGGACCGGCAGGAGTTGGCGCGCTGCTGCTGGCGCCGGATACCACATTCAGCGCGCCGTTGATCGGCGGCGGCGGGCAGGAACGAGGACGCCGTGGCGGCACCCCGGCCGCGGCGCTGATCGCCGGCTTCGCCGCGGCCGCTCGGTCAGCCGAAGCCGACGATCTGGCCGCGGTGGCTGCATTGCGTGATGCAGCCGAATCAGCGGCGACTTCATGCGGTGCCGTCATTTGCGGCGATCCAGCCAGCCGGCTGGGAAATACCACCTGCCTCGCACTGCCGGGTGTGGCGGCGGGGGTGCAGGTGATCGCGCTCGATCTTGAGAACATCGCGGTCAGCGCCGGAGCAGCCTGTAGTTCTGGTAAAGTTCAAGCCAGTCACGTGCTGCAGGCGATGGGCCTCGGAACTCTGGCCGGGCAGGCCATTCGGGTCTCGCTGCCGTGGAACGTCACCCAGGACGATATCGCAACGTTCGCGGCCGGCTATCGGCGCGTAGCTGACCGGCTGCGGACGGGACTGGCTTCGCGCGCCGCATGACCTTAATTCTTAGGGATGCCCGATTTGCCGCCGCGCCCCAATCAGCCCGTCTATCTGGATAACCAGTCCACTACGCGCTGCGATCCGCGTGTCGTCCAGGCGATGCTGCCTTTCTTCTCCGAGGATTATGGCAACCCACACAGCGTGGAGCACGTCATGGGTCGGAAAGCCGAGGACGCGGTCGAGGCGGCGCGTTCCCAGGTCGCGGCGTTGGTTGGCGCCGAGGTGAGAGAGATCGTCTTCACCTCCGGGGCCACGGAGTCCAATAACATCGCCATCAAGGGAGCAGCGCGCTTCGCTGCCAGCATGGGTGATCCGCGGCGCCGGATCATCACCGTGGAGACCGAGCATAAGTGTGTTCTGGAAGCGGTGTCCGATCTGGCGGCTGAGGGCTTTGAACCAGTAGTGCTGCCGGTTCGCCCTGACGGCCTGCTCGATCCGGATACGCTGCGCGAGGCTCTGGCGACACCGACGTTGCTGGTCAGCGTCATGGCGGTCAACAACGAGACCGGCGTGATCCAGGATATTTCAGGCCTGGCAACAATCGTGAAGCAGGCGGGCAGCCTGTTCCACTCCGACCTGGCACAGGCGGTAGGAAAGATCCCGCTCGACCTGACCGCCTGGAAGATCGACATCGCATCGATCAGTGGCCACAAGATCTACGGGCCGAAGGGCGTAGGGGCGTTGTTTGTCCGCCGCCGCCCGCGCGTTCGGCTGTTACCGTTGTTTTCAGGCGGGGGGCAGGAGAGGGGGCTTCGCTCCGGCACCCTGCCAACGCCCCTGATCGTCGGGCTGGGCGAGGCTTGCCGCCTGGCTGGGCAGGAAATGCAGGCCGAGGCCGAACGGATCGCCGCCCTTCGTGGCGGGCTGCTGGAAAAGCTGCGGCGAAACATCCCTGGCCTCCGCGTTAATGGCGATTTGCGCGCACGGATCGCGGGCAACCTCAACGTGACATTCCCGCACGCCAGCGCGTTGGAACTGATGGAGGCGGTGCCTGACCTGTGCGTCTCAACCGGATCGGCCTGTTCGTCGGCGGCCGTTGAGCCCTCTTACGTCTTGCGAGCCCTGGGACTGTCCGACGCGGAAGCCGCGCGAACCTTGCGCATTGGGATTGGGCGCTTTACTTCCGCCGCCGATGTCGATTACGCAGCAGTACGGCCGCGTCCGCGGCTTCCACGCCGCGTCCGCGGCTTGACCCTACCGCGCGCCGCGCCTACCCTCATCAGCCAACCGAGGTTTGATCTGTATGCCCCGAATGACTTTCATCGAGCGTGACGGCACTCACCGCGAGGTTGACGCGCCGCTTGGTCTGTCGGTGCTGGAGATCGCTCACAAGCATGGGGTGGACATCGAGGGCGCCTGCGAGGGTTCGCTCGCCTGCTCCACCTGCCATGTCATCGTCGATTCAGGCTGGTTCAAGAAATTGGAATCCGCGACAGAAGACGAGGAGGACATGCTGGACCTGGCGTTTGGTCTCACGCAGACCTCCCGCCTTGGCTGCCAGATCGTGATGACCACCAAACTGGACGGTCTGGTGGTGAAATTGCCGGCTGCCACACGAAACGCTCAGGGCTGACCATGCGCGTGGTGGTCGCCATGTCCGGCGGCGTGGACAGCAGCGTGGTTGCCGGGCTGCTGCATGAGGCGGGCCATGAGGTGATCGGCGTCACCCTGCAACTCTACGACCATGGCGCGGCGTCCGGGCGCAAGGGCGCCTGCTGTGCCGGCCAGGACATCCATGACGCACGCCGCGTCGCGGACCGTCTGGGTATTTCTCACTACACCATCGACGCCGAGGATCGCTTCGCGCGATCGGTTATTGCAAAATTTGCCGACAGCTATGCCAACGGGGAGACCCCGGTGCCGTGCATCAGCTGCAACCAGACCGTGAAATTCGCTGACCTGACAGCACTGGCGCACGATCTGGGTGCCGAACGGCTTGCCACCGGTCACTACGTGCGGCGCGTCGACGGACCGCTCGGCGCGGAACTGCACCGAGCGCGCGATCCGGCGCGTGATCAAAGCTGGTTCTTGTATGCGACGACGTGCCAGCAGCTTGATCAGTGTCTGTTTCCGCTAGGGGAGATGGCGGACAAGCGCGTGGTGCGCGATCTGGCGCAGCGGCTTGGCCTCGGAGTGGCAGACAAGCCGGACAGCCAGGACATCTGCTTTGTGCCGACCGGCGCCTATACCGATGTCGTGGCAAAGTTGCGGCCGGATGCGCTGGAGCCGGGTCAGATCGTCACCGTCGACGGCAGCGTCGTCGGCACTCATGACGGGATCGCCAGATATACGGTCGGGCAGGGCAGGCGTCTCGGTAACGCGGCGATGCTCGATGGGCAGCGCCAGGTTGTCGTCGCCGCTGAACCCGGGCGGCGACGCATTGTCGTTGGACCACGCGGGACCGGAAGCCGGCTGGTATCACTGCGCGAGATCAACTGGTTGGTGCCCACGCCCGCCGGTGGCCTTCGCTGCAGCGTCAAGCTGCGCGCCCGTGAGGAGCCGCGACCTGCTACTATCCAGACCGAGGCGGGGATTGTCACCGTCGTACTGGACGAACCCGCGCTGCCGGCCCCTGGGCAGGCCTGCGTGTTCTACAGCGGCGATCGTGTCCTGGGCGGCGGCATCATCAGCCGGTCCCCCTCCGCGCTCGCCTCGATGGCACCGGTTCAGCAGGCTGAGTCTGCAAGCGCACCGGTCGCGGCGACCGACTAGAGGCTGCGGTCCCACCGGTCCGCTCAATGACCTCCTGACGCCCGACCGTCTGGCGTCCCACTCGTGTCATGTGTTGGGCGGCGCGATACCTGACGGGTCGATACTTGACCAGCGGGACGCAGGGGCGCACACCCCGGGCGCCAGACAGCTGGACGGTCGCTGCTGACGGAACAATCCCGTTGGTGGAGGAAAGTCCGGGCTCCACGGGAACACGGTGCCGGCTAACGGCCGGCGGGGGCGACCCTAGGGACAGTGCCACAGAAAACAAACCGCCCGTGCAAGAGCGTCCGCGTCAGCGGGCGGGTCCCGCGGGCAAGGGCGAAACGGTGCGGCAAGAGCGCACCGCGTCCCTGGCAACAGGGGCGGCACGGTAAACCCCACCGGGAGCAAGACCGAATAGGGGCGGCGGCAATCGTTGCGGAGTCAATCTCCGTTATTATTGCAGGGACGTTCCCGTCCCGTCGCCCGGGTTGGTCGCGTGAGGCGCATCGTGAGACGCGTCCCAGAGGAATGGCCGTCCCGTCCCGTCAAGGGACGGACAGAACCCGGCTTACAGGCTGTCTGGCGTCTTCCTGTTACCGATTACCCCCATTGAAACGAAGAGTATTCACGTCATCTAGGAAATATTCCACAAGCTTGTCCACAAGAACAAAGCATGAATTCTTGTGCAGGGCAAAATCCCCTTGGGGTGAATCGGGCCACCACGGGTAAGTGTCTGACGAAGCCGGGAAATTTTCGGTCGAATTCACCCTTCAAAGGTCCCAATTCCTTTGACGTCCCATGTTTTCCCATGTTATCCCATGCTTGCCCACGGTGGTTCCTCATCCACAGGGGCGTCCAATTCGATGGGGCTCTTCAGTGAAGCTCTTGCGTCCCATCAAAGCCGCGCCTGCGCCTTGAAATACCGCGACAGAACCGACCGACAGGAAAGGCACATGGGTCCGGATGACCCTTTTTATCGGCACCCACCAGAACAAGCTGGACGCCAAGGGGCGAGTGTCGATACCTGCTCAATTTCGTTCCGTTCTCAAGAAGAACAGCCATGCGGGTGAAGCCGCCACCGTCGCAACGGTTTATCTTCGTCCTTCGCATCAGAACCCATGTATTGAGGGGTGGACCGAGCTTGGATTCGAGGCGCTCAGCCAGCCGGTGGCGCAGGACTACAACCTGTTCAGTCAGGAGCACGAGGATTTCGTAATGGCACTGTTCGGCGATGCCTGTGCGCTGGAAACCGACAAGGAGGGACGGATCATGTTGCCGGACGCCTTGATCGCCCACGCCGGGATCACCGACAACGTCACCTTCATCGGCACGCGGAACAACTTCCAGATCTGGGAGCCCGCCGCCGGCGCCAGGCGTCTTGCCGAGGCACGGGAAAAGGCAAAGGCGGCCGGGTTCACCCTGCGCGTACCGGTGGCAACATGAGCGGCCATGTCCCCGTCATGTTGAACGAAGTGTTGGCGACCCTGGCGCCGCGTGATGGCGGCGTGTACCTCGATGGCACGTTCGGCGGCGGCGGTTATGCGCGCGCCATCCTGGAACGCGCCATGTGCACCCTGTGGGCGATCGATCGGGATCCCGAGGCGATCGAGCGTGGCGCCAGCCTGATGGCGGCCTTTCCGGGACGGCTGCATCTGCTGCATGGGCAGTTCGGCGACATGGTCGGGTTGTTGAATGCGGCCGGTGTGACGGCGCTGGACGGCATCGTCCTCGACCTCGGTATTTCGTCGTTCCAGGTCGATGATCCTGGGCGCGGGTTCTCGTTCCGGCACGACGGCCCGCTCGATATGCGCATGGGAAGACATGGGACGAGCGCCGCCGACCTGGTGAATACGCTGCCGGAACGCGAGTTGGCCGATGTGCTCTACGAACTAGGAGAGGAGCGGGCATCCCGCCGTATCGCCCATGCCATCGTCGTCGCGCGCACCGAGGCGCCGATTGAAACCACCGGCCGTCTCGCGGAGATCATTCGCTCCGTGCTGCCACCCGATCGTTCCGGGAACCATCCCGCCACCCGTAGCTTCCAGGCGCTGCGCATCAAGGTGAACGACGAGTTACAGCAGATCGAGTCCGCGCTGCGGCAGGCGGTTGACCTGTTGTCGCCTGGTGGCCGTCTGGTGGTGGTGGCGTTCCACAGCCTGGAAGACCGCATCGTCAAGCGTTTCATGACCCAGGCCGCCGGCCGCGCGGGATCGCCCTCGCGCCACGATCCCGCCGGACTGCTGTCCCGCGAGTTGCCGGTTTTTCATCTGCTTACCGCGCGTCCCGTCCGCCCCTCGGACGCCGAGACCAGCCAGAACCCACGCTCCCGCAGCGCTCGCCTGCGCGCCCTTGAACGCCTCTGCAAGGCCCGTGACACATGATCCGTCCTCTCACCATCGCCACCTTCCTCATGGCGTGTGGCTCCGGCCTGTATCTTTACCAGTCGAAGCATGAAGTGCAGTTGCTCGACCGCACGATTGAGAAGTCCGTCCATGACACCGCGGCGCTGCGTGAGCAGAGCAGGCTGCTCGCGGCGGAATGGACCATGCTCAACGATCCCGAACGGCTGCGTCAGTTCTCGGACACGTTTCTGAACCTCAGGACGATCAATCCGGCCCAGTTCACCAGTCTCGCAAGCCTGAATGACAAGTTGCCCGCGCCGCAGGCCGAGGTGTCGACGTCCGGCGAGGAGCAGGAGCCGATTTCAATCGAAAGCATGCCACAGCCGGAGTCCGAATCGACGGTAGGTGGCGCCGGCCCGGTCGCCGCTGTCGCCGGCGACAAGATCCTGCCGGTTCCTCCGGTCCCCGTGCTGCCTCCAACCCCGGTCGTCGCCGCGCTGGCGCGGGTCGCGGATCCGAAGGTGGCCGCCGCTCGCGCGGTTAACATGGAAGCCGCGGCACGATCGATAGCGCCGGTCGCATCCAGGCCCCCGGAGCAACGGTCCCCCGAACCTCGCGCCCCCGAATCCCGCGCCCCCGAATCTCGCGCCGCCAAATCCCGCGCCGCCGAAGGACGGCCTAGCGAAATCCGCGCCGCCGAAGCACACGCCGAAAATCATGCGCCGTCAGCGCCGCGGCCGATCGTCCTTGCGGCGCCTCGGCTTCAACCGGTGGTGTCGTCACCGATCGGCCAGCCCACGCGGGCGGCAATGGCCCAGGCTCCGGGCAACGAACCGCGAACCGTGCAATCGCCGATTCAGGCGCCCCCTTCTCAGGTCGCAGCGTTTGGGGTTGCAGCGTCCCAGATGCCACCGGCCGCGCGCCCGCCGGTGTTGGCCCAGTCCGCAAGGCAAGCTCCTGCTCCCGTCTCAAGCCGGCTTCCGGGGGGCCAGCTTCCGGGGGGCCAGCTTTCGGGAGTGATCCCCGGTCCCGCACCATTCAGCGGGTCATTGCTGGGCATGGCGCGAGGCTCGATGCCGCCGGCGCCGCGCCCGACGCCGGTGAACGCGACCTACAACGCCAATTGAGCCGGCATCATGAGCGACCCGAACGATCCCGTTCTCCCGCCTGATTCCCCGCCCCCCGGATCATCGACAGGCGGACGGCATGGCAGGCCCGCGCAGCGGCGTGGCGCCACCAGGACCGACGCGGTGCCGCGGATGGAGAACGTGCGGGTCACGGCACCGGACCTGGCGCGCCGCGCGGCGCTGGAGAAGACACGTAATCGTCTGGTGATCGCCGCGGGCGGGTTCACCGCGCTGTTTGCCGCGGTGCTGACGAAGCTGGCGCTGGCGACGATCATCTGGCCGATGCCGCCGCATCGCCCCGAACGCCTGGTGGCCGACATCGTAGCTGCCTCGCCTCAGCGCTCGGTTGAGGCAACGCTGCCGGGCCAGCGCGCGATGATCACCGATCGCAACGGCCAGCCGATGGCGATTTCGTTGAATACCGTCTCGCTGTTCGCTGACCCGCGGCAGATCGGCGATGCCGACGACGCCGCTCTCAAGCTGAAAAAGGTGCTTCCGAGACTGGACCTGGCGGAGACGGTGGACCGGCTGCGCCGCGACAAGAAGTTCATCTACCTGGCGCGTGAGATCACTCCGCGCGAGGAACTGGCGATCAACGATCTGGGCATTCCGGGCGTCGATTTCCGGCCGACGCAGCACCGCCAATATCCTCTCGGCCGTACCGCTTCCCAGGTCCTCGGCGGTGTGGATGTGGACCAGAGCGGCTTTGCCGGGGTCGAACGGTTTTTCGACGAGCGTTTGCGCACCAATACTGATCCCTTGCGCCTTTCGATCGACCTGCAGGTGCAGGCGGCGGTGCGCGAGGAACTGCTGACCGCGATGACCACGTTCAGTGCGATCGGCGGATGCGGCATTGTCATGGATGTCCATACGGGTGAGGTGCTGGCGATGGTCAGCCTGCCCGATTATGACGCCAATCTGGTACGCACGGCCGCGCCCGACGATCGCTTTAACCGAGCGGTCGAAGGGACGTATGAACCTGGTAGCACGTTCAAGCTGCAGACGGCGTCAATGGCGCTGGACAGCGGCATGGTGCACATCTGGGATCAGTTCGACGCGTCCCACAACATCTCGATCGGGCGCTTTACCATTTCGGACTTCGAGGGCAAGCACCGCTGGCTGTACCTGCCGGAGGTTCTGGCGTATTCGTCCAACCTCGGGGCCGCGCATATCGCGGTCACCATCGGCGGGGAACGTCAGCGCGCCTGGCTCAAGAGCATGGGGATGTTCGGCCGCACCGGGATCGAGTTGCCGGAGTCCGCCCGCCCGATTGTTCAGCCGGCGGCGAACTGGAAAGAGATTGCCACCATGACCGTCGGCTTCGGCCACGGTATCTCCGTCACACCCTTGCACGTGGTTCGTGGCACGGCGGCGGTGGCAAATGGCGGAACCTTGGTCCGGCCGACGATCGTTGCACTGGACCCGGACCAACCGGTGGAAGGGGTCCGGGTTATGCAGCCGGCGACCTCTGACATCATGCGCAAGCTGATGCGGCTCGTGGTGACCGACGGCTTCGGCAAGACGGCGGAGGTTCCTGGCTACTATCCCGGCGGCAAGACCGGCACGGCCGAAAAGGTCGCCGCGCACGGCGGCTACAAGAAGCACGCCAACGTTGCCGCCTTCATGAGTGTATTCCCGATGAACGCGCCGCGCTTCGCGGTCTATATGATGTTGGACGAACCGCACGCGACCAAGGCCACCTACGGGTATGCAACCGCCGGGTGGGTCGTGGCGCCGGCCGCGGGCAAGGTGATCGCCCGCATCGGACCGATGTTGGGTCTGCTGCCGGATATCGTCGATATGCCGCAGATCAACCAGGCGCTTGCGATTCCGCTGGAACCGGCACGCCCCGCCGGCGCGTTCGCTCGCGGGCCAGGCGTGGCGACATCGTCCGCCGCCCCCGCCCCCGCCCCCGCCAAGGCGACCAACCGCCCGAACCTTACTGTGCCAGCAACAATCCTGCCGCCCGCCATCACCCGGCCGGTGCAGGACATCAGGCGCCAGACGGAGCACGTTTCGCCTTCGATCGGCGCTCCTGTGGTGCCGGCATCCGCTTTGGCCATATCACCGGCCACCTCCGTTGCTGGTCGCTGAGATCATGCGGCGCATAGCAGACAGTCCCGGCATGATGGGGGCCTCGCCCACGCTGGCTCAGGTGGCGCGGGATGCGGCCGGTCAGCGGGGATGGGATGCCTCGGGCCAGCGGGCGTGGGATGCCGTGGCGCATCTGGATATCGCCGGGGTGACGGCCGACAGCCGCCACGTGGTGCCCGGCGATCTGTTCGCCGCACTGCCGGGCGCGCACGCCGATGGGCGTTCCTTCATCGCCGATGCGGTGGAACGCGGCGCGGTCGCGGTCCTCGCCCCACCCGGCACGGCCTGGCCGGCCGGCGTGCCGCCACGCCCGATCATCAGTGACCCAGAACCGCGCCAGTGCCTCGCCCGCATCGCTGCGGTCCTGGCTGGGCCGCAGCCGGACACCGTGGTCGCCGTTACCGGCACCAACGGCAAGACCAGCACGGTTGAGTTCGTTCGGCAGCTTTGGGCATCCGCCGGGGCGAAAGCCGCGAGCCTCGGCACGCTCGGGCTCATCGCGCCCGGTTTCGATCCGGGACCTGGCCTGACCACGCCCGATCCGGTCAGCCTGGCGGAAACGCTGGCGGGTCTCGCCCGGCACGGCGTCACCCGCGCGGCGATGGAGGCGTCATCACACGGGCTGGATCAGTTTCGCCTGGACGGAGTGAGGCTGGCCGCCGCCGCCTTTACCAACCTGACCCGCGATCATCTGGACTACCATGGCAGCCTGAAGGCCTACCGCCAGGCGAAGCTGCGCCTGTGGGATGTGCTGCTGCCGGAGCGGTCTCCCGCCATAGCCCACGCCGACATGGATGCCGCGACGCTGGATGCGCTGCATGAGATCGCGCTGCGCCGCCGTCTGGATTTTCGCACGGTCGGCGAGCAGGGCACGCGGTTCCGGCTGATTGAAGCCGCGCCACGCCCTGACGGCCAGGATTTGACGCTGCTGGTGGATGGGAAGCAACGCCATGTCGGGGTGAACCTTCCTGGCCGCTTTCAGGCTGATAATGCCCTGGTCGCCGCCGCGCTGGCCGAGGCGCTCGGAATGCGGGACGTGCTGGACCGCCTGCCGCTGCTGCACGGCGTACGCGGCCGGATGGAACGCGCCGTTCGGTTGCCGAATGGTTCAACGGCCTATGTGGACTACGCCCATACGCCCGATGCACTGGAGCGGCTGCTGACCGCGCTGCGCCCGCACACGACCGGGCGGTTGCATGTGGTCTTCGGCGCCGGTGGCGACCGCGACCGCGGCAAGCGTCCCTTGATGGGTCAGGCCGCCGCTCGCCTTGCCGACGTCGCGATCGTGACCGACGACAATCCTCGCGGCGAGGATCCCGCCTCGATCCGCGCTGCGATCATGGCTTCCTGCCCGGGCGCTGTCGAAATCGGTGACCGGGCAGCGGCAATCGAACGGGCGTTGAACGGCCTCAGCGTCGGGGACGTTCTTGTGGTTGCCGGCAAGGGCCATGAGCAAGGGCAGATCGTGGGTGGAACCGTCCTGCCGTTCGATGATGCATCCGTTATCCGCCGGCTGGCCGGTGCCGGGGAGACGAGCGCATGAAGCTATGGACCGCGGATGAACTGATCGAGGCGACCGGCGGCACCATGGCGCGGCCGTTCGATGCCGACGGCCTGTCGATCGATACCAGGACGCTGGAAGCGGGTGATCTGTTCGTCGCATTGCTCGGCGAGGGTCGCGACGGACACGCGTTCGTGGGTGATGCGGCGGCCAGGGGCGCCGCTGGGGCGATGGTGCATGCTTCCGTTTCAACCGGTTTGGAGCAACGTGTTCCGCTGCTGCAGGTGGACGACACGCTGTCGGGGCTGACGCGGCTGGGTGGTTTCGCGCGCTCGCGGTTCGGGGGACGGACCGTGGCCGTCACCGGCAGCGTCGGCAAGACGACGACAAAAGAGATGCTGCGCGGGGCGCTGTCCGCGTTCGGCAATACCCACGCAGCCGTTGCATCCTACAACAATCACTGGGGCGTGCCGCTGACCCTGGCGCGCACGCCGCGTGACGCGGATTTCTGCATCGCTGAAATCGGCATGAACCATGCCGGCGAGATCGCACCCCTGGCCCGCCTCGTCCGGCCCGATGTCGCTGTGGTCACGACCGTTGCCAAGGCACATATCGGGCATCTTGGCAGCATCGAAGCGATCGCCGATGAGAAAGCCAGCATTATCCGTGGACTGGCGCCGGGCGGCATTGTCGTTCTGCCGGCTGATTCGGACCAACTGCCACGCATGCGTGCCGCCGCCGGCGATGCCGCCGTGTTGACCTTCGGCGCCGATCCCGCCGCCGATGTGCGCCTGGTGCATCGGGAAGCCGATGCCGATGGCTCGATGATCCATGTCGATATCGTCGGCCACACCGCCTCGCTGAGGTTGAACGCAGCGGGCCTGCATATGGCGATGAATGCGCTCGCCACTCTGGCTGTCGTCGCCGCCTTGGGCCTCGATCCCACGCAAGCCATCGATGCGCTCGAGGCTTTCGTTCCCCTCGCCGGCCGTGGCGGGCGGCGGAAGATCGCTGTCGGCAGCGGCAGCGCGATGCTGCTGGATGAAAGCTACAACGCCAACAGCGCCTCCATGCGCGCCGCGCTTGACGTGCTTCGGCTGCAACCGGGCCGTCGCCGCATCGCGGTGCTCGGGGACATGCTGGAACTCGGTGACGACGGTCCGGCTGAACATGCCGGCCTGGCCGAGGCGGTGATCGAAGCGTCGGACTGCCTGTTCACCTGCGGCCCGCTGATGCGTAACCTGTTCGATGCCGTCCCTGACTCGTTGCGGGGCTTCCACACGGTCAATGCCGGCGCGCTTGCGCCAATCGTGGCCAAGGCGTTGCGCCGGGGCGACGTCGTGCTGGTGAAAGGCAGCCTGGGCAGCGGGATGAAGCGCGTGATCGAGGCCATCGAGGCTGGTGTCCCGCGCGATTGCGCCGCTACCGTCGGAGCCGGCTGAGATGCTCTACGTCTTTTTCCGGCCATTCGCGGACCAGTTCATTCTGTTCAACCTGTTCCGCTACATCACGTTCCGGGCGGGGGCGGCTTGCCTGACGGCGCTGGTGGTCAGTTTCGTGCTGGGACCATCGGTGATCCGCTGGCTTAAGTCGATACAGAAGCAGGGACAGCCGATTCGCCTGGACGGGCCGGAACGGCATCTGCTGGAAAAGAAGGGCACTCCGACGATGGGCGGCCTGCTGATCCTGGGCAGCCTCACCATCTCGACCTTACTGTGGGTTGATCTCAAGAACGGCTATGTCTGGGCGGTGCTGTTCGTGACGCTGGGCTATGGCGCGCTGGGTTTCTGGGACGATTATCTGAAAGTCACCAAGCGGAATACGCGCGGCGTGCCGGGACGGATGAAATTGCTCGTTCAGACACTGGTCGGGTTAGCCGCCGCGCTCTGGATCACCTCTCTGGCGCGCGGACCGCTCGGCACCGCGCTGACCGTGCCGGTGTTCAAGGAAGTCGTTATCCAACTTGGGTTCTTCTTTCCGATATTTGGCACGCTGGTGATGATGGGCGCGTCAAACGCGGTGAACCTGACCGATGGACTGGATGGACTGGCTATCGTGCCGACCATGATCGCCGCGTCCGTGTTCATGCTGATCGCCTATCTGGTGGGCAACCGCATCTTTGCTGATTACCTGCAACTGAACCCCGTTATTGGCGCCGGTGAACTGGCGGTCTTCTGTTCGGCGCTCGTCGGCGCGGGCATGGGATTCCTTTGGTTCAACGCCCCGCCCGCCGCGGTTTTCATGGGCGATATCGGCGCCTTGGGCCTGGGTGGCGCGCTGGGGGCGGTTGCCATGGTCACCAAGCACGAAATCGTCCTGATGATCGTCGGCGGCCTGTTCGTAGTCGAAACATTATCGGTCGTTATCCAGGTGTTCTGGTTCAAGCGCACCGGCCGACGGGTGTTCCTGATGGCGCCGCTGCACCATCACTTCGAGAAGAAGGGTTGGGCTGAACCGACCATCGTCATCCGTTTCTGGATCATCTCGATGATCCTCGCGCTGGTCGGTCTGGCGACACTGAAGATCCGATGACCGCATTCTCCTCCACCCTGTTCGAAGGCAAGCGGTTCGCCGTCGTCGGCCTCGGCAAGAACGGCCTTCCCGCCGCGAGGGCCCTGCGCGCCATGGGCGCCAAGGTCGTTGCCTGGGATGACAATCCGGCGTCACGCGATGCCGCAAGCGGCCTCGACCTGCGCGATCCCACCGAGGGCGCTTTCGACTTCGACGCGCTGGTGCTGTCGCCCGGCATTCCGCATCGTCTGCCCAAGCCCCATCCGGTCGCGGAGCGGGCAATCGCGGCCAGGGTGCCAATTCTATCCGACGTCGAGTTGCTGTTCCGAGCGGTGCGGGAATCCGGATCGCGCGCCCGGTTTGTCGGCATCACCGGCACCAACGGCAAATCCACCACCACGGCGTTGCTCGCCCACATCCTGGAGCGCGCCGGGATGACGGTCGCCGCGGGTGCCAATCTTGGGCCGGCCGCGCTGTCGCTGCCGTTACTGCCACATCATGGAGTGTATGTGCTGGAAATGTCCTCCTATATGTTGGAGCGACTCGCGAGCGTGCGGTTTGATGCCGGCGTGATGCTCAACCTCAGCGCCGACCACATCGACCGTCATGGCGACATGGCCGGCTATGCCAGGGCCAAGCGCGCGGTATTCGACCGGCAGACGGCGCGGGATCTCGCGGTGATCGGCATCGACGACGCGGGCTCACGCGATATGGCGGGCTGGCTCGACACCCGGCCCGCGCGAGTCGTCCGTGTATCCGGAACTCAGCCTCCGCTTGCGTCCGCAGGGGCCTTGCCGGGTGAGCACAATGCCCAGAATGCGGCGGCCGCGACGGCGGTGGCGCGATTCTTCGACGTGTCAGATGAAACCATCGCCGCCGGACTGCTCAGCTATCCGGGCTTGCCGCATCGTCAGCAACGTGTCGCAGCCATCGATGGCGTGACCTTCATCAACGACAGCAAGGCGACCAACGCCGACGCGGCGGAACGGGCGCTCGTCTGTTATGACCGGTTGATCTGGATCGCCGGCGGCATGGCGAAGGAGGGCGGGATCGAGACGCTGGTGCCGTTGTTCCCGCGCATTGCCCGAGCCTTTCTGATCGGTCGCGATGCCCCGATCTTCGCGGCGACATTGTCCAGCCATGGCGTGAAGTTCGATAGCGTCGGCACCTTGGAACAAGCAGTCCCCGCTGCCTTCGCCGCGGCCAAGGCGGACAGGGCCCCGATCGTGCTGCTTTCCCCGGCCTGCGCGAGTTGGGATCAGTTCACCGGCTATGATCAGCGCGGCGATCATTTCGGCAAGCTGGCTCGTTCTCTGCGGCAGGGAGTCGCGTGATGCCGACCCTGTCACGCGCTGACAACTCTCTGCTCGGCCGCTGGTGGTGGAGCGTCGACCGCTGGACCTTGGGCGCCATCGGCGCGCTGATCGGCTTCGGCTACATCATGATGCTCGCCGCCAGCCCCGCCGTTGCCGAACGCATCGGTTCCTCACGTGAGACGTTCATCCTGAAGCAGGTCGTGTTCCTGGCCTTCGCGGGAATGATCGTGATCCTGGTGTCCATGCTCTCCCCGCGCGATATCAAGCGGCTGGCCATTGTCGGCTGCATCATCGCCTTGGGACTGACCGCCGCGACAATGGTGATCGGCATGGAGATCAAGGGCGCTCGCCGTTGGATTTCCCTGCCGGGGATGTCGATCCAGCCAAGCGAATTTCTGAAACCGTGCTTCGCCGTAACGGCGGCGTGGCTGCTGAGCGAGGGCAAGAAGTCGCCGCGCTTCCCTGGGATGTTGCTCGCCTGTGCGATCTGCGGCTTGATCCTGGCGCTGCTGAAATCGCAGCCTGATATCGGCATGCTGGCTGTGGTTACGGTCGTCTTCCTGGCGCAACTCTACATCAACGGCCTGCCGTTGTTCCTGGTCGGCGCGGCACTCGCATTGATGGGTGGTGGCGCCTTCATGGCCTATACGTTCCTGCCGCACGTCCGCGTCCGCTTCGACGGCTACTGGAAGGGCGAAGGCGACCACTATCAGATCAATACAGCGCTCGAGGCGTTTGGCAACGGCGGGTTCATCGGCCGCGGGGCAGGCGAGGGACGCGTCAAGGATATCCTGCCCGATGCCCACGCCGACTTTGTCTATGCTGTCGCCGGCGAAGAATTCGGCATGCTGATCTGCATCGTCATCCTGGCCATCTTTGCATTCATAGTCATGCGCGGCCTGCTGCGGCTGCTTCGCGAACAGGATTTGTTCATCGTGCTTTCATGCACCGGTCTGGTTACCGGTTTCGGCCTGCAGGCCTTCGTCAACATGGCCTCCACCTTGGGGCTGATCCCAACCAAGGGCATGACGCTGCCGTTCATTTCCTATGGCGGATCCTCGGTGATCGCGGTCGCCCTCGGGATGGGGATGCTGCTGGCGCTGACTCGCCGCCGCAGCCGGGACGAATTCGCATGAGAGGCCCGGCGGTGCAACCGATCGTCATCGCCGCCGGTGGAACCGGTGGCCATTTCTTTCCGGCGGAAGCGTTGGCCGCGGAACTCCTGGCCCGCGGCCACCGGATCGTTCTGATGACGGACGCCCGTTCCGGCGGATTGGCAAGTCCGGTATTCACCGGCCACGAGCAATATGTTCTGCGCGGAGCCGGCATTGCCGGGCGTGGCGCCTGGAGGGGTTTGAAGGCGGCCGGCTCGATGGCCTCCGGCATCGTTCAGGCGCGCGGCATTTTGGCGAGGATAGGTGCCGGCTGCGTGGTTGGTTTTGGCGGGTACCCCTGCGTAGCGCCGGTTGTCGCCTCCGGGCTGGTGCGGCATCGGCCAGCGGTGATCCTGCACGAGCAGAACGCGGTGCTGGGCCGGGCGAACCGGTTCCTGGCCAAGCGCGCTGATCTGCTGGCGCTGGGGTTCGCGAACACCGAACGCGTTCCGCCTGGCACCAGGACCGAGGTGACCGGAAACCCGGTGCGGCCGGCGATCACCGCGCTGACCCAGACAAGTTACATCGGCATGTCCGACCGCATCAGGCTGCTGGTTCTCGGCGGCTCGCTCGGTGCCCGCGTGTTCAGTGATGTGGTTCCGGCGGCATTACAGTTGTTGCCGGATGGATTGCGCGCGCGGATCTCGGTCGTGCAACAGGCCCGTCCGGAGGACATGGAGCGGGTCAAGGTGGCTTACGCAAGCGCCGGTATCGCGGCTGAGCTTTCCTCGTTCTTTCCGGATGTCGCGGCGCGCCTGGTGGCTGCCCATCTGGTCATCGCGCGGGCCGGCGCCTCGACGGTTGCGGAACTCGCGGTCGCCGGGCGGCCCGCGATCCTGGTGCCGCTGCCCGCGGCGATTGACGACCATCAGTCGGCTAATGCTCGCGCTTTGGCGCAGGCAGGCGGGGCCTGGGTCATGCCTCAACCCGGATTTACGCCGGAGGCGCTGGCCGCGCGCCTGCGGGAATTGCTGGCTGATCCTGTGGCGCTGGTCGCGGCGGCGGTGGCGGCGCGTTCGCAGGCGCGCGCCGACGCGGCTGCCAGCCTTGCCGATCTGGTCGAGAAACGTTTGGCGAAGGTAGCGGCAGGAGCGCGCGCATGAGAGCGTTGCCCCTCTCGATCGGGACCGTTCATTTCGTCGGCATCGGCGGTATCGGCATGTCCGGCATCGCCGAGGTCCTGCACACCCTCGGCTACTCCGTGCAGGGCAGCGACATCGCGGAATTGGCCAACGTGCTGCGGCTTCGGGAAGCCGGGATTCCAGTCGCCATCGGCCATGACGCCGCCAATCTTGGGGAAGCGCAGGTCGTCGTTGTTTCGACGGCGGTAAAGCGGGACAACCCGGAAGTCGCCGCTGCTCGCGCCCGCCTGATCCCGGTCGTGCGGCGCGCGGAAATGCTGGCGGAACTGATGCGGCTGAAATGGTCCGTGGCGGTCGGCGGCACACATGGCAAGACCACGACCACCAGCCTGATCGCCTGCGTGCTGGAAGCCGCGCACCTTGACCCCACGGTGATCAACGGCGGCATCATCAACGCCTACGGCACCAATACGCGCATGGGCGGCGGCGACTGGATGGTCGTCGAGGCGGATGAGAGCGACGGCTCGTTTCTGCGGCTGCCCGCGATCATCGCCGTTGTGACCAACATGGACCCGGAACATCTGGACCATTGGGGCAGCGCCGAGGCGATGATCGCCGGCTACGATCAATTCGTTGCCAACATTCCTTTCTACGGCTTTGCTGTCCTCTGCATCGATCATCCTGAAGTGCAGCAGATGATCCCCCGGCTCTCGGATCATCGCATCGTCACCTACGGATTTTCGCCGCAGGCCGATGTGCGCGCGGAGCGGGTGTCGCCGGACAAGTTTGGCTCGACCTTCGACGTCGTGGTCACCGATCGCTTCCACAACCGCTCCCGCCGGATGGGTCCGTTCAGGTTGCCCATGCTCGGCGCGCACAATGTGCAGAACGCTTTGGCCGCGATCGCCGTCGGTATTGAGATGGAGATCGACGACAAGACGCTGGCGAACGCGTTCCTTGGCTTCAAGGGCGTCAAGCGCCGCTTCACCAAGACCGGCGAGGCCGGGGGAATCTCCGTGATTGACGATTACGGGCACCATCCGGTGGAGATAGCGGCGGTGCTGAAAGCCGCTCGTCAGGCGGGCGCCCGCGATGTCGTGGCGGTGGTGCAGCCGCACCGCTACACGCGCCTTCAGTCGCTGTTCAATGAGTTCTGCACTTGCATGAATGATGCAGGCACGGTGATCGTCGCGGATGTCTACCCCGCCGGAGAGCAGCCAATTCCGGGTGTGACGCGGGACGCCCTGGTGGAAGGCTTGCGGGCCCGCGGCCATCGCAGCGTGGTGGCCTTGCCGAACCCGGGACGCCTCGCCGAGATGGTACATGCCATCGCTCGTTCCGGCGATTTTGTCGTGTGCCTCGGGGCCGGATCGATCACTCAGTGGGCGGCGGCGCTGCCGGCTGATCTGGCGGCATTGCAGTCCGGTGGCGGCAAGCGGGCGGTGGGGACATGATGGCCGCCACCCGCGCCACCGGTATCCTGGAATCGCTGCCCCCGTTGCGTGGGCGCGCTCAAGTGGGTGCACCTTTGGCACCATTCACCTGGTTCCGCGCCGGAGGCAGGGCGGAGGTATTGGTGCGCCCGGCCGATGTGGATGATCTCGCGAATTTTCTCCACCTGCTGCCCAATGAAGTGCCCGTGCAGGTGATTGGTGCATGCTCCAACCTGATCGTGCGTGACGGAGGCTTGCCCGGCGTAACGATAAGGCTTGCGAGAGGATTTTCAGCCATCACCGCCGAACCGGATGGCATTGTCGCCGGAGCGGCGGCGTTGGATGTCACAGTGGCGGAAAATGCCGCCGCGGCCGGGCTGACCGGACTCGAGTTCCTGTCCGGCATCCCTGGATCAATCGGCGGCGCGGTGGCGATGAACGCGGGTGCCTACGGTGGCGAACTCGCGCATGTGCTGGACTGGGCGGAAATCATTACTCGATCGGGTGAGCAGCGGCGCCTGCTCGGCCCGCAAATAGGGTTTGCCTACCGTCATGCCGCGCTGCCGGCGGGTTGCGTGGTGACGCGGGTTCGGCTTCGCGCCATCAACGGCGCCCACCCACTGATCGCGGCGCGGATGGCGGACATAAAGGCCAACCGCGAGGCATCCCAACCGGTCCGCGCACGCACCGGGGGATCTACTTTCCGCAATCCCGACGGAATGAAGGCTTGGGAGCTTATCGATGTCGCCGGCTGCCGTGGCCTGACCCGGGGCGGCGCGATGGTGTCTGAGAAACACTGCAATTTCTTGATCAACACTGGCACGGCAACCGCTGCCGATATCGAAGGACTCGGCGAGGAAGTACGCCGCCGCGTACTGGCCGCGACCGGGGTCACGTTGGAATGGGAAATTCGCCGCATTGGCATTCCGGCCGGAAAGCCCGAGATCGTCGGGAAGGACACGCCTGGGGGGAAGCTGGCATGACCCGCGTCGTGGTCCTGTACGGTGGCATCTCCGCCGAACGCGAGGTCAGCCTGTCCAGCGGCATCCAGGTGATCGCGGCGCTGCGCGAAGCCGGTTTCGAGGTCGATTCTGTTGATGTGGGGCATGACCTGGGTGCGGTGATCAAGGCCCTGACCCCGAAACCGGATGTCGTGTTCAACGCCCTGCACGGCCGCTTCGGCGAAGACGGCGTGATCCAGGGTGTGCTCGACTGGCTCGCAATTCCCTATACCCATTCCGGGGTCCGGGCGTCATCCGTCGCGATGGACAAGCAGGCGGCAAAAGCGCTGTTCCTGGCTGCCGGTTTGCCGGTGGCTCCGGGCCGCATCGTTGCCGTCGAGGATCTGGAGGCAGCCGACCCAATGACGCTGCCTTATGTAATAAAGCC
The DNA here is from genome assembly GCA_963792345.1 of uncultured Alphaproteobacteria bacterium. GTDB lineage: Bacteria > Pseudomonadota > Alphaproteobacteria > Acetobacterales > Acetobacteraceae > Rhodopila. The sequence continues at coordinate 223,313 of CAWBVV010000015.1, forward strand.
CTTGAATGAAGGATCGTCTGTCGGCGTTACCGTGGTGCGTGGTGGTGACAACCGTCGGGCAGAGATAGCGCGGGACTGGAAGTTCGGACCGACAGCGCTGGTCGAGGAATACATCCCCGGTCGCGAACTGACGGTCGGGGTGCTGGATGACCGGGCCCTTGCGGTGACGGAGATCCGGGCGGTGGCCGGCACCTTCTATGATTATGAATTGAAATATGCCGATGGGGGCTCGCGCCATACCGTGCCGGCTGATGTGCATCCCGATACCTATAGCCGGGCAATGCATGTCGCGGTCGAGGCGCACCGGGCCCTGGGCTGCCGCGGCGCGACCCGCTGCGATTTTCGTTACGATGACACCGCGGGGGAACCTGGCCGGCTGGTGCTGCTCGAAATCAATACGCAGCCGGGACTGACGCCGACTTCGCTGCTGCCGGAACAGGCGGCGTATCTCGGCATGGATTTTCCTCGGCTTTGTGCCTGGATGGTGGAGAACGCCGCATGCCGCGGGTGACACGTTCGCCTCGAAATTCCGTCAACGACCGTCCGTCGGGCTGGCGCCTGTTGCTGCGTCGCCAGCGGCGGCTTCTGCGCCCGGCCGCATATGTGGCGGCGGCATCTTGCGTGGTCGTGGTTGCGGTGGTGGCGTTCCATTCCGCCGCGCCCCGCACCGGCAGCCTGACCAGCGTGCGTGAACGGTTGGGGGCGGTGACTGCTGCCTCGGGGCTGCGCGTTACCGAAATCGTGGTGGAAGGGCGCGCGAACACGCCCGAGACGTTGTTGCGCGCGGCGATCGGGGTGAACAAGGGCGATCCCATCCTTGGTTTCTCGCTTGACGAAACCAGGGCGCGCATCGAAACGATCCCATGGGTCGAACATGCGACGGTGGAGCGGCGGTTGCCTGGTACACTCGTGGTCAACCTGCAGGAACGACGTCCGTTCGCCGTCTGGCAGAGCCAGGGAAAATACCTTCTGGTCGATCGCACCGGGCAGGTCGTCACCAATCAGGACGTGGCGCTGTTCAAGCATCTGCCTTTGATCGTCGGCCAAGGCGCCCCCAATGCGGCTTCGGGGCTGCTGGATGCACTGCGGGAACGGCCGGCCCTGGCCGAGAAGGTGACGGCCAGTGTGCGTGTGGGCGAGCGCCGCTGGAACCTGCGGATGAACAACGGCATCGATGTGCTGCTGCCGGAGGGCCATGAGGCCGTCGCGCTCGATCGGCTGATAGCGCTGCAGCAGGATCACGCGGTGCTCGACCGGCCGTTGGCGGCAATCGACCTGCGGCTGCCGGACCGGCTGGTTTTTCGCCCCCGGCCCGAGACGAAGGACGGTCTGGCCGTTCCGCCGGCGCCCCCGGCAACAGGCGCGCCGGCGGTTCCCGTCATCGCCAAGAAACCCACATAGGAGCGGGCACGGATGGCAGACAATCCTCGTCGCGTGTTGCTCCCTGCGGAAACCGGTCCACCAGAACACGAACCGTCGCGGCATCATCGCTCCGGCCCGTTCGGCGTTGTTGACATCGGTACCACGAAGATCGCGTGCCTGATCGGGCGTGTCGAAAGCGATGGCACGTTGCGGGTGCTTGGCTTCGGCTGGCAAAAGGGCAGGGGCCTCAACAGCGGCGACATCACGGACCTCGACGCCGCCGAGAAAGCGATTCGCGCCTGTGTCGGGCAGGCCGAGGATATGGCCGATGTCAGGCTGCGCTCGGTAACCGTCAATCTCACCTGCGGTCAGCCCGAATTCGCTTGTTTAATGTGCAGTGGCCGGTGGGCGGGCGTGCCGTGACGGAAGCCGATATCCGCGGCGTACTGAATGAGGGGCGGGACCGGGCGGAAGTGGACGGACGGGAACCGATCCACGTGCTGCCGCTCAATTTCGCCGTCGATGCCACCGATCATGTCCTCGACCCGCGTGGTCTGTTCTGCACAACCCTGAACGCGCGGCTGCATGTCATTGACGCGGCGGCCACCGCGCTGCGCACCATGGAATCGTGCATCACGCGCTGCGACCTTGAAATAGAAGATCTGGTCTCCGCTCCGCTCGCCGCCGGATTATCCAGTCTGGTGGCAGAAGAACGCGAACTTGGTGCAACGATCATCGACATGGGCGGTGGCACCACCAGCATGGCGGTCTATGCCGAGAAGCAGATGATGCACACGTCCCAGCTTGCGATCGGCGGCCTGCACGTCACCAAGGATCTGGCGATCGGTCTTTCGACCACGCTGATCCATGCGGAACGATTGAAGACGCTGTTCGGCAATGTGGAATCCAGTCCGGACGATGAGCGCGAGATGCTTCCGGTGCCGCTGGTAGGCGAGGAGGACCATCAACTCGCGAAAGTGCCGCGAAGTATGGTGGTGAACATTATCCGCCCGCGCATTGAAGAAACCTTCGAGTACATCAAGGATCGTCTTGATTCGTCGGGATTGGGGCGTGCCGCCGGCAACCGTGTCGTGCTGACCGGCGGTGCGTGCCAGCTTCCCGGCGTTCGCGAACTGGCTGCCAGGATGCTCAGCCGCCAGGTGCGTCTGGGCCGGCCGGCCGCATTGCGCGGATTGCCGGAACTTGCGTCAGGACCTGCATTTTCGACCGCTGCCGGCCTGCTGTCCTGGGCAGCCGGCGATGGCAGGTCTTTCCAGGACATCAACCTTGATGGGGAACCGCGTGCCGGTCTGTTCCGCCGGCTCGTCAATTTTTTGAAGGAACGTGTCTGAATTCGGTGCGAATTGAAGAACTCGTCTAACACGTCAACAGAAGCCGTCCCGTGAACTCGGGGGAGAGAGCCAAATGACCCTTAACCTGACGATCCCGCAAATGAACCATACAGACTTCTCGCCGCGAATCACCGTTATCGGTGTCGGTGGCGGCGGCACCAATGCCGTCGACAACATGATCGCCGCCAACCTCCAGGGGGTGGAGTTCGTGGTCGCGAACACCGACGCGCAACAGCTTATGCACAGCCGCGCGGATCGCCGAATCCAGCTTGGGCCGCATATAACGCAGGGCCTCGGAGCGGGCGCCAAGCCCGAGATCGGCAAGGCCGCCGCCGAGGAAGCAGCGGACGAACTGTATCGCCATCTCGATGGCGCCCACATGGTGTTCATCACCGCGGGCATGGGCGGCGGCACCGGCACCGGCGCCGCGCCAGTCATCGCGCGCATGGCTCGGGAGCGAAACATCCTGACCGTCGGCGTTGTAACGAAGCCATTTGGCTTCGAAGGCGTACGTCGCGCTCGTTCAGCCGATCAGGGCATCGAGGAACTGCAGCAATACGTCGATACGCTGATCGTGATCCCGAACCAGAACCTGTTTCGTATGGCAAATGAGCGCACCACCTGGCGCGATGCCTTCAAGATGGCTGATCAGGTGCTGTATATGGGCGTGCGGGGTGTCACCGATCTGATGATGGTGCACGGCCTGGTGAACCTGGATTTCGCCGATATCCGCACGGTCATGGCGGAGATGGGCAAGGCCATGATGGGAACCGGTGAGGCTGAGGGCGAAAATCGCGCGATCCGTGCCGCCGAGGCCGCAATAAATAATCCGCTGCTGGAAGACACCAGCATGTCCGGGGCCCGCGGCTTGCTGATCAATATCACCGGCGGCGAAGACTTGACCCTGTTCGAGGTGGATCAGGCCGCCAACCGCATCCGCGAGGAAGTGGACGAAGAAGCCAACGTGATCTTCGGGTCGGCGGTCGATGATTTACTGGAGGGCCGCATAAGGGTATCGGTCGTCGCGACCGGTATCGAATTGCCCCGTACGGCCGAGCAGTCGCGGCCCAAGCTGGTGGCGGTTGGCGGTGGTGGCGGTGGAGCCGTTCCGGCACCGCAACCCATCGTTCGCAACGCGCAGCCGGTGTTTATGCCGAGCGCGGTTCAGGCTGCCGCGCCGACGCTTTTGCGCCAGGCGTCGCCACAGTTGGAAGCATCTCCCGCCATGGAAGCGGGCGCGGCGCAGGCGGCGGTTCAAGGGCGGCCCGTGCCGCAGCAGATGACCTCGCGTCCGGTGCCGGAACCGCTTGTGCAACTGCGGGAAAAGGCGACACTTTTCGCCGAGGCGCAGCGCCCGACCGCAATGCCTGCTCAACCGCCGGCGCAGCCGATCCCTGAGCATGGCCGGCCAAGTATATTCAAGACGGTCACTGGAGCGTTCACTCGCCGGTCGATGCCTACCGTCACACCTGTCGCGCACCCTCAGCCGCGCCGGGAACCGGCGGTAGACGAATTCGCACCGCAGACCTCCCCGGTGTCCATGCAGCAGGCGTCCGCGAGCGAGCAGGCGGGTCTGGAGATCCCTGCCTTCCTGCGCCGACAGCACTCACATTGATTGTGACGTCGCCTCCTGATCCGCGGTGATTCGCGGGACCGGGGGCGACCGCCGCCGCTCGGCGTTTGCCTCCACCAGTAGTGCGCACCTGGTTGCCGGCGGCGGTGCGCGGACAGAGATTCCTATACTGGTCGGCGCTTGCCCTCGACGGGTGAGTTCCCGGTGCGACCATCCGCGACTTTTCGAGTCAGCGTCTTGACAGCGTCCAGGCTGGATTAAGCGGAGGTAATAAAAGCGTGATCAGGCTGTCAGCTATAGCCCGATCGCGCGCGCCCCGCACCTCTCCAAAGCCGGGTCCGTCGTATCGAGGCTCCTGCCGCAGAAATCTTTTGACCAGGATCGGCGGCTGGGCTTCTGACGGCTTTGTGCCCGCTCACGCAGGCGCATGCGGGTATCAAGCACCGCTGGACCGAAGCCGGATGGGTTCCGGCGGCGGGCTGGCTGGACCATGAACCGCCGTTGAGGCCTGTTCCAGCCAAACCGACTCGGCAGCGCCGTGTCGACCGCCTGTCCTCGTCACCCGTGGTGACGATCGGACTTAAAACATTGAGTTGACTGCGAAAGTCCTCGAGTACTTGGCGTCACCGAGGATCGGCGAGACTGCGCCGACAGCGCATGTTAGCTGGCCGCTTTTCTTCAACGGACCGCCGCGGAAGACCTCATGCCAAGGTTGCATGAGACGGCGACGGTGTCTCACGGAGGAGAAGTGGCACAAAAACCTCCGAACCCGATGGGGCTCCGGAGCGATTTCCGTCAGCTTAAGCCCCGGAGTCCCCTTCCACTCCCACGACAACCATGGCGCGAAAGCTGATGTGGCGAAGCTGCAACAGTGTGGCCGGATCGATGCGTCACCCTCTCGCTATCCATGGTACGGATCGCTATGGTTGTATCAGCGAAAAGGCGGGACCGTCGGAGACAACCCTCGACCTGCATCGCCCGGTCTATCGAATTAAGGAGAGGTTAATATGAACTTCCGCAATGCCCTGGTAGCCGCCACCATCCTGGCGCTGCCGATCGCGGCGAATGCCCAGCCGATTAGCGGGCTCTACATTGGTGGCGGCGCCGGCGTGAACTTCATGCAGCAAGAGCACGTCAAGTCGGGTCTTGGAAGCGCTGACATGCGGTCGCATCTTGGCCCGCGAGTCTCGCTGAGTGTGGGCTATGGCCTAGGCAACGGCCTTCGCGCGGAGTTGGAAGGCTACTACTCGCAGAATTCCTTCTACGGCACGGTGAATGGCATCGCTGCCCGCGGCAAGGAGCAGAAGTTCGGCCCGATGGTCAATGTGCTCTATGACGTCGTCGGCATTCCGTTCGTCCAACCGTATGTCGGCGTGGGCGCTGGCTATATCTTTGCCAACGAGACCAATCTTGGGCTGAGCGGACCGGGTTTTGTCGGGGCCTTCAAGAACGACACCGAGGGCAAGTTCGCCTACCAGGGAATTATCGGCGCATCGATGCCGATCACGCCAGCCCTGGCCCTGACGGCTGATTACCGCTTCCTGGGTCTTGTTGGTGAGCGCAGCTACGCCGGCACGGTCAACGGCATTCCCGGAAGCGCCAAGCTCGATCATGATTATAATCATTCCGTCATGGTCGGTTTTCGCTACGCGTTCGGTGCAACGGCTCCCGCTCCTGTAGCCCCGGCCGCGGCCGCGGTCGCCCCGTCGCCGATTTCGCGTTCCTATCTCGTGTTCTTCGATTGGGACAAGGCCAACCTGACCGACCGGGCTCGCCAGATCGTTTCTGAGGCAGCGGCGAACTCCACCAAGGTGCAGTACACCCGCCTTGAGGTGAACGGCTACACCGATACGTCGGGAACCCCGAAGTACAACCAGGGCCTGTCCGTGCGTCGCGCTCAAGCGGTCGCGGCCGAACTGGTGAAGGACGGCGTTCCCAAGAGCGCGATCTCGATCCAGGGCTTTGGCGACACTCACCTCCTGGTTCCGACCGGCGCGGGTGTCCGCGAGCCGCAGAACCGGCGCGTCGAAATCATCATCAAGTAGATTTCGTCCCCCTGAGCGAATACTGGGGCGCCCTCGGGCGCCCTTTTTCGTTTGGTGCTCCCGCTCCAGATTTTCCGGACCTGCCGTTCCTTGTGTCAGAATGCCGCGCAGGCCTGCTCGACCGTCATCCCCACAAGCTGCTGATGAAATTTTATCTGATAGTCCTGACGAATGCGGTTGACGGCGGCCACGCTGTCCGGGCCCTCGGGTAGAGCCGCCACCAACACTTTTGTCGCTTCCCTGATCGTCTTGCGCGTGATCGGGTTCATCCATGCACCATTGGCATCCGACACGGTGTAGCCGTTGGGCAGATTGACCGTCACCGTGCTGTCAAGAAATGCCTTCCACTCCTGCTCCGTCAGATCGGTCCGGCCGGGGATTGTCTTCCCCAGATACAGGGTGAACAGCGCCACCGGTCCGCCGCCGCCCGGCGTGCACCTAGGCTGCACGGGACCAGCGCAGGCCCCCAGGCTGGTCAGCAGGCCCGCGATCCCGGCGATCCTGCAGGTACAAGGGACATGCGCGCGCTCCAACTCGTCAGCCAGGATCAGGATAGTTGCTTCAGGCCCGCACCGCCACGCGGCGGAACAGCGCCAACTGGCCCGCCGTCGTTTCATCCCAGCTAAACCTCTCGGCATACGCCCGCGTCGCCGCGCGGTCCGGCATAGCCGCGAAGAGCTGTTTGACGCCCGTCACGATGCCGTCGGGTGTGTTCGGCTCGTAGACCAAGCCGGAGGCGGGCTCCCGCACGACCTCCGGATTGCCCCAGATGTTGGCTGCTATCGCCGGGGTGCCGCATGCCATCGATTCCAACAGGACATTCGCCCAGCCCTCCCTCGATGAAGCCAGCACCGAGGCATCGGCCGCGCCATACAGTGCCGGCAGATCCCGATGCGGCCGCGGCCCGAGCAGCCGCACCCGGTCATGCAAACCCAATTCGCCGATCAGGGCGGACAAGCGGCTTCGTTCTGGTCCTTCGCCGGCGATCAGCAATTCGAAATCCGGAAGTTGGCGCATTGCCTCGATAGTGCGGTGATGGCCCTTGCGCTCGATCAGGCTACCGGCGGACATCAGCGTCGGGCCCTTCAGCCCCAGCGCATTCCTGGCCGCGGCGCGATCGGCGGGTGGATGAAACACGGTTGTGTCGACCCCGTTCCGCAGCACCGTCACCTTTTCCGCCGGCGCTCCCAAGCCTACAAGAACGTCCTTCAAGGCGGCGCTGACAGCGATCAGAGCGGCGGCATCGTGGATCGCGCGCTGGATCAGGTGGCGTGGGATCGCGTAGCGTGGGATCAGGTTTACATCGGTTCCCCGCGCCGTCATCACCACCGGCAGCCCGAAGCGGCGGCCTAGCCAGGTGGCCGCGACGCCGTCGGGATAGAGGTAATGGGCGTCTATGGCGTCGAACCGATGGCCCTCCTTCAGCAGGCAGGCGACCTCGGGCACCATCGCCTTGTATAGCAGCCAGGGGGACATCGACATGCCGAGCTTCGGAATGGCCTTGTAGCGCGGGTGGCGAATGGTAATTCCATGCCGCAGTTCGGTGTAAGGCACGCAGGCATTCACCGACCAGTCGCCGAACCGCTTTGAGCGAATCGGGAACCAGGGCACCGGCGCAAGAACCGTGCTGGTGACTTCACCGCTCGCTAGCAGATGCCGCAACCGGTTTTCAACGAAGATGCCCTGATTCGGCCGCATCGCACTAGGGAACAGCGTCGAAAAGGTCAGCAGGCGGATAGTTGCCAAGCGGACAGGGGCCAAGCGGACAGGGGCCATCGATCGGGCCTAGACTAGGAACCCTTCGACAGATCGCTCAGCAGCTTCCGCGCGAGTTCCTTTTCCTGGAAATCGGCCTGACTGGCAACGATCGTTTCGAGCGCCTTCTTCGCGGCAGCCTTTTCACCGGTTTCATTCAGCGCAACCGCGTAGTGGTAAAGGATGCGGGGGTCTCCACCGGCGTTGCCGTTAGCCTGGCGAAGCAACGTCGCGCCGCTCGTTGGGTTGCCGCTGGTGGTGAGGATCCATCCGAGCGTGTCGGCTGTCTGTGGGTTGGGCGCCAGTACATAAGCCTGCCGGGCGAGTGCCTGCGCCTGTGCGTCCTTGCCCTGCTGCTGATAGACCCAGGCCAGGTTGTTAAGCGCGATGACGTTGTGCGGTTTCTGCTTTAACAGCAGTTCCAGGTACTTCGCTGCCTCCGCCCAGTCCGAGATGGCGATGTTGATCTCGGATAACTGCTCTGTGGCAACCAGGTCGTCCGAATGCTTCCCCAACCAGTTCTGCAGCATGTCTCTGGCGTCGCTGGCCCGTCCGGCGCGTAACAGCGCTCCGGCGAGACGGGTGGTCAAAAGGCTCGACGGCGAACTGTTGTTCGCTTCGGTATAGGCCGCCACCGCGTCGGCTGGCCGGTTCGACGCCAGGTAGATATCGCCTTTCAGCGCCCTGATGCTGGCGAAGTCGCGATCCTGGGATTGCAACCGGTCGGCCGTCGCCAAGGCGGCGTCGATGCCCGTGGATCGTAGGTCCACCATCGCGTAGTCCTGATACAACTGGTAGTCGCGCGGATTGGCAGCGATCCCAGCCGTCAGTATGGTACGGGCGCTTTCAATGTCGCCGGCATCCACCAGCAGGGCCACAAGCTGACGCCTCGCCGTGACGACGTTGGCATCCTCTTTAAGTATTTCCGTGTAGGTGTCACGCGCGGCTTTCTTCTGTCCGAGCGCCAGATAGGCCGCGGCGCGCAGACGAAGGATATTGATCGAGGCGCCGGCCGGACCTTTCTCCTCCGCTGCCAGTTCCAGCGCTTTTTGAGCATTCCCGGCTCGAATGTATGTCTCGCCCAGGCTGACGGTAAGTCTTGTCCGGCCAGGTTCGGCGCGATGGGCGCGCTCCAGGATCTCCGTGGCATCGATAAGATCGTTCCGCTGCAAGTAGCCGGACACCATCATCGTCAAAGCGGGTTCCGCGGCCGGCTGTTTCGCGAGCACATCTTTCAGGATCTCGTCCGCAGCGGCGCGATCGCTTAGCATGAGGTCGACCCGGGCGAGATTGATCCTGCCCGGAACGAAGTCGGGATATCTTTCCGCGACCTCGGCGAAGGCCGCCCGTGCGCCGGCAAAATCGATCCGCGCGAGCTTGAACAGGCCCTCCAGATTGGCAACGACCTCCGTTCGCCCTTGAGCCGCTTGGATTTTCGCCAGTGCCGCCTGTGCTTTGTTCGTGTCGCCGGTTGCTAGGGCAGCGAAGAACAGGGCCTCGCTGACCTCGGGCAGCTTTGGCGCCAATTGCAGCGTGTGCTCGAGATCACCGATGGCGCCCTCGGGATCACCCATACCCATCCGGACAGAGGCCAGCCTTGTCTGCACGCCGACATCGTTCGGCGCCATCGTCTCCGCCTTCTGGAACGACTCGATCGCCTCCGCGCCCCGCCCGGTCGCCGCATAGGCTCGGCCGAGCAAATCAAAGGTCTCCGCGTCGGCTTTGACCGACGCGGCGATCTTGTCGAGGGTGTCGATAACGTGGTCCGGCCGGCGTTTGGCGAATTGGATCCTGGCCAGCACCTTGTACGCGGCCAGGTCGTCCGGCACGCGGGCCAGATATTTATGGGCGGCATCCTCGGCCTGCTCGAACTGGCCGAGTTGCTCCTTCACCACGGCTTGCAGGTAATAGGCGCGCTGTATGCGCCCGATATAGGCCGCAATACGATCCAGGCTCGCATCGGCGGCCTTGTAGTTGTGCGACTGCGCCTCCATCACCGCCTGGAGGTAGATCGCCTGAACGTTGCCCGGCGTCCCCTTCAGGACCGCGTTGATGTCGACCTTGGCGGCGTCGTTATTTCCTGCCGACAGTTCCAGGTTGGCACGGTCCAGCCGCGCCTGCATGACGCTGGGCTGATCGGTGATCAGTCCATCCAGTACGGCGATCGCACCAGGGGCATCGCCCATCAAGCGCAGCAGTTGCGCTTTCGCCAGCAGCGCCTCGGCCGATTTGGGCTGTGCCGCGATTGCCCGCTCCACCTTTACCTGTGCGCCGGTCAAATCGCCGCGGGCCGCGGCAAGACGCGCATCGGCGAGCAATGGCTCGACCGAGTTTGGTGATACTCGCTCCGCCTCGGCGAACGATTTCCGGGCGTCTTCTGGCCGCTTCAGGCCAACCTGGGCGTATCCCCGGGCCACCAGGATCCCGGCATCGAGCAGCGGATCCTTGCCCTCGGGCTTCATCTGATTGAGGATTTCGTCGAATTTGTTCTGTGCCAGCAGCGCCTGGGACAACAGTGGAATTGTCTGGTGCGCGTCAAAACCGCGATCACGCGCCGCGATGGCTTCGCGTTCCGCGGCGACCGGATTGCCCAGTTCAAAGGCGACACGGCCGAGCCAGTAGTGTGCCTCGGCGTTTTGCGGGTCGCCGCGGACGGCGTTGCGGAGGTCTATCTGCGCGGCTCTCAGATCGCCCTTTTTCAGCGAGAGCTTGGCGGCCGATAGGTAATCCGCGTGCGCCGCGATCGGAAAGGCGCCGATCCAGGTGGCCATCATGATCCAGCCTGCAGACCTGAAGCGCATGGGTGTGGACCTTAATCGGTTCTGACCATGGCTTCAGCCGAGACCGCGGGAGCGTCACTCGGTATGGTGGGATGCGCGCTGAAGCCGTGCGATTCCATCAGACCATACAAGGTGGGACGGCTGATCCCCAACAGCCGGGCCGCGATCGACAGCGTATTGTTGCTGCGGGCGAGTGCCTCATGGATGACGTCGTACTCGGCGCGCAATCTGGCGGAACGTAAATCGAGATCGGGGAACTCCGGCGTCGTGGCCGCAAGCTCGAGATCGGAGGCGTCGATCAAACGCCGCTCCGTCATGACAACCGCGCGCTTCATGCGATTTTCCAGTTCGCGCACGTTGCCCGGCCAATCATGGGCGTTCATGGCGGCCGTAGCGTGTTCGGTGAACCCGCGGATGCCCCGGTCGAATTCCTCATTGAAACGGGCGAGGAAGAAGTTAGCCAACAGGATGATGTCCGCGCCGCGTTCGCGCAGCGGCGGAATCCGGATGGTGAAGGCATTCATCCGGTAAAACAGGTCACCCCGGAAAGCCCCTTGGCTTATCTTGTCGTCCAGATTGGCGTTGGTGGCGGAGACGATCCGAACGTCGACCTGAATTTTTTGCTTGCCGCCGATACGCTCCACAATCTGATCTTGCAGGAAGCGCAGCAACTTGACTTGCAAGGGATGCGGCAGGTCGCCGATCTCGTCGAGGAACAAGGTCCCTTTGTTCGCACTTTCGATCTTGCCGATGCTCTGCTTCACCGCGCCAGTGAAAGCGCCCCGCTCATGCCCGAACAATTCGCTTTCGAGCAGGTTTTCCGGGATCGCGCCGCAATTGATTGCAACGAACGGCTGCTTCGAGCGCGGTCCGAGGTCGTGCACGGCCCTTGCCAGCGCCTCCTTGCCGGTGCCGCTTTCACCCAGTAACAGGACGGGAACATTGGTCGTGGCGATCTTCTCGACATCGCGGCAGACCTTCAGCATCTCGGGACTGCCGGTCACGATCAGTTCTATCGGCGAACGTGCTGGTGCGGCCGCGAGCCGCCGGTTCTCTTCCTCCAGCCGGTAAAGGTTCAGTCCGCGCTCGATGATCGTGCGAACCACGTCGATCTCGACCGGCTTTTCGCAGAAATCATAGGCACCAAGCGCCACGGCACGCAGCGCGTTTTTACGTTCTCCATTGCCGGTTACGATGATGATCTTGGTCTGCGGCGCGATCCGCAAGATTTCGCTTAATGTCGCGAAACCCTCGCTGACGCCATCAGGATCGGGCGGTAAACCAAGATCCACGATTGCAACCGGCGGATTTTCGCGCCGCACGAGTGCCACGGCCTGAGGCCTGGCATGTGCAATGAGGATCTCACAAGCGGGAAATGCCCAGCGATACTGCGAGCACAGACCTTCATCATCTTCAACGATCAACAATTTTGGCTTTGAAATGGATGCGTTCATTGCTTCTAACACCATTATGCTCTGGCCTGGGCAGGTTCGGGGACACTGGGACGGATCGCGGGCAGGATAAGCCGCATCGTGGTGCCGGTCTTCGGCTTGCTGATCACCAAAAGATCGCCGCCCGCGTCGCGTAACAACTCGCGCGCCTGGAAGGCGCCGATCCCGTGGCCATCGCCCTTTGTGGTGCGCAGCGGACGGAAAAGTTCATCGCGGACGAATTCCGGTGGCATCCCTGGCCCATGGTCGATGATGTCGACGACAACACCATGCGGCTCAACGCGAAGGTCAATCTCGATCTCGGTACTCGCGTCCGAAGCCTCGATTGCATTGTTGAGCAGGTGAGTAACGACCGTGTCGAAGGCGTCCGGATCAATCGCGGCGCCGGCTCCGCCGGTGGAATCGCGAAGGCCGATATTCCGCCGGCTAGTGTGTCGACGGGCTTCGATGACATCGCGAAGCCGCTCCGCCGGAGCGATCAAGGCATGATCACGCTCCTGGCGCTCGGCCTGCAATCGTGACAGCAAGCGGGTGATCTTTCCGACGGACGCGCGCACCGTCGCCAGCATGTCACGCTGGAACTCCGGATCGTCAGCATAAACCTCGGCATTGGTCAGAAGCATGGATAGCTGTCCGGAGACGTTCTTTATGTCATGGATGACGAAAGCAAATCGCTGACTGTATTCGCGAAGCTGCTGTGTCTGCGTTATGACCTGCATGGCGCGTTCTTCCGCCACGCGGCTCGCGATTTCGCGACCGACGACTCGTAGCAGATCGTAAGCCTCCCGGTCCAGTTTGAATTGCGCGCGGGACCGTGCCAGGACGACAAAGCCGATCAGGTCACCGAAATGGCTCAGCGGCAGGGCCACCCATGAGCGCGGCAGTTCGGGAAACCAGGTGTGCCCGTCCGCGTGCTGATCCAGTTCGACGATCCAGTCCCCGTCCCTGAACAGGGCCACCACCGGATGCCCCGGAGCGATGGGTTCGGTCACCGCCGGCATGTTCCAGGACCCGGCCCATTGGAACGCCACATCACGCGGCGGCCGCACGAACAAGGCGCCGGCTGGGCTGTCCACGATCTCGGCGGCCGCTCGTATGGCTCGTTTGTGCAGCGCGACGAACGCGTCCGGGGCCGTCAGAGCGTCAATGCACCGCATCCACTCCTTGCGGTAGTCATACCGGTTGCTGAAGAAGTTATCTACCACAAGGAACTTGATCCACGATCGGGCGGATCCCGAGGTCAGCGTGACCGCGACAGCAAGAACGGCCCCGAACAGCAGCGATGTCTCGGCCACACGGCCCCACTCGGATCCACCGCGCCGGAACACCTCGCCGATCAGCGCGACCGCCAGCAGAAAGATGCCACTGCCGATCAGGGTGAAACTGTGAAAGACGACGTCGCGGGAGACGTGGATGTTGACCGCCCATCGCCGATTGCGGACGGCGGCAACCGCGATCAAGGGCGCGCCCAGGACAACAACCGGCGCACGACCTTCCATGAGCACGAACGACAGCCGATGGAACAACATACCGTCCGCGTAAAGTAACAGATCGTATAAGAACATGCCGCCGAGCGCGATGCACAGCAGGTTGATATGCCAGCGAAATTCCGGGTTGGTATTAAAGTAAAGGTTCTCCAGCAATAATACGTTGCATATCACGAATCCCAGCCGCATTGCCGTGGTCAGGGACTGGAAGCTGGGTGATTCCGGGCTGGAGAACCATTCGACCAGCGGGATGCAGACCAGTATGAGCAGGGCCAGCAGTCCCATTGTCTTGAACGCCGTGGTGACTTGCTCGTTTGCGCCCACGGACCGGCGGTAGAGATGAAGTATGAAACCGTACCATGCCGCGGACCGCCCGACATCCAGCCATCCCGCCAGAGGACTGATCGGCACCCGCCAGGTCATCGCCATCGTTGCCGCCCAGATCGCTGTGGCGGCACAGGCAAGGCTCAGCCATCCTCCGGTACGGCTAAGTGGAGAACGGGCGAGGATCAGCGCGGTAAGGACCCCATAGATCACGGCGCAGCCACCGTGCAACAAAACGATTACCGGAATGTCGCTCATGATCAGTGCTTCGCCGTTACCTTATTTCACGTCGTCGCCGAGGACGATTGAACGCCAATCGCATCGTCCGCACGGTCAGGTCCAGGAAAATCGTTTCGGAAAAATTACCGCAAGACCACGAGCGGGACGCGTCAGCGCCAGTTTGAGGCAGAGCCATTACCGTTTGTGTCGGGCTGAAACTCCACCCGGAGCGGCATTTCGGCTGTTGCGCGTCCTCGGCGCACGGCCCGGTGAAGCGCGGACACTTGCCCCCTGCCGGATCGTTCTCAGCGGGCGCCCTCGCGAAACAGGACCACGCGAACGGTCGAGAGCAGGATTATGGCATCCAGCAGGAGCGAGCGATTTTTCACATAGTATAGATCATACGCAAGCTTCTCGCGCGCATCCTCAACCGAGGCGCCGTATGGGAAGTTCACCTGTGCCCATCCGGTTACGCCCGGCTTTACGTAGGAACGCCGCGGATAGAGTGGAATTGCCCGGGTCAATTGCTCGACAAAATGCGGCCGCTCCGGACGTGGCCCCACCAAGCTCATGTCGCCGCGGATCACGTTCACCAATTGCGGCAATTCGTCAATCCGCGCGGAGCGGATGAAGCGGCCGATACGGGTTATCCGTGGGTCTTGCCGCTGCGCCCAGCGAGGACTGCCGCAAGCCTCGGCGTCGGTGATCATGCTGCGGAACTTGAACAGGGAGAAGGGTCTGCCGAACTGGCCCACACGCGTCTGGCGATACAACGCCGGCCCCTTGCTGTCGATTTTGATCGCGATCGCCGTCAGCACCATCAGGGGTAGCGTCATCGAAAGCATGGCGAGACCCAGCGCGATGTCGCTCAGGCGTCGCACTGCTGCCGCGGCGCGGTTGGCGTCGAACCCGTGGGTCATCAGCAGGTCCGTGGCGCTGATCAGATCCAGATCGATCCGCCCAAGATAGTTTTCATGAAATGCAGCCGCGCTCAGGATCCTCATTCCCCTGAATTTACAATCAAGTAATGGCCGCAGCATCGCCTCCTCCGGTTCGGAGGCGACCACGATTCCCCAGATGCGGTCCTCCCGAAGCCGCGGCCACGACAGTTCGCCACCCTGGGGTATGACGGGGTGAAATCCGCGCTCGCCGCGAGACCGAAGATGGATATCAAATGCGACCGTGTGGCGCGGGTCGCCGACCAGCAAGATCCGGCGTGCCAGCTTCGTTCGACGCGTGGTGGTGCCATGGATCAGGCGGATGAGGGCCAGGGTAGCGAGCCACGCCCCCAGCAACTTCGCGATAAACAGGGCATGCGCGGCTGAAAAACCTGAATGCGGACCGCTGAGCACCATCAGGATGACAAACGCGACAATAGCGGCGATGCCTGTGGTGGCAACGAGACGTCGCCGGTCGAGGCAGATATCGGTGCGATAGAGGCCGATCGCGAGGCCGGTCGCGGCGGTGACGAGGGAGAGCATGGTGGCCAGGGCGAGGCTGTCGTGAGGCACGGTAATAAGCTGGCCCGGCAATGATCCTGGCAGTGCGATAACCGCATAGATGGCGGTAAAGGACAGCACGAACTCGATCAACCCAAGTAGGGCCATTTCCGGGGTAAAATAGCGAGCCATCACACGCCGCATCGAGGATTTTCCTTTCTGCTCCGGCGCATGGCGAAAATCATTCGAGCGACCCAACGCGTTGCCATCTGGCAGGCATCTGATTCACCATCCGTGGTTGCCGAGCGCTGGTGCCGGATGCCGGGCGATAACGAGTCAGAACGTTACAGTTAGGCGATTGATCAGTCAATTTGAATTTCAGACTCGAACATTTTTTCGATTATTAGGTGCTTCGTTCGTGCTCTTTTTTGTTCTATTTAGACTAAGTTGGCATTAATAGATGTATGCACCGCTTAAGTGGGCACACGGTCCGCCGATGATTACATGACGGCGGTGCGGCAAGGGAGACTGTCCTTGTTGCCCTACAGCATCATCACTGCATTGAACCGGCACATCGGAATGGTATATGTTGTGTGCCGATCGTAAAGATCCTTGACCTGATATTGTTTCTCCGCCGGCAAAAAGTCCTGGCGAAACGGGAGGCCTGTAGCTCACTGGCAGAGCGCTGCATCAATAACGCAGAAGAGGGGGTTCGATACCTTCCGCGCCCGTTATCAACGGGCGTGCGACTGTCAGCGCCTGTGCCTGGCAACATCTCGCCGGGACCGGCGCGGGAGCGAAAATCCAGCGCTTTTTGCCTTCCCGAACCGCCGGCGATCCCGTCGTGCCGATCAGTCCATCCAGAGGTTGACGTGATCGAACCCTTCATTGACCCGACCAGCGGACACACCCGCCTAAGTATATGTTACGACAGAAAAACAACAAGATCAGGCACAAGCGCGGTTGTCCGCGCTGTCCGTGGGCTGGTTGTGGCACTGGCGCTGACCGGATGCGGGTCTGACGGTCTGTTCGGGTCCCACGCACCGCCGCCGGTGGTCCAGAAATCCGAATCAAAGGCCGCGGATGACTACGTGATTGGATCCGGAGACTCGCTCAGCATCTTCGTATACCGCAACCCCGACCTCAGCGAAGCTGCCCTCGCCGTGCGCCCGGACGGGCGGATATCCACTCCGCTGATCGAGGATATTGTCGCGGCGGGCAAAACACCCACTCAATTGGCTCGAGAGATTGAGCAGCGCCTGAAAAAGTATATCCAGGAGCCCAATGTTACGGTCATTGTGCGTGGGTTCATCGGCCCGCCCGATCGACAGGTGAGGGTGATCGGCGAAGCGACCGATCCGATTGCGATCCCCTACCGCGATCATATGACCCTGCTGGATGTCATGATAGCGACCAAGGGGCTGACGAAATATGCCGCCGGCAACCGGGCGGTGATCGTCCGCATCGATCCGGGGGGCAAGCAGCAAACGATCAGGGTTCGGCTAAGTGACCTGATCAAATCCGGGGATATTGGCCAGAATATCGAGATGAGCCCGGGCGACACGCTGATCGTCCCGCAGTCCTGGTTCTGAGGAGCCCTCCCGATGGATGCACTGCGTATTCTCATTTCTCAGTATCTGCGGGCAGCCTGGCGCCGGCGTTGGATGGGCGTCATGGTTGCCTGGCTGATCTGCGGTCTCGGCTGGGTTTTGGTTTATGCGGTCCCCAACCAGTTTGAATCCACGGCCCGCCTGTTCGTGGACGCGGACGCGGTTCTGACGCCCCTGCTGCGTGGCCTGGCCGCCGATTCGTCGCCGACGACGCAACTCGAAATTCTGCAGCGGACCCTGCTCAGCCGGCCCAACATGGAAAAGCTGGTATCAAAAACCGATCTCGATCTGATGCTGAACGGCCCATCCGACCGTGAGCGGCTGCTGGCCCGTTTGAGCCGCGAAATCAAGGTCGTGCCGCAGACCAGGAACCTTTTCACGATCACCTATCACGACCAAAGCCCGAAGCTGGCCCACGATGTGGTGCAGACGCTGCTAACGATCTTCGTCGAGAATGCGACGGGTGGGTCGCGGACCGACATGGAGAATGCCCGCCGCTTTCTGGAGCGGCAGATCCAGTCCTATGAGCAGCAGTTGCGCGCGGCGGAAAAGCGTCGTGCCGACTTCCGCGCCCGCTACATCGAGATCCTGCCGTCCGACAACAACCCCAACGTTCCGGCATTGGAGTCCGCCCGCGCCCAGGCCCAGGCGCTGGAAGGCAGGTTGCAGGATATGCTCAATTCCCGTGAAGCGTTGAGGCAGGAGGTCGAGAACACGCCGCCCATGCTGGTGGTTGAAAGCGGCGGCTACGGCCTGCCGGGCACACCAAAGAGCCGGCTGCAGGAGGCCCAGGAACAGCTTAATGTAATGCTGCTGAGGGACACGGAACAGCACCCGGACGTAATCGCCCAGCGTAAGCTTATCGAGTCGCTGAAAAATGCGCCACGGGAGAGTGCGCCACGGGAGAGTGCGCCGGCAGGCAATTCCAGGGATACCGCTGCCGGACGTGGTAACACGGCGAGCATACCAAGACGGTCTGTCCCCAATCAGGTATATGACCAGTTGAAGGTTAAGCTGATCGAGGCCGACAGCAACGTGATCTCGCTGCAACGACAGCGGGACGACGCGATACGTTATCGGGACCGCTTGGAAAAGGTGCAACGTGAGCAGCCCGGGCTGATCGCGGAATATCAGAACACCGACCGGGACTATAACGTTATTCGCAAGAACTATGAGGAGCTTCTGAGCCGCCTGCAATCCGCCAACATCGCGCAGGCGGCTGACACCCAGGCCGACAAGGTGAAACTGCAGATTATCGATCCACCGGAAATCCCGCGTTTGCCGGTGGCGCCGAACCGGATGCTGCTGGTGACGGGTGTCCTGCTGGGCGGACTGGCAAGCGGGGCAGGATTGACGGTGCTGTTCGGCCAGCTTGACCGGTCGTTTTCCTCGGTGGATGAACTTCGTGATCTTGGGCTTCCGGTGCTGGGGGGCATTTCGCTTCTCGGACTGATTCCGTTCCGCCAGCAACTGATGACGGTGTTTCGGTTCGGAGCCGCCGTCGCTGTCCTGGTCTGTGTCTATGGCGGGCTCATGGTCCACATCCTGCGTTCAGCGGCGCTGATCTAGTGCCCACCTATTTCAGGCGAACCAGCGGAACTGGTATCCCATGCTGATCCCGAAAACCTCCCACCTCGTGGAACGCGTCACCGAACGGCTGTTGCGGATGGGTGCCTTGGACGATGCCTCGGCGCAACTTCTGCGCCGGCCTGGGGCCGAGGCCGTGGATGATCGCGTGTCCGACTTTGTAGCTGATGCGCCACCGGAGCATCCGGATGCGGCTGGAAGCGAACCCCAAGAACGGTCATCCCTGCTCGCCGCGCCACCCCGTCCTGATCCGCCAGGTCCGGTTCCCACCTCCAGCCTCGGCGCCGGCGACGTGCCCGTGGGCAAGCCTGAACCGCTGGATTTGGCCTCACCGGCAATTCGTCGGATGCACCCTGCCGGCCAACCAGCCGAGGATCCTTCCGTCACGGCCGCTCCGTCCGATTACGCCGGCTTATCACGCGGGATGACTTCCGATCCGGCGGCGGCGCTGCTGAATGGAATGTCGTCTGTCGACGCCCTGGCTCTCGAACGAGCCGGAATGGTGGATTGGTCGCGCGCCCGCACCCGTATCTCCGAGGAATTCCGGTTGGTACAGCGTCAGATCATCCGTTCGGCCTTCGGTCCGGGCGCTGAACCTGGGTTCTCCAATCTGCTCATGATCACCAGCGCCCGTCCGGGCGAGGGCAAGAGCTTCATGTCTACCAACCTCGCCGGCAGCATTGCCCGCCAAGGCGACAATCACGTGCTGCTGGTCGATGCCGACTCGAAGCGCGACTTCGATCTGCTACAACCTTGGGCTTGCCCAGTCGCGCGGCCTGTTGGATCTGGCAGCCAATCCAAAACTCGACCCGGCCCCGCTGATCGTGAAGACGCCGATCGAGCGGCTTTCAATCCTGCCGGTCGGGAAGGAACGGGAACGCAGCGCTGAGTTGTTTTCAACCAAGGAGATGACAAGGCTGATCCAAAGCCTGGGCCGCCGCTATGCCGACCGGCTGCTGATCCTGGATGCGCCGCCGTGCCTGTCCACGTCCGACCCAGCGGTATTGGCGCAGGTGGTCGGCCAGGTCCTTTTTGTGGTCGAGGCTGACCATACCCAGCGTGACGAGGTAGAGGCATCACTGGATCTGATCCAGGCTTGCCCCACGATCAGCTTGGTGTTGAACAAGCAGCAGCTTTCATCGCGCTACACTTTTGGCGCCTATTCCTCCTACTACTCGTCCTGACCCTGTCATTCCGCAACGGGACGGCCCGGCTGGATCAAACGATGATCGCGCAGCAGTCTGGTACGTCGCGACCTTGCCATGTTCAACCGCACTCAAGGCTGATTTCCCGACCCGAGGTATCCGGCGCCAGGTCCATTCCCCGCGCAATGGCCCTGGCGTTGGGGCTTATCCGCATAGGCATTGCGGGGGCGTTTCCGCTGATCGATCCCACGAACCAGGATCAGGTGCCACAAGGCACCGAACTCGCGACGCCCGATGCGCAAGACCTACGCCATCAACTGCAGATGGTTAACGGCTTGGCCGCACCGGCCGGCGGCGGCTGGACGTTTGTTCCCCGGATCGACTGGCAGGAGATGCTCACGGATAACGTGCAGGAGCAGCACAGCCCGCGCCAGGCTGACCTTGTTTCCTATTTCTCTCCCGGATTTACCCTGATCGGCGATCTGCCCCGGGTGCGGATGGTCCTTAGTTATGCGCCTGTAGTTTCCATCTACGCCCGGACCAGTTCCCAGGATGCTTTGACCCAGCAGCTTTACGGGTTGGGCACCGTCACCCTCGTTCCCGAGCTAGCCTATGTCGATGTGCGGGCACTGTCAGGCGTTCAGAGCGTGTATGGCGGTCTCGGCGGCCTCGGGACAAATGGCTACGGGGCCGGCAGCTATGGCGCCGGGACAACGGGGCAGGCGGCGATCCCCACGGTGGGCGGCAACGCCGGCGGTCTGACCCGGGATAACGAGGTTCAGACCACGACCTTTGGCATCTCACCCTACCTGCTGCACAGTTTCGGGGACTGGGGAACCGGCAAGGTCGGCTATTCCCTGGATGTCACGCGATCGAACCGCCTGACCGGCTTCGCACCGCCGCCGTTTCCGACCGGCGGGCCCAACGGCCAGACGCTGGTGACGAATGAGGTCATGGCGCACTACTCGACCGGTGAGGTCATGCAGTTCTTGCGGAACAGCATCGACCTTGACGCCCAGCACGGGCAGATCACCGCCGACGCTTCTGGCAGTGGCGCCACGCGGACATCATCGAGCGCCTCGACCTCTGACAGGGTCATCATATCCGACACAGTGAGCTATGTCCTCACCCCGAGTTTTCTGGTCTTTGTATCCGGCGGCCATGAGGACATCACCTATTCGAATCAGAATGCCCAGCCTGTCGCCGGCAGCACGGTGCTTTTCGGGGTAAACGGCGGGCAGCTTCCCCCGATCATCAACTTCACCAACTCCGGCGCGCCGCCGGTACACGACCTGACCTGGAGCCTGGGCGCAACCTGGACGCCTGATCCTGACAGCGGGGTTACGCTCAGCTACGGGCACTCCAATGGGTTCAACGCCTTTTCGGCGTATGGCCACTACCAGGCCACCGCCCGCACGCAGTTCACGGTTTCCTATGGCAGCACCAGGGGCACGCAACTCGAGAACCTGCAGAACGAGTTCAATCTGGCGGGAACGAACGGCCGCGGAACGCTGGTCAACGGGCAAACCGGCGGCACGCTGTTCGGCAGCACCAATGCGCTGGCGGTCCAGAATGGCGTATTCCGCACCGACACCCTGACCATCGGATCGCTCACCGCACTGGAGCGCGATATCATCTCCTTGAACTTACTTTTCACAAAACAAACCAGCTTGAGCGGCAATGGGAGTTCGGCGGCCAGCAGGGGCATCAACGGCTCGTGGCTGCATGAGATGCGGCCCGACATGCAGGTCAGCGCGGGATTTTCTTTCGCTGTCCAGACCCAGACTCAGACCCTTGGGGCGGCCAACGCAATCAGCCCCGGTAACAATACCTCGCTCGCGGCCACGCTGGCCTGGCAGTACCAGGTTTCCGACACGGTCGACGTCAGCCTGCGATATTCATTTCTGGAGCGGCAGTCCTCGGCGACGGTATATAGCTTCTACCAGAACATGCTGATCCTCGGCGTTTCAAAAACCTTCTGATCGCGCACCGTGTTTGACAAGTACTATAATTTTTCCGGCCTGCCGTTCCTGCTGACGCCCGACAGCCGATTCTTCTTCGGCTCGAGCGGCCACAGCCGGGCGATCGCGCACCTGGTATACGGACTGTCGCAGCGAGAGGGTTTCATCGTCATCACCGGAGAGGTCGGCGCCGGTAAGACGACGCTGATGGAGCAACTTTGGTCGCAGCTCGATCGCAATACCTATATCATTTCTGGTGTCGTCACGACGCAAGTGTCAGGTGACGATCTGTTGCGCCTGGCGATGGCTGATTTTGGCCTGGGTGACACGCCTGGTACCGAAAAATCAACGTTGCTGCGCCGTTTCGAGCACATGGTGCGTGACCAGCAAAAGCAGGGGCGGCGGTGCCTGCTGGTGATTGATGAGGTGCAGAACCTTTCACTCGCCGCGATGGAGGAACTGCGCATGCTCTCCAACATCGTCGTGGACGGCAAAGCCTCAGTCCAGACCGTGTTGTTGGGCCAGCCGCAGTTCCGGCCAATCCTGGCCGGCAAGGACTGGGAACAGCTACGTCAGCGCGTCCTTGCGTCCTGTCATCTGGGGCCGCTGACCGAGGAGGAGACGCGCCGTTACGTCGAGCACCGGCTGCGCACGGTAGGATGGCGTAATGACCCGCTATGGGAGGATGCGGCATTCCTCGCGGTTCATCGTCACAGCGGGGGAATACCCCGGCGGATCAACACCCTATGCTCCCGGGTGCTGCTGTTCGGGGCACTTGAGGAAAGCCACACGATTACCGCTGGAATGGTCGATGATACCGCCGACGAGTTGAACCGTGACCTTGGAGCCGGCCTGGAATCCGCCGCCATACGCATAAGACCTAGCGACGACAACGCTGATCTGGCGGCCCGGATCGAACAACTGGAACGCCTTGCTTCCCGGCAGGAACAATTTTGCCAACGGGTTTTGGACTTGTTGGAAGCCAACCCGAAGGTGCACCAGTGAGCAGGCTGCACAATACCGGCGCCGTCCCCGCATGCGACAGGCCCAGGTTGGACAGCCGTACGAGGCAGGTGCGGCCGCGGCTGGCCAAGACCGCCGGGCGGCACTTGATCCGGGTCCGGCGGCGATGATCAATTCCCCTGTCGTCCAAATGCGCAACGCGATGACCGTGGATGTGGAGGATTACTTCCAGGTTCAGGCCTTTGCCCACTGTGTGGACCGCAAGGACTGGGACGCTTTTCCGCGTCGCGTGGATACCAATACCAACCGTGTCCTGGATCATTTTGCCGACACTGGTGTAAAGGCCACGTTCTTCACCCTTGGCTGGGTGGCACAGCGCTTCCCGGTGTTGATTCGCCGGATTGTCGCCGATGGGCACGAACTGGCCAGTCATGGTTGGGATCACACGCGGGCGGATGCCCAGGATCCCAAGGCATTCCGGGCCGATATCAGCCGCACCCGAATCTTGCTTGAGGATACAGGCGGGGTCCAGGTGACGGGCTATCGCGCGGCGACGTTCTCCATCGGTTCACGTAACCTGTGGACGTTCCCTATTCTGCGGCAGGAACGTTACCTCTATAGTTCAAGCATAAACCCGATCAAGCACGATCTTTATGGCATGCCGGACGCGCCGCGCGTACCGTTCCGGCCGGTTCCGGCGGGGGTGATGGAAATCCCGATGACCACGGTGCGGCTCATGGGACGCAATTGGCCATGTTCGGGAGGCGGCTATTTCCGCTTGCTGCCGACTTCCCTTTATCGCGCCGGGCTGAAACGCGTTAACCGCTACGATCATCAGCCGGGTATCTTTTACTTTCATCCGTGGGAAATCGACCCTGACCAACCCCGCATTCCCAAAGCGGGATGGAAGTCGCGATTGCGGCACTACACCAACCTGGGCCGGATGGAGGCGGAACTGGATACGTTGTTGCATGATTTTGCTTGGGACCGAATTGACCGTGTCTACGCATCGGTCATTGCTCAAACGCTGATGGGTTGAACGAATGCCAAGCATCCGTACCCTCGATGCGGCCAGTGAGCCAGCGTGGGACCGGTTCGTGCAGGCGATGCCGTCGGGCACCTTCTTCCATCGGGCCGGTTGGGCAAGAGCGATCGAAAGCGCCTTCGGACATGCCACTCACTACAGCTTCACCGAACGCGACGGCGCCATCACCGGCATTCTCCCTCTGGGGCGCGTCAAGACGAAGCTGTTCGGCGACACGCTGATCTCGAATCCATTCTGTGTGTATGGCGGTCCATTAGCGGCCGATGCGGAGAGTGAGGCGGCTCTGGTAGAGCACGCCGAACATCTGCTGAGGCGAACCGGTGCCAGCGCGTTGGAATTTCGACATCTGGACCAACAGGCCGAAGCCGAAGGTTGGATCGAACGACCGGACCTCTATGTGACGTTCCGCAAGCCGATCGAGGCTGATCACGAGCGGAACATGAAGGCGATCCCGCGCAAGCAGCGCGCGATGGTGCGCAAGGGGATCCAGAATGGCCTGACCTCTGTGCTCACTCCCAATTCCGACGTTCTGCACGCGGTCTACGCACAGAGCGTACGGAATCTTGGGACGCCGGTATTTTCGCGCCGGTATTTCCGCATTCTTATGGAAATTTTTGCCGAGTCCGCCGATATTGTTACGATTATGGATCACGAAAAGCCGATAGCCTCGGTCATGAACTTCTACTTCCGAAACCAGGTACTGCCCTACTACGGCGGCGGCACATCAGAGGCGCGGGGCAGGGCGGGGAACGATTTCCTTTACTGGGAGACGATGCGGCGCGCCGCGGACCGCGGCTGCGGACTGTTCGATTTCGGCCGCAGTAAAATCGGCACCGGGTCCTTTGCGTTCAAGCACAATTGGGGATTCGAGGCCGCGAAGCTGCACTATCGGTTCCGCCTGAAGCCGGGAGAGACTATTCCCGACCACAATCCGCTCAATCCAAAGTACCGGATGTTCATCAATGCCTGGAAGCGACTGCCGTTGCCGGTCGCCAACGCCCTGGGGCCGCTGATCGTGCGCGGGTTAGGTTAGCGATGACCACAACCCGTCCTCAACTGTTGTTCCTGACCCAGCGGCTACCCTATCCGCCGATCAAAGGTGAGAAAATCCGGCCGCTGCAGATACTGAAGTATCTGGCGCAATGGTACGACGTGCATCTGGGCTGTTTGATCGATGACCCCGACGATGCACAGCATATCGAAACGATCCGAGAAATGTGTCGCGACGTCTATGTCGCCTCGCTCGATCGAAGGATCGCGCGCCTGACGTGCCTTGGCGGGTTGCTGACCGGAGAATCGCTGAGCGTTACTTTTTTTCGTAACCATCGACTAGCGCGCTGGATACTTAATGTCGTCGAAACGGTCCAGCCGGAGGTGATCTTCATCAATTCCGGCAATATGGCGCCCTACGTTCTGGACCTGCCCAAGCATGAAATTCGCCTCTGTGATCTGGCGGATGTCGATTTCGAGAAATGGCGGGCCTATGCCGAGACCACACCAAGCCTGATGAGGTATGTCTATCGCCGGGAATGGCACAAGATCGCAGCGCTGGAAAGCCGCATCGCCCATGAATGCGACGTATCCAGTTTCGTTTCGGATGCCGAGGCAGCCCTGTTCGCTCGCCTGGCGCCTGATTGCGCCGCCAGGATCCGCGGTGTCAGCAGTGGCGTCGATTACCGTTATTTCGATCCGGCGCTTGACCATGCTCCGGTTTTCGATACCGCGCTGCCAACTTATGTTTTCACCGGCACGATGGACTACAAGCCCAATGTGGATGCCGTGGTGTGGTTCGCCACTGCGGTCCTGCCGCTTATCCGCCAGTCCCTTCCGGACGCGCAATTCTATATCGTCGGGAACGGGCCCAGTGTGGAGGTCCAGCGGCTAGCGCACATCCCGGGCGTATTCGTGACGGGCAGGGTTCCGGACGTGCGTCCTTACCTGGCGCACGCGACCGCGGGAGTGGCACCCATGAGGATTGCCCGCGGTATCCAGAACAAGGTGCTGGAGGCAATGTCATTGGGAAAGCCCGTCGTGCTGACCTCGGGCGCGTTGGAAGGGATCGAGGCGGAGCCTGGAAAAGACGTGATCGTCGCTGACGAGGCCGACAGCTTCGCGGCCGCCTGTTGCCGGCTGGCGACAAGCAAGGATGGCTCGGCCATCGGCGCCGCCGCGCGGATGCGGATCGTGCGCGAGGACGACTGGTCAGCCAGGTTGCGCCAATTTGATGACGTGGTGCGGCCGGCGGGAATCAGTTCCCAGGTTGAAACTGTGCCCGATGAGGGTCCAGCCGGAATCCGTCCGTCCAGACCCGAAACCCGTCCCCTAATTCCGGTGGCCTCGCGCACAAGATCAAACGCCGACTTCCTATGAACGCGCCGGTCCTGGCCGACGCACCGTCCACAGCCGTCTACCTTGATTGGAGCAAGTCTCTTACGACCCTGGCCTTGGGCCTGCTTCTCCTTGGCGGGCCGTTCAATACAGAAGTGGTTACGGCGGTCCAGACCTGGGATGCCTCCACCGCTTATAATCATTGTTTCCTGATTATCCCGATAACACTGTTTCTGGTCTGGGACCGCCGCCACGACCTGACCGGCATCGCGGTCCAACCGATGCCTCGCGCGCTGATGCTGGGCTTTCCGCTTGCGGTCTGTGGCTGATGTCGGAGCGACTCGGCATCATGGAGGGGCGGCAACTCGTCGTCATCAGTTTCGTGGAGTTGCTGTTCCTCGCGGTGCTGGGAAAACGCTTATGGTGGGCGCTTGCCGGACCGCTGCTATATTTGTATTTCCTGGTCCCATTCGGAGAGTTCCTGACCCCCCGATTGCAGGACGTGACCACGTTCTTCATCCGCCACGGTCTGGAGATCCTTGATGTTCCAGCCTACATCGATGGCTACATAATCGAAATTCCGCAGGGCACGTTCTTCGTCGCCGAAGCCTGTGCGGGGTTGCGCTTTCTTATCGCCTCCATCGCGTTCGGCTGCCTGTACGCACTGGTGATGTACCGCAGCGCGGCCCGGCGAGGGTTGTTCATCCTTATCTCCATGATCATTCCGATTATAGCCAACGGGCTGCGTGGCATCGGAATTGTCTATCTCGGGTATTTGCTGGGTAGTGCGCAGGCGGCGGCGGCGGACCATCTCATCTACGGCTGGATCTTCTTCTCTGTCGTCATCCTGCTCTTGATCGCGCTTGGTCTGCCGTTTCGTCAGGATGAGATTTCGACACGCACCAAATGGACCCCCACTGATACGCCGGCCGCGCCGGTTTCGATCCGCATGCTGTTCGCCGTAGCCCTCGGCGTGTTCATCGTCGCCGCGGTCAGTCCAGGCATTGCCGCCGCCTTGGCGGTTGAGACGGTGCCGGTGACAACGCCGTTGCGGATCGAGGTCGGGCCGGATTGCACGATTCAGGCCATGGCGGCACAAAAAGGCGCCCCGAACGCCGCGAGGAACCAGCTTGTCCTGTGCGGCGACCTGCCGATGCTTGTGGGTTGGGAGGCATTTTCGCCTCGCTCCACCGCCGCGGTAGTGATGTCCGCACGTCGGCTAATGATCTCGCGTGTATTGACCGAGGGGTTGTCCGAGCGCTGGTTGGAGTCGGTGGACGGGACACCGAGCGCGTGGCGCATCCTGCGTTCGAATGATCCGAGCTTCATCATTGCGGCCTCTGTATGGGTCGATGGTATTCCGCTTCGACCCGGGCTGCTGATGCGCCTGCGCATGGCCGTAAACAGCTTGGCCGGTTCGGCCTTCGCGCCAATGGTCGTGACAGTGACGCCGGCGGTGAACTGGGAGGGCGCGAATGCGGCAGAAGTTCGGGCCGCCGAGGCCAGCCTGCCGCGATTCTTGCTGGCACACCCGGACCTTGTCGCGGCTATAGGCAGATTATCGGCGTCCGCGCGGCAACCTGCGATCGAACGGTAGGCGGCCGGTCTTGGCATGGCCAGCGCCGGGGATGGCCTAGGGCTTGCTAACCAAGCATTTGGGTGCGCACTAATCGCCCGTGTGCCGAACCATTGGGGCGGTCTGTGCCAAACAATCGCGCAGAAGGTGACGTATGTCCGGTCTTTCCGAACGTGTGCTGAGCAATCAGGAACTGCGCTCCCTGCAAGGCAGGTCCGATACGCAGGGCAGTATGCGGCTGGCGATCCATGTCGCTCTGCTGGTCGCATCAGGCTGGCTGGTGGCAATATCCTCCGGCTGGACGGTTCTGCCGGCAGTGTTTCTGCTCGGCGTGGTGCAGGCGGCGCTGTTCGCTCCCGCCCACGAGACGATGCATCAGACGGCATTTGCCTCCCGGCGCGCCAATGCGATTGTTGGCTGGCTGACGTCCTGCCCGTCGCTGCTGAACTGGCACTTCTACACGGCGTTTCATCTCGCGCATCACCGTCACACGCAAATCGTCGGCCAGGACCCGGAACTGCTGGCACCGGAGCCAACCACGCTTGGTGGTTATGTCCTGCGGATACTGGGCGTTCCTTTCTGGAAATTGCGGTTGCAAGTCATCTGGGACTGCTGCCGCGGGGACCTTGCCGCATATCCCTATGTCACCGCTGCCGCCGCCCCTAAGATCATTCGCAGCGTGCGGGCGATGACCGCGCTGATGGTTGCGGGATCTGCTTTATCGGCGGTGCTGTTTGGCTGGGCGACGCCTTTTCTGTATTGGATTGGACCTCAGTTGTTGGGACAGCCGCCGCTACGCGCCTATCTGCTCGCTGAACACACCGGCTGCACCGAGGACCGGAATGGCCTCACCAACACGCGCACCACGCTGACGAGTGCGCCGGTGCGGCTGCTGATGTGGGACATGCCGTATCACGCCGAGCACCATTTGTTCCCATCGATCCCGTTCCATCGGCTGGCGGATGCCCACAAGACAATCCGGTCGCGCCTGGCCTTTGTGCAGCCCGGTTATGTTCGCTGGAATGCCTCGTTCGTGCGGTCGTTGATCGAGCGGTCGGAACCCGCCGGCTGACTAACACCGATAGCGGCTTCGGCGCCGCTGGCGTGCGTTAACCGGGCGGGCTTTTACTATATCCCTGGCCAACGCGTTGTTGAATGCAATCAGCTGTGCGACCCACCGACATGGCATCAAACCTGCATGAAAAGGCCCGTTTAGCAGGAGAATCGGATGTCGTATCTGCCACCAGCCGAATTTGTACAGAAGGCGATAGACGCCGGTAAGTCGAAAGTGTTCATGGCAACCAAGGACACCTTGATCCGCGCCTATATGGCTGGTGCCATTCTAGCCTTGGCGGCAGCCTTTGCCATCACCGTAAATCAAGCGACCGGCCAGCCGTTGATCGGCGCTATCCTGTTTCCCGTCGGATTCTCAATGCTGTATCTGCTCGGCTACGATCTCCTGACGGGGGTCGTCGTCCTGACGCCGCTGGCGTTGCTTGATAAGCGGCCGGGCGTTACGGTCAATGGGGTGCTGCGCAACTGGCTTCTTGTCTTCATAGGGAATTTTGCTGGGGCACTGACCGTGGCCTTGATGATGGCAATCGTCTTCACCTTCGGATTTGCAACGGAGCCAAATCCCGTCGGCAAGCTGATTGCCGGTATCGGAGTTGCTCGCACCCTGGGTTATGAGAAGTATGGCGCGGCGGGAATGCTGACGCTATTTGTTCGCGCCGTCATGTGCAACTGGATGGTTTCCACCGGAGTCATCGGCGCGATGATTTCAACCTCAGTGCCCGGCAAGGTCATTGCGATGTGGATGCCGATCATGGTGTTCTTCTTCATGACCTTCGAGCACTCCATTGTGAATATGTTTTTGTTTCCATCGGCTCTCATGATGGGCGGCGCTTTTTCCATCATGGACTATTTGATTTGGAACGAGATTCCGACGTTGATTGGGAATATTGTTGGGGGGATCGCGTTCACTGGCTTGATGCTCTACTCGACCCATGCACGCCCTGGCGCTTCCCAAGCGCGTCCGCGGCTTGAAGCGGTGGAGGCTTCGGGTGACTAGGTGTTGCCACCAAGTCGGCGGCTGGGCGAAATCCAGCCGACGGCTGCTGCGCAACAGATGGAGTTGGCGATAAGGTCCGGCAGTCTGTCCCGGATGGTCTGCTTCCGGCATTCCACCTGTTCAATCATGCTTCAGCCACGGCTGGAGTTTCTGAAATCCTGCAGTAGATTATCAATGATTGTATAGTCATCCTTGCCCTCGACGGCCTGGATTCCGGAACGCATTTCAGCCTCCGCACCGTTCACCGGCTTATCCAATCCGCTCTCCTGCGACGGAATGCGCTGCAGCAGCACATCATCGGTAACGATGGATTTCTGTGCGTCCTGACCGGTGGTGAGGTATCTGCCGGACAGGGTGAAGCGTGCCTCGCTGTTGTGACCATGAACATCACCTTTACAGGTGATCAGATAGAAGAAATCGATACCCTCGAGTTCGCGCTTCTCAAACATCCAGAACACTTTGTTCTCGTATGTCCGCAGGAAGCCGTCATATTCCCAGTATGGGATTCGGTACGGCTCACTGCGGATGACCGGAACGTTCAACTTGCAGCGGATGGCCCAGCGGCTCTTGATACTTACAACATACCTGACGCGCATTTTCGACTGCAGCCACCGTCCGTCGCGCCGCGCCCACAAGTAATACGTGCCGCGGAAGCGCTTGAGCGACGCTTCGGCATCGTCTGCAAATTCGTAGCAAACGTTGGGGAACATTGAGAACCTGTCATATATGACCTCATCGATAATTCTTTGGCCTTGGCCCATGGTCATATTGAACGTGTTCGTGGCGACATCGTAGATGCTGGGCTTTTCGAGCAAATCGCCCATCCTGTGACCAAGTGACTTGTATGTGGAATAGAGCCCCTCGGCGATCGTTCTTGCCTTCTTCTTGTCCCTTTCGTCGAGATCGACACAAATACTCGGTGAATATTCGGCTTTCTCCGATCTGCGGTTTTTCAGACCGAGGGGCGGAGCGTCAATTCGCGTGAAAATCTTGTTGAACGCGGCGTCTATTGTATTCTCGTTGACATTCTTGCCGCTCTTCCAGTTCTCGATCGTACCTAGACCCACACCGAGATAGGCGGCGATCTTCCCGACACTAGGCGGGTAAACAAGCGTGATCCTCCATAGGGGATTATCGTCGGACAAGAATAGAATGAGCATCTTTGTCTGCGTCGAAAACAAGGTCGTGCCCCTCGGTCTACCCGACACCGCAACACCGCCAATCTCCGTCGGCGGGCGCCGCCTTCAGAATATCGTGGCGCCATCCGAACCGTCAATGGGACATCGATGGTACGCCGCTGATACGGCATTTCTGCTGGCAGGCGCGCCCGCTTCGCTCCATCTATGAGCCGATCCTCACGCTTGGTTCCCTGGGCGTCAGATAAATCGGCCCACCACATCAGGCACCGGTGGCACAAGACCTGGCAGCCGTCCCGGTCAGGCTTTCACCACTGGCAACTTTGGAAGGAACCACCCATGGCGATAGATCTTCCGATGGAGCTTCGAAACCTGACCTTGCCGCAGAAAGTGATTTACGGCGCGGGAGCATTGTTCGGGCTTGCCCTTGCGTCGCCTCTCGCGATACTCGCGCTGACAACCGTCACCACGGCCGCCATGGCAGGCGTTGTAGGACTCTTGCTGTTCCTGGGCTTTTCGGCCCTGCCGTTTATCTTGCGGTGGTGGCGAATTCAGGTCTTCAAAATGCTGAAGGCAACCGCCCGCCGGAACCCTGTCGAAACCCTGCAGTTGGAGCTTGTGGACAGGAAGCGAGCCTTCGAGGCCGCCGGCGCGCGGGTCGTCGCGGTAAGCGCAATGCGTGACTCGCTGCGTGAGAAACTCGACGAATACGTCGCCAGGCACAGAACAAAGGACCCGAGCCTGGAGAGAAGCATTAATCAGCTATCTGACCTGGTTGATCGCCTCAGCGCGTCGCTTCGACAGACCGGGATCAAGCTGGAGGAGTTCGAGCGCTTCGTGGCAAGACAGGCCGACCGCTGGAAGTTGGCGAAGGCGACTGGAGAACTTTCGGTTCTCCTGAAGAAAACCGCGGGGGGAGATGTTACCGACCAGTTCCTGAAAGACGAAGCAGTCGACAGCATTCGCGGTGCACTCAACCTCTCCTTTGCCGAGATAGATCAAATCCTGCAGAAAGTGGAAATAAAGCAATCCGCGCGGCCAGTGATGCCGGTGCCAGCAACGGTTTCCGTGGCGCACCTGGGCATTCCTGAAGCAGCAAGAGGAGGAGGGTGGTGAAGGGCAGGTACGTCCTGGCACTGCTAGCGGCGGTAGTGCTGGTGGCCGGGGCCTATAAGATCAACACCAGCGGCAAGTCCGAGCCAGTTCAAGCAATGCGGTGCTTTCAAATACAAATCGGCCAACACTGCATCAAAATCCAATAGGAGATAGAAATGAAACGGCGTGCGCTTCTTACCACAGTGCCTGCACTCGCCCTTGGCATCGCGGGGCATTCCAGCCGCGGCCAGGCTGTGTCGAAGCCAATGCTGGTTTCCAGTGGAGGTTCCACGGGGACTTACTTCAGGCTGATGAAGGAATTCAATGAAGCCTCGCCGGGACTGATCACCAACATGGAGTCGGATGGCTCCCTGACCAATATAGATCGAGTGATGGGCAACGAGGCAGAGTTGGGGATCACCCAGCTTGATGCGCTCAACTTGCGCGCTGTAAAGGAGAAGAACCTCAAGGAGCGCATCCGAATACTGGCGCTTCTGCACCTCGAGGAAATCCATTTCGTCGCCAGGTCCGGCCCACGAAACGAAGGAGGCTTGAGTGCCTTCGGCTTTAACACCGGCATCAACGCCAAGCCGGTGGACTTGAACTCGATCGATGACCTGCGTGGCCGGAAGATCGGCTTTTGGGGAGGTGCGATCATCACCGAGCAGAATATCGCCTCGATGACGCTGTTGGGATGGGCGCCGGTGGAATATCCAGATCAGGCGGCGGCTTTTGAGGCATTGCAGAACGATCAGGTCGCCGCTTTGATGGCCGTTGGCGGGCAGCCGCTAGGCTGGGTGAGCGAACTGTCCCGCGCCTTCAAGCTACTGAGCGTGTCTGATGCGATGACGAACAGGCTGGCGCAAAACTACGAGAAGACAACACTGACGTACCGCAATCTGGGGCAGGAGGGCGTGCAGACCCTGGCAATCCGGGCTTCGCTCGTGACGCGCAACTATGTCTCCAGGACCAGGCATGATCAGCTTCAGATGATACGCGACAAGCTTGCCGCCGCCGTCCCCGAAATCCGCGAGACCCGTGGCACCCACCCCAAGTGGAGTGAAATAGATCCGATGGCGATCACTGAGAATTGGCCGATGTATCTGGTGGCATGATCCGAGCAGGCGGCGTCCATCAATCCTCAACGGAAACCGCTCTACCTGGATGTGATCGGAACGCAATTGGTCCGGCCGGACGCCACGCAGTCCTGGACCGCGGAAGCCTGCCGCAACCGCTCCATCACGAAAAGAACAGCAACGATCATGACAATGATCAACCCGAGACCCGCCACGGCGCGCAGTGGTCCACGTTCTGGATCGCGTTGATCGTCAGCCATGCCGCCTTTCCTCGACCGCATGGCACGCGACCTGCGTATCGCCGATAACGGTATGAATTGGCTTCTCCACGCGGCAACGATCATTCGCCAGCGGACAGCGCGGATGGAAGGTGCAGCCTGGCGGTGGAGCGATCGGACTGGGTAACTCGCCGCCTACGGGCGTCCGCGCGCGCCCGACCTGTTCAAGGTCCGGGATCGCGTCGAGCAACAGCCGCGTATACGGGTGTCGTGGCGTACGAAAGATCGTCTCGGCCGGCCCTTGTTCAACGATGCGGCCGAGATACATCACCCCCAGCCGGTCTGCCATATGCCGGACCACGGCAAGGTTGTGACTGATGAACAGGTACGTCAGCCCAAGCCGAAGCTGCAGGTCGCGCATCAAATTCAGGATCTGCGCCTGCACCGACACATCCAGCGCGCTGGTGGGCTCGTCGCAAACCAGGAAATCCGGTTCGCTCGCCAACGCGCGGGCAATGGAAATCCGCTGCCGCTGGCCGCCTGAAAATTCGTGCGGAAACTTCTCGCCATCCCTCAGCGTCAGCCCCACCTGGGCCAGAAGTGACCCAACCCGAGCCTGCACCTCGTTTCGCCGAGGCGCCAAATGGAAGGCGCGGATCGGTTCGGCAACGATGTCGGAGACGCGCCAACGCGGGTTCAGCGACGCATACGGATCCTGGAAGATCATATTCATCCGCCGCCGCATTGCCGGTTGCGCTCGGGCTGACGACAACGCCTGGTTCTCGAACAGGATGTCGCCAGTGGTCGGGCTATACAGTCCGACGGCAAGCCGCGCGATGGTCGATTTGCCGCACCCGGATTCGCCGACGAGGGCAAATGTGGTTCCAGGACTGATTGCAAATGAAACATCATCCACGGCGCGCAGCAGCCGCTTTCTCTCCCCGGTAAACACGCGTTGCAGGAACGGGCGGGACACATCGAAGTAGTGTGAGACCGCGGCGGCCTCCAGCGTCATTGCCTTAGCCATCATTGTGCAGCCAGCAGGCGGCGCGCGTTGCTCCGGCATTCATCAGTTCCGGCTGCTGCTCCACACAGCGCCCGAACACGCGTGGACAGCGCGGATGAAAGCGGCAGCCGGTGGGGATTGCGTCCAGCCGCGGCATCGCGCCGTCGATTTGGCGCAGACGGCCGACCCGGTGCTCCAGCGACGGGATGCTCGCCATCAGCCCATCGGTATAGGGATGCGCGGGCAGCCGGATGACGGCGCCGACCGGACCGATCTCGACGATGCGCCCGGCATACATCACCGCGACGCGGTCGGCGGTCTCGGCGATGACCCCCATGTCATGGGTGACCAACATGACGGCGGTCCCATGATCGCGCGTAAGATCCTTCAACAGCGTGATAATCTGCGCCTGGATCGATACATCCAGCGCCGTCGTGGGCTCGTCCGCGATTACCAGCGCCGGTTCAGCGCACAGTGCCAGCGCGATCACCACGCGTTGCCGCTGGCCACCGGAGAACTCGTGCGGATAAGCATCAATGCGCTGGGCAGCGGCGGGGATGCCGACGCGGTCTAGCCAGCCGATTGCCTTGCGGCGGGCCTCGGCCTCGGACAGCCGGGCATGGGTCTGCATCGTCTCGATAAGCTGGCGCCCGATTGTGTACAGCGGGTTCAATGTCGTCAGCGGATCCTGGAAGATGGTGCCGATGCGCCGTCCCCTGATGCGGCGCAGTGGTTCCGGCGAAAGGTTATCGATGCGTTTCCCGTCCAGCCGGACCTCGCCGGATGCGATGCGGCCGGGGCGTTCCAGCAAACCAACAATCGCCGCGCCGGTCAGCGATTTGCCGGCGCCGGATTCGCCGACCACGCCCAGGATTTCACCACTCTCGATCGCGAATGACACCCGGTCCAACGCCCGCAGCACACCTCGTCGCGTGGGAAATTCGACGGTAAGGTCCTGGACCTCCAGCAGCGCCATCAGCGCAGCCTCGGGTTCAGCGCATCGCGCAACCAGTCGCCCAGCAGATTAATCGCCAGCACCAACAGAATCAGCGCCAGGCCCGGAAACACCGTCACCCACCATTGGCCGGAAAACAGGAAATCATTACCAAAACGGATCAGTGTTCCCAGCGATGGTTGCGTGGACGGCAGTCCTACACCGAGAAAGGACAGCGTGGCCTCGGCGATGACCGCCAATCCCAAGCCCAAGGTGCCGATGACCATCACCGGACCGATGACGTTGGGCAACACATGGCTCAGCATGATACGCCATGACGGCACACCGATGACGCGGGCGGCCATGACGTAATCCTTGTTGCGCTCGACCAATGTGGAGCCGCGGACGGTACGGGCGAAGTTTGGCCACAGACTGATGCCGATGGCGAAAATGATGATGTAGATTTGCAGCGAGTCACGCATCGTCCTGGGTAGCGCGGCACTGATCACACCATCGACCAGCAGCGCGGTCAGGATCGAGGGAAACGTCAGTTGCACATCGGCCACGCGCATAAGGATTGTATCGATGACGCCGCCCGCGTATCCGGCCGTCAAGCCGAAGGCGATGCCGACCACGATCGCGATCAGCACTGAAAGAAAGCCGACCAGCAAGCTGATGCGCATGCCATACATGATCGCCGAGAGCACATCGCGGCCCTGGTTATCGGTACCCAGGGGGTTGGACCAGTCCGCGTCGGGCAGCCCCACAGGCGGCTTGAAGCTGTCCAGCAGCGACAGCGAGGCGACATCCATCGGGTTGTGTGGCGCGAGCCACGGGGCGAACAGGGCGGCCACGACCAGGATCAGGAGGATAACGGCCGACAGCAACGCGATCGGTGACCGCCGAAAGTTGTACGCCATGTCGCTGTTCCAGGCGCTGGCGATCATCGATGCACGCGCAGGCGCGGATCAACCGCGAAATACAGCAAATCAACGGCCAGGTTGATGACGACGAAAACCAGAGCGATCAGCAACAGATAAGTGGACATTACGGGAATGTCGGCAACCGCGACGGACTGCACCAGCAGCAGCCCGACACCGGGCCACTGGAACACGGTCTCCGTAACCAGGGAGAAAGCAACGATGCCGCCGAATTGCAGGCCAATGATCGTGATCACCGGCACCAAGGTGTTCTTCAACGCATGGCCGAAATTGATCGCGCGGTTGGTCAGCCCCCTGGCACGGGCAAACTTGATATAATCGGTCCGCAGGACCTCCAGCATCTCTGCCCGGACCAGACGCATGATCAGGGTCATCTGGAACAAGCCCAGCGTAATCGCCGGCAGGACTAGAGAGCGAACGCCGGCCCAGGAGGTGAATCCCGTGGTCCACCATCCGCCGAGATGAACGACCGGGCCGCGGCCGAAACTCGGCAGCCAGCCGAGGCCGACGGAAAACGTCAGGATCAGCAGGATGCCCAGCAGGAAGTTCGGTAACGATACGCCGACCAGGCTGAGCGTCATGAACAGCCGTGACAGCAGCGTGTCGCGGTTTATGCCGGTATAGACGCCCATCGGGACGCCGATCGCGAAAGCCAGAACCGACGCCGTGACCGCCAATTCCAGCGTCGCCGGCAGCCGTTCGGCGATAAGGCTTCCAACCGGCTGTGCCAGACGGTAGCTGACCCCGAAATCGCCGTGCAGGACCGTCCAGAGAAACCGCGCGTACTGGACAAAGAACGGCTGGTCGAGCCCTAGCTGATGGGTCAGCGCGATCCGCTGCGCCTCGGTGAAATCCTGGCCCAGCAGGATGGAAACCGGGTCGCCGACATAGGCGAACAGGGCGAAGGCAATAAAGCCGACAACCAGCAGAACCGGGATAGCCTGGAGAAGGCGGGAGCCGATGAATCCGAACATTCGGGACCCAACTAAGGCGGATTCATGCGGCGTTGAAAAGGGGCTAATTGCGCTGTCGCCGCCTCACTCAACAGCCAGTCGCGAAACAACCGCACCTGACGGATGCGCAGGCGGTCGGACAGGGCGACGAACCAATGACCTTCCTCGGCGGTGACCGGCGTTTCGCAGGGAACCTCGGCAAGCATCCCGCTCGCGAGCATCCCGGCAATGAGGTTGCGGTCCACCACGGCTGCGCCCATTCCGGCAACCGCCGCCTGAACGGCCAGCGCGCGGGTTTCGAACGTCAGGGTAGGCGGAATGTCAGGCCAACCGAGGGCTGCCGCGGCCAGTTTCCAGTCGTCTGGCCGGCTGCGGGCGGCCAGACGGGGCAGGGTGCTGGGTCCAGGCAGCCGGGGATTCGTGACGACGACCGGGCGGTCGCGGAACAGCAGCGTCGAATCAAGGTCCGTCCAGTTGCCGCGACCCCAGCGAATCGCGCACTCGAAGGGTTCGGCGGACAGGTCGACCGGGCGGGTCCCGGTGCTGAGCAACAGGCGAATCTCCGGATGGAGCGTTTGGAACCCGGCCAGGCGGGGAACCAGCCAAAGGGTTAGGAAACTTGACAGCGCGGAAACGCGCATGTCTCCGGCCAAGTGGCGTGCCTGGGTCACAGCGGCGTCGATGGCATCGAAGTCGGCGATCAAGCGGCGGCCCAGCCTTTCGCCGGTTTCCGTCAGCCGCAATCGCGGCCCCCGCCTGATGAACAGCGTAACCGCCAGCGACTGTTCCAATTCCCGTAGCAGGTGCGATACCGCCGACGGGGTAACGTTGAGTTCACGTGAGGCCGCGGCCAGGCTGCCGGTGCGGACGGTTTCGGCAAACGCGCGCAAGGCGCGGAATGATGGCGCGGACATGAGGATTTCTCATCATGGAGGCTGCCTTCTCATTACCGGTTCGCCGCCGGTTGCGCCAGGATAGCGCGGAAGGTCCGGCCGTCAGATGGATTACCGAAGACGAGAGGATCGGGATCCGAGGGAGCTTTCGAACATGCTCAAGGAACATTTCGACGAACTGGCGACCTATAACCGGTGGGCCAACCGGAGGCTCTATAATGACGCGGCCTCGTTGCCTGACGAGGTGCGGAAGCGGCCGAGCGGGCTGTTCTTCGGCAGCGTGCATGGGACGCTCAACCATCTCCTGGTGGCGGACTACATCTGGATGCGGCGATTCACCGGCGATGGCCCGCGGCCCGGACGCGGCTGAACCAGATCCTGCATGAGGATTTTGCGGACCTGCGGGCGGCGCGGGAGCGTGAGGATGAACGGATCCTGAGCTTTGTCACCGGCCTGGCCTCGTATGACCGGATGATCTCGTATCAGAACTCGAGCGGGAAGACATTCCAGCAGGCGATTGGGCCGGCGCTGACGCACTTCTTCAATCATCAGACGCATCATCGGGGGCAGGTGCATGCCGGCCTGACCATCGCCGGCATAAGCGAGCCGGCTTCGCTGGACCTGCTGGGATTGCAGCGCGGCGGCTGAAGCCACGCAAGGCGGCGGGGCGGGCCACGGCCGGAACATCCGGCTTGCCCTGGCCGTTGCGGCGCGGCTCATCGACTGTCCAGGGCCTGCGCACAAGGCATGGAAGAAACTGTTCCCGCGGAAATAGCTGGTCACCACGGTTCCCCTGGACCCCGGACCGCAGTCGCTGTAGTGGGACGCATATCATGGCCCGCATCGCGACGATCGAACGAAAAACCTCCGAGACCGCCATCTCCCTGACCGTGAACCTGGACGGCACAGGCGTGGCCGACGTCGCGACCGGTATTGGCTTCCTCGATCACATGCTGACCGCGCTTGCCCGCCACGCGCTCTTTGATCTCAAAATCCGCGCCGAGGGTGATCTCCACATCGATTTCCACCATACGACAGAGGACGTAGGCATCGTCCTCGGCGCCGCCTTGGCTCGCGCTCTTGGTGACAAACGAGGTATCCGCCGGTTCGGCAATGCCCTTGTCCCGATGGATGAGACGCTTGCTGAGGCCGCGGTTGATATTTCCGGCCGGCCGTTCCTTGCCTGGAACGTCGGTTTCGAGCGTCCGAAGATCGGGGAGATGGATACCGAACTGTTCGAGGAGTTCTTCCGCGCCCTGGCCTTCAACGCCATGGTAACGCTGCACATTACCCGCCGCGCCGGCCACAATGCCCATCACGTCGCCGAGGCCTGTTTCAAGGCCACCGCCCGCGCATTGCGCATGGCGGTGGAGCCCGATCCGCGCATCGGGAACGCCATCCCTTCGACCAAAGGGGCGCTGTGAAGATCTACACCGCCCTGTTGAAGCCGGATGCCGAACCGATCCTGGTCCGGGAAGGCTTCGCCTGGGGCGCGTTGATCTTCGGCCCGTTCTGGCTGGCTGCGCATCGTGCCTGGATTGCCGCCGCGCTCAGCCTCGCCGCCTTCGTGCTGATCGCGGCGCTTGTGCCGCAGCCGGCGGCTCCTATTCTGCGCTGGGGTTGGCCGTTTGCCTCGGGCTGACCGGCCATGACCTCCGCCGCTGGGCGCTGGAGCACCGAGGTTACCTGTTGATCCATGTGCTCATGGCGACGAATCACGACGACGCTTTCATGCGGCTTGCTGACGCATCGCCCCGATCTCGCCAGCCGCTACCGGCCGGACCCCGCTTGATGGGCCGCGCGGCGGAGATGTCCTGATGCGGATCGCGGTCGTCGATTACGGCAGCGGCAACCTGGCGTCTGCCTCCCGGGCCCTGGCGCTGGCGGCGGAACGGGCTGGCATCGACGCCAGCGTTGCGGTCACCGCTGATCCCGCACATGGTCGCGGCGGCCGATCGCATCGTGCTGCCCGGGCCAGGGCGCCTTCGCCGATTGCGCCGCCGGCCTTGCCGCCGTTCCGGGCATGCGCGAGGCGATCGAGACCGCCACCGACGGCGGCACGCCGTTCCTGGGCATCTGCGTCGGCATGCAACTGATGGCCGAACGCGGCCTGGAGCACACGGTCACCCCGGCTTTGGCTGGATCAAGGGGCGACGTGGCGGAAATGCCGGCACCTGGCCTGCGACTGCCGCAGATGGGGTGGAACGGGCTGGATTTTGTGCCCGGCTCACACCCGCTGCTGGATGGTCTTGAAGCCGGGCGACCACGTCTATTTCGTCCACAGCTACGCGCTGGTGCAAGGCGCGCCGGCCGAAACGATTGCCACCACCGACTACGGCGGCACCGTCCCGGCCATCGTCGTCGCGGGCAACCGCGCCGGCACGCAGTTCCATGTTGAAAAGAGCCAGGACGTCGGCATCCGCCTGCTGGCCAATTTCTTGCGCTGGGCACCCTGACCAATGCCGGCAGCCGCCTCGCCGACCGGAACCCGAACTGCTTGTCGAACGGATCAAGCGGTTCACCGATAACGACCTGAACACGCTGTGCGAGGCGACCGATGCCGCGATCATCGACGGCGGCGGCTTCGGCTGGGTCAATCCACCTGGCCGCCGTGCTTTGGAAACCTACTTCCGCGGCGTGCTGCTGGTGCCGGAGCGGGAACTGTTCGTCGCCCGCCTGAACGGCGAAATCGTCGGCTCCGCCATCCTGGTGCGGCCGCCGCGCAACAACGAAGCACAGGCGTTCGCCGCGAGCCTGATGCACTCCTACATCGCTCCCTATGCCCGCGGCCACGGCCTGGCGCGCATGCTGACCGAGGCGGTTGAGGATCGCGCCCGCGAACTTGGCTACCATATCCTCAACCTGGATGTGCGCGAGACACAGGCCGTCGGCGATCGCGATGTATGAGTCGCATGGCTATATCCGCTGGGGCGAGCATCCCGAGTATGCCCTGGTGCGCGGCAAGTCCATCGCCGGGCTATTTTTACTACAAGCGGCTGCGTCCGCCCAAGGCGGGCAGCGGCCAGTGAACAGCGTGCCAGTGATCAGCGTGCCAGTGGCAAATGCGTTGAGTCGCCGGCGATCGGCGCGGGAAATGCCAGGTGACCGGGCTGACGCTGTATCCGGCGATCGACCTGAAGGACGGCCAGTGCGTCCGGCTGCGCCGCGGCGACATGGACCAGGCGACGGTCTACGCCGATGACCCCGGTGCCCAGGCGAAGGCCTGGCAGGACGCCGGATTCTCCTGGCTGCACGTGGTGGACCTGAACGGCGCGTTCGCCGGCAAGCCGGTCAACGCCGCCGCGGTGCGCTCGATCCTGCGGCAACGTGACGATTCCGGTGCAACTCGGCGGCGGCATCCGTGACATCGCCGGGATCGCCGCCTGGCTGGATGCCGGGATCCGCCGCGTGATCCTGGGCAGCGCGGCGGCCAAGAACCCGCCGCTGGTGATCGAGGCCTGCAAGGCGTTTCCCGGCCGCATCGCCGTCGGCATCGACGCCCGCGACGGCTTCGTCGCCACCGAAGGGCTGGGCCGAGACCTCCACCATGCCGGCCGCCGAACTCGGGCTGCGCTTCGAGGACGCCGGGGTATCGGCGATCATCTACACCGACATCGGCCGCGACGGCAT
This sequence comes from uncultured Alphaproteobacteria bacterium, assembly GCA_963792345.1. GTDB lineage: Bacteria > Pseudomonadota > Alphaproteobacteria > Acetobacterales > Acetobacteraceae > Rhodopila. The sequence continues at coordinate 265,268 of CAWBVV010000015.1, forward strand.
GCTGAGCGGCCTGAACCTCGATCAGACAGTGGCGTTGTCGCAGCGGCTGACCACCCCGGTCATCGCCTCCGGCGGCGTCGGTTCGCTGGCCGACCTGACGGCGCTGAAGGCACGCGGCGGTGGGCACGCGAATCGAGGGCGTTATCGTCGGCCGGGCGCTGTATGACGGCCGGGTCGATCCGGCGCGAGGCGCTGGCGCTTTTCGCTGGACGTAATATCCGGATAAGACGCGAGACTCATCCGGTTATCTGATCGCTTCTGGACGAGTGCAGCATGCAGCATATGTTCTTGCATCACGCGGCGTCGCGCTTTCTAAAGCCCCTCCATGTTGAAACTCCGCGTCATTCCTTGCCTGGACGTAAAGGACGGCCGCGTCGTCAAGGGCGTGAACTTCGTCTCGTTGCGCGATGCCGGCGATCCGGTGGAGCAGGCCGCGGTCTATGACGCCGCCGGCGCGGACGAACTGACCTTTCTCGATATCACCGCCAGCCATGAGAACCGCGACACCATCCTCGATGTCGTTTCGCGCACCGCCGCGCGGGTGTTTCTGCCGCTGACCGTCGGCGGCGGCATCCGCTCGACCGAGGACATGCGCCGCCTGTTGCTGGCCGGCACCGACAAATGCAGCATCAACTCCGCCGCCGTCGCGCGGCCGGAATTGGTGCGGGAGGCGGCGACGAAGTTTGGCAGCCAATGCGTGGTGGTCGCGGTCGATGCCAAGCAGACCGCGCCCGGCAAGTGGTAGGTGTTCACCCATGGTGGGCGCCGCGACACCGGCATCGATGCGATCGACTGGTGCCGTCAGGTGGTATCGCTCGGCGCCGGCGAAATCCTGCTGACCAGCATGGACCGCGACGGCACCGGACAGGGTTTCGACCTCGATCTGCTGCGCGCCGCCTGCGGCGCAGTGCGCGTGCCGGTTATCGCCTCCGGCGGCGTCGGGACGCTGGCAGCATTTCGTCGAGGGCGCCAGGGCAGGCGCCACCGGCCTGCTGGCCGCCAGCGTGTTCCATTTCGGCACCTTCACCATTGCCCAGGTCAAACAGGCGCTGGCCGATGCCGGATTGCCGGTCCGCCTGCCGCGCAAGGCTGCCTGACATGGCGAAGTCGACCAAGAAGAAAGCGCTGCTCGCATCGAAAGCACGCCGGCAAAGCCTTCGCGGAAAGCCATCCGGCAAGTCAAAGAAGCCGTGCTGTCGGTCGCCAGGCGCTCGTCCAGTTCGGACGCGGTGGTGCTGGACCGTCTGTTCGCGGTGGTCGAAAGCCGCCGCGACGCTGATCCGACCATCAGTCACTCCGCCCGCCTGCTGTCCCGGGGCCCCGCCAAGGTGGCGCAGAAGTTTGGCGAGGAAGCGGTCGAGTGCCTGATCGAGGCGGTCGCTGGCAACCGTGATGCCCTGATCGCCGAAAGCGCCGACGTGCTGTATCACCTGTTGGTGCTGTGGGTGTCGTCCGGCGTCAACCCGACTGATGTCTGGGCCGAACTGATCCGCCGCGAAGGCATCAGCGGCATAGCTGAAAAGGCGGCCCGCGCGAGACCGGTGGCGGCACGCCGCAGGCTAGGGACCTCGAAGATACCCTAGTCTAGCGCAGCCGGACCATCGCACCCGACATCAGTTCGATCTGCCTGGCAATTCGACCAAGCGCGTCGGTTTCGACAATGGTCGGCCGGGGCTGCAACTCTGAAATCTCCGGACGCGAGCCGGCGCATCGAGTTGACAACCCAATCCCGCCATGCGGCAAGCGCCTGCCGGGGTACGCGCTCCGCCAATGCCGCATCATGCTGCAATGTCGCCAAGCGGCCGGCAAACCGGCGCAGGGCGGCGTCAATCACCATCGCCGCCTCCAGCGGATCACGGTTTTGCTTGCCTGGTCAAGCATCGCCCGGGTGATCAGCGCTTCCAAGGCGTTGGTCGAAACGCCGGCCGCCGAACGCGCCCGGCCAAGCTGGGAGGGCGTCGCCTCCTTCAGCAGTACGGAGCAAGCAGCGTCGGCGTATGCACCATGGGCTGCAATTGCCTTCCTGGCCTCAGGCGCCACGAGGTCCGGCTCATGGCTTGGCCACAGCAGAAAATTTGCCCCGACGGCCATCAACCCTCCAACCGTGGTGAGGGCGGCGCGTGCCGCGGCGATGAACCATTCTCCCGTGTCCGGCGATCCGGTCTCGACCAGCAGCACGACCAAGGGGGTGAGAGCCATCATGAACAACCCGAAACTGACCGCCCGGATCGCGAACGCCGCCATCGATAGCAGGAACATTGCCGCCCCGATGCTCACCGGGGTCGTGCACACCAGCCCCACGGCCGCCGCGATCGCACCTCCCAGCGCGGTGCCTATGATCCGCTCCAATGCGCGGGTGTATGTCAGGGAGAGGTACGGCTGCATGGTCGCTACCACGGTGATGGTCAGCCAGTGGTCGTACGGCGTGAACCAGATCATGGTGAAGCCCAAGCACAGTCCGGCCATGACCGCGCTTCGCAGCGCGTGACGCAGGGCCGGAGACCTCCAGTTCAGGTTGGCCCGCAGCGGCCGGGCTACCTGCTGCCAGAGGGAAACCGTGCGTCCGGCTGGATCAGCACCGGGGATCAGGTTCGCCGGGACCGCCAGCGTGTGTGCGATGCGAAGCCGTTCGTTGATCTGGTCGAGAACCCCCCGTACCGGAGAATCCGCCGCCAGCTCCGACATGTCCTTCAAGATGCCGTCGATGGAGCGATCTATGCGGCGATGCGCCACAGGGTCGTCATTCACCGCAACCCGCCCGAGCAGCAGGAGGACGGGGCGCATCCGGCGCAAGATGTGTTCGGCGACGGCTCGATCCGCCGGCGTGCCGTGCTCCAGAAGATCGCTGAGCGCGATCAGCCCGCCGAATATCTGATCGGCGGTTTCCAGCCGGATCACCGCCTGAGCGGCACGATTGCTGGCAGCGCCGCGAGCCCTCAGCGTATCCATGACCACCGTGCGGGCGGCCTCGATCGCGTCACGGGTCGCTCGGCGGTGAGTGCGGGCATGGGCTTCCCAGCTCGCATCGGTCATGTCCGGCGCCAGCACCAGTGCCCGCAAATCGCGCACCAGTTCCGACACTTGCCGATAGGCCTCGCCGACGGCCCGCCTCGCCGGCAGGAATGGATAAATCCGCCAGATCACCAAGGTGAGTAGAATTGCCCAAAGCGCGCCCCCGGTGAACGAAGCGGCGACTATGCCCGCCTGCTTCAGGCTGGGTTCACCGTAATCCAGGGCCAGTATCTGCACGGTCGCCAGAAGCGCGCCAAGTTGCTGCGGCGCCTGGCCGTAAATGCGCACGAACGACGAACAGAACAGTCCGAAGACGCCTAGGGGCAGGGCCACGGCCGGACCGAAGTCACGCAGCAATCCATAGCCCGCGGTCACAGCCGCGCCGATCAGGGCAAAGCTGAGCAGAACCGGCACACGGCGGCGGATCGGGCCACCGGGATCGCAGATGCATGTCAGCAGCGCGCCAAGTGCGGCCTCACGCAGCGGCACCAACTGAAGATACTCATTGAGCGCGATGATCACGGCAACCGAGAGGCCGGCGCGAATACCCTCCGCGAGGCTGATCGCGCGGGCATTTACCACGATCGGCAGGCGCACGAGATCGGGTGCGCTGAACATGGAGGCTGGGTGCAAGGAGGCTGGCCGCATGGCCTGTTATTGCCGCTTGTCCCGGAAAAAGTCGCGCAACAATGTGGCGGCCTCGATTTCACGAACCCCGCCGATGATCTCCGGGTGGTGGTGGCAGGAATCGGCTTCCAGCAGGCGGGGGCCATGTTCGACCCCGCCGCCCTTTGGATCGTAGGCGCCAAAGATCAGCCGGCGGATGCGGAACAGGCTGATGGCATGAGCGCACATCGGGCAGGGCTCCAGGGTCACGACCAGATCGCAATCAGGCAGCCGTGGACTACGACGCAGCCTGGCCGCTTGCCGCAGGGCGAGGATCTCGGCATGCGCGGTCGGGTCGTTGTCAGCCTCCGTCTGGTTGCCGGCCCGGCTAAGTATGGTGCCGTCCGGCCCGAGGACAACGGCGCCCACGGGGACTTCTCCACGCGCCTGGGCGAGGCTGGCTTCTTCCAGGGCGTGCTGCATTGGGTCCGTTGTCATGCAGGCTGTTATAGTCGGTTGCTTGCGGTGCGGGGGGATTGTATAGCGTGCGGCTCCTGAATGGCCGGCGTAGCTCAGGGGTAGAGCAACTGATTCGTAATCAGTAGGTCGTAGGTTCAATTCCTACTGCCGGCACCATTTTCAGCGTTCCTTAGGACCTTACGTTCTAGTCCTGTTCCTCAAGCAAGCCGTTTGTGACCACTCGCCGGATGCGGCTATCCCGACGGACCGCAAGCTTCTATGAATGGACGAAATCGGTCCAAGGGGAGCGGAACCATGGGGTTGTTCAGCAGCATCAAAGACGCGATCTTTGGATCGCCTGAAGCGCATTCTACCGTCACCCCAGCCGTTGCTGACGCGGTATCGCCCACCGTTCAGGATCAATCGGCGAGTACGCTTCCCAAGCCTGATGCCGACATGAAATCGGCAACAACGACGCTCCCGGTTGATGTGGATGCAACGCTGGCCGCGTTAGCCGCCAAAAATGGTCAACAACTCAATTACCGGACTTCCATCGTTGACCTGCTCAAGTTGCTTGGCCTCGACAGCAGCCTGTCGAACCGTAAAAGCCTTGCTAAGGAGCTTGGCTATGCGGGTAGCGAAGAGGACTCAGCCGTGATGAATACATGGCTGCACGCCGAGGTGATGACAAAACTGGCCGCCGACGGCGGGGTGGTTCCCGACGACTGGAAACATTAGAACCGAGCCTATGCCTTATCCCAACCGGTACAGCGGCGCGCGAATGTGAACTGCTCAAGACCACCACCTGATGCAAGTCCCTGCGCCGATACGCCATGATCACAGACGGCCGCCTCGATCGGGATTAGCTTAGCACTCTGTCCGCGTGGCGGCACGCGGTTACCGCTAGCCCCCGGGGCCGCTTCCCTGCGGGCACACTTCATCGTACGGGCAGACCGAAGTTAAGGTCGCTGCCGCTGGACTTTTGTCTTGATTTGTCCAGTCGCTACAGGTGGCGAGCGTTGGCTCGCTAGGTATGTCGATCTTGTGATGCCTGAACAGACGATCCGTGACGCGGCTCCGCGCCCGTCTGTTTCACGCTCCAACTGAAAGAATCCTCTCGTTCCAGACTTGAACTATTGAGATATGCGTGCTCGTGGCACGAACACGCCGCTCGAATCACGGTCCCGTAAATACTTGGAAACTGCTTGTCGGAGAGTGACGAGACGGGTTGACAGTTTTCCATCAGCAGGCGCTAGTGCGGCCGGGCGATAGAAATCACAGATCAAAATAGTTCGACTTCAGTATTCGGAAGTGTATTCCATGATCGTTATCAGTGACAATTCCAAGAAGTCCTGTGGTCGTCAATGGTGGACAGGAAACCACTCTATTTGCCTCGATTTCCGCGACCGATAGCGCCGCGTTGGGCAATGCAGAGAGCGTCTCGGTTACATTGTCACAGCCCCAATACAGCTACCCGACAGTTTCTGATTTTGGGAGACTAGTCGATCCAAATGGTGGTGGGACATTCAACGGTAGTACTTTCGCCGAAGCGGGTCTTCATACAGGTACGCCTATCTTTGCCACCACTCTTCTCAATCGACTGGTTTATGTCGCGCCCGCCCTTTCTTCCGGTCAGACTGCGGTCGTGCTCGCGACGGTTGCGGTGAGCGACGGCGAAGGCAACCTGGCTGTCGATGCTCCGCTTGTAATCAATGTTGTCACTGCTCCCCTAATTGCCGGGACAGTAGCCAATCAGCCCGTCAATGCCGGCGATAAGATCAGTCCTTTTGCAACCGCCAATATTACTGACACAGATTTTAGTGGGTATTATTATCTCAACGGGCAGTATGTGAGCCAGGGCAATTCCACGGATACTGCGACGATAACCATCAGGGATGGCGGAACACCAACCGATGAAGATGGCTTGCTGACAGGCCCCGGACTCAGCAAGACGGGCGTAGGTGTCTATACTCTTACCGCCCTGAACTACAGTATTGGTTATCAGCTACAAGCTTTGAAGTTCGCAACAACGGTTCTTGCAGCCGGCCAGACGAAGACGGTGAAGTTCGAACTGGATATAACGGATAACAAGGCCGGACTCACCGCTCGGGATACCGTCACGAGTGTTTTGAACATTGGGCCCGCCGTCACTCCTGTTCCGCCGACGATTTCCGGCACCCGGGCGGGCCAGACCGTGTCGCCGGGAAACGTGGTCAATCCGTTTTCATCCGTGACAGTGGGGGACGCGAACGCGAACCCATCCGTCAGGACGACCATCACCGTGAGCAACGGCGATGCCAATGGTAGACTGACCGGCACCGGCCTGACGGAAGTCAAACCTGGAGTATACGTCCTGGCAACCACGACGGCGGCGGCCATGACAAATGAGCTTCAGGCACTTACATTCCATCCGGCCGATTTACCGCCCGGTGCAATCGCTGAAACGACTACTTTCACGCTTGAGGTCACTGATCCCACGGCTAACAAAAGTGCTTTGCCGGATCAGACTACCAGCGTGATCGAGACAAGTGCAGCGGGGCTTCATAGTCGCTATATCATCTGGGACGATAACGGGTCGTGCGGCGCGGTCAACATTGCCACTGGCGTTGTCCAGAAGCTTCCTGCCGGCCAGGTGTCGTTCCAAGACGGGATAGGCGTGTTTGATCCCACCGGAAACGCCGAAAATGTGTCGCGCTTGTATCTTGCCGCGTTTGGTCGTGCACCGGATGTTGCGGGGCTCCGAGCCTGGGCAAACGTAATCGATAGCTCGTTCGTACCATTGAGCGTCGTTGCAACAAGCTTCGCCGCATCGCCTGAGTTTATCGGTGACTACGGCACGCTATCGAATGCGGGGTTCGTCGATCGCCTCTATCAGAACGTATTGGGGCGTCCGGGCGATACCGGCGGTACACAGGCGTGGACCGGAGCATTGTCAGCCGGTACCAGTCGCGGATCGGTGCTGCTAGGCTTCGCGGAAAGCGCGGAGAATCGGGCCAACACCATTTCAATGGCTGGCGATGTCAACGACGCCGAGGCCTATCGTCTCTATCAAGCTGCATTGGATCGTGCCCCTGATACAGCCGGACTGAGTGGCTGGTCGGCCATGTTGGCGGCCGGCACTTCGCCAACGCAGATAGCTCAAGGCTTTCTCAACTCGGCCGAATTTCAGCAGAAGCATGGAGTAGCGCTAACCGCTGGCGACTTTGTCTCCACGCTATACCAAAATGTGCTGCACCGACCCGCTGACCAAGCTGGCTTGCAAGCCTGGACGGCCGCGTTGCAACAGGGCATTAGCCAAGCGACGGTGCTTGTCGGCTTTTCCGATAGCTCCGAGAACCGCCTTCAAACCGCTGACGCGACGCACGCGAACTGGGTGTTCATCCCCACGTGAGCGGCTGCCGAAGGCCACGCCACGTCAACGCTCGCGAGATGGAACCACTTGCACCGTTGCATTGATCACCGTCAATATCCGTTCGACCGTGGCGGCAATGCGCTGGCCGGCGCGGCAAACCACGGGGTCGCGATTAGCTGACAGGGCGTCTGCTACAAGTGACGTCGAAGAAATTGCACCCCGAAGATCATGGCGCAGACCCGATATCAAATTCTCAAGCACTTCGATCCTGGCCATAGCGGTAACCAGATCCTCGCTCATGGCGACCTCTCTTGGTTCAAATGGCGTGCATCAAGGTTCTAATTCGATCGCCTGAGATACGAAATCCTATTCATTAGGCCACACAACACAGTTCGGCGGCGATGACGGCAGCTTGCAACATCGGGCCTGCGATAAACAAGGACCTTTCACTCCGCCGCGGGTGACTTGCGCGGTGTCGAAGTCGCGGCGTGGCGCCATCCAGCCGTCAAATAGTCCCAGCCCGTAATCAAGGTCAGCACCGCCGCGATCCAGAGCATCGTCTCCCCGATGAATGACACGGGCAAAAAATCCAGCCGAAGGATTACGGCTGTCGAATTTCCCGCCACGAGGGTACCGGCGCGCCCATCTGGAAGCCTGTTTTCCACTTGGCCAAGCGCGTCACCGGCAAGCCTATCCTGATCCCTGCAAGATATTCCCTCAGCCCGCTGACCAGGATCTCACGCAGCATGATGACGATTGCTGGATACAGGCCCGGTTCGGAAAGCCTGTTCTGTCCCACCAGCATCATCAGCGCCGCGCCCACCAGAAGCTTGTCCGCGATTGGGTCCAGCATTCGCCCCAGGTCCGACTGCTGCCGGCGGGATCTGGCCAACATGCCGTCGAAGTAGTCAGTGATCGCCGCGACGCTGAAAACAATGCAGGCAGCAAGATCCCCTCCCGGCGTCTTGAGTGCCAGAAGCGCCACCATCAGCGGTATCGCCGCGATGCGCGACAGCGTCAGGAGGTTGGGAAGGTCAGTCACCATGACGCGCGGTATATAGCTTACCGACCCAGCATAAACCAGGAGCCCGATTGCAATGCCGTGCGCACCGCTTACCGACATCGCGGTGCATGACATGTTCGTTGCAACTGATCGCAACGGCATGACGGCGGTGGCGCGCATCCCTCTGTCGACCCGGCGTCTGGCGCATGCAAGCGGGCGCCGGATCCGGATGCCTGTCAGCAGTCCGGATCGCCCGCGGAGTAGTGGGCGGCCGGGCGGTTCGATCGGAGAAAAAGGGTGGAGTGCCAGGATTTGTCCCCCCCCGACTGATATAAAAAACATAAATTCAATGAGTTACAACGCTATCCTGCCGCCGTGTCTGGCCGCGCCGATTTCCCCCATTCCGCAAACCGAAGCCCTGCCATTCCTCCAATCCCGCACGATCGCCACACCTGGCACAGCAATAACCGGACCGACGGTTCGGCTGGAATGTCCGCTGCCACGCGGAAATCCGGCACTTTCGACAAGTGTTGCGGCGCGGTTGGTGCTCTGGCATAAATCATACAGGTTCTCGGCGGCGCACAATCTGGCGATTCGACGATTTCTGGATGCCAGCGTTCGTGCGCTCCCGCTGCAAGGGAGTCGCTATTGCCATACGGGGGGTCGCATCTTCCCAGTCCTAGGCGGACCACGGCAGTTCCGCCGAGACGTTGCCCGTGAGCCATATTCCCAATCTTCAGACCTTGGTTCTGAACGCAGACATGCAGCCTTTGAGCTGGGGGCCGCTGTCAGTCTGGTCCTGGCAGGACGCCTTGGTCGCAGTGCTCCAGGAGAGGGTCAACCCCGTCATCAATTATGAGACGGAGGTCCACTCCACCCGCCGCTCGTTCCCTATTCCATCCGTGGTGGCCCTTAAGCGGTTCCACAAGCGCCGCAAGGTGGCGTTCACCCGCTACCACGTCTTTCTGCGCGACAGGTTTAGCTGCCAGTATTGCGGTGAAACGTTGCCGGCCAGGGACCTGACGTTTGACCACATCGTGCCGCGGTCAAAAGGCGGCGTGACAAGCTGGTCGAACGTCGTGACATGTTGCCAGGCGGACAATCTGTTCAAGGGCAGCCGCTCCCTGAAGCAATCGGGACTGCGCCTGCGTTGCAGCCCGTCGGAGCCGACGCCGCACCAGATCGACGAAGCGGCGAAATGGTATGTTGCCCGTGAGAACCTGCACCGGACGTGGCTGGACTTCCTGTATTGGGATGCCGATCTCGAAGCCTGACCAGGCAGCGCCTGAGTGCTACCTGGTCAGTCAGAAAGCCTAGGCTCTCATGCCGCTGAGGCCATCTCACGTTGCCTGGGCTCAGCGTGGCGGACCAGTCCGCGAACCAGATGCCGGGTCAGGCGGCTTGACGCAAAACCCGCTCCGTAGGCGAACCGAAGCAGTGGCCCGAAATTATTGGCAGCCATCACTCCGACAGTGAACAACCCCGGCACGGATGTTTCGAAATTCCTGGACAACACTGGGGTTTGATCAGCCAGTTCCATTTCCCCCAGGATTTCCGGACTGAGGAATCCCAGCCGCCGCACGTCAACCTTGAACCCGGTCGCCGCAATGACATGGTCCGCCTCCACGACACTTTGCGTGCCCTTACGTTCGGCAAAAGCAACACGGACCCGATCCCCGGCAATACTGGATTGCACGAGGTTTGTTCCCAGCATCAGGGCCACGTTCCGCTCTACTTCGGCGCGGGAAGTCCATCCCGGAGCCGGACCGAGATGCTTGCTCACGACCATATGGCGGAACTTCTTCGGCATTTGGTAAAACACCATCGGCGCCATCACGCACGCCACTGACCGCCAGCCTGTGCCCAATCCTGTTTGGGGCGCCTTGATCCTGTCCCAGAAACTGCGCGGGGAGGGCGGATCGCAGAACGGGATGCGGTCCTGTCGGGTCGCCAAGGTAACGTGGCCGCCCCTCTGACTTATCAGTCCGGCCAACTCAACTCCCGAAGCACCACCGCCGATCACCAGAACGTCGCGGCCAACAAACTCATCAAGATTATGGTGCTCGATACTATGTGAGCAGTGCGCGCCCTCAACGGCGTCAAGCTCGGCGGGCATATAGGGGAAGCTTCCTATTCCCGTCGCCAGGACGACGCGGGTGGCCGTGACAGACGTCGCATCCTGCAGCCGTAGCACAAAGCCATCCCGGCCGTGATCCAGCTTGGTGACGGACCGCGGGTCCAGCATCGGCACAAAGCGCTTTTGGAAAGCCATGCCGTAGTCACAGAACGTCTGGACCGGCACCGGGAGGCCTAAGTCTTTGTAAGGTTCGCCGCGCTCAGCACAGAAATCCTTAAGCGTCAGCGCGCCTTTCGGATGCCACAGATCCGAGGCGAAACCTTCAGACTTCAACACCATCCCCTCGGGCATGTGGTTGCGCCAGAATTGCATCGGCTGGCCAAACACCCTGATGTCTACCTGCTCGGCCGCGAGGTGCGCGGCAAGTGACAGCCCATAGGGTCCGGCGCCGATGATGGCGACATCGGTCATCGTTCTCATTGAAGTTCTCCGTCTTATCTAAGCTGATTGGTGTCGCGCCCCGGACGTTCGCCGCATTCTCGGACGGACTGTTGGGATCGGTAGGCCACTGAAGGCCAAGGGATAGTGAGTCGGGACTGAGGTGCGCCCCAATGCGGCGGACCGCAGGTCAGGGACCCCGGCCAACAACAAGGTCATGGAACAACACCGTGGTTTGGGGATGCGGCGGGAAATTTCCGCGGCGTTCCCTCTGGGGATCGAGCGGAGTGGCGCAGGGACACGTGCCGCTGGATCCAGCCGCTAGCTAATCCCCACATCCTGACCACCGGAACCACATGCAACCGGGTGAGTGACTGGTACGCGTCATGCTCACCGTTCGCCAGGCCAAAGGTGAAGTGTTCTCCGGGTTCAGGAACGGCGATCGTCCCGAACAACTCATCCCAAACCGATAGCAGAAGTCCGTAGTTCCGATTGTAGTGCCGTGGCTCGATGCTGTGATGAAGCTGATGCCAATACGGGCACAGGAAGATCTTGTTGAGCCATTTTCCGTAGGACATCTCCAGATGCGTGTGGCGGACAACATCCATCATGAGCAGGTTGCGGATGGTGTACACGCTGACTCCAAAGACCGTCAGTTCGACTGGATCAAGCGCAAAGAACAGCCAGATGCCGTAGGTCATTCCCGAAATCAGCCCATTCCACCAACGGTTCAGAATCTCGTCCAGCGGATGCACACGATCCTTGGTCACCCCGACCATGACCTGAGCCGAGTGATGCACCTTGTGCAGTTCCCACAGCATGGGGACCGAATGGCAAAGGTAGTGATAGACGTAGTATGAAAAGTCATACGCAATAACCATGGATATGGTGAATGCGCAGAGTGTCAGCGTACTCGCGGGGCCCGTATGGACCACAGGCCCGAAAATCAGCGTCAATAGCGAGTAGGCTGCATACCCCGCCGTGACGGTTGATAAACCCAGAGGAACAACCAGCAGCGGCATGAAGATGCGGCGCGACAGCCAGAACAGGAAGTCTGCCCGCGCCGACTTATGCGTCAGCACACCTTCTGGCAGGCAGTGACGGAGGAAGGCTCGCAAGCCGCCGGATTCCTTTCGAACCTGCCAGAATGTCACGACCGCCGCGAAGCCGACGGTCCCCCAGATAAGGTACAAGGCCAGCCAGTCGGCTCCCGCCATCGACGGTAACAAAACATTTACGCTATCGGGAAAACTGTATCCTGCGATTTGCATCGTGAAAACCTTGCCGTTGGTGAGGCCGAATGGAGCCGTTCCGGGCCCAATTCCTCGTCACGAACATTTCCAAAAACGGCAGGGAAACGGGTTGATCTAGATCAAATTGTATATCACACATCGTTCACAATATCGAAATGACAACAGATCACCCACTAGTGCCTCGCTCTGAACTGCCTCGGGGCGGCCGGCAAGGCGAAGATGGCGGATAGATTAGAAGGAGGCATCCCAGAGCACCCAACCAAGCCCTGCGTTCACCCCTGGAACCTGTGTTCACACAAGTCCGGGCTGGCCGGCATGACAAAACCCGCGGCCTCGGCTACGGTCGATATAAGAAGAAAACAGAGGGAGGAATGCCACCATGCCGAACATTACCAGGCGTCGCGCCGCTCGCTCGCAGGTGCCTCTATCCTGCTGCCGCGGTTCGCGCACGCCGCCGAAATCAACTGGAAGTTCACCAGTTCCCAGCCTGCGGTCCATCCATCGTCGGTGCGCTACATGGAGGCCGCGGAGCGCGTCAAGCAAAAGTCGGGCGGCCGCTTCGATATCACCGTCTTCCACTCCGGCCAGTTGGGAACCGACATCGATACCTTTACGCAGGTCCGTATCGGCGGCGTGCAGATGATGGTGCTGTCGAACGTCATTACCGCGACCGCGGCGCCATTGACATCCGCCCTCAGCATGCCGTTCGCGTTCAAGAACTATGACGAGGTCTGGGCCGCCGCGGACGGCAAACTGCAGGCGCTGCTGCGCGAGGACCTGAAGAAGGCCGGCTATCTCACCACCAACAAGATCCTGGACAGCGGCTTTCACCAGATCACCAACAACAAGGGCCCGATCAATACGGTCGATGACATCCAGGGACTGAAGCTGCGCGCGCCGCCGAGCCCGATCCAGGTTTCCACTTGGAAAGCGATCGGCGCCGCGCCTGCTTCGATGAATTTCTCCGAACTTTACACCGCGCTGCAGACCGGCGTGGTGGACGGCCAGGAAAGCCCCGCCTCGCTGGCCAAGACCACGCGGCTGTATGAAGTGCAGAAGTACATGTCGATCACGTCCCACATGTGGGACGGCTGGTACACGCTGATCAACCCGCGTGCCTTCGGCAAATTGCCCAAGGACATGCAGGACCTGGTGATGGAAAGCTTCGACCAGGCTGGCATCGATGAACGCAAGGATCTGCCGCGCTGAACCAGGACGCGCAGACCTTCATGGCCGAAAAGGGCATGCAGTTGAACACGTGCGGCCGATACATCCTCGTTCCGCAAGAAGCTAAAGGACGTCGGCTTCTACGCCGAGTGGAAGGAAAAGCTGGGTCCCGACGTCTGGAACGCGCTGGAGGAAATCTCCGGCCCGATGACCTGACCCGGGAAGCCGCCGATGGATGGCATGCCAAGCCCGCGCCACGCCGGGGCCACGATTCGCGCCGATACGCGGGCCACCGTCGTGGCGCGCATCGCCGGCGGGATCGAACGCCCGCTGATCTACGTGCTGGAGCGCATCGCCGCCGCCTCGTTCTGGCCGACGTCATCATCCTGCTGCTCGGTGTCATCGCCCGCTACGTGTTCCAGCATCCGCTGATCTGGACCGATGATCTTGCCCAGGCGGTGTTCCTGTGGCTGGGCATGATCGGTTCGGTCGTCGCGCTAAACCGCGGCGAGCACATGCGCATGACCGCGCTGCTCGCCCGCGCCAAGCCGCCGGCACGGATGGGACTGGAGACTTACGGCGCGGCCGTGGGGCTGCTGTTTCTCGCCGCGGTGGTGCAGCCATCGATCGAATACGTGCGAGGAGGTGACCCGCCTGCTGATGCCCGGCCTCGGCGTGTCGAAGGCCTGGCTGACGGCGCCGCTGCCGATCGGCTTCGCGCTGATGATCGTCATCGCCGCCGCCCGCCTGTTCCGCACCTTTCCCGCCTGGGTCGGCGTGCGTGCTCATGCGCTGGCCGGCTTCGTCGCCTGGGGCGTGCCGCTGGCCGACCCGTGGCTGGAGTCGCTCGGCAACATCAATCTGCTGCTGTTCTTCGTCGGTCTGGTCGGCGCGTCGGTGCTTGCCGGCGTGCCGATTTCGATCGCCTTCGCGTTCTCGACCTTCGCCTACCTGGTGCATGACCACGGACGTGCCGATGCTGGTGTTCGTCGGCCGCTTCTACGAGGGCATGTCGCACCTGATCCTGCTGGCGGTGCCGCTGTTCGTGTTCCTCGGCCTGCTGATCGAGATGACCGGCATGGCGCGCGCCATGGTCGGCTTCCTGGCCTCGCTGCTGGGCCACATCCGCGGCGGCCTGTCCTACGTGCTGGTCGGCGCGATGTATCTGGTGTCGGGCATTTCCGGATCCAAGGCCGCCGACATGGCGGCGGTGGCGCCGGCGCTGTTTCCCGAGATGATCAAGCGCGGCGCCAAGCCGGGCGATCTGGTGGCGCTGCTGTCGGCCACCGGCGCACAGACCGAAACCGTGCCGCCGAGCCTGGTGCTGATCACGATCGGTTCGGTGACCGGCGTGTCGATCTCGGCGCTGTTCACCGGCGGCCTGCTGCCCAGCATCGTGCTGGCGATCGCGCTGTGTTTCGTCGTGCGGCATCGCTACCGCAACCAGGACATGACCGGCATTCGGCGGGCGACCGGCGCCGAGGTCGGGCGCGCCTTCATCGTCTCGGTGCCGGCGTTGGCGTTGCCGTTCGTGATCCGCTTCATGGTGGTCGAGGGCGTCGCGACCGCCACCGAGGTCTCCACCATCGGCATCGTCTATACGATCGTCATTGGCCTGCTGATCTACCGGCAGTTCGACTGGTCGCGCATCGTGCCGATGCTGGTGGAGACGGCGTCGCTGTCCGGCGCCATCCTGCTGATCCTGGGGGCGGCGACCTCGATGGCATGGGCGCTGACGCAATCGGGGTTCTCGCAGCAGCTGGCCGACGCGATGACCGGGCTGCCGGGCGGCAAATACACCTTCCTGGGCGTGTCGATCCTGGCCTTCGTCGTGCTGGGTTCGGTGCTGG
The DNA here is from genome assembly GCA_963792345.1 of uncultured Alphaproteobacteria bacterium. Taxonomy (GTDB): domain Bacteria; phylum Pseudomonadota; class Alphaproteobacteria; order Acetobacterales; family Acetobacteraceae; genus Rhodopila. Next base: position 280,485 of record CAWBVV010000015.1, read on the forward strand.
AGGGCATTCCGGTCATCGTGCTGTTCGGGCCGTTGCTGTTCCCGATCGCGCAGAAACTGGGCATCCATGAGATCCATTACGCGATGGTGACGGTGCTGGCGATGGGCATCGGGCTGTTCGCGCCGCCGTTCGGGGTGGGGTTCTACGCCGCCGCGGCAATCGGGCGGGTGGACCCGAACCTGGGGATGCGGCCGATCATGGGATACCTGCTGGCGATGCTGATCGGCCTGATCGTGGTCGCCGCGGTGCCGTGGATTTCGATCGGATTCCTGTAGCAGACCATGGCGGCGGCGCGCGTCCGGCTGCGGCGCAAGCGCCTTGGGCGCGGTCAACGAACGGGCTTGAACCCGCTGGCCGAACCGCCTACATAACGGCCGTCAGCTTGCTGACTATGGCGATAAACGATGCGTGGAATAATCGTTGTGGACCCGGGGGCAGTGCCCGGCGCCTCCACCATCATCCCGACCGGCATTGGTTCGGGACATATGGGGGCGAAACAGGCTCGACACGCGTGGTAAAGACTCATCTTTTGCCCGGCATGATACCGCCGTTATCGGGTCAAATCACAAGTGCCAACGATAACGAGGCGCTCGCCGTCGCTGCATAAGCGATAGGCGCGGTTCGGGGGGGCACCGGGCAACAGAAGCCCCCCCAATAATTTTTCAATTCAGATGGATGCCGAAGGTCTCGGCGAAGCCGGCCGCGCCGTTTCGGGGTGATGGTGACGGCCCGAGAGTCGCTCTGTCGCTCGATCCAGCCCAACTCCAGGCAACGCGCCGCCAGCGCGGCGCCAAGCCGCCCGGCGAGGTGCGGACGGCGTTCGCTCCAGTCCAGGCAGGGCCTGCAGAACACTCGCTTGCCCGGCGCCGGTTCGGCGCCAAAATCCCGCAGGAACGCGTGGCCGGCTCGGTGACCTCGCCGCCGTCATGTGACAGCGCGACATGGCCGGCGTCGGTCAGCGCGTCCGCCAGAGCGACACCCAGCCGTCCGGCGAGATGGTCGTAGCAGGTGCGGGCGGTGCGCAGCGCTTCGCCGCCGCGCCAGCTTGCGGCGGGCGCGAGGTTCCGGTCCGGCGACCGCCATCACGCTTTCCAGCATCTGCCCCACCAGCGGCGACGCCAGCCGGAAATAGCGATGTCGTCCCTGCTTCTCGACCGCCAGCAGCGCGGCGTCGGTCAGCCGTGCAAGATGGCCGCTCGTGGTGGCGGGCGAGACATGGGCGGCAAACGCCAGTTCCTTGGCCGTCAGCGCCCGCCCATCCATCAGCGCCGTCAGAATGTTGGCTCGCGCCGGGTCACCGAGCAGCGCGGCAACCGAGGCCATCCGTGTGATATCGCTCATGGCGCACCGTATCCCGGTGGCGCATGAAAATCACAGCCGGGCGACGGTTCGGCTGGCGGCCGAACAGTCCTTTCGCCGGGCAATTGCCGAAACGGACCTGTTGCCGAACGGCACCGTTGCCGAAATAGGCGTCGCGCCATGTAGGGTGCGACTCAGATTTGGGAACACAGCATGAACGATCTGTTCGGATCTGGGTCCGAAAAATCCGCACCAAAATCAGCCGCCAAGCCGCTGGGAAAGCCGCCTTCGACCGGCGCAAGGCGGATACGGAGAAGCGCCTGCCGCTGCCCGCGCGTGACGACTCGGAATACTCGGCCAAGGACATCGAGGTCCTGGAGGGGCTGGAGCCGGTCCGCAAGCGCCCTGGCATGTATATCGGCGGCACCGATGAGGCGGCGCTGCATCATCTGGCGGCGGAAATCCTCGATAACTCGATGGATGAGGCGGTGGCTGGCCATGCCAGCTTCATCGAGGTGTCGCTCGAGGAGGGCAACTGGCTGACGGTGCGCGACAACGGCCGCGGCATCCCGGTCGATCCGCATCCAAAATTCAAGAATCTGAGCGCGCTGGAAGTGATCCTGACCACACTGCATTCGGGCGGCAAATTCGGCGGCAAGGCCTATGCGACGTCCGGCGGGTTGCACGGCGTCGGCAGTTCAGTGGTCAACGCGCTGTCCGAGGTGATGGAGGTCGAGGTCGCGCGGGACCGCGTGCTGTGGAAGCAGTCCTATGCCAAGGGCAAGCCGACGACGAAGCTGATCAACGCCGGACCGGTGCATAACCGCCGCGGCACCAGCATCCGCTTCAAGCCGGATCCGGAGATTTTCGGTGCGCTGGCGTTCGTCCCGAGCCGGCTGTACCGGCTGTGCCGGTCGAAGGCGTATCTGTTTCGCGGCGTCGAGATCCGCTGGAACTGCGCGCCGGCGTTGCTGAAGGGCGGCCATCGTCAAGGACGGGACGACGTGCCGGCCGAGGCGGTGCTGCATTTTCCCGGCGGCCTGCGTGACAGCCTGGCGGCGGATATCGGCGAACTGGCAAAGGTGCTGCCGCAGATCTGGGCCGGCGAGGCGGCGCTGCCCGGCGAAGCCACCGGCAAGGTCGAATGGGCGGTGGTCTGGCTGGAGCAGGGGGACGGTTTCCTCCATTCCTACTGCAACACCGTGCCGACCGCGCAGGGCGGCACGCACGAGGCGGGGTTCCGTGCTGCGCTGGTGAAGGGGCTGCGCGCCTGGGGTGATCATCGCGGCAACAAGCGGGCGGGGCAGATCACCGCCGATGACGTGCTCGATCCGGTGGCGGCGAAGCTGTCGCTGTTCCTGCGCGACCCGCAGTTCCAGGGCCAGACCAAGGAGAAGCTGACCAGCGCCGAGGCGTCGCGCCTGGTCGAGACCGCGTTGCGCGACCGGTTCGACCATTTCCTGGCCGGCGATCCGGCGTCGGCGGACAATCTGCTGGCGTTCGTGATCGAGCGCGCCGAGGATCGCATCCGCCGCAAGGAGAACAAGGACACCGCGCGGAAATCGCCGACGCGGCGGCTGCGGCTGCCGGGCAAGCTGACTGACTGCACGCGGGAAAACGCGGCCGAAACCGAGATTTTCCTGGTCGAGGGCGATTCGGCGGGCGGATCGGCCAAGCAGGCGCGCAACCGCGAAACCCAGGCGGTGCTGCCGTTGCGCGGCAAGATCCTGAACGTTGCCAGCGCCTCGGCGGACAAGCTGCGGCAGAACCAGGAGTTGAAGGACCTGATCGAGGCGCTTGGGCTGCGGCGTGGGCGACCGATTCGACCGCGCCAAGCTGCGCTACGGGCGGGTCATCATCATGACGGACGCCGACGTGGACGGCGCGCATATCGCCTCGCTGCTGATGACGTTCTTCTACAAGGAACTGCCGGAACTGGTGCGGCATGGGCATATCTATCTGGCTCAGCCGCCGCTGTACCGGCTGACGCAGGGGGCCAAATCGATCTATGCGATGAACGACGAGGATCGCGAACAGAAGGTCCGCCGTGCGTTCAAGGCCGGGACCAAGGTCGAGATCAGCCGCTTCAAGGGCTTGGGCGAAATGCCGCCGGCGCAGTTGAAGGAGACGACGATGGACCCGGCGAAGCGCACGCTGCTGAAGGTGATGGCGATAGCTGAGCAGCGCGCCGCGACCAACGATCTGGTCGAAAGCCTGATGGGCCGGCGGCCGGAACTGCGGTTCGCCTTCATCCAGGAGCGGGCGAAGACGGTCGAAGAGGTCGACGTCTGAAGGGGTACGCCGGCAGTCGTCGATCGCACGCCTTGGTCCGGACGACCCAGACAGTGGCGATGCGTCTGAATCGCTGCCTGGGCAGCCGGCTTGGATCCGGCCAATCCGGAAGCATCAAGTCCAGCCATCGGACATCAAGGCAGTCCCGGTAGCGGTGGACAGCGTGGCGAACGGATCGCCAGAACCTTGAACAGCTGGCCCATCGCCGCTGGGTCCGCGAGTCGGTGCGCCGCCTGGATCAGCGTTGCAGCCTGGTCGGGTCTGGTCCGTGCCAGCTTCTCGGTGCGCTGGAAAAGGCCAAGTGCGGCGAGAAACGCCCCCTGAGTCTCCGGGCCTTGGACAGCGGCACCATGCGCCCCGGCGATCGCGGCGAGGTCCGCGAAATCCACATGCGCGGTCAGGTCGGCGGAGCCGGGCAGGGAGAGTGGATCCACCGGACGTTTATCCGCCAGCGCCTGCAAACTGTCTCCGGCGGCGCTTTGGGACGGTCCGTAATCCAGGAACAGGGCAGCGCCGGGAAGGTGGTGAAGCCGGGCGGCGACGGCGGCCATGAAGTCGCGCCCTGGCTGATTGAGTTCGACGGTTTCTCCTTCGGCGGCGGCACGGCCGGCGGGGACGTCCGCCGGGTCGGCTGCCTGCTCGACCCACGATGCCGAACCACCGGAGCCAGCCTGCACAAACCGCTCCATCCAGCCGGAGCCTCGACGCACGAACTGACGGATCGGAAGCGCATCGAGAAACTCGTTGGCCAGCAGAATGAGCGGCATTTCCGGGACGGTGGCAAAACCATCATGCCAGGCCGCGCCCTGAACCCGGGTGGACTGCACGGCACGCAGGCGAGGCGAAGTTTCGATCAGATGGACCCGCAGCGCAGCCGCGAAGTCGGGCGCTGCCCGGCGGATCGCGCGTAGAGCGTCGGCCATCAATGTGCCTCGTCCTGGGCCAGCCTCGACAAGCGCGACCGGAGCGGGGCTACCGAGTGATCGCCAGGTGACCGCCGCCCACAGCCCGATGATCTCGCCGAAAACCTGGCTGATCTCCGGGCCGGTGGTGAAATCGGCGAACGGATCATGGGTGGCGTAGTAGATGGCATTGGCCCGGGCCATGAAATGGTCCAGCCGTTCGGGCACGGAAATCCCCTGGGGACCGGCTTGCCGCGACCGGCCGGCGGCGGCCGAAGCCGACGCTCTCGCTGGGCTACCGCACGTTGGGTTCAAAGGGCCGCGCCCGTGCGATCAGCCATATCCCGGCGAGCAGCATCGGCACCGAGAGGAGTTGACCCATCGTGGTGCCGAAGGCCAGGAAGCCCAGGAAGGCGTCGGGCTCGCGGAAATACTCCCCGATGATGCGGGCGACCGCATAGCCGCACAGGAAAATTCCGGTCAGCAGACCGAAGCGTCCGCGCAGATCCTGCCGGCGGGACAGCACCAGCATGATGATCAGCAGTATGAGGCCTTCCATCAGGGCCTCGTATATCTGGCTTGGATGACGCGCCACGCAGATGTCCGGAAAACTCGGGCAATCCGGCGCGCGGGGAAACTCCATCGCCCAGGGCAGCCAGTCCGGTGCCGGACGGCCCCATAGCTCGCCGTTGATGAAGTTGGCCAGTCGGCCGAGGCCGAGACCGAGCGGTGCGACGATGGCGATCCGGTCGGCAAAACCCAGCAATGGGATGGCGTTGCGGCGGCAGAAGATGATGATCGCGATTGCGACGCCCAGCATGCCGCCGTGAAAGCTCATGCCGCCTTCCCAGACCGCGAGAATCATGGACGGATGGGCCAGGTAGACGCCGGGCTGATAGAACAGGACGTAGCCGAGACGGCCGCCGAGCACGACACCCAGCGTGGCCCAGGTCAGGAAATCGTCGACCTGCAGCGGCGTCGCGACCGCCGGTGACAGCAGGACGAACCGACGCACCAGCCGCCAACCGATCACCAGGCTGGTAATGTAGGCGAGCGCGTACCAGCGGATCGCGAGCGGGCCGAACTGGACGATGACAGGGTCGAACTGCGGAAACAGCAGTACCAGGCATCATACGTAGAGGCTCGGGCCGCTGATAGGTGATCCTGCACATAACGGCGGATTCCCTCCTCGAGCGGCGTGAAGGGCCTCGCGTAGCCGGCCGCCCGCAGGCGGTTCATGGGCGCCTGGGTGAACGACTGGTACTGCCCGCGCAGTGCTTCCGGCATGTCGATGAACTGCACCGTGCGCGGTTTGCCGGCCGCATCCGCGACCGCCGCGGCCATGTCCAGATAGGTGCGCGCGACCCCGGTGCCGAGGTTGAACAAGCCGCTGACCGAAGGCGTCTCCATCAGCCAGAGCAGCACATCGACCACGTCGCCGACCCAGATGAAGTCGCGTGACTGGGCGCCGTCGGCTAGCCCGGGCTGGTCGGACTTGAACAGGCGGGCGGGCACTCCGGCGACAATCTCGTCATATTTGACCTTCACGACGGAGATCATCCTGCCCTTGTGATACTCGTTGGGGCCATAGACGTTGAAGAACTTGAGCCCGGCCCATTGCGGCGGCTGCTCACGCCTGGCGAGCAAGGTGCGGGCGACAAGCAGATCGAAGGCGTGCTTGGTCCACCCATAAAGGTTCAAGGGCCGCAGCCGCTGCAGCGCCTGGACGGAGAACTCGTCATCGAAGCCGTCCGCGCCGTCGCCATAGGTGGCGGCCGAGGACGCATAGACCATGCGCACGCCGCGGTCCGCGCACCATTCCCACAGGCTGCGGCTGAGTTCGACGTTGGTCGCCCAGGTATGGTCGCCATCCGTCGCGGTCGTCTCGCTGACCGCGCCGAGGTGAAACACCATCTCCACCGCCGGACGGCCGCTGCAGGAAATTGTCCAGATCATCGGGATGCACCACCCGGGTCGGCGGATGCTTGGCGAGGTTGCGCCATTTCCCGGTGCCGCCCAGTGTATCGACGATCACGGTCTCATGCCCGCGCCATGCCAGCACGGCGTGCAGATTGGAGCCGATAAAGCCGGCGCCGCCAGTTATCAGGATCATGGGCACGCTATATACGGAGAGCCGGGCGGTGGTGAAAGCCGCCTGATGAAGCAGGAGTAAATTAGCCATGAGCGACCGGCCCCGATTTTTCGATGACATAGCCGGCGTGGCGGGTGGCGCGATTTCCGCCTTGGCCGGGCTGCGGGAGGAAGGGGAGGCGATGATGCGCGCCCGCATGGATGAACTGATCCAGCGGCTGGATCTGGTGCGGCGGGAGGAATTAGAAGCGATCCAGGAACTTGCGGCGAACGCCAGGGCTGGTCAGGAAGCGGCCGAGACCAAGGTCAGCCTGCTGGAATCGCGCATCACCGCGCTTGAGGCGCGGGTTGCCGCCCTTGAGGCACCCAAGGACGATATCGTCGCGCCGGAAGGGGCATGACGCGTTTCTCGGAGTATGTCACGTTCATGAGCGCCGCGTGCGGACGACAAATGTTGCGCTGTTGTGGCTTGGTCAGCCGAGGCCATTACGCTTGGCGAAGCTGTTTCCGCGAAAATGAAGCCGTTGGCACTTGCGGCTGGGTGCGAACACGTGGATAGGCTTCAGCCGTGGCCAACTCCGGGCAACTCCGAAAAGCGTTTCGGTGCCAGCACTGTCCGGGGGTGAAGGCCACGCTCGGCCTTCCTTTTGACGGGAGACCCCGCATGTCAGCATCGCTGACCACGTCGTTGGACAACGCAGCCAATCCCCTTGATATGATGGAGCAAATCGTCGCCGCGAACGAATGGGAATTCGACCGCCGCAGTGACTCGGAGATGGCGGCCGAGGCACCGGGACACTGGTGTGACTACGGACTCTTTTTCAATTGGTCGCACGAAATCAGCGTGATGCACTTCACCTGCGCGTTCGACCTGAAAGTGCCGGAAAAGCAGCGTGGAGTGCTGTATGAACTTCTGGCACTGGCTAACGAAAAGCTCTGGCTAGGGCATTTCGGCCTTGAAGGTGACGAGGGCATGCCGGTGTTCCGACATGCGGTCCTGCTGCGTGGAGCGGCAGGTGCGTCAGCGGAAAGCCTCGAGGACCTGGTGGATATCGCTTTGACCGAGTGCGAGCGGTTCTTTCCGGCCTTTCAATTCGTTCTGTGGGGCGGCAAGTCGCCGGCCGATGCGCTGGCCGCCGCGATGCTGGATTGCGTGGGGGAGGCATAGCGGCAGCGGGGCGTTGGGCAGTCCCGTCCTCCAAGTTTGGTCGAATGGGGCCCTGTGCCGGAGCTTGTCGGACAGGGTCCTTTTCCCGATACATGAGAAGGTGAACCAACAAGCACTGTGAAGCAAAACATGACATCGACGATGGGCGACATCCCGCCAATCCTGCTGGTGGGGTGTGGACGAATGGGCAGCGCGATGCTGTCAGGCTGGCGGGAGCAAGGTCTGGCGCCTTCTGTCGCCGTAGACCCCGCGCCGGCGGCTTCGGCCTTTGCCGGACCCGACATGACAGTGGTCGCAAACGCGGGTGCCATCCCCGACGGATTCGCGCCGGCCGCCGTCGTGCTTGCGGTGAAGCCTCAGAATGCCGCGGCGACACTGCCGGATTATACACGATTCGCGCCGAACACGGTGTTCCTGTCGATCATGGCGGGACGCACCATCGGCGGGATCGCTGCTCTGATAGGGGCGTCGGCGTCGATCGTGCGGGCGATGCCCAACACCCCGGCGGCAGTGCGCCAGGGTGTAACGGTCGCATGCCCCAGCCCGGGCGTCTCCACTCAGCAAAGGGCGCTGTGCGACCGGTTGCTGCAAGCCATCGGCAAAGTTGCCTGGGTTGAGGATGAAGCGCTGCTCGATCCGGTAACGGCGGTGTCCGGCAGCGGGCCGGCCTATGTTTTTCTGCTCGCTGAACTAATGGAGCAGGCCGCCGTCGAGCAGGGTATTCCGCCTGATCTGGCCAGATTGCTGGCCCGGCAGACGGTGTCGGGTTCTGGCGCCCTGTTGGCCGCCAGTGCCGAGGATGCGTCTGCATTGCGCGTGGCGGTGACCAGTCCGGGCGGCACCACGGCGGAGGCGCTGGCGGTGCTGATGGACCCGGATGCGTGGCCTGTCGCACTGTCCCAGGCGATCGCCGCGGCAACAAGGCGGTCGCGTGAGCTGGCGGGTTGAGCGGCGGGCACATGAGTGACATGGAATTCGACACTGCCCTGGTAACAGCGGCGCTTCGCATGGCTGGCGAGGAAGGCTGGAGCAAGGTCAACGTCGCGGCGGCGGCGCGGGAGGCCGGGATTTCGCTGGTTGAAGCGCGCGAGCGGTTTCCATCGCGCGACGCGATGCTGTTGCGCCTCGGCCGGCTTGCCGACCAGGCAGCGTTGATGGATGCGACCTCGGACGGATCGGTCCGGGACCGGTTGTTCGATCTGCTGATGCGCCGGTTCGACGTCATGCAGACGCATCGGTCCGGCGTCAAAGCGCTGCTTCGATCGCTGCCGTTGCATCCCCGGACCGCGATACTGCTGGCCTGTGCGACCAAGCGAAGCATGCGCTGGATGTTGCAGGCGGCGGGAGTCACGGCGACCGGCGCCAAGGGCGAACTGCAGGTCCGTGGGCTGCTGGCGGTCTGGCTGTGGGCCGTGCGCGCCTGGGACCGTGACGAGTCGGAAGACTTGTCCGGCACGATGGCCGCCGTTGACACCGCCTTGCAGCGGGCTGAACAGGTCGCGTCCTGGCTGCATGGCGAACGGGGGGCCGTGCCGGTGCCCTCCCCGGGTTCGGCGGGAGCCGGAGAACTCGATCCGTCCAATCCAGCTGTGGTTTCAGAGCGGGATGATGAGCAGGTTTCGCCTTCTCCCGCTCGCGGGCCAGATGCCGGGTCCGGACCGCCTCAGCCACCGCCGATCCAGGATCCGCCGTCGCCGGAGACCGGCGCGTGACGAATACCGCGCTGCAGTCGCGGGTTGACGCGGCGATGGATCTGGCTGAGCGGGCCGGGGAGATGGCGATGTCCATGCGCCCTCCGCCGGGATCGGCCAGCGGAACGATGAAAGGTCCACAGGATTGGGTGACTGAAGCGGACGGCGCCGTAGAACGCTTTCTGTCCGGTGAACTTGCCGCTGCCTTCCCCTCCGATGGGTTCCAAGGCGAGGAGGGCGGTATCTCCCGCGGCGGATCGCTGCGCTGGGTGGTCGATCCCATCGACGGAACCTCCAACTTCGCGCGCGGGGCGGCCCGGTTTTGCGTTTCGCTCGCATGCCTGGAGGGCGATACGCCGCTGATCGGCGTGCTGGTGGCTCCGGCGCTGCGGGAGTCTATCTGGGCGTGGCGCGGCGGTGGTGCATGGCTGAACGGCGATCGGGTGCAGGCGGCCGATACCCGCGTTGCGGCGCAGGCAATCATGGAGGTCGGCTGGTCACGGCGGCGCCCGGATGCCGATTACCTGAGAATTTGCGCGCGTGTCCTGGCCGACGGAGCGAGCCTGCGGCATGGCGGGTCTGGTGCGTTGGGCTTGGCTGACGTCGCCATCGGACGGCTTGATGGATATGCGGAGTTGCACATCAACCTTTGGGACGTGGCGGCCGCGCTGGTTATCCTGCGGGAGGCTGGCGCCAAGGTCAGCGATTTCCTGAGCGGGGAAGGGGCATCGCAAGGCAACGCCATCGTCGCCTGTGCGCCCGGTCTCGCGGCTGCGTGGTCGGATCTTCCGGGCTTGCCGAAGCCGGCGTAGGCAAAGCGGTCCAACCGACTGCGCCGCCGTACGCATCTTGGACCTCCAACCGTCTGCCTGTATGGGTGTCCCATCTCGCATGGCTGCCGGTCCGGCACCATGTTCGAGCCGTCCGCGGGAGGCCGTTATGCCAAGCTACGATTTTGTCACGGTGAATGTGTTCACACAGCGCCGGTTCGGCGGCAACCCGCTCGCGGTGCTGACCGATGCACGCGGGTTGAGCGACGCGGAGATGCAGGCCGTGGCGGCGGACTTCAACCTTTCCGAGACGACATTCGTGCTGCCGCCGGACAATCCCCAGAACCACGCTCGGGTGAGGATTTTTACCCCGAAGACCGAGATGCCATTCGCCGGTCACCCCAACGTCGGCACCGGTTTCGTGCTGGCGACCATGGCCTGTGCCGGGGCTGGTCATCCGCCGGAGCACTACACGTTCGAGGAAGTCGCCGGTCTGGTGCGGGTGCATATCCTGCGGGACCCCGATGGCGCGGTTTCCGGCGCGCGGGTTGCCGCGCCCCGCTCATTGTCAATCGATATCGCGGTGCCGACGGATCTGGTCGCCGCCTGTGCCGGACTGACCGAGGACGATATCGCGACCGATTCGCACAATCCCCTTATCGCCTCGGTCGGGACACCGTTCGTCATGGCGGAGGTGAAGTCGCTGGAAGCACTGGCGCGTGCCCGGCCTGATCTGGGCGCGTTCCGTCGTGGAGCCGAGGAGTTTCCCGCCTTGGCCGAACGCTTCAATCTGCATCTTTATGTGCGCAAGGACGGCGATGCCACGCGGTTGCGCTGCCGCATGTTCGCCCCGTTGTCCGGTGTGCTGGAAGATCCGGCCACAGGCAGCGCGAATGCGGCTTTGGCCGGGCTGCTGACCTCGATGGCGCCCGGTGAAAACGTCGATCTGCACTTTGAGATCGAGCAAGGTGTCGAGATGGGGCGACCGAGCGAGATTGTTGCATCGGCGCGGAAGACGGCGGAGGGGCCGGTGTCGGCGAGCGTAGCGGGCAGTTGCGTGCCGGTGATGCGAGGGACCCTGACCGTTTGATGCCGGCGGCTCGTTCTAGCTGATTGGCGTGGCGACGACATGAAGCTGATAGGCCGGGCGTTCGCACAACCGGCCGTACCAGGCGCGCAGCGCGGGCATCTCCGGGCGAGTAAGGCCGAGGTAGTCCATGCCGAACCAGCGATGCGCGTGTACACCCCAGGGAATATCGCAAATGGTGAACTCGGGTCCGGCGATGAACGCGTGACTGCTGAGCTTGTCCTCGATCATGCGCCAGGCGCGTGCGGTCTCGCCGATTGACGCCTCGACGGCCTTCAGGTCCCGCTTATCGGCGGGGGTACGGACAAGTCCCCAGAACACCCCGCTCATGGGGCGGTTCAGCACCGTCTGCTGGGCATCCATCCAACGGTCGATATTGGCTCTTGCATGCGCATCCGCGGGCCAGAGGTCCGATCCCGAGGCGTGCACCTGAGCCAGATATCGCAGGATGGCGTTGCTTTCCCACAAAGTGAAAGTACCCTCTTGCAGGGTGGGAACCAGCCCGGTCGGGTTCATCGCCCGGTATTCAGGCGTGTCGGTCCTGCCGAAGGCGCCTCCGACGTCAATGCGCTCGAACGGCAGGCCTAGCTCGCCCAGCCCCCAAAGGACCTTCATCACGTTGCTGGACGTGGCGCGGCCCCAAACGATCCGGTCACTAGCTTCAGGCATGTTTCCTCCATTATTTCTTGGGCGCGGCCTCACCCTCCGCGGCTTCAGGCCAATGTTCCGCTGAGCCGTCTTAAGCGTGATCCGAGCGGGAGCCAAGGCGAGCGGAAGTCACTCCGAGGCCGATCAAGGGGATGCGAAATCCAGGCTGCCCTTCACGCGGGCTTCAGCCGGAACGCGGCAAGCGGTTCTTCGGCATAGGATCTTGGGCCACGCAACAGCGACGCCGCGCGGTCCAGGTCCTTCACCATGGCCTCCAGCATCGGCATGTCGTCGGGCTTCGGACGCAGGCCTGATGCTTTTACTCGAGCCTCGAATTTGCTCTCGGACATCGCGTCCCCCTTGATCAGGCCGCCAACGCGGATGACATCGCCGGACGCTTGCTCCGCCACTCCGTTGCCGTTTCATAGGCATGTCCCGCCCTGAACACCGTGGCTTCGGCGAAAGGCTTGCCGATGATCTGCATGCTGACCGGCAATCCCCCGGCGCCATACCCGGTGCAAACGCTGAGCGCCGGAAGTCCCGTCAGGTTGAATGGCATGGTAAAATTAGGCTTTTCCAGCATCAGCCATTTCGGCACTTCCTTGATCTTCGGCGCTTCGGCCGGGGCCGAGGCGGTGATCAGGATATCGAGACCGGCCATCGCATCGCGCATTTCCTCGCACAGCACGCGACGGCGGCGCAGGGCCTGAACATACTCCGACGCCTTGAGCAGCGCTCCCAGCGCCAGGCGATCACGCAGCAGTTCGCCATAGTCGTTGAAGCGCTCCTTCAGCCATGGCTCATGCACGGCATAAGCCTCCGCGGTCAGGATCACCCATCCCGGCGCGTTGTAGTCCATCATCGGTGACAGGGTAACATCGCGGATCTCGGCGCCTTGCGTGCGGAAGATCTCCAGGGCGTCTTCGATGCCTTTTCTGGTCGCCGGGCTGACGGGATTATCTGTTTCATGAAAGTGCCGGATGACGCCGATGCGCAACCCTTTGGCGCCCTTGTCGAGGTCAGCGGTGAAATTGGCGACGGGGCGGTTGGCGCTCGCCGGATCGAGCGGATCGTGGCCCGCCATTGCCTGCAGCAGCAGCGCGCAGTCCTGTGAGGTCCAGGCCATCGGGCCCGTATGATCCAGGGTCTGCGACAACGGCAGGACGCCGCGCCTGCTGGACAGTCCGTAGGTCGGCTTGATGCCGGCGATGCCGCACAGCGCGGAGGGGCCGCGTATCGAGCCGCCGGTATCCGATCCGGTTCCGCCCATGACCAGGCCAGCAGCAACGGCCGCCCCAGTGCCGGAAGATGATCCCGCCGTGAAATGCTCCGGGTTCCAGGGATTACGCGCCGGAGGCCAGGGCAGGTCGAAAGACGGACCCCCGATTGCGAATTCATGCGTCGCGAGCTTGCCCATCAGGATGGAGCCCGCCTCGGCCCATTTCGCCACGACCACGCAGTCCTCTGTCGGGACGTTGTTTTCCAGCAACCTTGAGTGGCCGGTGGTCCGGATGCCGGCCGTGTTATAGATGTCCTTGTGCCCGATCGGGATGCCGTCGAGCGGACCTTTCAACGCACCGGACATCATCCGCGCTTCGGCTTGCCTGGCGTCACCCATCGCGCGATCTTCGGTGACCAGCAGGAAACTGTGCAAGGTCGGATCGAGCTTCTTCACGCGGTCGAGGCACGTGCGGGTCAGTTCGACCGGCGAAAGCTGCTTGGCGGCAATGAGTTTCGCGGCCTCCGCGATGGTGAGAAACGGTTCCATCACTTCACCTCCGGCACGAACATAACCGCCGGCTCCGCCTCACGCGGCATCGCCGGCGTCGCTCGGGCGACCATCGCCTGGAACATCGGATAAGCCCCGAACAATTCGGACTTCTGCTATCGGTCAGTCGCAGTCCGGTCTGGTCGATCATCCTTGCTGAACTCGGTCTTGTCCATAGCCTATGCCTCCACAAGTTCTTTGGCGCGCACGCAGCGAGCCATCGCCCCGGCTTCGGTTGTCACGACCGGGATTTCGCCTTGCCGGCACGCATCGACCGCATAACGGCAACGCGGGGCGAATGGGCATCCCGGTGGCAGTTCCGCCAGATTAGGCGGGCTGCCGGGAATAGTTTCCAAAGCGCGTCCCCGCATGCCACCATGCACGGTCGAAGACAGCAAGCCCTGGGTATAGGGATGCATCGGGCTGCGCATCACCTGCCGCGTTGTTCCAGTCTCAACGAACCGGCCAGCGTACATCACGGCGATGCGGTCCGAAATCTCGGCGGCCGCCCCCACGTCGTGGGTGACAAAGACGATCGCCATGCCGAGTTCTTCCTGCAACTGCCGCAGCAACAGCAGAATTTGGATCTGCACGGTTACGTCCAGCGCCGTTGTCGGCTCATCGGCCAGCAGCACGCTAGGCTTGCAGGCCAGCGCCAGGGCGATCATCGCCCGCTGCCGCATGCCGCCAGACATCTCATGCGGGAAATTCTTCAACCTTCGTTCGGCGGACGGGATCTTCACCTGTTCCAGCAGTCCCAGCGCGCGCTTCATGGCGGTCCGATTGTCGCAGCCCTCGTGCTGGACAATGGTTTCCGCGATCTGTTCCCCGATCGTGTAGACCGGGTCCAGGGCGGCCATCGGTTCCTGGAAGATCATCGACACCGCGCCACCGCGCAACTTCGCAAGTGCCGCGGCGGGCAGACCGAGTATTTCCTGGCCGTTCAACCAGACCTTTCCGGAGACGCCGGCATAGCCTGGCAGCAATCCCATCAGGGCCTTCAGGCTGACGCTTTTGCCGGAGCCGGATTCGCCGAGGATGGTCAGCGTCTCGCCGGCGTGAAGTGAGAAATCGACGCCATTCACCGCTGCCACGTCGATATTGCGGCGCTTGAAGCGGACAGTCAGATCTTCGATGCGCAGGACTGGATCGTCAGGCATGGTGCACCGCCTTGGCAGACTGAGCCTCAGGAATATGACAGGCCACGACATGCGTGGGGTCAGCGTCGCCCTCGAACGGCGCGGCAAGCGGCGGAAGAGTTTCCGCGCAACGGGGCTGGGCGAACGCGCAGCGGGTGCGGAAGCGGCAGCCGGAAGGCGGATTGATCGGGTTCGGCGGATCGCCGGTAAGCGGCATCTCGGTCGTGCGCCGATCCGGATCCAGCGTCGGTTTCGAGGCGAACAATGCCCGCGTATAGGGGTGACGCGGGTGGCGGTAGATCAATTCCACCGGCCCGGCTTCAACAACGCGGCCCAGATACATCACCATGACGCGGTCGCTCATATACTCGACGACGTTCAGGTCGTGGCTGATGAACAGGTAGGTGAGGTTGAGGCTGTCCTTCAGGTCGCCGAGCAGGTTCAACACCTGCGCCTCGACGGATTTGTCCAGTGCCGCGACGGCTTCGTCAAGGATCACCAGGCGCGGCTCAAGTGCCAGCGCGCGTGCAATGTTGACGCGCTGGCGTTGGCCGCCGGACAGCTCATGTGGGTAGCGACGAGCGTATTGACGCGGATTAAGTCCAACCCGTGACAGCAGGCTTTCCGCGCGGTCATAGGCTTCCTTGCGGTTCAGCCCATGCATGCGTGGCGCGTAGGCGATGCTTTCCGCCATTGTCATGCGCGGGTTCAGCGAGGTGTAGCTGTCCTGGAACACCATCTGCATCTGCCGGCGCATGTCGCTGACGGAAATGCCCCGTTTGTCGCCGACCTCGTCTCCGTCGAATACGACAGAGCCTGCGTCAGGCTCCATCAGGCGCATCAGCAGACGCGCGGTGGTGGATTTTCCGCAGCCGAACTCACCAACGATGCCGAGGGTTTCGCCTTTTCGAACGGAAAACGATACTTCATCGACGGCCTGCACGGTGGCGACCTGGCGATTGAGCAGCCCGCCGCGGACCGGGAAATGCTTCGTCAGGTTTTCGACGATCAGCAGTGGCTGGGCCGGCCCGCCGCGGTCCCGCGCATCGCGGCCGCCGGCATTGGCGTCGCCGGAAAAATTCTTCAACGCAGCACTCATTTGTTCAGCCTTACGTCCATGGCGCTGCGCACTCCGTCGCTCATGAGGTTGAAGCACATCGATGTGGCGAAAATCATCAGTCCAGGTAGCGCGGCGACATAGGGTTGCACATAGATCGCCTGGCGCAGTGAATTCAGCATCAGGCCCCATTCCGCCTGCGGCGGCGTCACACCCAGCCCGAGGAAGGACAGGCCAGCCGACAGGATGATCGACACGCTGATCAGACTGGTAGCATAGACCATGATAGGGCCGAGGACGTTGGCCAGCACGTGGTGGCGGATGATCTGCATCGTGGTTGTGCCGGACGCGCGGGCGGCCTCCACGAAGTCAAGATTCCGAGCCTGGGTCGTCACCGTCTCCGACACGCGGACCATGGGCGGAATGAACACCACTGCCAACGCAATGATCGAGTTCGACAGGCCGTTGCCAAGCAGGCCACAGATTGCGATGGCAAGCAGGATGGAGGGGAACGCGTAGAACACGTCCATGGTGCGCATGATCACCGTGCCCACCCATCCCCCGGCGTAGCCGGCAAGGATCCCAAGGAAGCCGCCTACAATCAGGGAAATTGTGACAGGCATGATTGCAGCGAGCAGTGACAGCCGGCCACCATAGCAAAGCCTGGTCCACAGATCACGGCCCGTTTCATCCGTTCCCAGCCAATGGCCGGTGGTGCCGATTGGTTTTAGGCGTGACAGCACGCTGCCGGCGTAGGGATCGTAATGGGTAACAAGAGGCGCGCCAATCGTAATGAAAAGAATGCCGAGAAGAACCAGCGTGACGGTCATCGTGACCTTGTCTCGCAGCAGGCGCTGGCCAACCGATTTCCAATAGCCCGGAGCAGGGGCGGCGGGCAGATCGGTTCTGGAAACAATCTGGTCGCCCAGTGTAATGTCCGACATGTCAGAAGCCTTATTCAACGGCGAATGCGTGGATCGATCGCCGCTTGGGCAATATCGACCAGCAGGTTGAGCAGGACGAAAAACGTAGCCAGCACCAGGATGGTTGCTTGCAGCACCGGGATATCGCGGCGGAAGATCGCAAGGTTCAGCAGGTTGCCGGAGCCCGGCCAGTTGAACACGGTCTCCACCAGGATGGAGCCGCCCAGCAGGTAACCGAATTGGAGGCCCATCAAGGCGAGCACCGGCGGGGCGGCGTTTTTCGCGATGTGGCGGATGACGGGCCATCTTGTCAGCCCCTTGGCGGACAGCGCGCCGACGAAATCCTGGCCCAGGATGTCAAGGACCGTTGCGCGCACGAGACGGCCGATCACCCCCATCGGGATCAACGACAGCGTAATGACCGGCAGCACGAGGTATTGTAGTCTGTCATACAGCGGTAGCGCGTCATCCCCCATGCCCTGCGCCGGCAGCCAGTCGTGCAGCACCGCGCACATCAGCACCAGGACTATGGCGCACCAGTAATGCGGCAGCGAGACGCCGACCGTGGCGATGGCGGAGAACAGCTTGTCGGGCCAGCGGCCATGATACAGCGCTGAGACCATGCCGCAGAGGATACCCATCGAGAAGCCCAGCGCGGCGCCGAGGATGGCGAGGACGAACGTGTTCTCGAGGGCGGCCAGAAGCTGTCCCCAAACCGGGGTCGCGTTGAAGACAGACAAGCCGAAGTCGCCCCGCATTGCCCGCAGCAGCCACAGAATATACTGCATATACAGCGGCTTGTCGAAGCCGAAGGCAGCTTTCATCTGCGCGATCACCTCCGGTGAGGCCTCCGGCGGCATAAGCATGTCGATTGGATTTCCTGGCACGATGTGGACCAGGCCGAAGACGACCAGTGATACACCGAGCAGGATTGGGATGGCCTGCAGCAGGCGGCGAATAGCAAACAGAAGCATGCGGTCCGGTTACTCCGAATCCCGAGGAATGACCCACGGATCAGGGATGGGTCTATGCTGCGATGCAGCAATCGGAATCATTCCATAGCACAGCCGCCATCCCTGTCCAGGGGCCGGTTGGATATTTTCTAAGCGGTTGCATCAGATCGGTCACGGTTCTAGCCTCTTGGGCCTGACGAGGCTAATCGTTAGGCAAGATCGGAGAGAAGTGCATGCATGTTTCGGCCATTTTTCCCCCAGTGATCGACCGGATCGAGCAAAGGCGCGGCGGGATGCGGGTCTTCAACCGCCTTAATTCTAAGCGCACTGCCCATATCGTGGTCGATCTGCAGAACGGCTTCATGGCGCCGGGCGCGGTTGCAGAAATTGGTGAAGCGCGGGAAATCGTCCCCGCGGTCAACCGCATCAGTGCTGCGCTGCGCGAGGCAGGCGGCTTGGTAGCCTACATCCAGAACACGTTCGACGATGAGGCTATTCGCACCTGGTCAACCTATTTTGACCATTTCTGCTCGCCCGCGCGTCGCCAGCGCATGATCGAGGCGTTCACGCCAGGTGCCGAGGGGCACGCGTTGTGGCCCGGACTGGATGTGCGGCCAGAAGACCTGCAGGTATGGAAGCGCCGGTTTGGGGCGTTCGCACCGGGTGCATCGGACCTGCATGCGGTCCTGCAGGCACGGGGCATCGATACGTTGATCATTACGGGAACCGCGTCCCAGGTCTGCTGCGAGTCCACGGCACGCGACGCCATGATGCTCAACTACAAGGTATTCTTCGTAGCCGACGGCAATGCGACGTTCACCGATGAGGAACACAACGCCACATTGTCCGCCATGGCCTACACGTTCTGCGACGTGATCGAGTTCAGATGATTTGGTCAAGCTGATCGAGGCCAATCACGTCGCCGGCGAGGTGCGGGAAGCAGTCGTGGCATAGGCCTTGCAGACCGGCCGTATCCGCAAGCACAGGACTACGGCATGACAATTTCGAGGCGCGGCCTGCTCGCATCCGCGGCGGGCGCCGCGGCATTACCCGCTATTCCGGGATATGCGGCGAGCCCGCAGGTCCTGCGGATTGGCATGACAGCGTCTGATCTGCCGACTACGCATGGCATCCCGAACAATGGTGGCGAGGGTTTCCGCTTCCTCGGGTATACCCGGCTTATAATTCAGTCATCAACTGGGATTTTACCCATACCGACAAGTTGGCGGACATCACGCCCGGTTTGTTCACCGCCTGGCGGATCGACGAAGGCAATCCGCTGCGGTGGATTTGCGATGTCCGCCAAGGCGTGAAGTTCCACGATGGATCGGACTTCACTGCGGATTCGGTAATTTTCAACTTCGGACGGATTTTCGACGACAAGTCGCCACAATATGATGCTCCGGCCGCGCCGATCGTGCGCGCAACCGTCTCGATGATCGACAAATATGAAAAGGCGGATGACAAGACATCGTCATCACCACTAAATATCCGTTCAGTTTCCTGCCGTATCTGCTGACCCGCATCCTGATCGTCAGTCCCGCGCAATGGGAAGCGACGGGCAAGAACTGGGCGGCGTTCGCGAAAAATCCCGCCGGAACAGGGCCGTTCAAGATCACCAAGGTGGTGCTTGGACAGTATGCCGAGATGTCGCGCAACGAGGCGTACTGGGACAGCTGCGCGCATTCCGAAACTCGACAAGATGATCGTTTATCCGATGCCGGAGGCGACCACGCGTGTTGCCGCGCTGCGGTCCGGGCAGGTGGACTGGATCGAGGTGCCGCCGCCGGATGCAATTCCGTCGTTGAAGTCCGCAGGTTTGCAGATCAGCCTGTGGCCGTATCCACATACGTATCCCTATGCATTGAACTGCACCGATAGTTCCCCGTTCAAGGATGAGCGGGTGCGCCAGGCGCTGAACTACGCGATCGACCGCGAAGGGATGTGCGCGATGCTGAATGGCACCGCAAACCGGCGGCGGGCCTGTATCCGCCGGATGATCCGTTGTTCGGCACGCCGCAGTCAACCGATACAAATACGATCCGGAGAAGGCAAAGGCGCTGCTGAAGGCGGCCGGATACGGTCCGGATAAGCCGGTGAAGGCAAAGATCATGATCTCGACATCGGGATCGGGGCAGATGGTGCCCATTCCGATGAACGAATTCATGCAGCAGAACTTCAAGGCGGTTGGCATGGACATCGATTTCGACGTCGTGGAGTGGGGGACGATGCTGGTTGCGGTGCGCAGCGACCCGAAGTCGCCGCCCTCGCATGGCGATGACGGGGTCAACATCAGCCTGAGTTTCACCGATCCGTCTTCGATGTTCCGGTACTATGCCAAGGACTGTTGGTCGCCGGTCAATTACAACTGGGGGCACTGGGACAATCAGGCGGCGACTGATTTGTTGAAGAAGGCGTCGGCAACTTTCAGACAAGACAGAGCAGGACAAGCTGCTGTCGGACGCCCATGCGATGGTGGTCGATGGGGCGCCCTGGCTGTTCATCGTGCACGACCTCAACCCGCGCGCGATGTCGAAGAAGGTTACCGGCTTCAAGCCGGCACAGAGTTGGTATCAGGATTTCACCCAGATCAGCATGGCATGAAGAGGCTAACAACAGAATGCGACGTCGAGAACTACTTGCCGGCGATCGCTGCCACGGCCGCGATCCCGGCACTTCCCGCGATGCGGCCGGGTGGTGGCACGTTGCGCATCGCCATGACCGCGGCTGACCTGCCGAGCGCGCATGGGATTCCAAATAATGGTTTCGAGGGATACCGTTTTCTCGGTTACCCGCCCTACGATGCACTGGTGAACTGGGATCTGCGGCACAATCCGGATAAGCCGGCCGACATCACGCCGGGTCTGTTCACCGACGTGGAAGATCGATGAAACCAATCCGCTGCGCTGGATATTCACTGTTCGCCAGGGGGTAAAGTTTCATGACGGTTCCGAGTTCAACGCCGACGCGGTGATCTGGAACCTTCAGCGGATCTACGACGACAAGTCGCCGCACTATGACGCGCCGGCCGCGCCGATCGTCAAGGCCGCCGTGTCGATGGTCGATACTTACGAAAAGGCGGACGACAAGACCATCATCACTGACGACGAAATATCCGTTCAGCTTCCTGCCCTATCTGTTGACTCGCGTTCTGATTGTCAGCCCGGCGCAATATGAAGCGGTGGGCAAGAACTGGGCCGAGTTCGGCAAGAAGCCCTCCGGCACCGGGCCGTTCAAGATCACCCGCGTCGTGCCGGGCCAATATATCGAGATGGTGCGCAACGAGGATTACTGGGACAAGGAGCGCATTCCCAAGCTCGAAAAACTTGTCGTGATGCCAATGGCGGAGGCCACCACCCGTATCGCTGCCCTGCGCTCGGGCCAGGTGGATTGGATCGAGGTACCGGCGCCGGATTCGATACCCTCTCTGAAATCGGCTGGTTACACGGTCACATTATGGCCATATCCGCACACGTATCCCTATTGCCTCAACACCGAGGGTGATTCTCCTTTCAAGGACGTTCGCGTGCGGCGGGCGATGAACTATGCGATCGATCGCGAGGGGCTGTGCAGCATGCTGAACGGCATCGCCAAGCCGGCGGTCGGGCTGTATCCGCCTGGCAATCCGTTCTTCGGCAATCCGACCGCAGCATTACACGCATGATCCGGCGAAGGCGAAGGCGCTGCTGGCGGAGGCGGGCTACGGGCCGAACAACCCGATGAAGGCGAAAATCATGATCTCGACTTCGGGTTCGGGCCAGATGCTGCCGATCCCGATGAACGAGTTCATGCAGCAGAATTTCGCCGCGGTCGGGCATGCAGATCGATTTCGACGTGGTCGAATGGGGCACCATGCTGGTCGCCATTCGTAGCGATCCCAAGGCGACCCAGTCGCACGGCGATCAAGGCATCAACATAAGCCTGAGTTCGGTCGATCCCTCGACCATGTTCCGCTACTACGCGAAGGACAGCTTCTCCCCAACCAATTATAACTGGGGCCACTGGGACAATGCCGAGGTGACGGCGAAATTGAAGCAGGCGCAGGCAAGCTTCGACCCGTCGGAGCAGACCAAGCTTCTTGCGGAGGCACACGGCAAGATCGTGGATGAGGCACCGTGGCTGTTCATCGTGCATGACCTGAATCCCCGGGCCATGTCGAAGAAAGTGCAAGGCTTCGTGCCGGTCCAAAGCTGGTTCATAGACTTCACCCAGATATCCGTTGGATGAGGGGTTCCAAGGGTGCGACGCTTCCCTTGGCAGGATTGGGGGGCAGATACTTGCCCGCCCCCGCCTTAGCCCAGCGCGGGCCGTCGAGACCGGGTGCCCAACGTCCGTTCCAGCGCGTCGCCCACCTGAAGCACCAGTCCATCCTCGAAAGGTCGGCCGCCGATCTGCAACGCAAGCGGCAGTCCCGTCTGGCTGAAGCCATTGCAGATCGACAAGCGCCGGGCTGCCGGTCACGTTGAACGCGCGGTTGAAGAACGGCTGGAAGCCGGACGCCATCGAGTCTTCGCCGATTGGGCTGCGCCGGGCAGCGTGCGGTTGGGAAGATGACCACGTCGACCGTCCTTCATGGTTTCCGCGAATTCCGCGACCAGCCGTGTTCGTTCCCGCTGCGCATTGATATAATCGGCCGCCAGGATAAAAGCGCCGGCCATCAGCCGATGGCGGCCGAACGCGCCGTACAGATCCGGGCGACGTGCGCAGCCAGTGCTGATGGATCGCATAGGCCTCACTGCGGGAGATCAGGCTGCCGCAATCAGCATAAGTCCCGAACGGCGACAATTTGACATCGCCGACGATCGCGCCCAGGTCGCGCAACGCCAGCACGCTGGTTTCAAGTGCGGCGATCGTTTCTGGATCGGTAAGCAGATCCTTCTCAAAGAAATGCCGCACGACGCCAACCCGCAGGCCGGCAAGGCTTTTGCCGATACCCGCTGTGTAGTTGGCTGCCGGGACCGATGCGCTGCCGGCGTCCAATGGATCGTGGCACGCCAGGACTTGCATCATCAGCGCGCAGTCCTCGCTGGTCCAGCACATCGGTCCCGCGTGATCCAGCGAGAACGACAACGGCAGGATGCCACGCCGGCTGAGCAATCCGTAGGTCGGCTTATGACCGGCGATGCCGCACCATGCGGCCGGTCCGCGGATGGATCCGCCGGTGTCACTGCCCATCGCGCCCATGCACAGGCCCGCGGCCACGGCGGCCGCCGATCCCGATGATGATCCGGATGGATCGAGCGATACATTCCAGGGGTTTCGCGCCGGCGGCCATGGCAGATCGAACGACGAACCCGCCAATAGCGAATTCCCATGTCGCCAACTTGCTCGTTATGACGGCACCGGCTTTGCGCAACAGGCTTACGGTGAAGGCATCCTCGGCCGGGACATGATCCCTGAACAGGGCGGAATGACCCGTCGTGCGGATGCCGGCGGTGTTGTAAATATCCTTCAGGCCGATCGGGATGCCATGCAGGGGGCCCTTCCAGTTGCCCGCGGCGATCTCCGATTCTGCCTGCTTCGCGTCCGCCAGTGCCTGTTCTTCCAGCACCAGCAAATGGCTGTTGAGCTTGCCGTCAAGCCGCTTAACTCGCGCGAGAAATGCCTCCGTCAACTCAACCGGCGATAGTGTTCGGGCTTTAATCTCGAGCGGAAGCCTGGGCGATGGTCAGGAGATGCAGATCGGTCATCAAGGGGCCTTCAACTGGCGGACGATTGCCGCAGGCTAAGCAAGACCGATACCAAGCGGCGACCTACTCCATGATCCATCCGCGATCGCGCAGCAGAACCGGCGTGTGCATCTGGTGATTTCGTTCCGGCTCCGGCATTGCGAGCCAAAGCTTCAGCCGCTCCAGCACCCGTCGTGGTCGGCAGCGCCAAGCTCCAGCGCCAGCGCTTCGGTCATGCCGTAGAAGCGCAGCCCTCCAGTTCGCCGTCGCCGCCGAGCTTGCCGCTGACATGGCGTTCCTCCACAACCAGGAACCGAGCGTTGAAGCGGATTGGCGAACCGGGCGGCGTTACCGCCCGGGCGAGATAGTGCAGCCCATCAAGCCGAGGCGGCAGACCGAGCGACAGCCCGGTTTCCTCGTGCAGTTCGCGCGCGGCGGCGAGCGGCGAGCGCCTGAGCGAGTTTTGCATTGGTCTTTTTGCGCAGCGCCCGTTCGGTGGCCGGTGGCAAGCGGTGACGCGAAGGGCGCGGTCAAGTCGGCCCGATCAACCCGCCCGCCGGGAAACACCAGCCGGTTGGGCATGAAACGATGTTTCGCGCCGCGCATGCCCATCAGCATGTGCGGCTCATCGTTCTCGAACCGCAACACGATCAGGCTGGCGGCATGTTTGGCGCGGACGGTTGGCCTGCTGCAACGATCCGCACGGCGTCGTCAGGCAAGATCGAAACCTTTCGTCTTCAGGTAGGTGGAGAAGCCGAACCGTTCCGGCACCGAAAGCTGGCGAGCGACATTCTCGCTCCAGCCTACGCCGTCGCGCGGCGGGATAGACGTCGTTATTCTTCAGGCTGCCGGCGGCAACCGGATCACGGGCGTTACGCCGCTGATCATAGGCGGCGATTTCCGAATCCAGCCGCTGTCATCGTAACGTTCCCGGTGGACCACGACCGCCTGCGGCAGACGCATCGAAACCGGCCGCCGGAAAACCGGCCACCCAACGGTCAGCCCGGCGACCGGATAAACGCCTGATGGCAGACCGAGCAGCGGCGAGACACGCTCGATATGGCTGCGGACGTAGCTGATCGGGCAGGTGCCTAAACCTATGGCATCCGCCGCTGCCATGAACTGAGCCATCGCCAGGGAGCAATCAACGGCGGTGTTCAGGAACGTGTCCATGTTGTTGTTGGCATGCGGCATGTCGTGCATCGCGCACAGGCGCTGGCCACGCCGCATGTCGCCGCACCATACCAGGAAAACCGGTGCGGTGGCGATCCAGTCCATCGTGCCGATCCAGTCGGCGATTTGCTTGATCCGCGGCTTGTCCCGCATCACAACAACGGAAAATTGCTGCAGGTCAGACTTCGCCGGCGCGGATTGGGCAGCCGCCAGCAATGCATCCAGCAGCGAATCCGGCACGTCCTGTTCGGTGTAGCGGCGCGTCACCCGCCGGTCGATCAGGCTGGCGATCGCGTCCGGGCACCTCGGTTCCCGGCAGGTCGATGCCAAACCGAGCCTTGAGCAGTGCCTGGCTGTCCGCCATCTTCAATCCCTCCGCGTTGCCTGTCGATCAGCTCCCACGCAAGCCCAGGAGCGCCGTCCAGGGCGCTACCCTTGCCGGAACAACCCAGACGCGCAAGTTTGGTGGACGCGCAAGTTCGCGGACGCGTTCAGCGTCCAATCATTCCCGGAGGAGACCATCATGCCCGCGTCCTATGCCAATCATCGCGCCCAACTGAAAGCCATTCTGCTGGGATGGGGCATGCCGGAGGACAATGCCGAGACCACGTCGGAGATCCTGTCGTGGGCTGATCTGCATGGCGTGGACAGCCACGGCATCTCGATGATCCCCGGTTACGACGGACTGCGGCGGTCCGGCCGGGCGAAGATGGATGCGCGGCCAAAGATCGTCCGGGAGACGCCGGTATCGGCGGTGGTTGATGGCGGCGGGGGGCTTGGGCATGTGCCGGCGCATTTCGCCATGTCCGCCGCGATCGCCAAGGCGAAGAAGAGTCGGCATGGCGGCGGCCGTGGTGCACAGTTCCGCGCATTTCGGGGCGGCCGGCTTCTATTCGCTGATGGCGGCGAAGCAAGGGCTGATCGGGATGTCCTGCACATCCGCCTCCGGCATCCAGGTGGCCCCGACTTTCGGCAAACAGGCGCGGTTGGGAACCGATCCGTGGTCGTTCGCCGCGCCTAGTGCGGACGGGGTGCCGTTCCTGCTGGACATGGCGACGACCACGGTCGCCGCGGGCCGGATTCGCAACAAGGCGAACGAGAGGCCTGCCGACGCCGGATGGCTGGGTGCTGGACGCGGAGGGCAATCCGTCCAACGACCCGCTGGTGGCGAAGGAGAAGGGCGGGTTCCTGACCTCGCTCGGCGGGTCGCCGGAGAACTCCAGCTACAAGGGCTATGGCCTGGCGGTGATGGTGAACATCCTGGCGTCCTGCCTGTCAGGGGCGACGTTGATCACTGATCCGATGCACACAAAGAAGCCCGTCGGGATGGATATCGGGCATTTCTTCATGGCGATCGATCCGAATATCTTTCGCGAGTCGGACGATTTCCAGACCGATGTGGCCACCTTCATGGGCAGCGCTGAGGGGCACCACCCCGGTCGATCCGGCCCGCCCGGTCATGGTGGCCGGCGATCCGCAGTGGAAATATGCCGAGACCCGGATGCGCGACGGCATCCCCGTTGGGCGCGGGGTTGATGAACCAGGTGCGGCAGATCGCGCAGGCGGCCGCGGCGCCGTGGTTGCTGGACTGAAAGGGACCATCCCTGCCGGTACGCACCGATAGGTGCTGGCAAGTAGGCGTGAACGGCCGGCTGCCGATAACGCAGCCCTTAGGGAACGAACCGATGTCCAAGCACGCAGAAACCAGGCGGGTTACCGTGCCCGAGATCACCGCGCTCAAGGGCCGCGAGAAGATCGTGTGCCTGACGGCGTACACCGCGCCGGTCGCGTCGATGCTCGATCCGCATGTCGATCTGCTCCTGGTCGGCGACAGCCTCGGAATGGTGGTCCATGGACTGCCCGCGCCGACCGCGGTGACGCTCGACATGATGATCCTGCATGGTCAGGCGGTCGTCAGAGCGACATCGCACGCGCTAATTGTGGTCGATCTGCCGTTCGGATCCTTCGAGGGCTCGCCGGAACAGGCCTATGCAGCCAGCGTCAGGGTGATGAAGGAAACCGGCTGCCACGCTGTGAAGATCGAGGCCGGGGAGGCTCTTGCCGGAACAGTGGCTTTCCTCGTGCAGCGCGGCGTGCCGGTAATGGGGCACGTTGGCCTGCGGCCTCAAGCGGTGCACGTGGATGGCGGATTCAAGGCCAAGGGCCGAACCGACGGCGAATGGAACCGCGTAATCGCCGAGGCACGCGCGGTTGACGAAGCGGGATGCTTTGCCATCGTGCTGGAGGGCGTGGCCGAGAAGTTGGCCAGTGAGATCACAGGGACGGTCCGCGCGCCGACCATCGGGATCGGCGCGTCGCCGCAGTGGGATGGCCAGATCCTTGTCACCGACGACATGCTTGGGATGTTTGAGCGAACGCCCAGGTTTGTCACGCCGCTACGCTGATTTGCGCACGACGATCGGCCTGGCCGTGGCGCAGTACAGCGCTGATGTGCGGGCGGCGACTTTTCCGGGCGACGCCGAAGTCTACCGCTTCAAATCGCAGGGGTGACCCCGGCAACCCGCGTGCCGGATCGCCACATCCGCCTGCACCGGGTCACGACATCCAGTGCGGCGGCTACCAGGTCCAGCCAGCCGGGGTGCGCGACCACCAGCCTGGCATCCAAAGGTTGCCGTGGCCGGCGGCGGGAACATACTGTCCCTTTGCCCAGGTGTAGCCGCTGCCGTTCCAGTCCCAGTGGCCGGGCTGCCACATAAGCGGTTCGGCGGTAACCGGTGGCTTGGGAACCTGCTCTGACACCAACGGCGGGACCGGCGGATACGGGTTGACGTCAGGCGTCTGCTTCTCGCCGCATCCGGCGATCAGGCTGACGGCCAGCAGGGCGGCGGACGCGGTGATTTTCCTCATGGTCTGGTCTCCGGCAACAGGCGCTTATTCGGGGACGAGGATGGATACGACGGCCTGGGCGGCGATACCTTCACCACGACCGGTGAAGCCTAGCTGTTCGGTGGTGGTCGCCTTCACGGACACGCGGTTCGGCTCAACCCCCAGCAGTTCCGACAGGCGCGCGATCATCGCCGGCGCATGCGGCGTGATCTTCGGCCGCTCGCAAATCAGGGTGACGTCGGCATTGGCCAGCCGCCCGCCGCGGGCGGCGATCCGCTCCGCGGCATGGATCAGGAACCGGGCACTGTCGGCATCTTTCCAGGTTGCCTCGGTTGGCGGGAAGTGGCGGCCGATATCGCCTTCGGCCAGCGCGCCGTAGATCGCGTCGCACAGCGCGTGGATGCCGACATCGGCATCGGAGTGGCCGGCCAGACCCTTGTCGTGCGGCACCTGTACGCCGCACAGGAACAAGGGGCGGCCGGCTTCCAGGACGTGCACGTCGAAGCCGGTGCCGACGCGGGGATCCATCCGGCAGCCCTTGCGTCACGTTCGCTCGGCCCGGAGGCGCTGGAAGCCGCCATGATACGCTCCAGCCGGAGAAGGTCTTCCGGGTAGGTCAGTTTGATGTTGTCGTCGGATCCTGGCACGACCTCCACGGCTGCCCCGGCCGCTTCCAGCAGGGAGGCGTCGTCGGTCGCCCCGGCCAGGCCGGACCGGTGGGCGGCAAGCAGGGTCTCGAACCGAAAAGCCTGCGGCGTCTGCGCCCGGAACAGGCCGGTACGCGAGACGGTTTCGGTGATCACGCCGCGCACAACCCGCTTCAGCGTATCGGCGACCGGTGCCGCCGGGATAGCGCCCGGTGACTCCCGCAGGGCGGCCAGCAGCGCCGGGATCGTGCCTTGCGGGATGAACGGACGCGCGGCGTCGTGCACCAGGACGATGTCGGGTGCATGGGCCACCAGTGCCTCCAGCCCGGCGCGGACGCTGTCCTGACGGGTCGCGCCGCCCGGAACCGCCGGCAGGCATCCGGCAACGCCGTGCAGAGCGGCGTCGATCAGTTCCGCGTCGCCGACCGGTTGCAGCAACGAGACATGCTCGGCCAGTGCCTCCGCGGCGTGACGGATGACCGGCTTGCCGGCGAGCGTCAGGAACTGCTTCGGCAGTTCGGCGCCGAAGCGGTGCCTGAACCGGCGGCGACAAGGATGGCAGCGATGCGCATGATGCGGAGAGATGCCGCTGCGCGACCGTTCCGTCAATGATGACGCGTCCAGCCGTGCCTGAACCCGCGCTCGCAGTGGCGCTCTATCCGGTCTTATGACGCTGGCTCGATGCGCAGCCGCCGCATCTCCACAAACTGCCAGATCAGCAGGATCGGCACGCCAACGGCGATATCCCTGGCGCGGCGAACCAGCGAAACCCCCAGCGACAGCTCCGGCGGCACACCGAAGATCGCGCCAAGCCCGGCGTAGCCCGCCTCCTGCACCCCGGCGTTGACCGGCACCAGGAACGCGATGGCCGCGGCCGCGCTCAGCAACGCCTCGATCGCCAGCGCATCGTCGAAATCGATCGGCACACCCAGCGCGCGGTAGGCGATCCAGCCGGCGACGCCGGTGCTGATCCAGCCGATCAGATGCACGAAGAAGCCCAGCGCCAGCTTGCCCGCATGGCCATAGATCAGCCCAAGTTCCGCCTGCAGCACCTCCACCCGCTCCTCGGCGTCCGTGAACCAGTTGCCGGCGATGCGGCGGCCGATCCGGGCGAACACGGTCGCGGCGCCCTTCTGCACCCAGACAAAGCCGAAACAGGCCAGCACCGCCAGCGCCGATCCCGACCTCCACCGGCACCGCCAGGCCGGAACGCGGCGCGCGCGCCAGCAGGATCCCAAGCCCGATGCAGGCGAAGGCGATCTGCGCCAGGAATTCCGCGGTGACATCGACGACGGTGGAGGCGGTGGCGGTGTGCCACTCGACGCCGTGCAGCGTGACCGCGCGGGCGCCGAACACGAACCCGCCGACCTGGGAGAACGGCAGGCAGTTGGCGGAGGCGTCGCGCACCATGCGGCCCCAGATCAGCACCCAGGGACGGCGCATGGTGCGGGCCGGCGTGATCATGTCCCAGGCCAGGCCGAGGATCACGAACAGCACGATCTGCCAGCCGACGATCAGGCCGAACTCCGGCCAGCCGATGCGGCTGACCGCCGCGACGACGTTGCCGAAGCCGTAATAGGACACCAGCAGCAGCGCGATCAGCAGGCCCAGCAGCGCCAGGACATAGGACAAGCGTTTCATGATGGGGGGCTTCTGCCCGCTGCGGCGATCGCGGGGGCAAGGCCATGGCTTGCTCCGGTGGTCGTCACGTCAGCGAACGGATTTACGACGGAAGCCTTCGCGGGTTACAGCCCTCGCCTGTTTCGCGTGGCCGGAGGTTCGTCTATGGAAGCGCCCGCGAAAGGACGATGGAATAGCGATGACCACACTGGTCACCGGTGCGACCGGCTTCGTCGGCTCCGCCGTCGCGCGCGCCCTGGCGGCGCGCGGCCACGAATTGCGCCTGCTGACGCGGCCCGCCAGCGACCGGCGCAACCTCGCCGGCCTGGACGCCGAGATCGTGACCGGCGACCTGACCGATCCCGACTCGCTGCGCCGCGCGGCCGCCGGATGCCGGTATGTGGTTCACGTCGCCGCCGACTACCGGTTCTGGGTGCCCGACCCGGACGCGATGCTGCGGGCCAACGTCGACGGCGCCGTGGCGATGGTGCGCGCCGCGGCGGAGGCCGGCGCCGAACGCATCGTCCATTGCAGTTCCGTCGCCGCGCTCGGCCAGATCGGCGACGGCACGCCGGCCGATGAGGCCACGCCGACCAACGAGGCCGATTTCGTCGGCATCTACAAGCGATCC
Organism: uncultured Alphaproteobacteria bacterium; assembly: GCA_963792345.1. Lineage (GTDB taxonomy): Bacteria > Pseudomonadota > Alphaproteobacteria > Acetobacterales > Acetobacteraceae > Rhodopila. The sequence continues at coordinate 310,860 of CAWBVV010000015.1, forward strand.
AAATATCTCGCCGAGAAAGCCGTGCTGGACCTGGCGCGCCGGGATCGGCTGCCGGTGGTGGTGGTCAATCCCGCCGCCCCGGTCGGGCCGCGCGACATCAAGCCGACGCCGACCGGCAAGATGATCCTGCGACGCCGCCGCCGGCCGCGTGCCGGCCTACATCGATACCGGGCTGAACATCGTCCACGTCGACGATGTCGCCGAGGGCCACGTGCTGGCGCTGGAAAAGGGCAGGGTGGGCGAGCGCTACGTTCTGGGCGGCGAGAACATGCTGCTGAAGGATATCCTGGCGCTGGTCGCCGATGTCGTGCATCGCCGGCCGCCGTCGATCCGGCTGCCGGAGGCGGTGGTCTGGCCGGCCGCGTTCGTGATGGAGAAACTGGCCAGGCTGACCGGCATCGCGCCGATGATGACGCGCGACCACCTGAAGATGGCGCGCAAGAAGATGTTCTACTCCTCCGCCAAGGCGACGGCGGAACTGGGCTACCAGCCGCGCCCCGTGCGGCTGGCGGTGGAGGATGCGGTGGCCTGGTTCCGCGCCAACGGCATGCTGCCTGGATGACGGCGCTGGCGGTCCTGGCGTTGCTGATCTGGATCTACCTGATGTTCGCGCGCGGCACGTTCTGGCAGGCGGGGCCGGTGCTGCCGGTCGCATCGTCCCGCTGACGACGCCGTCCGTTGCGGTCGTGGTGCCGGCGCGCGATGAGGCGCCGGTGATCGAGGCCAGCCTGCGTTCGCTGCTGGCGCAGGATTATGCCGGGCCGTTTCGGGTCATCCTGGCCGACGACAACAGCACCGACGGCACCGGCGGCATTGCCCGCGGCGATCGGCGATCCGCGCCTGACGGTGATCACCGGCGCGCCCGCGGCCGGCGGGATGGAGCGGCAAGCTATGGGCGGTCTCGCAAGGCGTGGCGGAAGCCGGGAACGGCTGAACTGGTGCTGCTGACGGATGCCGATATCGTGCACGAACCGGCCCATCTGTCGTCGCTCGTTGCCAGGATCGAGCGGCATGACCTTGATCTGGTTTCCGAGATGGTGCAGACTGGCCTGCGACAGCTGGGCGGAACGAGCGCTGGTGCCGGCTTTCGTGTTCTTCTTTCAGTTGCTCTATCCGTTCGCCTGGGTGAACGACAGTCTGAAGGCGCACCGCCGCGGCGGCGGGCGGGACGCATCCTGATCCGGCGCCGAGCCTTGCCGCGCATCGGCGGCATAGAAAGCGTGCGGGGGGCGCTGATCGACGATGTCGCCTTGGCGGCAGCGGTGAAAAAGGGCGGCCGGATCTGGCTGGGCCATTCGGACCTGGCCCGTCGGTGCGGCCCTATCCGTCGGTGGCCGATATCTGGCGGATGATCGCGCGCACCGCCTATGTGCAGCTGCGCTACTCGCTGCTGCTGCTGATCGCGACGACGCTGCGGCATGGCGCTGACCTGGCTGGTGCCGCCCGGCGTGGCGTTGTTCGGGCACGGCGCGGCGTTCTGGTGCGGGCTGGCCGCATGGGTGATGCTGTCGGTGTCGTATCTGCCGACGTTGCGCCGGTTCGGCCGCTCGCCGCTCTGGGCGCCGTTCCTGCCGTCTGGTCGCCGTGCTTCTACATGGCGGCGACGATCGGATCGGCGGTGAACCATTATCTCGGCCGTGGCGTGGCCTGGAAGGGACGCGCCTACCAGGGAACCGCCGGATGAGCGCGCAGCCGATCCAGTCGAGAATGTCGAGACATGGTCCGGCAAAGGACGCCACGACGAGAATTTCCCGGTCGGATCGTCCTGATCGCGCCGCAGGTACCGCGAGCCGATCCACCGCTACTACGCGTTCGCCCGCAACGCCGATGACATCGCCGATTCCGCGACGCTGGCGCCCGACGGACAAGATCGCCCGGCTCGATGTCATGGAGGACGTCCTGCTCGGCCGCCGCCGCAGACCGGCTCGCCCGAGCGCACGGCACTGCGCGGCAGCCTGGCGCGAAACCGGCGTGTCACGTCCAAGCACGCGACCGACCTGCTGATCGCGTTCCGCCAGGATGCGACCAAGCCGCGCTATGCGACGATCGATGAACTGTATAACTACTGCCATTATTCGGCGGTGCCCGGTCGGCCGCTACGTGCTCGACCTGCATGGCGAAAGTCACGAGTGCTATGCGCCCTCCGACGCGCTTGTGCATATCGCTGCAGATTCTCAATCATATGCAGGATTGCGCGAAGGATCTGGCGGAGCTTGATCGCTGCTACCTGCCGCAGGCGTTGCTGGACCATTTCGGTGCCTCGGTCGCCGATCTGCGGCTGTTCGGCCGAGACGCCGGCGCTTGCGCCGCGTGTTCATCACGTTGCTGGACCGGATCGACCGGATGAACCATGCGGCCTCGGAGCTGCCGGAACTCGTGCGTGACCGGCGGCTGCGGCTGGAAACCGCAGTCATACATGGACTGGCGACGCGGCTGGCCCGGCGGCTGGCGCAAACGATCCGATGGCGAACCGGGTGAAGCTGCAGCAAGGGCGATGCGGTCTTCAGCGTCCTGTCGGCCAGTCGTCCTGATATGAGCCCGGATGCTGCGCATCCGATCGCCGAGCCGGCATACCGGCCGGCGCTGCGTGGCTCACGCTGGGACGCCGGGCAACCGAGAGGACCGTGCCGGCTGGTCTAGGCGCGACGATGCGAGGAGGAGCCATACGCGCCACCGCCCTTGGGCGTCCAGAGGATCTGGACGCGGTAGAAACGATCGTGCGTGCGGCGGGAACGTCGTTCTACCATGGCATGCGCGTGCTGCCGCCGGACCGCCGCCATGCGATGTATGCGATCTACGCGTTCTGCCGGATCGTCGACGACATCGCCGACGAGGCCGGCACGCTGGAAGAGAAACGCCTCGGCCTGGCGGCATGGCGCGACCAATATCGCGGCACTGTATCAGGGACGCACCGAAGGGCCGGTGACCCGCGTGCTGGCTGCCGCGGTGGCACGGTTTCAATTGCGGGCAGAGGATTTCATCGCCGTGATCGATGGGATGCAGACTGATGCGGAAACCGTTATCGTGGCGCCGGACATGGCTGAGCTGGATCTTTATTGCGACCGCGTGGCCTCGGCGGTCGGGCGTTTGTCTGTCCGGGCATTTGGCGATGCATCTCCCGCGGCCGACCGGGTTGCCCATGCGCTGGGCCGAGCGTTGCAGCTGACCAACATTCTCGGGACATCAAGGAGGATGCGGAACGCGGGCAGGATCTATTTGCCGCTTGAGTATCTGCTTGATGCCGGCGTGCCGGCCGATCCAGTGGCGATACTGACCGCACCGGGCCTGCCGGTGAGGTCTGTGACCGGTTGGCGTCGCTCGCGCATGGCTACTTCCGGCAGGCCTGCGACGCGATGGACCAGTGCGACCCGGCCGCGATGAAACCGGCTCGTTTGATGGCCGCAACCTATGATGCGATACTATCGGCCCTGGAACGAAGGGGCTGGAATCGGCTGGAGGAGCGGGTCAGTCTGCCGAAATGGAAAAAATTGTGGCTGGCCTGCCGTTACGGGCTTTTTTAATGCCCAAAACACGTTTCCGCTTCTAAAATAACTTGCATTTTAACCTCCAGCGATGCATAATAATGTCAGTCGATTAGGGCACTAAGTTCGCCCCGGCTGTTAACGTCGCCCCCCCCTTAACCCCACTCGGAGCATATGCTCGTGATTACCTCCTTCAAGCGCCTTATCGCCGCGCTGGCCTTCGTTCTGCCTGTCGCTGCCCTGGTGGCGTCGCCGGTCATGGCCGCGAGCCATGCCAAGGCGAAGTCCCATCATTCCGTCCACAAGACCAGCATGCACAAGTCGCATGCCAAAAAACCCGCCTCGCCGACCGCAAGCTAAAACATTTCGAACTCCAGAGCGTGATCCGGGCAGGTGGAACCACCCAAGCGGCGGATCACGCGGTCAACCCAGTGGTAATACTGGCCAACGCCTGGCCCGCTACCGCGCGCGAACACAGATCCTGATACCGGTCCACGCGAGCGCCGGTCGGTATCAGAGCGGCGCCCATGGGTGCAGGCGAATGCAGCCGCTTCAGCGGATCGGGCCTAAGTCACTCATGCCATGCCCGCGCACGCCGAACCTGGTCATCGAAAGACACGTTACCTTCATGCGGAGCCGCTCTCGAAACGGGCCCCGCTATCTTAACGGCCGCGCGTTCCTGCGTTTGCCTCAAGCAACGTCCTGAGGCCAGCGAGTATTCTGGCCGGCGGCGGCGGACAGCCTCCGATCGTCAGGTCCACCGGCACCGACAGACCAGTCCCGCCAAGTACCGCGTAACTGCCTTTGAAAACGCCGCCGTCAATCGCGCAATCGCCTACGGCGACAACCCATTTCGGCTCCGGCGTGGCATCCCAGGCCTGCTCAAGTGCTGCACGCAGGTTGCGGGTCAGCGGACCGGTGACCAGTAGCACGTCCGCCTGGCGCGGGCTGTCAACGAAGCGTAGCCCGAAGCGCTCCAGATCGTACTGAATGTTGCTCAGGGCGCGCAGTTCGAGTTCGCAGCCATTACAGCTTCCCGTGTTGATGTGGCGTATCGCCAGGCTGCGACCGAGGCGGGTTTGCGCGGCCGCCTCCAGGCGCGCGGAAAGCGACTCGGTGGTCGCCGAGGTCAATCGGTTCGGCCGGATCTGGCTCGTTCCCTTGCATGATCATAAATCCATTCCCGATGCGGGCAGTGCCAGCGACGCGCGGATCAAATCGACGTCCTCCGCCGCCGCGCCTTCCAGCAGACGCTCGGCAAGCGGCCAAAGTGCCCAACCGGGATCGCGTGGGAAGGCGGTGGCGATTTGCCCATGATCGAGTCGCAGCCAATGCCAGATGTCGCCGCGAAGCAACTCGGCACACCCGATCCCCTCGCCACTGACCTGTGGCAACGCCACCGCCAGTGGTCCCGGCGGCAGGATCTCGAGAGCGGAGCCAATCAAACGCAGGCTTTCCTCGATCTCCAGCATCCGCAGGTGCTGTCTCGCCGCGGCATCACCATCGGGACGCAGACCCAGGCGGGGGGCGAGGTCACGGTAACCCGGGGCCAAGCTCGTTCTCGCATCGAACGCGAACCTGACGCGCGGGCCACGATTCCGCCAATCCCCATGGCCGCCGCGATTTTCCCGTCGAATCGGGCCAGCCCCGTCAGCCGCGATGACAGCGACGGAGCATCGTGCAGACGGCGGATAGCAGGCAACTCCGACGCTATGTCGCCCAGCGCGCGCAGGATCATCTGCGGGCCGCCCTCAGCAATGTCGCTGGCGACACCACCAGGGACCGCGCAATCCATCATCAGCGGTGGCCAAAGACGGCATTGCACATGCGTAGCAAAATCTCGCGCAACATGCCGCAGCGGGCACGCACCACCTCGGCGTCGGCAAGTCGGGCTACCTCGGTCGAAGTGTCCAGGTGGCCGGCGATCCGCTCAAGCTCCATCATCACGATGCGCAAACCGACCGCCCGTGGCGGGGCCGCGACATCCATCGCGGCTTCGGTAGCCTGGGCGAAGGCAACCGAATGCGCAACGGTGGCATCGGCGGACAGTCTGGCCGCGAAGCGGGCAGCCGCTCGGGGGGATTTGCCCCGCATCAACGTCAGCGTGCCCTTGTGGGTGAAACCGAGCATCGCCTCGGCGCGGAGGATGGTGGGGCCGTCGAGGGTGAGGCGGAGATGCGCGGCCTCGTCCACCCGTCCCCAAATCGGACCGAGCGGCAAGACCATGAGGTCGTCTTCTCCGGAACCGGAAGGAACCAGCGTCTGGACCGGCGGGCTTGCTTCCGGCCGCGCGGCCATCGGCGGTGACAGCGGCCACGTCCCGTGATCCAGCCAGGGGCGTTGATCCACCGCTCCGGCAGGAAGATGCCCGAACAGGTCGTGGATCATCCGCTCATACCAGGCAGCCTGGGGCAGGGCAGGCGACAAGGCTGGATACACCCCGGCCTCGATCGGCGTTGCAACCGGCACCACGGTCAGCGCATCCGGATCGAGGAACAGGGCGTACGCCTGCACGGTGTCGGCCCAATGAGCCAGCAGCGTCCAACCTTCAGCGACGGAGGCGTTGGCGAGAGCCGTCCACCGGGCGTGCGGCAGGATATGACGCAGCCAGGGGCGGCAGATTTCGGCTTCGGCACGCCGCAGTATGTCGTTTGCGATGCCCATCAGTGGCCAGCCGTCAGGATATGGCACCACCGAACGAACGTATCCGGCATCAGATAGCCAGCCAGCACGGTCAGCCCCAACGGCAGCCAGCCCATGGATAGGAAGCTGGCTTTAAGCGGGACCGCAGGCAGGCGCCGGGGCAGGCTCGCCATGACCATCGGCAGGGCGGCAGCGCCCAGCGGAATCAGCAGCCATGCCGAATGGCCGGTTATCGCCAGCGCCACGAGAACGAGACCGGGAAACAACCCGACGGGCAGCGCACCGCCCAGTCCGGCCCGAGCCATCGTGGCGATCGGTTCGTCACTAATCTGGCAGCCGACTGGGTCAGGATCAGCAAGATCAGAAGCATGAGCGCGGCGAACCGTCCGTCAGCCTGTCCAAGCGAGATCGGACAGTGCCGCGATGCTGGATTGACCTAGCAGCAGCAGGGTCATGGGCGATCGCCGGCACGATCCGCGCAGCAGCATCGCCGCGCAGGCGAGCAAGCCGATCAAGGCCATGGCGGTTCCGAGTGCCTCGACCGCAGCGGGCCACGGGGCTTGATTGGCAAGCCGAAGTATAATGATGACCAACACCACGGCGAGGTCCGGGATGGCGGCCGCGATCATGACGAACCCGATGAACAGGCTGAAATAACCAAGCACGAAGGGCGCCGAAATCAACAGGAGCAAGCCAAACAGGGCCAGTCCGCCGCCGAGGAAGGCTTGCACGGCTGCATCCCAGCGGTGCGTCAGCGTCGGAAGCTGAGATGTCGCGATTGCCGCCAGGATCGCCAGCCATGCGGCAACGGGGGCGGGCACCGACACCGCTGCAATGAGGCAGATGTTGGTCAGAACAGCAAGGAGTCGGGCCGACGCCGACATGGCGACCCGATGTCGGCGCTGAGTGGCGCGCAGCACGCCGTCCAGGCCGATCAGGGGGGCAAAAATCGAAGCCAGCGAATCGAGCGGGATAGTCAGGGTTGCGGCGAAGACCACGGCCGACAGAACGACGTCGGTCCAGCCGAACCAGGACGCCGCCCGCGCTTGTCGTTGGATGATGGCGGGGAAGACCAGGCTCGCGGCCAATGGCACGGGCAGGAGCATGGCGGCGGTGGGCACGAAGGTGGTGACGTGGATGCCGGCAAGACTGGCCGCCAGAATGACACCATTCTGAATGCCGACCAGCGCTGTGACGTGCATCAGCGCATGCCGCCTTGTCGCGCGCAGCAGCACAGACAACAGGACCACCGCCAGGGGAAGCGCCAGCCCGCCTTCCGCTTGACAAAGGATTGCCAGTGCGGCGCCGGCCAGCAGGCCAAGTTTCGCGCCTCCGATAGGCGCGGTCCAAGGCTCCTGGCCGGCGGTGCGCCCGGCGACGAACCAGGCGAGCGCGGTCAGCAGCAGGGGCGGGAGAGCCAGGACAGGTTGGTGCAGGGCAAGCGCTGATACCGCGGCGGCGGCGCATTGAACCGAAAGCAGGATCGTCGCCGCCCTGATCTGCTGGATGCACAGCAAGGCAAAGCCCATCACCAGCGCCAGGCCAGACATCCCCTGCGCCAGCGCCGTCATGCCAACCTCTGCGCCAGCGTGGTCAAGTGCCAGTCCAGCCGCTGGCACGAGACACGGCGAGCGGAAACCGCGCCAGAGCGTGGTCCGAGCAGGTGGCGTCACCGGAGCGGTGAATCACGCGATCAAACCAAGAGCGAGCGCGGTTTCCGTGAGCCACGGCGAATGGAAACCGCGGCAGAGCGTGATCCGAGCAGGTGGCATCACCGGAGCGGTGAATCACGCGATCAAACCGCCCCAGGGCGTGATCCGAGCAGGTGGCATCACCGGAACGGTGAATCACGCGATCAAACCAGGAGCGAGCGCGGTTTCCGTGAGCCACTGCGAATGGAAACAACGCTGCCCCGATCATGCCAGCCCTATGGTGGACAGGACCATGATGGTGGCGAGCAGAGCCAGCAGCGCCGCGACACCAATCAGATTCGGCAGGCTGTGGAGCGGGATCTGTCCCAGAAGCGATCGCACTCCAGACAGGCAAAGCACGAAAATTCCGAGCTTGATCACCCAGATCGCGAAACCGATGAGCCAGGCCAGCGGAAGGCTGTCGGAACTGGCGATGGCGATGGGTAAAAAGAGGCCTCCAATGAGGTTGACCCAGACCAGGCGCCGAAGCCACAGGGTCATTCGGACCATGGCAAGGTCCATTCCGCCAAACATCAGGTCACCTCGATCGGGAGCACTGACTTCGGCCATGAGCAAGGCCACCAGCGCGGTCAGCGCAACCGAGGAAGCCGCGGCGGGCAGCAGGACACCCTCGCGCTGCTGACCTATGATAAGATCGAGGTTTAAGCTTCCCGCCATCAGCGCCAGCGCGGCCACGGCGAGCATCAGGGCCGGTTCGGCCAGCACCGCGCGTGCGCTGGCGCCTTGTTCGACCAGCGATGGTCGCGCGGCGCCTAAGTCGAATGCAGCCAGCGCGGCGGCGACCCGGGCGACCGACAGCAGTGCAACGATCACCAGCACGTCAGCCGCCGGCGACAGCACCATCCCGAGCGTGAATGACGGCACCAGGGAGGCCGCGCATAATGTTGCCCCCAATGCGACCGCCGGCCCATGCCGAGACACGATCGAGACGTCCTCGCTTATGGTGGGGGTCTTACGTGACAACCGGAGCAGATCGCGCCAGGGCAGCAGGATCGGCGGCCCAGCCCGTCCGATCAATCTGGCGTCGAGCCACGCCGCTACACCAGCCACGGTCGGCGCCGCGGCAATGACCAGGCCGATATGCAGGATCTGCGCGAGCAGCGACAGCACGAAGATCACGAGGTCGCCGCCAGCGTCAGGAGCAAGGCGCCAAACGCCGCCAGGACCAGCCAAAGCCCGGCGGTTGCCGCCGACGAAGCAGGCAGTCGAGGCAAGGTCGGCAAATTCGGCCGGTGCGGCCAGGAGATTCTGGGAAGTGCGGGCAAGAATCCCGCTCCGGCGGACTGCGCACCTGGTTCGCCAAATGGCAGGCCAACCGGAGGCTGCGTTCCCTCCATCCAGGCGCCAAGGAGTTTGACCTCTTTGCCGGTGCGCCGCCGCGTCAGGATGACGGCCCCGCTGCCCAGTACCAGCAACACGAAGACCGGCAGCGCCAGATAGCCGGAGGATGTATCGGACGCCGACGGTGATGCCAGTCCGGCCAGGCGGCTGGAAGCAAGACCTGTCAGAGCCTGGATCGCCGGATCAGCCAGGGCCCGCAGCAGCGGACCCGGCACCACGCCGGCGACGAAGGCGAAACCGCCCAGCACCAGCAGGATGGTCCGGATCAATGACTTGTGCTCCTCAGCCGCCGCTCCCCGTGGGGATCTTGGCCGGCCGAGGAGCGCGATCCCGACCATGCGGACCGAGGCAACCGTGCTGAGCGAAGCGGACAGAGCAATGGCGGCAGCCGCCAGCGCGATCGGGAGTTGGGACAGTAGGCCGCCGGTGCGCGGGGCAGACAGGATCGATTGGAAGGAAAGCCACAAGGCGGCGAAACCAAGACCGGGCGGCAGCGCCGACAAAGCCATCAATCCCGCTGAAAGTGCGGCGGAGGTGGCGGGCATTGTCTGGATCAAGCCACCGAGGCGGGAGAGCCGGTACGTGTCGGCCCCAGCCCCGACGGTATGAGCAGCCAGTGTCGTCAGGGTTCCACCCAGGCTTGTGGCGATCGCCGTTAGACATGTCGCCTCCAACGCCAACGTCACCGCGTCCGCGAGGTCGGCTGTCCTGGCGACCAGCGCAATACCGACAGTAGCTGCCGCGAGCCCGGCTTGCCGTCGCATCAATGCCGCGACCGCGGCGTCAATGTCCGGGACGGCGGCAGAACGCCACCCCTGGTGCACGGCGGCAACTCCACCTCCCAGAACCAGGACAAATCCCCACCAGGCTTGTGACGCGGCCCCGGGCAGGTCGACGGCCAGTCGCAGCAACAAATAGCATCCCGCCGGGATCAGCACCCCGGCGACAAGTGCATCGCGTGTCCAGCACCGCTCCCACGCTCGGACCGACACGAGGCAGGCACCGGCCACAGCGGTGAGCGCCACCGCCGCGGTTGCGTGGTCCAGGTCAATCGGCGCGGCGCGGATCGCGTCGAACCGGGGCGCGTATCCCGCGGGCGTCAGCAGGCAGACCGCGACCAGCGTCATGACGGGCACCAGCATCGCCACTGAAAAGGCGTTACGGGACGCGAGCGATGAGGAGTTCGGCCCCGATATCGCCACCTGAGGCGAGCCCGCGCGCCGCGCGCCGCGCTCAGGCTGCCACAGCGAGGCACATGCGACCGCCAGGCCAACGGCCAAGGCTACGCCATCGGCCGACATCAGGCAGAACGCGGTTCCGCCGATGCAGAACGGCGTCGTCCGCTTCGCCGCCAGTTCGGTATGGGATGCCGCGGCGGCCTGGAATGCCGCGATAGAGGTTGCGGCGAGAAACACGATGGTCAGGAAGAAGATCGACAGCGGATCAAGCGCGAGGTGCAGCGACAGTCCGGGCGGTCCGACCGGAATTTCGAACGAAGCCGGCGGCATCCTGAAAAGCAGCGACGGCAGGCACAGCAACGCACCAAGCCCGCAGAGCATGGTGTTTGCAATTCCACGGACCGCCCGCGACATCGCCGGCGCACACGCGCCCAGCACCAGCAGAGCCACGACATCGGCGGTCAGGAACAGGAGGATCGGATCGTTCACCGGCCGCAGCCTAGCATCGCCCGTTGGAGTCGCGCTCCGTTTGCGAGGCAGCCGGCCAACCTGCCGGGGCGGCGAAGAAACAGAAGACCGTGACTACAAGGTCTGGCCGCCGCGGGCAACGATGCGGCCGCGTTTGATGACCGTACGCGCGCCCGGCCGTTGGGCCACGGCCTCCGCCAGCGTCTCCGCCGCGACGAGGACGACATCGCCTCCGCATCCCGGTGCGAGGCCATAGGCCTGCAGGCCAAGTGCCCGGGCTCCGCCAGTCGTAATGAGATCAAAGGCGACCGCCAACTCATCGTCGCGCCGAAGGTTGTTGCGTAGGCCAACCAACATCGCCCGTTCCAGCATGTCGGCGTTTCCGTAAGGGCTCCAGGTGTCGCGCACGCCATCCGAACCGGCACACACAACCACGCCGGATCGTATCAGTTGCAGGACGGCCGGCACCGGGCGCGAGGCGGGGGCGGTGGTCATGATCGCGATGCCCGCTTCGGCGATTGCCTCGACCACGGGATGCACGAGGGAAGCGTCCGGCATTCCCAAGCAAAAGGCATGACTGACGATGACCCGCCCCGCCATGCCGAGGGCCCGCGTCCGTTCGATGATCAACTCCATCGAGAATAAGCCCATCTCGCCAGGTTCGTGCAGATGAATGTCCACATTACGTCCGAACCGGTCCGCCATACCGAAAATCGTGTCGAGGTGACCTTTGGGGTCTCGGTCAATCGCACATGGATCGAGACCTCCGACGGTCTCGGCACCCAGGCGCAGCGCCTGTTCCATCAACTCGACCGTGCCCGGACGCACCAGCATCCCACTCTGCGGGAACGCGACAAGATCGATGCTGACGATATCGGCGAGAGCCTCCCGCGTCGCCATCACGCCTTCGATCCCGGTGACTCCGCATTCGGTGTCCACATCCACGTGCGACCGAATGAACGTGCTGCCGTGGGAGACCGCCAATCGCGCATGCCGTGCCGATTGGCGCACCGGATCGATTGGCAACGTCCTGCGCACGGTGCGCTCATTCTCGATCTTGGCGATCAGCGGGTCAGCGACTTCGTTACGGTGCCATGGCATCCCCAGAAGCGATTTATCCAGGTGCGTGTGGGCCTCCACCAGGCCCGGCAGCGCCAACTGCCCGGCGCCGTCAAGGACGGGCACACCGCCTGCGGGCACGGCGTTTCCAATGGCGGCGATGTTGCCGTCGCGAATCAGGATATCGGCCGCGCCGGCGCCGTAGGGACGAACATTTTGAATGAGCAGATCGCCGGCCATGGGTTCCTTACTCCTGTCGAACACCAGTCTGAGCATTGGACCCGGGATGAGGCAAATCCGTGTGCCTCGGTCACCGCCGCCGCCCACCCGCGGGCCTGCTCGGAGGCGCGGACTCTCCGGCAGCAGAAGTACCGGTCAGCACCGCACTGATCATGGTGATGAACCCAAGGCCTTCTGTTGACCGTTCCGGGGTCGCCGACCGCCACATGGCGAACCATTCGCCCGCGGCCGCGATCGCTAAAGCGAACCGCCGCGCCCACCCGAGTCGCTGTTGCCGCGAGGGCGATGGATCCAATTGTACCGCCCGCGCCGCGCTCGCGCCAACACATAGGACACCCGCGGTACCATCCTTCCCACCGGCGCAGCGGGAATGCCATCGTAAACGCAATCCCGTTTAGTCCTTGCTGCCCGCAGCCGCGTCGCGGTCGGACAGGAACTGGTTTGCCGGCCGGGGCAGGCCCAGGTTTTCGCGCAGGGTGGTGCCCTCATACTCGGTCCGGAACAGGCCGCGCGACTGTAGTTCGGGAATGACCTGTTCGACGAAATCGTCCAACCCCACCGGTAGCACCGGCGGCTGCACAAGAAACCCGTCCACGGCACTGGCCATGAACCACTCCGCCATATCGTCGGCGATGTGCGGGCCGTACCATCGCCGTGCGCTGGCCTCGTGCACCGGCGTAACGCTGATACATCTGCCGCAGGGTCAGCCCTTCCCGATCGTTCATGCTCGATCACGACCGTTGCATCCGACCGGCCGCTGGGCGTGCCGCATCGAGAACCGATGGCGGAGGGCGTTCATCGTCGTCGGCAGCCGGACAGGTCGACATCCCCCATCGCATTCGGCAGCAGCGCCCGGCCGACATCGGGATGGATCAGCGACTGGAGGTACTGGTGCTTTTCCTCGGCCTCGGCTTCGCGTGCGGCCGACCACCGGGTTCAGGCCCGGCATCAGCTTGATGTGGTCCGGCGTGGCGTCCATGGGCGACGGCGCGGGACTTCAGGTCCGGTAGAATGCCTGCGCGCGCTCGAGAGTGTGCAGCGGGGTGAAAACGATCTCCGCCTGGCGGGCGGCCATGTCGCGCGCGGTTTCCGAGATGCCCGCCTGGGCGAACACCGGATAGCCTTGCGGCGGCCGCGCCATGTTCAACGGGCCCGCGGACGGAGAAGTGCTTGCCCGGTGGTCCAGCGCATGCAGCTTGGCTGGATCGAAATACAATCGCGCTTTCGCGGTCGCGCACGAAGGCATCGTCGTCCCAGCTATCCAGCAGGCCCTTGATCACGTCGCTGAATTCCAGGGCGCGTTCGTAGCGGTAGTCGTGTGCCGGATGCGCCTGCAGCCCGTAGTTCAGCGCCTCCGGCGTGTTTGACGACGTCACGACATTCCAGCCGGCGCGGCCGTTGCTCATGTGATCCAGCGAGGCCAGCCGGCGGGCGAGCGTGTAGGGCTCGTTGTAGCTGGTGGTCGCGGTGGCAACGAGACCGATATGCGACGTGACGGCGGCAATGCCGGCCAGCAGCGTCATCGGGTCGAAGAACACCATGTATTGCGGCCAGCGGCGCAACGCGTGCCAGGTTGCCGCCCCGCACCGCCGCGGAATCCGCCAGGAACATCAGGTCGAATTTGCCCTGTTCGGCGGTCTGCGCGAGTGACGCATAATGCTGGAAGTTCGTGCCCGGCGTCGATCTGCGCCCCCGGATGCAGCCAGGAGGCGACATGGTTTCCCGTGGGATGGAAGAATGCGCCCAGACGCAGCTTGTCGGTGCGGGTTTGTTTCCATCGGTTCCTCCATCAGGCGGATGCGCAGCAGGCGATCAACGCCGATGGCGATTGATGGCGGCGACCAGCCATGACGAGTGTGGCGACCGCCGCGATCATCGGATCGATGCGGCTTTCCATGTAGGCGAAGGCGATCACCGGCAGCGTTGCGGTTCGTGCGGTCGTCAGGAACATCGACAGCGGCAGGTTGACGAAGGACAGCACCGCCGAGATCACGAAGCCGCGCGAGCAGGCTCGGGCCGCAGCAGCGGCAGCGTGACGTGCCACAGCACCTGCGGCTGGTTGCTCCCAGGCTCGCGTGCGGCTTCCTCCAGGCGGAATCCAACGGGCGAACCCGGCCAGCGCCAGGCGCAGTCGTCAGCGGCAGGACGAACACCGCATGGGCGGCGATCAGGATCGGCAGGCCGAGCGGAAGCCGCAGCAGGCCGACTAGTTGCAGGATGGCGAGGCCAACAACCAGTTCGGGGATCAGCAGCGGCGCCATCAGGGCGGTGGCGATCGCGCCGCGTCCACGCAAGCGTCCGCGTTCAAGCGCGTAGGCGGCGAGGAAGCCCGCCACCTAGCAACGCGGCAGCCGCCAGCGCCAGCTTGAGGCTGATCCAGGCTGCAAACAGGAACTCCGAATGGTCATGCAACGCCGCATACCAACGCAATGTCAGCCCCTCGAACGGGCTGGGGAAGCTGCTGGCGGCATTGAACGAATCCGCGACCAGCACGAACCGGCTGGGCCGAGCAGGAACACCATGACCAATGCCAGGTAGGCCCGCCCGGCGATGTGCACCGCGCGCGTCATGCGCGGACCCAGCGGGACACGCCGACCAATCAGCGCCAGGATCGCCAGGGCCATGGCGACCAGCAGCAGCACAGCGACCGCGGCGGCAAGCTCGCCGTTATAGGTCGCCAGCACGAACTGAGCGACCAGCGTCGTCAGCGTCAGGTCGCTCGGGCCGCCCAGGTAATGCGGCGCGATGAAGCTGCCCATGGACAGCGACAGGGCGATGATGGTGGCGGACAGCACGCCGGGCAGGCTCAGCGGGACGATCACGCTCATGAAGCGTTGCCAGCGACGACGCGCCAAGGTCTGCTGGCGGCCTCGAGCAGCGGCGGCGGGGACCGCGCGCAGGACGCTGGCAAGCGACAGCACGACAAAGGGCAGCACGAAATGCAGCGACGCCGATGACGATGCCGGCCTCGGATCCCAGCAGATGCGGTGGCGGAATCATGCCGGAATTGTACCAGCGGGCCGAACAAAGGCCCGCCGTCGGACAGCAGGATCATCCAGCCCAGCACCACGACCAACGGCCCAGCGAGGATCGGCAGGGTCATCGCCAGGCTGACGGCGCCCGCGACGCGGGGCGGCAGATCGGCAAGCACCATCGCCGCCGGATAACCGAACAGCAGCGCCGCCCCCGTCGTCTCCAACGTCAGCCGCAGCGTCGTGATCGCCACGCCGGTGTAGTATCGCTTGCTTAGCAGATAGGCATAGTTGTTCAGCCCAGCCCCGGAAAAGTGCACCAACGGGTTGGGCGACAGGCTGAGCCAGACTGTGGCGCAAAGCGGAATCACAAGGAAGACAATCAGCAGCAGTCCGGCTGGCAGCAGCAGCAACGCGGTCAGCAGGTCGCTTCGGCCACGCCGACGGCGCCTCGACTCCGCACCATATCCCGGCGCCATCTCAACGTGCCCGCCACTCCGGCACCACCTCCGTAGTCAGTCGTCTCGGTCCAGGCGGCGCGGTTGTCGTTGAAAAACACCGGGTCGAAGAAGCGGATGTGCTCCAGCTTGTCGCCGTATGACATCTTCGCCGCGACGTCGGCGGGAAGACGCACGTTCTTGTTGGTCGGCCCCTGGAAGGTCTTGACCGCGAAGGTCTCCTGCACCGCGGGATCAATCATCAGGTTCAGGAACGCCTGGGCCACCTCCTTGTTTGGTGTGCCGGCCACCAGGGCCGCCGCTTCGGCCGCGCCGATTGCGCCTTCCGTGGGAAACACGTAGTCGATCGGGTAGCCCTGCGCCTTCATCGTCTCCAGGTAGTAGTCGAACTCGGTCGCGGCCGTTGTCTCGCCGGTCTTCAGCGTTGGCGCCCAGTCGGTCCAGAAGAAGGTCAGCTTGTTGGGACGCAACTCGGCCAGCTTGGCGAAGCCGGGATCGACGTTCGCCGCACCGCCGCCAGCCAGTTCGGCGGCAATGATGACCAGCGCCGGCATCTGGCTGTGCCCAGGCGCGGCCAACGCCAGCTTGCCCTTGAACTCCGGCCGCCACATGTCGGCCCAGCTTGTCGGCGGGGTTTTCACGACCTGGGGGTTGTAGGCCAGCACATAGGAAATCAACGTGTAGGGCACCCCGGCGATTTGCGTCGCGGGATCTGCCGGTTTCACCGTCTTGGCCCAATCCTGCACATCGCCGTAGTTAGGAATGGCCTGCTTCTCGGCCGTTTGCAGCACTCCGGCACGCAACCCGGCGACGATCGACTTATCAGTTCCGAAGAACACGTCCGAGGTCTGGTTTCCCTTCTGTGCCAGCAACTTGTTGTACCGCGCGCCTTGCCCGCCGATGTCGAAAGCCAGCTTCGCACCCGTCTGCTTCTGGAACTCCGGTCCGACATAATCGCGGATCCCATCCGCGGTCACACCGCCCCAGGTCGAGACCGTCAGTGTCGTACCTTGCGCGATCGCGGGCGCGGCAAGCGAGGCGCCGAGCGCACTCCCCGTCAGCTTGATCACTGACCGGCGGGATAGAATAGTCATGGCGGCAGTCGCACTCCTTTGCGGACCAGGCTGGATTGCCTGCCATGCGGGCTCAGCAAGTTTCGTTCCAGCGGGCCTTGACCAGCGCAAGCGTTCTCAAGCGATCAGACGCTCGGTCTCGGTGTCAAACAGGCAGATGTTGCGCGTATCGACGGCGAACGTCGCCGGGGCGCCGGTACGCACCGCCGCGTCCGGCGCGGTTCGGCCCAGGACCCTGTGCGGTCCGAAATCCATCAGGACGATGTTCTCCGCCCCGGTGGGTTCGACCATCTGCACCGGCACGGTAATTGACACGGCGCGGTCGGTGGCGTCGCCGAACTGGCGGCTGGCCTCGGCGATGCACTCAGGCCGGATGCCCAGGATCACCTCGCGGCCCGCCCAGTCCGGCGGTGTCATCCGGGGCACCGGCAGATGAATGGCAGCCTCACCCGCGCCGATCACGGCGTCCAGACCGTCTCCGTTGGAGACCAGACGCGCCGGCATCGTGTTCATTGGTGGAGCGCCCATGAAGTCGGGCAACGAACAGGTTCGCCGGACGGTTATAGACGGTGCCGGGATCGGCGAATTGTTGGACCTCACCATGGTGCATCACGGCGATTCGGGTCGCCATGGTCATCGCCTCGATCTGGTCGTGCGTCACATAAACCATGGTCGAGCCGATCCGGGCGTGGAGTTGCTTGATTTCCATGCGCATCTCCACGCGCAGCTTGGCATCCAGGTTGGACAGCGGCTCATCGAAAAGGAACAGCACGGGGTCGCGCACCAACGCCCGTCCCATCGCGACCCGCTGACGCTGGCCACCGGACAACTGGCCGGGCCGGCGGTTCAGCAACGACTCGATCTGCAGCAGCCTTGCCACGCGGACCAGGCTTTCCTGCCGCTTCGCCTTCGGGACCCCGCGGCATTCCATGCCAAAGGTGATGTTCTCCCGCACGCTCATGGTCGGATACAGCGCATAGGACTGGAAAACCATGGCGATGTCGCGATCCTTCGGCGCGACATTGGTCATGGTGCGACCACCAATCATGATCGAACCGGAGGATTCCCGCTCCAGCCCGGCGATGATATTCAACAAGGTGGATTTTCCGCAGCCGGACGGCCCGACAAGAACGACAAACTCACCGTTGGCGATCTCCAGGTCGATGCCTTTCAGCACCTCCGAACCGCCGAAGTGCTTGCGCACGTTACGGATCTCCAGCGCGGCCATTGCGATGTCCTACTTGACTGCGCCGGCTGTAAGGCCGCGCATGAAATACTTGCCGCCGACAAGATAGACCAGCAGCGTCGGCGCGGCGGCCAGCAGCACGGCGGCGCTCTGGACACCATAGTCCGGCGTCTCGCTGACCTTTACCGCCAGCGCGATCAAGGCCGCGGTGATCGGCTGGTTCTCGCCAGATGTGAAGACCACGCCATACAGATATTCGTTCCAGATGCCGGTGAATTGCCAGATGACCGTGACGATCAGGATGGGTGGCGACAGCGGCAGGATGATGCGCCAGAAGACACGGAAAAACCCGGCGCCGTCGATCCGCGCCGCCTTGATCAGCACGGTCGGCACGTTCAGGTAGTAATTACGGCAGAACAGCGTGGTGAAGCTGATGCCTTGGACAACATGGATGAATACCAATCCTCCGACAGTATTCGCCAATCCAAGATCCCGCAAAACCAGCACCCAGGGCACCAGTTTCATCTGTTCTGGCAGGAAGACCCCCATCGTAACCAGGCCAAAGGCCCAGGTATCGCCGCGAAACCGCCACAGTGAGATGGCGTAGCCGCACACCGCGCCCAGCAAGGTGGAAATGAGCGTGGCCGGGATCACCATCACCAGCGAGTTCAGCATATACGGTCGGATGCCCGTGCAGTGTTCGGCAATACAGTAACCGCTCCAGGCCGCACCAAAATTTCCCAGGCTTATACTGTTCGGCAGGCCCAGCACACCGTTGGACAGGATGTCGCGCGTGCTGCGCACCGAGTTCAGCATCACGACCAGCAATGGCATCAGATAGGCCGCGGCCAGGGCAATCACCACAACGTAAACAGCCACCCGGCCCCAGCCGAACGATGACCTTACCCCGTCTTCATGCCATGCCGTTGCCCCGGACCGGGCGGCTGACGCACTGCTCATGGGGCACTACTCATGGGGGCGTTCGAAAGGCGTAGCTGACGGCGCTGTTGCCAGCGGCGGAACACGGCATAGGGGATCAGCACCGCAAGCAGGTAGAGCAGCATCATGACAGCCGCAGCCGCACCGCGCCCCAGGTAGCCCCGCTGGAACATGAAGTCGTAGACAACGATGGAGGGCAGCAGGGTGGCGATACCAGGGCCACCGCCGGTCAGTGCCATGGCGAGGTCGAAGGTCTTGATGGCGAACTGCAGCAGGATCACGAAGACCGCGACGAAGATTGGCCAGATGGTAGGAAGGACGACACGGCGATAGGTGCGCAGCGGCCCGGCGCCATCAATCTGTGCCGCCTTCATCAGGTCGCTGTCAACGGATCGCAGCCCAGCCAGGAACAGCGCCATGGCGAAGCCCGACGCCTGCCAGGCGCCGGCAATGACAATCGTATAGATTGCGCGGTCGCGGTTGATCAGCCAGTCGAAGCGAAAGCCGGTCCAGCCCACGTCGGTCACCAGCTTTTGGATACCGATGCCTGGGTTCAGCAGCCAGCCCCAGACCACGCCCGTCACGATGAAGGATACCGCCATCGGATACAGGAAGATCGCGCGCAGCACGGTCTCACCGCGCAGCCTCTGATCGATCAGGATGGCCAGCAACAAGCCAAGGGCCGTTGTGGCAACCATGAAGCAGGCGCCGTAGATGACAAGGTTGTCGGTCGCGGTCTTCCAGTTCCGCGTGCCAAGCATGGCTGTGTAATTGCGCAGGCCGACGAAGCCGTTGTCGGGGACAAGTGTTGACGGCGTGAACGAGACCCACAGGGTGTACAGCGTGAAACCCACAACCTGCGCGATGCAGATCGCCAGCGGAATCCAGATCGCCAATGCGGTCAGCAGGCCCCCGACATTGCGACGCCCCGGCATGTGCTATTTGGCCGCTCCGGATGCCCTGCCGTGTGTCATGGACGCACCCCGTCAACGGCGTCCGCCAGGCGCTGCTGCCCCTGCTTGGGCGATGACCGGTCGTGCACGAATTCAGTCAGCACGTCGAGCATGGCCGCGGTGACCTGGTTCGGTTGCGCCATGTTGTGCGCCAGGCTGAGCGTCGCCTGACCGGATTGCACCGCCGCGACCATGGATGCGGCGGTCTCGCGCTGCTGGTTCGAGAAGCTTGGGTCCGACAGGTCCATATCGGTGCGGACAGGAACCGACCCGGTTATGCCCGAATACATCTTCTGCGCTTCCTTGCTCATCACCAGTTTGGCCATCAGTTCCCGCCCGGCCTTGAACTCCGGTTCCTTGCGCTGCCAGAAGATGAAGGCGTCGGCATTCAGTATGAAGGCCGGCTTAGCGTTGTCCTGCGGGGCAGGACCTACAATGTAGTCGCTGAACTGGTAGCCCGCGTTGCGGAAAACGCCCTGCGCCCAACCGCCCATCAACAACATGCCGATGTCGCCGGCCATGAATTTCGGGATGTAGGTGGCATAGGGCTGGTTGCCGACGTTGGGGTCCTGCCATTGCGTGAATTTGCGGGTCTGCTCGAACGCGGCCAACACCTCGGGGCCGTTCAGCGTATCTGCGTCGAGTTCCATGACAGCCTTGCGGTAAGCGGCAGGGCTGATGCCGTTCAGCGCGATCTCCCAGATCATGCCGTTGTCCCAGCGGACGCCGCCATTCATCACCGGCTGGATACCGGCCGCCTTCATCTTGCTGCCCAGCGTATTGAACTCGGCCCAGGTCTTCGGGAGTTCGGCCGCGCCGACGCGGTCCATCGCCTTCTTCGAGGCCCAAAGCGTGTTGATGCGGTAGATCTGCAGCGGCAAGGCGATCCAGTGTCCGTATGGCTTGTGCAGCTTGGCCAGGTCGGGAGCGACGACCTTCTCGTAGCCGGCCTCGGCGACCAGGGGATCGAGGTTCACGGTGGGGGCGATCTTGGACCAGGCGGCAATCTCCGGACCCTTTAGCTGGCTGGCCGCCGGCGGGTCGCCCGACAGGATCTGTGCGCGCAGCTTGTTCATCATGTCGGTGGTGAAGCCAGGGACCGGATTATGGATCCACTCACCGCCATTCTGTTCGAACAGTTTGCCGAGGGCGGTGATCGCGGCGCCGTCGCTGCCCGCGCTCCATTGGGAAATCACCGTCACTTTCGGCTTGACGTCCGCCCGAGCCAAGCTGGGGATGGCAAGGCTGGGCGCGGCAAGAAGCGCGGAGCCAGCCAGCAGGCTTCGGCGGTTGATGGTTACCGGCATGGTCGTATTTCCTCCGCGCTTCGGGACGCAGGCAGATTCTCTGCTTTCACGTAAAGCTCGCACGCCCTCTGGTCCCGTGCAACGTGTCCGCAACCGGGTTGCCGCCGTGTTGCCGGTTCTGTCTATCAGGTCTTGATCGACGGGTTTGGTGGCTCGGGCAGGCGCATCGGTAAGCGTGTGGCGTTAACTCAGAATTAATTTATCTGAGCTACGAAGTCGCGGCACACTTGTCCAACTGGCGATAATGAATAACGACGACCTCGCTCAGCAAGCTCAAATCACGCTTCATCAGGGCTTCGGTTCCGAAGCTGTTCTCGTGGTCTCCAATGCCGCCATGAAAATGGCGGGTCGCTTGCGGGCTGTCCCCGATCCTCGATCCAATGAGGCATCAGATGAATGATGAACCGAGACACTTGGATCGGCCGGCAAGGAGCAGGCCGCAACTGATGAAGCGGCGGCTGCTGGTGGTGGACGATGAGGCGATCCAGCGCATCATCGTTACAAGCGCCGCGGCGCGGACCGGTTTCATTGCTGACGATGTGGCCAGCCTGGAAGCCGCGCTCAAGCAAGTGGATGAAGTCGCTTACGACGTAGTCGTGCTTGATCTAAGCCTGCGCAAGAATGATGGCATCGAATTGTTGCGTCGCCTCTGCGAGAGCAAATCCGACCCGGTGCTTATATTCATCTCCGGCTTCGACGAACGCGTACGTGAATCCGCGGCTCGGCTGGCGGTCGCACTTGGGTTGCGGGTTGCCGGTACGCTTGGCAAACCGATCCCGATCGCACAGTTGACCTATCTGCTGCGCAGTGTCCCGCCGCGGCCTGGAACTCGTGAACTGGTGCTCTCCCACGAACTCGATCCGGCCTTGCTGGCGGCAGCGATAGAAGCCCGCGAACTGACATGTGTGTTCCAGCCGAAAGTGACGCTGAACGGGCGCGCGATCGTCGGATTCGAGGCGCTGGCTCGCTGGCACAGCCCAACCCTCGGCGATGTCCCGCCAAACCTGTTCATACCGGTAGCCGAGCGAGCCGGGCTCATCGGCAGGATGACCTGGCAGATGCTCGATAATGCTCTCGCCGCCTGCCACGTCTGGCGTGGTATCAACCCTGATCTGACGCTCGCCTTCAACCTCTCTCCGCTCAGTCTCACCGACCTGGCCCTGCCCGATCGCATCACCGATGCGCTGGCCAGGGCCGAGGTGCCGGCCTCCGCGCTCGTGCTGGAAGTGACCGAGGGTGCGGTAATGACAGATTGCGTGGCGGCGGCACAAATCCTGACGCGGCTGCGAATTCGGGACGTCAAGCTGTCGATAGACGATTTCGGCACCGGCCATTCCTCGCTGCTGTCCCTGATGCGCTTGCCGTTCAGTGAACTGAAAATCGACCAATCGTTCGTGCGCGACTGCATCATCGACCCGGAGGCGCCAAAAATCATCCGCGGGATCGTCGCGGTGGCAAGGGAACTTAGCCTGACGCTCGTAGCCGAGGGGATCGAGACCGAGGAGGTGGCTGGCATAATCCAGAACTTGGGCGGCGTGGTCGGGCAGGGGTTTTTGTTCGCGCGGCCAATGACCGGCGGGAGCCTTGATGACTACTTGCTGGCCAATACGGTGTCGCAAGCCGTGGCATGAACGGTGGTGGCAGCGGTTGATCGGCCATCGCTGTCCAGGGGGCGCTGTCCAGGGGGCGCTGTCCAGGGGGCGCTGTCCGCGGCGTTGTCCGCCGGCGTTGTTTGTCGGTTCTCCGCGGCAATGATCGCCTTGCACGTCTGCCACCGTTCGTCATTCCGGCCGCGACGATAGGCGCGCCTCGGTTGAGCAGGGACACGCCGCTTGGATCAGTTATGCATCGGAGTGCGATCGCGGCTGTTTGACCTCATGCGGATTGATCCGCGGTCAGAAATGGATCGTCACGCTTGCTATGATGCGACGCTGGTATTGTGGACCGATCGTCCGCGTCAATCGAGCATCGTTGAGCTGCTGCGCAACCAACGCCACCGTCAGATTCTCCATTACGTTATATCCGATCCGGGCATTGACCATGACATAGTTCTGGATGTTTGCCCGCTGCAGCGTAAGCCCGCCGTTCCCCGCTCGGAAGTCGCAGAAGCTCGATTGCCAACGGCCCATCAGGTCCGTCTCCCACCGATCCTGGGAGTAGCCGAGGCCCACGATAACGACATTGCGCGGCGCGCTGCAGGCATAGTTCACCGTACTCGTCAGAGGCTGACTCTGGTTCAGCGATGTGTGATCGGTGGTCGCGACCAGGGCATAGCTGGCGTTCCAGCGCCAGCCCGCATCGGAATGCCCCCTGATGCCTGATTCAAGCCCGATCGCGGTGCTGTAGCCGACATTCGACGAGAAAAAAGCTGGAATACCGCTGGGCGTGATGGTGAACTGGCCGCCGAACGGCCAGGAGATGATATCGTCGGTGCGCTGGCCGAAAACGCCGGTGCGCAGTGTCGATCCGATAGCAGAGATCGCCCGGTCGTAGTCCAACTCAACATTGTAGATAATCGAAGGCTTCAGTGTTGGACTGCCCAGCAGTGACACCTGCGCGAAGGCTCCCGCGCCAGCTTGCAGGCCCTGGTCCATCAGGGTCGGGAGTTGCACACCGCGAGCACCTGTCAGGCGCAAGGTGTCGTCCTCCGTGACCTTCCAGACCACGCCTGAGTTGAAGCTGAGTCCGGTGAACGTGGCGGTGTTATACTGTGCGGCGGTCACGCCCGTGCCCGCCAGCAGCGATCCATTGTATTGCACCTGCGCATAATCCAGCCGCGCGGCGTTGGTGAACGAGACGGCCGGCGTTACCTGCCAGTCCCACATGATGCTGGCCGCGTAGATGCTGTCGGACAGGCTGCCATTCAGCAAGGGCGACTTGGCGGCGTTTACCCGATATTCCAGCCCGAACCGCACCGCGTGGTTCGCCCCTAGCTTCACCAGATCATTGGCCTGGATTACCGTGACCGTCTGGCTTTCGTATTGCTGGTGGGCGACGTGGTTCTGAAAGCCGGTGGAAAGCACTTCGAAGTCGTTTACCAGGACCTGGTTACGGTACGCCGACAAACTCAGCAAGCCGATTGGGGTGTTCGCGTTCATGCCTAGGCGAACTGAATTGGTATGCTGTTCCTCGGAGATGAATGGCCCCGCCGGCGAGCGGTCGGCCAGCCGTGTGTCGCCGTAGGTAGCATTGGCGAACGCCTCGACGTCAGGGGTTAACTGACTGCGGATATCGGCGTTGAACAGGCCGGTGAATGGCGAACGGCGGCTCGCCTGGTCGTCGGCGGGCAGCATCGGAGCGTCGAAGTCATGTGCCTGGAATCCGCCTAGTGACAACCGAAGGCCGGTGTTGTCGCCCACCTTGCCGGTCGCGACCGCCGATCCCGCGCGGTAGCTCTGGGTGCCGCCGCTCAGGGTTGCGCTGTTCACCTGATCCTTGCGCGGATCAAAGGTGATGATGTTGATCACACCGCCAACCGCGTTGAAGCCGTACAGCGCCGAGTTCGGTCCCTTGATGACCTCGATCTGCCGGATCTCGGCCAGTTGCACTGGGATTGCGGCCCAGAAGATGCGGCCGTAATCAACCATGTAGACCTGCCGGCCATCGACCAGGACCATCAGGTGCGGATTGGCGATCTGATTGTAGCCGCGGATGCCGACATCGGCGTCCCCGAACCCATTGACCCGGACGTCGAGCCCGGTCACGAACTGCAGCACTTCGGGAATGCTCGTGGCACCTGAACGGCGGATGTCGTCCTGGGTGATGATCTCAATGTTCGCCGGTGCATCGGTCGCCCGCTGCGGCTTGCCGGTGACCGATGTCGTGACCGGCTCCGCGAACAACTGCTCCATCGCGCCGTAGTCGATGGATTGGGCATACGCTCTGGTTCCCGGCAGCAGCAAGCCCGCCGCCAGCATGAATGGCAGGACACGAGCCTGCCTGCGCCTGAAAGTGCTCGACGGTTCAAGATACATGCTCATATCTCTCGGATCATCATGAGGAAGGCTGGAACGAATTCGACGCCGGCCGCGGCAGCGGCCAAGTGGTTGAGCAGGATCTCGACGCGCGGGACGGCCCTGATCGCCATGACACACTGACCGGCCTGGACCGCCGCGAAATCCGCGGTGGCTGACAGGACCTGACTGGTACGGCTGGCGAGCATGACCTGCTCGCCGGCGGCACCTGCCGCGGCCAGGATCGCGGCAAAACCACCCCGGCCAAGCGAAGCGGTGTCCAGCAACTTTGGCTGGTACAAGGCCGCACCCGCCCGCAGCCCACCAGCCACCAGCGCGGCAATCGCCTCCGCGTCCTGGTGCGACGCTTCATCGTTTGCGTGATAGGCAATCGCCAGCGTGAGCATCCCGGCGGGAGCAGGCTTCATAAGCGCCAAGGCCCGTGCAAGCACCTGCAGATCCTTATTGGACAGGGACGCCGCGGCTGCTCGCCGAGGCACGCCCATCAGCAGGCCGAACCCAACGACCAGCGCCAATTCCCGCCGGCCTAGCTTTCGCCTCGGGGTCGCCAACATCTTCACAAACTTCAATAGGGCGATCTTAGTGGAGACATAGTAATGGTCTGGGATCCGTGCTTTAAAAAATGGCGTACAACACAGCTATACCAACCGGTGACAGGAAAGATCTGGTTCGTTATCGATGGTCATACACCCGCTCCGAAACACGCTCTCCACGAACGATAAATCCAACAAACCAGAAAAAAGTTACCGATTTGTTAACGAACCACCACTATCAAGCAGTTCGTTGCCGAAGTGAGACGCCTCTGCCATGCCGGAGCTACCCTTCACATTTGATTATATCCGCCTTGCGGGTTCACTGCTGCTCGGACTCGCAGGCTGTCACATCGCGGTCCAATTGCTGCCCGCCGCCGCTCCTTTGCCGCGGCACTGGCGCCTTGCGCGGACGCTCGCCGCCGGCCTCGTGCTAGGCCTGGTCGCGTGGTGCGTATTCATTACTTCCCTCTATGGCTTCTTTCCCTACCTGAGCGCGCGGGTTCCGGTCGTCCCGGCCGTGCTGTCGGTGGTTCTCTGTGTTGCCGGCGCGGTTGGGTCGGCGACATTGACCACCTATGCCGTTTGTGGCGCCCGCAACACGCTGCTGGCCGGTTCGCTGCAATCCTCCGCTGCCTCGTGTGCGCTGTTCGTCAGCATGAGCGGGATCGCCGAACCACTGGTACTGGCCTACAATCTTGCCGCGGTGCTTGCGGTAATGATCGGCGGCACCGCGCTGCTGAGCCTCGGACTATACAGTCTTAAATTGGCACCAAACAAACAACGACGGCTGCTGCCGGCCACGCTCATGGGCGGGACACTGGTGCTGCTGAACGTCGGATCACTCGCCGCTATTCTGCCGTTTTCCGAGTGGGAGGCGGCCACCGCGACGCCCAACGCCCTGGCATTGCAGCCGATTACCGTCGTGTTCGTGTCGGAATTCCTGGCGGCCATGTTACTTGTTCGGGCCGGCAGCTCGGTCGACCGTCGTCAGGCGATGCGCATGACGCAGGAGAATGAGCGGCTGCGTCAGCTTACCGACTGCACGTTCGAGGGAATCCTGGTCTTCCGCGACGGCATCATTCTGGACGCCAACCAGGCACTTTGCCGGATGGTCGCCTTGGACCTTGAAGAAATGAAGGGGCGGCATCTGACGGAAGTAGATGGTCTGCGGATATTTCTTGGCCATAATGGGACACAACCGGTCGAATGCGATCTTCGGGACAGGTCCGGTTTGGTGATCCCGGTGGAAATGCTCTCGCGTGAAATTGCCTTTGGCGATGGCGTGGCATACGTGACCGCCGTGCGGGATATCCGCGACCGGCGCCTGGCCGAGCAGAGCGAGCGTGATCATCAGCGGGTGGTGGACCTGCAGCGTGAAACCAGCGAACTGCGTGAGCGAGCCCGGTTGGCAAATGAAGCGAACCGCGCGAAGTCAACATTCCTGGCCATGATGAGCCACGAGATCCGTACGCCGATGAATGGCGTTCTTGGGCTGGCCGGTGCTCTATTGAACGATAACCTGTCGCATAGTCAGCAACGCGTGGTATCGGTTATCCGCGAGTCCGGCGAAGCACTGCTGCGCATCCTGGACGATATCCTCGACTACTCGAAGCTGGACGCAGGGCGGTTGACGTTGGACCCGATCCCGTTCTCGCCCGCGACGCTGACCCACGAAGCGATCAGCATTTACGGTCCCAAAGCCGTGGAAAAAGGACTGAGCATCAGCGTTATTGTTGATCCCGGGCTACCCACGACGTTGCAGGGTGACGCCGGCCGCATCCGGCAGGTGTTGATGAACCTGGTGTCGAACGCGGTGAAATTCACCGAGTTTGGTGCGGTCATCATTCAGGCGCGCCGAGTGGAGTGCTCGGATGACGTGGTGACTGTGGAGTGGGAGGTTCGCGATACCGGCATCGGCATATCGACAGAGGAGCAGACCCGACTGTTCGGTGAATTCATGCAGGCCGATGACTTTATCACCCGCCGCTTTGGTGGCACCGGCCTGGGTCTTGCCATCAGTCGACGCATCACGGAGCAGATGGGCGGTGAAATGCAGGCGGAATTGCAACTTGGCCTCGGCAGCGTGTTCCGTTTCAAATTGGCGCTGCCGCAAGTATCGGATGCAACGTCTTGTGCACCGGTGCAGCGTGATCCCGTTGCGCTCCTGCGGGCCGCCCTGCTGCGGCTCGGCCGGCCCGCCCATCTGCTCGTCGCCGAGGACAATCCCACCAACCAGTTTGTGCTTGAGCAGTTGTTCAAGGGATTTGACGTGGTCCTTGACGTGGTCGGCGACGGGGAGGCGGCGGTGGCGGCAGCTTCCAGCAGAACCTATGATGCGGTCTGCATGGACATGCGCATGCCAAAGATGGACGGGCTGGAAGCCACGCGGATCATTCGCCGCCTCGGCGGTGCGGCCGCCACGATGCCGGTCATCGCGCTGACAGCAAATGCTTTCCCGAGCGACGTGAAGGCATGCCTAGAGGCGGGTATGGAGTACTTTATCTCCAAGCCTATCGCCAGCAATTTGCTGTACCAGGCACTTGAGCGCGCGCTGTCCGGCTCGGCGCAAATCATCGTACCGGCCCCACCGGATGTGGCGGATGAGTTACCGCTGGAGATGGACGAGGATGTGCTGGAGGTCCTGACCAGCGCGCTCGGCCGCGATACCGTCGGTCGCATGGTCGAGATCTTTAACGCTGAGACGGAACAGCGCCTGGCGCGCCTCGCCGACGGAACTCTGGGCGCAGCAGACCTGCGCGACGAAATGCATGCGCTAAAGGGCACCGCGGCAACGGTCGGGGCGCTGCGGTTGTCCTGGTTGGCGGCGGCGGAAGAAATGCATTTGAAACGGGGCCTCGGCAGGCAGCTATCGGCGCTGCCGGACCTGGAAAACGCGTTTAGCCGGTATATGGACGGTTTAGCGCGGCTTAAGCTGGTCCTTCCGGCAGAGGACCGTCAACCTCGTGCCCAAGCCATGCTGAAATCTGACCCTGGTCCAGCCTGATGTTAACTCAATCTTAATTGCCGACCGGTGATGATGCCGCTCATAGCGGAAAATGAGTGACAATGCCCGCCACGGCACCCAAGACCGATCATTCACATGCGCGCAGCGAACGCACTGTCGTCGGCGTTCGATCGGTTAAATCGCGCGGAAGCCCCGCTCTGGCAGCGTAACGTGCGGAGGTTGCGGTCGTTTCTCTCGCGCTTGTTAAAGTCGTCTTCACCACCCGGCGGCAGCGAGCGGCCGCGTTCGGGCGTATTGATCAGACCAGGCACGCTGTTACTGACGGTCCTGATCATACTCGAAGCCGCAATCGCAACAACGGCCGGAGTGCTCGTTAAAGATCTGCGGGAGGCTGCGCTGACGCACGCCGACCGCATCCATCGAAACCTGGCGCTCGTCCTGGCCGACCACACGGAGCGCGCCTTCGAGGCGGTGGAACTCGTGCAGACGGCCATTCTGCAGCAGTTCCTGGGCTCCGGCCTACGTACCCCAGACCAGTTCCGCGAGCGCCTGTCCGGCAGTGTGGTCCACGACGACCTGCAACGGCGCAGCGCCCTGTTGCCACAGATCGACGCCTTCGCGATCAGCGATTCCATTGGAGACGTTATTAATTACTCCCGCTCAACGCCTATGCCATTCCCTCCGATCAACGTTGCCGACCGCGATTTCTACCGGGGCCTGAAGGACCATCCTGAGCGGACCATATTCGTCAGCGAGCCGGTTCAGGCCCGTAGTAACGGCAAGTGGACAGTGTATATCGGCCGCCGGATCTCGGAGCCCGAAGGAGGATTTTTAGGAATTCTCCAGGCCGCGCTGGAGTTGGACTACTTCACCCGTCTTTATCAAGCCGTCCTTCCCGCGGGCGAGGCCGCCATAACGCTGTTCCGTCAAGACGGCCGTTCGCTCCTGCGCTATCCTCCTTTCGCAGCGGGCAAAGGGGCACCCTACGCCAGGGTTGGGCCACTCCGCACCGATGCGAGGCCAGGCTATCCCGTCGCGGTCGCTCGACTGATACGCAACATAGACGGCCAGGACCGACTGATTGCGGGATACGCCCTGAAAAACTATCCGCTGATGGTAACCGTCTCCAACACGGTCTCTTCGGTGCTGGCGGAGTGGCGGACGCAAACCAGGTACCTTGTCGCAGCGGCGGTCCTGCTGGAGTTGGTGGTGGTTATCGTCGGCGCGGTGATGCTGCGCCAGATGCGAGGCCAGCGCATGTTGCGTGAGGCTCTGGCGGCCAGGGCAACGGCCGAAGCCGCCCGCTACCGTGCCGAGGCCGACCGCCATCGCGCCGAATCCGAACTGACGGTCGCTCGTGAGCGGGAAACCGCCGACCTCACGCTGCGCGTTCAGAATGGGCGGTTCAGCGCAGCCCTGAGCAACATGTCGCAGGCGTTATGTATGTTCGATTCGGCCGACCGACTGGTCGTGGCAAATGACCGGCTGGCTGCCATGTTCAGCGTCCCCTCCGGCAACCTGGTTCCTGGCATCACTTTGGAAGCGCTTCTGGAGCGCGTACCCGGAATCTCGATACTGCAACCGTCGGATCGTGACGCCATGCGCCGCAGCATTCACAAGCTGAAAGCCGACAACGTGCCCGCCAGCACGATTTGCGAACTAGCCGACGGCCGCATCCTGGCGGTCGACTTCGTCCCAATCCAGGGCGACGGCTGGTTACTGACCTACGAAGACATAACGGAGCGGCGACTGGCGGAAGCCAAGATCACCCGCATGGCTCATTATGACACGCTGACCGGGCTAGCCAATCGGGCGCTGTTTCATGCGAGGCTTGACGAGGCGGTGGCGCGGAGCCGGCGCGGTAAGTCGTGCGCCGTGCTGTATCTCGACCTCGACCACTTCAAGGCGGTGAACGACACCCTTGGCCATCCGATCGGTGACGCCTTGCTGCGGGCCGCAACGGACAGGTTACGCGCACAGGTTCGCGAAATCGACACAGTGGCGCGGCTCGGAGGGGATGAGTTTGCTATCATCCAATCAAATGCCGATCAGCCCGAAGCCGCCGCAATCCTGTCCCGGCGGCTTATCAGGGCGCTTAGCGCCCCATATGTGGTGGACGGTCACCAGGTGACGATTGGGACCAGTATCGGCATTGCCCTTGTCCCGAACGACGGGGACGATCCAGACCAGATCCTGAAGAATGCGGATCTCGCACTGTACCGCGCCAAAGGCGCCGGACGCGGCCGCCACCGCTTTTTCACGCCCGAAATGGATGCGTTGGTCCAGGCGCGGCGCGTGATGGAATCCGACCTGCGCAAGGCATTCACCGCAAGCGAATTCGATGTCTATTATCAGCCGCTGATGGACATCAAGACCCGCTCCGTCAGCGGCTTTGAGGCATTGTTGCGCTGGCACCATCCGGCCCGGGGCACCGTGCCTCCTCAGGAGTTTCTGCCGCTCGCCGAGGAAATCGGCCTGATCGTGCCGTTGGGCAAGTGGGTGCTGCATCGTGCCTGCTCCGACGCTGCGGGTTGGCCCGGCCAAATAAAGGTCGCGGTAAATGTGTCGGTTGCTCAGTTTGATAGCCGGACGCTGGTGGAGGATGTTGCCGCCGCACTACAAGCATCCGGACTAGACCCCGCGAGGCTCGAACTCGAGGTCACCGAGACCGTTATGCTCGACGATACCGAGGCTGTCATCGTGCTCCTGCATCAGCTTCGGGACCTCGGCGTGGGTATTGCCATGGACGATTTCGGGGCCGGCTATTCGTCCCTCAACTACTGCGGCGCTTTCCATTCAGCAAGGTCAAGATTGACCGCAGCTTCATCAGCGACCTGGGAAGCAATGAGGATTGCGGTGCAATCGTCAGGGCAGTCACAGAACTCTGCGAAACGCTGGGGATGACAACACTGGCCGAGGGCGTGGAGACCGAGGAACAATTACAGCAGCTTCGGCTGGGGCGCTGCACCGAAGCGCAAGGGTACCTGTTCAGCCCCGCCCGCCCGGCCGCCGAGGTGGCGGCACTGTGCAAAAGGTTGAGCCGGTCGGAACAACCCGCCGAACTCCTGCTTTAACCGGGGCCGGGCCTGCGAGGGCAGGTCTCCCGCGGGTCCGCCAGCAGCATCCGGCGAGGCAAGCAGTCTTTAGGCGAGGCCGGGAAACGCTGCATCTTGACCGTGGCGGCCCCGCATCGACCCCACGGGGACATTCCGGTTGAACAAGTGCGAATAGCGCGGTGGACCCATCCCGCATAAAATCGTCCCATGGAATGGAACGCCCCCGCGATTGTTCTCGATGCTCGGCCATATGGTGAGGGCGACGCGATCGCCACTGTCATAACCGAGGCGTTGGGCGTGCATCGCGGCCTGGCTCGCGGCGGCGCCTCACGCGGAAGGGCCGGCACCTGGCAAGCCGGCAACATGGTGCAGGTGCAATGGATGGCCCGGTTGTCCGACAGTCTCGGCAGCTTCACCGGCGAACTGATCCACGCCGGTGCCGCCCATGCGATGCAGGAGGCGATGCCGCTTGCCATGCTGACTGCGTTATGCGCGCTGGCCGAAGGCGCGTTGCCGGAACGCGAACCGCTGCCCCGGATATTCAGCGGCTTGTTACGATTGATCCCGCGTCTGCCGCTGGGCGACTCGGTCCTGACGGAACTGGTCCAGTGGGAGACGGTGGTATTGTCCGACCTCGGGTACGGCCTCGATCTTTCAAAGTGCGCCGTCACCGGTCGAACCGAGGGTTTGGCCTATGTTTCCCCGAAGACCGGCCGTGCCGTCACGGCGGAAGGGGCCGGCGAGTGGGCGTCCCGCCTGTTGAAACTGCCCGGCTTCCTGCTGGCGGACCCGGCGCCACCGGACCCCATTGCCTGGCGGGATGGATTACGCTTGACCGGGCATTTCCTGGCGCGCGATGCATTCGGTCATCAACACCGCCCTCTGCCACAGGCCCGCGCAATGCTATACGACCGGGTCTCGGGCATGGTGACGTCGATACCGCCGGGGCACGGCCATTCTGGGACGGAGACCCCGCCGGTGGGGCCAGAAGGAAATTGAGCGTTCGGGTGGCGGACAAACAGAAGGACGACGTGACGAAAAATGCCGGATGATCTGATCGGCCTCATCCAGGAAACCCACCTGAAGGACGCCCTGTCGGAGCGTTATCTCGCCTATGCGCTGTCGACCATCATGTCCCGCTCACTGCCGGACGTGCGCGACGGCCTGAAACCGGTGCACCGGCGGCTGATCTACGCGATGCATCAATTGCGTCTGGACCCGACCGCCGGCTTTAAGAAATGCGCCCGTGTGGTCGGCGACGTGATGGGTAAATACCATCCGCACGGCGACGCCTCGATCTACGACGCGATGGTGCGCATGGCGCAGGAGTTCGCCGCCCGCTACCCGCTGGTCGAGGGGCAGGGCAATTTCGGCAACATCGACGGCGATAACCCCGCCGCCATGCGGTACACCGAGGCTCGCCTTACGCTCGTCGCCAGCGCGATGCTGTCCGGAATCGACGAGGATGCGGTCGATTTCCGCCCGACCTACGACGGCGAAGAGTTCGAACCCATCGTGCTGCCGGGCGCCTTCCCCAATCTGCTGGCAAACGGGGCAGCCGGCATCGCGGTCGGCATGGCGACTTCGATCCCGCCGCACAACGCCGGTGAAATCTGCACCGCCGCCATCCACCTGATCCAGCATCCCCAGGCGACCACGGCTGAACTGCTGCGGCACATGCCAGGGCCCGATTTTCCCACCGGCGGCGTGCTGGTGGAGGATCAGGCGGCGATCCTCACCGCCTACGAAACCGGCCGCGGCGGCTTTCGTCTGCGTGCCAAGTGGGAGGTCGAGAAGGGCAAGCATGGCACCTGGTCGATCGTCGTGACCGAAATTCCCTACCAGGTCCAGAAATCCAGGCTGATTGAGCAGGTCGCCCAACTCATGGAGGACAAGAAACTCCCCCTGCTGGGTGACATCCGCGACGAAAGCAGCGACACGATCCGGCTGGTGCTGGAACCAAAGACGCGCGGCGTCGAGCCCGAAGTGCTGATGGAGACCGTGTTCCGCGCCACTGCCCTGGAGACGCGGTTCCCGCTGAATATGAACGTGCTGGATTCAACCCGCACGCCGCGGGTCATGGGTCTGTCCGAGGTAATCCGAAGCTGGCTGGATCACCGGCACGAGGTCCTGATCCGCCGCTCCAAGCACCGCCTGACCGCCATCGAGCGCCGGTTGGAGGTATTGGACGGCTATCTGTTGGTCTACCTCAATCTGGATGAGGTGATCCGGATCATCCGCGAGGAAGAGCACCCCAAGCCACGGCTGATCGATCGGTTCAGCCTGACCGACGTGCAGGCGGAAGCCATCCTGAACATGCGCCTGCGCAGCCTCCGCAAGCTGGAGGAGATGGAAATCCGCAAGGAACACAAATCGCTGACGAAGGAGCTCAAGGATCTGCGCACGCTGCTGGGAAGCGATAAGCTGCGCTGGGTGCGAATAACCGAGGAACTGGAGGACACCCGCAAGAAGTTCGGTTCCGGTCCGCTGGGCGCCCGGCGCACGGAACTCGGAACCACGCCAGTGGTGGTGGAATTCAACACCAATGCCTTCATCGAGCGTGAACCGATCACGGTCATTCTGTCGGAGAAGGGCTGGATCCGCGCGGTCAAGGGCGCTGTCGCCGAACCGGGCGACCTGAAGTTCAAGGAAGGCGACAAGCTGCGGCTGCTGCTGCCCTGTCAGACGATTGACCGGTTGACGTTGCTTGCGACCAACGGCAAGGCCTTCACTCTTAAAGCCGCCGACCTGCCGCGTGGCCGAGGCGATGGCCAGCCGGTTCGGCTGCTCGCGGAATTGACCAATGAGGATGACATCACCGCCCTGTTCGTCGCCGTCGAGGGGACAAAATATCTGATTGCGTCCAACACTGGCCGCGGCTTCATCGTCCCGGCCGGCGAATTGCTGGCGGAGCGAAAGACCGGCAAGCAGGTGCTGAACCTGAAGCCGAAGGAGGAAGCCGCTTTGTGCGTCCCGGCGGAGGGCGACCACGTCGCGATCATCGGTGAGAACCGGCGTCTGTTGGTGTTCCCGCTGGACCAGGTGCCGGAGATGGCGCGCGGTTCGGGAGTCATCCTGCAACGATACAAGGATGGCGGCCTGTCGGATATCAAGGTATTCCGGCTTGCCGACGGGCTGACCTGGAAGCTGGGGGACAGGGTGCGGACGGAGACTGACCTTCGTCCATGGCTCGCCGAACGAGGCACCTCCGGCAGGCTGCCGCCAAATGGTTTCCCGAAGGCCCCCAAGTTCGGGTGAAGTTGGGGCTCAGCCCTGGCACCGCCAGGGGCGGCTCGTTCCGGGATCAGTTGGCCGGCCGATTCCTTGCCTTTGGCCATGGATTCGCGCCATAAGGCGCCGTCCGGACCGTCCCGGTCAAGAAACGCCACGACCGAACCGTGGGCACTCAGGGAGAACAACTAAATGATTTCCACACGCCGCACCCTTATCGGGGGCGCCGCCGCATTGTCCCTCGCGCCGATGACACGCCTTCGCGCGCAGGCCCGCACCAAGCTGACGATCGGCGTGCATGACCGACCTCTCCGGGACGTATCGCGACAATACCGGCCCGACCTCGCTCGCGGCTACGCAACTCGCGGTCGAGGAAATGAAGTCCCATCTCGACTGCGACGTGGAAGTCATCAGCGCCGACCACCAGAACAAGCCTGACGTCGCGGTGTCGATCGCCCGCCAGTGGTTCGACAGCGGCGTCGATGTCGCAGCCGACGTGCCCACGTCCTCGGTTGCGCTTGGCCGTCGCGCAGGTGGCGAAGGAAAAAGACAAGATGATGCTGAATGCGTCGGCGACGGTGGCCTCGCTGACGGACGATCAATGCAGCCCCAACTCGATCGTCTGGAGCTTCGACACCTACGAGAACGCCCACTCGACCGGCGGTTCGCTGATGAAGCAGGGATTCAAGTCCTGGTATTTCATCACCGCGAACTATGCGTTCGGCCAGTCGCTGGAAGACCCTGACCGCGGAGGTGGTCACGAAAGGCGGCGGTGAGGTCAAGGGGGCTGCGCGCTATCCGTTCCCCGACACCACCGATTTCTCATCCTACCTCGCTCAGGCGCAGGCTAGTGGGGCCACGGTGGTGGGCTTCGCCAATGCCGGCCTGGATACCGAGAACTGCATCAAGCAGGCGGCCGAGTTCGGCCTCAACAAGACGATGAAAATCGCGCCGTTGCTGATGTTCATCCAGAACCCGCATTCCCTCGGCACCCAGATCTGCGGCGGGTTGCTGACGACCGAGACCTTCTACTGGGACCTGAACGACCGCACGCGGCGATTTACCAAATCGCTGCTGGCCCGGACGAAGGCCGAACAACTACCCGAACCAGGCCCATGCCAGTTCCTACGGCTCAACGTTGCACTACCTGAAGGCGGTTGCGGCGATGGGCGGAGCGGAAGCGAAAAAGAGCGGACGCGCGGTGGTCGCGAAGATGAAGGCACTTCCGACCGACGATGATGCGTTCGGGCCGGGACGCGTTCGTGCCGATGGCCGCGGCGAATTCCCGGCCTATTTGTTCCAGGTGAAGACCCCGGAAGAAAGCAAGAGTGAGTGGGATCTTTACAAGCTGGTCAGCACCTCCCCCGCCGCCGATGTGCTGCATCCGCTGAACACGAAGTGCAACTTTCCCGTCGGCTGACCTGACGCAAGAGCCACCAGCACCAGTGATCGCGAGGCAACCCTCGCGATCCTGGCCCGGCTGGTCAGGATGCCAGAAGAACGCGGCGATTCAACGACTGCACCGGGCGCGCATTGAGTGGGAACAAGGCCGCGAAATTCCTGATCTGCTCAGGCGATGCCTCGATTGGCGAGCGGAACACGGTCCAGACAAGTCCCTCGGAGCATGGCGGTGTCGTCAGCGACCCCATGTAGCGGAAGTATTCGCGGTCCACAGGCAATAGCTTGGCCGGATTGACAGCCATGCCTTCAATCGTCGCCGAGGCGGCTTTGTGCGACGGCATCACCGACCAGATCGGCGCGAGCGTCGGGTTGGTCGCTCCCGGCGTGATAAACACGCCCACGACGGCGAACGCGCCGGCTGCTGATTTGTGGACAAAATGGAGTTCCATGTCGAACCCCTTCCCAGCCAGCAGATGTTCGCTCGGGTGATGGAAATGATACTGCATCAGGCTGTAGGGCGTCCCGTCCACCTTGATCTTGCTGGCCGGCGGGGTAATCACCTGGATCGTATGGCCATTGTTGAGGATCGTCAGCGGCATTGACTGATAGCTGATTTCGATAGTGCCGGCCTGGGACTTCACTGCGTCCCGCAGATCGATCGGCGTCTGTTCCAGTCCCAGTGAACAACTCCTGAAGTCGGACGACAACTCGCTCCATCGAGCCGGCCCGGTCTCACCCTGATAGCCCCAATGAGGTTCTCCACCATGGGCGTCCTCAGCCTGCGCAACGGAGATGGCACACCAGGGGCAGGCCATCATGGAAGCAGCAAAACCGAGCATCGAGCGGCGTGTCGGAATGGGTCGCATGCGGGGTCTCCGAGGCATTGCCACCCATGCTCTATGCGCAAATTATTAACAAATAGTTATTTTTCCCGAGGGCTCCGCGGATGATGCCTGTGCCCCGATGGATCGCGGACCGAGCCGTCATCGTCAAGGTAATCCGGGCCGATGGGCACCTTTCCATAGCCGTTGGGGATATCGAGCACGTAGGTCGGCCAGGCCAGGCCAGACACGCGCCCCCGCAGCGACGCCAGCAGCCGGCGCCCTTCCGCGATAGGGACAAGAAACCGCGCGGTTCCGGGGGCAGCGTCCAACTGGTGCAGATAATATGGCTTTACCCGCGCCCCGAGCATGGCGCGGAACAGTTGCTCCAGTGCCTCCGCGCTATCATTCACCCCGCGCAGCAGGACTGATTGTCCAAGCACCGGAATGCCACGAAATTGGACCTGGCGCAGCGCCTGGCGAACGGGCGGGGTGAATTCCCGCGCGTGATTTGCGTGCACGACCAGCCATAGCGAGCGCTCCGTTTCCATCGCGGCCGCAAGGTCATTTGTCAGCCGTTCCGGATCGGCGACCGGCACACGCGAGTGGATACGGATCGTCTGGACATGCGGCATCGCCGACAATGTCTCAATGATCGTGCGCAGCCGGCGGGGTGACAGCATCAGCGGGTCGCCGCCGGTCAGGATGATCTCGGTCACCTCCTTATGTTCGGTGAACCAGGCATAGGCGGCATCGAGCTCAGCGTCGGTCAGAAGCCCACCATCAGGCCCGACATGCTCCCGGCGGAAGCAAAAGCGGCAATAGACGGGGCAGATCAGCAGCGGCTTCAGCAGGGCCCGGTCCGCATATCGATGCACCACGCCCTTGACCGGTGACAGCGCGTCATCGCCGATCGGATCAGCGCTTTCGTGCGGCGCGGTGACAAGTTCCGCCGGCATCCGGAATGAACTGGCGGCCGATCGGATCATCAGGCGTCTCGATCAGGGCGCGCATCGCCGGAGAAATGGCGACCGCATAACGTGCTTCGGTCGCCTCGATGCCGGCCAATCCGGCTTGGCGTGATCAGGCCGGCCGCCAGCAGGTGCCGCGCGCTGCGCAGCGTCAGGTTTTCACGAAGCGCGCAGCCTAGCGTCTCCATCGGCTGGAACGCCTTGTCTTGCGGTATCGTCGCCAACAGTTTGAACTGGTCCCATTCGCCCTTCGATTCAGCCGGTGACTTCGTCTCCCACACGCGGTTGGCATGAATGAACTTGCCGTCCGCCCGCACCTGAGCCCGTTCCATACAACGGATCAGCCACCGGCAGGGCCTTCATCTGCTCCACCGCCGCTTTGCCGCTTGCCTTTGCCTTGTCCACCCCCATCGCGGCAACCGCCTTCAGGTAGTGCCACACGGCGGAATAGCTACCGGCATGATAATAGTTCGGTCGAGCGTTGTGGTAGCGGGGCGTAAAACGCGCGGCAAAGGCGCGAGAATCGTCGTTCATGTCCCAGTAGAACGGCATGGCGCCGACAATGCCTTGTGCAAGGTCGAGCCCGACGGAGCGGGAGATGTAGTCCTGGTAGACCAGGGCTGCGATCTTGATGCCCGCTTGCTGCAGACCGAACTCATGCGCTTGCTTGATGCAGTTGGCGGTGTCGTCGCCGGCATTGGCGAGGCAGAGCACCTTTGCCTTGCTGGTCTGGGCCTGCAGGATATAGGCGGAGAAATCGGTGGTGCCAGGAAACGGATAGGCAGCCATGCCGGCGACCTTGCCGCCCAGTTGCTCGAGGATCGTTGCCGTATCCTTCACCATTGTATGGCCGGAAATGTAGTCCGGCTTGATGAAGAACCAGCTATCGCCGCCGGCCTGCACAAGACCCCGTGTGATGGCGTTGGCATTGCTCCAAAGGTCGTATGTCCACTGAACCTGGTTCGGCGTGCAATACTTGCCGGTCAGGTCGGGAATGCCGGCCGCGGTGAAGATGACGACCTTGTCTTTCTCCCTTCGCGACCTGACCGACCGCGATCGCCACCGCCGACTGCGGGATGTCGAAGATCGCATCAACCCCGTCCTGGTCGTACCAACCGCGTGCGATGGAGGCGCCAACGTCCGGCTTCAGCAGCATGTCCCCCTGGATGACCTCCACCCTGATCTCGGGATGCAGTTTCATGAAGTCTTCCGCCGCGATCTGGGCGGCGAGGAAGTCGCCCGGTCCAGAGGCCTCGGCGTAATGACCGGACATGTCGGACAGCACGCCGATCTTGATCGTGGATGCCGCGC
Organism: uncultured Alphaproteobacteria bacterium; assembly: GCA_963792345.1. Taxonomy (GTDB): domain Bacteria; phylum Pseudomonadota; class Alphaproteobacteria; order Acetobacterales; family Acetobacteraceae; genus Rhodopila. The sequence continues at coordinate 350,134 of CAWBVV010000015.1, forward strand.
GGGCACGTCCGATCGCGGGCAAGGCCAGCGCTCCCGTTAGCAGCGTTCGGCGGCGGATCGGCATGGAGCGTCTCCTGGATTTTTGAAGGTTGGCGACCGCTTTGGCGGGCAGTGCCGGTGGTGTCAAGCCTTGCCCGCCCGGCGCGCCGCGCCTAGGTTCCCGCCCGTCCAACCAGCAGGAGACGTATCATGGTCGATGTCCCGAACCGCCCCGAATATCAGAGCGAACTGTTCAAGAAGGGCCTCGCCGTCCGCCGGGAGGTGCTGGGCGCGGACTATGTGGATGCGCTCGCTGGCGCGCGCGGATGATTTCAACGCCGCGTTCCAGCAGATGACGACTGAAATGGCCTGGGGCATGTGCTGGACCCGGCCGGGCCTCGACCGCAAGACCCGCAGCATGATCAACCTTGGGATGCTGTCCGCCCTCAACCGCGGGGCCGAACTGCGCCTGCATCTGAAGGCGGCGCTGACCAATGGCGTCAGCCGTGATGAGATCAAGGAGATTCTGATCCAGGTCGGCGCCTATTGCGGCATTCCAGCGGCGCTGGAGGCGTTCAAGATCGCCACCGAGGTGTTCAAGGAAGTCGACGCGGCGAAAGGGTGAGCGGGCATGACCAAGGCAGTCGGCTTCGTCGGCGTCGGCAACATGGGGTGGCCGATGGCGGCTTGCCTGGTGAAGGCTGGCTTCACCGTCAACGTGAATGACTCCCGCCGCGAGACAGCGAACAACTTTGTCCAGCAGGTTGGCGGGTTCGCGCCGGATACCTTGCGCCAACTGGCCGAGACATCGGACGTGATCGTTACAATGCTGCCGACCAGCGTCATCGTCGAGCGGGTGCTGTCCGGCGGCGACGACAACCTGTTTGCCGGCATGAAGCCCGGCACCATCATCATCGAAATGAGTTCCGGCGTTCCTTCGGTTACCCAACGACTGGCCGAACAGGTCGCGGCGTTGGGCGGCATGTTGATCGACGCTCCGGTGTCGGGCGGCGTGCCGCGGGCGAAGACCGGGCAACTCGCGATCATGGTCGGCGGCGATGAGGCAACGATCGATGCGGCGATGCCGGTGCTGTCGGCGATGGGGACGTCGGTGCTGAAGACCGGTGCGGTCGGGTCGGGTCAGGCGATGAAGGCGCTGAACAACATGGTCAGCACCGGCGGATTCCTGATCGGGATCGAGGCGTTGCTGATCGGCCAGCGCTTCGGGCTCGATCCCGCTGTCATGACGGATGTGTTGAACGCGGCGACCGGGCATGAACAACTCGACCCAGAAGAAGTTCAAGCAGTTCGTGCTGTCGCGGAAATTCGATGCCGGCTTCACCATGGGACTGCTGGCGAAGGACCTGTCCATCGCCATGCAGGTCGGACGGGAGACCGCGACCGCGGCGCCGATATCCGCCCTGGTGAATGAAATGATCGTCTCGGCGCAAGCGAAATTCGGACCGGATGCGGATCATACCGAGATGGCGAAACTGTGCGAGATGCTGGCGGGATCGGAGTTGGAGGGCTGGTTGATGCGCCTCGCGGTGGTGGCTGCTGGCGGGGCTCTTGTCAGCGCCGCTCAGCGGCCCATGCCGCCGACCCGTCGGCGCTGTGGAAGATCGTCAACGGCCAATGCGTGCCGCACGAGGAAGCAGCGCACGATCCGTCGCCCTGTTCCGTCGTCGATATCGCTGCCGGAGTGGACAAGGGATACGCCGTCCTCAAGGACATCCGGGGCATCGCCCAATATCCTGCTGATCCCGACTGGCCGGATTGGCGGGATCGAGGATCCGGCGATCCTCGCTCCAGGCGAGACGAATTACTGGCAGGCCGCCTGGCAGGCCCGCTCGTTGGTCGAGCAGCGGTTGAATACAACCACTGCCGCGTGACGCGATGTCGCTGGCGATCAACTCCGCGGTCGGCCGCACGCAGGATCAGTTGCATATCCATATCGACTGCGTTCGACCCGATGTGCGCGATACCTTGGCCGCCAATCTGGACAGGATCAGCGACACCTGGGGGCCGTTTCCGCTGCCGCTCGCCGGGAACATGTATCGGGCGATCCGGATCAATGGGCCCGCGCTGGATGGTGTTGATCCATTTCGGGTGCTGTATGAACTCTGAGCCTGGAGGGGTGGCGGATATGGGTTTGCACACCTTGGTGGCGACAGGTGCGACCTTTCCCGGCGGCATCGACGGATTCGTGCTGCTGGACAACCATGCCGACCTGCCGCTGGACCGTGCGTCCGGTGAGGAACTGCAGGACCACTCCTGCGCGGTCGCGGCGAAGCAATAACCGGCGGCCCCAGGTTTTGACCCGGTGCCGCTTCGGGCAACGCGATTGGGCAAGTGACGGTGCTGACTGTTGCCGCGTGTTATCTGCTTCACAGCGAATTGTCAGCGGGATGATTAATACGAGAGACATGTCATTCCACCGGGAGAGCCCAATGTCCCACGTCACGGATGCAGAACTTGTAGAGATCGTGCCGGATCTCAGAGCGATGGCCAGCACCGAGGCATCATCGGAAGTGCGCGCCGCTCTCAATCGGTTGGCGGACCGCTACGCAGCGATGGCCGACGGGTGTCAGGACCCATCACGCTCCGCCGCCTGTGCATATGCGGTATAGGATCTGACGACCCGCACATGCTGATATGGCCGACTGTTTGAGCGATTTGGAGGTCCGGGCCGGAATCGAACCGGCATCCGCGGATTTGCAGTCCGATGCATCACCACTCTGCCACCGGACCCCCGAGCGCAGGACGGCGTATATGGTTCGGCAAGCCCGATCGGGTCAAGAGTGGTCTTGCGGCAACAGGGATGCACCCCCGGCATCGCGGCAGGTCAGCATGCAACCGGATGCTGACGCCGGCCGGCAGACCCTGGGCGCTGATCAATCATCGCCTTTGCGGAACGGGAAATCCTCAGCCAACGCGGCCATCTCCGCCTCGATCCCCGCGCGCTCATCGACCAGGAAGTTGGAAACCGCCCGGCGTAACCCGCTATGGGTAATCCAGTGCGCTGAATAGGTGCGCCGCGGCATGTAGCCGCGCTGGATCTTGTGACGCCCCTGAGCCCCGGCCTCCACCCGCTTCAGGCCATGTGCGATGGCCCAGTCGATCGCTCGGTAGTAGCAAAGCTCGAAATGGAGGAACGGCCAGTCGCCGCGGCAGCCCCAGTTGCGGCCATACAGCGCTTCGTCCCCGGCGAGATTCAGTGCTCCGGCGACCGGCTTGCCGCTGTTCTCGGCATACATCAGCACGACCCGGTCGCCCAGGCGTTCCCCCAACAGTGAAAAGAACCGGCGGGTCAGATAGGCAGACCCCCACTTCCGGTCCACCGTGGATTGGTAGAACGCGTAGAACGCGTCCCAGTGGCGCTCCGTGATATCGGCGCCGGACAGCGCATGGAACGACAGACCGGCGGCGTTCGCGTCACGCCGTTCCCGCCGCAGCACCTTGCGCTTGCGCGATGACAGCGCCGTCAGGAAATCCCTCGAAATCGGAATAGCCCTGGTTCTCCCAATGGAATTGCATCCCGATGCGCTGTAGCCAGCCGGCATCGCCCAGGCCGGTCCACTCATCCTCGGTGCAGAACGTGACGTGAACCGATGACAGTCCATGCGATTGGCACGCCTGCTCCAGAGCGCTCGCCATCGCCGATATTGGAATTCCGGACCCCGGGCGCCGCAACAGCCTCGGGCCCGGCACCGGGCTGAACGGTACCGCCGCCTGCAGTTTCGGATAATAGCTCTCGCCGATCCGCTCCAACGCATTCGCCCAGCCATGGTCAAACACGTATTCGCCATAGCTGTGCGACTTTGCATACATCGGCACTACGCCGACAATTTCACCGGCGCCGGAACCCTTGCCGCGGCCAGGGTCGTCGCCTTCGCGCCGCAGCACCGCATGTTGCGGCAGCCAGCCAGTGCGGGAATTGGCCGATCCGCTGTCCTCCATCGCACTGAGAAAGGCATGGCTGACAAAGGGATTGCCGGCGCCCGCACATGCATCCCAATCAGCGGCATCGATCTCCGCGATCCGGGCATGGAGCGTGAGTGTCAGCGTAGCCGAACAATCTGCCATGCGGGAAGCCTATTCGATCTCGAACATTCCCTCTACCTCGACGGCGGCGTCGGCGGGCAATGACGGCACGCCGATGGTGCTGCGCGCATGCCGCCCCGCCTCGCCGAAGACCGCCACGGCAAGGTCAGAGGCTCCGTTCATCACCAACGCGTGCTGGTTGAACTCGGATGGGGACGCCACGAAGCCGCCCAATCTGACGACACGCTTTACCCGGTCGAGATCGCCGCCGCAGGCTGCCTTCAGGTGCACCAGCACGTTGATGAAGCAGAGCCGCGCGGCTTCCTTCGCCTGTTCGAGCGACACACCCCAGCTTACCTTGCCGGTAATCGCGATCTTGCCGTCGATCGCCGGCACCTGGCCGGATACGACGACAAGATTCCCCGTCACGACATAGGGAACGTAGTTCGCGATCGGCGCCATCGGGCGGGGCAGGGTGATGCCGAGTTCCGCCAGTTTCGCCTCGATATGTCCCGCCATAGCGCCGCTCCTTGAATGGGTGCGGTGCAGCGTAACGCATCATCGCCGCCGCCTAAAGGGCTGATGGTCCAATCGGCTGATGGGCGCGTTCTTCGTTGCACCGGGGTCGGCAGCGTCACCTCCCGACCACCCGCAATCCGCTGCGGCGGGCGCGTGGCGACGCCTCGGTCGGCAGGTCGAGCGGCAGCAGCGGCGACTGATCGCGGGCACCGTGCCCGACGGTGTCGGCTTCTTCGATCTCCGCCTCCGGAATATCGCGCCGGCCGAGGTAGTTGGCGGCCAGGTTACGAAAGGCGTAGTCCAGCAGTGAGGTGGCGGCATGCACCGCCGGATCGCCCTCAACCGCTCCGGCCGGCCCGAAGCGGGTGAAGGTGAAGGCCTCCACGAAGCGCTCCAGCGGCACGCCATGCTGCAGGCCCAGGCTGACCGCGTGGGCAAAGTTGTCCATCAGGCCCCGGAACGCGGCGCCTTCCTTGTGTAGCGCTATGAACATTTCGCCCAGCGACCCGTCGTCGTACTCACCGGTACGCAGGAACAGCTTGTGCCCGCCGACCGCGGCCTTTTGCGTGTAGCCGCTGCGCCGCCCAGGCAATTCCCGCCGGCGAGCGGGAGAGACCGGCACGGCCAGAGGCACAGGCCGAGCGGGCATCGCGTGCATGAACGGGGCGACGGCATCATGCATCGCGGCATGAGCGGCCGCGCCGTAGATGGGAATTGGGCTGCCACCGGCCAATGCCGTTGCCAACGCTTCCTCCGCGGTGATGCCGCTGACACCCAGCCAGGCCCGGGCCGCGCGGGTCAGGCCTCCGGCATGCCCGAGGGGGGAAAACGCCGGCGCGATCCCGCCGGTCTCGCAGCCCAGCAGCGCCTCGGCCAAGCCCGGCCTGGCGATCGCGGTCGTCGCCCTATGCCGCACGCCCTCCACCGAAGCCGCGTCCAGCCTGGCTGCTCGGGCTGCGTCGGTCAGTCCTCGTACAGGGGTGTGCGGCGGCGGTGTTGGCCAGTCGAACGCCGCCGGGCGCATCGGACCCGCCAGCCGGCCCAATCGTCCGGAAGCCGCGTCGGCCCGCCCGCGCACGATGGAGGCAAGGCAGCGGGCGATGTCCTTTGCGGGTTCCGACGCATAATCAATGCCCAAGGCCGCCAGCAGGCCCGCCAGATCGGCCATCCCGACCTCGAGATCGCGCATCCGGGGTGCCGCGAAATTCAGCGCGATGACCGCGGTTTCGATCGCCTCGGCGAAGTCGGCAAGGTCGAACTGACCGTCGCTGTCAAGAAACGCCGGCAGGTTGAGCACGAAGCCGGGTGCGTCCTCGGCCTCCAGCCGCCAGACGGCTTCGCTCGGCGCACCCCGGCGCAGCAGCAGCAGCCGGTGCAAGCGATCGACCAACGGGATGTCCAGGCCGGCTTCGGCAGCGGCGGCGGCGATCGGCGCGATCCACGCCTGCGCGGCACCGGGCAGGGTGATCGGGCCGTTGCCGGGATCGAGCGCGGATAGCGCCGCCGCCGCCGAATCTTCCCAAGCCACAGGCAGTGTCACCGCACGCGGAGCGGTGTCGGGATCGGGCGCTGCTTCGGTCCGGCGCATCCGCACGCCGTGCCAAGTCCGGTGGGGCGATATCCGATGGGTCTTCATACCGATCATGGTATGGAACATCGAACCGGACTTATAGCGTATTTTGTGTCCCCGGCGGGATCCCAGCGCAAAATGTTGGGGATAACTTGTTCTGTGGGGAAATGTGCAGCGGTGTCGAACGATTGCGCCAGCCCAGCGTTCGTGGCTGGACCAAACCACGAGGCTTGCTTATATGTCGCGCCATGAATATCGGTACATGGCTGTTCACCAAGCTCAAGGGCCGTCAGATCGGCGCGGATGCAGTCGGCAACCTCTATTTCGAGGAAAAGCGCCAGCGGCCGGGCAGCCTGCGGAACCGGCGTTGGGTTTCCTACGCCGGCCCCGTCGAAGCCAGTGCCGTCCCTCCGGAGTGGCATGCCTGGCTGCATTACACGACCGAGGCGCCGCTGCCCGATACCGGCCGCAAGGTCTGGCAGAAGCCGCATCTCGCCAATCTGACCGGGACACCGGGCAGTTATCGGCCACCCGGCCATGACTACGAGGGTGGCCACCGCGCTCGGGCCACGGGCGACTACGAAGCCTGGACACCGAGCTAGCAAGGCGATGGCGCGGCACGGCGTTGCGGAAACACTGACTGGCGCGGTTGTGCTGGTGGTGGCTGTCGCGTTCATGGCATACGCCGTGGCGCACTCAGGGCGCAGTGCGGGCTCCGGTTACCCGCTGCAGGCCCGGTTCGACCATATCGATGGTCTGAACGTCGGGGGTGACGTGCGCATCGCCGGCGTGAAGGTCGGCACCGTGACCCAGGCAAAGATCGACCCGAAGACATTTGGCGCCGTCGTTACGATGACCGTTCGCGACGACATCCAGTTGCCGAAGGATACCGGTGCATCGATCACCAGTGAGAGCCTGCTGGGGGGAAAATATATCTCGCTGTCCCCAGGCGGCGATGACACCGACCTCAAGCCTGGCCAGACCATCACCATTACCCAGTCCTCGGTCAGCCTTGAGGAGTTGCTGGGGAAGTTCATCTTCAGCGTTACCAGCCTGAACGGTGGCAAGTCGGGCGGCGGCCAATCCCAAGGCTCCAACTCCAACGCCGGCGGATCGACCGGTTCCGACGGCGCGAGCGGCACCAAGGCGGGCGGAGGCGGTGCCGCGCTGGCGCCGTTGCCGAAGTGATTCCGCCGCCGCCGTCGAATTGGCCCGGTCTTGACGGTAATGCGGTCGGGTGCCGGGAAAAGCTCAAGATGCTGACCGAGAACTACGCCGAGGTCTCGCAGGTGCTGCGGGATGCCTTCGAGGATGCCGTGCTGATGGGTGTGAACGAGGCAGCGATGCGCAAGATCCTGGCGGACATCGTGGCTGGCCTCGATTCGCCGAAACGCTCCAGCGCATGAAACGGGCCCGGCTGCCCCTGGTCTGGGCACAACCGGTGCCCCTTGGTGTATTCGTGATGTTCGGCGCTTCCGTCATGCTCGGTGCGTCCGCATCGGCTCAGCGCCCTCAATATGGGACGTCGCCGCTTCCCCCACTGCAGCAGCAGTGGCAGCAGGAAGGGTCGCCGCCGGTCCAGCAGGCGCCGCCCCCTTCGAATTCTGTCCAAGGTCAACAAGGCCAGCAGCTTCCCGCGGTGCAGTTCCCCGGACAGCAAGTTCCAGGGCAACAAGTTCCGGGACAACAAGTTCCGGGACAGCAAGTTCCGGGACAGGGTGGGCAACCCGCACCACCGTCTTTCGATGCCGCTTCCGTGCCACCGCTGCCCGTTGAACGGCCAAATATCTGGGTGCCGGCAACGACTGTCCGGCTCCAGGCGCTCGACAAGGTGAATGCGCAGACTGCCGCACTGGCCATCAAGGTCGGGCAGTCCGCGGATTTCGGGTCGTTGAGGATCACCGCAAAAGCATGCGTGGTGCGGCCCACGGACCAGCCGGTTGATGCAGCGGCTTACCTCGCGGTCACCGACAGTCACCCCGATGCCCCCGGCTTCGATGGCTGGATGCTGGAGGTCGAGCCGGCGGTATCTATGATGCAACATCCGATCTACGACCTTCGCGTGACCGGTTGCAGCTAGCCCATGGATCCGCTGCCGCCATTCCACCGCGCCGCGTTGCTGTTGGACATGGACGGCACCCTCATAGACCTGGCGCCGACGCCGGAGGCCGTGGTCGTTCCCGCGGGCCTGCCGGAAACATTGGTCACCCTGCGCAATTCGCTCAGCGGTGCGCTGGCGATCGTAACCGGCCGCCCGATCGAGACTGTTGACCGCCTGTTCGGCGATGCTCCTGGCGCGGTCGCGGGTGAACACGGAGGCGCGATCCGCCACCACGTCGGCTCAGGGATCGAGCGGCCCGACCTGCCCGCACCGCCGCCGGCCTGGCTTGATGAGGCTGAAAATCTGGTGCGGGGATTTCCAGGCGCGGTGCTGGAGCGCAAGGCACGCGGGTTCGCGTTGCATTACCGGCAGGCGCCGCGGGCTCGCGACGTGTTCCATGACGCATTGCGCGCACTGGTGGACAGCACGCCCGCGTTCGAGTTGCACCCCGCTCATATGCTGTGGGAAATCCGGCCGGTCGGCGCCGACAAGGGTGGGGCGGTGGTTGCATTGATGCAGCGTCAGCCGTTCGCCGGCCGTTTGCCGATCTTTATCGGCGATGACGTGACGGATGAGGACGGCATGCGGGAGGCTCGCAGGCTCGGTGGTGCCGGATACCGGGTTGACGCCGTCTTCGGCGATACCGACGGTGTCCGCTCCTGGCTGACCCGCTCGGCCGAGCTTGGCGATTGGGGAGCGTTCAGGTGAAGCTTTCGGATTTTTCGGTGCTGTCGTTCGATTGCTACGGCACCCTCATCGACTGGGAGAGCGGGATCTATCGCGCTCTTGCTCCCTTGCTGTCACGCGCCGGTGGGCCGGCACCGGAAGGTGCCGATGCGCGGGCCGGTCAACCGGCCGGCGGTGCCGCGCCATCGCGCGCGGGCATGGGGCTTTCTCGTGCAAGCGTTGAACTGACGCGGGACTCGGTCCTGGAAGCCTTCGCCCGGCTGGAGACGCGGCAGCAGCAGAAGGCACCGGATATGCCCTATCCGGACGTCTTGGCCGAAGTCCATGGACAGCTTGCGGTCGAATGGGACGTCGTTCGCGACAAGGCGGAGGACGCGGCGTTCGGCCGGTCCATCGCGGAATGGCCGCCGTTTCCAGACACGGTCGAGGCTTTGCGGTACCTGAAGCAACACTTCCGGCTGGTGATCCTGTCGAATGTGGACCGGGCCAGCTTCAAGGCAACCAACGCCCTGCTCGGCATCGATTTCGACGCCATTTTTACGGCGCAGGATATAGGGTCCTACAAACCGGACCAGCGCAACTTCGGCTATCTTATCGATCGACTGAGAGAGCAGGGAACTCCGAAGGACAAGCTGCTGCACGTCGCACAGAGCCTGTTTCATGACCACGTTCCGGCGCAGGCGATCGGCTTGGCCAGCGCTTGGATCGACCGCCGCCACAACTCCGGTGGCTCAGGAGCGACAGCACCGGTGTCGCCTGACGTACACTACGACTTCAGGTTCACAAGCCTCGGCGAGTTGGCACAGGCGCATCGGTCCGGCGGCTGAGCTCGGCGGTTGCCCAAGCCCAAGCCCAAGCCCAAGCCCAGGTCCAAGCTCATTGCCGCCAGCAGCGGTCGGCGCGCCAGTCAGCTTCCCGCCAGCCCTGCGCCGACCAGGGCCTTGGGATCAACCACACGATTGAATTCTTCCTCAGTCACCCACCCGGACCCGATGGCGGCGTCCCGCAATGTCAGGCTCCGCTCCATCGCGGTGTGAGCGATCTCTGACGCCTTGTCGTAGCCGATAAGCGGCGACAATGCCGTTACCAGCATCACCAACTCACTGACGTACTGACCAATTCGTTTCTCGTTCAGGCGCGTGCCGTCCACGGAGTGCAGCCGGAACTTCTCCATGCCGTCCGCCAGAATGCGCGCGCAGTGCAAAACGTTGTTGATGATGATCGGCCGCATCGTGTTCAATTCGAAATTGCCCTGGCTGCCGGCGAACGCAACCGCGCTGTCCTCGCCGATCACCTGGATGCAGATCATGACGATGGCCTCGCATTGCGTGGGGTTCACTTTGCCCGGCATGATCGACGACCCCGGCTCGTTGTCCGGCAGCAGTAATTCACCCAGCCCGCAACGAGGGCCGGAAGCCAGCCAGCGCATGTCGTTGGCGATCTTCATCAGCGCCACGGCCAGCCCGCGTAACGCCGCGGACGTGCGGGTCATTGCATCCAGCGACCCCTGCGCGGCAAATTTATTCGGCGCGGTAATGAAAGGCTTGCCGGTCAGGGCGGCGATCCTGGCCGCGATGTTGGCGCTGAACCCTTTGGGCGCGGTGATGCCGGTGCCAACAGCGGTGCCCCCGGCCGCGAGTTCGTAAAGCCCTCGTTTGCTGGCCTCGATGTCGCGGTAGGCGTCGCGCAGTTGGTGTGCGTAGCCGGACCACTCCTGGCCTACGGTCAGTGGAACGGCGTCCTCCAGGTGGGTGCGGCCGATTTTCACGATGTCCATCCATTCATCGGCCTTCGTCTCGATCGCGCGGGCGAGGGCATCGAGTTGCGGCAGCAGCAGATCGTCCAGCATCCGCACCGTGGCGACATGCATCGCGGTGGGGAAGGTATCGTTGCTTGACTGGCACATGTTGACGTCGTCGTTTGGATGCACCGGCGCCTTGCTGCCGATCACGCCGCCCAGAAGCTGGATGGCGCGGTTGGAAATCACCTCATTCAGATTCATGTTCGACTGGGTGCCCGATCCGGTCTGCCACACATACAACGGAAAATGGGCGTCCAGCGCGCCGGAGATGACTTCGTCCGCGGCGGTGATGATCGCCCCGGCCTTGTGCGAAGCCAACCGGCCATCGGCGAGGTTCACCTCGGCCGCGGCCTTCTTGACAATGCCGTAGGCGCGGGAAAGCTCTTTCGGCATCCGGTCGTCGCCGATCGAAAAATGGTGCAGGCTCCTCTGCGTCTGGGCACCCCAGTAGCGGTCGGCGGGAACCGGAACCGCGCCCATCGAATCCGTCTCGATCCGCTGGCCGGTGGCATCGATGCCGATCGGGATGGTATTCATGACTTGCTCCTGGGCATGGGACCGAGGCTGGAACGGGTGAGCCTGCCCGCGGTTTGGCATTTGAGGGAGGATTGATGTCCGGTCGCGTCGAAGCCGTCAGTCAAGCCAGCACTCACCGGTTCAGCAAGCAGCCGAGGATGTGGATACGGCTGCTGGCCGGTCTCGGGGTGGAGGGTGACGCGCATCTCGGCACGACCGTGAAGCATCGGTCCCGCGTAGCAAGGGACCCGGCACAGCCGAACCTGCGCCAGGTGCACCTGCTGCACCGGGAGTTGCTGGAGGAACTGGCGGCACGGGGTTTCGTCATTGGTCCCGGCGACATCGGCGAGAATGTCCTGACGCGAGGTATCAACCTGCTGAACCTGCCCACCGGCACGATCCTGCGCGTCGGAGCCGCGGCGCGGCTTCAGGTCACCGGATTGCGCAATCCCTGTGTGCAGCTTGATCGCTTCAAGCCGGGGCTGATGGCCGCGACGCTGGATCGGGACGAGACCGGCGGACTGGTTCGCAAGGCGGGAATCATGGCGGTTGTGCTGACGGGTGGAGAGGTCCGGCCTGGGGACACGATCGAGGTGGCATTCCCACCTGAGCCGCACCGGCGGCTGCAGCCGGTCTAAACCTCGACGAGCCGCCGCTATGCCTCCAGTCTTCGTCCAGGAGACTTGCAACCGACGCTTCTCCGAACGATACATCCGGCTATGAACGAAACCACCGCCATCCCGCCGCGGCAGGAGCCGGCCGCTCCGGATTCCGGCCCACGATACGACTTCGCCGCCGCTGAACCCAAATGGCAGCAGGCCTGGGCCGACCACGCATGCTTCCGCGTGGAGGACGTGCCGACGGACGGCCGGCCAAAATACTACGTGCTGGAGATGTTTCCCTATCCCAGCGGCAAGATCCACATGGGCCACGTTCGCAACTACACCCTCGGCGACGTGGTGGCCCGCTACAAGCGCGCCCGTGGTTTCTCCGTCATGCACCCGATGGGCTGGGACGCCTTCGGCCTTCCGGCGGAAAACGCCGCGCGTGAGCGTGGGGTGCATCCGGCCAAGTGGACATTTGAAAACATCGCCAACATGCGCGTCGAACTCCAGCGCATGGGGTTGTCGCTGGAGTGGGAGCGTGAGTTCGCCACCTGCCAGCCTGAGTATTACCGGCATCAGCAGAAGCTGTTCCTCGATTTCCTCCGCGCCGGCCTGGTCGAGCGCAAGGAAAGTTGGGTCAACTGGGATCCGGTCGATGGCACCGTGCTGGCAAACGAGCAGGTGATCGATGGCAAGGGCTGGCGCTCCGGCGCACCCGTTGAAAAGAAGCAACTCAGCCAGTGGTTTCTCAGCATCACCAAGTATGCGCCGGAACTGTTGGACGCGCTGGACCAGATGGACCGTTGGCCCGAACGGGTCCGCCTGATGCAGGCCAACTGGATAGGCCGCAGCGAGGGCGCTAAACTGGCGTTCCGCCTGATTGACAGTCCCGAAACAGTCGAAGTCTATACCACCCGCCCGGACACGCTGTTCGGAATGTCGTTCCTGGCCATCGCGCCGGAGCATCCTTTGGCCGCCGCCGTCAGTGCCCGCGATCCCGAGGCCGACAAATTCGTCGCCGAGTGCCGCAGCCGGGGCACCTCCGAAGCAACAATCGAAACCGGCGAGAAGCTTGGTTACGACACTGGGCTGCGCGTGGCGCACCCGTTCATCCAAGATGCGACCTATCCGGTCTGGATCGCCAACTTCGTACTGATGGAGTACGGCACCGGCGCCATCTTCGGCTGCCCGGCGCACGATCAGCGCGACCTGGATTTCGCCCGCAAATACCGGTTGGACGTCACTCCGGTGGTGCTGCCTCCGGGCGCCGATCCGGCCAGTTTCACCATCGGGACCGAGGCTTATGTAGGACCTGGGGTGGCGTTCAACTCCGGCTTCCTCAACGGACTCGACGTCGATGCCGCCAAGCGTGCCGCGATCCGGAACCTCGAGCGGCAAGGCGTCGGGAAGGGGCTGACCAACTGGCGGCTGCGTGATTGGGGCGTCTCGCGTCAGCGCTACTGGGGTTGCCCGATCCCGGTGATCCACTGTGACGCGTGCGGTGTCGTGCCGGTGCCGGACGACCAGTTGCCGGTGCGCCTGCCGGACGATGTGACATTTGACCGGCCGGGCAATCCGCTGGACCACCACCCAACGTGGAAGCACGTCGATTGTCCGCATTGCGGCGCGAAGGCGCGGCGGGAGACCGACACGTTCGACACCTTCGTCGACAGCGCCTGGTACTTCGCCCGCTTCTGCTCGCCCACCGCCGAGGTGCCGGTGGTGAAGGAAGCGGTCGACCACTGGATGCCGGTCGATCAGTATATCGGCGGCATCGAGCATGCGATACTCCACTTGCTGTATTCCCGCTTCTTCACCCGCGGAATGAAGGACACCGGCCATCTGTCGGTAAAGGAGCCGTTCGCGGGTCTGTTCACCCAGGGTATGGTGAACCATGAATCCTACCGAGCCGCGGATAATCGCTGGCTCTATCCGGATGAGATCGAAAAACGCGCCGACGGCACCGCCGTGCTGCGCGAAACCGGTGAAAAGGTGATCGTTGGCCGCGTCGAGGCAATGAGCAAGTCGAAGCGCAACACCATCGACCCCGGTGCGATCATCGCCCGCTTCGGCGCCGATACCGCGCGTTGGTTCATTCTGTCGGACAACCCTCCCGATCGCGATATGGAATGGACCGAGTTCGGGCGCCGCCGGCGCATTCCGCTTCACCCAGCGCGTGTTCCGCCTGGCCGAAGCCCTGGACGGCGTTCGCACGGAGATGATGCCGGATGGATTTGGCCCCGCCGGACGCACGTTGCGCCGCGCCACTCATCGCTGCATCGCCGCCGTTACCGAGGCGCTGGAGGGATTCGCATTCAACGTCGCCGTAGCGCGGCTGTATGAACTGGCCAACGCTATAACCGACGCCGAACGGGCTCCTCCCGAAGCCGGCCTAGCCTGGGCGCGGCGCGAAGCGGTCGAAATGCTGGCCCGTCTGGGCAGCCCGATGATTCCGCATCTGGCCGAGGAAGTGTACGCCCGCCTGTTCCCGGACGGCGGTCACCTCGTCGCGGAACTTGTGTGGCCCGAGGCGGACCCCGCGCTGCTGGTCGCCGAAAGTGTAACAATCGCCGTGCAGGTCGGCGGCAAACTGCGCGGCACGATCGAGGCGGCGCCGAACGCACCAGCCGAAATCGTCCTGGCGGCCGCCGAATCTGATCCGAATGTCGCCAAGGCGCTCGAGGGCAGGCGTATCGTCAAGCGCGTGCACGTGCCTAACCGCATCGTCAACTTCGTGGTGGCCGGATGAAGCACCAGGTTGGTCGCCGTCTGGCATGTCTGGGGGCTGTAGCCGCTTTGGGCGGCTGCGGATTCCAGCCCGTCTATATGCCGACCGCCTCCGGCAAGGCGGGCGTGGCGCAGCGGGAACTGTCGTCGATCTACGTCGAACTCATTGCTGAACGGCCGGGACAACTGCTTCGCCAGGCGCTGCAGGAGCGTTTCGGCAACGATTCCGGCACCCAAGCCGCGTACGACCTGAGTGTCTCGTTCGGGATCGCCGGCGAAGGCATCGCGATCAATACCTCCGACATCGCCACCCGGATCAGGCTGATCGGCACAGCGACCTGGCGGCTCGAGGGGCGTGACGGCAAGCGCACGATACTCGCCTCCGGCAGTGCCCGCGCCATGGATGGCGTCAACATCATCGGCTCGCAGTATTTTGCCTCCGACCTGGAAACGGAGGCGGTGCAGAAGCGCATCGCGGACGACGTTGCGACGCAGATCGCCACCCGCCTGGCCGCATGGTTCCGCCAGCAAGCGGCAAAACAGGCCGGCTAGGCCCGTGAAGCTCTCTCCCGCTCGGATCCAGGCATTCCTGCGGGACCCGGGGGAATGCCGGGTCGTCCTGTTGTTCGGCGAGGATGCCGGCATGATCCGCGACCGGGCCGAGGCCCTGGTTCGCGCGGTCGCGGGATCGCTCGACGATCCCTTCCTCGTTTCGGAACTGCCGCGTGAGGAAATCAAGCGCCTGCCCGATGAGGCGGCGGGACTGTCACTGATCGGCGGACGGCGCGTGGTACGGGTGCGGGATGTAACCGATGCCGCCACGGTTCCGGTCCAGGCGGTGCTGAACAGCCGAGCGCCTGCGCTCGTGGTGCTGGAAGGGCCGGCGATGCAGTCGCGATCAAAGCTGCGGACGGCATTGGAGGGCGCGGCCGACGGCGTCGCTATCAGTTGCTACCCGGAGGAAGGGCGGGCTCTGGAAGAAACAATCCGGGAAACCTTGCGCGGCAACGGCGCCGGCGTTGAGCCGGACGCGCTGACGTGGCTGTCGCAACAGCTTGGAGCCGACCGGGCATCGACCCGGGCGGAACTTGAGAAACTTGCGCTGTATGTCGGGCCGGGCAACCGGGTGGATATAGATTCGGCAATGACCTGCGTCGGTGATCTGGCGGGCCTGTCGCTGGACGACGCCTTGTTCGCGGCCACCACCGGTGACGTTGCGACCGCTGATCGCGCGCTGGAAGCCGCGGTGGCGGAAGGCGCCGCCCCGGTACAAGTCCTGCGCGCTGCGCTTGGGCATTTGCAGAGACTGCACAGGGCCCGATTGGCGATGGACGAGCACGGCCTGACCGCCGCGGACGCCGCCAAGGCCTTAAGACCCCCTGTATTCTTTCAGAAGGTGGGCGCGTTCACGCGATCATTGAGCCTGTGGCCGGGTGCTACTCTGACCGCGGCGATGGCAGCGCTGGCGGAGGCGGAGCGGGGCTGTAAGCGCACCGGTTGGCCAGATCAGGCTTTGTGCCGAAGCGCCGTGCTGACCTTGGCCAGACGTTCGGCCGCCGCGTCCCGTGCAGCGCGACGTTAATCATTATTGAGGATATTCGTTTCTTTATTTCTTCAATTGACGAGAAAATGTACTGTCTGATATCGTTCTGATGTGTCATAAAGCTCGTGTTCCTGCCGCGGCCCAGGCCGGCCGTCCATTCGGAGAATACGATGTCTTCCAAGCGGCCCATCGACCAAGCCCCACCCGCTTCTGCCATTCCAGTGCGGCTCCGCCCCATCGATCGCATGGACCTGCTATTGGTGCAGTTGATGATGGCCGAAATCGCCCCGGACTGGTCGGTCGAACTCCAAGGGATTTGTGCCGACGAAGCCAGCCTCCTGTTGCTGCCCAAGGACGGCGACGACGCGTTCGGGCCAAGTTTCATAATCAGCCGCGAATTGCACGGTCTACAGATCGATCAGGTCCATTGGGATGTCATAACCGAGGTCGGAATCTTCGCGTCCCTCACTGAAGTCCTGGACGCCCTCCGGCAGATTCCGGCGTTCCGCGTGGCCTGTCCGGCGCCGCTCTCCTATACGGTGCATTAACCGTACGAGCGTTCTGGAGCGCGACTCCGCGCCGCAACGCTCCGGCGGGTTCGGCCGAGGACAGGCCGGCGGCGGCGTCTTGCCGGCTCACCCCTGACCTGGGCATGGTGCGGGTGAACCTCGGGACATACAATGCGATTTCTGACCAACTCGGCGCTCCATGGGCGTACGAGGGCGCCGTTCCTGTTGCTGGTTGCAATGACAGCCTGCGGCACGCTCGGGATGCACATCATCATTCCCGCACTCCCGGCCACTGCCCGCGCTTTGGGAATGTCCATCGGCACCGCGCAATTGACGATCACCCTGTACCTGATCGGATTGGCGATCGGGCAGTTGCTGTACGGTCCGATCTCTGACCGTTTTGGCCGCCGCCCCGTTCTGTTAGTCGGCCTGTCGCTGTTCACCGTGGCCAGCATTGTAACCTCGCTGGCGCCGAACGCATGGGTTCTGGTCGGCGCGCGAATCCTGCAGTCGCTCGGCGGGTGTGCCGGTCTGGTGCTGGGCAGGGCGGCGGTGCGTGACGGTGCGACGGCGGAAAAAGCCGCCGGTCAACTCGCACTGCTGACCCTGGTGATGGCGATGGTGCCCGCGGTCGCACCAGCTATCGGCGGCTACTTGACGGCCTACGTCCATTGGCGGGCCAGCTACGTGCTGTTGGCCCTGTTCGGCGCTTCGACCCTGGCGGCCTGCGTGCTGATGATGCCGGAGACGCTGTCGGAGCGAAGCGGTGCCCGGCGGTCCATGGTGACTGCCTATGTGCGGCTGCTGCGGTCGCGTCGGTTCCTGGGATATGCGGTCGGGGGAGCATGCTCGACCACCGCGTTTTACGGTTTCATGTCAGCCTCACCGTTCATCTTCGAGGCTCAACTTCACCAGCCCACGCAGCGTGTCGGTCTGTACTACCTGCTGCTGATGTTGGGCGTGGCGGCCGGCAGCCTGGGGGCCAATCGCTTGGCCGGGCGAGTGCCTGT
This sequence comes from uncultured Alphaproteobacteria bacterium, assembly GCA_963792345.1. Taxonomy (GTDB): domain Bacteria; phylum Pseudomonadota; class Alphaproteobacteria; order Acetobacterales; family Acetobacteraceae; genus Rhodopila. The sequence goes on from CAWBVV010000015.1 coordinate 367,745, forward strand.
GCGGACGGCACTGCGAATAGCGAACGGAGTGGGAATTGTCGGCGCCGCGCTATTCGCGCTGGCGGATGCGGCGAACTACCTGTCGGTGTTGACCGTGGTGGCGCCGGTCTGCCTGTTCATGGTGGGCGCGGGCATGGCCAGCCCGTTCGCTCTCGCCGGGTCAGTCAGCGTCAACCCGCAGGCGATTGGGGCGGCCTCAGGCATGTATGGCTTCATCCAGATGGGCTACGGCATGTTGTGCACCGTGGTCGTCGAGACCTGGCACCCCGGCGCGGTATTCCCTGTCGCTACCGTCCTGCTCGGATCGGCTCTTCTGGGTCAGGCGGCGATGTCGATGGCGGTGCGGGCGGAGAAAAGACCCTAAGGCCGGGGCTGCAAGCTCGGGCGGACCGCCTAAAGTTCGAACACGCTGCCCCACCCGGTGACCCCGGCGGGACTGACCCCAGCGAGTTGCAGGCTCTTCCACACCACAGTGGCAATCGTGTCGTAGATCGGAATGCCGGTTTCCACCTCCAGCGCCGCGACCAACGGGGCCGCGCGGAGGTTCGTGCAGACGATGCCGATCGCATCCGGTTTTTGTGCGGCCAACAGTCGGATCGTGTCGGTCAGCGTCGTCCGCGACACCTCGGCGAACGCGAAATTGTCCTGGATGCCGAAATGGTGCTCCGGGTCGCACTGTATGCCCAGCATCCGATAATTGGCGATGATGCGCTGCTGCACGTCGTCGATATACGGCGTCAGCAGGCCGAATCGCCTGATGCCCGTCAGGGCGAGTATCTCATTCAACGCGAGCATCGAGGTGCTGGCGCGCAGCCCAGTAGCGGCCTCGATGCGCTCACACAGGCGCATGTCGGCGTCGAAGCCCAGCCACCCCGAGGAAGTGCCGTTCCAGGCGATCACATCCACCTTGGCATGAGCCAGAAGTTCAGCCGCCTCCAGGATGGGGCGATCGTCGAACTGTGCCAGCGCGTCTCCCGTCAGGGCGATTTCGGTCACGCGAAACCGCGAAAAATGCACCGACACCTCAGGAAGTCCTGACAGCATAGCCGCCGTGATCGGCTCCAGCGTCGTATTGGAGGACGGGGTCAGCATGCCGAGGCGAGTCAAAGCTGTCATGGCGGCAGCATCTCACAGCTCATTCGCCGCGTGAAGGCGAACCAGGAAATGTCCATTGCGTTTGGGTTGGCAACCGGCATTGCCGCCGGAGGAGATCATATCGCAATGTCAACCCAGCCAAAATCAGAACGGGCCCACGATAAGACCCTGGAGGAGAGCTTCCCGGCCAGCGATCCGCCAGCGAATTCCGGCATTACAGGCGCAGAACCGGCGGGCGAGGCACCCAATCGCCGCGGTGATGAGGACGAGCCGACAGGCAGGCCTACATCGGACCGGCACGCGACCGAGACCGCCCATCATTCGGAAAACGCCAACAAGTAGCGGCGGCACCCGCGAGCACCCGGGGAGCGACGCTCCTTGGGACCGCGCGGGACCAGGCGTTCAGCAGCGGCGCGGCTGCGGCGCGAATTCTTTCATCGTCGCATTCATCACGAAATCGCCGAAGTTCATCTTCATGTCGTCCGCGACGCCGTTTTCCCAATAGCGCATCGCCACCTCATACGACGGGGTCACCACAGCGGGGGCGCGGTCAAAAAACGCGATGTTGACCCGCGTGCTGGGCAGTGGTGATAGCTGCGCCCACTTGTTCTGGGCCGGCGGCTTCCAGTCAAGAACCACGATGAAACTATCCTCGGCGCCATTCTCATCGGTGCCATCGAACAGCGGAAGGCTGACGAAATGCTTCTTCTCGCGTGCCGCCGCGATGATCGCCGCGGTATGAGCCATCGGGAAGACCGTCCCGGCGGGCAACACACTGGTTATATCATTAGGCGTGGTATAATGCGCTGAGCCTGCCCCGCCGGCCTTCGGCAGCGAAGCTTCCCCATCGGTCTGGCTGGTTACGGCGGTGTCGGTCGTCTGGCGCATGTGGTAGCGGAACTTAAGCCCGTCCTTGGACTCCCATGTGGCGTAGTCCGAGGCCATTTCGATGTTCTGGCCCTCGGCGTTGGTAATCGTCATGCGCAGGCGCTGGCGGACCGCCCAACCGTCGCAGGCGTCCGTCACCTCGTATCCCATGGTGCCGCGGGCCGCGATCACATCGTTGCCTTTGGCGGTAGCCAGGCTCAGCGTGTACAACGCCTTATGGGCAAGCAGCGCCCCTTGGCCCGGTGGCGGCGACGTCGGCGGCGCCGGGGCGTTGGCGGCCACGACCGGTCCGGCGGTAATGGTGGCGGTCAGAAGCAGCGCGCCAAGAGCGGCGGGAAGACGCATGAAGAACTCCGCTGGTGAAGTCGGCGCGTGAGGCGAGGAACCTATGTAGTGCACCCTCGGACCGCCGCCAACCGCGTGAGTGGTGCGCTCCACCCTCGGGCTTAGCCGCCGCTGCTCTTCGCCTTGGCCGGCGGCAGGTCGATCTTGAGCGACAACTCCTTCAGCCTCGCGGGTGGAAGTTCTGCCGGCGCCCCCATCATGAGGTCCTCGCCCTGCTGGTTCAGCGGGAACAGGATGACCTCGCGGATGTTGGGTTCATCGGCCAGCAGCATGACAATCCGGTCGATCCCTGGGGCAGAGCCGCCATGCGGCGGCGCCCCATACCGGAAAGCGTTGAGCATGCCGCCAAACCGCGCTTCCACATCCGCCGCGGTATATCCGGCGATCTCGAACGCCTTGATCATGATGTCAGGGCGATGGTTGCGGATGGCACCCGAGGAAAGCTCGATGCCGTTGCACACGATGTCGTACTGGTACGCCTTGATGGTCAGGGGATCCTGCGTGTTCAACGCTTCCAGTTCACCTTGCGGCATGCTGAACGGGTTGTGGCTGAAATCAACCAGCCCGGTTTCCTCGTTGAGTTCGAACATCGGGAAGTCGGTGACCCAGCAGAACCGGAAGCTGCCTTTCTCAAGCAGTCCGAGTTCGTCGCACAGGCGCGTCCTCACCGCGCCGGCGAACTTCTCCGACACCTCTTTCTTGCCGCCCACGAAGAACACCGCATCGCCGGCGCTCAGTCCGCAGGCGACGCGGATCGCTTCGGCGCGCTCGGCCTCAAGATTGCGGGCGATCGGGCCTTTCGGACCTTCCACGTCATAGGTGACGTAGCCAAGCCCGCCCTGGCCCTCGGCCTTGGCCCAGTCATTCAATTTGTCAAAGAAGCTGCGCGGCTGCGATCCCGCGCCCGGCGCGGGAATAGCCCGGATGATCCCTCCCGAGGCCGCGATGCGCGCGAACAGGCCAAAGCCCGATCCAGCGTATTGTTGCGTGACATCGGCGATGCGGATCGGATTGCGAAGGTCCGGTTTGTCCGAGCCGAATTCCAGCATTGCCTGGTCGTATGGAATGCGCGGGAACGGCGGCTTGGTAACGCCGCGACCGTCCGCGAACTCTTCGAACACCCCCGCTATTACCGGCTCAATTGTATTGAAAACATCCTCTTGCGTGACGTAGCTCATCTCGAAGTCGAGCTGATAGAATTCGCCCGGCGACCGATCGGCGCGTGAGGCCTCGTCGCGAAAACAGGGCGCTATCTGGAAGTAACGGTCGAACCCGGCAACCATCAGCAACTGCTTGAACTGCTGTGGCGCCTGCGGCAGCGCGTAGAACTTGCCCGGATGCAACCGGGCCGGGACCAGGAAGTCACGCGCCCCCTCAGGCGAGGACGCGGTAAGGATCGGCGTCTGATATTCGAGGAAACCGGCCGCTATCATCCGCTGGCGCACCGAGGTGATGACCTGGCTGCGCAGCATCATGTTCCGGTGCAGCTTCTCGCGCCGAAGATCGATGAAGCGGTACTTCAGACGGATGTCCTCGGGGAAACGTTCCTCGCCCGCGACCTGCATCGGCAAGACCTCCGCCGCCGACTGCACCACCAGGTCGGCGACGCGCAGTTCGATCTCACCGGTGGGCAGGCGGGGATTGACGGTGCCAGCCTCGCGCGTGACGACATGACCGGTGACGGTGATGACGCTTTCCGGGCGGATGGCGTCAGCGGCGGCAAAGGCCGGGGACCCGGCGGCGAACACGCATTGGGTGATGCCGTAATGGTCCCGCAGGTCGATGAACAACAGGCCGCCATGGTCCCGCTTGGCGTGCACCCAGCCCGACAGGCGGGCCTCCTTGCCGGCGTCCGAGGCGCGCAGGGCGCCGCAAGTATGGGTGCGATAGACGTGCATCGTCTGGTATCCTGGTAAGCGGGTGGCATTTTCTGGAGAGGCCGGCACACAAGCCCCGCCCGCTTGGCCAAGTCAAGCACCGAGCGGATCCGGGGTTGCGATGACTGGGCCACACGAGTGCGATGGATGAATATGGCGGGACCCTGTTGAAGCTCAAGCAGACGCGCCTTCCGGCACTTACCGCTCAATAAAATTTCAGAAGCTTGCATTCCGCGACGCGGCATCCAAACATTCATCCCATGCTCGGCTCCGATTCCGGTTTCGCCGCTCGCGTCAAGGCCGTCCTGGGCCCGACGAACACCGGCAAGACGCACCTCGCGATCGAGCGGTTGCTCGCCCATTCGTCCGGAATCATCGGCTTCCCGCTGCGCCTGCTGGCGCGTGAGAACTACGACCGCATGGTGGCGACCAAGGGCGCCCGTTATGTCGCGCTGATCACCGGCGAAGAAAAGATCATTCCGCCGGAAGCGCGCTGGTTCTCTTGCACGGTGGAAGCGATGCCACTGGACCGGCACACCGAGTTCGTGGCGGTGGATGAGATCCAGCTTTGCGCTGACGCTGACCGCGGCCATGTCTTCACCGACCGGCTGCTGCATGCCCGCGGCATGGTGGAGACCATGTTCCTCGGCGCCGAAACGATCGCGCCGCTGATCCGGCGGCTGGTGCCGTCAGGCGCATATCGAGACCCGGCCCCGGCTGTCGCAGCTGTCCTACGCCGGACCCGCCAAGCTGGTCCGTCTACCGCCGCGTACCGCCGTCGTCGCCTTCAGCGCGGCCGAGATCTACGCGCTGGCGGAACTTATCCGGCGCCGGAAGGGAGGCTGCGCGGTTGTCATGGGCCGTCTGTCCCCGCGCACCCGCAACGCTCAGGTGGCGCTGTATCAGGAGCGTGAGGTCGACTTCCTGGTTGCCACCGATGCCATCGGCATGGGCCTGAACATGAACGTCGATCATGTCGCCTTCGCCGGCCTGGGCAAGTTCGACGGCCACCGCCCGCGGCGCCTGACCGCCTCCGAGGTCGCGCAGATCGCCGGCCGCGCCGGACGTGGGATGAAGGATGGAACCTTCGGCACCACGACCGAGTGCCCGCCGATACCCGAGGATGTCGTGGCGGCGGTCGAGGCGCATCATTTCGACTCGCTCGAGATGCTGTGCTGGCGCAACAGCGACCTCGATTTTGCTTCGCTGGACGGACTGATCGACAGCCTGAACGCACCCCCGCCGCGGCCTGGCCTGGTCCGCGGCAACGAGGCCACCGACCTGGAAACCCTGACAGCGCTGGCGCGTGATCCCGACATCCGCAAGCTGGCGGCCGGGCGGCCGGCGGATGCGGTCGCTGTGGGACGCCTGCCAGATCCCGGATTTCCGCAAACTGGCGGATGATACCCATGCCAGGCTGTGCGCCCGCGTGTTCTGCCACGTGGCGACCGAAACCTCCCTGCCGACAGACTGGCTGGCGGCGCAGATCGCCTCGCTTGATCGGACCGATGGAGATATCGATACCCTCATGCAGCGCCTGTCCGGCGTGCGGGTCTGGTCGTACATCGCCGCGCGGTCGGATTGGGTGGAGGATACACGCCCACTGGCAGGCGCGGGCCCGCGACGTCGAGGACAAGCTGTCCGACGCCCTCCACGAAAGCCTCGACCAGCCGCTTCGTCGATCGCCGGTCCGCCCATCTGGTTCGGCGGCTGGAGGAGGCGGACGGCAAGGAGTTGTTGTCCGCCGTCACCCGGCGCGGTCAGGTCGTCGTCGAGGGCCACGATGTCGGCCACATCGAGGGTTTCGGCTTCATTCCGGATCCCCTGGCGGTAGGCGACGAGAAGAAACTGGTGCTGCGTGCGGCGCGGCGAGCCCTGCGCGCGGAGATGCCGCGTCGGGTCGGCGTGCTGGAGACGCGCGCCGGACGACGCCTTTGCCTTGACCGCCGATCATCGGCTCACCTGGGAAGATGTGCCGGTTGCCAGGCTGGTGCCGCGGCGTCATGCCGCTGCGGCCCCGTGTTCAGGTGCTGGACAGCGAGTTTCTCGACGGGGCGGAGCGGGAGCGGGTCCGGGTCCGTCTGCAGTCCTGGTTGGATCGGCCAGATCCAGCGCTGACCTGGCGCCGCTGTTCGCCGCCGAGGCCATGGCCCGGAGCCATCCGATCGCTGCGTGGCCCGCTGCACCGACTGACCGAGGCACTTGGCCTGATCCCTGGCATGGATGAGGAGACCTTGTCGGCTGACCTGCGGCCGCGGCTGCGTGCCTTGGGCGTGCGTTCGGGGCGGTTCGCGCTGTTCATGCCGGCGCTTGCTGAAGGCACGGGCGGCCGCGATGCGGGTGCGGCTATGGGCGGTCCACCACGGCATCCCGATGCCGGCCAATGCCGAACGCCGCCCTGGTTTCGTTGCCGGCGCATCAACCTGACTGGCCGGACGGATTTGCGCGCCATGGCCGGCTGGGTGGATGCCGGGCCGATCCTGCTTCGCCTGGACATCGCCGAAAAGATCGCCGGCGAACTGGCATACCGCTTGCGGCGCGGACCGGCTGCGCTGCCGTCCGGTCTGGCTTCGCGGTTTGCGATCAGGCCAGACATGTTGCCGGCCGTGCTGCGCCAACTTGGATTCCGGGTATCTGCCGGCCGCTGGACTGGCCGCGGACCAGCAGGGGCCGCCCGGCGCCGCGATGCTGATGCCGTTGCGCCGACGGCGGCCGATCCTGCCGGATGCACGCGCGCCGGAACCGCTTGCCGGCGGACCATTCGCCGCGTTGGCGGCATTACGAAGGGGAGGGGCCCGATAGCAGACACCGAAGACCGGGACTGGCAGCGGCTCGACAAATGGCTGTGGTGCGCCCGCGTCATGCGCGCGCGCACGGACTGCGCCGAACTGGTGGCGCAGGGCTCGATCCGGATCAACCGCCAGCCAACCGGCAAGCCGCACGCCAGGCTGCGGGTTGGGGATGTCCTGACGATCCCGGTGCATGGCCTTGTACGGGTCTGCGCGTGGTCAGCCTCGCGGCTCGCCGTGGACCGGCGCCGGAGGCCCGGTTGCTCTACATTGATGTCAGCGAAGTGCCAACAACATCTTGCGCCGGACCAGATTCATCGGCATATCGCGCGCCATGATCGTCGGCCGATGCGCCGCTTTTTCGCACATTCAGGGGTTCCTCAATGACCTACGTGGTCACCGAAAACTGCATTCGCTGTAAATACATGGACTGCGTCGAGGTTGCCCGGTGGACTGCTTCTACGTCGGCGAGAACATGCTGGTCATTCACCCGGATGAGTGCATCGACTGCGGCGTGTGTGAGCCGGAATGTCCCGCCGAGGCCATCCTGCCCGACAGCGACGACAGGGCGACTTCCTGGGTGGAACGCAATCTGCAATATGCCAAGCTATGGCCGAACATCACACGCAAGGGCACCCCTCCGGACGATGCGGATGAATGGAAGGACAAGCCCGGCAAGGCCGAGATGTTCTCACCGGAACCCGGCAAGCCATGATTTGACCTCCGCGGCGGCCACATTGGGCGCTGACGAAATACCCATTCCGTGCTGACCTGTTTCGCTTTGTCGCCGGTTGCAACGAGTTGAATGAATATCGATATAGCCGCGGTTGCCAGAAGCCTTGCCGGACGCGGCGGTCAATCTCCGGGAAAGAGACGTAGGCAAGTTGGCGACAATCAGGCTGAGAACGATCTGAAGGCCCGGCAAACAGTGGTCAGCCAGGACGAGTGGGACGGCAGACAATATGGTGGATGAGCAGCAGTCAGTGGAAGAAGTTACGAACCAGGTAGCCGAACCGGCTGCCATGAGTGACGCACGAACGGCCCAGCACGATCCTCGTCCAGGCGTCAGACCGCCGCATAACGGCCCGAATTTGACGCCTCGGGCCATCGCGAAGGCAGAAGTCTTCGTCGAGGGTGATCATGTGGTCTACCCGACCCACGGTGTCGGCAAGGTGGACCGCATCGCGGTCGAGGAAATCGCCGGCCACAAGCTGGAATTGATCCACATCACCTTCGAGGAAAACCGGATGACCCTGCGGGTGCCGGTCGCCAAGGCGCGCACCGCCGGACTGCGTAAGCTCGCGACGCGCAAGTTGTTCGATGAGGCGCTGAATGTCCTGCGTGGCAAGGCTCGGGTGAAGCGCACGATGTGGTCGCGTCGGGCACAGGAGTATGAGGCGAAGATCAACTCCGGCGATCCGTTGGCGATCGCTGAGGTGGTCCGTGACCTGCACCGCAATTCTGGTCAGCCTGACCAGAGCTTCTCCGAACGCCAGATCTACGAGGCTGCCATGGACCGGCTGGCGGCCGAACTCGGTGCGCTCGACAAGACCGACAAGCAAACCGCCATCACCAAGCTGACCGATTTCCTGAAAACAGTCTGAGCGGCGGCCACGTTATCTGAGGCCGGGAAAGCACCGCCCGGCCGGGAAAGCACGCCCTGGAAGGACGGTCCGCCGGTCGGCTTGTCACCCCGCCGCGGCCATCTGCGTCGCGGGGTGGCGGCCGGCACAACAGCGTAGACGCCGCGCTCATTCGGCATCGGCGCAAATCGCGAGGTGATTCCCAGGACGGTCTCCGCGCCCCCCAGATACAGAAGCCCATCAGGCGGCATCAAGCCGGCGATCGCATCCAGAACTCGTGTCTTGGTTGGTTGATCAAAATAAATCAAGACGTTACGGCAGAACACGATGTCGAACCGCCCCAACGGGCGCAGGTCTGACAGCAGGTTGTACTCGCGAAATTGGGCCATGCCGCGGATCGTGTCGGCTATCCGCCAGTTGGGGTCCTCCTTGCGGAAGTAGCGCATCAGCATCTGCACCGGCAGGCCCCGCTGCACCTCGAACTGTGAGTAGACGCCTTCACGAGCGCGCGCCAGTTGTTCGCGGGCGAGGTCGGTACCGACGATCTCCACCTTGCGTCCGCTGAGCGCGGCGGCGGATTCAGTGATGATCATCGCAAGTGAATAAGCTTCCTGGCCAGACGAGGAGGCCGCCGACCACACGCGCAGCATGCTTCCCGGCGGACGCGCCGCGGCGAGCCGAGGCAGCGCCTGGGTCCGGAAATGTTGAAATGGTTTGTCATCGCGGAAGAAGAAGCTTTCGTTGGTGGTCATCGCCTCGACCACTTCGCGCGACAGCGCCTCGCTGCCCGGGCGCCGCAGGCGTTCGGCCAACTCGTTCATGTCGGCGAGCTTCTCGCGTTTCACCAGCCCGGCCAGCCTTGTCTCCAGCAAATAGATTTTGTCTTTTCCGATGATCAGGCCGGACCTCGTCTTCAGCATGGTTGCCAGCGTCTCGAAGGCAAGCGGCGATAGAGGCGCGGTCATGCGTGTGCTCCTTTCAGCATTTCGAGGAGCCGGGGCGCGATTTTCGGCAACGGCAGCACTGCGTGACAAAGCCCGGCCGTGGCAATGGCACCCGGCATGCCCCAGACAACGCTCGTGGCTTCATCCTGGCCGATCGCGGCTCCGCCGGCTTCGATAACCTTCCTCGTTCCGGCGAGACCGTCCTGGCCCATGCCGGTCAGCATCGCCACAAGCACCCGCCCATCGCACGCCGTCGTGGCCGAACGCAGCATGGGATCGACGGACGGCCGGCAGAAATTCTCCGGAGGGTCGGTGGTCAGCCGCGCCCGAAGCCCGCTTCTCCCGCCTTCCACCAAAAGGTGCCGGTCGCCCGGCGCCAGGTAAATCCGGCCGGCGACCATGGACTCGCCGTCACGTGCCTCGGTGCACGGCATCATGCCCAGCCGGTTGAGGTGGTCGGCGAGGATTGGTGTGAACGTAGCCGGCATGTGCTGGGTCACCACCACCGGCACGCTGACCGTCCGCCCCAGCCCCTGGACCAGGGTGAACAGTGCCTGTGGCCCGCCGGTTGAACTGCCGACGGCGAGCAGTCGGGCCTGGATCCGTGGCGCCGGCAACAAGGCCAGCGGTGCGCGAGCGCGCACGGGCGTGGCGGCCCGGCGGCGCATCCGCGCCAAGCCCTTCACCTTTTCCAGCAGCTCGTGTTTGAAGCCATCGTCGCTGACGGTCCCGATGCTGGAGGGTTTGGGCACATAGTCCGAAGCTCCAAGCCGCAGCGCCCGCAACGCGATTTCGGCGCCACGCGTGGTCAGGGTAGAGGCCATGATTACGCGCACGCCGGGGTCGGCGCGCAGAAGCTGGGGCAGGGCGGTCAACCCATCCATCACTGGCATCTCGATATCCAGCACGATCACATCGACGCGAGCCGCACGAACTTGTTCCACCGCGAGTTTGCCATTCTCGACCTTGGCGACCACGCGGATGTCCGGGTCAGACTCCAGGATGCGGGACAGGGCGCCTCGGATCACGGCGGAATCATCGCACACCATCACCCGCGCCGCTGTCGCCGAATTCCGCCCGGTTGGCGACGTTTTGGCGGTAGCCGGCGTGGACGCCAACTCGGTCACAGGATGCCCACCTGAGCAAGCTTTCCGGTAAGGATGTCCTCGTCGAATGGCTTCATGATGTATTCCTGGGCGCCATTCGATATCGCTGCTTCGATGTGCGTCATGTCGTTCTCGGTCGTGCAGAACACGACCGGCGGGTTGTCCGGACCGAACTCCTTTCGCAGCGCCTGCAGAAACTCCAAACCGTCCATGACCGGCATGTTCCAGTCGAGCAGGACGCAGTCGGGCATGTGCAGCCGGCAGGCGTCGAGCGCGATTTGACCGTCGGCAGCTTCGGTGACCTCAAATCCGTTCGAACTCGAGGATGCGCCGGGCGACTTTGCGGACGACACGGCTGTCGTCCACGACGAGGCATGTTCGTGTCATGACATCATCCCGCGGCGGCGAGTGCCAGCAACCGCGAGACATCAAGGACCACCAGTAGCCTGCCGTCGAGGCGGAAGATGCCGGTGCTGAAGTCAGCCCATGATTTCTCCAGTGTCGGCGGATTGCGCTCGAACATCGATGCATCGAGGCTCAGCACTTCCGAAACCTGATCGACGAGCAGTGCATAAAGCTCGCCGCCCTGTTCGGCGACGACGGACATTCGAGCCTGGCCCGGCGGTGCGGGCGGCAAGCGAAGCCGGCGGCGAAGGTCGATCGCCGTGACGATGCGCCCGCGCAGGTTGAGGCTGCCGGCGATCTCCGGTGGCGCGAGCGGGATGCGGGTGATGGTTTGCTCGCCGAGGATATCGCGGACCGCAAGGACCGGGACGCCGCAAAGCTGCTCGCCTACGGTAAGTGTGACAAGAACCTGATTTTCCTCATTGTTCGTGGCGGCATCCGGCCGCTCCAGCGTCTCGGTGGCCATAGGCTGGTCCTTTCGAAAAGATCAGGCGTGAATTGTTTCCGCTAGGTTCGCTCGTAGGCTGGCGACCAGCGCCTCGCGCTCGAACTTTGCAACGTAGTCGGTGAAGCCTGCTTCCCGGCCGATCCGAGCGTTCTCGATGTCGGCATGTGCGGTCATGGCGATCAACGGCAACCGGGTCCACGGACCGTCGGCCCGAATGGCGCGGGCAAACTGCACCCCGTCCATCTCGGGCATCTCGATGTCCGACACGATGGCATCGAACATGGAGCCGGAGTCGCGCATCTTCAGCGCCTCGACCGCGCTGGCGACGGCGGTGACGCGGAACCCTGCCGCACCCAGCATCGGGACCGTCAACTGGCGGAAGAACTCGCTGTCATCGACAAGAAGGACGTGCATTTGGCCAGCGGAGGCACCCTGGCGCGGGACACCGCGGAACCAGTCTTCCCAAGCCTGCATCAGCCAGTAGCCGGTATCGAGCACATCCGTAGCCAGGCCCCCGATGACGGCTGATCCCAGCAAGCCTGGCCGGGCGCCGGCCAATTCGATGTCGAGACTGTCCTCGACCACATCGATGATCTCATCGACCATCAGCCCCATGATGCGATCGCCCTCGGCGAACACCAGCAGAGGCTGCGTCGGCTTTTGCTGGTCCACACCGCCATCGATTGCGATCAATGGCATCAGCTTGCCGCGGTACTGGGTGACCGGGGCGCCGCAGGACAGCTCGATCTTTTCGCGCGGGATATCTTCCAGCCGGGCGACAAGTCCTAGCGGCACGGCCATGCGCTCGCTCTCACCCGCGCGGAACAACAGCATCGCCGTCTTGTCGGCGGAACTCTGCGAATCGACCATGCCGGCGCGCAACAGTTTGCTCTCCGACGCGGCTCCAACGCCGCTGGCTCTGGCGATGCCGTTCGGGTCCAGGATCATGATCACGGATCCGTCGCCCAGGATGGTGTTGCCGCTGAACATCGTGACATGGCGCAGGATCGGAGCGACCGGCTTGACGACGATTTCCTCGGTGTCGAACACCCTGTCCACGATGATGCCCATCATGTGCTGGCCGACCTGTGCCACGACGACATGGGCGGCGCTTCCCGCCCGGTCGTCGGTGCCCAGCGCCAGCAGTTCGGTGAGACTGACCAACGGCAACAAGCGGTTGCGCAGCCGCAGGACCGGCGTGTCGTTGATCCGCTCGATCACACTGTTACTGACACCTTCACGGCCTGCCGTGTTGGACCCACGCTGCGCCCGTACCAGTTCCACGACGCTCAGCTGCGGAATGGCGAAGCGCTCTTTGCCCGCCTCGACGATCAGCGCCGAAACAATCGCCAGGGTCAGCGGGATCTTGACGGTGAATGTCGTCCCCTGGCCTTGCGTGCTCTTGAGGTCGATGGTGCCGCCGATTTTCTCGATATTGGTCCGCACCACATCCATGCCGACACCGCGCCCGGAAACGGCGGAGACTCTTTTCGGCTGTCGAGAACCCGGCGCGGAAGATGAAGCGCTGGATCTGGCCGTCGGTCATGCTCGCGAGTTCCGTCTCGCTCGCCAGCCCCTGGGACAACGCCTTTGCCCGGATCCGATCCACCGCCAGGCCGCGGCCATCGTCGGAGATCTCGAGAATGATGTAGCCGCCCTCATGGAAGGCATTCAGAACGATATTCCCGGCCTCGGGCTTGCCTGCCGCCCGCCGCTCCGCCGGGGTTTCCAGCCCGTGATCGCCGCTGTTGCGAATCATGTGGGTCAGCGGGTCCTTGATCAGTTCCAGCACCTGGCGGTCGAGCTCGGTCTCGGAACCCAACATGGTGAGCTCGATCTTCTTCCCCATGTCGTGGGACAGGTCGCGGACGAGCCGCGGGAGCTTGTTCCACGCGATGCCGATGGGCTGCATGCGGGTCTTCATCACCCCCTCCTGCAGGTCGGAGGTGATATGCGACAATCTCTGCAGGGGAACGGTAAAGGCGGTGTTCTCGTTGGTTCTGGCAAGTTGCAGAAGCTGATTGCGCGTCAGCACGAGTTCGCTGACCAGGGTCATCAGGTCTTCCAGCACATCCACGGTGACGCGGATGGTCTGGGTATTGGCCGGTGCGGTCGTGGCCTGGGCGGGCGCCGCGGGCTCCGCGGCCATCGATTGAGCAACCGACGGACTCACCGCGGCAGCAACTATGGATGCCGCCGGAGGTTGCGCGGGCTGCGCGGCTGTCTCCGGTTGCTGGACAACGGCCCCCGCCGGGGCGGCAACGGTCTCCGCAGGGGTGGCAATGGTCCCCGCCGTGGTGGCAGCGGTCCCCGCCGGGGCGGACGCCGGAGCAGGGGAGTCTGCGACCACCGGTGCAGGCGGGGCCGCGCCCGCCGAAGCAGTCGGCGGCGCCAAGACAACCGCAGCGCTCAAAGGGGCGCCGGCGGCGGCGGGAGCCATCGTGACCTCGGCTGGCGGCGGAGCGGCCAGCGTCGCCTTAGGCGTCTCATGCGCGGCGGTTGCGTTCAGCTTGGCGATCAAGGCCGAAATCATCGCCCGCGGGTTCGGCGCCGGTCTGGCTCAACCCGGTGACAATACCCTTAATCGCATCGATCGCGGCCAGGACCTGCGTGACAATGTCAGGCGTGACAGTCAGGGTGCGGTCGCGCAGCTTGCCCAACACGTTCTCACCGGCATGGGCAACCCGCTCCAGCCTTGGCAGACCTAAAAATCCGCAGGTGCCCTTGATCGTGTGCACCATCCGAAAAATGAATCCGAGTGTTTCCGCATCATCCGGCGTGCGTTCCAGGGTGACGAGAGCAACATCGAGTTCAGCCAGGCTCTCGTTCGTCTCGGTCAGGAAGTCGGAAAGTAGATCGTCCACGGCAGCCCCCTCGGAAGCCCGACGTTCGGGCGGGAGGCCATGCATGGCAGGACTTTCCAAACAAAAGGTAAATGCCCGCGAGTTTTTTTAAGGTTTTATCGGCCCAACCGTAAAATAGCAGGATCGGGTTGTGCCGAGGGTGCGAGCAGCGCCGACAATCGTATGCCGGCTGCGTGTGCGAGTAGCGCCGTCAGCGCCATCTGCACATTCCGTCCATCGGTCAGAGCTGATTGCGCCTCCGCCTCGTTGGCCAGGCAAAGAGCCGTTCCGGCCGGCCACGCTGCCTCGGGACCGGTGATCCTGATGAACAGATCGTCCGCCCGGCCGGCCAGGATGATCCGGCCCTCGACCGGCAGGCTGTCGGCGGCGAGAAGTAGAAGATTGAGGACGATGCGGCCGTACGAACCTGGGAACACGGTGGCCGCAGGCAGCGCGGAAAAATCGGCCTTGACGTGATCCGGCAGACCCTCGGCCAGCGCCGCGACCTCGTTCAGCGCAAGTGCTTCGCTGGAGGAACTCCATGCGGCTCGCTGCAACTTCAGGCGACTGGACAAGGACGCGGCGGCCCCGATCGCCGCGGGTCCGATTTCGGGTTGGGACGAGATCGCGTCATCCAGCAGCGTAACCGGGCCAAGAAGGGCGTCACACACGCGCGCTGACGCCAGTTCAATCAAGAGCAAGGCACCACGTGTGCCGGACATCAACTCTCCGCTCTCCAGGGTCCGCCCCAAAGATGACCGTGTTGCCGCCGGGAGTCGAGACTTCTGAGGCACTTTCCAGCGCCATCCCCGCATCGCGGGGCTTGAACACTTGGCCGCGGTGGCGCAAGTCATGAATAACATCGGTAAAGCGAGGGAAGCGGCGCAAGCCGGCCCGGAAGGAGACTTACTCTTATCATGATCGATCCGTTCGGCAGAGCGATCACCTACCTTCGGGTCTCGGTGACCGACCGCTGCGATCTGCGCTGCGTCTATTGCATGGCGGAGGACATGACGTTCCTGCCCAAGCGCGACCTTTTGACGCTGGAGGAACTGGAACGCCTGTGCAGCGCGTTCATCCGGCTGGGCACCAGGAAGATCCGCATCACCGGCGGCGAGCCCCTGGTACGGCGCGACGTCATGCGGCTGTTCGGCAATCTTGGCAGCCGCATCGGCGGCGGTCTCGACGAGCTTACCGTCACGACGAATGGCTCGCAACTGACCAAGCATGCTGAAACGCTGGCGGCCGCGGGTGTCAGGCGGATCAACGTCTCGCTGGACACGCTTGATCCGGTGCGGTTCACCCAGATCACCCGCTGGGGCAAGATCGAGCAGACGCTGGATGGGATTTTCGCCGCCAAGGCCGCGGGCCTGGCGATCAAGATCAATGCTGTCGCGATGAAGGGTGTCAACGAGGCGGAATTTGACGGGATGTTGGCATGGTGTGGCGAGCATGGGTTTGACCTGTGCCTGATCGAGACCATGCCGATGGGCGATATCTCCGGCGATCGAACGGATCAGTACCTGCCGCTTTCCGTGGTGCGGGCGAGGCTTCGCAAGATGTGGACGCTGGAGGATACCGACTACAAGACCGGCGGTCCGGCGCGATACTACACCGTCAAGGAAACCGGCCGGCGGATCGGCTTCATCACTCCGATGACTCACAATTTCTGTGAAAGCTGCAACCGCGTGCGGTTGACCTGCACCGGCACGCTCTACATGTGCCTCGGACAGGACGATTCGGCGGATTTCCGCTCGTTGCTGCGCGCCGGCGCCTCGGACGACCAGTTGGATGATGCGATCCGGGAGGCAATCTCGCGCAAGCCGAAGGGCCACGACTTCATCATTGACCGCCGCCACGACAAGCCTGCCGTGGCCAGGCACATGAGCGTCACCGGCGGATAATCAACCGAGCTATCCCGGCGCCCAACCGGTCATCACCGCCATCCGCAAGGTGGCCGGGGTCCTTCCGTCCTCGGACGGCAATCGGGCCAGCGCAGCGGCGAACAACGACCGAGGGGTGATTGACCGGGCGCGCTCGCGGATAGCATTGGTCTCACCCGCCGCGCGCAATTCAGTCAGCAACAGAAACGGTTCGGCATAGAGCATCCGTATCTCCTCCACGTCCGCCACCGGTAAGGTGAACCCCGCCCGCTGCATCAAATGTGCGCAATCCCGCAGTTCCGGGAACGGCGAAATCCGCGGTGAGGCCCCGCCGGCGATTTCCACCTCCGCCTCGGTCAGCGCTGTCCGCAACTCGCCCAGTGTGCCAAGCGCGGGCAGGCTGGCGAGCAACAGCCCTTCGGGACGCAGCGACCGGCGCAGTTGCAGCAATGCCCCCGGCAGGTCGTTGATCCAGTGCAGCGACAGGCTGGCAACAACAAGGTCGAAACTGGCAGGGGCGAACGGCAGCCACTCCTCGTCCGCCGCAACGCTCAGCCCGCCGTTCGTCCCGCCGTTCAGGGCCGCCATGGCGGGCGACAGATCACAACTGATGACCTGCATGCCGCGTGCCCGCAACATCGGTGCGACGATGCCGCGGCCGCCAACATCCAGTGCACGCGTGAAGCGGCGGGTGGTGTCATCCAGCCGGTCCAGCAACCGCTCCGCCGCGTCCCGCAGAACGTCCGCGACCACGCTTACCGTGCTTGCCGCCCGATCGCGATGACGACGGACGGCAAGGCGATCAAATACCAGCATGGAGTCCATGAACCGTCATGTGCACCGGCAAAGCGACGTTGCCAAGCTGTCCGCCCTGGCACTACCGTCCAGCGCGACTGGAGGCTGCCAACTCATGAAACGCATCAGCGCCGAAATACTGCTTGGATGGATCACTGACGGGCAGGAACTCGCCCTGCTCGACGCACGCGAGGATGGTGCGTTCGGCGCCTCCCACCTGTTCTGGGCGGTGCCATGCGGCTTGGCGCGTAAGGAGATCCGAGCCCGCGCGCTGCTGCCGCGACTGACGACCCGCGTGTGCTGCGTCGATGACGGCAGTGGATTGGCGGAAAAACTGGCGACATGGTTGGAATCCATCGGCTGCACCGATGTCACCGTTCTGGACGGCGGCACCAAGGCATGGGAAGCCGCCGGGCAGGTGCTGTTCAGCGGAGTGAACGTCCCCTCCAAGGCTTTCGGCGAATGGGTGGAGCATCACTACGGCACCGAAAGCGTCGATGCGCGGGAACTGAAGGCGTGGATCGATTCCGGGCGCGACATGGTGGTGCTCGACAGCCGCACGCTCGAGGAGTTCACGCGGATGTCAATCCCGACCGGGATCAGCGTGCCAGGCGGCGAACTGGCCTATCGGATCGCCGATATCGTGCCAGATCCAAAAACGCTTGTTGTGGTCAATTGCGCCGGCCGCACGCGCAGCATCTTGGGGGCCGAGAGCCTGCGGCGTGCCGGCATCCCAAACAAGGTGGTGGCGCTGCGCAATGGCACCATGGGATGGGAACTCGCCGGACTGCGCTGCGATCGAGGGCGCACCGAGAAATTCCAGCCCGGGTACGCCTAAGACCGCCGCGCTGGCGTTGCAGCGGGCCAAGGCCTTCGCGGAGCAGTCCGGCGTCGGCGTCATAGGGCCGCTCGACCTAAGCCGGTTCGAGGATGATCCCGATCGGACGCTGTATGTGCTCGACGTTCGCGATCCAACGGAATTCCGCGCCGGTCACCGCCCCGGCAGCTATAACGCCCCCGGCGGGCAGCTTGTCCAAGGGACGGATAACTGGATCGGCGTCCGCAATGCCCGGATCGTGCTGATCGATGACACCGGCGTCCGCGCCCGTATGGCCGGCGCCTGGCTGCGCCAGATGGGGCATCGCGACGTGTTCGTCGTCGAAGGCGGGCTCGAGGCTGTGAAGGCAACTGGAACAGCCCCTGTTCCTGTCCCCGAACTGGCCGAACCGGTCAACCTGATCGACGTGACGGGCCTGCTGCAGCTACTCGACAGCGGGGCCGGGACGCTGGTGCTGGACCTGGGGCGGAGCATAGACTTCCGCGATGGCCATATCCCCGGCGCCATCTGGGGCGTGCGCGCCCGTCTCGATACCCTGCAGCCGCAACTTGCCGCCGCCCGGCACGTGGTGATCACGTCCCCGGATGGTATGCTGGCCCGCCTCGCCGTGCCGGAGGTAACCGAACTGACCACCGCCGCGGTCCACGTGCTGGAAGGTGGCACCGCCGCGTGGCATGCTTTTGGGCGGCCGCTGGTAAAGGATCGGACGACGCCGCCGGATGAAGCCTGCATCGATTACAACTTGCGCCCATACGACCGTAACTCCGGAATCGAGGAGGCGATGAACGCCTATCTGTCTTGGGAAATCGACCTCGTGCACGAGATCGAGCGCGACGGAACGATAGCGTTCGGCATCCCCGGCGAAACCCACGCTGCCGCGTGATCACCGCGTAAGGCGTGCAATTCGCCAAGCGCTCGATCTACTGCTGCCGCCACGCTGTGCGGCCTGCGATAATCCGGTCGAAGCCCAGGGGCAACTCTGCGCTTCCTGTTTCGGCCGGACGCAGTTCATCACCCCACCATTCTGTTCGCGCTGCGGAGTGCCCTTTGCCTTTGTCGAGCAGGGTGGCGCTGACGGCGAGTGCGCAGGATGCGCGATGCGCCCGCCGGTGTTTCGCCAGGCGAGGGGTGCGCTTTGCTATGATGAACAGGCCAGGCGGCTGATCCTCCCATTCAAGCACGTCGACCGGCTTGAACTGGCGCCGATCCTCGCTCGGATGATGCAGCGGGCCGGGACGCTCCTGCTTGAGCGGGCGGACGTTTTGGTGCCGGTGCCGTTGCATCGCCGGAGATTGTTCCAGCGCAAATACAATCAGGCGGCGGTACTGGCCTTTGCTGTCGGACGGTTGGCGGTTCGCCCCGTGCTGGCGGATGCGCTGGTCCGGACCCGGCGCACCGAACCCCTGGATGAGAAGTCACCGGAGCAGCGGGCGAGCGAACTCAAGGGGGCGGTGAAGGTTCGCCAGTCCAGGGCGGTTCGGGTGTCCGGGCGGACCATCCTGCTGATCGATGATGTAATGACGTCAGGGGCAACCGCGAACGCCTGCGCGGCGGCGCTGATGGACGCGGGCGCCGTCGCGGTTGATGTGCTGGTAGCCGCCCGCGTTCCTGATCCGCGGATGACCGAGGCCGGCGGAGGCTGAAACCGCCGCGGCCCTGGCGTGGTGGATTCAGAAAGGCTGATCCCCACAAACCGTGATCCGGTGCATGATGCGCGTCTCCGCCGGATAATCGTTCACCGCGAAATGCTGCGTGCAGCGATTGTCCCAGAAGGTCAGCGTGCCGGTCTGCCAGCGCACCCGGCAGGTGTGCTCCGGGCGCATCGACTGCTTCATGAAAAAATCAATCAGCGGCTGGCTTTCCTCGTCGGTCATGCCATCGAAATGCTGCACGTGACCCCCGATGTAGAGCGACTTGCGGCCGGTCTCCGGATGCGTGCGCACCAGCGGATGAACGCTGGTGGTCTGCACGTTGCCGGGGTCCTTCACCTTCATCTCGCTCATTTGCCGGTCGTAGCGTTCCTTGCGCGACACGCCGCCGGATGCCTTGAAGTTGTCCCCAACGCAGACCGTGCGCAGTTGGCCCGCGATTGCCTTCATGCCGTCCGACAAACTCTCATAGGCGAGATACTGGTTGGTGAACAACGTGTCGCCGCCGACGCTCGGCACCTCCTTGGCATACAGCATCGTGCCCATCGCCGGGCTGGGCGAGAACATCTGGTCGGTATGCCAGGACCCTCCGAAATTCTTCTTGTCGGAAGGGCGTTTGATGATCGCCAGGATCTCCGGGTAGTCCGCCATCCCCTCCATGAACGGATGCAGATGGATATCGCCCCAGCGACGGGCAAAAGCCAATTGTTGGGCCGGTGTAATGTCCTGGTCGCGGATCGCGATGACCAGATTGTCGAGCAGGGCGGCACGGATCTCCGCCAGAACCTCGTCAGAAACGTCGGTCGACAGGTCGACACCCCGGACGTCGGCACCAAGCGAGCCGGCGATCTTCTGGACGTCCAGGTGGCGATATTGGGTATTGCGTGGCGCGTTCATATCTGGAGCTCCTTCCTTGCGGAAATGATGCCTCCAATGTTCACGCGATGGCAAGCCGATGGCCGAAGCCGGGACGGCTGCGGGCGCGACCGCTGGAAACGATCGCGCTCGCGGTCGTCAGTACATATGCATGCCGCCGTTGATCGACAATGTCGAACCAGTAACGAAATCCGCGTCATCAGCGGTCAGGAATGCAACACCGCGCGCGATGTCTTCGGCATGGCCAAGTCGTCCAACCGGAATTTTTGCAACGATCTTGCGCAGCACTTCGCCAGGCACCGCGCGGACCATCTCTGTATCCACATAACCCGGCGCGATGGCATTGACCGTGATGCCATAGCGCGCACCTTCCTGGGCCAGCGCCTTGGTAAACCCGTGGATACCGGACTTGGCGGCGGCATAATTCACCTGGCCATACTGTCCGGCCTGGCCGTTGACGCTGCCGACGTTGACGACACGGCCAAATTTCCGCTCGCGCATGCCCTCGAACGTCAGTTTGCACATGTTGAAGCAAGAGCCGAGGTTGGTGTCGAGAACGGCATCCCACATGTCCCGCCGCATCCGCAGCAGCGTGCCGTCGCGAGTGATGCCGGCGTTGTTGACCAGCACTTCGATCGGACCATGTTCACCAACGACCCTGGCGATGCCGAACTCGCAGGCCTCGAAGCTGCAAACGTCGAACTTGGCGACCGCTATACCGGTTTCAGCCCGGAATGACTCCGCGGCGGCTTCGTTGGATGCATAGTTCGCGATGACGGTTCGGCCCTGCGCCTTCAGCGCCAAGCTAATCGCTGCGCCAATACCCCGGGTGCCCCCGGTAACCAGTGCGACGCGTGCCATCGGAACCTCCACCTGTTTTTGTTTGAACGACGCAGTTCTATCACTTCCGCCAAATCTGCAAAGGCCTCACCCGCGCCCGGCGTCATGGGGTCTCCACGAATACAAACCGCATTCGCGAAGACCCAGGACCCGATCCGCTGTGTTAACGCTCCAGCGCCATCGCCACCCCCATGCCGCCGCCGATGCACAGGGTTGCCAGGCCCTTCTTGGCATCGCGCTTCTGCATTTCGTGCAGCAAGGTCACCAGGACGCGGGCACCCGAAGCGCCGATCGGATGACCGATCGCAATCGCGCCGCCGTTGACGTTTACCTTGCTCGTGTCCCAGCCAATGTCCTTGTTCACCGCAAGCGCCTGCGCGGCGAATGCTTCGTTGGCTTCCACGAGATCGAGATCATCGGGCTTCCAGCCAACCCGGCCCAGAACCTTTCGCGTGGACGGGATCGGGCCCGTGCCCATCACCGCCGGGTCAACGCCAGCGGTGGCGAAGCCGGCGATCCTGGCAAGCGGAGTAAGGCCGCGCTTGCTGGCCTCCGCCGCGGTCATCACGATCAGCGCGGCGGCACCGTCATTCAGGCCAGACGCGTTGCCAGCGGTGACCGTGCCGTCCTTGGTAAAGGCGGGACGCAGCTTCGCCATCCCTTCCGCGCTGGAGTCATGGCGGATGTATTCGTCGTCCGTCACCTGGATGTCGCCCTTGCGGGTCTTCACGGTCACCGGCGCGATCTCATCCTTGAAGCGTCCAGACTTTTGCGCCGCTGATGCCTTTTGCTGGGACCCCAGGGCGAACGCATCCTGCTGTTCGCGGGTGATCTGATACTTGTTGGCGACGTTCTCGGCGGTGTTGCCCATGTGATAGCCGTGGAACGCGTCCCACAGCCCGTCCTTCAGCATGGTGTCCACGAACTCAAGGCCGCCCATCTTGGTGCCATTGCGCAGGTGTGCGGCGTGCGCCGACAGGCTCATGCTCTCCATGCCACCGGCGGCCACGATAGCGCTTTCACCGGTGCGGATCTGCTGCGCGGCAAGCGCAACCGCTCGCAGCCCGGAACCGCAAACCTGATTGATCCCAAATGCGGTCTTGGAGTCCGGAAGACCCGCGGCACGCCCAGCCTGGCGCGTCGGATTCTGGCCCTCACCGGCGGCGAGAACCTGACCGTAGATCAGTTCGTCCACCTCATCCGGGTCAATGCCCGCGCGTGCCATCGCCGCCTGCAGTGCGATGGCACCTAAATGATGGGCGTGAACGGTCCTTAAGCGCGCCATTGAAGCTGCCTACGGGCGTCCTGGCGGCCGAAACGATGACGATGTCGTCCATGATTTCTGGTTCTCCCCTCGCGGTCCGTTCCGCGACTTGCAGGATACTATCCCGCTTCATACAGCTACGTAAGGTGAGGCCAAAAACAAGACGCCTACCGGCGAACGGCCCGGTCGGCAAAGCTAAGCAGCCTTCACTCCCGTAACGTAGTCGGTGATTTCCTGTTGGAGTTGTGCGGCACGGTGCGACAGTTCGCCCGCGGCCCCCGGTACCCCGCTCGCCGCCTGACCGGTGCTGTTGGCGCCCTGGCTCACTCCCGAGATGTTGGACGTGACCTCCTGTGTGCCGATCGCCGCCTGCTGCACGTTGCGCGCGATTTCCTGCGTTGCGGAGCCTTGCTGCTCCACCGCGGCGGCTACGCCAGCCGCGATCTGGCTGATTTCGCCAAT
The DNA here is from genome assembly GCA_963792345.1 of uncultured Alphaproteobacteria bacterium. GTDB lineage: Bacteria > Pseudomonadota > Alphaproteobacteria > Acetobacterales > Acetobacteraceae > Rhodopila. The sequence goes on from CAWBVV010000015.1 coordinate 390,675, forward strand.
CGTCAGGCCGATACCTCCGATCAACTCCACGGCCACCTTCGTCGCCGCCTGTATTTGCGCGATCTGCTGGGAAATGTTCTCCGTAGCCTTGGCGGTCTGGGTGGCCAGGCTCTTCACTTCTGACGCAACCACGGCAAAGCCCTTGCCGGCGTCGCCCGCCCTTGCGGCCTCGATTGTCGCGTTCAGCGCCAACAGGTTGGTTTGCCCCGCGATGCTGCTGATCAGGCTCACGACATCACCGATTTTCTGGGCGCCATCGGCCAACGCCTTCACCACCGCATCGGTGCGCCTGGCATCCTCCTGAGCCTTGCTGGCGACCTTGGCCGACTGCGCGAGCTGGCGTGAAATCTCTCCGATTGAGGCAGCCAGTTCCTCCGCCGCCGATGCGACCGTCTGCACATTGGTGCTGGCCTGCTCGGCGGCCGCGGCGACGTTGGCTGCCTGGCGCGTGGTCTGGCCGGCGGTGTCGGTCATCGACCCGGCGGTGGCCTGCAACTCGGTGGCCGAGGCGGACACCTGCCCGACCATCTGCCCAACCTTGGTTTCGAAAGCCTGCGTGAGCTTGTCGAGATTGGCGGCTCGCCGCGTCTTGACCGCCTGTTCGGCTGCCTGGGCCGCTGCCATCGCATCGGCGCCCTTAAGGCCGTCCCGGCATTCGTCAATGGCACGAGCCATGTCGCCAATTTCATCAGTTCGGGTCGTGCAGGGCAGGTCAAAGGCGTAGTCGCGTCTGGCAAGCTGGCGCATGACCCCCGCCAGGCGCACGACACGGAAGGTGACGTTGCGGTTGAGCCACATCGCCCACGCCGCCGCCAGTCCTGCCGCGAACAGGGTAACTCCGCCGATTGTCCACTTCGCCCGCAAGTAGGCGGCATCGGCATTGTCGGCACTTTGGTCCGCCGAACGCTTGCTATACGCCATGTCAGCCTTCAACGCCGCTCGCAGGCGGGCGAATGGCGGCTGGAGTTCCACGTTGTAGATGTGACCAGCCGCCGCGGTATCGGTTCCGGCGGCCGTGAGGCGAGCGTCTTGCGCCTGATAATCCTTCCACGCCGCTTGAATGGCCGGAATGATCGTCTCCTTTTCCTCCCCCTCGTCGGTGAAGGGCGTGTAGGCCAGGAAGCCAGCCTGGATATCCGCCAAGGTTTGCGAACGGCGCTGGGCCACGAGTGCCTTTTGCTCAGCGTCGGATGCGAGGACGGCGGCCCCCTGCAATGCACGGAATCGCATGATCAATTCGGCGATCTCCCCCATGATCACGCCACTTGGCACCGCATTGCGGCCCAGGTCAGTCGCCACGGAGGCCATCTTCGCCGTCTGGAACAGACCGGCGCCGCCCGCCAGCAGGAAGGCCGCGATCACGCTTGCAAACGCCAGGCGGAGCCTGCCGCCAATACCGATCTTCGTGAATACCGACATGAACCCTCCGCCCGGCGGGACGCCGAGCCGCACCATGTCTGATCAAGGTTAATGACCGGTTACCGTGCCGGGCCTACCGAGGGTTCGACAAACAGCGATTTCGCCCGCTGTTAGAGAACAAATTCAGGTGGCTGGGGCGGGAGGGATCGAACCTCCGTATGACGGAATCAAAATCCGTTGCCTTACCGCTTGGCGACGCCCCAATGCCGCACGTGATAGGTCCACACGCTTCTCGCGTAAAGCCAGAACCGTCAGCTTGGAAGCATTCCGCCGCCCCAGACCCACCAGCCAGGCCGCGTAATCTCCAACGCGGCCCGTCGTCCTGCCTGCGCCGAAGCGAACAATCCAAAGCAGGTCGCCCCGGACCCGCTCATGCGCGCCAGCAGGCAGCCCGGTACAGCCCGCAGAGCGTCCAGCGCCTCATTGATTGCCGGTGCAAGCGATCGCGCCGGCGGTTCAAGGTCGTTTCGGGTGGCTTGCAGGTCCGCGGCAAGCGACCGCGCGCTCCGCCATCCCTCAACCGGAAATTCCGCCGCCGGTGAGAATGCGCCGCCACGCGCGCGGAACACCGCCGGGGTTGACACCGCCACGCCTGGATTGAGCAGCACGAGACCGGCACCGGGCAACGCGGGCGCGGGCGTCAGCACTTCCCCGATACCCGACATCATCGCTGCGCGACCGAGCAGGCACACCGGCACGTCGGCTCCCAGCCCCCGCGCGATCGCGCCAAGCGCGGCCGCGTCAAGGTCGGTACCCCAGAAACGTTGCAGCAGCCGCAATGCAGCCGCCGCGTCGGCTGATCCGCCTCCAATTCCGGAGGCAACCGGCAAATTCTTCTCCAGAACCAGTTTGCCGGCAGCCCGCCGTCCGGACTGCTCAGCCAGTGCCCGCGCCGCGCGCAGCACCAGGTTGTCGGCCTCCGCAGTCCAGTCCCGAGGCGAATGGTCCAGTCACCTCCAGCGACAAATCCTCGGCCGCCGTTACACTCAGCCGATCGCCCACCTGGGCGAAGATCACAAGGCTGTCCAGCAGGTGGTAGCCGTCATCGCGCCGCCCGATGACGTGCAGATGAAGGTTGACCTTAGCCGGCGCGAACTCGAAAGTGACGCCACGACAGCTCCCAAGGAGCCAGGGCTACGGTCCGCTGACGACCGACCCCGGACGGCCGGTGTTGAGCTTGGCCTGCAGCTTCAGCGCATCGTCCGGGGTCGGGATTCAGCGTCAGCGCCCGGCGCCACTGGTACTGCGCCTCGATTTTGCGGCCAGCGGCGAAATAGGCGTCGCCGAGGTGCCCGTTGATCGTGGCGTCCTCAGGCTCAAGCTCGACGGCCCGTTCCAGGGTCTTCACCGCTTCCTGGTGGTGGCCCTGGCGAAACAGCACCCAGCCAAGACTGTCGGTGATCGCGCCGTCATTCGGACGACGCTCGGCCGCGCTTTGGATCATCCGCTGGGCTTCATCCAGATGATGGCCCATGTCGGCCAGCGAGTAACCAAGGTAGTTCAGCACGAACGGCTGGTCAGGCGACAACTGCAGAGCGTGCTCGAAATCGGCCTTGGCCTTGGGCCATTGGCGCGACCGCTCCTCGGCCACGCCGCGGTCGTAGAACACGATCCAGTCGGTCGCCACCGGATGCTGGATGCGCGCCGATCGCCTTGTCGTAAGCCGCGACCGCATCACCGAACCGCTGCGTCATGCGCAGGATATCGCCGCGCTGTGCGTCTGGCAGCGGGCTGTCGGGGTAATCGCGGGCCATACGCTCCAGCTCCCGCATCGCGTCTTCCGGCCGACCCAGCTTATCGACCAGGGCGGCGCTCCGCAGCTGCACCACCGCGATGATCGGGTCAGTCGCCGCCACGTCATTCAACATGCGCAGGGCGGTCTGCTGATGGTGCTGGTTGCCCAGGATATCGGCGGCCAGCAACCGGGCGGCGGCGAAATCCGGCCGCAGGTCGAGTGCCAGACGCAGCATGATCAAGGAGAACTCGTCGGCATCCTGCGCACGCAGCAACGCCGCGAAAGTGAAATAAGCCTCCGCCACGCCATCCATCGCCCTCGGCACCGGCCGCTTGGTCACGTTGGCCATGAATGCCGGCATGGATATGGTCAGGTCGGGTGCCGCCACCGGCAGCGCCGCCAGCGTGCGTTGCGCCTCCGCCGGCTGGCCGGAGCGCGCCTGCCAACTCGCGAGGATCTGGGCCGAGCGCAGGTTTGGCTCCGCCATGTTGGTCTGGGCAGATCTGTACAATGCGGCGGCAACCTCCGGCCGCTCACCCAGATCGGCGATCATCGCGGCTTGGAAGGCAAACAACGTCCGGAACCTTGGATCCTCGACATAAGGCCGCAAGGTGGAAAGCGCCGTGTCGGTGCGGCCATCGCCCTGCTGCGCCCAGGCCACCAGCAACGGCTGCAGCAACTGTGTCATGCCCTGGCGAGGCAATCCATGAAACCGCGCTTCCGCGTCCTGCCAGTGACCAGCCTTGATGTCGACGTCGGCGAGAACGAGTTGCGCCACCTGGCTCTCGGGCAACTGGCGCGCCAGCCGCACGGCTTCGGGACGGCCTGCATTCAGGCAGGCAACAAAGGCTTGCAGCGTCAGTTCCGGGTCACCGGGGCTCTGTGCCACCGCCTTCAGAAGATCGTTGGCGGCGGTGACGGAGTCACCTTCCGCTAAGGCAAACCGCCCGGCGAGGTAATTACCGATCACCCCAGCCGGTACCGGATCGGCACTGGCGCCGGCCGGGGGCTGCGAAGCCGCGCACGCCGACAACAAGGTGAGAGCGAGAAGGGCAATCCGCCGAGCGGCGCGCGCATGTTGCATCTGCTCACTTTAGCAGCAGGAATGCTCCGTGTCATTCAGCTTGCGATTATTTCTGCGGAATCGGAACACGGTTTCGTCACCGCGACGAGATTCGAGCCGCCACCACCGCCGCCACCACCGCCGCCGCCACCGGCCGGAACGGAAATCCTGCGGCCGGTGGCGACCATTCCGGCCGCCTCGCGCCTACATCCCGCCCGGATAGCTCGGTCCGCCCCCGCCCTCCGGCGGCACCCAGTTGATGTTCTGTGACGGGTCCTTGATGTCGCAGGTTTTGCAGTGCACGCAGTTCTGGGCGTTGATCTGCAGCTTCGGCGCACCTTCCTCGGCACCAACGATCTCGTAGACCCCGGCCGGACAATACCGCACCTCCGGACTGCGGAAATGGGCCCAGTTGAGGTCGATCGCCTTCGCTGGGTCGGCCAGTACCAGATGCGCCGGCTGATGCTCCTCGTGGTTGGTGTTACTGATGAATACGGACGACAGCTTGTCGAAAGTAAGAACTCCGTCGGGCTTTGGATAAGTAATCCGTGGCGTTGACTCGGCCTCGGTCAGCGTCTCGTTATCCGCATGCGGATGATGGAAGGTCCATGGCGCCTTGCCACGCAGAACGTAGGTATCCAACGCGCTATAGGCCAATCCGCCCCACATGCCCCATTTGGCGAACGCCGGCCGCACGTTGCGCACGGACGACAGCTCTTCCCACACCCAGCTTGCACGCAGCCGGTCGAAATACCCCGTCACCTCGGCCGGATGATCGCCCGCCAGCGCATCGGCCACGGCCTCCGCGGCGAGCATCCCCGATTTCATCGCCGTATGGGTGCCCTTGATCTTCGGCACATTGAGGAATCCCGCCGCATCGCCGATCAGCAGACCGCCCGGGAAGCTGAGTTTCGGCAGCGACTGCAGCCCGCCTTCATTCAGCGCACGTGCGCCATAGGAAATCCGCCTGCCGCCCTCGAAGTGCTTGCGCACGGCGGGATGGGTCTTGAAGCGCTGCATTTCATCAAACGGCGACAGCCACGGATTGCTGTAGTCAAGCCCGATGACGAAGCCATACGAAACCAGGTTGTTTCCGAAATGGTACAGGAAGGTCCCGCCATAGGTCGACCGGTCGAGCGGCCAGCCCAGGCTGTGCTCGATCAGGCCCGGCCTGTGGTTGGCGGCGGGAATTTCCCACAGTTCCTTGATGCCGATCGCATAGGTCTGTGGATCGTGGCCTTCGCGCAGGTTGAAGCGCTTCATCAGTTGCTTCGACAAGGACCCGCGGCAGCCTTCGGCGAACAGCGTGTAGCGGGCGCGCAATTCCATGCCGCGCTGGAAGTTGCCGGTGGGTTGCCCGTCCTTGCCGATGCCCATGTCGCCGGTGGCGATGCCGACGATGCGGCCGTCTTCCTCCAGCAGTTCCGAAGCCGCGAAGCCAGGATAGATCTCGACCCCGAGTTCTTCCGCCTGCTGACCCAGCCAGCGCACCACATTGCCCAGCGAGACAATGTAGTTGCCGTGGTTCTGCATCTGCGGCGGCGTCGGCAGCTTGAAGGATTTGGTCGCGGTCAGGAACAGGAACCGGTCCTCGCCCGCCGGTGTATCGAGCGGCGCGCCCTTTTCCTTCCAGTCCGGAATGAGTTCGTTCAGCGCGCGCGGCTCCAGCACCGCGCCCGACAGGATATGCGCGCCGACCTCGCCGCCTTTTTCAACCAGGCAGACCGCCATGTCCGGGTTGAGTTGCTTCAACCGGATCGCCGCTGACAGCCCCGCCGGACCGCCGCCGACGATCACGACGTCGAATTCCATTGCTTCCCGCGGCGCTGCCGTTGGGGACAGTTCCTCCGCCATTATCTGCTCCTTGCAGCCTATCTGATGTTCGCTTCAGACTTATGTGCGTCAGATCATCATGCGGGGCAAACCCGCCTGGTCCGCAGAACATTTGTCCGTGTGGCCTGCGGCTCAATTGGCGAAGCAGAGGCCTGCCGCTATCCGCTAACCAGTTGATGTGCCACGCGGGCCGAAATAGCCAGGAGTGTGATCCCTGTCCACAAACGACGCCCTGTTGCTGATCGGCCACGGATCTTCCAGCTATCCGGATGCCGGCGGTGTGATGCGCCGCCACGCGGATTCGTTGCTGGCGGGCCGGCATTTCGATCAGGTGGAAATCGCTGTCCTGAACGGTTCACCCTCAATCGCCGAAGCCTTGGCCCGCATTGCCGCGCCGGTGATCCGGGTCGTGCCGTTCTTCATGGAACAGGGCTATTTCACCCGTGTCGCCCTGCCGCGCGCGCTGAGGGAAGCGGGCGGTCACCTCGCCTCCCCAAGGCTTCTCAAACCCGCGGTCGAGGCCCTTACTGCCTCATCGTTCCCGAACGACAGGGCGCCGCCCCATGGCGCGGCGGACACTAACGCGGCCCACCCGCAGGCGATGCGGCAGCGGCTTGTCCTGTGTCGCCCAGTCGGAGTTCACGATGGCATCGCCGGCGTAATCGAGCGCCAGGCTCTCGCCGCATGCGCTGATCTTGGCATCAAGTCGCGTAGTGCCGCTGTCGTGGTGATCGGACATGGTTCGGCGAGGTCGCCCGGTCGAACGCTCGCGCTACACATGCATGCCGCGCGGGTCGCCTCGACGGCCATGTTCGCCCGTGTGGAAGCCGCCTGCCTGGAAGAGCCCCCGTTCGTTGCCGAAACGCTCGCGTCCCTGCGCCACCATCCGGTCGTGGTGATCGGCTTCTTCGCCAACGAGGGCGGCCATGTCAGGGATGACGTTCCCAGCCTGATCGATATGGAGGTGGCCGCCCGAGGCGCCTCGGGCCTCGCGGTCCGTTTCCAGGGCTCGGTGACCAGCGACGAGGCGATGGTCGAGATCATCCTGGACCAATCCCGGCTGTAGCGCGGTTCCGGGCAGGCGGAAGTGCGCGACGATGGAGACTTCGGACAGGGCGCGCCGAAACTGACCAAACTTCACGACACAACCCATACCGGGCCCGACGCAAGCACAATCAGCCCCGGAGGGGACACCTGCTCTGGTAACACAGGAACCAAAGGCCAGCGGTACTGGCGCGGGCCACCAATCGGCGCTACGCCAAGCCAGGAACGAAGGCGAGGGGGAAATTTCCATGGCGACCAACAAGCGCAAGGTGATGCTGCCGCACACGATGGGAAAGCAGGGCATCGATATCGTCCAGGCCCGCGACGACATCGAGACCGTCATCTATCCCGCCGGCATCAGCCAGGCTGACCTGCTGCCGCAACTCGCCACATGCGCCGGCATCGCGCTGTCAGGAACACCCTTCAAGCGCGCGGAGATGGAGGCCTCGCCCGCCATGCAGGTCGTCGCGCGCATCGGCGTCGGCTACGATGCTGTCGAAGTCCCCGTGCTGACAGCAAGCCGGGTGCCATTGATGGTGGCGGGCACCGCGAACTCGGTCAGCGTCGCGGAGCAGGCGTTTCACCTGATGATCACGCTGGCCAAGAAGGTCCGCCACATGGACAGCCTCGTCCGCGACGGAAAGTGGCACGAGCGCCACCGACGCCTTGCCAATGGAACTCGCCGGCAAAACAGTGCTCATCATCGGTTTTGGACGCATCGGCACCCGCTCCGCTCGGCGCTGCCTGGGCTTTGACATGCATGTGCTGATCCACGACCCGTTCATCGACCAGGCAAAGATCACTGCCGCCGGGTGCGAGCCGGTTACGGACCTCGACGCTGCCTTGCCCCGCGCCGACTTCGTCTCGATCCATTGCCCGAAATCCCCGGCAACCGTTGACCTGATCAACAAGGACCGGTTGGCGCGCATGAAGCGGGGCGCTTTCCTGGTGAATACCGCGCGCGGCGGCATCGTGAACGAGGCTGCCCTATACGATGCACTGGTTTCCGGCCACATCGCCGGCGCCGGCCTTGATGTGTTCGACATGGAACCAACCCCATTGGACAACAAGCTGTTGTCGTTGGATAACGTCATCGCCTCCCCCCACATGGCCGGCGTCACGGCCGAGGCCGTGCAGGCGATGGCGGTGGCCACGGCGCGCAATATCCTGGGCGTGCTGGACGGACAGCCAAATCGCGACAACACCATCAATCCGGAGGTCTACGAGTAGCAATGTTCGCTTACGTCGGCGGCTACACCACGCCCGACCGTAATGGCCGCGGAGCCGGCATAACGGTCTACGATGTCGATCCGGTCAGCGGTGGCTGGAGCCTCATCCAGACCCTCGGTGGCCTGGAAAATCCCGCTTTGTTCACCCTGACCCGCGACGGCAGCCGGCTCTACAGCGTGCATGGCGGGCGCAACCTGATGAGCGCCTTCGCCATCGACCGCGGACCGGGATGTTGACCCTGCTCAACCAGGTCGACTGCCAAGGCAATAATCCCGTCGATTCGGCTCTCGATCCCACCGAACGCTTCCTGGTGATCGCCAACTACGGTTCCGGCGCGGTCGCGGTGATGCCGTTGGCCGCGGACGGGCGGTTGCAGCCCGTCAGCCAGTTGATTCCGCTTGAAGGAACGCCTGGCCCAAATCCGAAGGAACAGGCGTCCTCGCATCCCCACGCGGTGATTTTCGATCCTAGCGGGCAGTTCGTCATCGTCCCGGACAAGGGCTTCGACCGCACCTTTTTCTTCCGCTTCCAGGACGGGCGGCTGACCCCCACCGAACAGGGGTCCGCCGCTTCCGCGCCCGGCGCGGCACCCCGGCACGCGACGTTTCATCCGGAACTTCCGGTGCTGTACGTCAATAACGAACTCGAACTCGACGGTAACAGTGTTTGACTGGGACGCGGGGCGCGTCACCGAAAGGCAGGTGATCTCCACCCTGGCGGCAGGTCATGCCGGCCATAATACAACTGCGGAGATCGTGGCATCGCCCTGCGGACGCTTTCTCTACGTCTCGAACCGAGGCCAGGACAGCATCGTGCAGTTCGTGATCACGCCCGGGAGCGGGTCCCTGACCTACGCCGCCACCTTCCCCACAGGCGGCGCCCGACCGAGGTTTTTTACCCTCGGTCCGGATGGGCGCCGGCTCTTCGCGGCTAATCAGGATAGCGACGACATCACCATTTTTCACGTCGATCCGCGAACTGGAAGCCTGCTCCCGGCCGGCGTGCGGATCAGCGTCGGCAGTCCCTCGGCCATCAGCTTTGTTGCACCGACTTGAAAGACTGGCTTGAAACACTGGCCTCATCGCGTCGATACTGCGCCCAACTGAAAAGTATCACGAGGACGACGCCATGGCCAAAGCCAGCACCGGGCGCTCCGCCCAACCCGAGGTGACGGCGGCACCAGCCGCTGCGAGCGGTGATGTCGGCGGCCTCTCGGCGAGGTCCGGTGGTGAACCGGCGGGCGGCGCCCGGGCGCGGGCTGTGGGATCGAACAAGGCACCGGCCAATCCAATTGGTTCGTCGCGAAGTGCGGCGCCGAAATTGGTCGCCGCCGCCAAACGGGCCGCCCCGGCGATGAAGGCTGCTGCGACCAAAGCGGGTGCCCCAAAGAAGGCGGCAACGAAGAAGGCGGCAGCTAACAAAGCGCAGGCCAAGAAGGTCGCATCGAAGCAACGGGCACCGGCGAAGGGCGCAATCGGTGCGGCTGCGCCAAGGAAGGCAACCGCGAAAAGCCCGGCGGCGCCACCGAAGAAGGCAGCGGACAACAGGGCGACGCCACCGAAGAAGGCGGCGGACAAGCGAAAGGCACCGCCAAGGGGGAGGGCCGTAGCCCCGGCGAAGGCCGCGGCACGGGCAAAGGCCGCGCCATCGAAGGCCACGGCCGCGAAGGGAAAGAGGCCTTCCGCGACGGGAAAAAAGCCTGCCGCGACGGGAAAGCCCGCCGCGACGGGAAAGCCTGCCGCGAAGGCGCCGCTACCCAAAAAAGCCGCACCCAAGGCCGCGTCACCGAAGCAAGCGTCGACCGGGCGGATCGCAGCAAAAAAAGCGGCGTCCCCCAGGACAAGTCCAGTTCAGCCGAAAACGGTCGCCTCCTCGCGCGGCGGGCGGGCCACCATTGCTAAGGCGCCGCGGGCGAGGAGCATCCCAAAAGCCGTCGCGGCGATAAAGGCCGCTCCGCGTCGTACCGACCACCCGAACCGCCGTTCCAACTCCGGCCCCGCGGCGCATAAGCCCCAATCTCGCTCAGCGCGGGGCACTCGCCGCGGCACCTGCCCGCGCGATCGGCGGCGGCGCGGAGCAGATGTTTACCGTCAGCCATCTGAACGAGGCGGATTTCAAGGCGGACGGCCTGCGCGCCTATGCCCAATACCGGGACCTTGGCATCGCCGCCGCGACCGGCGGCCTGTGCCAGGCGCACGTCATTCGGATGGTGCCGCCCTGCACGGACGAAGTCCGCAAGCGACACCTGCACCGCGCCGAACTGCAGCTGGTCTATGTGTTGAAAGGCTGGATGAAGAACGAGTTCGAGGGCCACGGCGAGCAGATGATGTCGGCCGGAAGCTGCTGGCTGCAGCCCGCTGGGATCAAGCACACGGTGCTCGACTACTCGGTGGACTGCGAGGTCCTGGAAATCATCGTCCCAGCCGATTTCAAGACCGAGGAAGCCGCCTGATACGTTGCGGCCGACCTAAGCGGTCAGTCCCAATCATCGGCATGGCTGTCGCACGAACGTCTCGACTGCCTGAAATGTCCGGCGCTGTGCTGCCGGATGGCGGGCTACGTGCGGGTCAGCCGCGACGACATGCGCCGGCTGGCAAAACACCTCGGCATCAGCGTCGCCGACTTCGAGAAGCGCCACATCGTCGAGGTCACCAAGAAGGGCGAGAAGCGGATCAAGGAAGGCTACAAGACCTGCCAGTTCCTCGACGAGAACCACATGTGCGGCGTCTATGAGGCCCGGCCGCACGACTGCCGCGGCTACGTCTGCTGGAACCAGCCCGACGAGACCGTCTACGGCTACGCCGTGTTCCTGCAGACCGGCGTCGAGCGCCTGCGCAAGCAGGAGGGCAGGAAGCCGCCCGCCGCCCGCATCCAACCTCGGATCGCCCGCACGAACCGGTCGCGCGGGTTTCCCGATTCTTAAACCTATCGATGACCTTGCGCAGGAACTCCTCCGACCGCGCCCCCGCCTCATCCGCCAGCCGGTTCGGAAACAGCGTGAACCCGTGCGCGCCGCCGGGATAGATCGCCAGCTCCGTCTCGTTGCCGGCCGCAATCCAGCGCGCATGCATGAACAGCGTGTCGTCCAGCAGCGCGTCCTGGGTGCCGACGCTGAACAGCGCCGGGCACAGCCCCTTCAGATCGGCATACAGCGGCGAGATGTCCGGCACCCGCCGATCCGTCGATGGTCGGCAGGAACGCATTGTAGAACTGCTGCATGTCGATCGTCCGCAGCACCAGCCGCCGGTTGCCGAACGCGCGCTGGCTCGGCGTCATGCTCAGGTCGAACGCGCCATAGACGAAGTTCGCGCCACGGAAGCCGGTGTAGCCGTACCGGTCGCGCATCCGCAGCACCGTCACCGCCGACAGATGCCCGCCCGCCGACTCGCCGCCGATGGTCAGCACGTCGGAGCCGAACTCCGCCTTGGCATTCTGCACCAGCCACGCGGCGGCCGCCTCGCAGTCGTCCGGTCCCGCCGGATACGGATGTTCCGGCGCCAGCCGGTACTCGACGCTGACCACCGCGAGGCCGGTGTTGTCGGCGATCTGCTCCAGCATCGGATCCTGCTGGTCCGCCGAACCCAGCACCCAGCCGCCGCCATGGATGTGCAGATAGACCCCGCGCGCCTGGTCCGGCGCGATCACCCGCAGCGGGATCTCGTTGCCGTCGCGCCCGGTGATGACGATGGTCCGCGCGCGCGGCGACTTGACCGGCGGCGGGAACGGGCCGCGGCCCTGCCGCCGCGCCTCGCGCGTGGCCTCGGCGCCGACGTTCCACCATTCCGGCAGGCCGGTCATCAGCTCGACCATCGCGTCGTTCAGCTTCGCCGTGTCCTCGGCGATCGCGTCCGGGCGGAACAGGGCGGGGCGCAGCGGGTGGTCGGTCATACACTTCTCCTTGATCTCGACGGACCTAGGCCGTTTCCGCGACTATAGCGGGTCTTGCCGAATCCAAAAGCGTTGGCGCAGCGTCGGCCAGGCAATGCTGCATCGTCTGCGATTTGATGACATAACGAATCGTTTCTGCTAGACATTAATTGCGAGGACGATCAATGATGCTCAAGCGTCTCACGCTTGGCCGATGCTGGCTGCCGGTCTGCCTCGGTCTCATGCTGGCTCCGGCCATCGCCCAGCAGAACCGCCAGCCGTCTCGGATGCAGTTCGTATCGCTACCGGCACAGAATGCCACGATCGGCCTGATCGCCGGCGGACCCGGCAGCACCGACGCCCGGATCGCCGCGGATATCGCCCAGGTGCTCGACGACAGCGACAAACTGCGCGTCCTGCCCATGCTCGGCCGCGGCTCGGTGCAGAACATCGCTGACCTGATCTACCTGAAAGGCGTCGATGTCGCGATCGTCCATACCGATGTCCTGACGCAGACCATGCAGAGCGGAACCATCCCGCGAGAGAGGCACGGTGCAGTACATCGCCAGGCTGTTTCCCGGAGGAAATCCACATCCTCGCCCGCAAGGAAATCATCAGCCTCAACGACCTGAACGGCAAACCAGTCGCCACCGGTCCGCTCGGCAGCGGAACGGAAATGACCGCCGCCGCCTTGCTGGACATGTGCTCATGTCACACCGAATATCATCCATGAAAACCAGTCCGCCGCGCTTGACCATCTGCGGCACGGCGAGATCGCGGCGATGGTCGTCATCGGCGGCAAGCCCGTCCCGCTGCTGCAGGGGATCGAGCCGGGCACCGGCCTGCATTTCCTGCCGATCCCGCTGAACGCGCAACTGGTGGACAGCTACCTGCCGACCAGCCTCGACCACCAGCCCTATCCCAACCTCGTGCCGGCCGGACCGCCGATCGATACCGTCGCGGTGGGTTCGGTGCTGGTGACCCTGTCGACGCCCGCCGACACCGCACGCGCCAAGCGGGTCAATCGCTTCGTCGACACGCTGTTCGAACGGTTCGATCAGTTTCGCCGCCCGGGCTTCCATCCGAAATGGCGGGAGGTGAACTTGTCGGCCCAGGTGCAGGGCTGGACCCGCTATCCCGAAGCGCTCAGCCTGCTGACGAACAACCACGGCGCCGATACCGACCTGCGACACATCGTTCGATGCCTACCTGAGCCAGTCCGGCCAGACGACAGCCGGCATGGATAACGAGCGGCGGGAGGCGCTGTTCCGCGATTTTCTGCGCTGGCGCGACCAGCACAGCGGCCCATGACGGACGCCAGCGCGGAGCGATCCAGTCCCCGTTCATCCGATCTGCACCAGGAGTGCCAACCACCCGTATCGACTTCTACCAGTCTCCGCCTAAGGATACCCGCCAGTAGCATAAACTGGAGGACGCACCGTGAAATTCGGCATCTTTTACGAACTGCAATGCCCCCGCCCGTGGGAGGCGGACACCGAACAGAAGCTGTACCAGAACGCCCTGTCACAGGTCGAACTGGCGGACAAACTGGGCTATCACTATGCCTGGGAGGTCGAGCACCACTTCCTGGAGGAATACTCCCACTCCCCGCAGCCCGAGGTTTTCCTCGCCGCCGCCAGCCAGCGCACCAAGCAGATCCGCCTCGGCCACGGCATCATCCAGCTCACCACCAACCATCCGGCCCGCGTCGCCGAGAAGGTCGCCTGCCTCGATCTCGTCAGCAACGGCCGGGTCGAGTTCGGCATGGGCGAGGGGCGCCAGCATCACCGAACTCGGACCGTTCGACCGGCAGATGGAGGACAAGCAGGCGGTCTGGGAAGACGGCGTCCGCTGCGTGCTGCCGATGTTCAAGGACGGCGGCTGGGAATACGACGGCCCATACTTCAAGTTCCCACTGCGCAACGTGCTGCCGAAGCCGATCCAGAAGCCGCATCCGCCGCTATGGGTCGCATGCTCGCAACTGGAAACCATCGAGATGGCCGGCCGCTGCGGCATCGGCGCGCTGGGCTTCCAGTTCCTGTCGGCGGAAATGGCGCATGCCTGGGTGCATGCCTACTACAACTCCTTCGTGCTGCGGCAGCAGAAGCTGGCGGACTACCAGTCCAACTGCAACATCGCCATGGTCAGCTACTTCATGTGCGCCGAAACCGACGAGGAAGCCCGCCGCCGCGCCGACGGCGTAACGTTCTTCCAGTTCTCGCTGGCGTACTACAGCAGCTCCCGCAACCGCGAACGCGCCGCGCCCGGAACCGTCAGCCTGTGGGAAGAATACCTGAAGTGGAAGATCGCCAATCCGGAACTGGCGGAAAAGGCACTGACCGGCGGCCTGATCGGCTCACCTGAAACGATCCGCCGGAAGCTGCGGCGGTTCGAGACTCCCATGTCGATCAGATCATCCTGCTGAACCAGGCCGGGAAGAACAGCCACCCGCATATCTGCGAAAGCCTGGAGATGTTCGCCACGGAGGTGATGCCGGAGTTCACCGCCAAGGAACCGGAACATCAGGAATGGAAGCGCAAGGTGCTGTCGCGCGAGATCGAGCTGGAGGACATCGACACCACGCCCTACAAGACGCGCGCCGGCGTCGGCAAGGGCGTCGCGATCGACAAGCTCGCGAGCGCGGCGGACTGACCGCCATTCAAGGACCGTGGTCAAACCGGGCAGGGCGGTGTATCGGGTCAACTTTCGATCCTCATTCAAGGTGATCAAAGTGCCTGATTTGTCGGCAGTGCCCGACCTGCCGGTTTGACTCCCGCCGCCAGAATTGCGGCCGCGATCGATCTTTTGGAAGTCATCGAGGGCGCTCCGAAACGCCCGGCCGACGCCGTGGCCAACGACTTCTTCCGCTCGCGGCGTTATATCGGGTCCGGTGACCGCCGCGCTGTCTCCGACCGCGTGTGGGCCGTGCTGCGCACCCGCCGCCGCCTGGGCTGGTGGCTCGGTGAGGCCAGGCAGCAATCGGCCAGGCTGCTGGTGGCGGCCTCCCTGCTGCTCGAGGGATGGGCAAAGGCAGGGGTTGCGCAGTCCTTCTCCGGCGGCCAGTTCGCGCCGCCGCCGCTGTCCGGTGCGGAAAATGCCGTCCTGTCACGCATCGCGGGCCACACGCTGGATCACCCGACCATGCCCGACGCGGTGCGGCTGGAAATTCCGGACTGGCTGCTGCCACGCCTGGCAGCCCGCTTCGGCGCCAGCCTGCAGCCGGAAATGGCGGCGTTAGCAGAACCGGCATCTCTCGACATGCGGGTCAACCTGTTGAAGGGTAACCGCGACCAGGCGCTTGCCGCGCTCGCGGCGGAGGGCTGGCAGGCGGAGCCGACCAAGCTGTCGCCGTGGGGCCTGCGTATTGATGGCCGTCGTCCGGTCACCAGCGGACCCGCGTTTCAGTCCGGCCTGATCGAGATCCAGGACGAAGGTAGCCAGTTGGTCGCCGTCATGGTGGGCGCGGCGCCGGGCATGCGAGTGGTGGACTGGTGTGCCGGCGCCGGCGGCAAGACGCTGGCTTTGGCCGGCATGATGGAAAACCGCGGCCAGATCGTCGCCTGTGATGTTTCAGCTCCGCGGCTGGAGGGTGCGGTTCGCCGCTTGCGCCGGGCAGGCGTTCATAATGTGGAGCGTCATCTGGTGGAGGCCGGCGATAAATGGCTGAAGCGACGCGCCGGTACGTTTGACAGGGTGCTGATTGATGCACCATGTACCGGCACAGGCACCTGGCGTCGCAATCCGGACGCCCGTCTGCGGCTAAGGGAAACCGACCTTGTCGAGTTGCTTCCCAAACAGGTGAGCATACTGGATACGGCACAGAGTTTAGTGCGCAACGGAGGGCGTTTGGTTTACGCTACGTGCTCGCTTCTGGAAGAGGAAAACGAGGCTCAGGTGTCTGGCTTTCTGCGTCGCCATCCCATGTTCCGTGTTGTCCCGCTAGCGCAGGCGTGGCCCCTTGAGGGCGCTCCGCCAAACGCCGGCCCGTTCCTGTCGCTGACGCCCGCGCGGCATGGCACCGACGGGTTCTTTGCCGCGGTGCTGGAGCGTCAGGCTTGATCTCCCTGCGAAAAGCGCGTGTGGCCGACGCGATCGCAATCGGCGCGGTTCATGTGGCCGCCTGGCGCAACACCTATCCGGGTATCCTCCCGGACGGCTATCTCGCCAAGATGTCGGTGTCGCGTCAGGCCGCATTCTACGAGGCGGCGATCCGTGGCGGCACCGGAGTAACAGTTGCGACCGCCTCGGGAACCGATGTACCGGCCGGCAGCGGTCCCAGGATCATCGGGTTCACCACCGCGGGACGCGCGAGAAACGTGGAGATTGCCGGCAAGCGTTTGGCCGAGGGCGAGGTCGAGACCCTCTACGTGCTGGACGACTGGCGCGACCGCGGTGTCGGGCGCAGGCTGGTGCGCGCCGCAGGGTCTCATCTCGTCGACATCGGCTGCAAATCGGCGTTCCTGTGGGTGCTGCGCGATAACCCAAGCCGTTGGTTCTATCAGCGCCTGGGCGGCAGGCCCGTCGCGGAGCAGACCATACAGATCGCGGGACAAAGCGTTGCGCAGACAGCCTTCGTATGGAACCCGATCGAACTGTTGCTCACCGCTTCCCCGCAGGCGTCGTAAGTCTGCTTACTCTTGGTGAGCCATATCAGGCTCCGAGGCGATCATGGCCATGAACGAGCAACCAATGAACGTGCGGGACATCAAGAAGCTTCTCGTCATCGCCCGGAAGAACCCCGTTAGCTGCGCACTGGCGCGAGGCGGCGGAAAAAGCGGCAGCGGCGGCCTTATCCTGCTCAACAAAATAAAGCCGCCGAAATCCGTGATGACGGACCTCAAGAACCAGTGCCCGACCTTGAAGACACCATGCTTCGGGACGGCCAAGGTGGATGTCGAGGAAAATCCCAAGCTTGTCGTGTTCTCGGTGAACAAGGCGGTATCCGGAATGTCCCGGGCGATCATCCCCCTTCTGCGCGGCACCGGCTTTACCAAGGTCTCCATCCAGAAGGTTGCCCCCGGCCCGCGTCAAAGGCTCTGACAGGAACGCGACGAATTCATTCCTTCGTAGAGGCTCGCCGCGAACCTTTAGCGGGCTGAAACCCACCTTCGCGATACCATGTCACCCGCGCGCAACGCTTGCATCTATCCGGGCAATGAGGTCGGGCGGCAGCGGACCCGCTTCGGCCGCGGCGACGCAATCCGCCAGTTCCGTCCGGTTCTTGACGCCCAGGACCAGCGTGTCGATCGCCAGGCCCAGAGCGTAACGGTGCGCGACGATAGCCGGATCCTGGCCGAGTTCGGCGCACAGGGACCGATATCCTACCGCCAGCGCATAATCCAGCATCTCCGGATGGTCCGCGGGCAACTGGCGGTCTAGCTTCGCCGTAAGGGCCCCGGCCTGCACGGCGCGGATGCCCATCACGCCAACGCCGTTCGCATGCGCTGCCGCCATGACCGTGCGTGGCTTTGCCGGACCCTCGTAAAACTTCAACCCGCCCGGGGAATCCAGCAGATTGGCGATACATTGCACCGCCGCCGGCCTGGGCTCTTCGCCCACTACCTCGATGATCGCATCGGGATGGCCGATCCCCGTCAGCCCCCACGCGCCGATGATCCCCTCGGCCCGCAGCCTCTCGAACGCCGGACGAACATCTGAACGGAACAGGGTCAAGGAGGTCAGGCGGCTGATGTCCGGAGCGTCCCACATGGGATGCCCATCAGGCACCAGGTTCGAATGCAGGAAGAAGATGTCCAGTCTGTCGCGCCGCAACAGCCGCAGGCTGGTTTCAATGGACCGGCGTAGAATCCCATAGACCTGGTCCGGTGCCGGATTGCCAAGGTTGCATTTGCTGGTGATCCGCACACCCTCTGGCAAGCGGCCGCCGAATGCCTCGCCAACAACGCTTTCGGCCTTTCCGTCGCCGTAGCGCGGCGCCAGGTCGAGCAGGTTGATCCCGGCCGCCACCGCCGCATGCACCGTGGTGACGCATTCGTCGAAGGTGGTCTGGCCCCACAGCATGCCCAGGCCACCGCCGCCGAGCGTGAGCGTCGAAACCGGGAACAACGGACCGAACGGATGCAGCTTCATGGAATTATCCTCCAGCCCGTTTTGTCACCGATGGCGCCGCGCGGGTCAAACCAAGGGGCTGGACGGAGGGTATTTCCACTGGATGGCGGCCTACATCCAATACTCCCAGACTGCCGCCTCCATCTCCTCGATCCGCTCGCTCAGCGAGCGTCGCTGCCACGCCGCCAGGTCAACCTCGCTGGCCGCTTCCATGTAGCGCCGCATCAGCGCCTCAACCTGCGTGGCGGTGTCATGGCCGAGGATGACGGCATCAACCTCGTTGTTGAACACCACGCTGCGTCGATCGAGATTGGAGGAGCCAACGACGGTCCAGGTGTCATCCACCACCGCCAGTTTGGCATGCACCACAGCGTCCCTGATTTCATATACGTGCGCGCCGGCCTCGAGCAGATCGCCGTATGCCGCCCGGGCCGCGAATACCGCGCTCTGCACATCGCTGAACGCCGGCGTGATGATCCGTACGTCCAGGCCGGCGCGGGCGACCCTGGCAAGTTCCTCGCGCTCCTGGTGCGGCGGCACGAAGTAGCCGCTACAGAGCCAGACCCGCTGCCGAGCGGTTTGGATGGCGGTGAGGAGAGAGGCGTAATACAGCGGTTCGCGGTCGCCCGGTGAACTGCCGATGATGCGGATGGTCTGTACGCCCTGGCGCGACAAGGCCGGAAAGTAGTCCGCCTCCTCGACCGTAGGTCCCTTTTGTTCCCTCCAGGTGCCGAAGAACAGTTTCTGGAGCTCCGCCACGGCGGGACCCTCGATGCGGATCGCGGTATCGCGCCAATAGGCCATGCGCGTATCGCCGTTCGCCGGTATCCCGGCACTGGGCGGGTTTTCATAGGCCCGGTCCAGGTTGACACCGCCGGTGAAGCCGATCCGGCCGTCCATGACGGCTAATTTGCGGTGATCGCGATCGTTCGGCGACCACCCGATCCGTGCGGCGAACGGGTTGACCGGATTGACTCGCACCACCTTTGCGCCCGCGCCACGCAGTGTCTCGAACAACTCACCGGGCGTGTCCTTCGAGCCGACATCGTCATAGATGATGTTGACCTTGACGCCCGCCCGCAATCTGTCGAGCAGCAGGTCCGACAGGTGCCTGCCATCCGACACCACGTCCGCGAAGATGAAATATTCCAGGTTGATGCTGTCAGTCGCGCCCGCGATCGCCTGGAACATGGACTGCATCGCCTCAGCCCCACTGCCCAGCAGTTTCACCTGATTACCAAACACGATCGGGCTCGCCGAAAGGGCACGCTGCAGGTCGTACTGCTGCTGCAGCGCGTCGGTGTCGTCGATCGTTGTTGCACTGGGCTGAACCCGTCGTGACGCCAGTCCGACGTCACGCGGATCAAGTCCGTCGATCTTCGGAACAGCCGCACAGCCGCTCAACAGGCCGGCGCCGGCCAGCCCACTGAATCTGCGCCGACTAAGCCGGCGCTTTGAAGGATGGTCCAAATAAGTCTCCGGTCGCTTCCCCGGCGTAATTTAGAGTGTTGGTTGCCACGTTGCGCGGCAGCGACAGAACAAGTTCGCGTCAGCCACGCATCGATCCAACGCAGGGTTGCGGACCGCATGGCTGCCGCGACGCGCGGCACGCGCCATCGAAACCCGACACCCGGCGGATCTGACGCGAACAACCTTCACGGACCGCGGCGCTGGAAGCCAAACCAGCCAATGTACAACATGCTTCGATGCAACGTAGTGTTCTTGGAATTATTGCAACCATACCGTGTAAGGCGGCAGGTCATTAAAATAAAATCACGATTTACTGCCTGATATATTAACTATATTTATGGTAACCGGTATCACAACAAGCTGAGTTCGCCCGATGAGGTGTAACGACGGTGCAAATTGCGCATTAAATATGATATTGGTCAGCAATTGGGAGCGGGGGTAGATCTTCTACCCCATAATCTCCGGGTTTCGCCTTATCTCGCTTGTCCCAAATTTATTATCCGTTCTGTGGATGCAACTGGCCTTCCGACAGATCTTAAGTCAGGCGCGAATGCCATTCGCGTCTTGTGTTGGTCCACTCGTTTAAAAGGAATCTACAGCGTGGTGTTCCGTGGGGACCATCAACCAACGCCGCCCTGGAAGGCCGCCGAAGACCCAAACTCAGCCGGGGACAAGCGGCCTGAAAGCAAGTCGCCAGGTGCGGCTCATGCCTTATCGAGCGCACCGCCGAACGGCAAAGGTTGCATCCTGATTGTCGATGACGATGAAGCCGTCCGTGAAACCTTGGCTGAACTGCTGGAGATTGTCGGATTCAACCCCGTTCAGGCCGGTGATGCGGCGGAAGCTCTGGCCATCCTGCGTCAGGAACCAAATATAGATGCAATGGTAACCGATTTAACCATGCCCGGGGAGGACGGGATCGCACTCATCCGCCACGCCCGCGAACTCAACAGCGGCCTGCCGGCGATCCTGCTGACCGGTTATGCGGAGCAGACGACCTCGGTCGCCACAATCGCCGGAGGCAACTTCCACGTGTTGCGCAAGCCGGTGGAAAGCGACCGCCTCATTCAGGAGCTTGAACTGCTGCTGGCTAAACCGGGCGCTTGAACTTGCGCTTGAACCGGCGCCCGACATTGCGTTGACCGTAGCGCCCACTGATTAAGGCCCGATCCGGCGACAACCCGATCATCCCCGACATCGCCAGCATTGCTCCGCGCGACACCGCTGTTATGTTGCTTCGCCCGCCTCAGGCCCAAGCCGGCGGGAACAGGAGGGCGACCATGAAAATCCGTGGGCTAGGCTATATCGGCGTGGGTGCGGCGGACTTGTCCGACTGGACATCCTTCGCCACCAACTGGCTCGGCATGCAGATGATCGAGCGCGGCAATACAGCGCGCGCCTTCCGCATGGACGATCGAAGTCAGCGGCTTGTCATCGACCGCTCGGTTGCCGAAGGTGAACGTTATTTCGGATTTGAGGTTGACGACGCCACCGCGCTGCAATCCCTCGCCGCAACGCTTGACGCTGCCGGCGTCGCGGTCCGGCGGGAGCCGAAATCGCTTGCCGACCAGCGCTTCGTCAAGGAACTCATCAGCTTTGATGACCCAGGCGGCAACCACCTGGAGGCGTTCCACGGCGCCGCGATCGCAGACGAGCCATTCCGCCCCGGGCGGTCGATCTCGGGCTTTCGCACCGGCGCGCTCGGCATGGGACACGTCGTGTTCCACGTCAAGAACATCGACGACCTGCTGGGATTCTACCAAGACATTCTTGGGTTTGGCATCAGCGACTACATCACCACCCCGTTCCGCGCCTATTTCATGCACACCAACGCTCGGCATCACTCCGTGGCGCTGATCGAAACCGGCAGGCAGGATCTGCACCATCTGATGGTGGAACTGTTTTCGCTGGACGATGTGGGGCAGGGGTATGACATCGCCCTGGGTGAGCCGGAAAAGATCGCCACCACACTCGGACGCCACCCGAATGACGCGGTCACCTCGTACTACCTGCGCTCCCCTGGCGGCTTCATGCTGGAATACGGTTGGGGCGGCAAGGACGTGACCCCGGGCGACTGGACGCCAAGCGAAGTCACGGTCGGTCCCAGCCTGTGGGGCCACGACCGGGCGTGGCTGCCGGCGGAACAACGCCAGCAGGCACGCGATATGCGCCTCAAGGCCGCGGCGGACGGCAAGCGTGAGCCACTGTATGTGCTCGACGGCAACTACCAGCGCCTGCAAGGCGTCTGCCCCTGGTGGGACGCAGCCACCGCCCCCCGAACACCCATGCAATAAGGGGCCCCAGGGACGCCGGCCTTGGTAGGAACGAGGGACAGAGCCCTCGCCTTACCGTCTACCGAGGCAGCGTGCTGGCCCCCATCAGCGCGAGGTCCACGGCGCGGGCGCATTGCCGCCCTTCACGGATCGCCCAGACCACCAGGGATTGGCCGCGGCGCATGTCACCCGCGGCGAACAGGCGGGCGCGGGAAGTCTGGTACTGCACCGTGTTGGCCAGGACATTGCCGCGCTGATCCAATTCCACCGCTGCCTGATCCAGCAGGGCACCACGGCGTGGGCCAAGAAAGCCCATCGCCAGCAGCACAAGATCGGCCTTCATCTGGAACTCGCTGCCGGAAACTTCCTTCATCGTCATGCGGCCATCGGGGGTGCGCTCCCACTCGACCCGTACGCAGTCCAGCGCGGTCACCTTGCCGTTTTCGCCGGCCGCGTGCTTGGTCAGCACAGACCAATCACGCTCGACGCCCTCATCATGGGCGTATGAGTTGCGCAGCTTGGTAGGCCAGTCGGGCCAGACCATGGCCTTGTTCTCCCGCACCGGCGGCTTCGGCATGATCTCGATCTGGACGATGGAGGCCGCGCCCTGGCGGGCGGAGGTGCCAATGCAATCCGACCCGGTGTCGCCGCCGCCGATCACCACGACGTGCTTGCCCTTGGCGCTGATCGTGCCGCCGACGGGCAGCAATGGCTTCGTCGTCGCCGGCGACGCGCTTGTTCTGCTGCGTCAGGAAATCCATGGCATAATGGATGCCGTCCAGGTCGCGCCCGGTGACGTCCAGGTTGCGCGGCCACTCGGCGCCACCGCGACAGCACGACAGCGTCGGAACTCGTCCAGCAACTGGTCGATGGTGACGTCCTTGCCGACCTCGGTGCTGGTGCGGAATGTAACCCCCTCCGCCGCCATCTGGTCCATGCGTCGGTCGATCAGGTGCTTCTCCATCTTGAAGTCAGGGATGCCGTAGCGCAGCAGCCCGCCAATGCGGTCCTGCTTCTCGAATCAGCGTCACCGCGTGGCCGGCCCGCGCAAGTTGCTGGGCGCAGGCCATGCCGGCCGGGCCAGACCCGACCACCGCGACCGTCTTGCCGGTTTTCGCTGCGGGCGAGACCGGCGCGATCCAGCCTTCCTCCCACGCCGCGGTCGACAATGGCGCATTCAATCGTCTTGATGGTGACCGGGTTGTCGTCGATGTTCAGGGTGCAGGCCGCCTCGCACGGCGCCGGGCAGATGCGGCCGGTGAACTCAGGGAAATTGTTGGTGGAGTGCAGGTTGACGACCGCCTGCTGCCACTGCTCGCGGTAGACCAGGTTGTTCCAGTCGGGGATCTGGTTGTTGACCGGGCAGCCATTATGGCAAAACGGAATGCCGCAATCCATGCAGCGTGCGGCCTGTCCGTTCAAGTTCCTCCGGCGGCAGCGGCTTGACGAATTCCTTGAAAGATCTTCAGCCGCAGCTTCGGGCTTCTCGTAAACCCGGTCGTGACGCTCGATTTCCAGGAACCCGGTAATCTTACCCATGATCGTCTCCAGACAGCCGCCGGCTGGCGCGTCGACCGCCCATTCCGGCGACACGCAGCCTGCCACGGCGGGACAGTTTCTACTCAGCGGCGACGGTTGCGGCGGCGTGCGGCTTCGGCTCTGCAGGTCGAGCAGCGCCGCTTGTAATCGCGCGGCATGACCTTGACGAAATGCGACAACGCGTTGTCCCAGTCCTCCAGCAAGACGCGCGCGCGTTCGCTGCCGGTGAACAGCAGATGCCGCTCCACCAGGATGCGCAGCCGTTCTGCATCGAAGCGCAGAGGGTCGCCCATGCCGCTGTCCTCGACGCTGGCTGACCGCTGCCGCGGCCGGCCTGGCTCGTCGGCCAGCCCAAGTTCGGGCGCCGACCGATCTTTTCCAGTTCCACGCCCGCCATGTTGCAAAGCTGCCGAAGCGCGCCTTCTCGTCATAGACATAGGCGATGCCGCCCGACATGCCGGCGGCGAAGTTGCGGCCAGTGTCGCCCAGCACCACCACGACGCCGCCGGTCATGTACTCGCAGCCATGGTCGCCGCAGCCTTCGACCACCGCGATGGCGCCGGAGTTGCGCACCGCGAAGCGCTCCCCGGCAACGCCCTGGAAGTAGGCCTCGCCGGCAATCGCGCCATACAGCACCGTGTTGCCGACAATGATGTTCTCCGCCGGGTCGCGCTTCACGTTCGGCGGCTGGCGGACGACGACACGGCCGCCGGACAGGCCCTTGCCCACATAGTCATTGGCGTCGCCGGTCAGGTAAAGCGACACGCCGCGCGCCAGGAACGCGCCAAAGCTCTGCCCCGCCGTGCCCGTCAGATGCACCGAGATCGTATCTTCCGGCAGGCCGGCATGGCCATAATTGCCGAGCGACCTCGCCGGACAGCATGGCGCCGACCGTGCGGTTGACGTTGCGGATCGCATGCTCCAGCCGAACCGGGTTTCCGCGCGTCCAGCGCGGCCGGCGCCTCGCGCGATCAGGATCTGGTCCAGCGCCTTGTCCGAGGTGGTGGTTCTGCGTCTCGCTATGGTGGATGCCGACCCCCGGCTTCAGCTCCGGCTGATACAGGATCCGGCTGAGGTCAACGCCATGCGCCTTCCAGTGCTCGATCGCCTTGCGCGTATCCAGCTTGCCAACCTGGCCAACCATCTCGTTGAAGGTCCGAAAGCCCAGTTGAGCCATCAGTTCGCGGACTTCCTCGGCAATGAAGAAGAAGAAGTTGATGACGTGCTCGGGCGTTCCGGTGAAGCGCTTGCGCAGGACCGGGTCCTGCGTCGCCACGCCGACAGGGCAGGTGTTCAGGTGGCACTTGCGCATCATGATGCAGCCCGCGGCGATCAACGGCGCGGTCGCGAAGCCGAACTCGTCGGCCCCCAGCAGCGCGCCGATCACCACGTCACGCCCGGTGCGCAAGCCCGCCATCCACCTGCACCGCGATGCGGCTGCGCAGGCCGTTCAGCACCAGCGTCTGCTGCGTCTCGGCCAGGCCGATCTCCCAAGGCGAACCGGCATGGGTCAGCGAGGTCAGCGGACTGGCGCCCGTGCCGCCTTCGAAGCCCGGCGATCGTCACGTGGTCCGCCCGCGCCTTTGACACGCCCGCCGCGACCGTGCCGACACCCACTTCCGACACCAGCTTGACCGAGATGCGCGCCTTGCGAATTGGCGTTCTTCAGGTCATGGATAAGCTGCGCCAGGTCCTCGATGGAGTAGATGTCATGGTGCGGCGGCGGCGAGATCAGCCCGACGCCCGGCGTGGAGTGCCGCACCCGCGCGATGTTCTGTCCACCTTGTGGCCCGGAAGCTGCCCGCCTTCACCCGGCTTGGCCCCCTGCGCCATCTTGATCTGGATGTCGTCGGCATTGACCAGGTACTCGGTCGTGACGCCAAACCGCCCGGACGCCACCTGCTTGATCGCCGAGCGCTCGGAATCGCCGTTCGGCAGCCGCACGTAACGGTCGGATTCCTCGCCGCCCTCGCCGGTGTTCGACTTGCCGCCGATCCGGTTCATCGCGATGGCCAGCGTGGTGTGCGCCTCGCGCGAGATCGAGCCGAAGCTCATCGCGCCGGTGGCGAAACGCTTGACGATTTCCTTCGCCGGTTCGACCTCCTCGATCGGCACCGGCGTCGGCGCAGCGGAACTCCATCAGCCCGCGGATCGTCAGCAGGCGCTCGCTCTGGTCGTTGATGGTGCGGGTGAACGCGTGGAACTCGGCCGGCAGGTTGCCGCGCACGGCGTGCTGCAGCTTGGCGATGCTTTCCGGCGTCCAGGCATGCGCCTCGCCACGCAGGCGGAACGCATAGTCGCCGCCAACATCCAGCATGGCGCTGATAGATCGGGTTGTGGCCATAGGCCGTGCGTGGCGCGCCACCGCCTCGGCAGCGATTTCCGCGAAGCCGACGCCTTCGATGGTGGTCGCCGTGCCGGTGAAGCACTTGTCCACGAACGCCGACGACAGCCCGACCGCGTCGAAGATCTGCGCGCCGCAATAGGACTGGTAGGTGGAGATGCCCATCTTGGACATCACCTTCATGATGCCCTTGCCGACCGCCTTGAGGTAGTTCTTCTTCACCTCGGCGGCGGACTTTTTCAGCCTCGGACTGGCCGCGGATCTGCTCCAGCGTCTCGAACGCCAGGTAAGGATTGATCGCCTCCGCGCCATAGCCGGCCAGCGACGCAGAAATGGTGCACCTCCCGCGCCTCGCCGGTCTCCACGACGATGCCGGTGCTCATGCGCAGGCCCTGACGGATCAGGTGGTTGTGCACCGCCGCGGTGGCCAGCAGCGACGGCACCGGGATGCGGTTCTCGCCGACCTCGCGGTCGGACAGGATCAGGATGGTGTAGTCGGCCAGCACTGCCTCGGTCGCTTCCTGGCAGATCCGGGCAATGGCTTTTTCCATCCCATCAGCGCCCTCGGCGGCCGGCCAGGTGATGTCGATCGTCTGGGTGCGGAACGCCCCGCCGGCGAGTGTTGTCGATATCGCGGATCTTCTCCAGGTCGGTGTTGGTCAGGATCGGCTGCGCCACCTCCAGCCGGCAGATGGTTGCCGGCATGATGTCCCAGCAGGTTCGGGCGCGGCCCGATGATGGAGACCAGCGACATCACCAGTTCCTCGCGGATCGGATCGATCGGCGGGTTGGTGACCTGGGCGAAGTTCTGCTTGAAGTAGTTGAACAGCAGCTTCGGCTTGTCGGACAGCACCGCCAGCGGCGTGTCGGTGCCCATCGATCCGACGGGATCATCACCACTCGCGGCCATCGGCTCGAGGAAGAACTGGACATCCTCCTGGGTGTATCCGAACGCCTGCTGATGGTGCAGCAGGGCCTCTGTGTCATTCGGAGCCGCCAGGGCGCGCGACTCCTCGCTTTCGGGCAGTTCTTCCAGCTTGAACTGGGTCTGCTTCAGCCATTCCGCATACGGATGCTCGCGCGCCAGCTTCTGCTTGATCTCGGCGTCGTCGATGATGCGGCCTTCTTCCAGGTCGATCAGCAGCATCCTGCCGGGTTGCAGGCGCCATTTGCGGACGATCTTCTCCTCCGGAACCGGCAGCACGCCGGCCTCCGAAGCCATGATCACATAGTCGTCGTCGGTGATGACATAGCGCGCCGGCCGCAGCCCGTTGCGGTCAAGCGTGGCGCCGATCTGGCGGCCGTCGGTGAAGGCGATGGCGGCGGGGCCGTCCCACGGCTCCATCAGCGCGGCGTAGTATTCGTAGAACGCCTTGCGCTCCGGGTCCATCAGCGGATCGTGCGCCCAGGCCTCCGGGATCAGCATCATCATCGCATGCGCCAGCGAGTAGCCGCCGGCCACCAGAATTTCGAGCGCGTTGTCGATGCAGGCCGTATCCGACTGGCCGTGCGGGATGATCGGCCACATCTTGTTCAGGTCCGGCCCGATCAGGTCGGATTCCATCGACCGGCGCCGGGCATACATCCAGTTGACGTTGCCGCGGACAGTATTGATCTCGCCGTTATGCGCCAGGAAGCGGTACGGGTGCGCCAGCTTCCACGACGGGAAGGTGTTGGTGGAAAATCGCTGATGCACCATCGCCAGCGCCGACGTCGTCAGGTGGTTCCGCAGGTCGTGGTAGAACCCGCCGACCTGGGTAGCCAGCAGCAACCCTTGTACACGACCGTCCTCGTCGAGAACGACGG
>CAWBVV010000016.1:0-60893 GCA_963792345.1 uncultured Alphaproteobacteria bacterium
GTGATTGAATGGGCGCCACAATCGAAGCCGGGCCTGCGCGATGAGCACCCTGCCGATTGTTAGCACTCCCTGGTCGGGAGTGCCAGCGATCTAGCCCCACCGAGCTTTCAAGTCAAGCGCCTAGCAGCACTCTTTTGTCACGAGTGCTAAGTTGCTGAAATTGTTGTGTTTCCGGTTGCGCGAGAGGGCAAATCGCTAACATCATAAGATCTCCGGTCAGCACCGTCCAATCGCGGAGGCGCCGGATCGGAGGCATGCTGTGAAAGGAAGCGGACGATCATGAGTTTTGTTCGGCAGTTGCAGGATTACCGGTTGACCACCGCGGAAATTCTTTACCACCTGCCGGACCACCCTAACGTGCTGCAGTCGTATATATGGCAGGATCTGGACATTGCTCCGCGCTATCCGGTGCTGCACAAGTTCCTGGATTTCTGGAAGCGGGAGATCGAGGGCAGCCTGCATTCGGTCAGGGTTGCCTCGGCCAGCCTGATCAAGCCGGCCACCGTCGGCCATACGGACGCGATGCTGCATATCCATTAGGCTCGCCGCCTCAATAATAAGGACATCCGCATCAGGCGGATGTCCAGCGACGGCCGCGGGGGCCGGCTCAGTCCTGGAACCGCATTTCGAGGAATTCATCGAGCGCGGTGATAAATCCCTTGGTGTTCTGGCCGTGCACGTTATGGCCGCAATCCGGCACCGTCACCAGGGTGCCGCGTGGCAGCGCGGCGGCGAAACGCTCCGCCGCATCTGGTGCCAGAATGTTGGAATTGGCGCCGCGGACAAGGAGCACCGGCAGGGCGAATCGGGTGGCATCGTCCAGGGTGATGTTCTCCAGCGGCCCGGATCCTCGCACGATGCCGAGGCGCCGAGGGTTTGAATCGCATTTGCTGACGTATTTGCCGTCCGCCCGTTCCAGCATGTTGTATTTGACCGTCCGCTCGATGTGCTCCCGACTGCGGTACGGATCGTATTGACGCACGTTACGGACGAAATGCTCCAGGTCGTCGAATTCCTGGTTGACCTGGACGAAGCCGGCGATGGAAGCGCGTCCTTTCTCGGACAGTTCGGGTCCGACATCGACGATCACCGCCGCGCGCAGCAGATCCTGGTTGCGGCGCGTGAGCAGCATCGCGTTGCGCCCACCCATGGAGTGACCGATCAGCACCGGGCGCCGCAATCCCATCGCGGCGATGAACGCCTCGGCATCGAGCGACATCTCGTGGTTGGAGTAGGTGACGTCCTGGCCCATTCGCTGTCGCCGTGGCCGCGTTGATCCAGCGCGAGCACGCGGTAGCGCGCGGCCAGATGCAGGCTGACCAGATCCCATGAGTGTGCCGACTGATGGCCGCCGTGCAGCAGGACGATCGGGGGAGCGTCCGGATGGCCCCATTCGAGAAAGTGGAAGCGCAGCTGCCGCAGCACGATGTTGGCCGAGCGGTAGGGCACGTCGGGTGTGTGCGGGATTCCGAGGTCGGCCGCGCTGGTCAGCAGGCTGCGGAATTCGTCTGAACCGGTCATGTCCAGCGGAGCCGTCCCTTGGGCGAACATGTTCAGGTACATCGCGGCGTTGCTCCCGTGGGTTTCGGCAACAACACCCTGGCGGCACCTGTCTGGCAAGAGCCGCGGCGGTGGGCGGCACGCTGGGCAAGGGCAGGGGCTGGGCAAGGCATGGGCTGCGCAAGGACGGGGGGCTGGGCAAGGACGGGGGGCTGGGTAAGGGCGGGGGCTGGGCAAGGGCGGGGGAAAGTGCCTGGTTGCCCACCCGGCTTGCCCTGATGGGCGCGGGGTGCGATGGTCCGGCCGTTTCGGCAGGCCGGGGAACCGGCCCGGCTGTGTTCCGCCCGAGAGGATATGATGGCAAAAATCAAGGTCAAGACCCCGGTCGTCGAGTTGGACGGGGATGAGATGACCCGCATTATCTGGGGTTTCATC
Source organism: uncultured Alphaproteobacteria bacterium (assembly GCA_963792345.1). Taxonomy (GTDB): domain Bacteria; phylum Pseudomonadota; class Alphaproteobacteria; order Acetobacterales; family Acetobacteraceae; genus Rhodopila. The sequence goes on from CAWBVV010000016.1 coordinate 1,936, forward strand.
AAGGAAAAGCTGATCCTTCCCTATCTGGATATCGACCTGAAATACTACGACCTCGGGATGGAGTATCGCGACCAGACCGACGACCAGGTGACGGTCGATGCGGCCAATGCGATCGCCCAATACGGCGTCGGCGTAAAATGCGCGACGATCACGCCCGACGAGGCTCGGGTGACGGAATTCGGCCTGAAGCGCATGTATCGCAGCCCGAACGGCACGCTGCGCAACATCCTGGACGGCACGATCTTCCGCGAGCCGATCATCTGCCAGAACGTGCCGCGCCTGGTGCCGCACTGGACGCAGCCGATCGTCATCGGCCGCCATGCCTATGGCGACGTCTACCGCGCGGTGGAGATGAAGGTGCCCGGGCCCGGGCACGGTTACGATGAGCTACCAGCCGGCCGATGGCGGCCCGGTGCAGACGCTGGAGGTGCACAAGTTCGCCGAGGGCGGCGGCGTGGCGATGTCGATGCACAATACCCGCGTCTCGATCGAGGGGTTCGCCCGCGCCAGCTTCAACTATGCGCTGATGCGCGGCTGGCCGCTGTATTTCTCGACCAAGAACACCATCCTGAAGACCTATGACGGCTTCTTCATGGATATCTTCGCCACGATCTACCAGAACGAGTTCAAGGCCGAATTCGACAAGCGCGGCCTGACCTACGAGCATCGGCTGATCGACGACATGGTCGCCTGCGCGCTGAAGTGGAACGGCGCCTACGTCTGGGCCTGCAAGAACTACGACGGCGACGTGCAGTCCGACACCGTGGCGCAGGGCTTCGGCTCGCTGGGCCTGATGACGTCGGTGCTGCTCAGCCCGGACGGCACGAAGGTGGAGGCCGAGGCGGCGCATGGCACGGTCACCCGCCATTATCGCCAGCACCAGCAGGGCAAGGAGACCTCGACCAACCCGATCGCGTCGATCTTCGCCTGGACGCGCGGCCTGATCTATCGCGGCAAGTTCGACAACACGCCCGACGTGACGGCATTCGCCGAAACGCTGGAGAAGGTCTGCATCGAGACCGTGGAGGCCGGGCACATGACCCGCGACCTGTCGACGCTGATCGGTCCGGACCAGCCTTGGATGACGACCCAGGCGTTCCTGGCGAAGCTGGACGAGAATCTGCAAAAGGCGATGAAGTAACCTGTCGGCGGAGCGTTCGCCCGCCGATGCCGGCGGACGCTGCTTCGAACGCCGATGTGCTTGTCCGGGCGTCATCCTGATGGGGAGCGGAGCATGAATGATGTAGCCGAGATCGCTGGCCTGCGCGACTATCCGCTCGCCCGCCGTGGCATGCTGATGACCGGGCTGATCAGCGGCTTCACGCTGGCGACGCAGCGGGTCGAGGCGCAGGCGATCCATACCGACGAGACCGGGATCGAGGCGGGCGAGACCCAGATCCCGACCACGGACGGCAAGCTGCCGGCCTACTACGCCAAGCCCGCGCGCAGAGGACCTTTCCCGATCATCCTGGTGAACGAGGAGATCTTCGGCGTCCACGAATACATCAAGGACGTCTGCCGGCGGCTGGCGAAGGCCGGCTACCTGGCGGTCGCGACCGAGTATTACGCCCGGATCGGCGATCTGTCGAAGATGACCGACGTGAAGCAGATCTGTCGCGACGTGATCTCAAAGGCGCCGGATGCGCAATACATGTCGGATCTGGACTCCACCGCGGCCTGGGCGCTGCATAACGGCGGCAGCGCCACCCGCACTCGGCGTGCATGGGATTTTGCCGCGGCGGCCGGCAGACCTGGCTGTATGCCGCGCATAACCCGCATCTGAAAGCGGCCGTCGCGTTCTATGGCCCGCTGGGCGGCGCGCCGTCGCCGATCCAGCCGCAGACCGCACTGGACGTCGCCGGGCAGATCAAATGCCCGCTGCTGGGGCTGTATGGCGGCCAGGATCCGAGTATCCCGGTCGATGTCGTCCGCCAGGCGGAGGCCAAGGCAAAGGCGGCCCACAAGATCATCGACATCGTCATCTATCCGGACGCCCCGCATGGCTTCCATGCCGATTATCGTCCGAGCTACCGGCAGGCGGACGCGGAGGATGCGTGGAAGCGGGCACTGACGTGGTTCCACCGATTCGGGGTGTGAGAGCGGTGCGGTCGCCGCCGCGTTGAGGGCCGGGTAGGCGCTAGGCAAGCGGTCCCGTTAGCTGGCCGCGTTCGGCCTGGCTGCGTTCGGCCTGGCTGCGTTCGGCCTGGCTGCGTTCGACTGGCCGCGTTCCACTGGCCCGCGTTCAACTGGCCCGCGTCCGATTGAGCCGCGTTCGACTGGCCCGCGTTCGACTGGCGCGTTCCACCGGCCGTGGGGCGGCGGGGCGCCGGGACCGTTACGAAAATGGTGGCAACACTGGTTGGCCAGTTGTTAAAGAGCGACCGCGAGCGCGAGGCTGGTGCGCCGCGAACAGGCAGGTTCGCGCCGACAGCGGGCGCAAAAGCGCTGTTGGTCATCAACCGGAAGGAAATCCGATTCCGATGCGGCATTTTGTGGCCGGGCTGGCCTGCTTGCTGCTTCTTGCGCCGGCGGCATTCGCTCAGGTGGCGCGGCCCACCCTGCTGCCGCCGGGCGAACTCAGCACCAGGGGCAATCAGATCGTGGACCAGAAAGGGCGGCCGGTCAGGCTGGCCTGCGTGGGCTGGAACCAGATGACCGAGCAGATCCCGCTGGAGCGATCAGACGCCGCTGATGGCGGAGCATGGCTTCAATTGCATCCGGCATTCCTGGGTCAACGCGACCAAGGAAACCGATCTCGCGATGATCGACCGCATCGCCGCCGCGGCCGCCAAGGCCGGATTGCGGATGGTGCTGGACAACCACACCAACGAGCCTGGTCACGGCGATCGGGACAACTGGGGCGCACAGCAGAAGAACGGCTTGTGGTATGACCTGGGCGGCGCGTCGGACGGCACCGATGGCGGCGGCAATCCAGGCACCGTCACCGACGCAACATTCCTCGCGGACTGGCAGTACGTCGCGCGGCATTACCTCGGCAACCGACGATCATTGGCTTCGATCTGCGCAACGAACCGCTGGACTGGCCGCGCATGAGCGTCTGGGGCGGCGGGTCCAACCGCGACATCGCGGCGATGTATACGCGCGTCGGAAATGCGATCCTGGCGATCGATCCCACCAAGCTGATCATCGTTGAGCCGCCGAACAGCCACTGCCCAGGTGGTTCGCAAGCTATCCGCTGACATTGGCGGTGCCGAACAAGTTGGTTTACTCGGTGCATGAATATCCGGGCGAGATCAGCGGCGCAAAAGGTCAGCAGCGGGCCGGCGCTGATCAAGCGCATGAACGAATCGTGGGGCTGGATCTACAACGAGAACATTGCGCCGATCTTTATCGGCGAGATGGGTTCATCGATGGAGAGCGCCCAGAGCAAGGCATGGGCGGCAACCATCGTGCCGTACCTGAACGGCACCGGACCGGACGGCCTGCATGTGCCGCCGGGTGGACAGGCGGTTTCAACCGACTGGTGGGACTGGGGGCACCTGCCGGGGCAGAACCCGAATGGCAACCTGGAAGCTGACTGGAAGACGCCACGTTCGGAACAGGAAGCCGTGTATGGCAAGCTTCGGCAGGCTCCGCTGGCTGATTGACGAGGCGAGGCTCGGTGTCGGGCGTGTCGTGAGGCTTGGTCGGCTTCGGGTCGCCATGTCCGCGGGACAACCTTTTGGCGGCGCCATTCGAGGCGCATCGGCTCATTCCTTGTTTGGGGACAAAGCCGCTATGTTGTCCGGCAAATCAGGAGAGCCGGATGACCCAAGCCGCCCCTTTGCTTGCCAACGCGACGCGCGACCTTGCCGAATTCGCAGCCGGATTGGCTTTCGAAAATATCCCCCAAGCTGTCGTGGAGCATGCAAAGTTGTGCGTTCTCGACGGACTAGGTGTCGCGCTGTTCGGAGCGGGCCTGCCCTGGACAGGACACGTGCGCGACCTTGCAATCGCGGAGGGAGGCACTCCGGCCGCCTCCTTCTGGGGAACCCCGCATCGGGGTTCGGTTGCGCAGGCGGCGTTGGTGAATGGCACGGCGGGGCATGCTTTCGAGATGGACGACATCCACAAGGAGTCGATCGTCCATCCGAACTCATTGGCCTGCCCTGTGGCACTGGCTTTTGCCGAAGCGGGCGGCATCAGCGGGCGCGACGTCATTACCGCCATCGTCGCCGGTTATGAGGTTGGCACGCGCGTGGGCAACGCCGCGACAATGGCGTTGTTCCTGCGTGGCTTCCATCCGCAAGGGACCTCGGGGGCCTTTGTCGCGGCCGCCGCGGCGGGCCGCATCCTCGGGTTGTCCGCCGAGCAGATGCAACATGCGCTGGGCATCGCGGGGTCCATGGGCGCGGGGCTGATGGCGGCGCAAGAAGGGGCGATGGTAAAGCGCCTGCATGCGGGACGCGCGGCGGAATCGGGTGTGCGGGCGGCGCTGCTGGCCCGGCGCGGCTTCACCGGTATTTCCGACGTGCTGGAGGCCGGCTATGGCGGCTTCCTGAGCGCATTTTCCGGTGCGCCCAATCCGGCGCGCCTGACCGCCGGCCTGGGTTCGGTTTGGGAGACCGCCGAGGTGGGTTTCAAGCTGTATCCCAGCGTGACGAGCATCCATACAGCACTGGATGCCCTGGACGCGGTGATGACTGAACAGAATCTGCGGGCAGGCGATATCGAGAGGATCGCTGTCGGCTGCAGCCATATGACATTCATCCATACGGCATGGCCATACAAGCCGGCCGGCGTCACCGCGGCGCAGATGAATTTGTTCTATGGCCTGACGATGATCGCGCTGCATCGCGATGCCTCCGTGGGGCATGAACAGGAGGCGAAACTGGCTGATCCCGCCGCACTTGCCTTCATGCAACGGATAACGGCGTTCGAGGACGATGGGCTTGAAGCGATGGGCGCGGCGTTCCGGCATGCATGCAGGCTGGAACTGAGGACGAAAGACGGCCGCGTCTTCCGGCATGAACGGTTGGCGCGCCGCGGCAGCCCGGAGGCACCGGTCGGCGCGGCAGAAATCGTGCGCAAGTTCAAGGCCAACGTTGGTGCGATACTGTCGGCTGATGCGGAAGCTGAGTTGCGGGATATGGTCATGCGTATGGACACTATGCCTGACATCAGCGGCATGATCTCCCGGCTTGTGATCCATCCCTGATCCAACCTGGCGCGCCCGCCTTACTTCGGAGAACGTTGATGCACGCGATGGTCCTGAACCGGTTGCGCCACCCGCTGGAGTGGCGGGAGCTTGCGGACCGGGTGCCGGCCTCCAACGAAATCCGTGTCCGGGTAGGTGCTTGCGGCGTATGCCGGACCGACCTTCATGTCGTTGATGGTGAGCTTGCGGACCCGCGTGTGCCGATCATTCCGGGTCATGAGATTGTTGGACGAGTGGATGCGATGGGGCCCGGCGTCGAAGGCCTGGTCATCGGACAACGCGTCGGCATTCCGTGGCTGGGCCACACCTGCGGCGTCTGCCCATATTGCACGGGAGGCCACGAGAACCTTTGCGACCGTCCGCTGTTCAACGGCTATACACGCGACGGCGGCTATGCAACCGCTGTTATAGCAGATGCACATTACGCCTTTCCGCTCGGCGAAGAGGGCAGCGATGAAGCGCTGGCGCCGCTGCTGTGCGCGGGCCTGATCGGCTGGCGCTCCCTGGTGATTGCCGGGGAGGGCAAAAGGCTGGGACTGTACGGGTTCGGCGCCGCTGCTCACATTGTGGCGCAGGTCGCGAGATGGCAGGGGCGTTCGGTCTTCGCGTTCACCCGGCCCGGCGATGTGGCGAGCCAGAACTTCGCCCGGAGCCTGGGAGCGGTGTGGGCGGGTGGATCGGACGAGCAACCGCCTGAGGCGCTTGACGCGGCAATCATCTTCGCGACGGTTGGCGACCTCGTGCCCGTGGCGCTTCGGGCTGTGCACAAGGGCGGCCGCGTTGTTTGTGCCGGCATTCATATGTCCGATATTCCGGCCTTTCCATACCGCCTGCTTTGGGAGGAGCGGCAACTGGTTTCTGTCGCCAACCTGACGAGGCAGGATGGAATTGACTTTCTTCACCTGGCACCGCGGATGGGCATTGTGACGCAAACCACTCGTTACAATCTGCGGGAAGCCAACCAAGCGCTTGCCGATCTGCGGGCCGGCAAGTTTGAAGGCGCGGCGGTACTGGTGCCCTGACGGGCTGGGCAGTCAGAGTGCCTCGGCAACCGAATCCGGAGTCCGGGCGATTGCGTTCACCACATCGGCGCGGCTGACGATGCCAACAAGCTTGCCGTCACGCAGGATCGGCAGGCGCTTGATGTGATGGCGTGAGAGTAGCTCAGCGAGATCCGGCACGGTGGTATCCGGCGAAGCGGTAATCACCGGTCCTACCATCAATTCCCGCGCCGAATGATTTTCCACCTGCAGGCATTCAAGGAACGATGGGGCCCGGTCGGTGCCCTCGGCCAACAGGTTGAGCCACCACGCGCGCTTGGACAGGTTATCCTTCTCGAACGGCCGGATGAGATCACCTTCACTCAGCATGCCGAGCACGGCGCCTTGCGCATCGCAGATTGGCAGGGCGCTGATTGCGTGGTCGCTGAGCAGCCGGGCGATCTTGGCCATCGGATCATTCGGGCGAGCGGTTATGACTTTGGTGGTCATGATGTCCGCGGCTTTCAGTGTCACATTTACCTCCTGTTATTGGCATTGGCGGCTTGAGCGGAGCGCCAGGCAAGACTATCGGGTGGCTCGCCGGACAGGCCGCACCCAATGGCGAACATGCGGCCAGAGTTCTGCGTCCGGCGTCTTGACCAGGTCCTTCGGCAGCGTCCCGATGATCTTAGAGTCGGTCGAGGAATCAAGTTCCTGCCGGATTGCCGCGAGTGTGTGCGACGGAGCGACTATGACCAATTCCTCGAATCCGCCCGCGGCGCCCGCGGCATTGAGCCTGACGGCGATAGCATGCGCGAATCTTTCCTTTTCCTGTTGATGCAGGTCGTGCCTGGGGGCCAACGCATGGTGGGCCGATGATCCGGTATGGATCGATGCGCCGGGATGATCCGAGCCGAGGTCGGACGATCGTTTGTGGGCGGATACTGAATCCATTCCGGCGTCGGCGCGCAGCGCATTATCTGCTGCTGGCCGCACGAAACGTACGTGCTCTGCATCGGCGACAACCAATAGCAGATTATGACTTTTCGACATTGGGCCTCCTGCCGCTTGCTCAGTGATACTCTGGAGGGATACCCGCGTGGCGGCCGGGTGATCCCCTGTCCTCACCGACGATTGCAGAGCAGTTGGCGGTGTCGCGCATTGACCTGGATCATGTCGTGACCATGGGCAGGGGAGCAGGGCTGAATGCCTGGCGCGCGCTGCGGAATTTCCAGGTCTGCAAAGGCGATTCAAACATTCCACCATCGATTGTATTGACCAAGGTCAATGCGTTGACGGGTTCGTGATTGTATCAGTGAATTGACCGGCCGGCCTTACGGCGCAAGGCGGCGGCCCCTGATTTTGTCGAAGCGCAGGAGGGGGAACGGCTATGCACGCGGAGCGGCAGCCTCGACCGGACGACGCGGAAAACCAAGTTCAAATGGAGTCCGTGATCGTTGCCACGGATGGTGCCGGGATCAACCGCCATCATGCGCTCTCGCAGCCGGATCGGTCAGTCTCCGATCAAGCGCTGTCCGACGTTGAAACCTCAGCGGCACACGGTAACGGATTCGGCGGCGTCCCTGGTAACCCGTCGGACGCTGATCTGGCGCGCTCGGCGTTGTCGGCGATTACCCGCACCGAGCTTGTGCCTGCCGGGTGTGTCAGGCCGATTGTCAGAAATGGCTGGCTGATCCTGGAGGGTGAGGTGGCGGGTCCGCTGGAGAAGCGGGCGGCGGAAGAGGCCATCCGAGGCCTGAACGGCATTCGCGGCATGAGCAACAACATTCTGTTTGAAAGTGAGGTCATGGCTCAGCGGGTGATCAAGAGCATAGACGAGACATTCACCCGCAGTGCACGCCTGAGCGCCCATCGCATTGCCGTCACGGCGCGAAATCGCACAATCATCCTGTCCGGGGCGGCGCGATCGGGGGCCGAACGTGAAGAGGCCGAGACCGCGCGTGGGGCGTTGCGGGTGTCGCCGAAGTGGTGAACCGGATACGCGCGCCGTCGTAGCGGGTGTTCGGCGCGCGATCGGTTGTCCGACGGGGCACGTTGCCCAGCGGACGTGGCTTACTCGTTCAGAAAGGCTTCGAACGCCTGCTTATAATCCGGGTGCCAGCGCGACAGGGCCGGGCGGTTTTGCACGATGTCCTGAGCGGCCCAGAGGATTCTACGGTTGTCGATCTCGCGCGTCACGTCGTTGTCCGGGCAGATGATATAGAAGTCGCCCTGGCTCATCCCGTCCAGCAGCATCTCGATAACCTGTTCCGGGGTCCAGGCACCTGGCGGCTTCTCGGCGCGTCCGCCTCGGGTCATGCCGGTAAAGGTGGAGCCGGGCACCAGCAGGTGTGCTGTGACCCGGGTGTCCGGCTCATTGCGCAGACTGTGAGCCAGCGCCTCGGTCAGCACTTTCACGCCGGCCTTGCTGACATTGTAGGCAGTGTCGCCGGGCGGACATGTGATGCCCTGCTTTGACCCGGTGTTAATGATGGCGCAGTCGGTTTTTTGTGCCAGCATTGACGGGGTGAAGGTCTGCACGCCGTTGATGACGCCCCACAGATTGACCTCCAGCACGCGCCGCCAGCGATCGATGTTGTCCCAGGGGCCACCGCCGGGTGAGGTGCCGGCGTTGTTCATCAGCACCGCGACCTCGCCGAACGTATCGTAGACCGCCGCGCGGAGCGCCCGGACGGAGGCGAGGTCGCTGACATCTGTCGGCACGGTCAGGACGCCATCCCGCCCAAGCGGCGAGGCGGCGGCGACGGGTTCGGCGGCGCGTTGCAGGGCTTCGACTGACAGGTCCGCGAGGCAGACCTTCATGCCGATGGCGGCGAAGCGAAGGGCGGCGGCGAGCCCAATGCCGCTGGCCGCACCCGTGACGACAGCCACGCGTCCGGCCTTCAAGGCGGGGTGTTGGTTCATTCAGATCCTCGGTATAGGAAGTCCGTAGCAGGAAACAGCTTCAGTCGGGCACGAAGTTCATCGCCACCCCGTTGATGCAGTAGCGCAGGTGGGTCGGCGGCGGACCGTCGGGAAACAGGTGGCCGAGATGGCTGCCACAGGTCGCACAATGGACCTCGGTGCGGATCATGCCGTGGCTGCGATCAACCGTCGTTTCGACCGATCCTTCGATCGGGTCATTAAAGCTTGGCCACCCGGTGCCGCTCTCGAATTTCAGCTTGGCCTCGAACAGTGGCTGGCTGCATCCCGCACAGGTAAATCGGCCGGGCCGCTTTTCCTGCAGCAATGCGCAACTTCCCGGCGCTTCGGTACCGTGGGCGCGCATCACATAGAACTGCTCTGGCGTCAGAAGGCGGCGCCATTCGGCGTCGGTGTGGGTAACGGGGTAGGTCTTGTCCAGCATTGGGATCTCCTGTCGTGGCAAGATATTATACCGGCCCGCGCCTGCGTCGACCGGTATAGGAATCTCTTTTGGCGCGGCCCCGCCGCATCTGGCCCGCGTGGGTTTGGGCGCGGTGGCGCCAGTCCAACGCGGGCGGCGAATACGACCGGCGCACGCGTTGACCGGTATTAGATCGGTTGTTGGGCGCGGCGCTACAAGCGGCGGTCCGGTGACGGCCGGCCTGCTCGCGCCACGTGTGGTGTCACGATCTTATCATCCGCTGGATCTATCAGGGCTCTTGCCGAAGAACGCGAACGCGTATCCTTTCGTAGTATCCATTTGGATATAACGAAAGACGAGGGAAACAAATGCGTCACCATCCGTCCTATCTTGATACGCTTGAACGGTCGTACCCGGCCGAGGAAGACGTGAGCCGAGTGCTGGCGCGCTTTGGGCTGTCTTTTTCACCGCTCCCGGTTCGGGGGGACGTTGGGGATGCTTGTATCTACAATCTGCCCAATCTTTCGCCGATAGCGACGCAGGCGGTGACCTATACCTCCGCGGGAACGGTCGTCAGTGACACCTATACTGGTGTCAGCCTGTATAATGTTCTCGGTGACGCGGGGGGCGTTACAGTCACTACCGCCAAAAATGACATTTTGAGCAAATACGTTATTGCGACAGGATCCGACGGCTATCAGGCGGTTTTTTCGCTGGGTGAAATCGATCCGGCGTTCGGCGCGCAGCCTGTGATGGTGGCCTATGCTGACACCAACGGACAGCTTGGTCCCGATGGCAGCGATGGCTTGGCACGCATGGTGGTGCCGGGTGATCATGCCGGTGGACGCTATGTTTCCGGCCTAATTGATTTGCAGGTGAAGGGTTTGCCGGAGGCGGCGCCGGTTGGAGCAGGAGGTGTTTCCGACCAACTTACACTGTCGGGCAAGGTAGCAGACCCCGGCATTGTTACACCCGAGACCCTGGCGGCGTTAAATCAGTCGATGACGGAAACAGTGACATACCTCGCGGGCTCCACACCCGTAACGGATACCTATACTGGCGTATCCTTATGGACGCTGATCCAGGACTCCGGCCTTTTGACGGATTCTTCGATCAAGAATGACTTGCTACGGTATGTGGTCGTCGCGATCGGCAGCGACGGCTACCGGGCTGTTTTTTCCATGGGCGAGATTGATCCGGCGTTCGGCAATCAACAGGATCTGGTTGCCTACGCCAACTCAGCGGGACAACTGGGGGCAGGCGGCCAAGGCGGAGCCATGCGCCTGATTGTTCCCGGTGATCACGCCGGAGGACGTTATGTATCCAATCTTGTCAGCCTTCAGGTGATCGACGGCGCGTCCACGAGCCATTCTTGACTCCGGCAAAATCAGGCGCGCCGGCGTAGCGGTCCGTTGATGATTTAGCGGCCAGACCAGACTTGCCGGTGATCAGACGCCGACCATGACGTCGGACGCCTTGATCACCGCGAACGCCTTCATTCCGGCCTTCAGGCCAAGCTCCTCGGCGGCCTCATTGGTGATGGAGGCGGTGACCAACACAGTCGACGACACCTCGATCGTCACGTGGGTTGTCGTGGCGCCTGGCTTAACGGTCTTGATGGTGCCTTCGATCTGGTTACGCGCTGAGAGCTTCATGACTTGATCCTAACTAAAATGCTGGCGGTCCAAATCCGGAATCACCCGGTTCGCGAGCGCCGGGACCGACCGCCAAGTATCAGCGCGGTTTGCTGGGGCAGACCCGGCTTAGCGCCAGGAGGTGTTTACGCGCTGCGAGCGCTGTGTCCATCTCAATTGCGCGATAGCTGCTGACCACCGCCTTCCCAGCCTTGGTGAGAATGGCGCCGCCGCCGCCGCTTCCGCCCGCGGCGGTCTCCACAACCGGGGTTCCCAGGCTTCGATTAAGGTCCTCGACCAGTTCCCAGGTCCGCCGATAGGACATGCGCAGTGCCCTGCCGGCGGCGGAAATCGAGCCGGCCCGAGCTATTTCCTCCAGAACCGCGATTTTGCCCGGACCGATCTGGGCACCTGATGCGAGATCGAGCCTGATGCTGAGCCGGTCGCCGGTCTTGGCCGCGTCAGGGGATTTGGAAGAGCTTTTCGGCATAGTGACGCAAGCAAACCACACCGGGAGCCTGATGAGCAATCGCGGATGGCGCCGATACGGCCGGTGTCGTGTGACGGGTGCCGCGTGATGGATTGCCGCTATATCTGATCAACGATATCGTCTAGACCCAGAAGGCCTGCATGCATACCCGAAAACGCACGCGTCTGTAGCTACATCTGACACCAGCGGACTTGACGTCCTGCCAGGTGGGCGTCCACGCCATTCACTCCGGAAAGGTCGATTATGCGGTTTCTGCTGTTTCTTTGCCTCCTGCTGCTGCCGCTGACAGCGCGTGCCCAGGAACTGACTGTGTTCGCCGCCGCCAGCCTGACGGACGCGATGAAGGATGTCTCGCAGCTTTGGGTCAACGCCGGGCATCAGCCACTGCGGATGTCGTTTGGCTCAAGCTCGACGCTGGCTCGGCAGATCGAGCAGGGTGCTCCGGCCAACCTGTTCGCATCCGCCGATGAGAAGTGGATGGACTATCTGGCCGGGAAGGGCCAGATCGTCCCTGATACGCGTAAGGACCTGTTGGGCAACGACCTCGTCCTGGTGGTTCCCGCGACCAAGCCACAACACCTTATTATTGGTAACGGGTTCGATCTTGTTGGCCTGCTTGGGCCGAATGGCCGGTTGGCGGTGGGCGATCCGGGGCACGTGCCGGTCGGCATCTATGCGGAGCAGGCGCTGCGGAAGCTAGGGCTTTGGGACGGTATCGCCTCGCGCCTGGCCCGGACCGACGATGTCAGGTCGGGGTTGCTCCTGGTGGAACGCGGAGAAGCGCCGGCGGGGATCGTCTATGCGACCGACGCGGCGGTTTCGAAGGGCGTGATGGTCGCGGGGACCTTCCCGGCTGAAAGCCACGACCCGGTGTCCTACCCGTTTGCCGTAACCAAGACGGGCGATACCGCGGAGGCCCGCGCCCTGCTGGCGTTCCTCGCGGGTCCGCAGGCGCGTTCGGTGTTCCTGCAGCGCGGCTTCAAGGTCGAGTAGGCTGATCCTCTCTCCGGAAGAATGGGAAGCCGTCCGGCTGACACTCTCCGTGGCGGCGCGGGCGGTGGGTTTCGGGCTGCCGCTGGCCGTCCTGGCGGCATGGGTGCTGACCCGGTGCCGCTTTCCGGGCCGGGCGCTGCTCAATGCCCTGGTTCACCTGCCGATGGTGCTGCCGCCGGTGGTGACCGGGTGGCTGCTGCTGATCCTGTTCGGCATCCGCGGGCCGGCCGGCGCCATCCTGGACCATTGGTTCGGCATTCGCCTGGTATTCACCACGGCGGGTGCGAGCCTTGCGTGCGCGCGTCATGACCTTCCCGATCATGGTCCGGTCGGTCCGGCTGTCGCTGGACGCGGTCGATGCCGGGCCTGGAGCAGGCCGCCCGCACGCTGGGCGCGGGGCGGCTTGACCGGCTGCTTAACATCACGCTGCCGCTGGCCTCGCCCGGCATCCTGGTCGGCGGCATCGTTGCCTACGCGACGTGCCTGGGCGAGTTCGGCGCGGTCATCACCTTCGCCGCCAATATTCCGGGTCAAACCCAGACCTTGCCGCTGGCGATCTACGCCGCGCTTCAGGTGCCCGGCGGGGAGGCGAAGGCGGCCGAACTGTCGCTGGTTTCGCTTACGCTGGCGCTTATCGGGCTGTTGTTGTCCGAATGGATGGGCAAGCGGTTGAACGCGCTGCTCGGCCGATGAGCTTTTCCGCTCGCGCTGCGCCATCGCTTTCCCTCGATCAGATGGATATCGCGTTCAAGGTCGCCTCGCCCGGGGGTGACGGTCCTGTTCGGGCCATCGGGTTCCGGCAAGTCGACGATCATCAACGCCGCCGCCGGCTTGCTCCGCCCAGATACATGCCGGATCGAGGTGGATGGCCAGATCCTCGCCGACACGCGTCCGGCATCTGGCTGCCGCCGGAACGCCGGCGCGCGGGACTGGTGTTCCAGGATTCGCGGCTGTTCCCGCATATGTCGGTGGCGACCAATCTTCGCTTCGGGCTGCGCCGGGCTGAAGCGGGCGTCATCCGGCTTCGATGAGATCGTTGAGCTGCTGGGCATCGAGCGCCCTGCTTGGCCGCCGGCCGCACACCTTGTCAGGAGGCGAGCGGCAGCGGGTCGCCATCGGACGCGCGCTGTTGGCACAACCGCGCCTGCTGCTGATGGATGAGCCTTTGGCCAGCCTCGATGCCGCCCGCAAGGCGGAGATCCTGCCGTACCTGACCCGGCTGAAGACGTCATTGCAACTGCCGGTCCTGTACGTGACGCACGCACTGGATGAGATCGTCCGGCTGGCTGATTCCCTGGTGCTGGTCGACGGGGGGCGGGTAGCGGGGTTTGGTCCGGTTTCCGAGGTAGCCTCGCGGGCAGACCTTCCGCTGGCGCGGCGTGACGATGCCGGCGCCCTGCTGCTGTGCCGGGTCGAGCAGCACGATGCCGCCCGAGCCTTGACGCGGCTTCGGGGGGGTGGAGCGACGTTGTTGGTGCCCTTGCTCGACCTGCCGCTGAATGCCGAGTGCCGTGCCCGCATCCCCGCCCGAGAGGTGATCTTGGCGGGTAAGCCGCCGGAGGCGATCAGCTTGCACAACGTCGTGGCCGGCACCGTGCGGCGGATTATCGGTGACACGCCGCGGCGGTCGGTGCTGGTGGAGATCGGGCTACCGGATGGGGCGCTGTTGTCGCGGGTCACTCCGGATGCGGTTGTTCGGCTGGGGCTGTCACCGGGTGAGGCTGTCCTGGCCTTGATCAAGTCCACCTCTATCGAGGTGGTTGGATCATAGAGTGATGCGGCGACCTTGGCGCGGGGGTAACCTCGGCCTTGGCTTCAGCCTCAGCCTCAGCCTTAGCCTTAGCCGACCAGGCCAACGGCGCCGGCGGCCGCGGCGCCCGCCAGGATCAGCATCGGATGCAGCTTGGTGAAGAAGAACAGCCCGGCGGCCACCACCGTTACCGCCGCGGCGGTCCAGTCCACTGTCGTGCTCTGGATAAGCAGTGCCGCGCTGGCCATGATCAGCCCCGCCGTCACCGGCTGCAAACCGGCCTGCAACGCCTTGCGCCAGTTGGCATCCTTGAACCGAAACCAGAGACCGCTGACCAGCAGCGTCAGCATGGAGGATGGCACCGCGACCGATCCGGTGGTGACAAGCGCGCCCCAAAAGCCGGCGACCCGCCAACCGACAAGGCTGACCACCATCATGTTTGGACCGGGCGCGGCCTGCGCCAGTGCGTAAAGAGCCGCGAAATCGTGCGCTGTCATCCAGTGATGGACATCGACGACCTGGCGCTGCATCTCCGGGATCACCGAGTTGGCGCCGCCGAAGGCCAGCAGCGAAAGCTGCAGGTAAACCACGGCGAGTTGGCCGAGGATGCTCATCCGCGGAACTGCCAAAGCAGGCAGGTCGAGGCGATTGCCAGGACCGGCAACGCGGCCACCATGGGCAGGCGCAGGACGGCGATCGCCACGAAGGTGCAGACCGCGACGGCGATCGCCAACTTGCGCCCGACGAGCGGCGCGGCGATCTTCCAGGCGCTGGCCAGCAGATAGGCGGCTGCCGCGGCGGACAGGGCGATGAAGGCTCGGCGCACCGGTGCGAGCCCGGCGTACCGGTCGTAGATCGCCCCGAGGGCGATGACGATCGCCACCGGCGCGGTCATCAGGCCGAGGAAGCAGGCCAACGCGCCTGAAACGCCTCGGAACCGCGAGCCCAGCGCAATGGTCACATTCATGATGTTGCCGCCGGGCAGGAACTGGCAGAGACCGAGCATCTCGGTGAACTCGGTGGGGGTGAGCCAGTTGCGCTGGTCGACGATCATCCGGCGGGCCCAGGGCAGGACACCCCCAAACCCGCAGAGGCCAACGCCAAAGAAGCCGGCGAACAGTTCGAACACGGTTGGATTGGGACGCGTTTCAGACATATGTCATGCATTAACGACACCGCCTGCTTTCGACAAATGCCGCGTGGCGCTGGCGCTGGCGCTGGCGGCTGGCGGCGTCTGGCCAGCCTTCGATGTTGGATTTGCCTGGACACCGCGGGATGGCGTTGGCGTTTGCGTCCCATGGGCGTAGCGTCGAAACGAGCGGAGGGAGGCCGTGTGACAGCGCAGATCATTCTCCGGTTCCTGGTGATACTATTGCTGCCGGCCGCGGCACATGCCGCGTGTGTGGTCGAGAAGAAGGCAACGATCCCGCTGGAGCGCGCCGGGGGCGTCTTCACACTTCCCGTGGAGGTCAACGGCGTCGCGGCGAACTTCATGCTCGACACCGGCGCTGTGCGGTCCACGGTGACGCCGGAGGCGGTGCAACGTCTGAGACTGGCGCGGGACAAATGGGTTGGCACGACAATGACGGGGGTTGGCGGCATTGGGAACGTCGAGCGTCCTCCCAATGCCACTCCCGCCAGCATCAGCCTGGGAGGCATTCCACTGGTGCGGCGGCGGCTGAGCCGTGATTCCAGCCTGGCTGTCGCCTGTACTGCCGGGTGCCGCCACGGGGGGCGTTGTCATAGACGGTCTGCTCGGCGGTGATTTTCTATCGGTGTTCGATCTGGATCTGGATGTTCCGGGGCGCCAACTGACATTGTACCAGACAAGGGAATGCAGCGGCCGCTTCCTGCCCTGGGCCAGTAATTATGACCGGGTCGCGGCAACCTTCACCGTGGATAACGCGATTTTCGTAGAACCCTTGGTTGACGGGAAGAAGTTGCGAGCCTTGCTGGATACCGGAGCAAGCGCAAGCCTGCTGGCGGCGCCGGGCATGTACAAGTCAGGACTGGATCAGGCACAGTTATCGTCCGATCAGGTGGATCGGATCAGTGGCGTTGGCCCGCGTTCGGTAGCGGTGCATCGTCACCGGTTCAAATCACTTCGTGTCGGCGGCCAGGTGATCGACGCGCCATGGATCTGGGTAGAGCCAATTCGCCTGCCACGGTTGGCCGACATGGTGCTTGGCATCGACTGGATCGCCGGCCAGAGGGTCTGGATTTCCTATGCCGCGGGACAGGTTTTCGTGGCCGCGCCGTGATCTCGTCACGGGCCGGTAACGTCACCTCGCTGTAATACTATTTCGTCGTGCGGCGTTGCATCCTCGAAGCAATTCAGGGGAACAAAACCAATGTCCGATATGACAGTGGATGCAGCGGCACGCGCGCATCATCGACATCAACCGCAGCATGAGGGACGACCGAACCTGGATGGTGGCGGGCATCTCGCCGGCATCCTGGTGTTTGCCGGTCTCCTGATCTTTGGCCTGTTCTGGACTGTTCGTGGGCTGACCAACGACATCAATGCGAGCAACACGCCGACGCTGGCGATTGGCGCCTTCGTCCTGCTTGGCATCGCGCTGCTGATCGCGCTGGGGTTCGAGTTCGTCAACGGCTTCCATGATACCGCCAACGCCGTAGCCACGGTCATCTATACCCACAGCCTGCAGCCGCAGGTCGCGGTGGTTTACTCGGGGACGATGAACTTCCTTGGGGTGCTGACGTCGTCTGGCGCGGTTGCGTTCGCGATCGTCAGTCTGCTGCCGGTGGAGTTGATCCTGCAGGTTGGCGGCGGCGCCGGGTTCGCGATGATATTCGCACTGTTGATAGCGGCGATCGTATGGAACGTCGGCACCTGGTTTCTTGGGCTGCCGGCGAGTTCCTCGCACACGCTGATCGGATCGATTATCGGGGTTGGTGTCGCCAATCAATTGATGGCCGAGGGCGGTTCGGCCACGTCGGGAGTGGACTGGTCACAGGCGATGGGGGTGTTTCGGGCGCTGCTGTTCAGCCCGGTGGTCGGCTTTATCGGTTCGGCGCTGATGCTGTTGGCGATGAAGGCCCTGATCAAGGACAAAAGGATGTACACGGCGCCGGCGGCGCGCACCGCCCCGCCGCTTTGGATCCGAGGACTGCTGTGCCTGACCTGCGGCGCGGTGTCGTTCGCCCACGGATCGAACGACGGCCAGAAGGGGATGGGGCTGATCATGCTGATCCTGATTGGCACCGTGCCGACCGCCTATGCGCTGAACCGGGCTGTCCCGGACAGCCACCTGCCGGCCTTCCTGGCGGCGACCCAGGAGGCGCGTTTTGTTTTCGACAGTCATGCCGGTAATCTGATCTTTCCCCCGGCGCAGGCACAGACGCAGGTGACCGATGCCTTGAAACTGCGCAAGATCGATGACAAGCCGACCTATGCCGCGCTTGGATCGCTTGTCGACGATATTGGAGGCCAGGTGCGGTCCTATGGATCGCTCAACAAGGTCCCGGCGGCGGCGGTGCAGAATATCCGCAATGAGATGTTCATGGTCTCCGAGGCGATCCGGCTGCTTGAGAAGCAGAAAGTCGCGTTCTCCCCGACCGATGCGAGCGCACTGAAAGCCTACAAGGGTGCGCTGGATGACAGCACCAAGTTTATCCCGACGTGGGTGAAGGTTTCGGTTGCTGTCGCACTGGGGCTGGGAACGATGGTTGGTTGGAAGCGGATCGTGATCACGGTGGGTGAGAAGATCGGCAAGACGCATATGAATTACGGTCAAGGAGCATCGGCCGAATTGATTGCCGCGGCAACGATCGCCGCGGCCGATATGTATGGGCTGCCGGTTTCAACCACCCACGTGCTTTCCAGCGGCGTGGCCGGCACGATGGCGGCCAGTGGGGCCGGGCTGCAATGGGGCACCGTCCGCAGCATGATCATGGCCTGGGTACTGACGCTGCCAGCCGCGATCCTGATGTCGGGGACCCTGTACTATTTGCTGCGACAGGTAATGTAACGCTGCTTGAGAAATAACAAAGATCAAGTGTGATTATGCGGGTTGCCCATCCCG
This sequence comes from uncultured Alphaproteobacteria bacterium, assembly GCA_963792345.1. Lineage (GTDB taxonomy): Bacteria > Pseudomonadota > Alphaproteobacteria > Acetobacterales > Acetobacteraceae > Rhodopila. The sequence goes on from CAWBVV010000016.1 coordinate 20,333, forward strand.
GGTAACCCGCGGCGGCCCGGGTTGCGCGAAGCGGGCCACCACCAGACTGGCTTTCCGGCAATCGACCGGATGGCATCGAGGGATTTCCGCCAAGCCGTTGCCGGGAGACCGGCGCGCCGGTTGGCGAACGGGCGGATTGTCCGGGCGGCTTCGTTCCGCTGTCAGCGCAAGCCATGCCGGCCACCCTTGTCACAGGCGCGGCAGCCCTCGCCCGGCCAGAACACACCATGAAGTTTGTTTTCGTCTGATCGGATGGTCCCGTTCGCGGGTATCGTTGGCGATATCAGCGGGACCGGCCCCGGGTGGACAGGTCATCGGGCACGGCTTTCAAATACAGTGACGTGCATATTCAGTATTAAGCGCCAGTGTCACCTGCCCTGAAACATCAGGTGGTTATTCCGGTGGGGCTGATATTTCAGAATTCTTGAATAATGACATGCGGTTCTATCGATTAATCTTCTTGTCGCGGCGATATGAATCCCATTACAAGATGTTTCATGGTGCTTCACCAGGCTGAATTCAGTAAGGCAGCGCTTTTTTTTACCCCGGCGGCACCATCGCCGGCGGGGATGGCAGGGTCAGCCCCGGCCGAGTGTTCGAGCAGGATGGAAACCGCTTTTGAAAGTCGCGCTCATTTGGACAAAGGCTTCGCACCTTTCAAGGATGGTGGGGAAAGTGGCGTTCTGAGGCAGCGACGGCAGGTCTCGCTTGCCGCGAACCTTGTTGTACTGGTTTCCCTGGTCGCGCTTCCGCTTATAGTTCTCGGTGCCGGCGGGCTATGGCTTCAATATCGAAGCGAGCGGCTCGCGGCTGAAGCACAGCTTGTAGAGCAGGCAAGGTCGACCGCGCTTCTTATTGATCGCGAATTCGAACGCACCCTGGCGGTGGCGCAGACGCTGGCGGCGGCCGTACCCGCGGTTCATGGTGACCTGGACGTGCTGGAGGGTGAACTGCGCCGCGCGCGGGACCTGCTTGGGGCGACGCTTACGCCTGGAACGCCTCGACCGGCCCTGGTCCTGGTGGATGCGCATGGAGTGCGTTTGCTGCATACCGATTGGGCTCCCCATGAGCGTCTGGGTGGGGTGGCCAGAACACGCCTTGTGCACGCGGCGATCGCCGAGCGGACACCGCAAATATCTGACCTGATTATTGGTCCAGGCGCCGCTGTGCCGATGGTCGGTGTCGCGGTCCCGGTGTTTTATCCGATGCAGGACTCAGCCGAGGCGAATCGTGCGGTCGTCGGGGGAATTTCCATATCGATACCGCGCGAACAACTGATGGCGGTTGTGCAACATGCTGGCTTGCATCCTGGTGCGGTGGCCTCGGTGCTCGATCGGGACGGTATCGTCGTGGCGCGGTCGTTTCGGGACGCCGACTTTGTTGGCAACCTGCCGGCGCCGAGCATGTTGCAGGCAATCACGTCAGCGCAGGCGGGGATCGCACCGCCAGAGTCCCTGCCGTTCGGCGCTTCGCCGACCGAAGCGCAGGAGGATAATCCATCGACTATCGCTTTCGCTCATTCTCCACATTCCGGCTACGTCGTGAAGATCAATGTGCCGGAAGAGGTTTTCCTTGCGCCGCTTCGATACTCGCTGATCCGGTCGGCGGGGATCGGCATCATGGTGCTGCTGGCGGGAATCGCCCTGGCGCTCGTTTCGGCCCATCGAATTGTCAAGGCGTTTCACCTTGCGCTCGGCAGCGCCACCAAAGGCAGCATGCCGGACCAGCGGCATAGCGAAAGCACGGGGTTGAAGGAAGCGGACGAGCTTGCCGCCTTGCTCACCGCCGCGATCGCCGAACGGGAGAACGCCACCGGAAATGCCCAGGCGTTGCTCGACAACAGCCCCATCGGCATTGTTGTTTTCGACGATCATGGCGCGGTGCACATGGCGAACGATGCGTTCCTGGCCATCGTGGGGCACACCCAGGCAGAGTTGCGCAAGGGGACGTTTGTCTGGGATGCAATGACCGCCGCGCAGTGGGTCGCGGGCGATGAGGCAGCACTTGCCGAAACCATGGAAAAGGGGCGGTGCAGACCCTATGAGAAGGAATATCTTCGGCCCGATGGCAGCACCGTGCCGGTGCTGGTTTCGCTTGGGCTGATGAATCGTGGCAGCGGGTGGGCGATTGAATTCGTCATAGATCTGACGAAGCAGCGTCTGCAACAGACCGCGCAGACTGAAGTGGAGGACCGTTTGCGGTTCTCCTTGATAGCGGGCGGCCTTGGGATCTGGGACCTGGATCTGGCCACGCAGAAAATCCGGTGTTCAGAAACCGGCCCGCGACTTTCCGGGGCAACCCCAGGCAACGTCTTTTCTTTCTCTGAACTGCTGGCCCTGATCCATGCTGATGACAGGGAACACGTGCGGGACGTCGTGATCCGGGCTACCGTCGATGGCAGGGATTTCTGGGTCGAATATCGTGTACAATGGCCGGACCAGGGCCTGCACTGGCTGGAAGTGCGGGGAAGGGTTATTCCCCATGCGGGAAAACCGGTCCGGCTGACCGGCGTTTGCGCCGACATCACGGAGCGCAAGCAATCCGAAGCGGCCCTGCGCTACAGCGAGGTGCGGCTTCGAGCGATAACCGACAGCATGCCCCAGATCGTGTGGTCAACACGGCCCGATGGTTACAACGATTACTTCAACCAGCGGTGGTACGACCTGACCGGAATGGCGCCCGAACAGACCGAAGGGGTTGGGTGGTTTCCGATGGTCCATCCGGCTGATCGAGAGCATACAAGGGCCCGCTGGAGACACTCGCTCGCTACGGGGGTAGTCTTCGAGAGTGAATTGCGGCTGCGCGGACCGGATGGAAGCTACCGCTGGATGCTTGGCCGCGGGGTGCCAATTCGTGACCGCGACGACGGTGACATCCTGCGCTGGTTTGGTACTTGTACCGATATCGAGGACACCGTGAACGCGCGTGAGACTTTTGCGCGCTCCCGCGAGGATCTGGAGCGACTGGTGGCGGAGCGCACGAGCGATCTGCAAGCGACGCAGGTTCGCCTCGCCCAGGCGCAACGCATGGAGGCGCTGGGTCAACTTGCCGGCGGCATCGCCCACGACTTCAACAATGTGCTGCAGGCGGTGCAAGGCAGCGGTTCGTTGCTTGCGCAAAATGCGACGGATGCTGATGCGGTACGGCGCCACGCGCGGATCATCCTTGAGGCGACGCAGCGAGGGGCGGCGACCACGAGGCGGCTACTGAGCTTTTCCCGGCGCGGCGATCTGCATGCGGAACCGGTGGACCCTGCCATGCTGCAGAACAGCATGTGGGATATACTGACCCACACACTTGGGGATGGGGTGAAGATCGAGATCGAGCTTGCGCCCAACCTGGTTCCGTTACTTGCCGACAAGGGGCAGCTTGAGACGGTCCTTATCAATCTCGCCACCAACGGGCGGGATGCAATGGGTGGAATTGGCACCCTTACGCTTGCCGCGGCAATCGATGTCGTTCAACCAGCGGAAGTTCAGCAACACCCCGGAAGGCTGAAGGCGGGATCGTATGTGCGGTTGTCGGTGACCGACACCGGCACGGGGATGGATGCAAGGACGCTCTCGCGGGCATCAGAACCGTTCTTCACCACGAAGCCGATGGGGAAGGGCACAGGGCTCGGTCTGGCCATGGCGCGGGGTTTCGCCGAACAGAGCGATGGAGGCCTGCACATCGCCAGCATGAAAGGAGAGGGGACGACCGTCACCCTTTGGCTTCCGGTGGCGACCGCCGGTTTGCGCACCCTCACGACGCGGGGTGAGGCCGTCACGCCGACCGCTGTTGGATATTAGCACGCAAGGCTTCTGCTGGTGGACGATGATGAAATCGTGCGGGAGGTGACGGCCGAGGTCATGGAGGCGGCGGGCATGGTGGTTCTTCAGGCGGACTCCGCTGCTTCCGCCATGGAACTGCTCGAGGGTGACGCGGAGGTGGATATCCTGGTGTCCGATCTGTCGATGCCTGAAATGGATGGGGTGTCGCTGATTCGCGAGGCGCAGCGATGCCGGCCTGGGCTGCCAGCCATCCTGTTGACCGGGTTCTCCATCAATGCCGCTGAGATCGCCGTGGATGGAGCGGTCAGCGGGGCTTTCTCGCTGGTGCGCAAACCGGTTCAGGGGCGGCATCTGGCGGAACGCGTGGCGTCCTTGCTGGAGGCCGCGCCAGCACGCCGTTTGCCGGTGTAGGGGTTGATTGCTGCGTTCCCGGTGCAATGACCGCCGTTTTCGGCGGGCGATTCCAAGCTACCAGGCCGCGTCCAGCAACATGCGTACCGCCGGCGGGCCATCTATCTTGCGTGGATTGGTATGCACCCAACGATCGTGCATCGATCCGGCGGCAATATCATCCAGTTGCTCCGGCTTGACGCCCACGTCCCGCAGCGTGGCGGGCAGGCCCAGGCTGGCGATCAAGGCCGCCACGGCATCACCGGCGGACTCCGCCGGCCGTCCCAACGCCTCGCTTACCCATTTCTGGCGTTCGGCATTGACCGGTTCGTTGAAGCGCAAAACGTGCGGCAACATGACGCAGGAGGTATAGCCGTGCGGCACATTCGCGGTGCCGCCCAGCACGTGGCCGATGCCGTGACTGGCCCCCTTGGCGACGCCGTTCTGTGATCCCATGATCGACATCCAGGCGCCGAGTTGGCAGTTCAACCGAGCGTCGAGGTTGGCGGGTTCGGCTTTCACGACGGGCAGGCCGGTGGACAGAAGCCGTAGCGCCTGCAGTGACATGCCGTCCGAAAAGGGCGTGGGATTGATCGAGCAGATGTCCTCCACCGCATGATCCACGGCGCGAATGCCGGTGGACAGGAAAAGCCAGCCGGGGGTGTGGACCGTGACAGCGGGATCGAGGATCACCGCCCGCGGCATCATCAACGGGTGGCCGAAACTTTCCTTCACGTGGCGCGCGGTATCGGTGCAGCCGGCGAAGGGCGTGAACTCTCCGGCGGACAGGGTCGTCGGCACGTCGATGGAGCGTACGGTTGGTGCCTTGACCGGTGGCCGTTCCGTCTTGCCATCGGCGGTGATGACGGCGCGGAAACGGTCCAGGTCCTCCGGTGCGGTTACGTCGTTGCCGAGGCACATTCCCACCATTTTGGCCGCATCGGTGACCGAGCCGCCACCCACCGTCAGAATCAGGTCGGCGTGCGCCGCGCGCGCCTCGTTGGCGGCGGCGACCACGTCGGTGCGCGGCGTATGGGCGCCGATGCGGGTACATATTCCGGCCAGGCGGTTGCCCAGAACGTGGCGCACGGTGTCGATGACGTCGGTCTCGCGGTTGAGCGTGCCGCTCGCCATGACGTAGACGGCCCTTGCGTCGAGACGGCTGACCTCGTCAGCGAGTGCCTGGACCAGTGGGATGCCGTAGATTACGCGATCCATGGGCGGATAGCGGTGAATGCCCTGAAGCATGCATTTCGTCCCTCTGCCGGAGTGAGCGGAGTGTGCCGGAGGTTGCGCAATTCGGCAAAGCCCAGTGCGAGGGCTGGCGTGCCGGGGTCCGCCGCGGAGCCGATAATGGGGTCGGGAACACGCCGCCAATCGGCCGGTTCCGGGCCGCCCTCTCGACCACTCGGGTTCTATCGCCTAACGTTGCCCCTGACCGCCCCGGAAACGCTACCGGGGGGATGGAAACGCGTTTGATCGGGAGCGATGATGTCAAGTCTCAGCTATGCCGCGCCCACTTCGGTGGACGATGCGGTTAAACTTCTTGCCGGTGCGTCCGGCATGGCGAAGGTTCTGTCCGGGGGGACGGACCTTCTGGTGCAGCTTCGGTCGGGGCGGCTCAAGCCGGACCTGATCGTCGACACCAAGAAAATACCCGGGATAATCGGGATCCGTGAGGAAAACGGCGGTTTCGTTGTCGGCGCCGCTACTCCGGGCGCCGTGGTGGAGGCCCATCCCGGCCTGAACGCGGCGTGGCCGGGCCTTGTGGAGGCGCTTGACCTTATTGGCTCGACGCAAGTCCAGGGGCGCTGTTCATTGGCGGGCAACCTGTGCAACGCATCCCCGGCCGCTGACAGCGTTCCGGCGCTGTTCGCCGCCGCCGCGATTGCCGTGGTTGTCGGCAGCAAGGGCCGCCGTGAAGTACCTGTCGAGCAAATCCCGACCGGACCCGGGCGTACCTCGCTGGCGAAGGATGAATTCATCCTTGAGTTCAAGCTGCCGCCCCGTCCGGCCCGTTCGGGAGATGCCTATCTGCGCTTCATTCCGCGCACGGAGATGGATATCGCGGTCGTCGGCTGCGGCATCAGCGTGACATTGGATGAAAACGGCGTCTGCACCGCCGCGCGGGTTGCCTTGGGCGCGGTGTCCCCAACGGTGATCCTGGTCAAGGAGGCGGCTGACGCTCTGGTGGGGCACAAACTCGACGCCGACACGCTGGCGAAACTGGATGCCGCTGCTCAGGCTGCCGCCAAGCCGATCAGCGACAAGCGTGGCACCATTGAATACCGTACCAAGATCGCGGGCGTGCTGGCCCGCCGCGCTGCCGCGATTGCCTATGATCGCGCGCAGGGCATCAAGAATGGAAAGGCTCACTAAGATGGCTAAGACTTACGTATCCGCCACGATCAATGGCGAGTCCTCGGAATTCCTTTGTGAGACGCAGCAGACGTTGCTTGACGTGCTACGTGACGTCATCGGACTGACCGGCAGCAAGGAAGGTTGCGCGTCCGGCGACTGCGGCGCCTGCTCTGTCATCATGGATGGCCGCCTGGTGTGCTCGTGCCTGGTCCTAGGTGTCGAGGCCGAGGGCAAGACGATCACCACGATCGAAGGCGTTGCCCAGGGTGACCATTTGCATCCGATCCAGCAGAAGTTCCTGGAATATGCGGCGCTGCAGTGCGGATTCTGTACGCCGGGCCTGATCGTCGCCACCAAGGCATTGCTGGACGAAAATCCGAACCCAACTGAGACCGAGGCGCGGTACTGGCTCGCCGGCAACCTGTGCCGCTGTACCGGTTACGACAAGGTTATCCGCGCCGTCATGGATGTCGCCGCGGACATGCGAAAGGAAGCTGTTGCATGAACTATATCGATTCCAGTTTGAAGGTTGTCGGTACCCGGCCGGTACGCCCGGACGGCGTGGACAAGGTCACCGGACGGGCCGTGTTCGCGGCTGATACGCGGGCATCGGGCATGCTGTGGGGCAAGATCCTGCGCTCGCCGCACCCGCACGCGCGGATTATCTCCATCGACACCAGCAAGGCGGAGGCGCTGAAGGGCGTTTTCGCGGTGGCGACCGCGGCTGATTTCCCTGATATTCCCTCCGAGGAGGCATTTGTCGGCGAAGGTCCGATGAATTTCCGTGACCTCGCGCTGAACTGCATGGCCCGGACCAAGGTGTTGTACGAGGGTCACGCGCTGGCCGCGGTTGCCGCGTCGACCCAGGCACTTGCCGATGAGGCGCTGGCGCTGATCGACGTGAAGTATGAAGTCCTGCCGCATGTTATCGACGTCGAGGACGCGATGGCCGAGGGCGCGCCGATCCTGCACGACGACATGTTCACCACGGGCGTCGAGCCGAAGCCGGCCAAGCCTTCGAACATCGCCAAGGTCGTGACCTTCAGGAAGGGCGATGCGGAGGCCGGCTTCAAGGACGCCGATGTCATTGTCGAAGGCCGCTATACGACGCAGCCTGTGCATCAGGCGTATATCGAGCCGCATGCCTGCCTGGCGACCTACTCGCCTGACGGCCAGGTGCAAATCCACAGTTCCAGCCAGGGCCATTTCATGGTCCGCGCCTACACCGCCAAGCTGGTTGGCATGAACATGGCCAATATCCGCGTCAATCCGGCGGAGATCGGTGGCGGCTTCGGCGGCAAGACGCTGGTGTATCTGGAGCCGGTAGCCGTTGTGCTGTCGAAGAAGTCCGGCCGCACGGTAAAGATGCAGATGACGCGGGAAGACGTATTCCGCGCTTCGGGCCCGACCTCGGGCGCTGCCATGGAGGTCAAAATCGGTGCCAAGAAGGACGGAACGATTGTTGCCGCCAAGCAGGTGCTGAAATTCCAGGCCGGGGCGTTCGCCGGTTCACCGATCGGTCCGGGCTGCATGTGCGGGTTCGCCATGTATGACCTGCCGAACGTCGATGTCGTCGGTTACGATGTTGTCAGCAACCGGCCGAAGGTCGCCGCGTACCGGGCCCCTGGGGCGCCGATCACCTCGTTCGCCGTCGAGAGCCTGATGGACGAACTGGCGCTGAAGCTTGGGATCGATGCGCTGACGTTGCGGGAGAAGAACGCGGCGAAGAACGGGACCAAGACCCATTACGGGCCGACGCACCAGAATATCGGCTTCACCGCCGTGCTGGATGCCGTGAAGTCGCATCCGCACTGGAAGTCGCCGTTGAAAGAGGGCCATGGCCGCGGTCTGGCGACGGGCTTCTGGTTCAACATCGGCGGCGAGTCGACGGCGCAGGTGCATGTGAACGAGGACGGGTCGGTGACGGCGGCGACCGGCAGCCCGGACATCGGGGGGTCACGCGCATCGATCGGCATGATGGTGGCCGAGGTGCTGGGCGTTCCGGCAACCACGGTCCGCACCATTGTGGCTGATACCGCCTCGATCGGCTTCACGCACGTCACCGGGGGATCGCGGGTTACCTTCGCCACCGGCATGGCGGCTACGCAGGCCGCCGAGAAGGTCGTGGAGGACCTCAAGCGGCGTGCCGCCCAGATCTGGGACATCCCGGCCGAGGCGGTGGATTGGGTTGACGGCATGGCCTATCCGGCGGGTTCCAACGCCGGGGCTTTCGAGCCGATCGACCTTGCCACCTTGGCGCTGCGGGCCGCGCGCACCGGTGGACCGGTGGTCGCCGAGGTGTCGCTGAACGCGCAGGGTGCTGGCCCGGGCTTTGGCGCCCATATCTGCGACGTGTCGGTCGACAAGGAAACCGGCCACGTCAAGATCGAGCGCTACACCGCGATCCAGGATGTCGGGAAGGCGATTCACCCGAGCTACGTGGAAGGCCAGATTCAGGGTGGCGCGGCGCAGGGGATCGGCTGGGCGTTGAGCGAGGAGTATATCTACAGCGACAAAGGCCTGATGGAGAACGCCGGGTTCCTCGACTACCGGGTGCCGGTTGCCTCCGACGTGCCGATGATCGAGGCGGTGCTGGTGGAAGTGCCCAATCCGCGTCATCCGTTTGGTGCGCGCGGCGTGGGCGAGGTGCCGATCGTGCCGCCGATGGCGGCGATCGCCAACGCGATCCGCAATGCGACCGGTCTGCGGCTGGCTGACCTGCCGATGTCTCCACCAAAGGTGCGTGCGGCCTTCGACGCGGCGGGTTGATGCCGAAAGTCGTGATTTCCTCGGGTTCCGTAAGCCAGCAGTTCGCTGCTGGCCAAACGGAATTCGAGGTCAAGGCTACAACCTTTCGCCGGCTGATCCTGGAGTTGGACCAGCGCTTTCCCGGCCTGGGGACGCAGGTTGAGGAAAGCATGGCGATCGCCATCGATGGTGAGATATTCCAGGATGCTTATTCGGCCGAGCTCAGGCCCGAGAGCGAGATATATCTGATCCCGAAAATTGGCGGCGGCTAAGGCCAGGGCATAGATCCCGCAAGTAGAAAATCCATCGCAAGGGTCCGCGGCTTTGTCAGTCAGACGGAGCCGCGGACCGCGGCGTGCCGGTACGAGAGATAGCACTGGCATCCTGGGTGCCGGGGAGACTATTACCGGTCGATGCCGGCGTTGACCGGTGTGGCCGGAGGCGGATGGATTACGTCGGACATGTTGACGAGGTCACCAGATTCTACGTTGTCGGATGGGTTGCCGATCGCGATGACTGGAGCCTCTCTCTGAAGGTTGACGTGCTGGTGAACGGCTCGTTGCAAGGCGGCTGCGTCGCCGACAAGCTACGACCCAGCCTGGGAGACCTGCATCCGGACGCAACCGGATGCTATGCATTCAGGTTCTACTTTGCCGCCCCGCTGTCGATGTTTGACCGACATGATGTGACGGTCCAGGTCAGCGGTACAACGTATTGTTTGATGCGCCAAGGCAGGTCAATTCCAGCGATCGTGGATGCTGCCCCGTCCGCAAGCCAGCGACCACTCGGTCCGATTCTGCTATCGACGATGGGGCGTACCGGATCAACCGCGGTGATGTCTATTCTTGGCCAACATCCGAATGTTGTTGTGGCGGGGGACAGGCCCTACGAGGTGGAACTTGGGTGTTACTATGCCTATGCGTTGAGGACCCTGCTCGCGGCGGGCGATCATGAGCGATCGTTGCGGACCGATGACATAACGGCGGTGGCCAATCGCTTTCAAATTGGTTTCAATCCGTACTTCGCCCCTGCATTCGCGAGCGTCTTCAAGAATCCAGCGACGCTGGACCGTTTCATGTCGGGGCGCCTGCCGGTACGGCTGGCCGGGGCATTTCGCGATATTATCCTTGATTACTATGAAGACGTCGCGACGGACCAGGGTGTTGTCCGTCCGATCTACTTCGCGGAGAAGTCGCTGCCTGAACGTGACGCCAGGCTAGGCATCCGTTTCATGTTCCCGAATGTCAGGGAGGTCGTGTTGGTGCGTGATCTTCGTGATGTTGTCTGTTCAGCGGGATCGTCGAATGGGGTAGCGTTCGACCGGTTGGTGATGGCGACCACGTCCGCCGCGCGGCAAATATTGAACATCGATTTCAACGGCAGCCCGAATACGTTTCTTGTAAGATACGAGGATCTTATCCTTGATGAGCCCGCGACCACCGCGAAGCTGTTCCAATTTCTCGGGCTGACATCGGTGGCACCGGACACGCGGTCGATGACTGATCTGTTCGCCGCGCACGCCACCAGCGCGACCCCGGCCGCCTCGATCGGCCGCTGGAAACGTGATCTGACGCCGGAGCAGCAAGCGAAATGCAAGGGGTTTGAAACGTTTCTGGAACGCTTTAACTACACCGCCTGAGCAGCTTGCTATCATCATGCGCGGCTTGCAGGACCCTGTTGGCGGCTTTCTTCCGCGGCACGATAAAGGTACCAGGTTGCCAGTGAGCGATGCGGTGACCAGGCCAAGCCGATCTCGCCCAGTTCTTTCGGCCTGGGCTGAGCGTCGAGTCCGTACAGCACGCGATAACCTTCACGGACGCCGAAATCGTCCACCGGCAGTACATCGGGCCGTCCGAGGGTGAAGATCAGCAACATCTCGACGGTCCAGCGGCCCACCCCGCGAATTGAAATCAGCCGCTCGATCAGGGCTTCGTCGGTTAGCCGATGCGACTGACGCCGCGTCGGCACGGTCCCGTCCAGTGCCTTGGCGCAGATGTCGCGGATCGCGGCCACCTTACCGGCTGAAAAGCCACAGGCGCGCAGAGCAGTCTCCGCGGTGGCCATGACCGCGTCCGGCGGGGGAAAGGCGTCGCCAGGGAACAGCGCGGCGAAACGGCCAAGGATCGCCTCCGCCGCCCGGCCATGCAGTTGCTGATGGGCGATGGCGCGGATCAGTGCCTCATATGGGCTGCGTTGGCGCTGGATTTGAAGACGAGGACGGCCGACCCGAGCGATCAATGCGGCGAACCGGGGATCCTTACTGAGATGCCGCACCCCTTCCACGTTCTGCTCCTTGGCGTTTGGTCACCGTTTCGGCATCCCTATCTTAAGCCTGGCATGCAGTCATCTCTTGTTGTGCTATCGTGCCGCTCCCTAATGAGCTAGGAAGGGCAAGTTCCGAAGGGAGGGTGCGTTGTATAGACAGCACCATTGGCTGGCGGAAACCGCGGACGACGAGGCTACTCGACGACAGACCGCGAGCCTGGCGGGTATCGTGATCGTACTCGTGTTGCTTGTCGGTGGGCTGTTCCTGGTCCGGCACCTGCGAACGTCGGCGTTGATCGAGGACTGCCTGATGGCAGGCCAGCGGAACTGCGACCTGCTGGTGCCCCGGGGTGGCTGAAGCGCGAAGCAATGGTTGCCGGGGCAATGGCAGGGCGTGGCGTTCCGCCTGGGGTCGCGCATTAAGCACGATACGCTCGATTCGGGATTGAAGTGGCGGAGTCACGCGGTGGATCGCGGACCCCGTGCGTCTGGTGCCTGTCCGCGATCGGGTTATGCTCCGTGATCGGCAACCAGATCAGGATCCAACACAGCATGATCATCCGGTTTGATGGCAAGATCGTCGTGGTCTCCGGGGCCGGCCACGGTTTCGGGCGGGAGATTGCCCGGACCTTTGCCCGTCTTGGCGCCAATGTGTTCGCAACCGACCTGGCCGCCGATGCGCTGGCGCAGACGGCGATGGACAGCGGGATCACCACGCGGGCGCTGGATTTGCGCGACCGGGGGGCCGCGGCGGCGTGGGTCGGTCAGATCGAGACGCAGACCGGCCGGCCAGTTGATATCCTGGTGAACAATGCAGGCGGTGTGGCGGGGCAGGAACCCGTGCCTCTGGAGGATGTCGGTGATGAGGCCTGGGATACGATCTTCGACATCAATGTAAACGCCGCGTTCGCGCTTTGCCGAGCGGCGGTGCTGGGGATGAAGCGGGCCGGTGGTGGGCGGATCGTGAACATCAGTTCGGGCGCCGGCCTGCAGCCTTCGCTGACCGGTATCCAGGCTTATTGCAGTGCCAAGCATGCTGTCGTTGGCCTGACCCGGCAATTGGCGCACGAACTTGGCAAGTTCAACATTACTGTGAACTCGGTGGCGCCTGGTTTCATTCGCACCAATGCCGCGACCGAAATCCAGTGGGAAAGTTATGGGCCGGAGGGGCAGAAAGCGCTGGTCGAGCGGATCGCGATGAAGCGCCTTGGGACCGCGGCCGACATCGCGAATGCAGTTATTTTCTTCGCGTCCGATCTCGCGGGATTTGTCAATGGGCAAGTCCTGCAGGTTGATGGCGGGCGTTGATACGTAAATGCGGATTGGCGTCTGACTGCTGCACATTCCTGTTTTGCCGCAAAACCGGAGCATCCACTTTCCCTCTGTCACCGGTCCTTAATTTCGGTTAATGATCGCAAGCCGTAACCCTGTCGGGTGGCGGTGTTGGATTGGGTTGCCCGTAGAATGGTGGCTCAGGTCTTATCAAAGAATGTTGTAGGGAAGGGTCGGTAAGTCATGAGCGCAAGCGCGGCTCAATCAGTAGTGCCGGCGGTTCGTCCGATGACGTCAGATGAGAAGAAGATCATCCTGGCCTCGTCGCTCGGCACCGTCTTCGAATGGTATGACTTTTATCTATACGGCTCGCTTGCGGTCATTATTGGCGCCAAGTTCTTCGGCCAGTTCGATGAGACGACCCGCAACATCTTCGCTTTACTGGCATTCGCCGCCGGCTTCCTGGTGCGTCCGTTCGGCGCCCTGGTGTTTGGCAGGCTGGGTGATCTTGTGGGGCGCAAGTACACCTTCCTAATAACGATCCTTATCATGGGTGCGTCCACCTTTATCGTTGGCCTGTTGCCGACCTCGGACAGTATCGGCATCACCGCCGCGATCGTGCTGATCAGCCTGCGCATCCTGCAAGGCCTGGCGATCGGCGGCGAGTATGGCGGTGCGGCGACCTACGTGGCCGAACATGCCCCCAACGGGCGGCGTGGCTTCTATACAAGCTGGATCCAGACCACGGCGACATTGGGACTGTTCATGTCGCTGCTGGTGATCCTCGCGGTGCAGGCGGCGATGAGCCCGGATGACTTCAGGGCCTATGGCTGGCGCATCCCGTTCCTGGTGTCGGTCCTGTTGCTGGCGGTCTCGGTCTGGATTCGCCTGCAGTTGAGCGAGAGCCCCGCTTTCCTGAAGATGAAGGCGGAGGGCCAGCACTCCAGGGCCCCGCTGAGTGAAGCGTTTGGGCAATGGGCCAATGCGAAATGGGCCATCCTGGCGCTTTTCGGCCTGGTCGCCGGACAGGCGGTGGTTTGGTACTCCGGCCAGTTCTATGCGCTGTTCTTCCTGACCGGGGTGCTGAAGGTGGATGGCTTTACCGCCAACCTGCTGGTCGCCTGGGCGTTGCTGGTGGGGGCCCTGGGTTTCATCTTTTTCGGTTGGCTATCCGACAAGATTGGCCGCAAGTCGATCATCCTGGGCGGCTGCCTGCTGGCGGCGCTGACCTATTTCCCGATTTTCAAATACATGGCCGAGGTGGCCAACCCGGCGCTGTCGAAGGCGCACGAAACGGTGCAGGTCGTGGTCATCGCCGATCCCGCGGATTGTTCGTTCCAGTTCAATCCGACCGGCCTTCCAAGTTCACCAATACCTGCGACGTGGCGAAGGGCGCGCTTGCCCGAGCGTCGGTGACGTATTCGCAGCAGGATGCGCCGCCGGGCACCAAGGCCAGCGTGAAGATCGGCGACAAGACACTTGATGCCACGGCCAGGAGTTTCGCGACCGACCTGTCCGGCGCGCTGACCGCGGTTGGGTATCCATCGGCCTCGAACCCGTCGGTGGTCAAGATCACCGGTCCGTTCGACATCTTCCGCGCACAGCCATTCACGCTGGTGCTGATCCTGTGCTTCCTGATGGTGCTGGTCACGATGGTCTATGGGCCGATGGCCGCGGCACTGGTGGAACTGTTTCCCACCCGGATCCGCTACACCTCGATGTCGCTGCCTTACCATATCGGCAATGGGTGGTTTGGCGGCTTGCTGCCGGCCTCGATGTTCGCGATGAATGCGCAGAACGGCAGCATCTACTTCGGCCTGTGGTATCCGATCGTAATCGCGGCCACGACCGTGGTGATCGGGGTCCTGTTCATCCCCGAGACCAAGGATCGCGATATCTTCGCCGGTAATTCGTCCGTTCATCCCGGCGACAAGATAGTGGATTTCGATCCGAATGCCGCGGATTACTGACAAAGGGCCTGCCTGAAGGAAGGTCACCGAAGACAGAGGGGTCTGAAGCACTCCACCCCACGCCGGCGGGGGTGGAGTGGCATTTCCGACCTGGTTCGAGGACCCCGAATCGCGCTTCCCGCTGAACCCACTATGATCGAGGTTGAACAAAGCGGGGAGCACACGGAATGGCCACGATGCAGGCAAAGTCGGTTCGGCGGCGCGAGGATCTGAGGTTACTGACCGGTCAGGGTAACTATGCCGCTGACGCCGCCCCCGCCGAACTGGCGGTCGCGACCTTCCTGCGTTCCCCTACGCGCATGCCCGGATTGAGGCGATCGACGTGGGGCCGGCGCGGGAGATCGAAGGCGTTATTGCCGTTTATACCGGAGCCGACCTGATCGATGTCTCCCCCATTCCTGGCGGCATCGGGTTTCCGCGCCCGGATGGTAGCCCGGCGCCGAAGACGGACAGGCCTCTGCTGGCGGGCGATCGGGTGCGCTTTGTCGGCGAACCGGTTGCACTGGTGATTGCCTCGACCAGGGAAGCCGGTCTCGAAGCCGCCGAGGCTATCATGGTTGAATACGCGGGGATGCCGCTGGTCACCGAACCCGCGGCGGCCATGGCTCCGGGGGCGCCCGCCGTTTGGGACGACGTGCCCGACAATATCGGCTTTCTGTGGAAACGAGGCGATGCGGAGGGCGCGGAGGCGGCCCTCGCGGGATCAGCGCACGTGACGAGCCTGGAATTCGCCGTGTCTCGTGTCACCGCCAATTCCATGGAGCCGCGTGGTGCCTGGGCGTGTGTCGCCGGCGATGGCCGGATCGAACTGCACGCGTCGCACCAGTCTCCGTTCGCGCTGCGCAATGGCATGGCGGGCGGAATTTTTCACGTCCCGCCGAGCGATATCCGCGTGCTGCCCGGCGACGTTGGCGGATCATTCGGGATGAAGTCCGGCGTCCACCTGGAGCCTGTCCTGGTGTCCTGGGCCGCGCGCAAGTTGAATCGTCCGGTGCGCTGGATTTCAGATCGGACGGAAGGTTTCCTGACCGACGAACAGGCTCGGGAAATGCGTATAAACGCCTCGTTGGGGATTGAGTTCGAAGGAAAGTTTACGGCGCTTAAGCTGCGTTGGGACGTCAATCTGGGGGCCTATGTTTCCGGCCGTTCCGGCTGGGGCGTCGGCAATATTGGCGGCATCGCGGGGGTTTACGACATTGCGTTCATCGCCGCCGAGGTTTGCGGGGTGCTGACGCACACCGTGCCGACGGCGGCCTATCGTGGCGCGGGTCGTCCCGAGGCTACGTATGCGATCGAGCGGCTGATCGATGTCGCCGCCCGTGAGCTTGGCATCAGTCCGTATGAACTGCGTCGCCGTAACCTGATCCCGCCGACGGCGATGCCATACAAGACCGCGCTGACGTTCACCTACGACTGCGGCGAATTCGAGGGCAATATGAAGGCGGCCACGGCGCTGGCGGAGTTCGACGAGTTCGAGCAGCGGCGGGCGGAGGCCGCCAAGCAGGGCAAGCTGCGCGGCATCGGATTGTGCAACTGCATCGAGGTCGCAGGCGGCCCGTTCCTGCGGCCGGCCAAGGATCTTTCAACGCTGCGGCTAGCGGAGGACGGGACCCTGATCCTGAGATCGGGCTCGATGTCCGTGGGGCAGGGCCTGGAGACTACGATGACACAGCTTGTCGCCGACCGGTTCGGCGTGCCTATCGAGCAGGTGACGTGGGAGGGTGGCGACACTGACCTGCTGCCGAGCGGCAAGGGCAATGGCGGGTCGGGTGCGCTTTGCATCGGCGGGTCGGCGGTCAGTCTGGCAGTGGACAAAGTGATCGAGAAGGCGCGCCGGATCGCCGCCGAACTGCTGGAAGCCGCTGTTGTCGATGTCGAATTCACTGAAGGACGATTTACCATCGCCGGAACGGACCGATCGGTCGCACTGACTGATGTCGCACGCACCGCGCATGACCCGGCGCATATCCCGCCCGGGGAGGAGGGCGGGCTGGTCGAAATCAGGGGAGTTCACTCCGACGGCGGTCACCTTCCCCAATGGCACCCACATCTGCGAGGTCGAGATCGATCGCGAAACCGGGGTAACGGAAATCGTGCGCTACAGCGCGGTTGAGGAACTCGGCCGGGTGTTGAACCCGATGATCGTCGCTGGCCAGATCCATGGCGGCGTGGTCCAGGGTGTCGGGCAGGCGCTGGGCGAGGTGATCATCCATGATCCGTCGTCGGGCCAGATGCTGACCGCGTCCTTCATGGATTACCAGATGCCGCGGGCGGCGGAGTATCCGGATTTTCGCCTGGTGACGCGAGAAGTGCCGACGGCGGTTAATCCGTTGGGTGCGAAGGGCGTCGGCGAGGCCGGTACCGTCGGTGCGCATTGGGGGCCGCGATGAACGCCATCAACGACGCGCTGGCGCCGCTGGGCATCCGGCATTTCGATATGCCGGCGACGCCCGGCCGGGTGTGGGCGGCGATGCAAGCGGCAAAAGCATAAGGCTGGCTTGGAGCGCTCTTGGAAGGCGCCCTTTTGGGTGCGCCCGTTTTGGGGTGTGCCTTTGGTGGCGGGGCGGGATGCATTGCGCCTGCTTTCCGCGGTCGGTAGCGTTGGGGCATCTTCTCGCAGGGAGTGCAGCCGTGTCCGATATCCTCG
Source organism: uncultured Alphaproteobacteria bacterium (assembly GCA_963792345.1). Lineage (GTDB taxonomy): Bacteria > Pseudomonadota > Alphaproteobacteria > Acetobacterales > Acetobacteraceae > Rhodopila. Next base: position 37,759 of record CAWBVV010000016.1, read on the forward strand.
CGCCGCTGACGATCGACTTTCTTGCCTGGCTTGCGAGCGAACCGCGGGACTACGCCGACGTCATGGACGCATGGCGGACGTCTTGTCCCAGGCTGACGATCTGGGAAGACGCGATCGATGCCGGCTTCGTCACCCGCGTCCACGTCAGGGGCCACCCTGTCCGGATCGCACTGACGCCGCGGGGAGAGGCCAGGCTGGCCGGCCACCGGCCGCTTGTGCCAGCATCCCCGATACCGGCCCCGATACCGGCTCCAATAGTGGCCCCGATACCGGCGTCCGAGCGGGACGGCGCTGGTGCGGCGTTGTGCGTGTGAGGCGGTGAGGCAGCAGCCTGGGGCTGCCTGGACGCCCGGCCCCAGCATTGCTGCACCGCCCCGGTATTGCCGCACCGCCCCTCTTGCTGCACTGGCGCTGCACTGGGCGCCTCGCACCACTGGCCCTCTTGCAGCATTGGCCCTCTTGCTGCACTGCACCGCCTTGCCGGCCTCGCGCGATAGGCTAGGACGCGCCCACCTTCCGGGCACCCCAACCCGCTCGGCAGGCCCGTTTCATACCACCCGGCGCCGCGATTTGCGCCCTCGGAAGGATTGGACCATGGCCCGCAACAAGATCGCCCTGATCGGCGCCGGCAATATCGGCGGCACGCTCGCCCATCTGATCGGCCTGAAGGAGCTTGGAGACGTCGTGCTGTTCGACGTGTTCGGCGGGGTAGCGGCGGGCAAGGCGCTCGACATCATGCAGTCGGGCCCGGTCGATGGGTTCGACTCGCTGATGACGGGCGGCTCGGACTATGCCGCCATCAAGGACGCGGACGTGGTGATCGTCACGGCCGGCTTCCCGCGCACGCCGGGCATGTCGCGCGACGACCTGATCGGCAAGAATGCCGGCGTCATCGCCCAGGTCGCCGAAGGCATCAAGACCAACTGCCCGAACGCGTTCGTCATCTGCATCACCAATCCGCTCGATGCGATGGTTTGGGTGATGAAGGAGAAATCCGGCCTGCCGGCCAACAAGGTGGTCGGGCATGGCGGGCGTGCTCGACAGTTCCCGGTTCCGCTTGTTCCTGGCGCAGGAGTTCGGCGTATCGGTGGAGGACGTGACAGCGTTCGTGCTGGGCGGCCATGGCGACACGATGGTGCCGCTGACCCGTTACTCGACCGTCGCGGGCATTCCGGTGCCGGACCTGATCAAAATGGGCTGGTCCACGCAGGCGAAGATCGACGCCATCGTGCGAGCGCACCGCCAATGGCGGCGGCGAGATCGTCAAGTTGCTGGAGCGTGGCAGCGCTTTCTATGCGCCGGCCGCGTCCGCCATCGCCATGGCGGAGGCCTACCTGAAGGACAAGAAGCGCGTCCTGCCGTGCGCGGCGTACCTGACCGGGCAGTATGGCATCAAGGACATGTATGTCGGCGTTCCGGTGGTGATCGGGGCCGGCGGCGTGGAGAAGATCGTCGAGATCGAGCTGAACGCCACCGAAAAGGCCGCGTTCGACAAGTCCTGCGGGGCGGTGAAGGAACTGATCGAGGCGTCCCGCAAGCTGATCGGCTAGAGGAGCAGCGCATGAACATCCACGAATACCAGGGCAAGGAATTGCTGAAGCGCTACGGCGTGACGGTTCTGGACGGCCATGTCGCCTGGACGCCGGAAGAGGCCGAGGCAGCGGCGGCCAAGCTTCCTGGCCCGGTATACGTGGTCAAGTCGCAGATCCACGCCGGCGGCCGCGGCGCCGGGCGCTTCGCCGATGATCCGAACGGCAAGGGTGGCGTGCGCCTTGCGACGCTCTCCGGCCGAAGTGAAGGCGGCGGCGGAGGCGATGATCGGCCACACGCTGATCACCAAGCAGACGGGTGAAGCACGGCCGTCCGGTTCGGCGGGTCTATGTCGAAGCCGGCTGCGACATCGCCCGCGAACTGTATCTGTCGTTGCTGGTCGACCGGATCAGCGGCCGGGTCACCATCATCGCCTCGACCGAAGGCGGGATGGAGATCGAGGAAGTCGGCGTCCAAGCATCCGGAGAAGATCCTGCGGGTTGGCGTCGATCCGGCCTCGGGCATTTCCGGGTTTCACGGGCGGCGCCTGGCGGCCGGGCTCGGGCCTGAGCGGCAAGCAGGCGGCGCGTTCGGGAAGTTCGTTGCCGGCATCTACGCCGCGTTCGTGGCGCTGGATTGCGCGGTGATCGAGATCAACCCGCTGGTGGTGACCGGCAGCGGCGACGTCGTTGCACTGGATGCCAAGGTCAGCTTCGACGACAACGCGTTGTTCCGCCATCCCGAACTGGAGAAGCTGCGCGACGAAGGCGGAAGAAGACCCGAAGGAACTGGAGGCGGCCAAGTTCGAACTGAACTACGTGGCGCTGGACGGCAATATCGGCTGCATGGTGAACGGCGCCGGCCTGGCGATGGCGACGATGGACATCATCAAGCTGTATGGCATGGCGCCCGCCAACTTCCTGGATGTCGGCGGCGGTGCCACGAAGGAGCGGGTGACCGCGGCGTTCAAGATCATCCTGTCGGACCCGAACGTCGAAGGCATTCTGGTCAACATCTTCGGCGGCATCATGCGCTGCGACGTCATCGCCGAGGGCGTGGTGTCGGCCGCGCGCGAGGTGCAGTTGTCGGTGCCGCTGGTGGTGCGCCTGGCCGGCACCAACGTCGACCTGGGCAAGGAAATCCTCGCCAAGTCCAATCTTCCGATCGTTGCCGCCGACAATCTGGCGGACGCAGCCGAGAAAATCGTCAAAGCCGTGCGGGAGGCTGCATAGATGTCCGTTCTCGTCGACGCGCAATACGAAGGTCATCTGCCAGGGCTTTACCGGCGCGCAGGGCACCTATCACTCGGAACAGGCGATCGCCTACGGCACCAAGATGGTCGGTGGCGTGACTCCGGGCAAGGGAGGCACCACGCACCTGAACCTGCCGGTGTTCGATACGGTGTGGGAATGCCGGGAGAAGACCGGCGCCGATGCATCGGTGATCTATGTGCCGCCGCCGTTCGCCGCCGATGCGATCCTGGAAGCGATCGATGCCGAGTTTCCGCTGATCATCTGCATCACCGAAGGCATCCCGGTGCTCGACATGGTGCGGGTCAAGCGCGCGCTGAGTGGCTCGAAGTCACGTCTGATCGGGCCGAACTGTCCGGGTGTCATCACGCCGGACGAGTGCAAGATCGGCATCATGCCCGGTCACATCCACAAGCGCGGCACGGTGGGGATCGTGTCCCGCTCCGGCACGCTGACCTATGAGGCGGTGGCGCAGACAACCGCGGCCGGGATGGGGCAGACGAGTTGCGTCGGGATTGGCGGCGACCCGGTCAAGGGCACCGACTTCATCGAGGTGCTGGAGATGTTCCTCGCTGATCCGGAGACCAAGCAGATCATCATGATCGGCGAGATCGGCGGCAGCAGCGAGACCGACGCGGCGGAGTTCCTGGCCAAGAACAAGGTGAAGAAGCCGACGGTTGGGTTCATTGCTGGTGCGGCGGCGCCGCCGGGCCGGCGCATGGGTCATGCGGGCGCGGTGATCAGCGGCGGCAAGGACACCGCGGCGGCAAAGATGGATGCGATGCGCAGCGCGGGCATCCATGTTGCGGACAGCCCGGCGGCGCTGGGCAGCACGATGGTTGAGGTGCTGAAGGGGTAGGGGTCCCGAACCGTCAATGCTGGCTGGCAGGTCCCCGCCGCGTGCCGGGTTTGGGGCCGAGGTTGGCTGATCGCGGGCAACATCCACGTTGCTCCGGCAGGCCAGACCGGCTAACCATGATGTTTATGGAGCGGCCGGAGCCCCAATGGACAAAACCCTGCACGACATGCTGACCACATGGCGACGTCATCTGCACGCCAATCCTGAACTCACCCTTCATGAGACGCAGACCGCCGCTTTCGTTCAGGCCAGACTGACGAGCTGGGGGTGCCGTTCGTCGCGGGCGTGGGCGGCAACGGCGTGGTGGCGACAATCAGCCGCGGGCAGTCGAACCGCTCGGTTGGCTTGCGCGCGGACATGGACGCGCTGCCGATCCTGGAAACCAGCGGCGTTGCCTATGCCTCCAACAACCCGGGCGTGATGCACGCTTGCGGGCATGACGGGCATACGGTGTCCTTGCTTGGCGCGGCGGCGCTGCTGGCGGCGGACCCGAATTGGTCCGGCACGGTGCAACTGGTTTTCCAGCCGGCCGAGGAAGGCGGCGGCGGCGCCAAGAGCATGATCGAAGACGGCTTGTTTGAGCGGTTCCCGATGGAGCGGATTTTCGGCTACCACAACTGGCCGGGACTGGAGGCCGGCACGGTGGCGGTGCATGACAAGGCGGTGATGGCGGCGGGCAACCGGCTGGTTTTCACCGTGACGGGCCACTCGGGCCATGCGGCGCTGCCGCATCTGACACGCGATCCGATGGTGGCCTCGGCCCATCTGCTGCTGGCGTTGCAGTCGGTGGTGTCGCGTTCGGTCGATCCGCTGGACAGCGCGGTGGTGACGATCGCCGCGATGCAGGCCGGATCGGCGGCGAACCAGATCCCCGACCAAGCGGTGATGCGCGGCACCATGCGCGCCTTGCGTGAGGACGTGCGCGAGCAGATGCAGCAGCCATACGGCGCATCGCCGACGGCGTCGCGCGCAGCTTCGATGTATCGATCGATGTCGACATACCGCTTGGCATGCCGGTGACCGCGAACACGCGCGGCGGAACGAGAGGTGGCGGCCGAGGCGGTCGCGGCGGCCGGACTGAAGCTGCGCCGGGATATGCCGGCGGCGATGACGGGCGAGGATTTCTCCTGGTTCCTGCAACAACGGCCGGGCGCGTTCGTGTGGATCGGCAATGGGCCGGCGGACGGCGGACGCGAACTGCACAACGCGAACTATGATTTCAACGACGCGATCTTGCCGGCGGCGTCGGGTTATCTGGCCTCGGTCGCGAAGCGTGCGCATTGGGATGATCTGCAAGATCCCGCTTGCCGAAAGCCGGGGCCGTCCCAACGTCTGCTAGCGATTTTTCGCGCAGCGGCTTGAGGCGCCAGATACGCAATTCGCTGCGGGATCTGGTGACTTCGAACCCTACGCTCCGCGCTAGCGTGATGCATGATACAGGGCTTCAACCATGATGAGGACACGCCATGAGCCGAAATTCCAGCCGGATTCCTGGATCTGCTGACGGAGAAGAAAGCGCTTGCCGCATTCGGCGACGCTGCAGCCGGACGGCTCGCCGCAGGTCACGCCGGTGTGGTTCGATTACACCAACGGCGTCGTGCGCGTGAACACCGCCAAGGGCCGGATCAAGGCGCGGAACATGTCGGAAGGTTCGAAGGTGGCGATGTCGATCGTGGATCCCGACAATGATTACCGCTACATCCAGATCCGCGGAACGGTGACCAAGGAAACAACCGAGGGCGCGGTCGCGCATATCGACAGCCTGGCGAAGAAGTATCTGGGAAGGATGTTTATCCCTGGCACAACGACAAAGAGACGCGGGTGATCTTACGAGATCACGCCCTCGGCCGCGCAACACCATGGGATAGCGGTCGTTTCCTGGGCTGGCGGTTTGAAGATGACAACAGCCAGCGCCCGGATAGCTGACCGGAAAGGTCAGCACGCTCTATTTGGTTGTTTGAGTGAGCAACTTTATCAGCCGGACTGTTCCAGTCAGGCTGATATTGCCCAAGGCGAGTGCCGCGATCGCTACTGACACTGTAGACAGGATGTAAGGCCCTGGTCGGCGGTGCACACGTAGTTTGTTTTATCAGAGCAGGTCTCGGTATAGGTCTGGAAACACACGGGCGCCTTGCCGGGGGCGCAATAGTTGTGGATGTTCTGTTGCGGTTTGCACTCGGGGTCTGGCACCGGTCCGCCGGTGGTTGTGCAGCCCGGTATATAGCCAGGTGGTTTAACCGACGAGCAACCCAGAGACACAGTTATGTCTTCACCGCCGAATATGTTCCAATTGAAGATGTCGGCGTCGAATTTGTCTGGCGGGCCTTCGGCGAATTCGATTTCGGTAACTGTAAACCAGTCGTTATTCCAAGTGAAATTCCCGGGCAAGCTGGCGTTTCCGAGGCCCCAAAAATAGGGGCGGTCTCCCGTGCAATGGTACGCCCAGCCACTGACACCTCCGGCATCATAATGGACCGGTGCCTGGACCTGTATTCGGCAGTCCGGGACTGGGGTGAAAACATTCGGATCGCACGGTGTTGCCCAGGCTGCCAACGGCGTGAGGGCCATGGCTGCAGCGATCAGCGGCGCCGCGACCAGACGGTGTGGCTTGAAACCCGTCATTTCAGTTTCCCCCCTTGAAGGTCGCATGATTGGAAGGAATGGCGCTGGTCTGGTGCCTCATGCGCGTTGGCAGGGTCGGTTTGGTTGAACAGCCGAGGAACACCGTAATGTGCCCGGATCCCTTCCCGACGTTTTCGGCCAACAAAATCAGGCGAATGTCCGGCCCACTCGGCACCTCGCCGTTTTCCAGGAGCGGCTGCGACAACATTGTCGCGCGGATATGTTCATTTTGTTCAGTGTCCCATCCGGCGAAATAGGGTGCTTCATCGGGGCACTGAAACGTCAGGACCTCGTTGTGACCTGGCTCGAGCTTGTGCCGTCCGCCTTTGACCGTCCTGCACTTCGTCGCGTCGCCACATGCGGAGCCTGGGCTGCTATGCAGGAGTCTGGATTCATTGAAAATCGTAGTGCTTTGCCCGAGCGCGGGCAGGGCTGCACCGATCAGTCCGATCGCCAGTATGGCGGGCATCATGGCGCGGCGTGGTGTCCGGCGTCCGGAAGGCCGGCCGGCTTCACGGTCCTGGATAGACATCGTGCGTCTCCCCGATTGCCTTGGATTTTGTGTTGTGGGCGCGTGATTACTGCGTGGCGTCACGCATTATGCATGGAACGGATGTTAAATAGTTGCTTGCCCGGAGTGGAGGGAGAGCGGCTAAAGCCAGTAGAGGGAGAAACATGCATCGTAGGCACGACACGACGAACTCCCTCGTTAACGGTGACTGAATGCGTAGTTTAATTTCATCCTAAAACATTTTGAGCGTCAAGGCCGAGGAACGCAGATGTTGGGAACGCGGAGATTGGATTAAACTCCGAACGTGTCGCGCCATTGCTCCTTCACGTCAGGAATTCCGTCCTCGATTTCCTGCGGCGTTGCGCCGATCAGCTTGAGCTTGTCCAGCGGCAGGGCGCCTGCGGGCGGAGGCACATCCGGCCGCAGGGGCATGATGAAAAAGTCGCGCACGACCTTGGCATAGGCTGGTCCCGCGGTGAATTCCATGAACAGCTTCGCGGCGTTCGGGTGCGGCGCGTTTTTTGGGATGGCGCTGGGCGAGTCGACCGCCAGTGTTCCGTCAGACGGATAGATGATTGAAAGGGGATTGCCGCGCGACATGCTCAATAGTGTTGTCGCCAGTGACACTCCCAGGCCAACTGTCCGCTCGCCGGCATTCAGCAGGGTCACGGGGTCGTCGGCTGACCGGCCGACCTGAGGCTTGTTCTTCTCCAGGCTGGTGAAGTAATCCCACCCGTAAAGCTTGCGCAGCGTGACCGCCATCACGCCAATGGCGCCGCTGTAACCGGGATGGCCGACGGCTTCCTGCCCCTTCCATTTCGGCTCGAGCAGGTCCTTCCAGGATTTCGGCGCTTCGGCGGCGGGGACCTTCTGCGTGTTGGTGGCCAGCAGATAGAGGCCAACGTTCAATATCTGGAACATGTTGTCCGGATCCGCATCGCGCACGCGCGCGATCATACCGTCCATGTTGTGCGGGCGGTATGGCAGCAGCTTGCCCTCGCGCTTGAGGAACAAGTAGTGGCCGTAATCAGTTGAGCTGAAGAAGTCGCATTGTGCCACTCCAGCCTGCATATCCTGTGACAGCCGTTGATAGGCGACCTGGGACGTGCTGCGGACGACGTTGACCTTGATGCCGGGATAGGCCTGGCTGAAGGCGTGTCCAACGGCCTCTCCCGGTTCAGCCTGGATCTGGCCGGAGTACCATGTCACCGCGCCTTCCTTCTTGGCGGCTTCGTACAGGTCTCGTTCGTGGGCTGGCATGTCCTGTGCGTGACCGATCCGCGATGACAGGCCGAACGCGGCCGTAGCCGCCACAAAGCTCCGCTTCGTCAGCAGGAGACGTTTAACCTCAGGCATGGCGCTTCCTCTATTCTGAGCCGATCCTACAGCAGGCGGACGCCGCGGTCATCCTCGCTTGAACAGGATGTCCGGGAAGGATCCGGCGCGGAGGATCGCGTTCGTCATGTGCAGCGTGCCTGGTGCGTGCCGTGATCGAAGCGTCCTGTTCAAGGCAAGACAATGCGCCAAACTTTGCGTGAGGTAAGTCCAGATCCTGTATTAACCTATTCCTGACATGATTGTGCCCAGCATTCGCCTCACCGACTTGCAATGTATTGTTCGAGGAGGAAAGCAATATGCGCAATGCCATACTTGGATTAGCACTGTTGGGTGCCATTGGCTTGGGAACCACCGCACGCGCGGAGGATGCCTACACCGGGCGGGCCACGGTTCAGCCGGTATATTGGAGCGGTGACTATTGTGGCCCGCGCTGTCAGGCGCATCGCTGGCGCCAGCACGAGCGGTGGGAGGCTCGCCGCGAGTGGCGTCATCGCCACTGGGACGAGCATCGCTATGGATACTATCGGTATCCCGGTTATTAAGAGGTCATCATGCGAGCAGTTTTTGGACTTTTGCTGCTGGTTCTCGTTGGGGGAGCCGTGAGCGGATGCGTGATCGAAGAACCTGGCGGTTGGCACCATCATCACCACTATGACTAAACTTCAGGGGCGCTTCGGCGCCCTTTTCATTTACGCCGCCGCTGATTCGTGCGGAGAGGGATCGGGCTGCACCGTTCAATTCCATTTTGCATCATTATTGCCGGTTGTTGCTACCAATGTCAGGTTGTGTCTTAGATTTATCCTTACCTGTTGACAACGATCTTGATATTCATCATAATGTTGTTATAGGCTGCTTTCACCGATTGGCGGGGACGCCGCGCTCTCGACGAAGGGAGGTTCGCATCGTACGCCTGTGACCGCTATTCCACATCTACCGTTTCACTATCATCAGCCGGACTATCAGCATTTGGCGGACCCTCCCGCGGTGTCTGCTACTACCGGCGTCCTGCCTTTGCCATTGCACTACCAGCAGCCGGTTTATCAACCAGCGGTTCCCACGTTGGCTTCGCCGCCATCGACGGTTGTTCAGCAATCATCCACGGCCACTCCGCCGTCCAATGGACAGAATGTTGCGTTAGATGCCGCGACCGCGCCAGCCACCTCAGCCGCGGTCGCTTTCGACACCTACGCCTGATTCCTGCGTCGGGTTTTCCGGCGCATTTGTTTCTGGCGACCGGGATTTAGCAGCACCTTGTTATCCTGGCTTTCCGGGTAGAAGGTTGCGCATGGGCCGAGCGGAAGCCGTTTGTCCGCGGCCACGCTGATAATTCGGCGCCGAAATTCAAACGGCCAATCTGACACATTGTCCGAAATTACACATACCAGCGGTTGACGCGTCGCTTTCCGCCGATAGGTTGCCGGCTTTCCAAGCGAAGTCGCGAGGTGGGCGGTTGATAATTCCAATGCTTTTGTCAGGTTTCCTGTTCACGATGCCAGTGAAGGACACCGTTTGGTGGCAAACGCCGGGGGGAACCGTTACCGAGCACCGCAGTCCGACGGACACAAGCTGCTCATTGATGCTCTATGACGAGGACGGCAGCGTCACCTTCGAGTGGAACGACCCGAACCGGGTTTTTGTGACCGCCATTGACTGGGACTGGCAGTTTCCGGACAACTGGAGAGTGCCCGTGGCGATGCGGCTGGGTGAGGTCTGGCTAAGCGCTCATGGCAATTCGGCTGTGATCGAGGCTGTGGGCCACGGCAATTCCGTCGCGTTCGCGACTGATCAGGCGGTGGACGAACTTCTGCTCCCGGCTAACCGTATCGACGTCAGAACTACAGACAAAGAAATGTCGATCAAGTTGCAGTCGAGCAAAGTTGAGGTTCTCTTGTCGCGAATGCGCAAGTGCCGCGATTCGATTCGAAAGTAGCGGGGGTTTGCTGGTTTCGGCCAGATCGTTGGATCGATTGCAGGATCAAGCCGCCCGGCCTCGTTGACCATGCCGGGCGGGCTTCGGGGAAGGGGGAATGCGCCTTTCGCCGGATGTCTTACCAAAGACCGGCGGGCAGCGAGCGACGCCGTCAGCTAACGGGTCTTGTTGTAGTCGTAATCCTCGCGGGAGCCACCGGGCGCGCGAAGGCCCTCGGGCAAGGGGGCACGTGTTGCATTGACCTTGGCGTGCACGTCGAGGGCCGCCTGATCCTTCCACAACTCCAACAACGTCAGCTTGTCAGGATTGAGAACGCTCTGGAATACTTCGAACTCCTCGCAACCTGGCTCCTGCATGACGTCAAGGCAGCGCTGCCGAAACACCTGCGCGAGTTCAGTGCCCTTGCCGGGGGCTGCATTGATCATCACAACGAGCCGGACTGCCATGTTGGTTTCCTCATTCACGCGTTTCGCCTGAGGTTAGAGTAGCGGCTTCCCAGCGACCGGCGTCAAGCGCGCAAGGCGGCCGTGGGGGTGGCCGGCGCGGACATGCTTCCGCGATCCAGGTCGATTTGATGTTGGCGTGTCGGCGGTTTACCATGCCTTCCGATCAGTTAACAAAGCCCTGACAACAAGGGGCGTACGTTTCGGGGGAAACAGTCAGATGACCGAGAATAGCTCTGGCCGCGCCCATGTCATTACTGGTGGATTTCCTGCTGGATCGAGCGCTGGGCATGATCACGACTACGCCCGCTGGCGGCTGCTGGGACTACTGGCCGAGCAGGAAGTTCAAGCATCGGTCTGCAACGACTTCGCGGACATCGAGAAGTGGTTGCCCGTCAGCCGGTTGCTGATCACTTATGTTGCGGGTCCGTATCCCGATGCCGCGCAGTGCCGCGCGATCCAGCATTGGTTGGAAGCCGGCGGCCGATGGATGGGCCTGCACGGAACCAGCGGGGGACGAGCCGAACGAGTGGAGGGTTTCCGCCAGCGACGCGCCGTAAAGACCGAGCACCACGCGCTCCTCGGGAGCTACTTCCTGACCCATCCGCCAATTCGCGAGTTCCGCGTTGACGTTAGCGAGGTCGATCATCCGCTCACGCGCGGCCTCGGGTCCTCTTTCGTGGTCGAGGACGAGCCGGTACTTTGTCGAATTGCAAGACCCGGGCTCAACCCGCGTTCTGCTGACAGCGGATTATGGAAACGAGGCGATTTCACCAAGTATCGGAACCCTCTACGCCTCGGACACCTCCCTGCAATCCGATGGACGGACGCGGGTGCTCGGTTATACCCGTGAAGTCGGCAAAGGCGGAGTGACCTACTTTGCGCTTGGGCACTGCCATAGTCCAGCCAGCCGTGGAGGTCGGACCGGTGATCCATCGGATACGACACCGTCCGTGTTCCGCGGGGCGTGGGAAACCGATGCATTCACGACCTTGCTGCGCAACGGCATTGCGTGGGGCCGAGGTGCCTGAACGTAGACTGGGTTGAAAGTTAAAAGCGGGTGGTTCCGGGGCTGCAGGCCCATCGCCAACTGCCCGAACCATCTGAAGTTGATAGTCTGCGCCTGCAGATGCTGGACGGCGGCGTAGATATCGCGAGAGCATTGCTGAATGCCGTTCGCTTCGTACACGGACGACGCTCCCGCCGCATCATAGATGATCTGGACAACTTCCTTCGCGGCGGCGGCGACTTGTGCGCAGGCGAGGCGCAACATCATACGTTGCTCGATCGAGCATGTCCGTCCGGCCTCGCTGGTCTCATCGAGTTCTTTGGGCCTCGGCGACTACGGACGGAGGGAGTTGCCGATCACGATCGAAACGGTCCCGCTGTGCTTCGATGGTTGACGCCAATGCCTTGACAGCGGCGATTATCTCGGTCGGGGTCGGCATGATGAGGTCTCCGAGAGCGGGATCCAATCAAATGAAGATTGCCACCTGAAGCGGATAATCGATGCCTACCGTACCGCCTGGCGTGGGTCCGCGGCCGGAATGGAAATGGCGCCGCCCCGATCGGATGCAAAGGTGGTGGTCACTTCCGCGCCGCGCGCGCCGCCGCGCCTGCCGTAGGATTCCACCAATGGGATTTCCGGTGGTGCAATTGGCATCATGCGGGGCTTGCGTGCCAATGCCTGCTCGATAAACGGCGCCAGTTCAGCTTGTTTACGCGCCTCGCGAATTTCGTCGCGCGCCTTGAACTCAGGCAGCGATGTCGCGGCGAATAGTTCCAGCGAGTCACAGATATGTTCGTGCTTGTTGTTGCCGGACTGCTGCACGAAGATCACCTGATCAACACCGGCGTCTTCATACGACTTCAGATGTGCGCGGAGTTGATCCGGCGTGCCGATGCCGCCACGTCCAGCATTGTCGGGCAGGTTGTCCTTTACCTCCAGGAAGCGGTCCCACATGTTGGTGATGCCGGGACGGTGGTCGCCGAAGATGCCGACATAACCTAGCGAGTAGCCAAAGAAACGAAACCCGTCGAGGCCACGCCGGATTGCTTCCGCCTCGTCATGGTGGCAGGACATGCCTGTTACCAGTGCCACGTTGGCATTGACGCTGTGGCCGATCGGCACGCACTCCGGTGAGCGGATGATATCGTAGTATTCCTCGATCCACTTGGCGGCCATCGCCGGTTCGATAAAGGCGAAGGTCAGCGCACCGAGACCGGCGCTTTGCGGCACGGTGGATCGTTTCGCGACGCGAGCACGCGACCCACATCGGCGGGTGCGGTTTCTGCACCGATTTGGGCACCAGGTTGCGGCACGGCATCTCGAAATACTTGCCCTTGTAACCAGGGTATGGCCGCATGGTCAGCATGTTGGCGGCCTGCTCGGTAGCCTCCCGCCACATCGCATTCTTTTCGTCGGGGGAAATGCCGAAACCCTCCATTTCCAGCGCTGTCGCGGACTCGCCGGTGCCCCATTCGACCCGGCCATTTGAAACCAGATCGAGCATGGCAATCCGCTCCGCCACGCGCGCCGGGTGGTTGTAGCGGGGCGCCATCAGGGTGATGCCATGGCCCAGGCGAATGCGGCTGGTGCGTTGCGAGCAGGCGGCAAGAAACACCTCCGGCGCGGAGGAATGCGAATATTCCTCGAGGAAATGGTGCTCGACTTCCCAGACGTAGTCGATCCCCAGTTTATCCGCGAGTTCGACCTGCGCGATGGCATCCTGGATCAGGCGGCGCTCGGAATCCTCATGCCATGGCTGAGGCAATTGATGTTCGTAGAATAGTCCGAACTTCATGACGTTTTCCCCGTGTTGCCGCTCAACTTGGCGCGCCAGTCCGGATTGGCTGCTGCGCGTTCAGCGAAATGCCTTGGCGATCCGGCCCCAATCCTCGATCGCCAACTCGTGGCCCGGAACGATCGGAATAACGAGTTGCGACAGGCCACCATCGCGCATCGCCTCCACGCGCTGCTTGATGTCCTGCTCCACGCCGGTAAAGGTAGTCTGGCGGATCAGTTCCGCGGTTATGAACCGCTCCTCCTCCGGCTTCACCCCAATGCAATGTCCGGTATGGTTCAACAGGTAGCGCGCGTCCTCTGGCTGGAATTTGCGCGCGGCCTCCACGTAGCCCTGCAGCGCATCCTTCACGCTGTCCGGCACCGGAGAGGTGTTGATCCAACCTTCCATATCCACGTCCGCGGCGCGATGTAGCAGGACCGCCGCGCGTGGGCCTGCCTGCGAGCGAACCCGCGGGCTGTCCAATGTCTCGCCATCCCGCAGCACGCATCCCCAGACCCAGGCGGAAGCATAGAGGTCGGCACCCGAGCGTCCGCTGTCCGTCCAGGTTTTTTTCATTCCGTTCAGCGCAGCGAGACCGTCGTCAACGCCTGACATCACCGTTTTCCAGGCCGCGCCGTGGCGCGCCGTCATCTGCCGTCCCTTCGGGCCCAGTGCCGAGATATGCAGCCGGACCGGGTCCTTGATGTTGATCAGCCCCATTTCAGGGTTAAGGAACCTGATCTTCTTTCGTACGCCCGGGTCGACTTCGGCTTCGACCATTTCGCCGTTGAGCAGGCCGTAGACGACCCGGATATATTCTTCCATGTCGGCAAGCTTCATGGCGCCGAGGCCCATCGCCCGCCGCGCCGAAAACCCGGTGCCGACGCCGAAATCGATCCGCCCCGGCGCCATCGCGTTCAGGGTGGCAAAGGCAGAGGCGGTAACCGCCGGAATCCGATTGGTTGGCACCAGAACGCCGGTGCCGAGGCGAATGCGGGAGGTCTTCAACGCCGCTGCCCCCATCGCCACGAAGGGATCGCCAACCAGCATCTGCGTATCGTAGAACCAGGCATGGGTGAAGCCGAGTTCCTCCGCCCGTTGGGCGACCTTCCAGCTTTCGCCGGATGTTGGAATGCCGATGCCGAACTCCATGATGCTCGTTCCCTCTGCTTTTGCGGGTAGCGTATCGCGAGGCGAAGCGGCGTCAATCCGTGCCCTTGGACGAACCGGGCCCATTATGCCATGTTTGGGGCAAGACCAAAAAGAACCGCTGCAGGGAGCAACGCGACCATGGCCGACAACAGTCAGGATCTGGACTTTCTACAAGGCGTCCGCGTCGTCGATTTCACTCAGTTCGAGGCGGGCCCGTCCTGCACCGAGGCGTTGGCCTGGCTCGGTGCGGAGGTGGTCAAAATCGAAAACCCCAGGACGGGCGATCCAGGGCGCCGCCTGCGCGCCGGCCAGCCGGACGATGATCCGTATTACTTCCACATGTTCAACGCGAACAAGAAGTCAATCACAGTCAACCTTAAGTCGCCAGTAGGGCTTGATCTGGTAAAGGACCTGCTGCGCAAGGCGGATGTGTGCGTGGAGAACATGGCGCCTGGGACTATCGAGCGTCTTGGCCTCGGCTACGACGTGGTGCGTGAGCTTAATCCGGGGATTATCTATTGCCAGGTAAAGGGTTTTGGCGCGGGCAGCCCGTATGAGACGAATCTGGCGTTTGACATGATCGCCCAGGCGACCGGGGGGACGATCAGCGTTACCGGTGAGAAGGGGCGGGGGCCAGTGAAGCCTGGCCTGTCGCTGGGTGATACTGGCACCGGAATGACAATGGCGATTACCATTCTGGGGGCGTTACATAAACGGGCGAGGACCGGCGAGGGTCATCGCCTGCAGGTCGCGATGCAGGATGCGATGTTGCACTACATGCGCACCAATTTCGCCACGCAGGCGCGCAGCGGGCAGGCGGTGGAGCGTGACGGCACCCATTCTGGCGGCGGCAGTAATGCGCCGTCGGGGCTGTATCCTTGCGCTCCGGGCGGTGCGAACGACTACGTCTGGATCATGACGAGCCGAGCAAATCCGGAGCATTGGGCACGGCTTTGCAAGGTGATCGGGCGGGAGGAACTGATCGAGGATGCGCGGTTCGCCAAGCCATCCGACCGGGTGAAGAACAGCGTTGAACTGGATGCGATCATTGAGGGGTGGACGCGGTCGCGCGACAAGCACGAGGCGATGGCGCAAGTTGGGGGGGCGGGAATCCCCGCGGGAGCGGTGCTGGACACGATGGAGTTGCAGAATGATCCCAGTTTTGAGCAGCGTGGGATCATGCAGGTGATGCAGCATCCTACCCACGCTCCGTTCAAGATGCCGGCGTGGCCGGTGCGGGTCGATGGCAAGCCGCCGCGCGTGGTCGCTTCGCCTGTACTTGGTCAGCACACAGACGAGGTGCTTACGGATTGGCTCGGTCTGAGCAACGTCGATGTGGAAAGGCTGCGGGGCGACAGCGTCGTGTGAGCCTGTCTCGATAACGGCGAGTTCTGGGGGTGAGAACGATTCTTGGCGCTCGCTCGGACCGGCGAGCGAGGGGCTGCTATCAGCGGGTCGCGGGATCAGGGTGTGCCCGGGGCTACGGGGTGTTGGATTGTGGCTGTTCCGGGGACCGGCCGGGTCCGCGAAGGGGCTATCAAAGACCGTGGTCTCGTCGGGTTCGAGACGCCGCGCGCCACCTGCGGGCTGAATTTGGGCAGGCCGATGTTGGGGGTTAAGCTGGGCAGCGCTGGCTAAGCTGGATTACCGCTGGTTGCATCGCCGAGTTTTACAAGTGTGGACCGACAGAAAGATAGTTTGTGCTCAACTAGTGATTTTTGGCTGGAAGCGTGCTGAAGCGCTTGCGGACGGCTAATATATCTGCAACCTACAGATGTCTCTGTGGTTGGACCCGTCATGATCTATCTCTTCTGGTCGCTATCTGATTCGACTATCTGCTGCTTCACGGTGGAGGCTGACGGCAGCAACCTGCCGCACGAGTTCGCACCATGGTCGGCGAATGCTGATGGCCGGGCGTTTTATGTTGGGCCGCCCGATGGCAAGGAGGAGACAAACACTATCGTCCTGGCAGTTAAGCGCGACGGGAGGTACATGGTTCGCACGCCCCGGGCGGGCTATCCCGGGATCGATGAGCTTACGAAATTGAAACTGAACAAAGAACGACTGTGAGTAGCCATAAAAAACTGGACTCGAATGATATCTGTTGTGATTTCTATTTGCCCTTATGCTCCCTGAGCCGATCCGGCGCCTTGACCACAAACTGAAGCTCGGACCGCCTGCCCCAGGAGGTGAGCGGCGACGAATACCAGTCGAAGGAAAACGCCAGGCACGTCATGCGAGCTTGGAGAATGTTCGGTAAGGCTTCTGGAACGCGCCGAGACTGCTGAACTGCTCGGTGTTTCTGCTCCTATCGACGCCGCGAACACTTCGTCATGAATGTTCGGGTGTTGTGAATGTATCGGGCAACGACTTGGCTGGTGATCCGATCAGCATCGGGGTACTGTTTCGCGCCGGCGCGACGCTGTCTGCACGGCGAACCTGACCCAGCACGCGACCATGATGGAGACCGAGGGTACTCTTCAACCTTTCGCCAAATTCGAGCCTAAGGCTCCACACGCTATACGGCGATCAGGTTGGCCCCGATCTCTTTGCGACCGTAAACCTGATCGGCAGTGACCACCTGACGCTCAACGACGAGGGTGCACCTATATCGGTGCGAGGCGGTTTGTTGCGCTGGCGGAGAGGAGAGGGATTCGAACCCTCGGTACCCCGCAAAGGGTACAACGGTTTTCGAGACCGCCCCGATCGACCGCTCCGGCACCTCTCCTGTGACACCAGCTACCGCTGATCGCGTCGGAGGCGTGACCTAGCCGGGAACATCCTCGGACGCAAGCATCATGGGTCGCCAACACGGCCCTGGCCGTTCGGTGCCGGCAAATCAGGGCGCGGCGTGCTTGCCCAGAGCGCGGGATGGTGAATTAATAACCCACGCAACACGCGGGGGAAACATGATCAAATTCAACTGGGAACACATCCATTTGCGTTCGCCCGATCCGGAAGCGACCGCCGAATGGTACCGTGACAAGCTCGGCGCCGAAGTCGTCAAGTCACAACAGGCAGACGGAGCCACCCGCATCGACCTCAACCTCGGCGGCCAGAAGATCTTTATCGCCAAGGCGATGCCCGGCAAGGCGGCCGATGCGCCTGCATCGCCCTATCTGGGCCTGGACCATTTCGGCCTGACGGTGTCTGACATCAAAGCTGCGGTTGCCGCGTTGAAAGCCAAGGGCGTGGCCTTCACGATGGACGTGACCACCAATCGTCCCGGTGTTCAGATCGCATTCCTGACCGCGCCGGAGAACGTCTCGATCGAACTGATCCAGCGCGGCTAATCCGCCTCCATCAGCGTCCGGATGGCTTTCAAGTCCCGCACGAAGGCCTCGTACTCCCTGGCCTTCGCCGCGGCGTCGGGGATGCGCAGCAGATAGGACGGGTGGACCGTGACGAACACGCTTTGCCCGTCCTTCATCTGGATCGGCCGCCCCCGTTCCCGGCTGATGGTCACCGTTCTGCCCAATACGGCCCGGGCGGCGGAACCGCCCATCAGGACCAGCAACCGGGGGCGGACGTGCACCCGCTCGACATCCAGCCAGAACCCGCATGCCTGGATTTCAGGCACCTCCGGCGTCTGATGGATGCGCCGCCGGCCGCGCGGCGTAAACTTGAAGTGCTTGACCGCATTGGTGACGTAGACTGTTCGCCGGTCGATGCCTGCTTCCTCCATCGCGCGATCCATCATCTGTCCGGCGGGTCCGACAAAGGGGCGGCCAATTGTGTCCTCCTGGTCGCCCGGCTGCTCGCCCACGAACATCACGCCCGCGCCCTTCGGCCCTTCGCCGAATACCGTCTGCGTCGCCGGCGCATACAGCGGGCAGCGATGACAGGTTAGAGCCTCCTTTCCGGCCCGGTGCAGTTCGGCGTCCGGTTTCGCATGCAGGACCACCGGACCAAGAGCCGGCCGATCGGGTGGGCGAGGGGCCTCGTCCACATCTTCCGCCTCAGGAACCGAGACCTCCGGCGTGGCCTGCTCCAGCAGGCGCTCGCGGTGGGTCTCCCACCAGGCTTGCAGGGCCTCGTCATCGGCCGCATGGCGCAGGCCGGAGCCGAACAGCAGCGACGTTCCATCCCAATGGGCGGCGCCGTCCGGTGTCACGATCGACCACGCCAGGCCGGGAAACCGGCGCGCCAGCAGTTGGGCGTTGGCTGGCAGCACGAAATGCGCGGGCTCGAACCAGCCGAGGAAGCGGGTTGCAGCCGCTTTCGCCGACCGGCAGGAACCGCATGTTGGTGCGCATGCGATGGGCTTCGGCGCGCACGGCCAATGCCATGCGGCGGGCCAGGGTGAGGTCGGGATCGGCCGGGTCGTCCAGCAGCTTCTCGCCCGCATTGCTCCGCCACACCAGGCTGTACAGCAGGCCGAAGCGGTCCGGATCACGTGCCTGGATCGTCACCGAAGCGAGGGACACCAGCGCGCGCGGCACATGAAATGTCCCGGAGGCCTCCGGCAGCGGGCCAGGTTTGCCGCCAACCGACCAGGTCAACGTGTCGGGTTCCGAGCCGGCCTGGACGAGCGCGCGGGCTGCCTGCCGCCAACCCTCCCAATCGGTTTCGCTCTTCAACACGATCTGTGGCATGGCGATTGGCGAACTCCAGTGATGCGGGCTTCTCGGGTGGTGCGAGGCTTCTCAAGCCGGGGATTGCGACTATGTTGGCCGCAGGATGGCGCGATCAATATGGCACTCGGCCTGGCTGCTGCTGGCGGCTTCCAACCTGTTTTGGGCCGGCAACATCGTGTTGGCGCGTGGTCTCGCGGGGCATGTTCCTCCGGTGGCGCTGGCTTACTGGCGCTGGACCGGAGCGTTCCTGATCGCGGTTGGTTTCGCCTGGCCGAGGCTGAAGGCGGACGCGCCGGTGATGCTTCGGCATTGGCCGATGATGCTGCTTCTGTCGGCCACGGGCATCGCCTGCTACAACACGATGTCGTATATCGGGCTGACCAGCACCAGCGCCCTGAACGTGCTGCTGCTGCAGTCCGCGTCCCCGCTTATCATTATCGTCTGGGCCTATGCGCTGTTCCGGGAGACGCCGACGGCCTGGCAAGCAGTCGGGGTGTTGTTGTCGCTTGGCGGGGTTGCCTCCATAGCCGCGCATGGCTCGCTGGAGGTACTGGCGCATTTGCGGCTCAACCCGGGCGATCTCTGGGTAGTGGTCGCCCTGGTGATCTACGGATTCTATTGCGTCACGTTGCGCAACCGGCCGCTTGTGCACCCTTTGAGCTTCCTGGTTGCCGCGATGGGGATCGGATCACTCATGATGCTGCCGTTCATGCTCTGGGAATTCGCAGGTGGTGCCCGCATAGAGGGCGGTCTGCCGTCCTATGTTGCGATCGCGTACACCGCCGTGCTGCCGTCGTTCGTTGCGTACCTTTTCTTCAATCGTGGCGTGGAGTTGATCGGAGCCGGTGCGGCGGGGCAATCGATGCACCTGATGCCGCTGTTCGGCAGCGTCCTCGCGGTACTGTTCCTGCATGAGCAATTCCAGATCTATCACGCCGTTGGCATTGCCATGATCGCGGCTGGCATTGGTCTGGCATCCGTTGGATCGGGCAGGCGGCCGCAGGTGATTGCAAGACCCACCACAACGTGATCCTGTCGCACCGATTGCCGGAACGAGCGGACCAACCTCTCGTGTCCGGTCTGGGGGTAATGATGCAGCGGCCAGCTTTAGTCGGCGCTATATTGGGTGCCTTGACATTGGGTGCCTTGCTTGCCGGTTCGGTTGCGAAGGCGGAAGATGCGCCGCCGGCCCAGCGCTCGCCCAACGCGCAACCCGCGATTCCCGCCGGCCAGGCCCCCAAGCCTGACGCCCAGACGGTTGCGCCTGCTCCGGTTATCACGCCGGGGGTGCAACCCGTACCGGCCCTGCCTCAGGCCGGGCCGGCTGCGCCACCTGCCGCGCCATTCATTCCGCCGCCGGCTTCCGGCGTTCAACCGGCAACGCCTTCTACCATCCCAGACCCGTCAGGTGCTCAACCGGCTGCTCCAGCCCCGCCTTCGCCGGCACAAGGAGCCCAGCCAGCAACACCTGCCGCGCCGGCGCCGCCATTGGCTGTCCAACCAGCCCCGCCACCGCCGGCGCAAGCCACTGCGCCGACGGCCCAACCTGGCCAACCCGGCGTGCAGTCCATGGCCCCCGAGGCGGTTGAAGCAATCCTCGGTCAACGGATCACCGATCCGGAAGGGAAGGAGATCGGCCGGCTGGTCGATGTGCTGGTGGACATGAACAGCCAGCCGCAGGCCGCCGTCATTGATTTCGGCGGATTCATGGGGGTCGGCAACCGCAAGATCGCGGTGCACTGGAGCGCGTTGCGGTTTAATCCGGCGGACCCCAACCATAAGGTCACGCTGGAGATGACGCCCAACCAGATCAAGACGGCGCCCGAGTTCCGCAACCCAAACAAGGCGGCTGCTGTTGTTACTCCTGCCGAACCGGCTTCATCGTCACCCTGAATTCAACATGCATCGTTTTGCTTACCTGCGGCCCGGTGGCGACCGGGCGCTCGATCTGGTTAATTTTTTTGTGGCGGACGTCCAGACCGGGTTCGGACCCTTTGTCGCGGTCTATTTAACCGCCAACAAATGGACCCAGGTGGAGATCGGCTTTGCCCTGACCCTCGGCACGATGACGTCGCTCATCAGTCAGCTTCCGGCCGGGGCGTTGGTGGACTCGATGCGGAACAAGCGCATAGCGGCGTCCGGTGCGCTGGTGGGGATCATTATCGCCGCATCACTCCTGGCCATCCAGCCGGACCAGTTGCCGGTGCTGATCGCGCAGATACTGCACGGCTTCTCCAGTTGCGTCATGACACCGGCGATCGCAGCGATCAGCCTGCGCCTGGCGGGCCATGCCGCGCTCGGTGAGCGGCTGGGCAGGAACGCGCGTTACGCGTCGATAGGAAACGGGCTCGCCGCCGCGGTGATGGGTGCAACGGGTGCGTATTTCTCGTCCAGGTTCGTATTCATTCTTACGGCGGTGTTGTGCGTGCCGGCGCTGATGGCGCTTTGGGCGATCGGACCGGGGCCGCACGCGAGAGCCCAGACCACAATCGGAGTGATGGATTTCTCAGGCCTGAAGCGACTGGTGGCCGACCGGCGCCTGCTCATTTTCGGCGTCTGCGTGATGCTGTTCCATTTATCCAACGCCGCGATGCTGCCGCTGGCCGGGGCGGCCGTGACTATGCGCGCCGGACACTTTGCCAACATCATCATCGCCGCGTGCATCGTCGTGCCGCAGATCGTCGTCGCGCTGATGTCGCCGTGGGTGGGACGAGCGGCGCAGAGGATCGGGCGCAAGCGGCTGCTGCTGCTGGGATGGGGCGCCCTGCCGGTGCGCGGCTTGCTGCTGGCGGTTTTGCCAGGCTCGTGGCTCCTGGTCGCGGGCCAGGCGGTGAGCGGGCTAAGTGCCGCGGTGTTCGGTGTTCTCCTGCCGCTGCTCGCCGCTGATCTGACTGGCGGGACCTCTCATTTCAATCTGTGCATGGGCATACTGGGGCTGGCCATGTATCTCGGCGCAGCCCTCAGCACTACCATGTCGGGAGGCATCGCGGACGCTTCGGGCATGGAGGTCGCGTTTCTCGTGCTTGCCGGAGTGGGCGCAGTTGGCTTCCTGACGGTCCTGCTGGGTATGCCCGAGACGCGACCGGCAGTGGTCGAGGCTGAGCGTCCGGTCAAGAATTAGCCCTTCAGTTCAGGAATGACCCATAGCGGCTTGTCGCCGCGAATGACCCGCTGGCAGTTGTCGAACGCGTTGCGGAACCGGGTGTACTGGTTGTCCCAGGTCGGACCGGCAAAGTGGGCCGTCAGCACGACGTTCTGCAAGGCAAACAGCGGGTTGTTGGGCGGCGGCGGTTCCTGGTCGAAAACGTCCAGCCCGGCGCCGGCGATGGTGCCGTTCTGCAGCGCTTCGACAAGCGCAGGCTCGTTCACCACCGGACCGCGGCAGGTGTTGATCAGGTAGGCGGTGGGCTTCATCATCCTGAACTGCGCGGCACCCATCATGTGCTTGGTGTCCTTGCTCAGCGGCACGTGCAGCGACACGATGTCGGATGTGCGCAGCACTTCCTCGAACAGCGCGAAGCGAACCCCCAGATCGTCGGCCTGGTCCTCGGTCAGCCGGGTGATGTCGTAATACTGCACGCGTCATGCCGAACGCCTGGGCCAGCCGGGCGGTCTTCTTGCCGATGGTGCCGAGGCCGACGATGCCCAGGGTGCGGCCCTTCAACTCATACAGCTTGATGTCATCGACGTTGTTGCCGCGCCAGCGCCCGGCGGCGACATTGGTGTGCTGCCAGACGATCCGGCGGCAAACCGCCAGCATCAGCAGGATCGCGTGCTCCGACACCGCGGTGGAGTTGGCGCCGCCGTTGTTGCAGATCGGCACGCCGGCCCGCCGAGCGGCCTCGATGTCGCAGCGGTCGTAGCCGGCCGACAGAAGCTGCACCAGCTTCAGGTTGGGCGCGGACTTGTAGAACGCATCGTCCATGGTGCCGTCGCCAAAGCCCACCAGGCAGACCGCATCGGCCAGCGCCGCCTGGAATTCGGCGGTGCCGTGGCGAGCCACCACCGCGTCGAGGCTTGGCGGCAGCAATTCCTTGGCGATGCCGATCTCGTTCAACGGATTGTCGGCGATGATGATTTTGGCCATCGGTTCCCCCTCGTTCGTCCGTAGCGAACCCTAAACCGGTTTTGCCACGG
>CAWBVV010000017.1:0-10436 GCA_963792345.1 uncultured Alphaproteobacteria bacterium
CACAAACAGTGCTGATATCAGATCGAACTCTCGGGGCAGGCTACCTCAAATCGGAGATATGATGATGGCAGGATTGGGCTCGGAGGAAAAGAGGCATTGTTCAACAAGCCACAACCCTAGCCGCGGGCCTTCATCAATACGGCCAGCCCCAAAAATTCCGCGGGCAATCTGGATGTGTGTTTCCTCGGCCTTCGGCAAAGCTCTTGGCGCTGCGGCGGGAAAAATCCCTCCTCGCGAACCAGTTCTCGCGCTTTTGGCGCCGGTATAGGGCGGCCACATAGCGCGGCGCCCAATGAGGTTGCCGCCAAACGGTTCCGCCCGCCTTCCTGAGACCGCCGCGATACTGGAACAGCGCTTTGAGTGGGATAAACCGACGTCGATAGCTAAAGCGCCAAAGCTGCTTTGGGTATAGCCGTTCCGGAAC
Organism: uncultured Alphaproteobacteria bacterium; assembly: GCA_963792345.1. Taxonomy (GTDB): domain Bacteria; phylum Pseudomonadota; class Alphaproteobacteria; order Acetobacterales; family Acetobacteraceae; genus Rhodopila. Next base: position 425 of record CAWBVV010000017.1, read on the forward strand.
GATAGCCATTCTCCTCCCTCCTTCGACGAAAGACCCGCTGATGCTGCAGGCTCAATCCCGCGCCTCCCTGCCTCAAGACTTTTGAGCATGATTCGAGGTTCTCGTCGTCCCTACTTTCTTCAGCGGCATGCGGTTGCCGCGGCGCGGGATTGAGATCGGGCGGTGCCGGTCCTGGCGAGGTGAATGCGCCCATCGAAAGCCGCCGACCGGCAAGGTAAATGAAGGACAGAGGTCAGCGTTCCGCTTTCTGCGCCTGCTGTAGTCGATCATAAGCGTGATTGCAGCGCCCGCACAGGACTTGCAGGTTGGTGATATCAAGAGCCAGGTCGTGGTGCGGCTTCTATCTGGGGTTTTCGCGATCCAGGTGCTGCTTCTCCGATGCGAAAGCGGTCGAAACGTTCGCCGCGTTCGGGGCCGCGGTCTATGACGCGGCTTGAGGGACACCGGAACGCTCGGCCGCTTTGTTCGGATCACGACGCGCTGGCCCGTCAGCCCCTTAGCCCGTCAGCCCGTCAGCCCGTCAGCCCGTCAGGGCGGCTACGCGGCGCAGGAAATCGGCGGAGTAGTCGATTTCCTCCGGCCAGGTCAGGCCGGCGCCGTTGGGAAGGATGACCATGGTTGCAGCGAAGTAATCGCCATCCCGCAGTGGCGTGAACCAGCCGCCGCGGTCGATGATCGGCAGGAAGTCGACCGTCCCGCTCACCCCGTCCGACCAGGTGACCGTTACGGTATGATCGGGGTGGACGATCGCGCCGGTTATCTCGAACAGCGTCACTGGGTCAGGCGGGTGATGCGTCCGGCGGTCATCCCACCGTCGATGACGAGTTCCGATCCGGTGACATGGCTCGACAAACCCGATGCGAGGAACAGGATTCCGTCGGCGATTTCGGATGGCTCTCCGGCCTGGCCGAGCGGCACGACGTTCCCGGCGACGGCATACGGATCTATTGGCTGGTTCTGTCCGTGAGGCATTTTGGTCCAGATTGGGGTAGCGATGATACCGGGGTGGACCGAGTTGACCCGGATGCCGTCGCCGGCCTGCGCGCATTCCAGGGCCATGGACTTGGCGAACAGCCGGACGGCGCCCTTGGTTGCGCTGTAGCCGGCCAGTCCGGCCGAGCCTCGAAGGCCCGCGACCGACGACAGCATGATGATGGAGCCGCCATTGCCGGCGCGGCGCATCGCGGGGATGCAGTATTTGACTGACAGAAAGACCCCGTCGACGTTGATCGCCATTTGTCGCCGCCAGTCCTTCAGCGACATGTCCACGGCGCTGCCCATGATCGCGATGCCGGCGTTGGCGACCATGATATCCAGCCGCCCGAGACGCTCCGCCGCGGTGATGACCGCCTGCCAACCGGCTTCGTCGGCGACGTCCAGATGTTCATACCGGCCGCCGATTTCCTCGGCCAGTGCGGACCCGGCGGCGTCGTCGATGTCGGTCAGGACCAGTTTCGCGCCTTCCCTGGCCAATACGCGTGCCGTAGCGGCGCCAATGCCGGATGCGGCGCCGGTGATGATGCCGACCTTGCCGTCGAGCAGTGCCATGTTTCCCCCGTTTCAGTTTCCCGTAGCCGACGCCCGCCGTGGTGGCGAACATCGGTTGCGCGCCGCTGGCTCCTTGTTCGCGGTCGCCCGCTGGTCCGCCTCGTCCGCCACGGCAGGCGACGGAGCCTTGGGACCGGCGGCATCATCCCATCGCTTGGCGCCGGTTCCAAGAGCGGGGGGACGGGTGGTTGCGCGGCCTGGCCGCACTCCGGGGCGTTCCTGCCAGGCTGATCATGCGTTAAGGGTGCTGAAAAGGCTGCGAACAGCAAGGTGGCGAAAGGCTGGGTCTCGAAAAGGCCCAACAGGGGGAGAAATGGCGATACAGGTCATGCAAAGCGGGTCAGCGCTCGGCGCCGAGATCATCGTCGATCTGTCCGACGACATCGACGCAGCGACGTTCAAACAGATCGAGGACGCATTTCACGACAACATCGTTGTTGTCTTTCGTAACCAGCGTCTTTCGACCGAGCGTCAGGTGGCATTCAGCCGCCGGTTCGGTGAACTGGAAGTTCACATCGTCCAGAAATACCTGCTGGCCGGTCATCCGGAAATCCTGCTTGTCTCCAACATCAGGGGCAGTGACGGCGAGCATATCGGGCTGGCTGATGCCGGGTTCACCTGGCACAGCGATACGTCGTATCGAAGCAAACCGAGCCGTTGCTCGCTGCTGTATGCCATCGAAGTGCCTGAGAAGGATGGGGAGACACTCGGCAACACGCTGTTCACCAATACCATCCGCGCCTACGAGACGCTGCCGGACTCGATGAAGACCTGGTTGTCCGGGCGACGGGCCATTCATCGCTATTCGGAACGAATGCGCATCGCCAACAGTCCGCGCCCGAAGCTTACGGCCAAGCAGTTGCAGGAGACGCCGGACATCGCGCATCCGATCGTCCGGGTGCATCCGTTCACCGGCAGGAAAGCGCTCTATGTAACCAAGGGCGAGTGTATTGGCATCGAGGGCGTTCCCGAGGACGAAGGGCGCGCGGTGATCGAGGAACTACATGACCATTGCTTGAAGGAAGAGTTCCTTTACCGGCACAGATGGCGGGTCGGTGACCTGTTGATGTGGGACAATGCGGCCGCGATGCACCTCGCGGTCTGCGATTACGAACTTCCGCAGCGGCGGTTGATGCACCGGACGACCGTTATCGGTTCTGTGCCGTTCTAGTGTCCCGGGTCTGAAGTTCGCCAGATGGAGGCTGGGGTTCCGGGGCAGCAGCGTGTTGCTTTCAGTGGTTCGCCGATTGCGAATCTTCCTGGCGTCAGCCCACGAGTTCGACTTGGGCTCCGATCCGAGGGGCAAGATCCAGCCAGCTTTGGTCGGCGGTCAGGATCGTTGTTTCGCTGCGTTGTCCCAGCGCGAGGCAGACCCGGTCGCCCAGCGACAACGGCGTGGGCCAGCTTTGGTCCACGAGCAGCGCGGAGCGCAGGGCAAGGTCCTCATCCACGTGCACGAGTTGGATCGGCAACCGCTCCAGCAAGGCTTCCGCCCAGGCGGCGGCGCCGCGGACGACGTATTTTGTGGCAACTTCGGCGAAATTGACCGTGGTCATCGTCGCACCCTCGAGCAGCACGTCGGCCACGCGTTCCTCGCCTCGTTCCGATAGCAGGAAGACGAGCAAGGCGGAGGCGTCGAGGATCATCAGGCGCCGACTTCCCGTCGTGCCTCATCCCGCCGCTCCCGCAGGAAGCCGTCGACCGTTTCGCCGGAGGTGGCGAAGACGGCGCGGGCCTGGGCCTGCAGGTCGGCCAGCACACACCGCACGGCTTGTCTCTGATCCAAGTCGCGGAGACTTGAAGCCACGAGAGGCCAAAGCTGCTCTGGCACGGCCGTGCGACGCGTTGGAACGTCCATGTCCACTTCGCCTCCTCCGCGACCCGAAAGGAACCGCGGTCACGATGGCATCGAAAAGTTAACAAACGCTTAACCGGGCAGGCTTACAAGGGATAATGTGCAGTCGCGGGCCTGATCGTGGCCAGGGGCGGCAGTACCGCACCCCCTCTTGCACATGCGGCCTCCTCGGTGCATTCAGGCACTGCCCATAGTTTGGGGAGACCGGGGCGTTTTCTGCCCAAAACGTTCCCCATGCATAAAGGATACGATGCATGCGCCTAGCGGTGCTTAAGGAGCGGCGCGCCGCCGAAACCCGCGTGGCTGCGACCCCGGACACGGTCAAGAAGCTGGTCGGGCTGGGCCTGACCGTTGCCGTGGAGGCTGGGGCGGGAGCGATGGCCTCCATTTCCGACGCGGAATTTGCCGCGGCGGGGGCAGAGATTGGCGCCGATGCGGGCGCGGTGCTGGCGGGGGCGGGGATCGTGTTTGCCGTCCAGACCCCTGGTGCCGAGCAGCGGGCGCTGATCCCGCGGGGTGCGCTGCTGGTCTGTATCGCCGGCGCGTTCGCGGATTCCGACCTGGTGCCGAGCCTTGCCGCCGCTGGCATCGACACCGCGGCGATGGAACTGTTGCCGCGGATCACCCGGGCGCAATCGATGGACGTGCTGTCGAGCCAGGCAAACCTTGCCGGCTATCGTGCGGTCATCGAGTCTGCTGGTGCCTTCCAACGGGGTTTCCCGATGATGATGACCGCCGCGGGCACGGTTCCGCCGGCCAGGGTCTTCGTGATCGGCGCCGGCGTGGCTGGCCTGCAGGCTATCGCCACGGCGCGCCGCCTGGGGGCGATCGTGTCGGCGACCGACGTCCGGCCGGCGGCGAAAGAAGAAATCAAGTCACTTGGCGCGACATTCGTCGGCGTCGAGGACGCGGAAACCGCCGGCCAGACCGGTGCCTATGCTCGGGAGATGAGCGACGCCTTTCGCCAGAAGCAGGCCGAACTGATGGCAACGACGGTCGCCAAGAACGACATCATTGTCTGCACGGCGCTGGTCATGGGCCGCAAGGCGCCGGTGATCGTCACCCAGCCAATGGTCGACAGCATGCGCGCCGGAAGCGTGATCATCGACCTGGCGGCGGAGGCTGGGGGCAACTGCGCGGCGACCGTATCCGGGGAGAGCGTCACGACCCCGAACGGTGTCACCGTGCTGGGCTTCAACAACTGGCCTGGCCGCATCCCGGTAGCCTCGTCGGCGCTGTATGCCCGCAACCTGTTGACGTTCCTGACAACGTTCTGGGACAAGGACAGCCAGGCGCCGAAGCTGCCGGAGACGGATGACATCGTCAAAGGCGTGATGCTGACGCGCGGCGGTGCCGTTGTTCACCCGAATTTCCTGCCTCAACAGGCCGCGTAACGGCCGGAGACGCCCAAGATGAACCCGAACCAACTGGCGGATGAGGCGGCGCGCCTCGCAGGTAATGCGCTTGAGCTTGCCGATCATGCCCGCAACATGGCCATAGGCGTGTCCGGCGCGGTGGCGCCCGAGGTCAATCCCTTCATATTCCTGCTGGCGATTTTCCTGATGGCGTGCTTCGTCGGCTACTACGTCGTGTGGAACGTGACCCCGGCGCTGCACTCGCCGTTGATGGCGGTGACCAACGCGATTTCGTCGGTCATCATCGTGGGCGCCATGCTGGCCACCGGGCTGGCGACATCGGGGTGGGCGATGCTGTTCGGCTTTATCGCGGTCACATTGGCTTCGGTGAACATATTCGGCGGGTTCGTGGTGACTCAACGCATGCTCTCGATGTTCAAGAAGAAGCAATAATCGATGTCCGCCAGCCTGACGTCCCTCGCATACCTCGTCGCCGCCGTCCTGTTCATCCTGGCGCTGCGCGGCCTGTCGTCCCCGGTGACCTCCCGCGAGGGCAACCGGTTCGGCATGATCGGCATGACCGTGGCGGTGGTCGCCACCCTGCTGCACCATGGCATGAGCGGCTGGGGGTACCTGCTGATCCTGTTCGGGATCCTGATCGGCGGCGGGGTGGGTGTTTCGGTCGCGCTGCGTATCCAGATGACGGCACTGCCGCAGTTGGTCGCGGCATTCCACTCACTGGTCGGCCTTGCGGCGGTGTTTGTCGCGGCGGCGGCGCTGAATGCACCGGAGGCGTTCGCCATCGGCGTGCCGGGTGCGATCCATCCCGAAAGCCTGGTCGAGATGTCGCTGGGCCTGGCGATTGGCGCTATCACGTTCTCCGGCAGCTTGATCGCGTTCGCCAAGTTGCAGGCGCTGATGAAGGGCGCCCCGATTACCTTCGCGGGGCAGCATTGGCTGAACCTTGGCCTGGCGATCCTGTTGCTGCTGCTGGTGATCGGGTTCGTCACCTCGGGCGGCAACCAGTTCGTGTTCTGGCTGATTGCCCTCGTGTCGCTGGGCCTGGGTTTCCTGATCATCATCCCGATTGGTGGCGCGGACATGCCGGTGGTGGTGTCGATGCTGAACAGCTATTCCGGCTGGGCGGCGGCGGGCATCGGCTTCACCATCCAGAACCTGGCGCTGATCATCACCGGGTCGCTGGTGGGCGCGTCGGGTGCGATCCTGTCCTACATCATGTGCAAAGGCATGAACCGGAGCATCATCAACGTGCTGCTCGGGGGCTTCGGGACAGAAAGCGGATCAGTCGCGGCGGGTGGTCCCGCGGGGGACCGGACGGTTCGTTCGGGCAATGCGGATGACGCGGCCTTCATCATGAAGAACGCCTCGAAGGTGATCATCGTGCCGGGCTATGGAATGGCGGTGGCGCAGGCCCAGCATGCGCTGCGCGAGATGGCGGACACGCTGAAGAAGGAAGGGGTGGAGGTGAAGTATGCCATCCATCCGGTCGCGGGGCGGATGCCTGGGCACATGAACGTGCTGCTGGCGGAGGCGAACGTGCCCTATGACGAAGTATTCGAACTGGAGGAGATCAATAATGAATTCTCCACGGCGGATGTTGTCTATGTCATCGGGGCGAATGACGTGACCAATCCGGCGGCGAAGACCGATCCTTCGTCGGCGATCTACGGGATGCCGATTTTGGACGTGGAGAAGGCCCGGACAGTGCTGTTTGTCAAGCGGTCGATGGCGTCGGGATATGCGGGGGTGGATAACGAACTGTTCTTCCGGCCAAACACGATGATGCTGTTTGGGGATGCCAAGAAGATGACCGAGGAGATCGTGCAGGCCCTGGGGCATTGATCGCTGTGGGCCAGGAGGCGGGCGCCAAGCGCGATGGGCGCCGCTTTATTGGTGGCGCCTCAAAGATGATCGGGGCTGTTTGGAAATAGCTTCACTCGGCGGGATCTGGCTTGTCTTTCGCCGCCTCGCGCCGCCTTGCCTGTTCTTTCCGCTTCAGCAGGTTGGCGCGCAGGGCGGCCGCCTCCCTCGCGGCGCGGTCCGGCTTCGGCGGCGGCTGTGCTGGCTTTTCATCCCCCGGCTTGTTCATGGGGAGTGGGTCATGTGGCTTTACTCATGTGACTTGGTCATGTGGGCCTGGTCATGTGGACCTGGTCATTTGGACTTGGTCATATGGACTGGGGAAGCTTGCGCATCATTGCCTGCCTGCGGCAGGTCGCCACCATCTCATTGCGCTGGTTCCAGCAGGTGTGCTCGAACTCCACGATCCCGACATCGGGGCGGGACCTGCTCTCCCGCATTGCCAGCACCTTGGTCCGCGCCCTTAGCGTGTCGCCGTGGAACACCGGCTTGGGAAACTTCATTTCGGTGAAGCCAAGATTGCCGATGGTCGTCCCGATGGTGGTGTCGTTGACCGTCATCCCGACCATCAGGCCCGCGGTGAACATAGAATTCACGATGCGCTGGCCGAATTCCGTTCCGGCCGAGAAATGGGCATCGATGTGCAGCGGCTGAACGTTCATCGTCAGGGCGCTGAACAAGGTGTTGTCCATCTCGCTGACCGTGCGGGTCCAGGGGTGTTCGAATTCCTGGTCGACCGAAAATTGCTCGTAATAAAGCCCCGCCATGGCCGGCCGCTCCCGTTAAATCGGTCCGAGTCAACCGCATCCGGGGGATAAAGCCAAGGGGACGATCCACCTACGGCATTACAAGAACTCAAGGTTCTGTGAAATCAACACAATATGATCCGAACCTGGTGCTGCTTGCAACGAACGACCCCCGAGGCAAGTTAATTCGCTGTCTGAAACAGATGAAAGGAAATCCCATGCGCACAAAGGCAAAAGTCTGGCTGGCCTTGGCGGTGCTTGTGGCGGCCGCGCCAATGCTGAGCGCCTGCTACACCACGCGTGGCGCCGGCGAGGACCTGAGCGCGGCCGGCAAGAGTTTGGAGCACTCGGCGGACCGGAACACGACGTACAAGCCGTAACACCGGCAACCAATCCCAGGAGGTCGCATCATGGACAAGGATCGAGTTGAAGGGGTCGGCCATCAGGTCAAGGGCGCCGTAAAGGAAGCCGTTGGCAAAGCAACCGGTGACGCCAAGACCGAGGCCGAAGGCGCCGCGGAGAAGGCCGCGGGAAAGGTGCAGAATGCCGCCGGCGGCTTGAAGGATTCAGCGCGCGAAGCGCTCGACAAGTAAGACAAGTAGGAGGCTAGTACCATGTCCACGATCCTCCTCATTATCCTGATCGTGTTACTCCTGGGGGCGCTGCCGACGTGGCCTTACAGTGGTGGGTGGGGTTATTACCCGAGTGGTGGATTGGGGCTGGTCCTGCTCGTCGTCGTCATCCTGCTGGTGATGGGGCGGATTTAGCGCGGGCCGCCCTCGCGGCGGTGCGGGCAGGTCCTGTGCCGGCAGGTCCTGTGCGGGCCGTCTGACCCGGTCGGTTCAGATGGCTCGGAGCCGCCGTTCGGCCCGAGGGCGGACCGTGCCGGCCGCATCAAGCCGCGAGTTTGTCGGCGCGGATGTCCTTGATGTCGCGAAATGTCAGGCCGGGGGCAAGGTCCTCGGTCCGGCGCATCATGAACGCGGACGAGGCGAGGAAGACCGGGTCGCCATCGACATCGTCGGCCATCGCACTGCGGTTGTCGGCGATGAATTTCGCCAGTGCGGCCTTGTCGGAAGACGAAACCCATCGAGCGAGCGCGAATGAGGAGGTTTCGAAGCCGATGGCGACGCCGTATTCGGCCCTCAGGCGCGCCTGCAGCACGTCAAGCTGCAAGGTGCCGACGACGCCGACCAACGGGGCCGATCCATCCTGGGGACGGAACAACTGCACGACGCCTTCCTCGGCCAGTTCAACCAGCGCCTGGCGCAGTTTCTTGGCTTTCATCGCGTCGTCGAGGCGGACGCGCCGAAGAATTTCCGGGGCGAAGTATGGGACGCCGGTGAACTGGATGTCTTCGCCGTCGGTCAGCGTGTCGCCGATACGCAGCGTGCCGTGGTTGGGGATGCCGACCACGTCGCCGGCGAACGCCTCATCGGCGATTTCCCGCTCGCGGGCAAAGAAGAATTGCGGCGCGTGCAGCGGGATCGACTTGCCGGTGCGGACCTGTTTCAGGCGCATGCCGCGCACCAGGCGGCCGGAACAGACGCGGGCGAAGGCGATGCGGTCGCGGTGCTGCGGGTCCATGTTGGCCTGGATCTTGAAGACCAGCGCGGTCAGGCCGGGTTCGGTGGCCTCGATGATGCGCCTGTCGGCGGGCTGAGCGCGGGGCCTGGGGCCGTAGTCGGCCAGCCCGTCGAGCAGGTCGGTGACGCCGATGTCTTTGATCGCACTGCCGAAATAGACCGGCGTCAGGTGGCCGTGATTAAAACTTTCAAGGTCGAATTCCGGCAGCGCGGAACGGACGAGGTCGACTTCGTCGGCCACCGCCTGCATGCGTGGGTCCGACTGCGGCAGGTCCTTCAGCAGGTGCATCTCACGCTTGCGCAGGTCATAGGTGCCGGCGAAGTCCGACGCGCGGCCGATGGGCCAGGTGACCGGGCAGGTGTCGAGCGCCAGTGTCGAGGCAACCTCATCGAGCAGTTCGATGGGGTCACGCGCCTCGCGGTCCATCTTGTTGATGAAGGTGATAATCGGGATGTCGCGCAGGCGGCAGATTTCGAACAATTTGCGGGTGCGGGCCTCGATGCCCTTGGCCGCGTCGATGACCATCACCGCGGAATCGACCGCCGTCAGGGTGCGGTAGGTGTCTTCGGAGAAGTCTTCATGCCCCGGCGTGTCCAGCAGGTTGAACACGCAATCGGCATATTCGAACGTCATCACCGAGGTGACGACCGAGATACCGCGGTCTCGTTCGATCCCCATCCAGTCGGAGCGGGTGCGCCGCCGTTCGCCCTTGGCGCGGACGTTGCCGGCAAGCTGGATCGCACCACCTGCCCGCAGCAGATGTTCGGTCAGCGTGGTTTTGCCGGCGTCAGGGTGGGAGATGATGGCGAAGGTGCGGCGTCGGGCGATTTCGGTGGCGGGTTCGGTCATTCAGCAGCTTTCAATGCCGGTCGACGATGGTTGCGTTCGCCGGCGTTTGTTGAGCGGGATGGTGGTTGAGGGGATGTCCGGGGAGGGCTTTCGTGGCGGCGAGGTGATATATAGTAACGACTGATCAGGCCGTCACGTCCGATCATCGGTGCGGCCCGCATGGTGGTCGAATGAGCTTGCACGCAGCAAAG